>JAYKIL010000014.1:0-234510 GCA_035284745.1 Candidatus Sericytochromatia bacterium | reverse complement strand
CATAGGCCTGAACTCAAAGAATCCCAATCCCCATAACGGCCTCGGTGTAATCGCCGAGGAGGAAGGGCAATTAGAAAAGGCCCTCGGGCTATACCGGCGGGCGATGGCTGCTGACCCATCGTATCTGGATGCCCATTACAATGCGGGCGTCGTCTCGTTGAAACTGAAACGTCCCGCAGACGCCGTTCGATACCTCGGTGAGGCCCGTGCGCTGCGGCCAGATTTTGGACTCATTCATTTTTACCTGACGGAGGCACTGGTGGCGGCAGGAAAACTGGGACAGGCCCGGGAGTCTTATGCCAAGGCGATCGCCCTGGATCCGGAACTCCGATTGTTGGCTTCCCCCTTGAGCGGCGCCGCGTCGTTGGGTGTGAAAAAAGACTGAACGGGATGGATGCTCGCTGGCGGACGTCACGGGCGTGGCACTGCGTGTTCTAGGCGCTGTGATAAGATCTGAGCCATGGCTCGTCGTATCTCTTCGCCACCCTCACGCACTGGCAGCGCCGGCACCTCTTCTGAGAAGAAACCTTCTTCCCGTCGCAAACCGCGAAAACGCGACTGGATCGCCGCGGCGATCGCGATTGCTGTTGCTGCGGCGATGCTGGTTTCGGCATTCTCTCCGTTTTTTACTCCCTGATTGAATACGAAATCACCAAGATTACTCACGATTTCCCGAAATTTAATCGTGACATAACTTCACTGGCGTCAGACTTCTATGGCTGCAGGCTATAAAGTCTCTGGGTCAACCTCAAAGCGTTGTGTGTAAAGTGTGTCGGTTGAACCTTGTGTGGAGGGAAGTCTTGATGTCTTTAAAGAGCAAGTTCAACCGCCTGGCTGTTTACAGCGCTTTGATCGTCTCGGTTGCCTTGGTCGGCTGTGGTAATCGGATGCCTGCTAATTTGCCAGATCCGGAAGAACCCGCGTTGCCCCCGGCGCCTCCTGTCGAGCCTGCCCTCCCTGTGGAGCCGGTCCAGCCCGTGGTGCCGCCAACCCTACCCACTCTCCCTGGCATGCCTGGTAATCCGGGTTACCAGGGGCCCACGTTGGGGTCTCTTGTTGTGAGTGGGGTCGAGAAGTCGAAGACCGGCTTGATTCTGAAAAAGTTGGTGGTCAAAGGCTCGGTTGTCAACGTGAGCAGCACGCCTCTCTCCGGCACTCTCAAAATCGATTTCAAGGACAAGAAAGGTCTGTTTACGAAAACTTTTGTGACCGAGGAAACCAAAACACAGGTGATATCCCAGTTGGCTCCTGGGCAAAGTTTTCCCTTTGAAGTGACCTCTACAAAAAACGGGATGGACGACGCAGAAGTCACCGTTGAGACCATGCAGACGGCCCCCGCGGCGTCGGTTTACTCTTCGGGCAGCCCCTACGGGGCGCCTGCGATGGGTGGCTATGGAGCCTATGGAGCAGGCCCGGCCGGTATGCCTGGTTATCCGACCTACTAGACGGCACTTATTTTAGAATCCTCTGCCACGGGCCATCTGCAGTTTTGCGGATGGCCCGAATTTTTCTAGGTAAGGGGTCGGTTGAACCTTCCGGCGCTCGCGATTATGTAAATCCTGGTGCGTGGCGCACAGATTCTGTAAACCCCGGGTGTTACGATAGCGCCCGTCATGGCCGTCTTTTCGAGGTTGTGGCCGTTTTTCGAACCGATGCCCAAGGGGTCAACATGTCTTACTTGCTGTACCGCTCCGCCGTTTTGTCCTCGCTGGTTGCGCTTCCAGCCTTGCTCGTTCCTGCGCCAGCCCAGGCCGCCGGTTCGGAATTGGGCACGCCGCGCTACGATGCGAACAAGAAAGCGGTTTTAATCCCCTATTTTGGGCAGTTTCCGACCTTTGAGAGCGACAAGTTAACGGGGCCGCCGCGCATTTATTTTGACTTCAAGGCGTCTCCACGCGCTCGTCGCTTGATCACCCGCTTGGTTCCAGAAAGCGCCGCTTTGGTTCGCTGGACAGCGGCCCCTCGTCCGGGTGGTTTGACGCGTGTCGTGCTCCAGTTCAAGGAGGGCGCGGATGTTTTGGTTTTGAATGATGCGTCGCGGCGGCAGATTGTCCTCACGATTCAGGATGGTCCTGCGCCGGCGCTTCCTTCGGCAGCCATGCCTGCAATGATTCCTTCTCCTCCCTCTAAGGCCCCCATCTCTAAAGTTCCTGAGGCCACGCGAACGTTTTTTCAGACCTTCGGCCACACCGACTTTAAATACTCGGTGGGGCCTCGCCCCAAGCACGCCAAGCATGATCGCGTGACGGTTGAGGTAGCGGCTCAAGGGATTTCACAATTCAATGTGACGGCGGATCCCTCCAACGATTACATTAACTTTTCAATCTCCATCGCGGGAAAAGGCAAAGTGATTCCACAGCCAGCGCCGCCGGTCGCCGAGACGCCACGTCCCCTATGGACACCGCCGGCACCATCGCCGTTGCCGACGCCAGAGCCCACGGCCACTCCCGAGCCCACGCCCAGTGCCGAAGTCACTCCCACGCCTGAGCCGACGCCGAGCGTCGAGCCGACTCCGATTCCGAAACCACCGCGCCAGCCTGAGCCGGATGAGACATCCAGTGTGGCGACTCCGACGACCAGTCTAAGTTTTTTCGGCGGTTTCCCGGTGACGGTCTCGGAGAAGAGTGGATTGCCCGATAATCCGCTTCACGAATTTCAAGCCGATGGCGCAAGCGTCCAAGGAGTAGCCTTTGAGAGCCGCCTCGGGGATTGGGTTTACCATCTAAATGTGGATCATCATCGTTTGCTGGTGACGGACGAGCAGACCGGTAATCTCACGGGCAATGAACGTGACACGTATATGCTCAACACGGGCCTTGGTTACCCGTTTTCGCCTTGGAACGGGTCCGAGATGATTCTCGGCGCAGGATACCATGTCCGCTACCTGAATACCGTGAGTGTCGGTTTCGGCCCGGACAACGTGCCCTCGCCCATTTTTCCGCCTGAGCAGGCCACCGTGCTGAATGCACCCGCTCAACTATTTCACGGGCCCTCATTTCACACGCGTCTGCTGGCGCCGTTCGCCGAGGTTTTTGGTTTGGATTGGCGTTTAGGGGGAGGCGTTTTGTTCGGTGCTCTGGAGGTTCCTGAGGACATCGCGCCTCTTTTCGCCGTCTGGACCACACCGGCCCTTTATTACGATCTGGGGACAGTGAGAACTTCTTTGGGTTTCGATATTTCGCTAGCCAACGGGGGCAGTGGGTATAACTTCAATCGACTCGGGCCGCTGGCGCGAGTGGAAATGAGGTTTTAACGTGATGCGTGTACCAATTGTTTTGTTAGGGGCCCTGTTATTGGCTTCTTCGGCCTGCACGGGGAGAGGGATCAATCTTGTGCCGCCCTACAAGGTACAGGCTGGCACCATCACCTTGGCCCTACAGTTGCCTCCTGAACAGTCGGACATCACCGAAGTTGAGTTTTTCTTCACAGACGCCAACGGGGGTGACGTTTCCATTGGGAAAGACTCGGAGGGGCCAGAGTTTGCCGTGCAATTCGACACCACTCGTGTGGTGGATGGGATCAATTTGATACGAGCCATTGGCAATCCGGGGCTGTCTCAAGTCGTTTTATTGGAAAATAGTATTTTTGTGCGCAATGGTTCCCAAGGAACTGCGGCCGCATTCAGGCTGATGCCTGGCTCGATCCGCAATGGGCGCTGAACGGAAAAATTAACTGACCTCGACTACCATAAATTTGAGGTAGTCCGTTTCCGGAGCAGAGGGGAGAACGGGGTGGTCGGGCGAGGGCCCGAGCAACTCTATTTGGCGCACGCGTTTTCGGGTGTCCGCCGCAGCCGAGGCTACAATTTCAGTGAACATCGCGGGTGTAATGTGATGTGAGCAGGAACTGGTAACAAGCAAGCCACCACTGTTGAGCAGGCGCATCGCGCGTAGGTTGATTTCTTTGTAACCGCGGATGGCTCCTGGGATCGATTCCTTGTTCTTCGTGAAAGCAGGCGGATCGAGAATGACCAAATCGAAACGCTTTTCGGCTTTCTCCAACTCGCGCAGGGTATCGAAAGCGTTAGCGGCCAGCCATTCACAGCGAGACGCCACCCCGTTGAGCTCAGCATTCCGCTGCGCAAGTTCAATGGCCTCCGGTGAAATATCAACACTGAGAACAGATTCTGCCCCGCCCAGAGCCGCCGCAATGCTGAATCCGCCCGAATAGCAGAAGGTATTCAGCACGTGAGGGTGCCCCACCACCAGTTCCCGAAGTCGCACCCGGTTGAGTCGTTGGTCGAGGAAGAATCCCGTTTTTTGACCATTGACAATGTCTACTTCGAATAGCGCCCCGTGTTCGTTAATGACGATTTTGGCAGGAGGGGGAGGGCCCCAGAGCACACCACTTGTGCGCGGTAAGCCTTCCAATGTTCGCACAGGAGCGTCGCTTCTCTCGTAAATTCCTTGCGGCGAGAGTTCCTCACGCAGGATATCCAGTAATTCGGGCAACCGCGCTGCCATTCCCATCGAAAGTGCCTGGACTACGAGCCAGTTGTGATATCGGTCCACAATGAGCCCGGGCAGCCCGTCTGCCTCGGCGTGGATGACGCGATAGCCTGCTTGAGAGTCGCCACTTAGGCGTGCGTATTTGTGCCGGACAGAAATGGCTTCGCGAACCCTTCTTGCGAAAAACGAGGCATCAATTGATTCCCGTTGCCGGCTGAGAAGGCGAACCAAGATGTTCGACCGCGTATTGATGAACCCGATGCCAAGGAAGCGTCCTCTGAAGTCTTCGACGACTGCGAGTTGTCCGTCCGTTTCGGCGGGTGGCACGGCGACCACTTCCCCGCTAAAAACCCACGGGTGACCATTGCTCACACGGGTTTCGCGCCCCTTCTTGATCGTGACTTTTCCACTAATGGTATTCAGTGGCGTTTGAATGGGAGCAACAGGGTGAGGCGCGGAGGTGTCCAATGGAAAATCTTTCTGAGTGGAGGCCCTTGTTGTGGCAATGATTTGAGGGCGATTGGGAGTGGTTAACCTGTGTCCCAGCGCACAGCGCATCGGTTCTTGTTTCACAGAATATGGAGACTCGAACCTGAATTGCCATTATACACTGGCGTCTTTTGCGTTCGAGTGTCGTTGAGAGGCCTCCGCCGGTCTCATTTTTGTTACGTTATGTAAATTGGCGGACAATCTTCTTGACGTCGATCCGGGCCAAGGTTAACTTGATCACGCTTCGGGGTGTTATTGCCCCCGGACAGGAGTCCATTCGATGCCCAGACAGCGGTCGCTCAGGCGTCTGGAAACGGGAAAAAATTCTCGCGCCTCCCAGATGGTTGCTGCACCTTCTTTGTTTTCAACCCTTGCTTTTCTCGGTGTTGTTTTGTATCTCGGAGGTTTGATTTTCCGCCTCGGGTTGCAAGAGGTTCACTTGCTTCGGCAGGCCGGTATGTTGAAAGCCGAGAAGGTGGCTGTAGAGGCCCAACACCGGGACCTTCGCTCGCAAATTGCAGCCGCGAAGACGAACGCGGGCGTTGAACGCTTGGCTCGCGAACAGTTGGGCTTCGTGATGGACCGCGAAATCCCTGTCAAGGCGGTTTCCACGACTCCCCAAGAGGTGAAAAGTTTCGCGCGGGCCGGTTCAACAGATTCCCGCAGTACAAAGGCTGTGGGGTTGCCTCCTGCGATGGCCGCGCTCGCGAAGTTTTTCGTACCACTCTGGAAGTAAGCGCCTGGACACTTCACGTGCTAAGACTAGAGTACGTTGTGGTGTTTTTTCGCCAGTGGTAGACTTGTAGACAGTTGACGTCTGCTGGCGCGCGAGAGTCTCCGGGTCGCGCGGACGGCTTGGGCGATGGCTTGAGGTGTCCAATTGGACCTAAAACTGGTTAATATTGGCTTCGGGAATATGGTTTCAGCCGGTCGGGTCATTGCGATTGTGAGTCCTGAGTCGGCACCCATTAAGCGGATCGTCCAAGATGCGCGGGAAGCGGGGCATCTCATTGATGCGACCTACGGGCGCCGCACCCGGGCCGTGATGATTATGGACTCCCAGCACGTGGTTCTGAGCGCGATTCAACCGGAAACCGTTGCCAATCGGTTTTCACAATTCAAAGTGGATGATTTGCGGACTGAAGGGGAGGAGGATTGAGGGCGTGATGTTGCTCAACGCTCAAGGCAGTGCCCTCCCTGGCTTGATTTCTGGGGCGCAAGGCGGCGCACTTTTTATTGTTTCGGGGCCTTCCGGGGTTGGTAAAGGCACGATCGTCAAAGCCCTCTTAGAACGGGATGCTCAAACCCGGGTGTCCGTGTCCGTGACCACGCGTGCGCCACGCCCCGGGGAGGTAGAAGGGGAAAGCTATTTTTTTCGAACCCCCGCAGAGTTCGAGCGCATGGTGAAGTCGGACGAATTGTTGGAGTTCGCGAAATTTGGAGACCATTGGTACGGCACCCCCCGACAGTTTGTTGAGGAACAACTCTCGGCCGGATTTGATGTCATTCTTGAAATTGAAGTTCAAGGTGGGATTCAGGTGCGGGAAAAAATGCCGGGCGGTGTCTACATCTTTGTGCTGCCTCCGTCCACCGCTTCGTTGGTGGAACGCCTGAAAAACCGTCGTTCGGAGTCGCCCGAGGCCATTGAGCAACGTTTGAAGATGGTTGACGGTGAACTGAGTCATTTGTCTGCCTATGATTACAGGGTCGTCAATGACGATCTCGAGCGGGCTGTTCAGAAATTTCAAGCAATTTTTTCGGCGGAGCGATGCCGGGTGCATCGCAGCGGCTCACGATAATCCAACCCTCGTATATTTTTGGAAGGAAGACCACCATGTCTGGAATGCAAGATAAAGCTCAAGAATTGCTCAACAACACAGAAAACAAATATCAATTGGTATTGACTGTGGCGCGCCGCGCGAAGTCTATCAAGGACGATCCCATGTTGATGTCCACTCCTGAGGCGAGCAAGCCCATCAAGTTGGCGTTGCGTGAATTGGCCGATCATCAACGTCAAGAGGCTGAAGCAGCCCTGTTATAGTGGATAGAGGCCTTTTTTGCCCAGTCTGCTCTTGGGGGTTACCGGCGGAATTTCTGCTTACAAAACCATTGAATTGGCATCCCGGATGCGGAAGCGTGGCTGGGGTGTCCAAGTCTTAATGACAGAGTCGGCGACTAAATTTGTCGCCCCTCTCACGTTTGAGGCGATAACGGCCCGACCTGTTCACGCCAATATGTGGTCGTCAGGTGAAGATTTTGATTTCCCCGCCTCGCGGGGCATTGGTCACATCGAAATCGGAAAGACAGCGGATGTCTTTTTGATTGCCCCTGCGACAGCCAACACACTGGCGAGGTTGGCAGCAGGCTTGGCCGATGACGTTGTGTGTGCGACCGCCTTGGCCGGTCACGCCCCCCTCGTTGTTGCGCCTGCGATGAATCCTCGGATGTGGGCCCATCCGGCGACGCAGGAAAATATTGAGACGCTCAGGCGTCGCGGTGTTCACTTGATTCCCCCGGGGACGGGTCAAATGGCTTGTGGCGATGAGGGGATCGGCCGCCTCCCTGAGCCGGAAGAGTTAGAGAACTGGCTTTTGGCGTTCACGTCCACGAAAGACACTCTCAAGGGAGTCAGGGTTTTGGTCACGGCGGGTGGCACCCGCGAACCGCTTGATCCGGTGCGTTTTCTGGGTAACCGCTCGAGTGGGCGGATGGGACACGCGATCGCTGATGCCGCAGCGAGACGCGGTGCGGATGTCACGCTGGTGACGACACAGCCCTCAACTGCTCCTGTCGGCGTCCGACTGCGGTCTGTCAACACAGCACTGGAGATGCAGGCGGCGGTTCATTCCGTTTTCGATGAGCAAGATGTCGTGGTGATGACGGCGGCAGTGGCTGATTACCGACCGCAGCAGGCTGCCACCTCAAAGCGAAAAAAAGATGGCGAAACCTGGAGGTTGGAACTTGTTCCCAATCCGGACATTCTCGCGGAGCTTGGGCAACGAAAAGGGAAACAGTTTCTGATCGGTTTTGCGGCGGAAACGGAAAATCCTGAAAGAGCCGCGCGCGAGAAGCTGCTGAAGAAAAAGGCCGATTGGATCATTGGCAATGATGTCAGTCGTTTGGGAGTCGGCTTTGACAGCGATATGAATCACATTCTCATCGTGGAGCGGGAAGGGCCTGTTGTCGAATGGCCGGAACTTCCCAAAAGAGATCTCGCTGAGAAAATATGGGACCTGTTTTTGCAACGCACGACACGTTAAGGCTTGGCGCGGGGCCCTCTTAACGGCGTGGGTATATAACCAGGAGTCTGCTCTTGAGTGCGTGGACCGGTTCATCCGGTTCAGGGCTCAACCACAATATTTGTCGAGCCCATTGGGTGGCGTGAAAATCACGGCCAGGCTGCTCGATGCATTCTCAGTGTGTCGTGCCAGGAGGTTTTGTGAGTCATATTTCAAAAAATACGGGTTCAGTCCCCGGAACCGGTCATTTGCCTGGACAGCGCGCCACAGGCCCCATTAATTTGGAGGCATTGGCTGCGATTGTGGGGGTAGGGCAAGATAACGTGGCCCTGGGGAGTGGTGCCGCGACGCCCTTTGTATTTCCGCCGGCTTTTCAACGATTGTCGGCGCGGGATCAGGCCGCATTGAAAGCCCTGCCCGAGCAGGTTTTGAGAGACATATCGAAAGACCTTTCAGCCAATGCGCGGACCGCCACACTGCAGTTGTCCAAGCGTCTGTTAGCCAAAGCAAGCAAAACTGTGGGGGGAGAAGGCGTTGTTTTCGAGCCGGTGGAACTTTTTCGAATCTCGGATGCGGCCATTGCCTTTAGGGTTTTGGATGCATTGACCCCCTCGGATCGCGCTCTGGTGCAGGGCGTGACGTTTCGACGGGTGTCGGTTTCTCGCTTTGATGAGGCTCATTTTAATCGACAGACTGACGGCGCTGCGGTTGTGGAAGTGGAGGCGGGCCGAGGGGTGCTCGGCCGAACAGGTTACCGTGCGGCCGAAGTGCTCGAGAAGTTTGCTCTCACCGCCCCGCTCGGATTGATGTTGCGGGCGTGGTTTCCTCACGCCTTGGCCGAGTATCGCAAACGGGTGATAGAAGTGGGCGACGCCCAAGCCTCTCGGATGCAAGAGGTCTTGGTACACGAGATAGGACACCAGATTCAATTTGGCGCTCAAACCGAGTTGGGAAGTATGCGCGATTGGTCTAAATTGTCTGCCTGGAAGGATGCGGAGGGTCGCGAGACGTTCGGTTTTGATGAGGCAGGGACGGTTCGTGCCCTGAACCCTGGCGTTCGCCCAGGTCGCACCAACAATTTTGTCTATGAGAATTTTACGGAGGATTTGACCCCGCAAGCGATCGCGAAAACTTTGGCCGAGATTCAGGATCCGGAACTTCGTTCAGAGTTTGAACAAACCCTCAAAGTGAAGCGCACGCTGCGTGAAGCGATCTTTGAGGTGTTTGGTGTAGAGGCGATGGGGTATTCGATGGTGAATCCGCTGGAAGATTTTGCCGAGAGTTTTCGGGCTTTTTATATGGACCCTGAGCTTTTGCTGCGTAAGGCGCCCGATAAGTTTTTGTACCTGAACGCGAACTCTCGTCGCTTTGCTCCTGCTGACGTTGCGCGGATGTTGCAATCTGCCGGTCAGGATCCTCAGCAAATTGCGACCGCCCTCGCGCAGTCAGGGATTTCGCAGGATTCACTCGAACGAATTACAAAAGCAAATGGTGTTGCCTTGGACGTGGGAGCACTGGGAGAACAAGCGCGTTCTGGCCTCCAATCGAAAGAACGCGGGGTGGAATTGCCTCCTTTGCGAGAAGTGTTTATGCGCATTCAGAAGGGGGTCGCTGCGCAAGATTTGGCCTTCATTAGTGCGTTTACACAGGATCCTTCGAGGGCACTGGCGGGCACTTGGGAGCGGTTATCACCTGCGGAACAATCACAATTTATCGATCAACAAAAACGGCTTGAAATTGTCCAGAAAATGCAGGGTGGCACGATGAGTTTTTCCAGCGCAACAGAGCAAGGATACCGTGCCATTGAAATAGATGCCGTCAGACGCTTTGGGCGTCTGTTATTGGAGGATGCAAATTTTCGCTCGTCGTTAAAGACCGACCCTGTGGCGGCCCTGTCCCCCATCGCGGAAAATCTTCCACGTCCCTTACAAGAGGCGATGAAGGACGCCCAGACCAGGATGAGTTTGTCGGTGTTTGCTGATACGTTGGACCGCCTGATTGCCTATGATAAGGTTCCTTTATTGGGCGGGGGGGATTTGCAGGAAATGTTTGAGGCCAACTTAGAACGCTTGGATGAAGCGACTCTACGCGCCTCGATTGGCACCCTGCGCACGGACCCCAAACGGATGGCGGAGGTGTTCTCTGGCCTTGGTATTGTCGAAATTAATGGCATAAAGGTTCCCCCGGGAGGCTAAGGTCGGCGTTGAGTTTTCTGTCTGCCGCACGCCGCGTGCGCGAGGTTCTGCTTCATCCAGACCTCACGCCTGAATTGAAGGGCCAACTGTCGTGCGTGTTGGAGCGAAAATTGTTGCTCTATCGCCGCGCGCCTTTGTGGTGTGTTCCGGAATTGCCGAGACGCACGGCGAGTTATTTAGGATTGAATCCGGTCCTGTGCGATGATTTGGTTGCCGCGTCAATCCTCTATCATTGCGCCGCCGACATTGTGGATGATGCGCAGGATGATGATCTTGCAGCGATTCCTGGTTGGGGGCATTGGGGTTGGCGCGATGCGGTTAATGTCGGGTTGTTTCTCTTGTCTGCCCAGGCCCGTTGTCTCGCACAGACCAATGTTGAGCCGGAGGTGCGCGCCGTCTGGGCAGATACCTTTGCTCGTGCTGGGATGACCTTGGTGGCTGGACAGCATCGCGATCTGTGTGCGTCAGCAAATACGGTTTGGGATGAGAGCAGGATTTTGGAGATTGGAGCCCAAAAAGCAGGGGGTGCCTTGGCCGCTGTGTTGTGTCTCGCTCCTGCGGTGTGCCGAGTGCCGAACCTTAATGAGTGGTGGGAGTTTGGCGTCTTGCTGGGCAAGATGTATCAGGCGGCAAGCGATCTGGAGGCCTATTTGTGTTTCGGGCCACATTCGGATCTCGCCCAGTTAAAGGTGACGCTCCCATTGATGGTTGCGAAAGATCTCGACCCCCAAGTGGCGGAAATGCTCGGTGTTCCTCTGCCATTATCCCGCAGTTTTCAGGAGCGATTGCGACGGGTGGTGAGAGCGAGCGGAGCTTTGGAATATACGCAATGGCGCATATCCGCCCTCCACCAGGAAGCGATGGGTCTAGCCGCCCAACTGGGACAAAGAGAGTACGCATCATTGATTCGCCCGGTATTGGACACGGCCATCATCCGTGTTGATCCACTTGCTGTCTGAGGTGCCCCGTTTGAGCCGCCCTGAGAAGGCCCGAATTCTTGCATCAGGCCTGTGGCGCCTGGTTGCCTTGATGGGGCTCGCGACGGTTTTTTTGCTTTGGGGTGTCTTATTTTCAGCCTGTTGGGGCGAGATGGGGCAAACGTATCCGGGCTTTCGCGTGAACCGGGTCGGCACCGTTTGGATGACCAATGAGTCCTACCTACCGGGGATTCAGGCCGGTCTCAGGCCCGGAGACCGCATTCTGGCGGCTGACGGCCTTCCTCTGACTCGAGGGGTCGAAGTCAAAGCGTATGCGCGAAGTCTTGCGCACGCCACCCTCGTAAAATATCGCTGCCAGCGAGAAGGGCGCACGATAGATGTGAGCGTGCAAACGCAGCCATTTGGTATTTCAGATTTCGTGCGCGCCTTTCTGGTGCGTTTGGGGCTTCCGCTTGGGATGGCTTTGCTCGGATTTGCAGCGCTGTGGCTACGCCCCGTGAATCCTGCCGCCCAGTCAAATTTTATTTTCTGCGTGGGGTGGGCAATTTACGGATTGCTCGATATCGACTTTGAATGGACCTACTTGTTTCATCCTTTGTGGTACTACGCGAGCGTCATGCTGTATGCCAGCGGTGCCCTTGCGATGGCCTTGACCTTTCCGTCTATCGCAGGCCCATTTGAGAGCAGGGTTGCCGGGAGGATGCTTCCTTACCTGTTGAGTGGGATTCTATTCGCCCCGATTCTGTGGGTTTTTTTCGACGTGGGTATCGCACCGCGTGCGGTGGAATGGGGGGAAGTAATTTCTGCCGCCTGGGCGAATTTCGTTCTGTTGGTCGGGCTTGTCGTGTTTTTGATTCGCTCTCGATGGACGGCGGACGTTCGCCAGAAGGCGCAATTACAGGTTCTTCTGCTTGGCATTGCAATCGCATATCTCCCCTATGCGTTACTTGCTAACGTGCCGCTTTTTGTTTTTGGATTCCCGCCTTCACCGGTCATTCTGTCGGCCACGTCGCTGCTGTTCGTGGTCTTTCCCCTCTCGGCGAGTTACGCCATCGTGCGCCACGGAATGTTCGACATCGATATCATTGTTAAGCGAACCACGACCTATGCGGTATTGACTTCATTTTTGCTGGGTGGATACTTTGCGGCAGCGGGGATGGTTCGCTGGGTCGCCTCAGCGCTAGGTTTGCAAGGGACGGCGTGGGAAAGTGCGTTGGTGACGGCAATGATTGCGGTGTCATTTGTGCCCTTGCGTGATGCGGTGAGCCGGGCCGTGAATCGCTTATTTTCTCGGGTCCCGTACGATTTTCGTTCGATAGTGGCCCGCGTGACGGAGGCAGCCCAGTCTTCGATTGATGTCCATACCCTTCAAAAGGATTTTCTGGCCTTGATTGATGAGGCGCTAGGACCCCGTTTTGTTTACATTTTGACCCGGGAGCCTGGAGCAGATTCCTTAATCGCAGCCGGACCGCACGCTGTTTGGGGGGAGGCTCCATTACCAGAATTACGCATTCGAGGTGATGATGAGTTGTTGTTGCGCTTTGGCGGTGCTGTTGAAAACGAATATGAGCCAGGTTCGGGCAGTACGGGGTCTTTGTCTGCTTTGGCAGCCATCGGGCGTCATTATCGGATACCGTTGCTTTTGAGTGAGGAGGTTGTGGGACTCTTAATTTTGGGGCCGCGTCGCTCGGATAAGGAGTATTCGCTTGACGATCGTGCGCTTTTGGCGGCGACCCGTTTGCCACTTGCGGCTGCCATCAAGACGGCTTCTTTGGTTGAGGCGAGGTTGTTCAAAGATAGAATCGAGCAGGACCTTCGACGTGCTCGAGAAGTACAAGAGGCCATGCTGCCGCGCGTTTTGCCGGCGGTCGACGGGTTTCAATTTGCCGCGTCATCGATACCGTGCCACGAAGCGTCGGGAGATTATTTCGATTGTGTTTCGCTTTCAGGGAATCGTATCGCGTTGGCCGTTGCTGATGTCGCAGGGAAGGGATTTGCCGCCGCTCTGGCGACCGCGATGCTCAAGTCTTGTCTTTACAATCAGATTGAATCTAATCCTGCGGTCGTCGACACATTGGAGGCGTTGAATCGACTGTTGTTCTCTGTGACGCGGCACGCGCAAGTTAAGTCCTACACGACCTGTCTTTACGCACTATTAGAGGAAAAGGGCGGCGTACTTGAGTACGCTTGCGCGGGACATTTTCCTCCCCTGCATTGGCGTGCTGATCGAGAGGCAGTCGTCGAGTATGAGCCACTCCCAGGATTTCCTCTCGGTGTGCGCGCAGCCACCCACTATCGGGCGCAGCGGATTAATCTGGCACCAGGAGATGTCCTCATTTTTTATACCGATGGTGTCACCGAGGCACGCAGGGGACCATATGAAAAGCTCATAGAACCGGATATATACGAGACAGAGCGGTTGTCAGCGGTTCTCAAACGGTCGGCACACCTTGATGCCGCAGGGATTTTGACGGCCATTGAAGAGGACCTCAGGGGATTTGTGGGAGATAGGGGGCCAAGGGACGACGTCACCCTGTTGGTTCTAAAGAGGCTCGCAGCATCGTAGCGTCAGGGCCTTCAGCGCTATGTCCTTTCCCTCAAGAACTTTCGCCGGCCAGTTCGGTCGCAATATCGGCCAGCAACTGCTTGATTCTTTTGAGCGCCTCTTGCGCCGCATCACCATACGATCGATCATCGACCAATATTGTGTAATGCTCCTGCGCTGCGCTATATTTCCGCAACTCTTCCAATATCTCAGCCAACCGGAAGCGAATATGAGGACGGTTTTCGCGCTCGAGGCAGCCCACGTAGGCCTTGATGGCCCCTTCTCGGTTGCCCAGCCGGTCGTTCGCTCGTCCGAGAAGCTCTCGTGCGTGGGCCCCATCTAATCCGAGTTCTAGGGCCCGTTCTAACTCTATAATCGCTTGACGATAATCTCCAAGTCCGAATTGTATCTCACCCTGCAGCAAGAATACGGGGGGATAGTCGCCGTGTATCTCTTTGACCAGATGGAGCTGGGTCAAGGCCCTTCGGGTATCTTTCACCTCTAGGCACACCTGGGCCAGTTGAAATCGTGCAACGACGGCCTGACGATCTAAGAAAATAGCCTTTTCAAAGGCCTTGATGGCCTCTTGAGGCTGTTTTAGTTCTCTATAGGCCATCCCCAGGCGAATATGCGCATCCGTGTAGTCAGGGTCTGTACTGAGGGCTTTTTCGAAAAACTTGGCTGCCATCGTGGCGTTGCCTTCGTTTAGCGCCAGTTCCCCGAGGAGGTAGTTCACAAGCGGATTGCGACCATCCAATTCAAGCGCACGCAGCAAGAATTTGACCGCTTCGTCGGCAGTGCCACGCGTGTGATAAATGCGTCCCACCGCAACCAATGCGGCGAGGGTGTGAGGCGCATCTTTTAATGCCTCCAGAAGCAATGGCAAGGATTCGTCGTGCTTACCCGCTTCAAAGGCATTCAGGCCGTCTTCGAGCGGACGCACCTCACGTTCGGGTACACCCCCATTGAGTATCGTCTTGAGATATTTGCTTAGCACGCAGACCTCGGAAGGGTTGGCAGCGCTCCCGTCAGCAATATACCCTGACAATGGCAGTCCTCGTTTATTCAAATTGGGAGGGCTTTGCACACGAGGAATCACGAAATGCGAGAACCGCGAATCGCGATCGTTCACGATGGTTTGGCGACAGCTGGCGGCGGCGGGGGAGCCGAACGGGTACTTGAGACCCTGCGAACCATGTTGCCGGATGCGCCGATTTTTACGACGGTTTATTCAAAAAGTCGAATGCCGGACATGATGCGGGAGTGGGACATCCGGCCCACCTTTTTGCAGCAATTTCCGGGTGGCCCCGACGCTTACATGCGCTATTTCCCTTTGTTTCCGTGTGCAGCGGAATCCCTGGATTTACGCGGTTTCGACGTGGTGATCAGTTGTAGCCACGCCGTGGCCAAAGGGGTGATCACCGCACCAGGCAGTCATCACGTGTGCATGTGTTACAGCCCGCTGCGTTATGTTTGGGATATGTATCAAGAATATCGCGAAGTTGAGACGCTCTCGAATTTTCAGCGTGCGATGTTACCGTTCCTCATGCATTACATGAGGGCCTGGGATACTTTCTCGAGCGCAGGAGTCGATGAATTTGTGGCCATCTCGCACTACGTGAAAAGGCGGATTGAAAAATACTATCGCCGACGGGCGCGTGTCATTTATCCACCCGTGAGAATGCTTAAGTCAGTCGGCCAACCTTCCGACTATTATCTCGTGGTCAGTCGGCTGGTTGCCTATAAGCGCGTTGACCTCGTGGTTGAGGCGTTCAACCGGTTGGGGTGGCCCTTGGTGGTCATCGGTGATGGAAAAGAGCGTCAGGCACTTGAGCACAAAGCCGGTCCAAATATTCAATTTCTCGGCCGGCGCTCGGATGAGGAAGTACGCACCTACTTTTCGGGGGCGCGTGGGTTTGTTTTTCCCGGGATCGAAGACTTCGGTATCGCCCCTGTGGAGGCGATGTCCGCCGGCGTTCCCGTGGTCGCATTCGGCCGGGGTGGGGCGAAAGAAACGGTCTTGGAGGGAAAAACCGGCGTCCTTTTTGACAAGCAATCTGTCGAGTCCTTGCTTGAGGCCCTTGAGCGGCATTCGGCCAGTGTATTTGATCGAAAGTGGATTTCGAGGTATTCTGAAAGGTTTGCTGAAGAACGCTTCAAGCGTGAGTGGTCAGTTTTCTTGGCGGAACGGTTGGTCTCGATGGGATTCAACAGCGAGAGATTGCAGGAGAGCATGTGACAATATCTATTGCCACAGATACACACACCGAGTGGTTGAACGCCCGGGATGCATCTCCGGAAGATGCCCTGAACGTCAGCGGCTTCAAGCGCCTCGTAGATATCTGCGTTTCGCTGGTTGGGTTGATGGCTTTGAGTTGGCTGTTTGCGGTCATCGCTGTCCTCATCAAATGGGACTCCCCGGGCCCGGTGCTGTTCCGGCAGCAACGCCTCGGGCGGGGGGGCGTTCCTTTTACTATTTTCAAGTTTCGCACCATGCGCGGCGACCCGGCGGGGGAGAAAGAAACATCTCGCCATCCGGCCGGTCGGCAGGAACTTTTGTTCAAAGACCTTTGCGATCCCCGCTTAACCACGGTGGGGCGTTGGCTCAGACGCAACAGTTTAGACGAGTTGCCTCAACTGTTGAATATTCTTCGCGGGGAAATGTCTTTGGTCGGCCCTCGGCCGTTGCCCAGCGAGGATACCCGGTATTATTGCGATTGGCACTGGGGACGCCTCACTGTGCTGCCTGGCCTCACGGGAATGTGGCAGGTCAGCGGGCGCTCGCGCTTGACATCAGAAGAAATGGTACGCCTCGATCTTTACTACATCGAGCATTGGTCCCCCTTGCTCGACCTGTTTATTATCGCCAAAACGTTCTGGGTGGTGATCACCCGAGACGGGGCATACTAAATAACGGACAATCTCGCGGAAAGCTCCCAAGCGGTATTGCTTGGCCGGTCGGGTGAGCCAGAGCGATGGATTTTCAGTTCTATATCGGGGTTTTGGTGCGTCGGTGGTGGATGGTTGTGGCCACCGTCGCTTTGGTCTCGGGCTTCACGTGGGTGAAAGCCTCGGCCCAGCCAACGGTCTATTTTGCGCAATTGCGAATGCTCTACGAGGCCAATGCGATCGCCAATTCGGTGATGGCTGGGACAGGCATTTCTATGCCCTCGTGGAACAATCCGGTGAACACGCAGTTACAGCTGATTAAAACGCGCCCCAACCTTGAGGCGGTGGTGCAACGTTTGAAAGTTACGGACCGTGAGCGGTCCCAGCTTTTTGAGCAGATTACCAACGGTTTGACTGCGAGCATTGACCGCAATACTGACATTATCGTGATCGGTTTCTCATCGCACGATCCGAAATTGACCGTGAACGTCGTGAACGAGGTGGGCCGGGTCTTCATTGAGAAGAACAAGGCCATGCACCAGGAGACCGCCCGTCAAACCCGTATATTCATTGAGCAGCAGCTCGCCCGAACCGAACGAATGTTGGCTGAGGCCGAAGAGGCAGTCTCTCAGTTTCGTCAGGCCGAGCAAATATTTAGCGTCTCGGATGTCGGAGGGGCCGCAGCAAGCAAGTTGGCGTCGATCGATTCGGAAACCTTGGACATCGGCCTTCAGCGTTCGATTGCAGAAGCCCGGGTTGAAGACGCCAAGCGTCGTCTGGAGGTGACAGACCTGACCCTCGCCACCCGTTTAGAAAAGCTCCGGGTCGATCCTGTTTTTTCGGCACTTCAGGGTGAACTGGCGAAAGGTGAGGCTGCCGTTTCGGTCGCGCGATCCCAATACAAAGACGATTCTTTGGAGGTCAAGGAAGCGAATGAGCGTCTTGCGAGGCTCAAGACGGGCTTGATGGAGCGGGTACGCACCCTCTTGGGAAGTAACTTAACGGATGACCAACTGCTTTTAGGGCGTACTCCCACGGAGCAAAGATATCTCGGGGAACTGATCAGCGCACAAACTGAGCTGTTCCTGCTGGGGGCGCGGGAAAAGGCTTTGGCTTCCTCTCGGGGAATCTACGAGTCCAAATTTGCAGCGCTTCCCGCCAAAGAGCAAAAAATGAGCCGTTTGTTGCGTCAGCAGCAGGCTGCTGTCGAAACCTACAACGTTTTTGTTCGCCGCATGCAAGAAGCACGTATTTCAGAGGCAATCTCTGTCGGCAATATGAGAATCATCGAGGAGGCGAGCATCGCCACGCCTTCGCTGCAACCCCTCGCAAGGATGATGGGGATGGCCGTCATGATGGGCATTGTGTTTGGGATAGCGATTGCGATGCTGGTTGAATTTCTTGATGATCGGATTCGGCGCCCTGAGGATGCGGAAATCGTTTTGGATTTGCCGATTCTTGGGATGCTCCCCTGGGTGGAAGGTCGGGAAGCCGCCAGCAAGCGCTTGGTCGTTCTGGATGATCCGAGGTCTCCGGTCACGGAATCGTATCGTGCTCTGCAGACTTATACGCGGATGGTTGACCCAGACATCGAACATCAGTGTGTTCTCATCACGAGTCCTGGGCCCAAAGAGGGCAAGTCCACCGTTCTCGCAAACCTTGCGATCACCTCAGCCCAGCTGGGTCGGCGCACGCTGATTATCGATACAGACTTGCGCGCACCATCGCAGCACATTAACTTCGATCGGCCCAACCTGATGGGGATTTACGATATTGTCTACGAAGGATTGACGCCGGAGGAGGCGATTCAGCCTACCGAGGTCGATAATTTGGATATTCTGTGCACTGGGCCGGTGCCTCCGGATCCCGTATCAACGCTGCATTCCAAATCATTCCAGCGTTTGTTGGAGCGACTCAGAAAGGATTATGACGCTATCTTTTTTGATTCTCCTCCGATTAATTTCTTCACCGATGCGGCTGTTCTGGGGCGTTCTGTGGATAACGTTCTGATGGTGGTTGATGTTCGCTCGACCACCCGGCAACACACGTTGACCGCCAAAGAATTACTGACCAAAGCCCACGTACCGTTGCGCGGAATGGTTGTCAAGAATATGTCATATCGCACGAGTCGCTATCACAATCGTTATTTTGAGCGTTATTATCTGGATCGATTGAAGCAGTTGGCTGACGATTGACCCCTCGGTTGAGGGGGTGCCACACAGGGGTGCGTTGTAACATCGCTGAGCGGAGTGCTAATTTCCCTCTTGTGAGCAGAAGGTGTCACGCCTCTTGTTCCAAATAAGGCGGGGGAATTAACTGGACTCGCAGGTACTGTGATGCCCGAGAGGACGGGGGCCCCCGAAGGGGGCTCGTGTGTTTGGATTCGTTTGGTTGCTGTTGGTCGCAGCGGTTGTAGGTTTCCTAGGGGATGCCTTGGTCCCAGGGCGTATGCCGGGTGGCTGGATCGGCGCCATCGTAGCCGGGCTTTTCGGAGCGATGCTGGGCGGGTACCTTTTCCATTACTTCTCGCTTCCTGCTGGACCGATTGTCAACGGCTTGGCGCTCGTCCCCTCTATTTTCGGGGCTGCTCTTTTGGTCTGGGGTCTAAGTGTCTTGGCAGGACCTCTCGCACGGCGTGGCTGATTTGCCGAGGCGGATTCAAAAGGAGGCGATGATGGTTCAAATAGGCTGGATGGTTTTGGGTGGCATCATTGGAGCGTTGGGAACAGCCTTGCTGACCCCTCGTGCTGGGGAGGAGGTACGGCGTGAGTTACAGGAACGGGTAACGCCGAATCTAGATCGTGGGCGCATACGAGCGACGGAATTAATGCGCTCAGGCAGGGATGCGCTGGGGAGCGCGCTGTGTGGTAGCAAGCAAGCTGCCATCGGAGTCTGGCGTGAAAAATCGGGTTCAGCCGAGGCATCGGACCGCTACAACGCGGCCCCAAAAGAGGGGATTGAAGCGCGCTAGAGGTGGGTTGGAAACGGGTCCGGCCCTGCCGGACCCACTATCAATTCAAAGCAGCCAAAGGCAGGTTCGGTTCGTATGGGCCGTGATATGCGTATTCCCCACCGGGGAGGTTCGCCTCAGACGTTCCAAAGACGCCCGCGACCAAGCCTCTGGCCGAGTTCTCAACCGCGTGGACTGGTATTTCAAGGGCCGTGGCGAGATCACCCACTTGTTTGCCATCAAGCAGTAGGTCGGTCCCGTCTTTGAGCATCACCCGCGAAATGATGAGCGCATCGCCGATGGGTTTTCCCTTCAGGTTCGTCACTAAATCGTGATAGGTCAGCAAACCTGTCACGGTGATCTCTGGCCCCCAAAATTCGCTTTTCAAGACTTGTAGTTTTACTGTAAGGCCTTCTATTTCATTCAGGCGTGCAATCAAAGGTCGCATGATGCGTTCCCCCGCCTGCCCGGTGACAACGGTGACCACCCGCGGTTGCGGCACCTGGGCCGGCAGGTGTTTGGACACCCGTTTAAATTCATGGCTCATCAAGGCTCCCCCGCCTACCCCGTCGCCCAATTGCCAATAGTCGCCGTAGTGGGAGTGACTGGGCAGAGGCATATCGGCAATGATGTAAAATTCGTCCCCCAGGCGCACGGTTGGGTCGCCCCAGCGCTCCTTGTAATGTCGTTGCCAGGTTTTTACTTGAGTAACTGTTTCCCGAGCCAATTTGGGGGTGACGGACTCCAATTGTGGCAGGTACGTTCTGAACTGGGTTAGTCCGACAGGCACAATGGCGATAGATTGGAGTTGGGGCTTGAATTTCTCAAGATCACGCAACGTGCGGTCGAGTTCTGCCCCATCGTTAAAACCAGGACAAAAAACAATTTGGGCGTGAAAGTCGATGCCCCGTTGCGTTAAGCGCCTCAGTTGTTTTTTGATGGCCCCCCCTTGGGGATGTTTAATCATCTCTGCTCGCAAGCTTGGATTCGTGGTGTGTACCGAGACGTTAAGGGGGGACAGACGGTCTTGGTAGATCCGCTTCCAGTCGTGAGGTTTGAGGTTGGTGAGCGTAACAAAGTTACCCTGGAGAAAACTTAACCGATAGTCATCATCCATGATGTAAAGGGAGTGACGCAATCCACGTGCCATTTGGTGAATGAAGCAAAAGGAACATTTGTTGTGACACTCGATGATGTTATCGAAGACGGCTAACTCAAAGTGAATGCCGAGATCCTCATCGATTTCCTTTTCGAGTTCACTTTGAAAAATCTCATTCCCTCGCATCACCGTGAGCTCAATGAATGGTTCTGCGATTTCGTAGCGGTAGTCGATAATGTCCCTCAGGGTTTTGCCGTTGATGGCCAACAGCTTATCTCCCGCAAGGAGATTGAGCCGAGCAGCTAAGCTGCCCGGCTCGATCGAAGCTATTAATCCGCCCTGCGGCTTATTCCTCGTCCGACGACCCATCGCCGACATCCTCAGAGTACTCATCGTGAGCGTCTTGGGTGACGTCTTGGGCAATTTCGCGCAGGCTCAACGATATACGCCGATCCTCGGGGCGGAATCGCTTGATGACGGCCCGTACTTCTTGTCCCACGACCACCACTTCTTCAGGTTTGACCTGCTTCTCTGACATTTCCGCCGTCGGGAGCAAGGCCTCGACGCCCGGCTCAATTTCAACGAAGGCGCCAAAGGATGCCAATTTGGTGACTTTGCCGTCAATCACTTCTCCTTCGCGGAAGCGAAGTGCCAAAGTGGTCCAAGGGTCAGGCTGCAATTGCTTCAGCGACAAAGAGATTTTGTGACTGTCCCGATCCACCTTCAAAACCTTCAAGGTCAGGTCGTCACCTATTTTCAAAGAATCCGAAGGATGTTGGATGCGCTGCCACGAAATTTCTGAAATGGGCAGCAAACCATCGATTCCACCCAAGTCGATGAACGCACCGAAGTCGGCGATGCGAACCACCTTGCCCTCAACAACTTGGCCCACTTCCAGAGACGCCAGGGTTTCTGAGCGTTGCTTGCCTTTTTCCGCGGCAATCGCTTGCC
This sequence comes from Candidatus Sericytochromatia bacterium, assembly GCA_035284745.1. GTDB lineage: Bacteria > Cyanobacteriota > Sericytochromatia > S15B-MN24 > JAQBPE01 > JAYKJB01. The sequence goes on along the minus strand of JAYKIL010000014.1, from coordinate 212,767 downwards.
GGTGAGAAAGGATGAGCTTGTTGCGACGTTGGTCAACTTCAATGATCTTCAGCGGAAGTTCTTGCCCGACCAACTCTTCGTGAGGCCCCTTGGTCCTGAGTTGGGAAGCCGGAACGAAGCCGCGGAGCTTATAGCAGTCAACGATAACTCCACCCTTCACGACATCCTTCACAGGCGCGTTGATGGTTCTTTCCTCTTCGTAATCCTTCACGGCTTGAATCCAACCGCGGGCCTGGTCAACCCGCTTTTTGGAAAGAGTCAATTGCCCATCTTCGTTCTCTTCCCGCAGGATGTACAGCTCGAGTTCGTCGCCCACTTGAACGAATTCCCGCGGGTCGCCAACAGGCGTGCTCGAAAGTTCTCGGATGGGAATGACGCCTTCAGACTTACCCCCCACATCCACCAAGACTTCATCTGGGCCTACCTTGATGACAAACCCATTCACAATGTCTCCTTGTTGGAGATTGCGAAATGTCGACTCGTAGTCGATATGACCAAATTCCAAAGTATCGTCCACTTGAGGCATTTTTCCAGAAGTTCCTTGCAGATGTGTGCTGATGGTGTGTGTCTTGGCTCATTGTACCGGTGTTGAGCGCTTTGACTGGGCGCGAATTGGACCGGCACGAAGACGGACTCAACAATCGCTGGCGTAACATTTGGGAGGCGGCGCCCCCAATTCCCGGCAAATATCATAATACCCATGACGTGTGGAAAACCGCAAGAATGAGTGATCGCGGCAGCAATTTTCCGGGCACCTGAACAGCTGTTGTTGGCTTTTTGGTCAGGGGTTTGATGTTAGATTGTTGATTTGATGAATGAACCCGATGAGGAGAAGTTGTGCAAGGCGTTTCCTATTTTTGGCGTTGGGGCCTCACTTGCCTTTGGATGGGGCTCATTTTCTTTATGTCATCTCAGACGGCATCGGGAGAGCACAGTTCTTGGCTTTTACAATCTATTCTTTCCGTACTTGGGGTTTCATACCCGCCTGACGGGTGTCTGGATATCCTTCACATGATCGTGCGCAAATTTGCGCACGTTTTTGCCTACGCCCTCTTGGCACTTTTGTTCGCGTGGTCGCTGGCCCCTCGCCCAGGACACGTGCGACAGGCGTGGTTATTTTCTGTGGCTTATGCCACCTCTGATGAGTTACACCAACTTTTGGTTCCACACCGTGGAGGTCAACTCACGGACGTGGGGATAGATGCCGTCGGCGTCAGTCTCGCACTGCTTGTTTGGGTGTGGCGGGCTGGTCAATGGGGGCGGAGGTACAGTCAGTGACTCGATTTTTTTTACGTTTACTTGAAGCATTCTATCGACGGCGTTGTCTCGGATGTCGTGCCTGGAACTATGAATTGTTGTGTCAACCGTGTTGGGGTGGACGGGAGGTCGCCCCTCAGAATATTCGGGTCTTCGGAGTCGATAGCGTGAGAGCGTTCCTTGCCTACCGAGGGGTTGGAAAAAAACTCGTGGGGGCGCTTAAGTATGACGGGGAACAAGAGGCTCTTAAATGGTTTCTAGCGGCTGACCATGAGGGGGGATCGTGGTTTTCCCAAAATTGCTTGTTGGTTCCCGTTCCCCTCCATTGTCACCGGATGAAGTCCCGGGGACACAATCAAGCGTTGTCATTGGCGCAGGCTATCTCGAACAAGTATCGGCTGAATTGCGCCGATGTATTGCGCCGAGTGCGCCCCACTCCCCCGCTTTTCGCGTTGTCACGCAGGGCTCGAAATCAGGTAATGAAGGGCGCGATACGAAGTACGCGGTCTCTGGTGGGGATCCCGGTGGTTCTGGTCGATGATGTTGTCACCACAGGCGCCACCGCTCAGGAATGCGCGAGAGCTGTAAGGGAAGCAGGGGCCGTTTCCGTCACTCTGCTGGCTGCCACCGCGACTCCAAGTCGGGATTCGACATGGTGATTTTCTCTACTTCCAGTGTTTGACACAAGCATTGTATTTCTCCGCGGGTCACTCGCTCGAGCGCTTGTCTGAAGGCGCGGCAGCTGTCGGTTTTATCGACCATACAGCGACTTTGCTCCGGTGCTTCGGGCGTGTTCTGGGGAGAGGAGGGGCAGATGTCGTGACGCGCGAGTGTTTTTCTTTTTGCGCGCGCCAGTTCTTCGAGGCGCACCAGATCGGTTTGAAGCAGCCTCCAACATTCGTCGGGATTATGTTCCAGGGCCTCAGGTTTCAGGCGTGTTTCATCCCGTGCCCCGCGCCATGTAATCACACCCGTGGTTTGTCCCCGTTCAAAGTTAATTTCTACAAACGCGCGCTCGGAATCACCCATACGCATCGAGAGAATTTCAGCGGCAAGCGCCAGTATCGCGTCGGTTTGGGGGGATCCCCCGATGGGGCCCTGAAGTTGCGCCAGCGGTCTCCACTGGAGCTCTTCCCCACGAATTCGCTCCAGCGCAATGTTTTCCGCTGACTCCCTCACAGGCAGTGACCCAGACGCCGCAACTGGCCCTTGAAAGGCGAAAAAAAACGCGCAAAAAACCATCACAGCGCAAATCCGAAAATGTGTGTTTTGTCGCAGTTTGCGGAATCGATGCCTTCCCATTTGTTCATTCGGCCCATGGCGAGCCACGTCCCTGCGGCTCAGAATTACGCGGGAGCTCGCGCGCGATGATCTTTTCGAGGTTATCGAGGAGTTCTTCACTAAACTGTTTTGATGTTCGCATTTCCTGTAGGGCTGCAACTGGAGACAGCCGCTCACGATACGGCCGCTCGGAAGTCATCGCGTCAAACGTATCGGCGACGGCCAGGATTCTTGCGAGTAAGGGGATATCGTCACCCTGTAAACCGTCGGGATAGCCAGAACCGTCGTGGCGTTCATGGTGGTGTCTGATGATCGGGAGAACGTCTTGAAGCGTATCAACGTAGGAGAGAATACTTGCACCCACCACCGGATGTGTCTGAATAAGTTCCCTCTCGGCAGAGGTGAGTTCGTGTGGCTTTTCAAGAATGCCCGGTGGTACCGCAATTTCCCCGATGTCGTGCAATCGAACGGCTTGGGCAATCAGTTCGACTTCGTCACTGGGTAAACCCGAAGCCAATGCCAGCGACTTGGCAATCGTGGCAAGGCGATCAGGAGGATGCGTGGTTCTTTGTTCAAGCGCGTCAGCCAAGGCCTCGACTGAAGCCATGTATCGGTTTTGACGCGTGATTTCAAAATGGTTTCTTGTAATGGTTGCAGCAAGTCGCGATGCCATCTTTGTCCCCATCCGCACGTCTAATGAAGTGAATTGGTCTTCCTGTTCGCTCATACAGCACAAGACGCCTACACTCCCTCCACGGTGGATCAGCGGAAGCATTAAAAAAGAGCGCGCGGGGCGCGAGCGTTCAATCTGCCCAAGAAATTCTTGGTTTACGCGTCGATCTTCGCGTGAATTAGAAAACAAACAGGCTTCTTTTTGTCTCCAACAGATGTGGGTCATCTCATCGTGTGTGGAAATAGGTGGCAATTGTTTCCATCCTGACACACCCCAAGCGGCAGACGTGCTGAGAAGTACGCCGGCCTCATCGGGGAGCAGGAGTAAGCATCCGTCCGCTCTCAGGGCAAGTCCCGTGAGGCGAGCAATCTCCATCATTAATTCGTCTTGGCCGATAGACGCGGCCAAGTGCTGCTCAAGCTTCGCGAACAGCGTCAAATGCTCGCTGGTCGCCTTATAAACGTCGTGCCATATCTGAGCAACCATCAGTTGCAGAACGTGGAAGAGGCGTTCGTGAATGACGCCGACAGTCATCCTTTCTTCCAACGGAAAAGGGGCTCCCTGAATGAGGGCTTGTGTTCTTTTGTAAAATTCCAAAATGGCGTGTTCGAGCTGAGTCATCGTGATGCCATCAAAGATGAGCCCCGACAATTCCATCTGTATTTTGGGATAGAGTGGGAAAGCCTGGAAATTCTCTAGCCAAGCATTCCGCTCATCCTCCGTGCTATTTAAGTTTTTAAGTAAAACTGCGGTGAATTCCTCAGCGACGGATGCCCAAAATTCTTGGCCGTTCTGCAAGGCATCGCGGACTCGCGTATCCTTCCACCAAGCCTCAAGTGCCTGAGGAAGATGACCTGTGAGATATCGAGACCATTCCTCGAGCGAAATCTGTGAAACCGCCCTCATATGACGCCGTAAAGTGGGTTCTTTGGATGCTTCTTGCTGAGACGTGGTAATGGCGATGGGCTGATCAGGGAGGTAAATCACCCGGCTGACACGATCACGCCCTTCCGATTTAGCCTGGTATAGACATTTGTCCGCCTGGTCAAACAAAGTGTTTGGTTCCAACAGACTAAAAACGTCAGACGCCAGGCCCAAACTGGCGGTGACCTGAAGTGGTGTTTGGCTTTTTCCCCAAAACGGGTGCGCCTTAATGTTCCGCCGAATCCGTTGAGCCACCTCAACTGCCGCATCAGCCGGTGTTTCGGGCAAAATAACAACGAACTCCTCGCCCCCGTATCTGGCCACAAGATCGGTTTCTCTGACACTTTTTTGAAGGATTCTCGCCACGCCCTGTAAGACATGGTCTCCGAGCAAATGCCCGTGGGTGTCATTAAATTTTTTGAAATGATCGACGTCGAGAACGATCAGAGAGGTTGTGTATTTTTGACGTCTCGCCCGCGCTAACTCCGCGTGCAATTGCTCTTCGAAATACCGGCGATTGTATACTTTTGTCAGACCATCGGTCACCGCGAGTTGTTGGGTGGCGCGATACAATTGCGCATTCTTGATGGCCACCGAGGCCTGGGATGCCAAAATTTCCAGAAGCCGTTGCGCAGCGGCATCAAATTCTTCCGCTTCGCGATGGAGCAAAGCAATCACACCCAGTATTTCTTGATCCGTCGCAACCGGAACAGCCAACAGTGAGCGATAGCCTGCCAGGATTCCGACGTCGAGTGCGCCTGCCGTGAGGTCAGCAATGCGTCTAGCCTGACGCTCGCGGGCCACTTCACCCAGCAACCCGTGAGCAATGGGCAGTTTCAGTTCCGCGGGTGTTGCCTCGTCTGGCGCCACATTTTGCCGCACGAGCATCCCTGAATCCGCGTCCAAGAGAAAAATGAGACATTCGTGGTACTCGACCACCCGCCGCATCTCTTGTGAGATGAGAGCCAACGTTTGGTCGAGATTGATTTGGCTGGAAATTCTCGTGGCGACCTGCTGTAAGATGGTGAGTTGCTGATTCGACGCGGCCAGCGCTTGCTCTGAGCGTTTGACTTGAATGTAAAGCCGCACGCCATAGGCGGTCGTGAACATTGGCAGTAGAACCAAGGCCGCTCCCCACCATCCCTGTTCTTGGTGCATGTAGGCCATCAACAAAGCCATCGGGGCCAACGCGAGCGTCACGAAGATCTCGGTACGGTCCTCCTCCCAAAGAATTTGCAGAGGAGAAATCGCTCGTTGCAGCGCCAAATAGGTGTCGATGACCGAAAAATTTACAACCAAGTAGGCGGCGGTCGCGAATGCGACATAGGCATTGTCGTCGGCTCCGGGATAGCCATAGATGTAGACGTGTCCGTATGTGAGAGCATAATTCGCAGCCCAGTAGGCCAAAGACAGTTGTCCGACATTGAAAAGTGCGTGTGAGAATCGGCGACGAGAAGGCAACCATGCCGTGAGTAAATGAACCAGGCCCAAGACCGCGATGGCCGCATTCAATCCAATCATGAGTAACGCAGCGAAGTTGATAAGGAACCCTGCGGTCATACGGCCGCCCTTGGGAAGCGGTATGTGCGTAATCTCCGCGAGCACGCCCAAGACGAGCAACGTGTAAAAAGTGGGATTGACGAGCAGCGCTCCTCGCGTCTGCGCTTGCCAATCTTGTCCTTGGAAGAACGTTTGTGCGAGGGCGACCAGACCAGTTTCTGTGATGAGTGCCCAACTGGCGAAAAAAGTGCCCAGGGAGGCAATGAGCACAAAATAGCCTTGTGCCAGCCGGGACCGTGGGTTGTGTGGAGTAGCCGCCTCGAGCATGGAGCGAATCAACCTATGTGAAGAGGACTCATCGTTACCATACCCCAATCTATGACCTCAGGCGAGCAACCCAGCGATTCTCCGAGTGGTCACTCACGCATCCAAGATTCTGGGCACTTGAAAATATTCACCCTCGGTGGACGCCGCTTCTCGCAACACATCCTGAACGCAGAGCGATTCTGCGGGGTCGTCACTTCGGAGCCGGGGCGCGTCATCGACGTGTGGGGGCCGGCCTGAAATGGACGACGTATCAATGGCGTGTAGTTGCCCGAAAAATTGCAGCACTTCGTCCACTTGACGCGTATACGTCGCGAGCTCGCTTTCTGACAGTTCGAGACGAGCCAGTTTCGCGATGTGTCGCAATTCGTCTGATTGAATCATCGATGCCTCTGAAATCACTGCTCCATCCGTTTCATGATCGTGGCCCATTTGGCGAAAGTCAAATGTGCTAGGATGAACGCGATATGCTGAGAAGTTATGACCTGCGTGACGACGTGGAAATCGACGACACTGCCTTTGTGGCGCCGAATGCGACGGTCATGGGGCGGGTTCGAGTTGCCGCACAAGCCAGCATTTGGTTTGGCGCTGTGATTCGAGCGGAACAAGAAGGGGTCGTGATTGGACCGCGATCCAACATTCAAGATGGCGCTGTGATACACGTCGATAAAGGGTTCCCCGTTCATATCGCAGAGGATGTAACGGTAGGGCACCGTGCAGTTGTCCACGGGGCGACGCTCGAGTCAGGCTGTGTGGTCGGAATTGGCGCTATCGTCCTCAATGGCGCGCGGATTGGAGCCCACTCCATGGTGGCTGCTGGCTCGTTGATACCGGAAGGGAAGGAATATCCGCCTAATTCCCTTCTTCTTGGAACGCCCGCTAAAGTTGTGCGAGAATTGACGCCAACCGAGCGGGATAGAATGCGTCAGGGTGTGTCGCACTACCTCGAATATGCGGAGGCCTACGGGCGGCGTTTGGGTGAACTTCTTTGAAGAAAGAGCCCGGAAGCACCTGCACCCGGAGGCGGTCAGCCAAATTCACCCGGTGAGGCGGTTTTTTGTGCCAGGGATACGACATGGCAATTGTTACTGAGAACCTCATCAAGACCTATCGCTCCCGCCGGGTCGTCAATGGCGTCTCCATCACGGTCAATCGCGGGCAAATCGTGGGTTTGCTTGGCCCCAATGGTGCGGGGAAAACAACCACCTTCTATATGGTGGTCGGTCTGGTAAAGCCCAACGGGGGTGAGGTCTTGCTCGATGGTGAAAAGATTGGTCACCTCCCGATGCATCTTCGGGCTCGCAAGGGAATTGGGTATTTGGCTCAAGAACCCTCCGTTTTTCGAAAATTGACCGTTGAAGAAAACATCATCGCCGTCTGGCAGATTAAAGGCGTCCCGAAGGCAGAGCAACGCGAGCGCTTACCCCATTTACTTGAAGAATTTAATTTGACCAAAGTTGCGCGGAATAAGGGGTCGCAACTCTCCGGGGGCGAGCGCAGGCGGGTTGAAATCGCCCGTGCGATGGCCGCAAACCCAAGTTTTCTTCTATTGGACGAGCCGTTCAGCGCGATCGACCCTTTGACGGTTGCTGAATTACAAAAAATGATCCGGCGCTTGAAAGAGAAAAATTTGGGCATTTTAATCACTGACCACAATGTGCGGGAGACGTTGGGGGTTGTTGACTACGCGCACATCCTGAGTAACGGTGAGGTGGTGGTCTCCGGAACGCCGGAACAGATTGCCGCAAGCGAGATAGCCCGGAAGCATTACCTGGGCGAAGAATTCCGCATGTAGGTCAAGGCTATCGGGTGTGGCTTTTAGATAGCTGACTGGCGTCATTGCCAGGAATAAGTGATAATTGGAGTCCCCGGGGCTTTAAGGTCTTGGGCCAGGATTCACGCCTGATGAATAGGAGTCGACCGTGACCACCATGACTGTAAAGCAGAACGATTACAAAGTAGCGGACATTTCCTTGGCCGAGTGGGGCCGGAAGGAGATTCGGATCGCTGAAAAAGAGATGCCCGGCTTGATGGCGCTTCGTGAGCGTTATCGCGGCCAAAAGCCCCTCGCGGGTGCTCGCATCGCCGGGTCTTTGCATATGACCATCCAGACGGCGGTGCTGATGGAAACGTTGGTTGAACTGGGCGCTGAAGTACGCTGGTCCAGTTGCAATATTTTTTCGACACAGGACCACGCGGCGGCCGCTATGGCGGCGGCAGGAATTCCAGTTTTTGCGTGGAAAGGTGAAACGGAAGAAGAGTATTGGTGGTGTCTGGAGCAGACCCTGCGTTGGCCGGACGGGCGTGGTCTGAACATGGTTTTGGACGACGGGGGTGATTTGACGCAGGTCTTGCACGAGCGCTATCCCGACATGCTCAAGGACGTCAAGGGCATCTCTGAGGAGACCACTACAGGCGTTCACCGCCTCTATCAGATGGTTGAAAGGGGTGAGTTGAAGGTCCCTGCGATCAACGTTAACGACTCGGTGACGAAGGCGAAATTTGACAACCTGTACGGCTGCCGGGAGTCGTTGGCCGATGGCATCAAACGCGCCACAGACGTGATGGTGGCTGGAAAAGTTGTGGTGGTCGCTGGATATGGTGACGTCGGCAAGGGCTCAGCCCAGTCGATGCGGGGCTTTGGGGCACGGGTTTTGGTGACTGAAATCGATCCTATTTGTGCCTTGCAGGCTGCCATGGAAGGCTTTGAGGTGGTGACCATGGAAGACGCGGCCCCGTTGGCTGACATCTTCGTCACGGCCACGGGCTGCCAGGGCATCATTCGCTCGGAGCACATTTTGGCCATGAAGGATGATGCCATCGTTTGCAACATCGGCCATTTTGACTGCGAGATTGATATGGCTTGGCTTGAGGGGAATGCGGCGAAAGATACAATCAAGCCTCAGGTTGAGCGTTTTACGCTTTCGAATGGCCGAGGCATTTTGGTCCTGGCCTCTGGGCGGTTGGTGAATCTGGGCTGTGCCACGGGACACCCCTCGTTTGTTATGAGTACCTCCTTCACCAATCAGGTGTTGGCTCAAATTTCCTTGTGGAAGGATGAATATCCGCTGGGCGTTCACGTACTTCCCAAGAAATTGGACGAGGAAGTGGCGCGCTTGCACTTGGAAAAGTTGGGTGTTAAATTGACCCGCCTCACTCAAGAACAATCGGATTACCTTGGGATTCCGGTTGAGGGCCCTTACAAGCCTTCTCACTATCGGTATTAATTTCAATCGCGGGATGATCTGCGAGTGGCCTGGGGAGAATGCCCAGGCCACTTTTTTCGTGGCTATTGTGGAAGGTTCTCGTACACTTGGGTGTGTTCCCCGCCCGGTTTGCAGACCCCCTCGACGACATCGTGCCAATTTCGCGCACGTTCTTGATGTATTAAGTCGGCAAGAGACAGAACCCCGACCAGATGGTTTTTGCCTTCGACAATGGGCAGTCTGCGCACTTGGTGCTCGCTCATCAGTTTTTCAGCTTGCTCAAGGGATGTGTCCGGTGAGACGCTAAGAACATCATCAGAAGTGCAAATTTCGCCCACTTGGGTGACGCGTACTTCCAAATCCGCCGCCACAGCTCGTACGGCAATGTCCCGATCGGTGAGGATACCGATCAGCGTTCCATCCTCTTTGATGACAGGGAGAGCGCCGATGTCCTCTTCCTTCATAATTCGCGCTGCTTCCGGGAGAAATGTCACCCCAGTGACCGCGATGACACGGGGTTTCATAAGATCCCGAACACAGTGAGGCGCTCGGCGCCCAATTTTTTTTCCAGGCCCTGACTTTGAAATGACTTGCCCCTTGCTTATGGTCATATTTCGCTCCTTCCACGCGTTTTTGAAAAACTCTTAGACTGTAGAGCTGAATTCGCGCGAAACGAAGCGTCAAACGGGCCTCGGCGAAAAAAACACCCGAGCAATCATCTCAATCGAAATGGTCGCGCAGGTGTTTTTCTAGGATGGGGCTGTGCCGACGCGGCGCCCGTTTAGTAGGTGATGAGACGAACGAATTGGTTCGCGTTATCGACCCAACGGGTCGTCGTTGTGATGTTTGGGAGGCGTTTGACCAAACGCTTACCTCCGCCCATTCCATTGGCAGCCCGGAGAGCGGCCACAAGGTTGACTGAATTCCGGCGGGACAATTCGAGAACTGTATCTACCCCGGCGCGTTCAAGCAGGCGCGAATACTCGGGCCCAGCACCCGTCACTCGCATGAGGTCCGCGTGATTAATCCAGGTCAGCAATAGTTTGGAGCTGATTCCTGTCACCGAGACCAGGCGCGCCCTCGCAGAGCGGGTTGTTCCCGCCAGCAGCAGTTGTTTGACCGTTTTGATTCCGGCTGCTTCCAATTTCGCGGAGTAGACCGGGCCGATGCCTAGAACATCAACCGTTCGGTAAACAACATTTTTATCGAAGACCAGGCTGCCTTCTTCAACAAGTGCCTGGGCCGAAGCCACGCGTCCGGCTGTCGCTTGCGCAGGGATGACGGTTGAATTAACCCCGCAACCGGCGGCGGCGAGAGTCGATAAAATCAAGGCGGCGAGGAAGAATCGACGCATCTTTCCATCCTTTCACTACGCATTTCTGAGCGTAGAAATCGAACGGGCTGGATGGTTTCGACCCCGGTTCGGGGTGTCGGTTATCCTCCGAGAGGCCCATTAATCATTTAGCTTACGTTAAAACAACAATAAGACACTATTAATGACCTGTCAATGTCCCTGATCGTTAGCAATGAGGTTTTTCCTGCATCGAGGAAAGTTCAAGCTTTGTTCAAGCTATAATAAAGAAGTGTTAGGTTTTGGGAGGTTTGTGGTTCGTGCCCTTGCCCTGGACGCGCAAAATTTTTATTTTGATGCTGATGGTTGCGACCGCCGGTTGTGGTTTCGCAAACCCCTATGGGCAAGATTTGTATGGTACCGGCGGCGACCCTTACGGGGGGTACGGCGATACCTCGTACGATACCAACTATGCGTCAGGTGGAAACACTTACGATGATCCCTACGGGGGATCCGGCTATTATTCGGGAGACTTCTCCTCCGGTTATACAGCCCAGGCGTCCACAGCGCCTGCATTGAGCGGTTCCTACGGAGATTTTGGCGCGGCATACGGTGAAGACGCTGTTTTGCAGGTGGGTGCAAGTCCTCGCCCCCAGGTTTCGCCCTCCGTGGTCGTGCCCGGAACGGATGAGTCTGTTTTGTCGGCCTGGGTGGTTGATGTCAAAGAACCCTCCGTTTGGGGGCGTTTGAGGGGGCGTAAAGCCGTGGCTAAGGTCGAAATAGAGAATCCCGGCACCCGTACTTTGACGGGTCGTTTGCGTGTTCGCTTCACGGACGCTGGAAATCCGACGGGCGTTATTCAGACGCGCCGAGTGACATTGGCTCCGAAGGAAAGGCAGATACTGAGTTTTACCGCCCAAAGCGCGAGGGTTGACGACGCGGAGGCATTGATTGAGACCGATGTCGCGATGATCGCACCGCCGTCTCAGGTGAAGGACCGCTGATGGGATCCTGTGTTCGCGGCCTGTTAGGCGTGGGTTATTACTAGATTGAGATGAGGGTGGGCGGTACAATAGCGCTCAAGGGCTAAGGGGGCGCTTTTTGTTGGACGCCAAGATTTTAAACTGCCTGCGCGATTCCTTCGGGTTAACCGCGTTTCGTGAGGGCCAGTATCCGGTGGTCAGCGCGATTTTGCAGGGACAATCAACGTTGGCTGTGATGCCGACAGGGCGTGGGAAGTCGCTTTGCTATCAGTTGCCTGCTGTCCTATTGCCGGGCACGGCACTGGTTGTCTCTCCGCTGATTGCGTTGATGAAAGACCAAGTGGACGCTCTGCTCGCTCGGGGCATCGCAGCGAGTTACATCAACAGTGCATTGAGTTCAGATGAACAAGCGCATCGCCTCGAGGAACTGCGACAAGGGGCTTACCGAGTGCTCTACGTGGCACCGGAACGATTTCGTCAACGTGCTTTCGTAGAAGCCCTGAAGCACGTCAAAATTTCCTTGTTTGCGGTGGATGAGGCACATTGTCTCTCCCAATGGGGGCACGACTTTAGGCCGGATTATTTACGCTTGCGCCAAGCTTGGGAGGCGTGTGGTGAGCCCCCGGTGTTGGCTGCAACGGCAACGGCCACGCGAGAAGTCCGTAATGACATTGTGACCCAATTGGGTTTGCAAGATCCCGTCGTGGTGGTTTCTGGTTTTGACCGTCCAAATTTAAGATATGTGGTCCGACATACCCCGTCCGATGAATCGAAGATGAAAAAAACGTTGGAGGTATTGGCACGGGTCCCGGGGGCTGCCATCGTATACGCGGCCACCCGCAAGCACGTGGAAGAGGTGACTGAGGCGCTTGTTGCAGGCGGGGTATCTGCTGTGAGTTATCACGCGGGGATGTCTGATGAAAGCAGGGAACGGGCCCAAGATGACTTCATGCAAGGACACGCGCGTGTGGTGGTGGCGACCAACGCGTTTGGAATGGGAATTGATAAGTCTGATGTTCGGGTGGTGATTCACTATGATGTGCCCGGTACGATTGAAGCGTATTATCAAGAGGCCGGACGTGCCGGCCGTGACGGAAAGCCGGCATTTTGCGTTCTGCTGTTTAGCCCTGCCGATCGCTACTTGCAAGAGTTTTTTATCGAGGGCAGTTGTCCAAATGCGAGGACCATCGCGGCGGTTTATGATGTCCTGATTAATCGCTCAGAGGAGCACATTTATCTGAGCCAAGAGGCTATTAACCGCCTTCTCCCTCATAAAGCTCACGATATGGCGATCGGCACCGCGCTGCTCTGGCTCGAGCGGGCCTCTCTCATCGAACGTTTGCCTCGAGGCATCGCGGTGGCGGAGGTTACCCTCCTTCGTCCCGATGTTCCGGTGGGGCGTAGTTCGATCCAAGAAAGGATTGTTTTGGCCTTGCAGGCCCAGGCTGATACGGGGCGCCCTACCACTCTTGATTTGGGAACATTCGCCGCAGAGCTCAAGGAGTCGCGAGACGCCCTGTCTCACGCCCTATTGGCTCTTCGAGCCAAGGGCATTGTGCATTACGAGCCTCCCGCAAGGACGCGTGGTATCAAGATTTTAAGGCGGGTGAAATCTCCGCTGGCGTACCTGGACGTTTCTTATATTGAGACGAAACAGGCCCGTGAGCTGGCTCGGTTGGACGATATGGTGGCATTTGCTTATTCCAAGTCTTGCCGTCGCAACGTGATTCTCGGATACTTCGGTGAGCAGGCTGAGGGACAATGTGGTCGATGTGACGTTTGTTCCGACCGGAGTGATCCCGCCATGGATACGTCGCGTGATTCGTCTCGCTCGCGCGTTTCTAAACGCCCCGTGACTGCGAACACTGCGGATGCCGGAGGAGTAGAAGCGGAGCTTTACGAGTTACTCTCTGGGTTGCGAAGTCGCCTTGCGAGAGAGAATGAGGTTCCGCCATATCTGGTATTTAACAACGAGACTTTGCGTGAGCTCGCGACGACCCCGCCGAGTACGCTGGATGCCATGCTGGCGGTTCGAGGGATTGGACGAGAGAAACTCGCTCGTTATGGGAGCGAGTTTCTCGGTGCTATCCTTGCTTATTCTGCCCGGCAGAAGCCAGGACCCGCGCCATCTTTGGAGGCTGCGCTTTCACAATCTCCAAAAGCCAGGCACTGATGCTCATTCTGCTGCAAGGGCGGCGGCAGCGGCCACGCGTTGCCGGCTGATGCGGGCGATTTCGCGAAAGAACTCAATGCCTTTCTCTTCTTTTAAGGCGGTGCCTCCACGCTTCCCGATAGAAGCAAAAAATTCTGACCCGTATTTGTCGCGGGTTTTTTGACCTCCTTTGCGGCCAATTGACTGAAAGAATTCCCGATCTTTTTTGCGTTTTGCTCGCCGAGTGTTCTTTTTGGCTGTTGTTAGCGTTGCGGTCATGAAAGAGCCTCCTGTTCAGCGTTCGGGAGTGGGGATGATGTTGCAATCTGCCTGTGCCGGAGGTGGCTTGAGCTGTTTGTTCCGGTGCTTAGACACGGCAGTCTTGTTTCGCAACAAATATTTATGAAGAAATGTTAACACGCGACACGGGTTTTTGCGATATTTTTTTGTGAAAAATCGCAAAAAATTTTTTCGGGCTGCTACAATGCCAATCTTGGCGGGCATTTGAGGTATACAGCGTGAGCAGTTTTGAAGAAACAAATTTTTATTTCCGGCAAGCTGCCAAAGTCATGGATTTAGGGCAGCACGTTCAGGCCATGTTGCTGAATCCGTACCGCGAAATTACGGTCAATTTGCCCATCGAACTGGATAGTGGGGAAATTCGGGTCTTTACCGGTTACCGGATTCAGCACAACAAAACCCGGGGCCCGTTGAAGGGGGGACTGCGGTATCACCCTCAAGTGGACCTTGATGAGGCGCGTTCCCTCGCTTCCCTGATGACCTGGAAGACAGCGATTGTTGATATCCCTTATGGGGGGGGGAAGGGCGGCATTACCGTGGACCCGCAGCAATTGTCTGAGCGTGAGATCGAGCGTCTGACAAGGAAATTTATCGAGCAGATACACGAGAGTATTGGCCCGATGAAGGATATTCCAGCCCCGGATATGAACACCAATTCCCAAATTATGGCCTATGTTATGAGCGAATACTCTAAGTTTTACGGCCATTCGCCCGCTGTCGTGACGGGCAAGCCCTTGGACCTTCACGGATCCGCTGGCAGGGAGGAGGCGACGGGACGAGGGGTTCTTTATATGGTGAGGGAGGCCCTTGCGTCTCTCGGACGCTCTTTGGAGGGTGCTCGTTGTGTCATACAAGGTTTTGGCAATGTCGGTTCTCATGCCGCGCGATTGCTGGCCGCAGCTGGCGCTAAGGTGGTGGCAGTGAGTGACGTTCACGGGGGGATTTTTCATGGGGACGGCCTGGATATTCCTGCGTTGTTGAATCACGTGGCGCTTCATCGTTCCTTGAAGGGCTTCGCTGGAGCCACTTCAGTGAGCAATGAAGACCTCTTGCTTCTTCCTTGTGACGTCCTGATACCGGCGGCCCTGGGGCAAGTCTTGACGAAAGAGAACGCAAACGATGTTCAGGCCTTGCTCATTGTGGAGGCCGCCAACTCTCCCACTACGCCACAAGCCGATGAGATCTTTGCGCGACGGGGTATCATGGTAGTACCGGACATCCTCGCCAATGCCGGCGGGGTGACCGTCTCATACTTCGAGTGGACCCAGAACATTCAGCAATTTAGCTGGGACCTCGACAAGGTGAATGCTGAACTTGAGAAAATTATGTTAAAAGCCTTTCAGACGGTCTACAAGCTGGCAACGGAAAAAAAGCTGTCGATGCGGACGGCTGCCTTTGTGGTTGGGATCGGCCGTGTCGGTAAGGCCACTGTATTGCAAGGGATTGGCTAAACAGAATCCCGGTTTTTTTGGATGAACCCCGTGGCTGCGAACAATGGAGTCCCACATTTCAAAGAAGAAAGCAGGGAAATCCGATGGAGATGATAATGGTTCCTCCGGGTTTTTATGACTTACCGTTATTCAAGCGTTTGACCCGTGAAGAGGTAGAGTCGATTGGGCGCTTGGCGCAGCCTATGAGTTTTTCAAAAGGGGAGCTCATATTCCAGGAACGTTGTTCCGCAAATTATTTAGACATTCTATGGTCGGGTGCCGTAGAAATTCGTAAAAATGATCGCGAAGGGGATGCTCGCGTGATCACCGTTATCCACGCGCCGGGGGTGATAGGCGAGATGAGTCTGATGAATGGTCAACAGCGCTCGTGCTCGGGCGTTGCAGTCTTAGATGTGTCTCTTTACCGGATTAAGCGTGACGACTTTATGTCGGAAATTGAAGACGGAAATTTGGCGGCCCACAAAGTCGTCTTTAATTTGGCGGAATTGATGAGTACCCGATTGCGTCTGGTTGATGAAAAACTGGTGGAGTTGCTTAATCAGCAGGACGACGTGACCGTGCAGGTGCAAGGAGGCGACTTGTCAGAATTCCGCAAGAAACTATTTAGCGAGTGGGCCTTTTGAGTAAACGGGGGGTCAACTTTTTCTGATGGCATCCATCGAAATCAAAAGCCGTTCGACTGTTCTTCCCTCTAAAATGGCCTGGATAATTTCTGGCGCGTCCTTTGGTGTGACCTTTCCGTACCAGGTGCCCTGCGGATAGACGATGACCACAGGCCCCCACGCGCAGGTGTCTACGCAAGTGGTGCCGTCAAACTCGACGCGAGAACGAAGTTTGTTCTGCGCCACATAGGTTTTGAATGCGCCCAATACATCGGCGCTCCCATTTGCTTTGCAGCATCCCCGTGGATGGCCGGCCGCTCGCTCATTCTGGCACACGAAGATGTGGTGTTCGGGGGCTGACAAAACTATGCCCTCAAGAGGGCGTCAAGGTCTTGAATCAGGGATTTTTCAAGACTTTTTCTATCTCGCGTATAGCCTTTTTGACCCGTTTCCCGTTCAAATACAAACCTCTCGGTTCCTCCCAGTTCCACGACGCCCCGATAGATGACTTTTGAACCCGCATCGACCACAACAGGGTCACTCATCAGGCCAGGGTCAGGATGCATGGTGAGAGGTTCTTGGAGGACATAGACACGGTCAACGTGGAAATGGAAACCAGACACAAGAGAACTCCTTGGATATATCGGGTGTGACTTAACTTGGAGGGTGGAAATCAGCGATATCAAACTCTCCGGCGAAAACGTGAACAGCGGGACCACTGAGGCGCACCTCACTGCCTTCCGACCATTCTACTTGAACTGAACCACCTGGCATGTGCACCGTGACGGGGGATTGCAACGAGCCTTCTCGAATTCCTGTCACTGCCACGGCGCACGCACCGGTGCCGCACGCGCGAGTGAGGCCGGATCCTCGTTCCCATACACGCATCGACACCTCGCTGGAAGATTGAACTTGAGCGAATTCTACGTTGATGCGTTCGGGAAAATAGGGGGAAGATTCTAGAGCGGGGCCCCAGGCACTCAACGGGATGCTTGCAATGTCATCCACGAAGGCGACCAGGTGGGGGTTCCCCATTGAGAGGGCGGATACCGTGATCTCCTGGGTGTCGATGGCGAGTTTTTGGGTCCTGAACTCCTCTCGCCCAGGGCCCGTCGCGGGAATTTGTGAACGCTGAAAACCGGGAACTCCCATCCAAAGGTGAATAGCGCCGGACACGTCTACTTGTCCGATGCGTGGTCCGGCACCTGTTAATACAGAGAAGGCTTGTCCGATTTCAATCACTCCTTGGCGTGCCCAGTGGCGAAGGGCGCATCGCAGACCGTTTCCGCACATTTCTGGCTCGGACCCATCGGCATTGATGACCCTCATCGTTAAGTCGCTTGGGGTGGTGCCCCCCAGCAACAGCACTCCATCAGCACCAATCCCTGCATGACGTTCACACAAAACGGGGGTCAGGGCCCGACATGTTTCAGTCTCGATGGCCGACAGTGTGTCGAAAACGATGAAGTCGTTGCCACTGCCTTGGTATTTATTGAATTTGAATCTCATGACTGCTCAAGGCGTTCAAGAAGAAAAATGACGAGATAAACGAAGGTCTGTAGATATATCTTACTGAGCGGAGGGCCACTTAACCACACCCAATATTTATTAGTTTATGCCTGGGCCCACGCCCGCAGCCACGATGCGGCTTTTTCATAGACGTCCGCATCGGATGCTCCCGTTTCGCGAATTAACCACCGTATTCGTGGATCAGCACGAAACCACGTGAGTTGACGCTTCGCGTAATTCCGGGTGTGCTGAGCCATCAACGAACTGGCCTCGTCGCAGGAGAGTTCCCCACGTAAATAGGCGCCAATTTCCGCGTAACCCAGTGTCCTCAACAAGGGAAGGTCCCAGCCCCAACGGTCTGCGAGTGATTGAACTTCGTCGACGAAACCGTTTTGCAACATCTGGGAGACACGTGCGTCGATACGTGCGTAAAGGTCCTGGCGGTTTGCTGCAAGGCCAATCATCAGGAGGCGATATGGACACGGACGTGACTTTTGCTGCGCGCTGATGGGAATGCCGGTGAGGTGAAAAACCTCCAACGCCCGGATGATTCGGAAACGGTCATTGGGATGCAAGCGGTGAGCGGTTTCGGGGTCAACTTGTGCCAAACTCGCGTGGGGATCAGGCAGCGCTGCAAGGGTTTGTCTCAGTGCAGGGTCGGGGGCCTGGGGGGGAATGGTGAGCCCATCAAGGAGCGCCTTTACATAGAGCCCTGTTCCACCCACCAAGAAGGGCAAATAACCCTCTTTACGTCGACGTTCTAAAGCTTGCAGTGCATCCGTTTGGAAGTCCGATACCGTGTAAACACGATTCGGCTCAGTCACGCTAATCAAGTCGTGGGCGACCCGGGACTGCTCTGCGGACGTCGGTGTGGCCGTCCCGATATCAAAACCCCGGTATATCTGTCGGGAATCCGCTGAAATAATGGCACCTCGGCTCTTTGCCGCCAGTTCAAGGGCGAGGCTGCTTTTCCCCGACCCAGTCGGCCCTACAATGACAACGAGAGGTGGGCCCGCAGGATTGCCTTGAACCCAACTGACCGGAGGTTCTGGAAATATTTCATTGGGGCGTTTGTAGGCCGTCATGTTCGGCATGTTACGTGGCACGGCCTCTGGATGCAAACGCGGCGAGTGGCTGTTTACGCCTCGGAGTTTCTTCGATGCTGGGCCCCGGCGTGTTATGCTGAAGATGTGTCTTATGTTGCACCAAGAAAGTGATTGCTAGACTATGGTGGCAAGTTTTTCCGGGATTTTCGTGACCCTTCTTGTCCTGGGCGTGCTTATTGCCATCCACGAGGCGGGGCACTTCTTGGCCGCAAAGTCGTTGAACATTCCGGTGCGACAATTTGCCATTGGCTTTGGCCCTCGGATTTTCGGCTTTCAGTGGCGAGAAACCGAGTGTCGCCTGAATTGGATTCCATTGGGTGGATACTGTGCCTTCGCTGATGATCAGGCTGAGGAACCCCCGGAGGAAGACGTGGAGGCTTTGCCCGTGGAGTCATACCTGCGGAATCGCCCCATCTGGCAACGCACGTGGGTGGTGAGTGCGGGGGTTGTCTTTAATTTTGTATCGGCCTGGCTGATTCTGTTTGGCTCTAATTTGGGCATGGGCATACCGACCGGAAATCAGGTCGTCTCCGCGAAAGTCATATTGCCTGGAACTCCCGCGCAGCGGGCAGGATTACAGCCGGGAGACCGTTTTGTGCAGGTCGCAGGCCAGCCTGTGACACAATTTGAGACTTTTAGAGAACGACTTCACCAATTTAAGGGTCAAGAAATTAGTTTGCAGTTGCAGCGAGGGGACCAGCTTATAACGTTGCAGGCAACCCCGGACGCCGAAGGGCGGTTGGGGTTTCAGCCGAGTCGTCGCGCTGAGCGGAGGGCTCCAACGGGTCTATTTGAGGCGCTGTCTGCAGCCAACGAGCAACAAGTGAAATACACCGTCATGTTGGGGCGAGCGCTTTGGAGTTTGTTCTCAGCCCCTTCGGAAATGATGGACAAGACGGGGGGGCCCGTTGCGATCGTTGCGATGGGCGACCAAGTGTATCAGGATGATCCGTGGCTTTTGCTGGACTTTGCGGTGTTTCTATCCATCGAACTGGCTATCATCAATCTGTTGCCTTTGCCCGCTTTGGATGGGGGACACTTGGTCCTTTTGGGCGTTGAAAAACTTCGGCGTCGTCCATTGCCCCGAGCCCTTGAAGAGCGCATCCTGGTGGCAGGTTTTATTCTGATTATGGGCTTAGGGATGTTGCTGATCCTGAAGGATATTTTTACCGTGCCTTCCATGTACGGTCAGCCTTCCGCCTCTCCCTCTGCGGTGCCCGCGAAGCCGGCGCGCTAGGGAATTGATGGGAAAGTGTGGGCTGCGAGAGCCTTTTTAACCCAATGGAAAAGCCCCCAAAGCTGTTAACTTTGGGGGCTTTCTCGTCGCGATTCGACGCTAGAACTTGAGACCCGTGCCCACCGTGAGGCCCGGCAGCCATTCCGCTGCAAACGCGGTTCCTGCGGGGGCGCCAAAGGTAGATGGGGTTTGTCCCCAATTTGCCTCGGCGAAGAGCCCCCAGTTGCTTGTTGGGTGCCACCAAGCGCCTGCGCCCACACCGCCCAAGAATGCGCCTTGGGCATTGCCCTGGAGGGGCGACATCCCCGATAGGCGGAGATGCGCGGCCCAGGCTTGCGAAGGACGCCAATATGACAAGGCCCCGTAACTCACCCCACTGAGGCTGTCCGCACCAGAGGTGATGGTCCGCGCACCCAGGTAGGGTTGCAGGTGCCATTCGGTCCCCAATGGAATCGCATAACCAAGATTGGCCTCGGCGCCGAAAGTTCTTGGGGCTGAAGCGCCCAAGGTGTTGGTTTGCCCCTCGGCCATGATGAATACCGGGCCAATATACGTGACGCCCCGCACCAATCCGCTGACTTGGGGGGAACCATTGGAAAGCGTCCCTCCTGCGCCGATCACCAGGGGAAGATCCTCCTGGAACCGCAGGCCGGCTCCGCGCTTTTCAGCTTCCTTTTCACGTTGTTTTTCTTGGGTCTTCTCTACCAATTCGACAACCAACGGGAAGGTTTGAGCCGCAGCCGATGCAAATTGATACCGGGTTAATTCTTCAGGACCCCGGAAGGTTGCGTCAGGGAACCCCACCATCACTTGGTAGCGATCCGAAACTTCTTTCACCTCGTTGTATGACCAAGCCGTTCTCGGAACGTCGGAAAACGTAAAAATTTGAGGTTTCTGAACACTGGGATCGACAACACCCCGCGCCTCGCCCAAGCGGAGGAGCCGGTGGATTACTTTCGCCATTTCGTAGCGCGTCACTTGTTTGTGGCTTTCCAGGGTACTGGATGTTACGCCCGGAACCCCTTCAAACAGTCGGTACTGGTTGGCAAGCCTTAAGACAGTTTCACGCACTTCAGGCGTGTCGGGAAGGTCTTGGAATGCATAACCGCCGAGGCCCTCTGTGACCCAACTGGCTTTTGTTTGAGTCTCCAATTGGCGAATCAATTCATCCACTGCGAGCGCGAGTTGGATCCGTGTGAACGGCAATTCTCCCCGAAAGGTGTTGTCCGGGTATCCCTTCACAAACTTTTTATCGAGCGCAACAAGCGTCACAGCACGTTCGGCCCAGTGGCCTTCTGGCAGGTCTTTGTAGACGTCTGAAGCCATACGGGCTTCTGCGGGTGCTTGCATAGCGATGGCAACGATGGCCCCCGCCAAGGCGGTATGAAAAAGACGCACGGCAGTTCCTCCTCGTAGAAAAAGTCTAGTGCCTGCCTCATATTAAACCCTTTGGCAATGAAGCGCACCTCGCGTGTCTGGGAGGACGCCCACCCCGTCCGTTTATTTTGCACGCTATAATGCCTGGGGCAGAGCTCAAACCACCCCAATTTAAAGTCGCAGGGTTTTTTCACGAGGTGAAGCGGATAATGGGCGCAACGGCAACGACGGCTCCTGAACAATTGTGGCGCGAAGCCCAGCAGCTCATTCCAGGGGGTGTTAACAGCCCTGTGAGGGCCTTCAAAAGTGTGGGCGGAGAACCGGTTTTTATTGAACGTGCGGAAGGCGCTTGGCTTGAATCCATTGACGGCCGCAAATTTGTGGACCTGATCGGTGCGTGGGGGCCCATGATTTTGGGGCATGCGCACCCAGGAATCGTTGCAGCCGTGAATGCCGCGGCGGCCAAGGGGTTCGCCTTCGGTGCCCCGACCTCTGCTGAGGTGCGGATGGCCAGAACGATTGCTGACCTGGTGCCCTCCATCGAAATGGTTCGTCTTGTGAATTCTGGCACGGAGGCCACGATGAGTGCCTTGCGTTTAGCACGCGCCTATACAGGCCGGGATAAAATTATCAAGTTCAGTGGATGCTACCACGGGCACGCGGACTTCCTATTAGTGCGGGCGGGCTCAGGGGTTGCGACCTTGGGATTGCCTGACAGTCCGGGCGTACCCGCCTCCGTGACGGCCAACACCCTGGTGGCCGACTTTAATGATGAGGAGAGCGTGCGGGTACTGTTTCAGGAACACGGCGCTGATATCGCAGGGTTGATTGTTGAGCCGGTGGTCGGAAATTCCGGTACCGTTGCCCCTGCTCCGGGCTTTTTGGAGTTCTTGCGCGAAATCACCCGTGCGCACGGTGCCTTGCTGATTTTTGATGAGGTCATGACGGGCTTTCGTGTGAGTTTGGGCGGGGCCCAAGGGCGTTTTGGCGTCCTGCCTGACTTAACTTGCCTGGGCAAGATTGTCGGGGGGGGCGTTCCTGTGGGGGCTTACGGGGGACGCTCCGATATCATGTCACTCGTCGCGCCAGCCGGACCCATGTACCAAGCGGGCACCATGAGCGGAAATCCTCTGGCAACGGCCGCAGGCCTCGCTGCTTTGGAAGCACTCAGGGCACCTGGGGTTTACGAACGCCTCGAGGTCACCTCCGCCGCGATAGAGGCGGGCTTCCGAGAGGCCGCCGCGTCAACGGGTGTTCCGGTGGTCATCAATCGTGTGGGTTCTATGATGACGGTTTTCTTCACCCGTGAATCTGTGACGGGCTGGCCCAGCGCGGATCGTTGCGATCGGGCGGCATACGGCGCGTTTTTTCATGCCATGCTCGCTCGGGGGGTCTATTTGCCACCGGCGCAGTTTGAGGCTTGCTTTGTTTCCCTCGCGCACGGGGAAATGGAGATTGACATCATTCGAAAGGCCGCGAAGGAGTCGTTTGAGGAGGTTGCGAAGCGCTGAATGGGTTTTGAGCTCCCCTTTGTCGTCCGGCGCCTATTTTGGGTGGTTCTGGTCTGCGTGAGCACGGTCTCGTGTGATTCGTCGATACAGCCACGAATTCCCCAAATACGGCCGGTTGATGGCGGCTGGATATCAAGCGGTTTCGGTCTTCGGGAGCAACATCCTGTCCACGGATTTTTGCCGGGCCGCGTTCACGACGGGTGTGATTTTGCGGTTCCAGAAGGGACACCCGTGAGAGCCGCTGCGACCGGTATTGTTCGTCAGGTGGGCACCATCAGCGGTTACGGCAGAGTGGTCTTATTGGAGCATGACGGGGGCTATGCGAGCCTATACGGTCACCTTCGTGAATGGCGCGTGAAGCCAGGGGATATTCTCACGGCCGGTGACTGGATTGCCTCTGTGGGCCAAACGGGCCTGACAACAGGGCCGCACCTGCATTATGAGCTTTGGAAGGATGGGCAGCCGATTGACCCAGGAAATTTCGGCGCTTTCCAACCGCCCCACAGCGAGTTGGAACGCCCCGGCCGAGAGGTGGCGACCCTGGGCAAAGAACGCTCGGCCGCATTACCTCCGCTCCGTTTGACTTTTTTGCCCATGCCGGATCGGCCTGCGCGGATTCCTGATTAGCGTCATTGGGGCCCACCACAGCGGGTCACCACCGCTTGACCGAACCGCCAGGCACCGATTTCAAGCCATTGCTGGCGGTGTTTTTCAGGGGGACATTCGGGGCCCGGCACCCGATAGATATTTCGTGCGTCGCGGTAGTAGGCTGCAAGTGCCCCGAAGGGGAAGGGAAGAGAGGCCGTTCCACGGTACAGGCACAGAATCAGTTGATGTTGGGCGTGGTGGAAGGTTTCGTGGGCAACCGTCGCCAACCAGTCCGAGGGGGTTCCTGCCGCATCTGGTCTCAATTGCAACAGGCTGCCTTCCGATTGAAACAGGTATTGGCCCCGATGCACTCGCATCGCCGGTTGCCACACGATGGCCGGGGAGTCTAAGGTAAAACCTGAGAGCGCACACAGGCTTTCGACACACCGCTGCCATTGGATTTGGCGCTGACCAAGGGAGTCCATACTGTCT
This sequence comes from Candidatus Sericytochromatia bacterium, assembly GCA_035284745.1. Classification (GTDB taxonomy): domain Bacteria; phylum Cyanobacteriota; class Sericytochromatia; order S15B-MN24; family JAQBPE01; genus JAYKJB01. The sequence continues at coordinate 189,003 of JAYKIL010000014.1, read as the reverse complement.
GGAACATCCAGAACCTCAGGCAGCCGTTGTGCCCATTCGTTAATCCATAAAGCTTCCAAGCCTTGAGCTTCAACGACCGCCTGAGAATCAAGGTAGCGACGGCCCGTCGCGCGATCTGCGGACATGGCAATCAGCCAATACGGATTGTTCTCAGCGCTGTCGCGGGGGTGTCGCTTGAAAGAGTCTTGCTCGTGTGCGCTGTGTGTTCCTGGGGCCCTCGTATTCAGAGGGCGGGGCGATTTGCCTGACGCAGATTGAGCGTTGCTGGGCGTCTTTTGTGTGCGATCGCCGTGAGGCTCGCGGGGCGAAATTTTCATCAACAATTTCCTTACCAGTTTGACAGCACTCGCAGCGCTCCATTGGACTGGAGAATGACCAGTATGTTGGTATCGTCCAGCACACCGTGTCCGAGGGAAGCGGGAAATTCTAGTGTGGCTGCCTTGCCGGTTCCATCCGTATTTCCGCGTTCGGTGTTACTGATGGTTGTAACAAGCCCCTCTGGGGTGATGCGGCGGATGCGATGATTGTCGTGATCGGCCACGTACAGGAGGCCTTGCGCGTCGAGCGTGAGATCCATCGGATTTTGAAAACTGGCTTTGATGCCTCTTCCATCGCTGGTTCCGGGACGCCCCCCTGCAAAGGTGGTGACCTCCCCCTCGTAGCTCACCCGGCGAATGCGATGGTTCCCCGCATCTGCCACATACAGTGCATCTGATGCGGCCACGATACCCATGGGTTTGAAAAACTCCGCGCCCGTCGCGCTACCATCCTGAAATCCCCCGGCCGCCAAGGGGGCTCCGACGAATACTTCCGAGAAACCGTCTTTAAGGTCGACCCGGTAGATATTGTTATCTTCAACGCTCGTAAGATAGGCGAATCCGTCTTTCACTGCCATATCGACAAAGGCCAACTGGCCAATGTCGAAAAGTGGCACCGCCCCGTCGGCCCAAAAAATTTCTCGCCCATCAAAATCAAATTGGCGGCCCTCATTGAAGCACGTGGCTCGAATGGCTCTGTCGGTTGTTTGAGGGATGACTTCACGGTCCAACTCTCCTAATTGCACGGTGAAGAGATTTGAGCCTGCTGGAACGAAAATCTCTGCACTCCCTGCTTTGACCTCCACTCGCGATTGAGAAGGTTTGATCTGGGCAATCGTTTTCAGGGTTCCGCGGGGATCCCCGGGGATTGAGGTGCTCTCACTTGCATCAGGGTTGAGCGTTGAATCAGTGTTCTCGGAGTCACCCGAGCCAGGTCCCGAAGAAGGCGGAGCACTTGGAAAGAATGGTGATGGAGAGACGGAGGGAAGCGGGCTCGGGATGCCTGGCTGAGGGTTTGGCGGCGTGGGATCGAGGAGACTTTCACCGTCGTTGGCCCTGGCTTCGCGTTGCAGGTCGTCCAGCAAATTGGTTGGGAGGGACTTTACGACCTCGTCGAACAATCTGGAGGCCGTCAAGTCGTCAAGAATGCACGCCGCGACCAAGCCCCGATCACTCAAGACTAAGCTGAACAGGTTTGCGACACGGGCTAAAAAAGAGGGCCGTATCACGATGGGGTTAATGAGCCGGTTGTTGATGGCCACCACCGTTTTTTTCGCGATCAGGGTTGATGAGGGTGAGATGAGTATGTCAACAGCGCGCGCTTCTCGGGGCGCGGGAGCGGCAGTGACCAAAACGAAATTTTGCTGCTCGCGTTGGATGCTGGCGCGAACGAAAATGAGCGGTCCCGAGGATCTTAATGAGGTGATTTCAAATTGACCCCGCTCGTCAGTGAAGACCGGCTTGGAAATGGCTTGACCTTCGCTGTTAAAGGCCACGACTCTTGCCCCTCCCATGGGGGTGGTTCCGGCCAGTAAGCTGCTGGACAAGGCGTTGTCGCCGCTATTGCGAAGTTCCAGCATTCCTGACAGGGGATTTTGTTTCACTTGGTCCGTGTACTGAAATATCGCACCCGCGATAGGGACACGAACACTGCCTCGCAGGCTGCCGTTGTTTTCAGCGATGGGGCTGTTCACTTTCTTGACATCATCAGATTTTTTTGATGCCAGGTTCACGTTTTTGATTTCAGGGGCTAACCCAACGGGTGGCGCATCCACGGGGGCGCAGCCAGACGCGAATGCGAAAAGCAGAGAAACTTGGAAGTGAAAGAAAGGAGACCAGGCTGTGCGCATTGGAGAAAAAGAATCCTCCACTGAAGCGAACATCGGGGAGTCTGAACGGAGAACGGTCCGCCGGTGTTTTTGCGGACGGTCACTCAAGTGGTTTCTTTTGCTCTCTTCGGCAATTCGGGCCCCGATCTGTATTGTTCGCGTCTTGACGTTAAATATAATTTAAGATAACCTGAAGTATAGGTTCAGGCGGTGGCTCACTGCGCAAGCCGTCTGACGCTACATTACGATATGCCGCCCTCGATGATGAGGCTTGCTGGAGGTCTTGTTTTGAAGAAGATGATGCGTTCGTCAACCGCTTGGTTTTCTGCCCTGCTTCTCGCTTCTGCAGTCGTTGCCGGTTGTTCAGTCTCCAGAGCACCGCTGATGGCTTCCGGCCCCCGCGACTTAGGGCCAGTGACTGCTGCCTCTTTTTCGGGCAATCGGCCGGCGGTGGTGGGTGTCAAATATTCGGCACCCGCGGAACTTTCCCGTATGGTCGATGCGGGTTTGGAAATTTGGTACGTAGACCAGAAGGAAAAACGCGCATTCGGTCAAGTCGGGGCTGAATCTTTGCCCGCATTGCAACGATTGGGTGCTCAATTGCGGATGGTTCAATCTCCCGGGACCTTCAATAATTTTGGGCCTGGTTACCATACTTACGATGAAATCAAGGAAATTCTGGCCGGGATGGCCGCGAAACATTCCGATAAGGCGCGTTTGGTGGATATCGGCGACGGTTGGGAGAAGACCCAGGGCAAGTCGGATCGTGATGTCTTGGCTCTGCAGATAGGCAAGGGCGATCGCACCGGGAAACCTGCTGTGCTCTTGTGTGGTAATCATCATGCCCGTGAAATTGTCACTCCTGAAATCGTTCTGAAAATAGCAGAGATGTTGCTTGAAGGGTCTGACTCAGACCCAGACCTTGCTCATTTTGTGGAAAACCGTGATATTTGGCTGATCCCGATGGTTAACCCAGACGGTCATCGTTTGGCCGCAAAAGGTGTCGATTGGAGAAAGAATACCGATAACTCCGCGGGCGGTGGCGCGAATTACGCGAAGGGACCAAACGGCCCCGGTGTTGACCTCAATCGAAACTACGGCTTCAAGTGGGGCCTGCCGGGTGCAAGCCCTTCGGCCACGGCACCTACTTTCCGTGGCCCCGGGCCTTTTTCTGAACCCGAGACCCAAGCGATAAAGCGGCTTGTGGAATCCCGCAAATGGACCTTTTTGATGACCTACCACAGCTTCAGCAATTTGATTTTGTGGCCTTGGGGGCATACCAATGCGCCGCCGCCCGACAATCGCTTGGCGCCGATCGGTCAGAAATTGGGGCAACTGTCGGGTTACAAGCCTCAGCAAAGCGTGAAGCTGTATCCAACCTCGGGTGACACGACGGATTGGGCTTTCGGTGAACACGGAATTTTGTCCTACACGACAGAGATTGGGAGTTGGGGCGATGGGTTTGACCCTCCCTACGCGAAGCTGGCAAGTTTCTGGAAGCAGAACGAGCCGGGGGCCCGCCTGTTGCTTCAATTGGCTGACAATCCTGCGCATATTTTTGGGCCCGAGTTAACCACCGTGGCGCGCAAGAAAGATGCCATCGAGGTTCTCGCGTCGCGCGGCGCAGTTGAGGTTGAGGCCTTCGCCGGACAGGCAGGGCCTGATGGGACGGGCCTGAAAGTCGCTCTGTCAGAGGGGCGGGGCGTGCTTCCCGCCACCCTGAAGAGTGCGAACGGCCTGATATTGCTTCACGCGAAAGATTCAAAAGGCACGTGGGGACCAATCAAGGCGGTGTTCAGCCGATAACGCTGAAGCCGTATTAAGTGGCTCAACGGACCTCGCGGGTTGCGAGGTCCGTTGTTGTGTTGAGCAACTGGGTTCGTTTTGGGTCGACTAGGAAACGACCTGAACCACATCTAGATTAGAATTGACTTGGCGAAACAATTCCTCGTTGATAATGGCTTCGTGATCGTTGTGGTAAATGCGATTCTGGCATTGATAAGCGCCGGTGTAGAATAGGTTTTCCAGAATCGTTTTGACTGTGTTTGCCTGCCATCGCCCCCCTCGTTTGGTGGCGATGTCATCTCGCCCGAGGTCGTTGGCGATCTGACGCAGGCTTCGACCCGCAATTCGTTCCCTGAAAATTCTGCGCACGACGTTGGCCTCAAGAGGCAGTACCTTGAATTGATTGCTGGCCTCATCCAGCGTGTATCCATAGGGACACGTCCCTCCATTGTGCAGAACTTCCTTATTTCTTACAAAGACCCGCGGTTGCTCGACTGCGGGGCTTCGCATGAGCCTCGCCACCTGGGGAATGGACACAAAAACTTTAAGCAGTTGTTGCCCTTCCGGCCTGTTCGTATCGATGTCCTCCGCCACAGCGATGAGTTGATGGCCCAGGAAGTTGATTTCTGATAGAACCGTGGCTACATCGTGAAAGCGACGACCTAACGCCGCCAAAGAGGGGATCAGCAAGGTCACCTCAGGTCGTTGGAGAAGGGAAGAGAGGATGGGGCGCTCAAGGGCTGCACCGACAGTCCCGCTCTCGACACTGATCTCCTGCAAGCGGAGATTATTGGCGCGACAAAAATTTTCCAGCGCTTCTGTATCAGCCTTTACGATGGCCGCATCTTCTTTTTGTTCAGGGGACAGCCAGAGGTACCCTACGGCGCTCGACATGGAAGCTTTCTCCTTGTGATCTTGAACAGGCATCAGATCGCCGCCTGCTTACCACGGTCGTTATCCTGTGTTGGGTCTGACCACTTGCCCTCCCTGGATGGAGCTTAGAATAAACCTTGTTTAATTCTGGTTTAATCTCCTGTCGCGGTGACGCGAAGTAGGCCCCGGGTTACACTGGAAGGGTATTTGGGGGGCACTGAAGGTGGAAGATGGATTTGATCGCAAGCCTCGCTCTGAGGGCATTCGCCTTATAGCGGCCTTATGCTACGTTCCTCCCGTCGCGGCGCTTCTTCTATTGAGTCGGCGACATCGTGACATTCGCCTGGTTCGTTTTCATGCGGTTCAATCGACCGGGGTCATGGCCCTGACTGTTCTGGGGCTGATTCTTGGGAACGTCCTGTCATCTGTTTTCACTTTGCTTCCGAGTGGGGCGTTTTGGAGTAATTTCTTCGTCGGATTATTGATCCTTTTGCTGTTTTTGCTCGCCGCGGCCCTGCTTTTTTATGGCGCGTTTGAGGCCTATCAGGGGAATTACACACGGATTCCCTTTTTAACAAACTGGGCCTGGAGTATGTTGGGTGCCCCGTCAGGAGCGCGTCGGATGAAAAAGAGAAGGCGTGACGGGGTGAATTTTGAGTCGAAAAACGAGCACTCGCAAGACTTGATTGACGGGGGCAGACTCTAGTTTTTGCTGTGGTCAAGGGCTGGAATGCGATACAGCAGCTCGTCACCAAAATGCAGGCTGCTTTGCCCCGCGGCAAGTTGGTCGCGGTAAAACGGCAGCGCAAACTCGATCCAGTGCGCATCCGGGTCCTGTGGAATCATCTGAAGGCACACATCCTGCATGGTTATCTTCCCCACCAGCAGGTCGTGCCCCACCAGCGCAATATAGGCGGACGCGTCCGGAGATGGCAACGGGGGGGCGTGTGTGGCTGATGCGTCGTCATATTCCATCACCATATGGTCTCCTTGGACTTGGACGGCCTTCAACCGGCCTTCTGTGATGGGAGCGGGAAACATGCCCACGGGATTGATAAAGATAGTATCGCCTTCGACTTCCATTTTTCCTCCAAGAGGAACCAATCGCGCCAATTCGATACCGAGGATGCTCATCACGCGATCAATCGGTATTCCCTGGGCCTTTAATTCGATTGTCTTTAACGCAATCCGTCCGTTGGCACCGACCGAAGGCTGTAGGGTCATGGCGATGGGAAGTTTAAGCAGAGGGCCCGCTTGGAAATTTGCATCGAGTTTGACAAAACCGGTGGGTAGGGTCACCTGCAAGTCTTTCAATGGATTGGCCGTGCCAAGAGGGTATGCGTGGCGATTCATCAGGGTAGCAATGCCAGGGCCATCCATCGCCATCCGGCCACGGTGAATGACAAATCGATATCCATCTGTCTTTTCGGGTATCAAGGGAGCTGACGCGTCCCGGACGATGAGGGTGGCCTCAACATCGTCCATCAAGACAGCCAGGTCCGGCTCCATGAGCAGACGAGCACGACGCGCCCAAAGGCGCGACGTGCCGGGGGGAGTCGTTTGCCATTGGCTGTGCAGGTTCCGTCTATGGTTTTCGTGGGACCGGAAAACATGGCCAAACGCTTTGACAAAAGCAGCGAGCACTTTGGCCTGGTCAGCCACACGAATCTTCGTTTTGCCCCGTTCAGGGCGTGTCACGCCCGCGGACCCGAGTGCGCCAACCCAGGCCAATGGGCCAAGTGAAGTGAACGGACCTGGTCAATTCGTGAGCGAAGAATGGGGGTGAGTTGTGTCTTGCCGTCGCTATTAAGCGCACTCATATCTACAAAGCCATCGCGCAGAGCGCTACAGATGGTCTCTACAGAGCGAGCAGCGGCTTTGGGGTTGTATCCGCCCTCGAGCACGAAGACCAAGCGCCCGTCACACTGTTCAGCGGCCAAGGCCCTTACAATTCCCGTCAGCTTCGCAAATCCCGCATGTGTCATACGCATTTGGGCTACGAAATCTGACTGGTGAGCATCCTGCCCTGCCGAGACAATGATGAGGTCCGGCTTAAATGCCCTGGCCACAGGCACAAGGATTTCAGTAAAGACCTTCACGAAACCGTCATCCCCCGTGTGAGGAGGGAGAGGCACATTAATGTTGTAGCCTTTGCCGGGGCCGACCCCCGTCTCCCTCACCTTCCCCGTCCGACGGGGGTATATGTTTTCCTGGTGAGTGCTGAAGTACAGCACTGATGGGTCTTTGTAGAATATTTCTTGTGTACCGTTACCATGGTGCACATCCCAATCGATGATGAGAACTTTTTGGGCTTGGTACTCCGCTTGCGCGTGGCGTGCCGCCACCGCCGCATTATTAAATACACAAAAGCCCATATTGCGGCTGCGTCGCGCATGGTGCCCCGGGGGGCGAATGAGAGCAAACGCTGCTTGTGCTCGCCCGGTCATGACTTCATCGACGGCTTTGACTGCCCCACCCGCCCCAAGGGCCGCGGCTCGGTAGGGCCGAACCTTGGTGCTTTTGGGGGCATCTGCGGGTGCTTTGATGTAGCGAATAACTTCCTCAATCCGAGGCGTCGGAGAGGGATTAATGGCCGGGCGGACAGGCAGTTTACCAGCCAGCGATGCTACGCTGGGACGGTTGACAAAACGTTTTTCAACTTTTCGAATGATGGCGAATTCATCCTGGGGGAGGTAATCCGCCTTGCGAATGTATTGAATGTATGAGGTTCCGTGAACCCGCGCCAATTGTTGTAGGGTGGCTTCTTGAATGGGATGCGCCGCCACTTGATGGCCTTGTTCTGTTAATCGCTCCACAATGGCTGACAACCGCGAGGGGTTCTCGCCAAAGGTGCCTACGCGAGGCCCTTCGTACAGCAGGAGATCTCTGTCGTAGATGAGTGACAGGGATGGGGCGGCGGGGGGCGCTGGGGTTGAGGTCAATCGCGGACGCTTCGGAGCGCGTGGCAAATTGATAGCCGCAGCCTCAACGTGGGTGGGCTTTCCGAAAACGGTTCCTGCGGCCGTTGCAAGGCCCATCGAGCCCAGCCAGAGTATGAAATGACGACGATTCACGGCGTTGGCACCCAAGGGAAAAGGACAATAAAGTTCCCGGTTATTGTACTATCGACCGGGCCTTTCGCGCGATCCCCTGCGCCAAAAAATCTCAGTTTTGAGGTGGTTTTAGCCCATTAAAACGCGTCATCGCCGCAGGCAGGCCCGCTTCCAAAACTGATAAACTCGCGTCACGCGCCATATCAACGGCCCAAGGTAACGTGGCTCTCTCGGTTGGGGTCCAGCGTGCCAAGACGAACTGTTCGCTTTTCATCCCGACGGGTTGGGGCCCGATTCCAATGCGAACCCGGGGAAATTGTTGCGTTTTTAGATGGCTTATCAGTGATTTGATACCGTTGTGGCCGCCTGCCGATCCGTCTGCTCGGATTCGCACGGACCCGAGTGGGATCGAGAGGTCGTCGTATAAAACAATGACGTCTTGAGGAGCAAGTTTCGCAAAGTGCACCAGCGCCCCCACAGCCTCGCCCGATAGGTTCATAAAGGTCTGGGGTTTCACCAGCAGAATGCGTTCGGCACCCACTTTCGCTTCAGACAGTTCTGCGCGAAATTTTTTTTCGCTTCTGAAGGACGGCGCGCCCAAGGCACTTGCGAGGGCTTCAAGCACTAACCATCCCACGTTATGCCTTGTCTCGGCATATTGAGAACCCGGATTTCCCAACCCAACGATAAGTTTCATGGACGTTAATCGAAAAGCGTTGAGACCGAAGTGTCCTCGTGTATGCGCATCATCGCTTCGCCGAGCAAGGGAGCAACACTTAGCTGAATGATGTTGGGCAACCGTTTCTCAGGTGCAAGGACGATGGTGTTTGTCACAATCAGTTCAACCAGGTTCGATGAACGAATCCGTTCAATGGCTGGCCCCGACAGAATTCCGTGAGTGCATGCTGCGTAGACGGCTGACGCTCCCTCCCGAGCGAGCAAGGCGGCGCCGGCAACCAAGGTGCCGGCGGTATCGACCATATCGTCCACCATGATTGCGGTCCGGCCTTTGACTTCACCGATCACGTGCATCACTTCAGCCTGGTTGTGGGCGATGCGCCGCTTATCAATAATGGCGATGGGACAGTCGAGTTTTTTTGCGAAAGCGCGAGCCCGGGCAACACCTCCTACGTCTGGTGATACAACCACAGGGTCGACCAATTTCTTGCTCGTCAGGTAATCAACGAGTACAGGGGTGGCGAAAAGATGGTCGACTAGGATGTCGAAAAAACCCTGAATTTGAGGCGTGTGAAGGTCCATTGCGAGCACACGGTCGGCGCCTGCTGTGGTGAGCAAGTCTGCCACCAATTTTGCACTGATGGCCTCACGTCCGTGGGCCTTTCGGTCCTGGCGGGCATAGGCATAATAGGGCACGACGGCCGTCACTTGTCTTGCTGAGGCTCGTTTGAACGCATCCAGCATAATGAGTAACTCCATCAAGTGGTAATTCACGGGATGGCAAACCGGTTGAACGATGAACACATCGTCCCCACGAACGCTTTCCTGGATTTGGACATAAATTTCGCCGTCGGAGAAATTGGCGATCTTCATTCCGCCGAGTTCCACGCCCAAGTACTCTGCGATCTCCTGCGCTAATGCCGGGCTCGCCGAGCCACTGAATAACTTGATATCCCGTCGAACAACCAGGTTATCGGGCAATTCCACTTGGGCCGCAGTGCTCATCTCGTTCCTCCTGCAAAGACTCGTTGCACGAATTTGCTTTTGCCCGTCAAGGTGACGATGCCAGTGCGTTTTCTTCACGTTGGGCGACCCAGCCTTCTTTGGTGACCTGCCGCCCGCGTCCGATTGCCAACGCGCCGGCCGGGACATCCTGGGTGATCGTCGAGCCCGCTGCTACAAAACCGGCTTCTCCGATGGTCACAGGTGCAATCAGGTTCGAATTGCTTCCTACGAAAGCGTTGTCACGAATCACAGTGGGAGATTTTTTCTTTCCGTCGTAATTGACGGTAATCACGCCACAGCCGATGTTTACGTTGCAGCCCACTTCAGCATCACCAAGGTAGGCCAGGTGAGCCGCCTTCGCTCCATCTTTCAGGACTGATTTCTTCACCTCTACGAAATTACCCAAACGCACCTTTTTCCCGAGTTGAGCTCCCTGGCGCAGGTGTGCGTAAGGACCCACGTGGCTTCCCCTTCCAACCGTCGCCTGACTGAGATACGAATGGAGAATGTGGACATCGTCGTCACACGTGACATCCCTCAGTTGGCTGTATGCGCCAATGACGCAGCGTTCGCCGACTTTGGTCTCTCCCAATAGAATCGTTCCGGGCTCCAATATGGTGTCGACGCCGAGACTCACTTTGGGGCCGATGATCGTACTGTGCGGGTTGACGATAGTGACACCCGCCGCCATCCAAAATTCTGCGGTGCGCTGTTGGTAGATTCCTTGCAGCTTGGCAAGTTGGGCGCGGGTGTTAACCCCTTCCCCTTCTAATGCGTCGGAAGTGCAGTGACTCACCACCCCATGTCCTCCATGCACCAGATGGGCGATGGCATCAGTCAGGTAGTACTCTCCTTGCGCGTTGTTCGGTGTCAACTTGGCGAGCGTGTCGCGCAAATGAGGCCACGAAGCCAAATAGGTACCCAAATTGCATTCGGTGATCGCCTTTTGCGCAGGGGTTGCATCCTTCTGCTCAACCACCCCGGTCACCCGCCCCGTCTCATCTCGCACGATTCGCCCATAGCCGGTCGGCTCATTCAAGGTCGTCGACAGCATCGTCAAAACAGCCCGTTCCGCCTCGTGTTCTTGTTTCATTCCACGCAGGGTCTCCGCGGTGAGCAGTGGCACGTCTCCGCTGAGGATCAGGACGTCGCCCGTGTACTGGTCGAGAAATGGGGTGACCTGGTCAACGGCGTGCCCTGTCCCGAGTTGTTCAAGTTGTTCAACAGGCGTGACATTCTCGGGCAGGAAGGCGCGGACCTGTTCCGCGCCGTGACCCACGATCACATAGATGGCATCGGTTTCAAGCTGGCGTAGCGTTAACAGAACGTGTCCGAGGAGTGGCTCGCCGGCCACCTCGTGAAGAACTTTGGGCAGGTCAGACTTCATGCGAGTGCCTTTGCCTGCGGCCATTACGATAGCGACCAACGATGGGCTCATGGGGGGCCTCTCCGTGTGAGGGGTGGATGAAACTCAATTCACGAATGGGGGCTATCCATTCATGATCACTGTCGGCGCCTCAGTATAGCATCTTCAATATTGGACGAAGGATGTGGCTGAAAACCCCGATCATTGCAGACAGGGCATCATAGCGTGGTTCGTTTGGATAAGGCCGCTGCGACGAGAACAAAAAAAGCCCGGTAAAAACCGGGCTTTTTAAGCTGGGGCGCTAGGACTCGAACCTAGGAATGCCTGGACCAAAACCAGGTGCCTTACCACTTGGCTACGCCCCAAAGACTTCTTGATGATAGGTGATACCGGGGCGTGTCGTCAACGGTATCAATGCTCCGGGGCTCAAAAGAGCCCCGCAATTTCTCCCTCTGTTCCGACCGTTATCCTTTCAGCTGCCGGAATGGCGGGAAGTCCTGGCATCGTCATAATGTCGCCGGCCAAGGCCACGATAAATCTCGCGCCGCCAGCCACTCTGATGTCACGTATGTTCAACGTCCAATCACTGGGGGCCCCGAGGCGTGTCGCGTCATCCGAGAATGAGTAGGGCGTTTTGGCGATGCAAATGGGGTAATCGGCATAGCGGGTATTTCTAATACCGAAGAGCTTTTTTTGAGCCATTGCACTCAGGTGAATGTCGTGGGCGCCGTAAACTTTTTGTGCGATCGCCCGTATCTTCTCTTCGGGAGACTGTTTCAGGTCATACACAAACGAGAATTGATTGGGTGCATTCGCTGCTCGCCTCACGGCGTGCGCCAGGTTAATCCCGCCCTCACCGCCCCGCGCGTGGACTTCGGTAACTACAAGCTCCGCCCCCAATTGTCCTGTATAGTCTCGCAGCCATTCTATTTCTTCGTGGTCATCCGTCTCGAATCGGTTCAGCGCGACCACACAGGGCATGCCGTAAACGTTCTTCACGTTGTGAATATGCCGTTCTAGATTACAAGCACCCGCTTGCAAGGCAGCGAGGTTGGGTTGTTTTAGTTGTGGCTTGGGAACGCCCCCGTGCATCTTTAGAGATCGAATGGTTGCGACCAGGACCACGGCATCAGCGCGAAGGTCCGCCGCGCGGCATTTAATATCGAAAAACTTTTCGGCGCCCAGGTCTGCCCCGAACCCCGCCTCTGTGACGACCCAGTCACCGAGTTTAAGGGCCGTGCGCGTCGCGACCACCGTGTTGCATCCGTGCGCAATGTTGGCAAACGGTCCCCCGTGTACCAAGGCGGGCGTGTGCTCTCCAGTTTGTACCAGATTCGGTTTCATGGCGTCACGAAGGAGCGCCGTCATCGCACCTTCGGCATTCAGTGCCCGAGCCTCAATGACGTGACCGGCAACGTCGTAGCCGATGATGATGTCGCCCAGCCGTTTCTGGAGATCATTGAGATCCGTCGCGAGGCAAAGAATGGCCATCACCTCGGAGGCGGGTGTGATCATGAAGGTTTCTTCGCGGGCGATGCCACCGTTTGAGCCCCCCAGGCCCATCACAACGTGTCGTAGCGCCCGATCGTTGACATCCAAAACGCGTGAAAAAGTGACACGTCGCGGATCCAATTGAAGAGAGTTTCCCTGGTGCAGGTGATTGTCGATCAGGGCGGAAAGGAGGTTGTTGGCCGCCGTAATGGCGTGAAAATCGCCGGTGAAATGAAGATTGATATCCTCCATGGGAAGTACTTGAGAATACCCGCCTCCGGTCGCTCCCCCTTTGACGCCAAAAACGGGCCCCAGCGATGGCTCGCGGATGGCGATAATTGCTTTCTCTCCCAAGCGGCTTAACGCCTGACCCAAGCCAATGGTTACTGTCGTTTTCCCTTCCCCGGCCGGCGTGGGGGAAATTGCACTCACCAGAATGAGTTTTCCTGTTGAACGGGACGATTTTTTTGCCAGAACATCCAGGTCTATCTTCGCTTTGTGGTGACCGTATGGCTCCCACTCATCCGCTGTCAGTCCAAGTTTTTCTGCAATAGCAGCCACGGGACGCAGAGAGGACGCCTTGGCAATATCAAGGTCGGACGGAATCGAAGGAACAAGGGGCACGGGTGACAACTTCCTTGAATGAGAGAATTGATGAGGTCTTGCGTGGCTTCATTGTGGCATTTAGTTCGTTATCGTCTCAACCGTCACATGGATTCATCATCCTGCGAACGGGCACGTTCGGCACGATGCTCCTCGAGGCTCCAACCTGGGATCCAGCCTCGTATGTATGCGACAGTTGTTATCAGAATGATGATCAGGTAGCCCCACCACGGGATGGACAGCAATAATTTCATCGCGAATGCAATGAACGCCCAGAATGCGACAAAACCAAAATAAATCACGGCCCCCCAGACCAGCAGTCTTTGGGCTTCGAGCCAACCTTGCTGCCGTTGATTCGCACCCGGGGAAACGTGACGGTATTTCGCCTCGAATCGCTTCGCCGCGTAGACACTGACAATGAAACCCACAATACAGGCCACCCCAACCCAATAATTGGGCTCGGGGAAGGCCATGGCCTTGAGCCTTTCCGCTCGCGTCAATTCCATCATGGATACAAATCCCCTAATGAAAAACCAGAGGGGCATTCGTCACGTTGGCGTCACCCTTGACGCCGACACCTAATCGTTTTCAAGTCATGTATCGACGGAAAGACACCTAAACTTTTGGTGGCCCGCGGTGAAAAAATTGATTTATTGAAACTGTGAAGCGTTTGGCGACAGCCCCGGGTGTCGTGTCTGATAAAATATTGCGCGAATGACGTCACTATAAAGGAAAATAACCGATGCGCATGTCAACCTTGTTGGCCCCCACTTTACGCGAAGTGCCGGCCGATGCAGAGATTATCTCTCATCAGTTGTTGGCGCGCGCAGGTTTTATTCGGCGCTTGAGTCCCGGCGTCTACAACCTGCTTCCATTGATGAACCGGGTGGTGAAGAAGGTCGAGCAAATTGTTCGTGAAGAAATGGATGCCGCAGGTGCTCAAGAATTGCTGATGCCTGTCATGATTCCGGCGGAGTTGTGGATGGAAACGGGGCGTTGGCAGAAGTATGGCAAAGAGCTTGTGCGGTTTAAGAATCGACATGATCGCGATGAGGTTCTCGGCCCGACCCACGAGGAAGTTATCACGGACATTGTGCGCGGAACCGTTCGCTCTTACCGGCAAATTCCTATCAATCTGTATCAGATTCAGACCAAAGTGCGTGATGAGATCCGCCCGCGCTTCGGTCTGCTCAGGGGGCGCGAATTTATTATGAAAGATGCGTATTCCTTTCACGAGTCGACGGAATGCTTGGAGAGTGAATACACCAATATGGCCGACGCCTACACCCGTATTTTTGCCCGTTGTGGCTTGGATACCCGGCCTGTGGAAAGCGATGTGGGGGCCATCGGCGGTTCGGCCGCTCACGAATTCATGGTGGTCGTAGAAACCGACGCCGGTGAGAACGCACTCCTTTACTGTGACCATTGTGACTATGCTGCGAACGTGGAGCGGGCGGAGAGTATTCTGACTGCTTTGGAGCAAGGCGCTCCGGTCGAGCGGCGGGTGGTGGAAACCCCTGCGACCCGAACCATCGAACAATTATGCACTCACCTTCAATGTGAGCCGCAGCGAATCGCCAAAACGCTGGTTTACGTGGCGGACGAAACCTTGGTGGCGGTGGTAATTCGCGGAGACCTCAGTGTGAACGAGGTTAAATTGAGTAACATACTCGCAGCGAATCAATTGCGGCTCGCCACGGAAGAGGAAATTCGTAACTTGGCCGGGGTGGCCCCTGGCTTTGTGGGGCCCATCGGCCTACGGGTCGGGCGTGTGATGGTTGACCGGTCTCTGATGAATGCCACCAACTTGGTGATGGCTCTCAATGAATCGGATGTGCACGCGGTCGGGGTGAACGCACCCCGCGATTGGGAGCCTGCGGACTGGGTTGATGTTCGTACCGCCCAGTTGGGCGAGGGATGTCCCCGTTGTGCCTCTGGCTCCCTCAAGGCTGCGCGGGGCATTGAGGTGGGCAACATCTTCAAGCTGGGCACCAAATACAGCGACAGCATGGGGGCGACATACACCACGCCAGAGGGGGGTGAAAAGCCCTTCATTATGGGCTGCTATGGCATCGGTATCACCCGAACCGCGCAGGCGGCCGTCGAGGCGCATCACGATGAGAATGGGATCAAGTGGCCCGTCCCCATTGCCCCCTTCCATGTGGCCATTGTCCCGGTGAATCACAAGGAGCCGACGCAATGGGAGGCCGCTACACGCTTGTATGAGGACGCCGTGGCGGCTGGACTCGAGGTCGTGTTGGACGATCGCGAGGAACGGGCGGGTGTCAAATTTAAAGATGCTGAATTGATCGGCTTTCCATTTCGACTGACCTGCGGCAAGGCGTTGGCCTCTGGACGGGTCGAACTCTTTATTCGCGCGACGGGAGAGAAACAGGAAATTGCCCTAGAGGATGCCGTCAGTGTGTTGCGGGCTTTGGTGTCTGCTCAGATGAGCGCCAGCAAAAGTACCGGAAACCTGTCTGTGGATGCTCCCCTCTCGGTGTAAGGCCCAGTGAAATCCGATTCCGGTGAACGTCTCGTCTTGGATTCTCCCGCTTCATCCCGAGAGGAGCATTTGAATCGGCTGGTTCACCTGGCCGCCTATGAGTTTGCCGTTTCCTATTGTCGGGAACACCGCGTGTTGGACCTGGGCACTGGCACAGGGTACGGTGCTGCGCGTGTCGCCGAGGTCGCCCGGGAGGTGGTGGCGGTAGATATTTGTGAAGAGACTCTTCAGTGGGCCGGAGCCCGCTTTCAAAAGGGCAATTTGAAATTCGAAAAGATTCAGTCGGAGGCTCCTCTGCCTTTCGCTTCGGAGTCTTTCGATACGGTCCTTTCCTTTCAGGTTATCGAGCACGTGTCGGATCCAATGCAGCAAATCCGAGAAATCAGGCGTGTGCTCAAGCCGGGAGGCCATCTCGTGCTCGTGACCCCCAACCGCGAGGTCCGTTTGTTCCCATTTCAGCGCCCGTGGAATCGTTGGCACCCCCGTGAGTATGAGCAAGAGGAATTACGGGCGATGCTGGCTTCTCAATTTGAACAGGTGGTGGTGAAGACGATGTCGGGGGACGCTTCCTTGATTGCTCCTGAGTTATTGCGCTACCGTCGCTTGCGTTGGTTAACGCTGCCAGTGACTTTGCCCTTGTGGCCACACTCCTGGCGTGTTCTTGGCTTAACTGTTTTGAGAGGGTTGCAGCGATCGGGGCGAAAATTTTTTGGACGTTCGGCGGGGGGGCCGTTTCAAGGGGACTTGAGCAGCATTCAAATTTGTGCGGGGGCTTTTCCTGCGTTAAATTTGGTGCTCATCGCCTCTCGGACACCGTCGAATGGCAGTTCTGAGGCAGAAGACGCTGAGTAGAATGAGGAGGAAGCAACAGAAGGCCGCGGAAATGAGGAGCGAACGTGGAACCGGGGCATTCCAATACAGCAGCCACCACGTATCTGGTACCCAGCGCTGGCGAGAGTCCCGTACGGATTGAACGATAGAATGTGGGTGGGTGGGGGCCGCTCGGAGCCCGGAAGCACCCTGAAATACATTCGGCAGGTTGTCCCACGCGAGACGCAATGGAGAGAAATTTGGATTCAGGCGGATCAATTGAATGGATTCAGTCGGTTGATGTTGAAGCGTATGCCGATAGAGAACGCCGAAGTCGTAGGGCCACGCGAGCAACTGGACGCCCAATCCAATGCTTGTGAGCGTGTGGAAGAGACGGACCCGCGCCCTCGTGAGGAGGACTGCCGCGGGCAGTAACGCGAAGGGAACAAATACGTATCCATAGCGAAGTCCCCAGGCCCATGTGGAGGTTCCCCACCCAAGGACATAGAAAAGACCCAGGGGGGCCATGCCCCAAAAAATGATCCGCGCCAGCTCTGGGGCCTGGCGTTTGAATTCTTTCCAGCCCACCGCGCCGGCCAGCAGCAGCGGTGAATACCAAACGATGCCTTGATTCGGGCTGAGCAGAAATAAATAGAGATTTTCAACACCTCGCTGTGCGCGGGAACCTGTCAGGTGCCCTTGGGGCAGCCAGTAGTTTTGTAGTTCCAAGATGTTGCCGTAACGAAGCCACTCGTACACACCGTGAACAGCGAGCCCCACACCGATTGGCAGAAGCCACGCGGCGAGCACGGATATTTTCCTCGGAAAAACTTCATCCCGGGCACGGGTTGCAGCGAGCAACATACCGCCGACGGCGAGAATATATTCGAGTCGAATTGACACCGCGAGTGCGAAAAAAACACCCCCAAAGAAGGCCCCGCGAAAAACGGAGGGGGAAGATCCCTTGGTTTGTTTCCATAAGGACAGGGCCCCTGCCAACAAGAACAGGGTGGCACAGGGCTCCGACCAACTCGTTTTCGCGTAAGGCCAAAGGATGGTGGCGAACCCCAGGGCAAGGGCGGCATACATTGCGCGCGGTGGGGCCACGCCCAGACGGCGAACGGTCGCAAAAAAGAGGGTCACGATGCCAGCCGAAATGGCACAGTTTTGGAACGAGATTAAGAATTTTTGCAGGTCAATTCCTGAGAACACGGGAAAAAAGACCGCGAGGGCCCCACCCAATAAATAGCCGGGTACCATGACCAAAGATGCGCCGAGGGTGAACCATGACACCCTCTGGCCGTGCAACCCAACCCCCCAGCCGCCGGGCCAACTCAATGCCCCGTTATTCAAAAGGGCGTGCAAAGCTTCAAATTTTTGTTGGTCATCACTGGCATAAAAATGCCCGCCTGCCCCCAGAAAGTAGAGGCCCAACGTCAGAAGAAAAAGACAGGCGGCCAGTCCGTTTTCGCCTGGATCGCGGTGGCCTTTGGACGCGGCTTCCTCAGACACTGGGGACCTTCACGATTCGCTCTATCGTGTCTCCGCCAGAAATCGCCACTGACCTGCGACGTTGACGAAACCTAGGTGGAGGGAGGGAAGGCGCCAATTTCGACGGGCAAGACGTGACAGCGCAATCAAAGCAGGGCGAGTGGATCTCAGCCAGGAGAAGGCCAGGCGTTCGATCGGGCCTGGCAGCGAAGGGGGCGATGCCGTGGTCCACGCTTGTTCAAAGGCACGTTGCCATTCAGCGTGGCGAATCGGCTGATGCACAAAGACAACCGTGCCTGATGAAATATCTCCTGGCGTCCACCCCGCGGAAGCCAGAATCATCGACTGGCCGTCAATGGCAGCACTTTGAAACAGTTCTTCGCGGGGGTCAATCCGGCTGGCTGCGCCAATCTCACGCAGAAAAAACACAGAAGACCAGACGCCCTGATTTTTTTCTGGTTTTAAGAGCACCCGTGTAGTGACGCCCCGGCCGCGCGCTGTTTTGAGGGCAGCCAAAATCTCAGCGTCATTCAAGGCCTCTATCTGAATGTCAATCGTATACTTTGCTGCACTGATGGCGGTAACAAGCAGGCCGCGTGGCGCGCGGTGTTGTCTGTCGCCGATGCGAACGGTCGAGGCCTGGGCAGACGCGAATGGGTGGGGGCGTTCGGGCATCGACGCCGGATTGCCGCCAGAATCCGACCAGCATTGGTTGAATGCTCTGCCAAGCTCCCATGCTGCTTCACCCGCCAACCTCAGGGCACCGTCGAACAACAGTGCGACGCGATCATCAGCAACCATTCCCTTCCGGTTCCGGTCAACACCCGCCGTGGCGCGAACTAACAGACCCTGTTGGCGAACGTGCGCCAGAGTTGCTTGCTCGCTTGATGACAAATCATCTGATGCGAGCACTTGAACGCGAACCCCTTGGCCCATTTTTCGCAGCAAAGCACCAAGAATCGGGCACTCTTTTCCCGCGGAGAAAAGCCCCAAGTCCACCTTCAACGTAGTTCTCGCTTCGTGTACGGCCTCCAGCAGTGCCGCCTGACGCTCGTCGAGCGCGCTGGCTACTTCCGCCCGCGCCCAATAGGCGCCGAGTGCGGGAATTGGGGAAACACTGATGCCGGCACCCCGATGGTGCCCCTGGGCCTCTGGGGTTATCAGCGGCAGGACCGTAAGGAAGCGGGAGGCTTGAAGAGGAGTGAGCATAAAAGGTCTCGGAGGTTAAGCGGCTTAACTGTTTCTTAATTATAACGGCTCACTCTTGAAACTTGCTTTGATTTTTAATATTTTCTTAATTATTTTTGGTGCCCACGGTCTCGGCCAAGACAGGACTCCGCAGCGTGCCAATCCCTGGGGCCCAGACCTCCACGATGTCCCCGGGATGAAGAGGCCCAACCCCGCCGGGCGTTCCTGTGGCGATGATATCGCCGGCCTCAAGGGTACAAAACTCACTCAGATGCGCGATCAGTTTGGAAATCGAGAAAATGAGCTGGCTTGTCCGCCCGTGTTGGCGTAACTCTCCGTTCACCAGTGTTTTTATTTCTAAGTCGGCAATATCCAAGTCGCTGACCATCACTGGACCACACGGGGCAAATGTATCGAACCCCTTGGCCCGAGCCCACTGACCATCTTTTTTTTGTAAGTCACGGGCTGTCACGTCGTTGAAAAGGGTATAGCCCGCCACCACTTGATACGCATCTTCTTGTGCGACGAATCGACAGCGCTGACCGATCACCACCGCCAGTTCACCCTCGAAGTCAACCCTCTGAGCGATTCGGGGCAAAATGATCGGGCTGTCAGGGGGAATCAAGGCGCTCGGTGGCTTAAGAAAAACCAACGGCTCTGCGGGAACATCATTCCCCAACTCTGCGGCGTGATCCGCGTAGTTACGACCGATACAAAGGATTTTGCTGGGCTGAAAATATGAAGCGCTCAAAGCGATCTCGTTTCGTTGTCTGTATTCCCTTGTGGGCCTGGCAAGCGACGGTTTTTCGTTCTCACCAACGCGAATGCGGGCCGGCGCGTCCCGATCACCACCCCATCAGCTTGTTCCACAACTCGTGAGACAGTTCGAGCGCTGCAGGTGGTTTCGGGGTCTTCATCAGGCGCATATTGACCTCTTCTGGGCGGCGGTCACCTTTCTTGTTGTTGCACGAAACACAAGCGGCAACAAGGTTTTCCCATGTGTCTTTGCCCCCTTTTGCCCGCGGGATGACGTGGTCCAGTGTCAAATTGGTGTGTGAACCGCAGTATTGGCAAGCCTGACCGTCCCTCCGAAAAATAGCCTGGCGCGTCGGGCGCATGGCGTCGTAATAGCGGTGAACCACCGCCTTGACTAACAGCCTGATGGCGGAGGGGACCCTCATCACAACAGAGGGGGAGCGCATCACCTCATCGCTGTCTTTCACAGACACTGCTTTGCCCAAGTAAAGCAGTCGAATCGCGCGTTCGACACCGCACGTATAGAGCGGTTGATAACTGCTGCTGAGAACCAGGACCTGCATGGCGCACTCCTAAGGGGTGAAGAATTTTTGAGATAACGACGGGATGGGAATCCTTGCTAGTGTGTTGGGGGCACAAACGTGACCATCATTCCGGAGGAAATCTGAAAAGGCAAGCGACAAGCGCGGGTCGCCTCTGATGTTCTTATACCCGCAGGATGGCTTGTCATCTCGTTGCGAGGGGGCGGGACCTGTGTCCAAGCCAAATAGTTGGTCGTTCATCCCGTGTTTTTTTTGTGCGCCGTGTGGGGCGTGTGTTGGACGGGTAATAGAAACTCGGCTTGTTGCAACAGAGAGACCCTGATGCCCGTGACGGCTTGCCAACCCATATTTGCCCGTTTGACCCAATCTATCGTGGGCAAGCAAGTTCCCCTCCAGTTGATTGTGGCGACATTGCTGGCCGGCGGTCATGTGCTGCTTGAAGACGTTCCTGGTGTGGGCAAAACATTGCTGGCGCGTACCCTGGCGGATGCCCTCGGCGGCGATTGGAAACGCGTGCAATTTGCGCCAGATATGTTGCCCAGTGACATCACCGGGGTCAATATTTTTCATCCAGGCAGCGGGGAGTTTCGCTTCGTACCTGGCCCATTGTTCTCTCACGTCGTGTTGGCGGATGAAATCAATCGGGCTTCGCCTCGGACCCAAGCCAGTCTGCTGGAGGCAATGGAAGAGGGACGAGTGACCGTGGATGGGCATACGTATGCGCTGCCCAGGCCATTTCTGGTGATTGCCACCCAGAACCCCATCGAGCACCAGGGGACGTTCCCGCTGCCGGAGGCTCAGTTGGACCGTTTTGCCGTTTGCGTCAGCTTGGGATATCCCACGCCCGACGAGGAAAAATCCCTGCTGGCGCGTGAGGTGGAGGGCTCGGCCTCTGCTTCACCCGTTTTTCCGGTCATCGACCCCGCTACGCTTCTGAGTTGGCAAGCCGAAGTGCGGACGGTGCACGTGGATGAAACCCTGCAGCACTACCTGGTGGAGATTGCCGGGCGTACCCGTTCTCATCACGGGATCGTTTTGGGGGTCAGTCCGCGTGGATGCATCATCTGGCAACGTGTGAGCCAGGCTTTGGCGTGGTTGGACGGCCGAAGGTATGTGCTCCCTGATGATATTAAGGCCGCGGCACTCCCCGTCCTGGCGCATCGCATTGTGTTGCCGGGCCACGTGGGGACAGAGGCCCGTAAGCGTGTGCTGGAGGAACTTTTTCAATCGGTTCCTCTTCCCTTGTAGGCCCCGTCGTGACGAGCCAAGCTTGGGTGCATATCGGAGTGGCGGCGGCCGTCCTGCTGGCGGCATATCAGACGCAGGCAGGGTGGCTTTATGTTTTTGGCAGCGCTGCTGTCGCTGTGTTCTTGGCGGCTTGGGGCCTGGTGTGGTGGAACGTACGAGGGGTCAGGGTTCTTGTCGGACGGCCTGAAGCTGTTGAAGCCGGGGGCTGGATTCAATTACCCGTTCGTCTCAATCGTTCCGTCGGCGGCGGATCAGGAACGTTGACGCTCTTAAAACCCAATCAGGTTTCCCGTTGGTATCACGCCTGGTATCGTGAAGCCTTGGTTCCAGCTGGCTGGTCTTATGCTTTATTTCCCCCTGCTTCTGGCGGTCATTTTTTCGCGCATTTACGCTTTGAAGCTCCCCAGCGCGGGATCTTTCCGATTCCGCAGTTGTTCCTTCAGAGCGTAGACGCAGTCGGGCTTGTCGCGTTCTGGCGCCCGGTTGTGAGCGAGGAATCTTTTGTTGTTTTTCCGCGCGTGTTCCGGGTGGACGCATTGCCGTGGCTTGCGGGGGTCCGGGAAGCCCAGCGAGTGAGCCGCCAGACACGTCTCGGATGGGGTGAAGAAGTCAAAGGGGTGCGAGAATATCGACCGGGTGACACGCTCGGCCACATTCATTGGAAGACCTCGGCCCGCCTTGGCCGTTTACAGGTCAAAGAGACAGAAAAGGACATCGGGGATGCTTTGTGTCTTTGGATTGATCGCCGTGATGTGGGGCAGGGTGCGGGCGGGTTTGAGCATCTTATCGAGGTTGTGGCCGCGATTGTCGCCTTTTCCGAGCGCGAGGGTCTGGTGTGCTCCCTCGCAACCCAGTTCGAGACTTCTCCTGCTGATGCCAACCACTGGGTTTGGCTGGCGGGTTTGCAAATGCTGACGCAAGATGCAGATATGCGGGGACCTCAAGGGGCGTTGGCCGTTTCCGCTGCGCCGATCCCCGATTGGCAATCCTGGGCCAGTGGCTACATTTTTTGCCCACCGCCCGAAGACAAGGCCGTGATGGCTGCAACCCGGATATGCCGAGTCGGAGACGACATCACACAGTGTCTGGCAAACCGCACATCATGAAAATATCGCTTCGCTCTCTCCAGCGGTTTTTTTTCCCTCGTTCGCCGCTGCGGTGGCCCGACGGTGTTCCGCCAAGCACCTCCTCAGTTGTCGCCCGACATCCTGCCAATAGCCCAGAAGACTCGATACCGGTTCGAATGGCCGCCTGCAGTGCCACCCTCGTGGCCTGTGCTTCATTGGCTTGGGTGGACCCAGAATTTAGCGTGTGGCTTCCGCTTTTGGGCATTGTTGTCGGGGCCGTTGTCAGCCACTGGCGGCGAAATGGACGCAATCTGGGTCTGAAGGTTTTTCTGGCCGTTGGGATGTTGGCCGCCTTGTGGTTTAGCTTAAGTAATCTTTTTCTGAGCGGTATCGAGCCGCGCAGGGCTTTGGCGTATCTTCTGGTCTGGCTTCAAGTGTTGAATGGTTTTGACCTCCCCCGGCGGCGTAATTTACGCGTCTCTGTGCTGGTGGCTGCCATCCTAATGATTGTGACTGCCACTTTGAGCAGGGAAGCC
The DNA here is from genome assembly GCA_035284745.1 of Candidatus Sericytochromatia bacterium. Taxonomy (GTDB): domain Bacteria; phylum Cyanobacteriota; class Sericytochromatia; order S15B-MN24; family JAQBPE01; genus JAYKJB01. The sequence goes on along the minus strand of JAYKIL010000014.1, from coordinate 165,859 downwards.
TTCTTTGGGCTTCTGTTGGTCGCATTCGCTGTCTGCTGGGTGTGGTTTGGCACGGCCTCTGCGCGCGTTGAGCTGGGTCTCTCTCAACTAAAAAGGGATGGGACTCAAACCCGGCCTGTTGTGTTTCTCGTTTTACTCGCGACGGTCATCACCTTGCCAATTTTTTTTGCGTTACCGCGCAAAACGCGCAATTTCGATGGCACAGGCATGCCTGTCTCCTTGCGACTGGCACTGCCCTCGATCCTCGATGCCCGGGTACAGGGGGCTGTTGCACGTGAGCGCGCAGGCGGAACCGGCCGTCGCACAATGGGTCGTTTTGATGCCTTTGAGGAACAATTGGACCTTGGAACCCGCGGCTTTCCATCAGATGAACTTGTTCTGCGCGTCGCATCCGATATACCTACGTATTTACGGGCCATCGCATACGATGAATACGATGGCTTGCGTTGGCAGATTCACCAGAAGGACCGTGTTGAGTCCCTGGATGCGAGTGGTTCTCCCTTACGTTTGACTGCGCCTTTCGGTCAGCGAAGGGGGCGGACGGTGGCGCAGACCATTTACGTGGAACAGGATTTGGGAAATTTAATTTTGGTGCCTTGGAGCCCCACGCAGCTTTATTTTCCCACACCGCTCGTCTGGCGAGATTCGACCCATAATTTGCGTTCGCCTGTTCGTTTGCAGACTGACATGTACTATTCAGTGGTCGCCGAGTTGCCTCCCTTGAAGCCCTTGTCACCGCGTCAAGGGGGGGACACCGCCCCTGAGCCACTGAAGCGTTACCTGGCACTGCCGGTGCTTACTGAGCGGGTTGTTACGTTTGCCAGAGAGGCCGTTGCGCGCCGGGATTCACCCGTCGCTGTCATGCGTGCTTTACGGGATGCGCTTGTCACAGAATATCCCTATGACATTTCCGCTCCTGCCACGCCTCGGGGGCGAGAGCCCGTTGACCATTTTCTCTTCGAGCAGCGGCGGGGGTTTTGTCAGCATTTCGCGTCCGCTTTGGCTGTTTTAGGCCGAGTGGTTGGGGTTCCCACCCGCCTGGTTACTGGCTTCTTGCCGGGTGAGTACAATTATTTGACGGGCTTGTGGGAAATTCGCGGCAAACACGCACACGCCTGGGTTGAGGCCTGGTTGCCGGGTGCGGGGTGGGTTTCGTTCGACGCGACGCCGGGGGTGGCGGGTGTGTTTGACGAAGGTCCTAAAAGTAGTGAGCACGCCTCGCGGGGGTGGCCGAATTCGTGGCAGATGACGTGGTGGGCCCTTTTTCTGGGCTTGTTGTTATTGGGGGGACGGTTCACTTTCGCTTGGGCTCGTGCGTCTCGCGCGCCTGTTCGGCCTATTTCACGTTGGTATCAACGTTTGCGCGAGCAGGTCGCTTGGCGAGACGGACCTCCTCCGTTGCCGGGACAGACCGCGAGAGAGTGGCTTGACGCCGTTCGACGTGATGGTCGCTTTTTGCACGCGTTGCCCGCGATAGAGTGCTTTCTGTCCGTATACGAGGATGCCCGTTTTGCTGCCAACGGGACTTCCCAAAAAGGAAAAAAGGAGTTCGACAGGGCTTTGCAGGCCTTGGATGGGCCCGGGGAGGCCGGACCGCCTAAGGAATGACCCGTGAGACGACGACCCCCGCATCTTGGGGGGTGAGTTGTAAGGGCACCAAACCCGCCTCTCGCCACAATACGCTCAAGCGGGCCGCTTCTCGTTCCCCAAAGATGAGCGCAATGCCACAGTCTCCGCCCCCTGCGCCGGATGGTTTCCCGGCGCCTCCCGCCTCTTCGGCCGCTGCGACCAATCGCTCAAGCGCTGGCGTTTCGATAGGAATTCCGGCTTCTTGACCCAATTTTCTGAGGGCGGCGGCGTTCCGCGTGACGGCCTCTAAGGCGCGATGGCGATTTGCAGACTGAAGTCCCGCGGTGAGGTGCTCGACAGCCCGGTGAGATTCGACCAAGAAGGCTTCGAAAACGTGAGGTTCCTCCTCCTTAAGAACATCAATTCGCCGCAGCATGTGGGCTGTGGAGGCGGGTTCTCCCGTCCATCCAACGCAAAGTTGGAGGTCGCGCGGCAGGGGGGAAAGGCGTTCGACCGAGAAGAACGGCCACGGCTCTGACACCAGTTCCTGCACAGTGTCTCCGCGTGCAAGGCGCGCAGCCAGCCAACGCGGCTGGAATGACGTGTAACGCAACCATCCTCCGTAGGTAGAGGCCGCGATATCGGCTCCAGAGCCACTTCCCTGAGCACGGAAGTGTGCCACCGCCGAGAGTTTGAAGATCTTTTCTGCGCTTGGGGGTGTTTCGTGCGATGGACGTGTCGCGTGGCATACGGCAGCGACCGTAGCGACCACGGCCGCCGCACTCCCCCCCAGACCAAATTTTCGTCCGTCGGATTCCTCCAAATCACTGTGCAGTTCCAATGAGAAGGGCGCCACGTTTTCGGAGAGAGCGACGACCAGGGCTTCTTGCACAAAACGCAGGCGAGGATCGGGATTCGCAAAATGAATACCGCCCATCACGGGAGAGAAAGGAACGTCATAAAGGCCAAAGGCGGGCACAGAGACAGCCCACGCATCGCTGCGGCGCAGTCTCGCGCGGACGTAGCGCTCTATCGCCACCACAACGGCTGGTTGGTGGGGTTCGAGGACGGCATATTCGCCAGCAATCATCAGTTTCCCTGGCGCCCGCAGTTCCAGTTCTTGCAAATTAATCAGGCCTCCAGTGGGGTGTCCAGCCAGCGCACACCCGGCCCCGGCGTACATACAACAACGCCCTCCACCCCCGGGGTCTCTCGCAGCGCCTGGCTAATGGCCTGGGTGTGGTGTTCTGTCGTGAGGACTTTTACATTGGGGCCAGCATCCATCGTGAGCCAGGCGGGGACTCCCCGTTTTCTGAGATCCCAAACGGTTCGCATCGCAGCGACACTGGCCGGAAGCCAGTAAGTAAACGGCGGCTCGGCGCCCAACATGGTCGCGTGCATTTTCAGCGCATTTCGCTCCGCGGTCGTACCCAGTGCTGGAAGGTCTTGTCGCGCAATGGCTTTACGGGCAGCGATAAGATCGTCATCGATCGAGGCAAGCCAGCCTGCGTAGAAAGGCGAAGTGTTTACGGTGTCTCGCATCCCATCTCGGCTCGAACGTTCCTTTGGAGCAGACGAGAGCTGGGTCACCACCAGCCGAAGTTCCCAGCCGTTGAGGTTGCTGAGGGGAACTCCGTGCGAGTCTGCCCCGTCTTCCCTTTGGCCTTTTTGCCATTCGACGAAGCCTCCAAAAACCGATCGGCACGCAGAGCCGGAGCCTCGTCTGGCGAGACACGAAAGATCGTTCGCCGCCGTAGAAATTCCGGCAGCTTTGCTCGCTGCTGCTGCCAGTGCCGCGAACCCTGAGGCTGAGGACGCGAGGCCTGCTGCTGTGGGGACGGTGTTGCGCGTAATGACGCGGGCCCGATGTTCTATCTGGGCTTGGTTTCGGACCAGGTCTAGAAAACGCGTCACTTTGAAGGCCTCTTCGCCGTTCCTCGGATGACCGTCGCGCCAGTAGATGTCTTCGGGGAGATCGGGTTCGAATGCAACCGAGGTGGTGGAATACAGCTCGTTCAGCGTTAACGAAATGCTGTTGTTGGTCGGGAGGTGTAACGTCTCATCGCGTTTTCCCCAGTACTTTATCAAGGCGATGTTCACACACGCCTGCGCGGTGGCTATTGTCATGGATAAATCGCTTCCAAAAGATGTCGGCTTTGCCGCAGGGTTGCAATATCTGGAATTCCCAGCAGGAACATGGTGGTTCGCAGTTCCAGTAAAACTTGCTTTACCGCCGCTTCGGTTTCTTCAGAAGAGCGGGTTGCTGGGCCCAAGAAGGGCATCGCAAAACCAACAAGGTCAGCCCCCAACGCCAGTGCTTTCGCCGCCTCGAGTCCCGTTCGCACCCCACCTGAGGCAATCAAGGGCAGATGGGGCATTGCAGCCCGGCATTCGATCAAGGCATCCACCGTCGGGATACCCCATTCCGCGAAGACGGCACCGAGTGTTCGCTGTGCGGGATCGTGCGCGCGCGCGGCCTCAATTTTTGCCCACGACGTACCGCCTGCTCCGCTGACGTCGACAGCTTGGACACCGGCTTGCGCCAGTTGATAGGCCGTGTGGGCTGAGATGCCGCAACCCACCTCTTTGACCAAAACGGGAAAGTTAACGGCTGCGGTCAGCGTCTTGATTTTTGCTAACAACCCTCGAAAGTCTGTGTCACCCTCCGGTTGAATCATTTCCTGAAGCGGATTCAAGTGCAAGAAAAGACCATTCGCACCGACGCATTCGACGGCCTCAATACACTGGGTTACCGTCAGATGATAGTTGAGCTGCACCGCGCCGACGTTTGCGAAAATCAGGGCATCGGGCGCGTTTGCGCGAGCCGTTTGAAAACTGGACAATGTTTCAGGACGCTCAAAGATGATTCGCTGAGAACCCAGAGCCAATGCGGTTCCTGCTTTCTGGGCCGCTCGCGCCAGGTTTGCATTGATGGTCTCGCCGCGGGCAGGGCCACCGGTCATGCTGCTGATCAGGATGGGCGCGGCCAAATGATGTCCAAGGAAAGTGGTTTCCAGATTTATGTCCTCCGGACAAAGCTCTGGCAGCGCTTGGTGTTTGAAACGAAAACGTTCAAAACCTGTTCGATTCAACCGCATATTGACGTCTTGTTCGAGACTGATGGCGATATGATCGAGTTTCCGTTGGGAAATGTCACCGCTCACGGCGCAAGCCTCTCTACAAAAGTGTTGGCAGCGCCTGTCTCAAGCAAGGACTCTTGGATTCGCAGGGCTTCGTTTTCGGAGGCTGCCAAGGCGATGATGCACCCCCCCAGACCTGCCCCTGTGAGTTTTGCTCCCAGGGCACCCGCGTTTCTGGCGGCTCGACGCATCCGTTCCAGCGGGGGGGTGTTGAGGCCCAAGTATTCCAGTGCACAGTGAGCCAAGTCTAGCGCTTGGCCTGCTCTTGATAGTTGTCCGCTCTGGAGACTCGCCTCCATTTGAGCAGTGGCGCGATCGATTTGGGAAAACGCCTCGAGGCGCCTTGATTCTGGTTGCTCTGTTACGGCCCTGACTGCCTGACGGGTGTTACGAGGGATTCCAGAGTCACCAACAATCAGCCAAAAAGGGCTCGCCAAGGGGACGGGGACGGGGGGGGTCCCCACCAAAAAATGGATCACCCCGTCTGCTTGGCTCGCGGCGGTGTCGACACCGCTCGCGCGGCCGTGGGCTATTTGTTCCCCCACGTCTGCCAACTCGAGCAATTGCTTTTCTGAGAGACGTTCACTGCACGCCGCGGCCACCGCCCGCACGGTCGCCAGGGCGGTGGCGGCAGATGATCCCAAGCCCGCCCGCGGCGGGATATTCGATTCAATGTAAACTCGAAGTCCTTTTCCTTCGCGTCCGAAGGCATTCAGAGCGGCTCTGGCCACCGCAGCCACCCCGTGTGTCTCGATCGAAGACTGAGTGGTTTCAACGAGCAGGTCACCGTCAATCGTATCGACCGTTGCGTCTACCCAAGCCGACTTGAGAGGCGCGGCGAGCGCCGCGTGACCGTGAACAACGGCGTGTTCGCCGGTCAGAATAACTTTCCCAAAGGCACGACCCCGGGCTTGCCGGCCGGATTGGAGGGGGGCCAGTGTCATCGCAATCTGGCCAGAATTTCCCTGGCCTTGCTCAGTTTAATCTCCCGGGCCGTCACGAGTTCTTGGGCAATACGATCCACCTCGTCGCCTGTGGCGCCTGCGGTGAGAGCCACCGAGCGCGCGTGCAGCGCCATGTGGCCCTTTTGTATGCCATGGGTGACCAGCGCCTTGAGAGCCCCTAAATTTTGCGCCAGACCAACACAAACAATGACCTGGGCCAACTCTTGCGCTGATTTTACGCGCAAGAATTTGTGTGCCACCTGGGCCATAGGATGTAAGCCGATCGAGCCGCCCACTGTTCCCACCGGCATGGGCAATTCCAAACGCCCGACGAGGTGTCCCGCGTCGTCGACTGACCATTCTGTCATGGAACCATAACGTCCATTGCGCGCAGCGTGCGCGTGCGCGGCCGCCTCTATGGCCCGCCAATCATTACCGGTCGCAATCACGACGGCATCAATTCCGTTCATGACCCCTTTGTTATGGGTCACTGCCCGGTAGACATCGGAGTCAGCGAAGGCGTGGGCCGCCACGATGCCGTCTCGCACCGTTTCTCCGTCGAATTCCTGAGTGGCTAGAAGGTGCGGGGGAATACGACACGAGGCACTGGCCATACATTGATCCGTGTAGTTACTGAGGATGCGCAGGTAGACTTTACCCAGAGTCAGTTCTTCGACCCGTTCTGCCAGTGCCTCGACCATCGTATTGATGGTGTTCGCGCCCATCGCATCACACGTGTCAACCAACAGATGCAGAATCAACATCTGGGTGTAGCGGGCGCCCTCGTCGTCGTTGAGCAAGCGTACCTCGATTCCTTGGGCTCCGCCTCCTCTCTCGACCATCGCCGGGTGGCACGCATTCGCCGCCGTCAGGAGCTCTTCTTCCGCATCTAGCAGCGCCTCCGCCGCGGCTCCCCAGTCTGGACAACCCACTATTTGAATTTGTCCAATCATTGTGCGACCGGTGTCGTGGGCTTCAAACCCACCCGCTTCCCGCACAATTTTGGCGATATAGCTGGCCGAAGCAACCACCGAGGGCTCTTCAATGGCCATGGGGACGAGGTAATCCTTGCCGTTGATCAAAAAGTTCAGCCCGAGACCGATCGGCAGGCTGTAAATACCCACGGCGTTTTCGATCATTTTGTCGGCTTGGTCCAGGGCGAGTGCGCCGCGTGAAGCCAACGCTTCGACATCAGACACCGTCAGGTCATAGGTGTCTGCGAGTTTCGCGATTCGGTCCTCCATGGATAGTTTGTAAAAACCAGGGAGCCGAGACGTTTTCATGGTCATGCAGAAGTTCCTACGGTATGCCAAGCGGTGAATCTCAGCCAAAGGTCAGCGGCTAAGGCCTTTCATTATCGGCTTGGTGAGATGGCTTCGCAAGGGTGACACCTGATCCGTTAAGATGAGAAGGTGTCAAGGTGAGGGCGTTTGGGGGGCGGTTATGACCGAAAAGATGTCACTGCAGGTGCGTTTATTTTCCCTTTTGCGAGAGCAGGTGGGGCGAGACAGCATCGAGGTTGTGCTCCCTTTGGGAGCGAGCGTGGCAGACTTGACGCGAGCCCTGCGTGTGACAGAACCCCGGCTGACCCCCTTTTTGGAAGTCAGCCGGATTGCGGTCAATCTGGTGTTCGCACTGCGGGAACAGAAGTTATCGCCGGAAGATGATGTGGCCTTGATCCCCCCTGTGGGTGGGGGGTAGCCGATGCGGATGCCGCGACGTAACGGCGGCCATGATTTTTGCTCCATTTCGCGGGGAGTCGACGGGGTGGCACGGGCCCGGGCTCGCGCATTGAAGGGAGGCACGCGATGAAAAACGAGACAGCAAAGCAGGACATAGAGACGCCATGTTGGTATTACCTGAGCCAGGAACCCATTGCAATGGAAACCGTTCACCATCATTTGGCTGATCCAGCCGCCGGGGGAGAAGTTGTCTTTACGGGGACCGTGCGCAATCATCATGCGGGCCGTCACGTGACGGCACTTGAGTTTGAGGCTTATGGCGAGATGGCGCTCGCTGAATTTGGGCGCATTGCCGCGGCCATCCAAGCGCGTTGGTCGGTACGTAAAGTGCTGCTGTGGCATCGTTTGGGCCGCGCCAAAATCGGTGAAACCTGTGTGGTCGTGGGCGTGTCGGCAGCACATCGGGCGGAGGCCTTCGAGGCGGCGCGCTACGGCATTGACCGTTTAAAGGCCGAGGCCCCTATTTGGAAGCGAGAGTATTTTGAAGGCGGCGATGCTTGGGTGACAAACCATCCATAGGGCTTTGTGGTTTACGATCTGATCTGCGCTTGCATCAGGCGCGCTTCAAAATCGGTTTCGGTCATTGACTCTTCCCGTCCCCACGGATTGGTGTAGTAGACACGGTCGTTTTCAATGCGATCGATTTGGACGAAGTGCCCATTTTTTCCCCACCAGGCGGCCACCGGAACGGGACCACGCCCCTCAGCAATGGCCTCTTTGACCCTCTTCCAGATCCGTGAGCGGGTGAAAATGGTGGCGGTGTAATTGGTATAGTCTGCGCCCGTCAACTGTTCGAGAGCGCGTCGCAACCCTCCACCCATCAGGCCTCGCATCGGCTTCAGGGGGCCCAGGCCGTGACGATCAGCCCTCGGGTCATAATCCAACAGACTGGAAAGTTCCATGACAGTGCTTTGGAAAAGTTGGCTCGAGATCGTTCTTGGGTCATTATGAGGGTTCCATCCCGTCTCGCGCTGTAGCGTTTCGCCTCCTGCCAACGGTGCTGACCCCCTCACTGAGGCCAGATTTGAGATGATACGCGCGTATTCCGCTGGATTTTCGCGCAGGAGCAAAATTTGCGCGGTGGTGGCTCCGCACGTTTGCAAATTGTGTTGTGCAACACGAACCGGGTTTTCAATTTCAATCACCACTTGTGCCAAAATTTTAGAGCGATCGATGCCCGCAGCCAAAGGTTGGGCCATCAAATCAGCCAGGTTCTGAAGCACGGACTTTCCATCAAGGCTCAGCGGTTGCGACGTGAGCTTGCCCTCGATCAATAAGCTCTGTAAAGCCCCCAGAGCCACCGTGGAGTGCGCCAGTTGTGTGCGCAGAGCTTTGTAAGCCTGCTGTTCTTGAGGTGAGAGACGTTGCAGGCCATTGGCCTCCAGTGGGGCGTTTTGCCGCATCGTGGCCTGGGCCTGAATCACGTCCTCCTCTTTCAAGTGGTTGGCATGATTCGGGTCACTTTCCACGACGATGCTGGCGGCACGAGACGATGAGAATCCAAAAAACAGACTGCCGAGCAGCCCTGCAATGCCGCCGCGCTGTTCCAGCCACTCTTTCGTGTTCGCCACTGCCTTTTTAAGGGGCGCGACAAGCTTAGAAAAAAAGCCGGTGGGGCCAGACTCGCCGCGGGTTTCGTTGCCAGCCGTGGGTTGAGACGCGTCGTCTGGTTTGCTGACGTTGGCACGACTTGAATGTTCCGCTGGTCGAACGAGCGGTTGGGGTGAAGTGGGAGGAGATGTTTCGCGAATTTTCACGGGGGGCCCACTGGCTTTCAGGTGTTGCTATCGTGAGACTTATCGTTGAAACCCGGCAAAACCTGCGTTGCGGGAGCGCTTTTTTCCGCGCTGAGAAGAGCCATATCAGGCCTGCTGAATCTGTAATTGCAAGATGTGGTCATAAAATTCTCGTTCGCTCAAGGATTGTTGAAGCCCCCACGGGTTAGTGAAATGCACACGATCGCCTACGATGCGGTCGATCTGAACATAGTGAGGCACCTCTCCTTGCCAGAGCAGAACCGTTGAAACGGGCCCGCGACCTTCTGCCAAGGCTCGTTTTGTTTCATTCCAGGCCCCCTCCCTTTGCCAAGGCAAGGGGGTTCGGTTTTCATAATTTTCGCCGGTCAACTGTTTCAGTATGTTCTCCATTCCGACACTTGGAATTCCTGGAATCCCGCCCGGCATTCCGGGAACGCCGAACTGTGGCAGTTTGAACCCAAAAATTTTGATGGCCGGTTTGTGCACGTCTTTGGCGGCATCGTAGTCGACGAAACCAAATCCATTACCCAACTCCATCACGGCGCTCTGAAAGAGTTGGGCACTGATGGTTCTCTGGTCGATATCTCCGTTGTGGGGAGAGACACCCACATTCCAATTCGCCTCCCGCGCGAGGGTGTCGCCCCCCATCATTGTCACGTTTCCGTCCGGCGAGGCCAGGCCCCCCTGCAAACGTGCGTATTCCGCAGGATTTTTTCTCAGCAGTAAAATTTGAGCGGTGGTAGCACCGCAGGTGTTCCAGGCATGTTGGTTCACGCGCACGGGGTCGTCAATTTCAATCAACATTTGCTCCATCCACGTGCGCCGATCGATTCCTGCGGCCAGTGGTTGTTGGCTCATCCCCTGAAGCTGAGAAAGCAGGGTCGCGCCGCCCGCCGCCAACGGTTCTCCTGTCAAGCGGCCCGAGAGCAAGAGCTTTTGGAGTGATTTCAAGGCCATGGGGTTTCCGGTCACTTGGTCGCGGACGTTTTGATAGGCCGTTTGTTGCGCTGAAGTGAGAGCTTGGATGGCTTTGTCTTCCGACGTACGACCCATCTCGACGACGTCGGCCGCTTGGTCTTGCGACGCTTGGCTGATGTTGTTGGCATCTGCGGGGTCGGCGTGGTTCTGCAACGAGGAGAAGGCGTCAAAACTGATCCCCGTCAGCGCCATTCCCGCTTTTTTGAGCAGGTCAACGAAATTGATGCCGCGTGCCTTGAAATGTGCCCGAAAGCCCTCAAGAAATGACTCAGAGCGAGAATGCCCCGCGGAGGCACTGTGTGGAGTCGTCCGCTGATCGAAGGCCAAAACGCCTGATGGCTCGGCTTGTGAGGCGAAGGGTGACGGGGGCAATCGCGAAAGTGAGCCAGGGGCTGTGGACGAGTTGAGGTTGCTCGAGCCCGTTCGAATATTGCCTGCGCTCACGGGGCCTCCTTGTGGTCTCAAAAGGGACCGTGCGCTTGACGTTCCCCTGTCTCCCTTATACGTCGTTTCCGACGAGTTGAATCATTTATGATGAAATGCGGGGAGAGGGCCCGCCCCTGCCTGATATTCGCGCCAGGTGATCGGCGCGTGCCCGGTGTCCACAGGCCTCATCGTAATACAGTCGTCCACCGGGCATACCAACGAGCACAGGTTGCATCCGGTGCATTCGTCTTCAGCCACCCAAGGCACCCGTTCGTAGCCCGGTAGGGCTTGGGGGGCTTTGCCATCGGGTGCCCCGGGAATATAGATGCATTCGTGTGAGCCGTCGCGACAGGCCACATAACAAACCTGACAACCGATGCATTTGTCAGGCTCAATGTGCGCGATGACCTTGTAGGCGAGATTGAGATCCTCCCACGCATAGAAATTACGAGATGCCATGCCCGCAAAGTCATAGATGGTCTTGTAGCCCTTCTCATCCATCCAGGTGGACACGCCATCGATGAGGTCTTCGACAATTCGGTACCCGTGATGCATCACCGCTGTGCACACCTGTACGCTGGTGGCACCCAGCGCCATAAATTCAGCCGCGTCACGCCAGGTGCTGATGCCGCCGATTCCACTGATCGGAAGCTTGAATTCAGGATGGCGGGCCAAAGCACCCACCATGTGCATCGCAATGGGCTTGACGGCCGGCCCACAATAACCCCCGTTAGTGCTCGCTCCCCCTACATTAGGAATTGGGACCATCTCGTCGAGGTCGACCGCCATCAGGCTCTTGATGGTGTTGATCAAGGAGACAGCCTGCCCGCCCCCGGATTGCGCGGCCAGCCCCGCCTGCGTAATATCCGTAATGTTGGGCGTCAGTTTTACAATGACCGGCACGCTCGCGTAGCGCATCACCCATTCGGTGATGGCCTTGATAACTTCGGGTTCCGAGCCCACGGCTGACCCCATGCCTCGTTCACACATGCCGTGAGGACAACCGAAGTTCAGCTCCAAACCTTTCGCGCCATTCTCAATAGAACGCTCGATGTTTTCCTTCCACTCGTCCTCAGTTTCAAACATTAAAGAAACAATCGTCGCGTGCTCCGGATACCGTGCGGTGACCTGTTTGATTTCGGCGTAATTCACCTCCAGGGGGCGGTCCGTGATGAGCTCGATGTTGTTCAAGCCCATCATACGCTTGCCTCCCCACTGGTTTGCCGCAAAGCGGGCGGTTACGTTCCGAATGGGCGTGCCGAGCGTTTTCCAAACGGCCCCACCCCACCCCATGTCGTAGGCGCGCATAATTTGTTTGCCTGTGTTGGTGGGCGGGGCGGACGCCAACCAGAAGGGGTTGGGCGCGGTAATTCCGGCAAAATTGACACTTAGATCAGCCACATCTCTTCCCTCTCTCTACAGTCGGACAGGCACGGTGCGCCTGGTTTCATTACGCATGGGAGGTTAAATACGCGTGGATGCCCTCGGCCGCTCGTTTTCCCTCCGCGGCCGCGTTGACGACCTCTTTTCCTCCGTTGACACAATCGCCTCCTGCAAAATATTTGGGGTGCGACGTTTGTTGGGTCAGCGGATTGACCTTCACTCGGCCCTGATAAAATTCTAATCCCGTAATTCCCATAAGCAGGGTTTGCAGTTTTTCTTGGCCGGTTGCACGGACGATCAAGGTGGCGGGCAGGGAAAAGATTTGTCCGGGGATGGGCTGGAGAAGGGCGTCCACTTTGGCGCAGCGAAGTTGAGCCGCTTTGGCGTCCCCCTCTACTGCCAAAGGCACTGCACCGAACTGTAACCGGACGCCTTCCTGTTTGGCCTGCGCCAATTCGTGCGCATAGCCAGACATGCTCTCTTCTGCGCGTCGGTAAACCATGGTGACCGTATCAATCCCCAGCTGTTTAAGTTCGCGAGCGATGTCGATGGCTGTGTTTCCGCCCCCTATCACCACCGCTTCGTCGATGCCGTTCAGGTGAAAACCATTTTCATTTTTTATTCTTTCAATGAGTTCCACAGCCCCCACTGACCCCGGTAAATTTTCACCGGGGATTTGCAAGCGGCTGTCTGGGCCAAGGCCCACACCAATGAAGATAGCGTCAAATTCATCTTCCAAAGCCTGAAAGCTGATATCCCGTCCAATCCAAGTGTTGGCTTGCACCTCGATGCCCCCAATTCCCAAAATGTAGTCGACTTCTTCAAGGGAAACATCCGTTTGCAGTTTATAGGGAGCAACGCCCGTTGTATTGAGGCCACCCGGCATTGAACGTCCCTCGAAAATAACGCACGCGTGACCGCGAAGAGATAGATTGTAGGCGGCGGCCAAAGACGCCGGACCCGCGCCTATCAAAGCAATTCGCTTGCCTGTGTCGGTTCCCCGTGCTGAAAAGCGCAGCCCGTTTTTTAAGGCATGGTCGGTGGCATGGCGCTGCAGGCGTCCAATCATGATCGCGGGTTCATCTTTCTCGAGAAAGACGCAACTGCCGGCGCAAAGAACCTCTACTGGGCACACCCGGGCACAGGAATGGCCCAAAATATTCGCTTCAAAAATAGTCTTCGCTGCGCCAGCGAGGTTCCCGTTGGCAATTCGGCGGATGAATTCGGGAATGTTGATGGCGGTGGGGCAGGCCTGCACACACGGGGCGTCATAGCAGTACAGGCAGCGGTTCGCTTCGCTGGCGGCCGAGGTGGCGGATAAGGCAACTTTCTGTTCGTGAATATTTTGCTCGAGTCTCTCTCGAGGGGCTTCCTTCCAGAAGGGTGTCGCGGTCACGGTACTTTCCTCGTGGACAAAAAAATTTACGTTCTTCCAAGGCTCAGTGAGGTCGGCCCTCCGATGGGGGCACGCATATCCGTGGTTTCGGGGCTGAAGTCATCACGGGGGTGGAGGAATAAGGCGTCTGATGCGAGACGAGTCGGTGAGGAGGTAGCTGCCGTCTTCCATGGCGACCGTGCCCCAGACCGCTACGAAACTGGCAATGGTGTGGTCGCCGTCGGTGCTGCCCTGCATGAACGGTTGCCCTGCAATGGTCCGCACACTGCCATCGGCCGCGATGGCGCGCACGTCCACGTGGGTTACAAAAATACCCCGTGCTCCCGCCGAAAAAATACCAACGGGCCTGAACAGGCCACAGTCCCCCGCCGGGCCATCAATCCATCCTTGTGATTCAGGGACACCGGCGACCACCGTGCTCACCTGCCCGCCGGCCGCGTCATACCTGCGGATGCGTCCCACCGCGCTTTCAGACATCCAAATCGAGTTGTCCGCTGCCCTGGCCAGGGCAACCGGTTGACGCAAGCGCACCGTGGCAGCCGGGCCATTGGTGTCACCCGGGGTTCCGTCACCGAGTACGGTAGTCACCATGAAATCGGCCGTCGCCAGATTGATGGCGCGCAATGCGTGATTCGCCTGTTCTGCCACATACAGTGTGTCGCCGATCAAGGCCAGTCCCGTCGGGGCGCCGAAGCGCGCCACGCTGCCCGTTCCATTCTGGAAACCGGCCGTGATGTCTCCGGCGATGGTGTCGACGAGGGGGGTTGTGTTCGTTTGTCGAATCCGCCGGATACGATTTCCCGACACTTCGGACACATAGAGGGTATCGTCTGGCGCAATCGCGAGGCCAATTGGCGAGCGGAAGCGCGCATCAGCGCCGATGCCGTTGTCATCGCCCGGGGTGCCATTTCCCGCGAGAGCCACGGCGCTCCAGCCTTCGGCTGTGCGGTCAAGGCGCACGATGCGGTGATTGCCCAGATCGCACGCAAAGTAACGCCCCACGACTTGCTGGGATGAAACGAGCGCGCGGAGGTTTGTAAATCGGGCGGTGGCGCGGGTTCCTTCGCCGCGTCCAGATTCCGCTCCCAACACCGTTTCAACCCTCCAGGCGGGTTGAGGTGCTGGAGAGGGGGCGGGCGCTTGGGGCGGGACGCCCCACCCGACACGTTTCGGTACACTGGGATTGTTGACGTAGGCCAAGTCAAAGATTGTGGTGCCATCGCCAAAAATTCCCAGCGCCACATCCGCCACCTTGACGCCTTGGGCATTGAGCGGGCCGCGGAACACGTTATTTACGCCTCTCAGTAATCGCATCACCAGACCGTCGCCCAGTTCATACGAGCGATACACGGCGCTGCCCTCTAATTCGCGGGTTTTTCTCACGATGAGAGTACCACTGGCGTCCCGAACCTCACTGGTCCCCGCGTAGTAGCCCAAAGCGTCACCGTAGCTATACCAGAGCCGGCCATCCGCATCGCGCTCCACCTGCGAGAGCGTCCCATTCTCTGTGTTTCCGGTTCGGCGGAAACGGTAGCTGAAGGCACCGCTGCGGGTCGGAAGGTTAAGTTCGAAATTTTCAATGTCGAGGTCCACCCCTTGGTCGGGCATGCGAATCTTGGTGGCCTCAGGTCCAAAAACGATTCTGTTCAACGAGCCGTCCGGACTCTTGTATTCACGCATAGGCCGGTGAAGACGTAATGAGCCGTCCGGACCCAGTTCAATCCTTTCAGAGCGAATCGTCTCAGCAGCGTTATCGGCAGCGTATCGTGATTCCACCTGGGTCGTGTTTTGCAGACGCGGCCGGCCTGCCGCATCGATCTCCACCCGACGGTCATACTCATCGACTGAGAGGTCGGTGCGCTGGAAATGTAGGCGCGTTCCCCCCGCATCCCAGATGCGACGGCCCCGAAGGATTTCGTTCGCGAGCGGGGCCGTGTTGATCGTGGGTCCGGATTGGGCCAGCCGGTAACTGCCTGGTGTTTCACTCAAGAGGCTTCCGGCAGACTCAGACAGCAACTGCCCGCCATTGTTCCCCAACAGGTTTCCTGCGTTGTTAGAAACTAAATTAGCTTGGCCCTGTTCGAAGCTGATGCGGGCGATGAGGCCCAAACGCGCTTCAATTTGCTGCTGTAAATCCGCGAGCGAAAGGGGGGACGGGGTTGGGGAGGCTTGCGTCGAGGGCTGCGTGCTCGGAGTGGGAGACGTCGAGGGTGACGCCGACAGGGTTTCCGAAGCTTGCGAAGCGTTTGACGCCGCCCCATCTTGTGTGTCGCTGGGAGCGGTGGCAATGTCCTCCCCCGCGATAGGAGGGGGGGCACTGGATGTCACACCCGGGGACTCTGTGGGCAGGGGGGGCAACAAAGAACCCGTCTGGGCGGTCTGCGCCACCGTATCTTCCGGGGAGCCCGGTTCACTCGGCGCTTGGGGCGCGGGAAGCTGGGTGAGGTCACTGAGGCGTTTACTCGGCGCTTTAAACACGCCTTTGGATGCCGTCCCGGTCTCTCGTACGGAGCAACCGAGGGCGAGCAACAGTGCCATCAAGAGGGGCAGTGGGATCCTCAGTGCTTCAGCCTCCTATTCAAGACATACCCATCAAGCCCCCCTTTTTATGGTGAGCCCCTCGCTTCTGCGGTGTCGTTGAAACCCGTGTGAAATTAGTAGAGGCGCAAATCGCCGCTCCCGGGCTGAATCCCTTGGAGCGAGCCGAAAAATGGCATCCAGCCCCCTAAAGGGTCCTGCGCTACAAATTCAATGGGACATCCTTCCGGTATTTCAAGCTGCACATATCCTCCGTTGACGGAATTTTGCGAGAAGATGGTGGCTTGTCCCAAGGGTCGGACGCCCACTGTTGTGAACGGGAACCCTGGAGGAATCTGGCACCGGCGGTTCGAAGTTCCCGAGCAACCCGTTGGGATGTTAGTGGCGGCAGAGGGCGGTGTTGATGGAACCGCCGAGGGGACAGGGGCAGGCGTTTTTTCTGGCAGCGGTTCCGGCGTTTGTTCCGCTTCTTTTTGGGGGGGAGGGGGGCTGGGAACGCTCACGAGGCTTGAGGGGGGTGCGCTGGGGGTGTTTTGGGGGGGCGGTACGACCTTATCGGGGACGGCGGGGGCAGGAGTCGCCGCGGGGGCCGGCACAGCGCTGGGCGCAGGGGATTCCGGTTTCAATGATTCCACTGCAGACCTGAGTTCGGCTAACTCTGAACGAATTGCACCCAAAAGATCACGCAATTCGGCCACGGCTTGCGCCAATTCATTCATCCGAGACTTAATCGCCAAAATGTCTGTGAAGTCCGGCAAATTATCGGGGCGAAGATTCCGCTCGGTGGCTTGCACGGCACTTTCAAACTTGGTGGGGTTGAAAT
This sequence comes from Candidatus Sericytochromatia bacterium, assembly GCA_035284745.1. GTDB lineage: Bacteria > Cyanobacteriota > Sericytochromatia > S15B-MN24 > JAQBPE01 > JAYKJB01. The sequence continues at coordinate 149,163 of JAYKIL010000014.1, read as the reverse complement.
TTCCCAAGGCTCCACCCGGAAGTCCTTCCAAGACGTTAAAGCTGACCAGCGTGCTGGCGGCATCGAGGGAGGTGGTCGCCCCATATTTCCCAACCCGGGCGACCGTGCGCAACTGCGCGCTTTTGCCTTCGGCGGTTGGAACTTCGGCAACAATGACGAAAGTGTCGTCTGCAGGCACCTGAAGAAGTTCAAAACTCGCGTTCTCGTCGGTGATGGCATCAGGGATATCCGGAATAGGGCGCCCGGAGGCATCGGCCAGAAATACGCGAACGCCTTGCACCGATTGCCCTCCCAACGACGTCAAGCGCTTGGAGGACATCGCGTTCAGTATTCTAAAATTCCCCGCGGCATTGTTACTCACCAAGCCCAAGGCGTGGTCGCTAATCAGTTGAACGCCACTGCCGAGCAGGACGTTCACGGGAACCTTCACCTGACCCACCACTTTCACGCGCCCCGGCAGGAGGGGCGCGGTGGTCGCCGACGGGACTGCATCCACGGCGGCAGGGGTTGGGGGTGTCTGAGGCTGATTGCACCCGAGCAAAACCATTGAAAATGCCAACACCCCGGACAGCCTGTTCATCTTTCACCCCTCACCTAACGCTGCGCGCCTGCTTACCGCTTACCCATACCCGCAAGATGCTCGGCGTTCACAGGGGCGGAGCGGTGAGCCCTCGACGAACGCTCACCTGTCCTTTTGTCTTTCGCGCCCTCGGTGGTGAGGGACAATGCACGGCTCATTTAGCGAGTGCCGTCTGTGCGAGGTTCTGCGAAAAAAAAACAGTTTCCGCGCACGCGGGCGCGGAAACTGGGTGGTTTTTTAAGGGTTTGGGTGACTCCGGCCGCTCAGAAACGATGATTTTTCAACCCCGGGCGCCCGACGAGCACTTGCTTAGTTGTTCTGAGCGCCAGCTTCTGCCCACGTGCGCAGAACCGCCAGTTCGTCAGGGGTGAATTTGGGCCCACGAGGGGGCATACGGCCCGACTCGACCGCCTTGTAGATGCGGGCGATACGTTCGGAGACGTTGCTGTGGCTGACCTGGCCGGCGCCATCAAATATTTCAACGGCCCTGGAACCGCGGCCGCCGGGCGTATGACATCCCATGCAGCGAGAGGCGAGCAATGGGGCCACCTGGGCTTTGAACGTCGCGGGCTGTGTGTTTCGAATGCGACTGGTGGCCGCGAGACGGGATTGAGTCAGCGGTTGGTTTCGGGTCGCGCAAGCGCTCATCGTGGCTGCGACGAGCAGGGTGACACTGGCAATCAGCCAAGTACGAATCGACATGAATGGTCCTCCGGAGGAGACAAAGCAGTTGCAAGGCAATGGCCTGTTTTCACAGGCTGAGTGCGGCAAACAATCCCCGGATGGATCCCACGACCATTCGCCCTGCACGCGAAGGGGTGATCCAGTTCTGTTGCTCTCTTTAGTTTACAAAGGCCCCGGCGCCACGAACAGAGGGATCAGGGGGTTAAAGGTTAATGAATGTTTATCCCTTGGTTTAAAAATAATTAAATATGTAGTGGGGTGTCAAAACAGACGGGTTTGGATGATCGGTTCTGCGGGCTCAACCAGGCTTTCGTCATCGTATCGGGCGGCGTTCAGACGGACATTCACGGGGGTCGCTGTCATCAGGGCGGCCGGATAGGGTTGCAACATCTTGAGAAGCGTCCGGGGGTCAGTGTTCAAGGGTGACAGCCAGGCTTCATAGGCGTCGGAAGGGAGAATGACCGGCATGCGATCGTGGACTGGGGCCACGCACGCATTGGCCTCAGTGGTTATCAAGGTCGCGCTGGGCGGTTCGTCTGCCCCCGACGCACCCTCCCAAAGCCCGGCGAGCGCAAACGGTTTGTCATTTAATATTCGGAACCAGTAGGGCTGTTTTGCGGAACGACGGGGAGCGCCCTCAGGGGGCGGTGCCCACTCGAAAAATCCGTCGACCGGCACAAGACAACGCCGGTGTCGCAGAGCGTCACGAAAGGCCGGTTTTTCTGCGATGGTTTCGCTTCGGGCGTTGATAAGGAGGGGGGTGCGGGCGGAGTGACGGATCCAGGCAGGCAAAAGTCCCCAGCGTGCCCGTGTGAGTTCTCGCGTGCCTCGGATCTGTCTCACGATGGCAATGGATTGGGTGGGAGCAATATTCCAGCGCCCCGCCATCTCAACGGGGGCAATGTCAAACAGCGAGGCCAATTCTGGAATGGCGCGCGGAGTGAGACTGAAGCGGCCGCACACGAAAATACCTGCTTTCCCTCGGGTTGCGCCCTTCATATACCCATCCTCATGACCACTCTGTTTTTTTGCGCTCCCTCTCCACCGCGGCGTCGGGACGAGAAACGAGCGGGCAACTTTTTGCTGTTTTTCAGGGAGACCGTCACAATTATTTTTGAGGTGAGGAGCTTGCTGGTCGGTTGGGTATAGGGAGAGGGCAGACAACGGGGTCTGCTTCTCTTGCCGAGGAGGGCAGGCGTGTTCAGCACCATCATTTCCCACGATTCGCCGCTGACGGTGTACACCCTGTCAGATGCCAGCGGACAAACGGCTGAAAATGTCACCAAAGCCTGCGTCGCGCAATTTGCAGGCCAAGCCGTTCGTATTGTTCGCTTGCCCCGCGCCTTGCATATTCAACAGGTTGAAAATATGGTCGCATTGGCTGCTGCGCAGGGCCCTGCCCTTTTTGCCTACACCATGGTGCAAGACGGTGTTCGAGACGCTTTTCTGGCGGCGACAGAGCGTCACGGCATCCCCACGGTTGACTTGCTCGGCCACCTCATCGGGGAACTGACCAACGTTTTGGGGGTTGCTCCCAACCGCCAGGCGGGCGCGATGCACACCAAAGATGAGGAATACTTTCGGCGCATGGATGCGATTGACTTTGCCATCAAATACGACGATGGCAAGAGCCCTCACGGTTTGCACCAGGCGGAACTGGTGATTTTGGGGGTTTCGAGGACCTCAAAAACCCCGACGTGTATGTATTTGGCGCAAAATCAGGGTATTAAGGCCGCGAACGTGCCTCTGGTGCCGGGAGCCGATCCACCCAAAGAAATTTTCGAATTGCCCTCTGGACGCATCGTGGGGCTGACGGTTAAACCAGAGATGTTAACCGAGATACGAGGGAGTCGACTGGCCAATCTTGGATTGCCCCCGGAGAGCGCTTATGCTGACAGGGCAAAAATTTCTGACGAACTGGGCTTTGCAGATGCCTTGTTTCGGCGCTTGCGATGTCCGGTGGTCGATGTCACCTTCAAGGCCATCGAAGAGACTGCCTCGGAAATACTCGACTTGCTGCAGCGAAAGGAGTTGTTCTGATGCCCCCTACTTCCTCTTCCGCGCAGGCGTCTGCCAAGCGAGTGTATCTCTTTGCAGAGGGTGACGCCTCAATGAGGGACCTCTTGGGTGGCAAAGGGGCCAATTTGGCAGAGATGACCCGTGCGGGCTTGCCGGTTCCTCCTGGGTTCACCATTCCGACGACGGTGTGCAATGAATATTACGACCTGGGGCAAAGGGCGCCCGGAGATTTGTGGGAGGCGGTTTCAAACGCCCTTGCGGCCTTGGAAGCAGAGACAGGCAAGGGCTTCGGGCGGGCCAGCAATCCCCTGTTGATTTCCGTGCGCTCGGGTTCGAAGTTTTCGATGCCGGGGATGATGGATACCATTTTGAACCTGGGACTGAATGATGAGACCGTTCAGGGCCTCATCGCGCAGACTGAGAACCCGCGATTTGCTTACGATGCATACCGTCGTTTTGTGGCCATGTTCTCGAGCGTGGTGCTCGATTTCAGACTGTCTCACTTTGAACATTTGCTGGAAGAATTTAAACAGCGCTTGGGTGTCAAATTAGACACCGATTTGGATGCTGATACCCTGAAGGAGATCGTGGCGGCCTACAAGCGATTGGTTGTCACTCACTTGGGCATTGACTTCCCCTCGGACCCCCGTGCGCAATTGCGCATGGCGATCGAAGCAGTTTTCCGCAGCTGGAACAACGAACGGGCCATTACGTACCGCAACCATCACAAAATCTCTCACACGCTGGGAACTGCCGTGAATGTCCAAGCGATGGTGTTTGGGAACATGGGAGACGACTCGGGCACAGGGGTTGCTTTCACGCGGAATCCGAGCACGGGGGAGAACGCGCTGTATGGCGAATATCTCACCAATGCGCAGGGTGAGGACGTGGTGGCGGGAATTCGTACTCCCAAACCCATTGCCGAGCTCGCGCGGGATATGCCCCAAGTCTATGCGCAGTTTAAGGCGATTGCAGAACGTCTTGAAGCCCATTATCGAGACATGCAGGATCTGGAATTCACCGTGGAGCGTGGCACACTGTATATGCTGCAAACTCGCACGGGCAAACGAACGGCCCAGGCGGCGGTGAAAGTGGCTGTGGAAATGGCCCAAGAGGGACTGATTACCCATCAGGAAGCCCTGTTGCGGGTAGAACCGGGCGCTTTGAACCAATTGCTTCATCGCCGGATCGATCCAACCGCAGCGCTGGATGTTCTGGCCCGGGGCCTGCCTGCCTCACCCGGCGCCGCGACCGGGGCGATTGTTTTCGACGCGGATGAGGCTGAACGTCGAGGTCGGCGAGGCGAAAAAGTCATTTTGGTTCGCGTTGAAACGTGCCCCGATGACATCCACGGTATGATACAAGCCCAGGGTGTTCTGACCAGTCGCGGCGGCATGACGAGCCACGCCGCGGTAGTGGCTCGCGGCATGGGCAGACCGTGCGTCGCAGGGGCTGACGGTGTGGACGTGAATTTGTCCGCCAAAACAATGGAAGCGGCAGGACGCACTTTTCGCGAAGGGGATACCCTCAGCATCAATGGGGGCACCGGGGAAATCATTGCGGGAGAGGTGCCGATGATTGAGCCTGAACTTTCCCCTGAGTTCAATCTGCTGATGACCTGGGCAGACGAGACGCGACGGTTGGGGGTGAGAGCCAATGCCGACACGCCTGAGGACGCTGCGAAGGCTCGAGAGTTTGGCGCTGAGGGCATTGGTTTGTGTCGGACCGAGCACATGTTTATGGCCCCAGAACGTTTGCCCGTCGTGCAAGGGATGATTTTGGCTCAGGGCGAAACTGAGCGACGCAAGGCCTTAAACGATTTGCTGCCGATGCAGCGAGACGACTTCAAGGGCATTTTTCGGGCGATGAGCGGTTTGCCCGTGACCATTCGCCTGCTCGATCCGCCACTACACGAGTTTTTGCCCAATGCACACGAATTGATTGCGGAGGTGGCCCTTCTGCGGTGCAGCGGCGATGACGCTGAGCGTTTGGCCGAGCGGGAAAAGCTTCTTCGTGAGGTCGAGCGCCTCTCAGAGGCAAACCCCATGATGGGGCTGCGCGGCTGTCGCTTGGGTTTGACCTTTCCAGAAATTAACGAGATGCAGGTTCGAGCCATTTTCGAAGCTGCCTGTGAGTTGCATCGCGAGGGGGTGCACGTCGTGCCTGAGGTGATGATTCCGTTGGTTGGGCACGTCAATGAACTCGCGCGGGTGCGCGCGCAACTCGAAGGCGTGGCACGCACGGTCATGGCTGAACAAGGCTGCGAGGTGGAATATCGATTCGGCACGATGATTGAACTTCCCCGCGCAGCCCTGACGGCCGATCAGGTGGCCCGAGAGGCCCAGTTTTTCTCATTCGGAACAAACGACCTCACCCAGATGACTTTCGGCTATAGCCGTGATGACGCGGAAGGAAAGTTTCTCACGCGGTATACGGACCTCAAAATTTTGCCTCACAATCCTTTTGAGGTGCTCGACCGAGAGGGCGTGGGCGCATTGATGCGCATCGCCGTCGACAAAGGTCGGTCTGTGAATGGCACTTTGAAGTTGGGCGTTTGCGGGGAGCATGGGGGGGAACCAAGTTCTATTACTTTTTGCGAGGAATTAGGCCTCGATTACGTCAGCTGCTCACCGTTTCGCGTACCGATTGCCCGCTTGGCGGCGGCGCAAGCGACATTAGCGGGCTTCGAAGGCGATAAATAGAGAGAAGCTGTCAGCGCTTCGGATAACCCACGTGACGGGAGGCAACGGGATGGCGGAACGGCACGCGCGCGCGCGGGCAGAAATGCAAAAATGGCTCGCGTGTCAACCTGCCAATTTCTACACGCATAACCGTCAATTGCAGCGCCTGCTTCAGCGCCTGATGCCGACGGAACATTTCCACGCTCATCAGCCTCATTTTGAGTTCTTTGGGGGTATTGCGGCGAATGTCTTGGACCAGGCAGCCATCGTCAACAACCGCGACGGGAATCTGCCCCGGCTCGACCGTTTTAGCCCGGTGGGTGAGCGGCGCGAGGCGTTGGAAAACCATCCGAGCTATGACGCGTGTGGCCGCGCTATTTATCAGGACGGGCGGCTGATTTCGACCTATGGCGAGCGCCCGGCGAATTTGCGTGCCCAGGCGCTATTCTATCTCAGCAGTCACGCGGGAGAAGCGGGGCATAATTGTCCGGTGGCCTGCACGGCTGGTGTGGTCAAGGCCCTTCAGGGGGCTGCATCGGAGGCCCTGCGCGCGCGCTTTCTGCCTGCTGTTCTGAGGGATGTGTGGGGGGAAAGGCTGGATGGCGCTCAGTTTCTTACCGAACTGCAGGGTGGGTCCGACGTCGGGGCGAACGCGGTGGAGGCCCACCCGGACGGCGAGGAATGGGGAACCACCCGCTGGCGTATTTTTGGCGAGAAATGGTTCTGCTCCAATGCCGGCGCCGACCTCATTTTGATGACTGCCCGTTATGCTGGCGGCCCATCGGGTACGGCGGGATTGGGTTTGTTCTTGGTGCCGAGATATTTAGAAGACGGCCGCGTGAATTATTTTTTCTTACGTCGCCTGAAAGAAAAGCTCGGCACGCGGTCGATGCCTTCGGCGGAAATAGATTTTGAGGGGGCGGTGGCCTACGCCATCGGCCAAGTGCACGACGGATTCAAGCACGTGATGAATTACGTCATCAACACGTCGCGACTATATAATTCGACGGGTTGCGCAGGAATTGCGCGTCGCGCACACCTCGTGGCAAGTGGTTATGCCCGGGCGCGAATGGCTTTCGGGCGCCCCATTTCAGACTATCCTCTTGTCCAGGAGATGCTGGCCCACACGTATGTGACGTCCGCTGTGATGTTGGCTGCTTCTTTGGACACGGCGGCGGCCTTGGATCGTGTGGAGGCGGGCCTTGTGGATGAGCCAGAGCGGGCGTTTGTGCGCGTTTCGATCAATTTGCTGAAGATGATCACGTGTCAACATTCGCATCGCGTCGTGCTGGCGGCGATCGAAACTTTGGGGGGGAATGGTGCCATCGAGTCTTTTTCTGTGCTGCCGCGATTGTTGCGCGACAACGTTGTCTACGAAAATTGGGAAGGGACGCACAACACGTTGGTGGCCCAAACACTCCGAGACTTTCAGCGCCCGGCTCTCCGGGAAGGCTTTCTGAGCGGACTCAGAGCGCGTTTGCTTCCGCTCGATGACTTGTGCCAGTCTTTGCTGCCCGCTTTCGCTGCACTGGAGCGATTTGAACGCGAATGGCCTGCGATCGCGCAAGAGGCAGACGCGGGGGTCGGGGCCTTGATGTTGCGCCCTCACGCGGAGGCTCTTGCCCACGCCCTGTTGGCGGTCGCCTATGCACAGGACGTCGCATGCGAGGCCGATGGGGAACGCCGGGCCGTCGAAGAGGAAGCATTGCGATTGTTTTTAGATAAACATTTAGGCGTCGGGCGCGTCGTGCGCGATGCCGCCTACGCGGGAAGAGTTCAGCGCATTGCAGGCTTGGAACCCTGAACAAACTGCTTGACGGGTTCGTAGCAGAAAAAACGGTTTCGGTCACGCAGTTCGCACCGCTCCCGTGTGCCCTGCGATCGCCTTGAAACATAATTCGCCGGACTGAGGCGCTTGAAACCTCTCGTCAGACCACGGCGCGCGTAGACTGGACCGTATGGCGGGAAGCCGTGGCGAGGAGGAGGATGTGCGCATTGCGATGTTAGCGCCAATTTGTGAGTCTACGCCACCGAGGGCGTATGGTGGTATTGAACGCGTGGCAGCCCTTCTGGTGGACGGGTTGGTTTCCCGAGGGCATCACGTGACCTTGTATGCGACGGGGAATTCATTGTCCCACGCCAGTGAATTGTCAGCGACGGAAGAGCTTCCATTACGCGTGCAGGCGTTGGACCCGTGGATGCACGAGGCCGCCACCTTTTTACATCTTGTGAAGGCCGTGCAGGGTCACGATGCCTTTGACATTTGGCACAATCACCACGGTTATCCGGGGTTGGCTCTGGGTGAATTGGTGAATGCAACCATGCTCACCACCGTGCATGGTCCCATTTTTTCGCCCCATGCCCGCTACTATCAAGCGTTCGGCAGCCACCCGTTGGTCACTATTAGCCACGCGCAGCGATTGGACGCGCCCCATTTGAATTATGTGGCAAATGTATACAATGGCATCGAGACGGCCCGGTATGATTTGGGTCTGCGCCAAGATTATTTGTTGTTTCTGGGGCGCATGGCCGAAGAAAAAGGCCCACACCTCGCCATTGAAGCGGCCCATCAAGCCGGCTTGCCCTTGGTGATGGCGGCGAAGGTGGACCCATCCGATCGCGCCTATTTTGAGACACGGGTTGCCCCTCATATTGACGGAACCTCCGTGCGATTTGTGGGCGAGGTGCAGGGGGCCGCGAAACGGCGGTTACTACAAGGAGCGTTGGCTTTGTTGCACCTGGTGCAATGGCCGGAACCCTTCGGCCTCGTCCTGGTGGAGGCCATGGCGTGTGGAACGCCGGTTGTTGCGATGCGCCAGGGAGCCATTCCCGAGGTCGTGACGCACGGTGAGACGGGCTTTGTTGTGGAGACCCTCGCAGAGGCCGTGGAAGCGATTGCCTGTGTGAGCGCTTTGGACCCCAAACGCTGTCGCGACGAGGCTAAGCGCCGTTTTGATGTTGCGCGGATGGTCAGTGATTACGAGAGGGTGTATGAAGAAATTGCATCGCGCCGGGTGACCATTCACCCTCGGGTTCGGTCTCACTGGGATGCCTGAAACTTGAGCCTGAGCTTGACTGGCTGACGGCTGCACGGTTTCGACAGCATTCGCCATTCGGAAGCAGATAGCGCGGGGTCCGGAAGACCCTTGTATGACTTCAGCGCGCGGGCGATCGCCCGCAGCCGTTCCTCACTGGTTGGGTGGGTAGAAAGCCAGCTGAGTTGTTTTTCCAGATGCTTCGGCAGTTGTTGTTTTGCCGCTAACGCTGCAAAACCTTGGGCCATCCCGTGGGGATCCAGCCCCGCGCGTATCATTTGTTGAAGACCCCGTTGATCCGCTTCGCGCTCGGCCGCCCGATCGTAGGCCAAATCGTCCAGGGTTGCCCCCAAATTTATTATTTGCCCGAGCGAGCCGGCATCCCCGAACATGGCAGTTAACAGTAATTGACCGGATATCCCGCGCAGCAGGGCCCGCGTTCCGTGGCGACGTTCGACGTGCTGCATTTCGTGAGCCAGGACGCCTGCCAGCGCATCCGGTGTTGGCATTGCACGGACGAGTGTTTCGTAAACGACGATGTGCCCACCCGGTGCGGCAAACGCGTTCATCGACTCTCCGTGGACCAGCAGCACCCGATATGAGTAGGGGCTGTTGCTGTTTCTTCGAACTCGTTCGAAGAGATGATTCAGGATGCGCTGTTTGTCTTGGGCAGCACACGGCACATTCACCCTTTTAGAATTCCCCATCAATTCAGACCCTAGTTTTTCTTCCCACTCGATGGGCACACGCTGTGTAAACTGATCCGCCAGGGCGGGAATGCCCCAGTGATACAGGCCCAAGAGGAAGAACAGGCCCCCGGCGAATGTGGCGACCGAAATTTTCCCCAAGCGACCCAAGGTTTTATTCTTTCCAAGGTTTGCTTGTGGCGCAGCCCGATGCACAGCGTCGAGGAAATCTACTTGTGTCACGACCAGCGTGGGGGCTGTCAGCGCGTCCCCACGGCCGATTCGCACGTGCTCTCCAGGCTCAAGGCCTTGCAAAAGACGCAATTCTGTCCAAGACCAGCGCTCCTCTTGACCATTGTCCTGTTGCAGGACCAATGCGTTCGGATGGATGTAAACCTTCACGCCGTGGGCGAGGGGCGTTTTTCCATCGAACAATTCCCCGTGCCAATAGCTCCGCGGCGCACGCACGGGCTTACCCAAGGTCGAAGGCCGCTTCGTCGAGCAAGCCTTCCACAGTGGCATCATTGACGTCCACGCGCTGAGAGATGGCGCTCAGATTCAACGGGCCCACCAGGCTGAGGCACTGTGCTCGGTAACGCAAGGTGCGCGCGATGTTAAAGCCCAGTCCCAGGCCCCCCGTAAAAAGAAGTACCAACAAGTTCAGTGTGCGGACCTTTAGCAGCCCCAGGGTGGTCATGCTGGAAGAGAATTTCGCTTTTTGAAACGAGGTGCTGGCTGCAACATGCCGTTGAAACTGTGTGTCAAGCCAGCACGAACCCAAAACAATGCCCCCGAGAGCCCCCGCCACGGCGCCAAGGAATATGCCAATGGTCTTGAACTGATCACCCATGAGCAGGGTAGCCAGTGCCGCGCCCAACGCCCCCTCGGCCCCCCCTTGGGCGAAGAACGTCTCCCGGAGCACTACACTGAGCGCCATACCGCCCGCGCCACCACCCGCGCCACAGGCAAGCACCGCGGCTAAGAAAATGAGCCACGGCTTCATGAGCGTTTTTCCTTGTACCTGACTGCGGAAGCGCTCGGTGCCGTAGTGGGTATGGTTGGTCAGCCAATTTTGAGTGGCAGCGAACAAAAAAGGAAACGCCAAGCCCAGCGTGAATGCTGTGGCGATCCCACTGGGCAAAAGGGCGCGCCAGTATCCTTTCAGGGTTCCATCAAAACTGAAAAATATTCCGCGATAAGAGGTGCGAGAAATAACGTAACGCCGGCCATTGACCACGACGAAGGAGGCGAGAAAAACCACCCCCAAAGGCTCCGCAACGGTCAAAAGTATGAAGAGTGGGGGCACAAGAATGCCGAGAATCACGAACGTCAATACCAACCCGAAAACGGCCAGCATCCCCCACCCGATCAGGCGCACGAAACCCCGAAAGGCTTCTCCCCCCGTCCCGTGAAAAGTGAAGCGGTGATTTTCAAATGAAAGTTGTGAAAATGTGTAGCGGCGGGTGTGGGCTCGCGCCCAAAAACGATAAATCCCTGCGGTGAAAATTGTCAGGGCTATATTTCTCAGGGTGATGAAGAACAGTGCTCGCCCCGTGCCGTAAAAACTGAAACGCCGCCGCCGTCGCTTTTTGAGGGGTTTAGCGCGCGGGGCCGGCTCTGGGGAACTATCATCCTCACTGTCCCGCACCTGGGTGCCACACTCACAGGTGGTGCGCGGGGGGGCGACCCAGGCAAAACATTGGGGGCATTCCATAAAAACAGTCCTCGTGTCTGTGGAAAATGGCGAATCAATCGGGGAACCACTGACAAGCTAGGCGGCATATTCCCCGTCGCAGGGAGGCTTTATTCCACGGCGAGCAATTCAACTTCAAAAATCAGGGTTGCCCGCGGCGGAATGGAACGCGTGCCGTTTTCACCGTATGCCAAGCGCGGGGGGATGACCAGTTTGCGCCATTCCCCCGTCTGCATTCCAGTCACGCCCTCTTCCCAGCCTTGAATCACAGTCCCCGCCCCTAGCGTGAAGCGGAAAGGCTTTTTCCGGGGTCGGGAGGAATCGAAAACCTGGCCGTTGGTGAGCCAGCCGGTATAGTGCACTGAGACCCGTTGCCCGTCTCGTGCTCGGGGCGATTTTGCTGCCCCCGTGCGCACGATCGAATAGCCGAGGCCACTGGGCAACGCTTCTTGCACGGCGGTGGTAATGGCGAAAGGAAACTGAGTGATGGGGCTCGGAGAGACCGCCGGTTGGGGGGAAACGATGATGACGATGGGCGAGGGCGGCAGGACAGCGGGTTGCTCGGCGCCATCGCCTGGTTCTGGGGGATTGACCGGAACCAGTGTGGGGTCGCAGGCGAGCAAAAGGAGGCTGGAAAGAATCAATATTTTATGCGATGTCATGGCCGGCCCTTGCGATCAATCCAGCGACTCCAGCCGTTGGAGCGAACGTTCCCAGGTCTTGGAATCTGTCGCAATGAGACGGGCGAGGTGGAGGGTCGCTTCGAAGCGCAATGTCTTCAAGGTCGTCGCAAGAGAGAGGTCGGTTTCGGGATCGGGTGGGGCATCAAGATCGCGTAATAAGTCTTCCAGCAGGGGGTAGGCTTCCAGCGACTTTCCGAAAGCCAATGTCTCGATGGCGTAGACGACAAGTGTACGGGCCGTGTTCGGCGGAGATTGCTTGGCATCACCCACGAGCCACGGACGATCACGAGAAAAATCTGGCTCCCGTTGCAACGCGATTGCTGCTTGTTTTTCGAGCAGTGGCAGGATGCGTTTGAGGGTGGGCAACCACGCTGAATCCAGGAGAGAAATCGCTCCACGGGGAGCCAGTCGTGGAGGCCCCAACGCCTCTTCGGTGATGGTGATCCGCGAGGGTTGCCAGCGCGAGAGTAAAACCTCGCCTGCGCGTTGTAGCGCGTCCGCGCGGGTTGTCGGGGCACTGATGCCCGCGAGGGCTTTGGCAAGTTGGTCGTGGGCGTTTTTGAGCTTTAGAACCGTGGCGGCATCTAACACCTCCCAAGGGGTCCATGTGGATTGGGAGGGGCTGATGGTCAGCGCTTCGAGCGTGTTTTCGGCGTTTGAACGCCAGATACGGCTGAAAAGGGCCGCCTCGTCGTCCAATGTATAGGGATCTTGGGGCGGTAATTCTAGCAAGGCCTCGTAGGAAACGGTGGAGGGGCCCGTGGCGACCGGGGAGATTGAGATCGAGACAAGACCGGGCTCCTGAGGCGGAATAAAAACCGTAAATTCGCCCGATGGAGAGAGTAATGCGGCCGAGGCAACTTCTTTATTCGCATCGATTCCGAGGGGCAACGGCTGTTCACTGTCCAATGGACGCAACGTGATTTTTTGAGCCCCTGACGGCACAGGGGACAAGCTTCCTTGGATAATCGAGTGGTTCTCCTCGGGGGGGAGGACTGCCGTGATCCCAGCGGGGCTGGCGGTGGCATTGGCGTGAGTATCTGGCGTCTCCGTGGCCGTTTTGGTCCGGGTGATGATCGTTGTGTTGACCCACGGATTGGTTTCGAGGGGCCGCCGGAATGCCTCTCCGGGCGCTTCAATGAGTGGCGTCTTCAGAGGGTCTGTGTTGGGTAGATTGTCGTCACAACCGCCCAGGAAAGCAGCCATCGCGCTGAGTGTGAGCCAGGAAGCCAGCCGCTTCATCATTCAGATTTTCCCCCGAGACGTGTCGTGGGTGCCAGGACACTGTGATGTTTGGCCCCCGATTTTACATAATACGAGGGGGGGGCAAGGTCTGTCGATCCTCGCGAAGCCCTTACAGCAACTGGTTGGGGTTCAGGTCGAGGCCCATGCGGACCCCGGGGCTTTGCGCGTGAGCCAGCGCCTGCCGCAGCACGGGTCTCACTGAGTGAAGTGAACGGGCCTTAATGATGATTTGTTGGCGATGTAATCCACGCACTTTGGCGACGGGGGCCTCGTGGGGACCGAAAATTTCGCACGTGCTGCTCTCGTTCAATTTTGTCGCCAGTTTCTGGCCGACCTGACTCACTTGGAGCAGATCGGGGCCAGACAGAAGTATCACTGCCAATTCTCCGAACGGTGGCCAGGCCAACAATTCGCGATCGGGGATTTCGCTTGCGACGAATGCCCCGTAATCGTGGCTTGATGCGGCTTGAATGGCCGGGCTGTCGGGTTCGTAGGCTTGTACCACGACGCGACCGGGCAGTTGATGTCGTCCGGCGCGACCGGCCACCTGTGTGAGCAGTTGAAAGGTGCGTTCTCCCGCTCGAAAATCCGGAAGATTGAGGGCCGCATCTGCCGCCATCACGCCCACGAGGGTGACACGAGGAAAGTCGAGGCCTTTCGCCACCATCTGGGTGCCCACAAGTACATCGAACTCACCCCGGCCAAAGGCGTCCAACAACGCCGCGTGGCTGCCTTTTCTGCGGGTGGTATCACGGTCGATTCGAACGACCCGTGCATCGGGGAATTGCTGTCGACACGCCTCCTCAATTTGCTGGGTGCCGGCGCCGAAGTGGCGAATGTAGGGCCCACGGCATTGGGGACATGTATCGGGTACGGGGGCCCGGGCATCGCAATAGTGGCACCGCAAGTGGGGTGGGTTGTTATGCTGGGTCAACGCGACAGAGCAGCGCTCACAGCGACAGGTGTAGCCACATTCCCGACAAAAGACGAACGAGCTGTAACCACGACGGTTAAGTAGCAGAATGGCCTGCTCACCGTGGCTGAGAACCTCTTTCATCGCCCGCAACAACGAGCGGCTGAAAGTTCCACGGTGGCCTTGTTTCATTTCCGCGCGCATATCGACGACCTCGACCGGTGGCAATGGGCGCTCGCCGACGCGATCCGGCATCGATAGAAGGGTGTAGATTCCCCGTTGGGCCGCTACGTAACTTTCAAGAGAAGGGGTCGCACTGCCCAGTATGACGGTGGCTCCCTCCCTGCGGGCGCGCTCAAGGGCGACTTCGCGTGCGTGATAACGGGGACTGTTCTCTTGCTTGTAGCTGCCTTCGTGCTCTTCGTCGAGAACGATGATGCGCAGGCCTGTTACAGGGGCGAAAATCGCAGACCGTGCACCCACCACCACCGAGGCTTCACCTTGACGAATACGCTGCCACTCGTCATAGCGCTCGCCTGGGCTCAGGTGGGAATGAAGGACGGCCACCGCATCTCCGAATCGCGCTTGGAATCGCCTGACCGTTTGAGGCGTGAGTGAAATTTCGGGAACCAAAACGATGGCACTCCCGCCTTGTTCAAGGGCGTCTGCAATCATGCGCAGGTAAATTTCGGTCTTGCCGCTGCCGGTCGCGCCGTGCAACAGAAAGGTATGCGGGTTTCCCGCCTGGGCCCGCAGGCGTTCAAGCACTTGTTGTTGTTGAGGGGTCAGGTCTGGGGGAGATTCTGTGGCTTCGCCCGCGTGCGTCGTTCGCCTGAGGGGCAGTTGCTCGATGTGAAGGCAGCCGTGTTTTTCTAAACGTCGCAGCAAGGCGGCGTCGGACTTGGTTTCGCGAAGAAGCTGAGAGACGGGCAGCTTCCCGCCTCGCGCGATCAATGCCTCCAGCACGGCCGCTTGCCGCGGCGTCAATCGGGTTGGGTTTCCACCATCCCGTGCGGTGGCGACGAGGTGACGCCGTTCCCCCTTTTGAGGGGATAGAAAGACCGTCGAAAATTCGATCCAGCCTTGTGCCCGCCAGGAGGCCAGGAGCGCAGGCACGCGTTTCCCTGCGGTTTTGAGTTGATGAAGGGATACCTCTGGGTGTTGGCATAGGCGCCGGGCGACTTCTCCGCTCAAACCGTCGTCCTGCGTGAGGCCTTGGAGCGGGCGTAACCCTTTGGGTCTTGTTCGTACGCGCCGTTGAATGCGGCTCAGGGTTCCAACCGGCATCACGGTCTTGATGACATCGGTCATGGGCGACATGGTGGTGTCTGCCAGCCAAGGAAGCAGTCCTTGCAGCGAAGGGGGGAGAACCTCCCCCACCACCACATCCTCAAGGTCGCGCAGTTGAATGTTGGTTGGCGCCTGTTCTGTCACACCGATGACATAGCCAGCCACGTGGCGCTGGTTTCCGAAGGGGACCAAGACAGGCACTCCAACGCGCACTGCGGCATGCCATTGCGGCGGAATCCGATACGTGTAGGGTTCCCCCCGTTCAAGGTTCAAACCGTCGATAAGTACTTCTGCGAACAACGGGGCACTGGCGGCGGCGACGGGGGTGTCGGGATGAGATTCTGGCGGAGGTGTGAGCAAAAAATCCGACTTTCAGGCACCTGCGAGGCCTGGGACATGGTAAGCCCAGCCACAGGCACATCGTCAACTTGACTCTAATTATTTTTATGATAAAAATATGAGATATCTTATTAATGGCCGGGTGTGAATTAATGATTGGGGTCGTGGTCGAGCAGTGTCCTTGTTTTTCTCTGGGGGTCGCGCACAGGCGCTCATTGCGCTTGTATGACGAGGCCCTGCTTTCGTTGGGCCTGACGGTGGCGCAAGCCCACGTCATATTTGCTTTGTACGCGCAGGATGGGCTTTCGGCGAGAGCGCTGGCGATGGAATTGCAAGTGGATGCGGCCTCGCTGACTCCGATGCTGGGCCGCCTCGAGAAAAGGGGCTTGTTGCGCCGCTGTCCGGACCCAGGCGATCGCCGTGCCGTGAGGATTTGTCTCGAAGAGCGTGCCCATCGCTTGCGACCGTCTTTGGAGGAGGCCTTGGGGCGAGCCGCCCGGCGCGTGTCTGACCTGTTCACGGAGGACGAATACCGGATTTTGATGACGCTTTTGAACCGCCTGGGCCCTTCCGCCTCAGCAGACCAATAAAAGGAGTCACCCGATGAAACTCTACAATCTCCAGCGTTGTCCTTATTGCAAGATGGTGCGCGACAAACTGTCTGAACTCGGTTTGTCCTATGAAACGATCGACGTTCCGGCGGACCGCGCGGAGCGCCACGAAGTTTTCGCCGTGTCCGGGCAGTGGACCGTTCCCGTTCTGATTGATGGCGACACGATGCTCGACGACGAAGAAAAAATATTGCCCTATCTGGATGAAAAATATGGTGCAGCCAAGCGCTGATCGCGAACCCGGTATTGGCAGGGGGCAGTCCCCTGGAAAGGGAATGTCGATGTTACCCTCGGAGATCGCCATCTTGAATCGCTCAAGGGAAGGCGGTATGCCTCTCTCTGCGGCCGAGAGGGCGCTGGCCTTGAATGCGCAAGCGGCGACCAGCCCCCTTTACGCAAACAATCAGCAGGCTTTGCCCCCCGGGCGACACACCGCATGGCGCATCTCGCCAGAACCTCACGTCATTAGTGCTGCGCGCGCTGCAGAGTTGCAAGCGCTGGGGAATCACCTTTTAGGGTTCGTTCAGGCCTTGAATAAATTGTACGTGGAGAGCGTCAAGGGGCGTCAGCCCGCGTGGGTTTTTCAACTGCTGGACCAAGGCAAACCTGAGGCGCTGGTGGAGTACCAACGGATGAACCGCTTCAAGGGGCTGATCCCGCGGGTGATTCGTCCTGACCTCATTGTTGATGAGTCGGGCGCGCTGTCGGCTTGCGAGTTGGATAGCATCCCGGGGGGCATTGGTTTGACGGCGGCGATGTCAGCGGACTATGCGGCGTTGGGTTTTGAGTTGCTGGGCGGAGCGGACGGTCTGGTTCAAGGGTACGCGGCGATGATTCGCGACGTGGCAGGGGCAGAGGACCCTTGGCTTGCGATCGTGGTGTCCGATGAATCGAATGATTATTGGCTGGAACAGCAATGGTTGGGTAGCCGCCTGAACGAGGCCAATCTGAACACCGCGGTGGTGCGTCCTTCAGACTTGCGCTATGACGGAGATGCCATCTTGGCTGAGTTTCCCGGTCGTGGACTTCAACGCGTGGATGTCATCTACCGTTTCTTTGAGCTGTTTGACCTGAAAAATATTCCGCGCGCGGAACTGGTCCAATATGCCAATAAGAAGGCTCAGGTGGTGGTGACCCCTCCCTACAAGGCCTATCTCGAAGAAAAATTGAGTTTTGCGTTGTATCACCACCCGGCTTTGCGAGCATTCTGGCGGGCGGAGATGTCTCCGGCGAGTTTGCAGATTTTGGATCATTTGTTGCCCAAAACGTGGGTGTTGGATCCGACCCCACTGCCTCCCCAGGCTGTGATTCCAGGCTTGGCCGTTGACGGAACTCCGGTACAGGACTGGCTGAGCCTTTCAGCGGCCTCCAAGCGGGATCGCAGCTTTGTTGTGAAGCCCTCAGGGTTTTCGAGTTTGGCGTGGGGCAGTCACGGGGTTGCGTTCGGGCACGACCTGTCGACGGGGGATTGGGAACTGGCTCTTCGCAATGCTTTGACTGCATTTCCACGAAATCCATATATTTTGCAACAATATCGCAAGCCGGAGCGTACCTCTGTTTCTTATTTTGACTTCATTACACAGCAGCTTGTTTCGATCGAGGGCCGTGTCCGCCTGTGCCCCTATTATTTCGTCGTGGGCGGAGAAGCGCGCTTGGGGGGTGTTTTGAGTACCATATGTCCCTTGGATAAGCTCGCCATCCACGGGATGACAGACGCAGTCATGGTGCCGACCAAGGTGAAGGATTTGGGGGTTTCGTGAACTCACCGACAGAACTGTTTGAGGTGTTCCAGATCAGTCAACCGGTGGCTCCCGTTGCCGCCATTGATGTTTCAGGGTTGCAAAAACGCTATCGCGGAGGAGCGCTTGCGGTCGACGGCGTCACCTTTGGGGTGGCGCCCGGTGATTTTTTTGCTTTTTTGGGGCCCAATGGGGCCGGTAAGACCACCACCATTAACGCCATTGTGGGCCTGGCCCGTTTCGATACAGGGACGATCAAGGTGTTTGGACACGACGTCGCGAGCGATTACCGCCTGGCGCGACAAGCCATTGGGCTTGCCCCCCAAGAGTTTAACTTTGACCGCTATCTGAGCGTCGAAGAGATCTTGGTCTATCAAGCAGGATATTTTGGCGTGGCCCGCGATGTGGCGCGTGAACGGGCGAAGGTTTTGTTGCGACAATTTTCGTTGTGGGATAAGCGCGATGATGAGGTCGCCAAGCTGTCGGGCGGTATGAAGAGGCGCTTGTCCTTGGCAAGGGCCTTGGTACACGCTCCGCAGATTCTCATTCTGGACGAACCTACGGCAGGGGTAGACCTCGAATTGCGACTGGAATTGTGGGACTTTCTGCGGGCCCTCAACCGCGCCGGATTGACTATTTTTTTGACGACCCATTATTTAGAGGAGGCTGAGCAACTTTGCAATCGCGTGGGCATTATTAGCCAAGGGCGTCTGGTGGCTCTGGACAACAAAGAGGCCCTGTTGGCCCACCAAAGCCACAGCCGGCTCGAGTTGCTCTTTGAGCGTCCCTTGGATTCATTACCCGTGGCATGGCAAGGGCTTCAAGTGACCCTGGAAATGGATGGGCGGCGCGCGATCATTCATCAGACGGAAGTCGAGGACGTGCCACGCATTTTGCAGGCCAGCGAAGCGGCCGGGCATCGCCTACAAAATCTCCATTTGGCGCGCCGAAATTTGCAGGATATTTTTCTAGAACTGACGGGAAGAACCAACGCATGAACACCACGGGGCTTGCAACATTGGCACGGCGGGAAATACGCCGCACGTTTCAGATTATTAACCAGGTTATTTGGCCGCCTATCATTTCCACCCTGCTGTACGTCCTGATCATCGGCTTTTCGGTGGGCGGGCGCATCGAATCAGCAAGCGGCGTGCCGTATGTTGTTTTTTTGATTCCAGGCTTGGTGGCCTTAACGGTGATCGAGGCCTCGTTCGCGGAGAGTTCAGCCTCCCTGTTTCAGCACCGATTTATGAACAGTATCCAAGAGTTACTCGTGGCCCCTTTGTCGGCAGTGGAACTGGTGCTTGGTTTCATCACGGGGTCGGTGGTGCGCGCGTTGCTGTTGGGGCACCTCCTGATGCTTTTTTTGCCGATATTTACGGGCCGGTGGCCGGTACACCCCCTGTTATGCATCGTATTGATGACCCTGATTGCCGTCTTCTTTTCCGCTGTCGGCTTGATCATGGGCCTTTGGGCTGAAAAATGGGACCACATTGCGATTCCACAAACTTTCATCTTTACACCATTAATCTGGTTGGGGGGAGCGTTTACGCCATTAACCTTGCTTCCTGAGGCCGCGCGACCCTTGGCGTTTGCAAATCCACTCTTCTACTTGCTTGATGGTTTCCGTTTTGCGTTACTGGGCGTAGCGGAGGTATCGCCCTGGCTCTCCATCACCGTGACGACGACCTTCGCTGTTGCGACCTTAAGCGTGGCCCTGCAGCTTTTTCAGCGAGGTTGGAAACTGCGCGTTTGACGGGTCTACCCTGACCAACCGCTGGTCGTATCTTGCCGTGGGCGCGTCTGTGTTTCAAGGAATGGGTAGCTTATTTAATTGGGTAAACTTTCTGGAACAATAGGGTTAATAAGGTTTGGAGGAGTATTTATGACAATCAGCACGGAAACGAAATTGTTTAGCCCCTGTCGGCTGGGTGCTCTTGAACTTGCCAACCGCATCGTGATGGCGCCCATGACGCGCAGTCGCGCGACGGCTGACCATATCCCTACGGACCTGATGGTTCGCTATTACGCCCTGCGGGCTGAGGCCGGGCTGATCATCACGGAGGGTACTTCGCCTGCCGCCGATGGTTTGGGCTACGCACGCATCCCGGGCCTTTTCACAGACGCGCACGTCAAAGCGTGGCGTGCCGTGACGGATGCGGTCCACGCCAAGGGCGGCAAAATTTTCGTCCAACTGATGCACTGCGGTCGGGTGGGGCACCCGCTCAACATGCCGGCGGGGGCCCGTTTGCTGGCGCCTTCGGCGGTCGCGGCCCCCGGTCAAATGTGGACCGACCAGGAAATGATGCAAGACCATCCGGCGCCTGAAGCGATGACCGAAAGCGACATTGACGCGGCGATCGTCTCGTATGTACACGCTGCGAAACTGGCTATCGAGGCCGGTTTTGATGGTGTGGAGCTGCACGGCGCCAACGGGTATTTGATGGATCAGTTTTTGAACCCGGCCGCCAATGAGCGGGGCGATGACTGGGGCGGAACCCTGGAGAAGCGCAATAAATTTGCGGTTGAGGTTGCCACGCGCGTGGTGGCAGCGATTGGCGCGGAGCGTGTGGGCATCCGCCTTTCCCCCTTTGGCGTGTTTAACAGTATGGCTGTTCACGAGGAACTGGTGCCTCAGTTCACCGCCTTGGCCGCCCACCTGGGCAGCCTAAAGCTGGCATACATCCACTTGGTCGACCATTCGGCGTGGGGGGCTCCGGAGGTTCCAGCCACCCTCAAGGAGGCCATCCGTCAAGCCTTTGGCGGCCCCATTATCCTTTCTGGCGGTTATGATGCAACCCGCGCGGAGGCCGACTTGCTGGCGGGACGGGGGGAATTGGTCGCCTTCGGCACCCCATTTATCTCCAACCCGGATTTCGTCGCCCGCGTGCGTGAAGGCAAGCCGCTAACGCCAGCGAACCAGGACACCTTCTACACGCCGGGCGAAGCGGGCTATCTGGATTACCCGGTCCTGGGTTGAGCCCCGGAGCGGTGAACAAAACGGCCTGTCCGCCTCTCAGGCCATACCCTCACTGAAAGGCTGTTTTGAGGTGCTCGTGAACACGAAGAGGGTTGTTTTGCTTTGGTTTCGAGAGGATACCAGGCTGTGTCCATGAATACCGAGAGCGTGGATGCGTTTCTGCGTGATGGGTGCGGCCGTTGCGCCCATTACCAGTCACCCCAGTGTAAGGTGCGCCAGTGGCCGGAGATTCTGCGCGCTTTGCGCGAGTTGGTGCTGTCTTCGGGCCTTCGCGAAGAAATGAAATGGGGCAGCCCTTGTTACACGTTGAACGGTAAAAATGTCGTGATGATTGCGGCCCGACGGAAAAATTGCGCCTTGTCTTTTTGCCAAGGTGCTTTTTTGGCTGATACCGATGGCCTGCTTCAAGCCCCGGGCCCCCACTCTCGTTGGGTGCGTTATCTGAAATTCCAAACGCTGGAGGAGTTGTTTTTGAAACGGGAGGCGACCTTGGCCTTCTTGGCACAGGCGATCGCCTTGGAGAGTTCAGGCGTGAAAATGCAACCGGCGGCGGCGGAGGACCCTGTGCCTGACGAACTTGCTGAACGCCTCCTCGCAGACCCCCTCCTTCAGCGTGCGTTCCACGCCCTGACCCCCGGCCGAAAGCGCAGCCATATCTTGTACATTGGGGGCGCCAAACAAGCGGAAACCCGCCGCAAACGCGTCGAGCGATGTGTTGAGCGGATTCTCCAGGGAATGGGATTCAACGAGCGCTAAAAAAAAGCCGCCGCCCCAAGTTTGGGACAACGACTTTCACTCAAGGTGGGCATAACTGGACTCGAACCAGTGACCTCCACGATGTCAACGTGGCGCTCTAACCAACTGAGCTATACGCCCTGGAGGCGGCACCCGGATTCGAACCGGGGAATAAAGCTTTTGCAGAGCTTCGCCTTACCACTTGGCTATACCGCCAGGGTTCTGCATGTTACCAGGTGATAGGAGGGGACCGCAACTTCGGGAGGTCGAGGGTGAGGTAAAATGTGCTGTCCGAGACCGAATAGAGGCCGCCGCGCGAGGTACAATAGATGAAGGCGTACGCCCTGAATCGCTCCGGATGCTTTGTTGAAGTATGTTCACAAACCGTTTCGCTGTTTCCTTTGCCCTTGTTGGAGCCTGTCTGGGCGGTTGTTCAACCCCGAACGGTGCTGTGGGCGTTCAACCTCTCAGCGTTCCTGAGAAACCCCGGCCCGCGTTAAGCGAAAGCAGTAGCATCACGCTGCTGGAGTCTCGAGGGCCGGCGCTTGATGTTACAACCCCCGTGGGTCAAGAGTTGACCTTGGTGGCGAGCAGCGCCCAATCAGGGGGACAGGCCTTACGCTTTTCGGTTTTGCCTCTGACGCCCGCGTTTCGCTTGGCTGGAATTTCCCTGGGCCCAGAGGTGGATCCTGTCGCTGATTTTGCGATGCCTTACACGTCGCGATTCACGGCGGAACGAGGCTTGGTGCCCTCAATCCCTGGGTTTACTCGGTTTTTGAAGCAGACCACGCCCCCCCGGGAATTGGGCTCGACGGAAACATTTTGGATCAATACGGGTGATCCTCGGACCGGCGGCGATCGCGAGCAAACATGCGCGTTGAGGCGCGTGTCCGATCATGCCTATTTCTACCTCGACCTGGAGGCGAAGGCCATCTCAGAGGAAAATCTCGACAAACTGGTTCGAGAGTGGGAAGAGCGTATTTATCCTCGCCTGACCGCTGTTTTTGGTTCTGAACCGCGTCCGGGGGTGGACGGTGAGTCACGCATATTTATTGTGTTATCACCGGCAGTCGACAACTGGGGCAAAGAAAAAGGTCTGATGGGCTATTTCTGGTCTCGTGACGCCGTACCGAGCACCTTGTCTCGCTCCAACCAAAAAGAGGTGCTGTTCATGACCGACCAACTGTTTGATCGACCTGAATTAACTTCGTTTGGCACCCTGGCCCACGAGTTTCAGCATTTGCTCAATTTTTCCCGCAAGTCAGCTCGCCTCGGATACCGTCTGGCGGAGGAAACTTGGTTGGATGAGGGCTTGAGTATGTATGCGATGGAAGTCGCAGGATATGGTTTGCCTGCGGGGGATTATCACATCGCAAAGGATCTGCGGGTTTTTCAAGAAGATTCGTCGTCGTTCTCTTTGACGTCGTGGGCTGAGAATCCCAACGGATTTGCATATGGGCAGAGCTATCTTTTCGTGCGCTATTTGGTAGACCGGTACGGCCCAGAAATCATTGCTGAAATTTTAAATGACAATAGAGCGGGGGTTTCATGTGTTGGAGCGGTCCTTGCAAAGCGGGGCACCTCCTTTTCTGAACACTTTCGCGCGTGGTCCATCGCCAACTTCATCTCAGACACGCCGCTTGCCCAGAACACCCCTTACAAGTACACCAACTTGTCGCTGACAGGGGTCTTTAAGTCATCGACAGGGGCCGAGGATATTGTTTTGCGAGGGTTCCAAACCCGCCCAACCAAAGACTCCGAGGTGAATTTGACGTTGAAACCTTGGGGAACAGCCTATTTGACTTTTGGTGCCGAACGGGCGATACCCTGGCGTGTGAAGGTGACGGGGGAGAACAGCGTGCCGTTGCTCGGCGCGACGATCGTGCCGTAGGGAACTCGGAATGAGAAAAGACCGAGAGGGAGAGGGGGTTGCCGGAGGCTGGGATGTGCCTGGGTGCCCAATGGGCGTGATGTCCAGGCGGACTCCTTTTCTGCAACGTGTATTTTCGAGGGGTTCTGTCACTGTCGGGCCCGTGATTCTTGCGCTGGTCGTGTCTGGATGTTTGTCGGGAGGCGCCCCCGTGAACGAGCCGGATGCTGGGGCTTACGTGGAGACGGTGCGGGTTGTGCCCGGAGCACGCGCGAAACGGGCCGCTAACTTTGGGCGATTGTTAGGCACTGTCGCTGTCGACCCGTTGGTTTTGAATGAGTTGAAAGTGGATCGGCTCGCGAGTGGAACCGTTCAAGCACACGACGCGCTCGGTCAAGAACTGTCAACGGTTGCAAAAATTGATGGTTTGGGCCGCTTTTTGTTGTTTCCCATCGAGGCGTCTCGGGGGCAAATTTTCGTGACGGCTACTTATTCTGTGCCAGGCGCGGTCGTGCGCCTGAGCGCTCTGACCCTTGCTCCACGCCGTCGGGAGGATTACCCGTTAATTCTGGATGCGGGCACCACGTTCGTGGCGGACAAAATGCGGACAGCCGATCTGTTATCCGAGGGTGCGGTGGAGAGCTTGACTCAGCAGCAAATAGCGGGTCTTGAGGATCTCACGAATGCTTATTTAGGGCCTGCGCAACGGGTCAGAATCGTGCAAGAAACGGACCACAACTTCAACGCCTTTGACTTTGATCATTTTATGGATGCGCATCCGGTGTTGAAGCGTGCTGTTTATGATGTGAATTCGACCTTGCTTCGTGGTTGGAAACCTGAGAACGAGGCCGAGCCTGTGGCGACCACGGCCGTCAGGCCCGTGAACTGAATCGAGTCAGTCTCGACCAAGTGCCTGAAGCATTTGCGCCCGCGTGGATGCCAGGTTGAAGCGTTCTTGAACCACCTGGGCCTTGGCTTGCGTCAACGAGAGTTGCGCATCCCCAAGTTCCAGAATTGAACCGACACCGGCTTCGTAACGTCCCTCTGCGAGGTTTAATTGTATTTGGGCCGCTTGTTCAGAGGTTTCCGCCGCTGTGAGTGCGGCCTTGGCGGTGGCGAGTCGCAGACGGTTTTGTTCAACAGCGAGTCGAATTTGCTGGCGATTCAGATCGAAAGTGGCTTGAAGTCCCTGTAATGTCGCGCGAGATTGGGCTGCTTGCGCTTCGCGCCCCCCCCCTGTATACAGAGGCCACGTGAGTCCAACTCCAACGCCCCAGTTGTAAAATGGATCGGAAATAGGGGTCCCGTTGGCTCCTGCTCCGGCAGAACCCCGCAAACTGGGGAAATTGTTAAATTCCGCTGCCTGTACCAGTAAACGCTGGGCCTCAATGCGCAATTTCAGCGCGGCAATGTCTGCACGGCTGGAAAGCGATTCAGCCAAGAGTGTTTCTACGTCAGCGTCCTCCCCGGACACGGGTGGCATGGCATCATCGACAAGCACGAATTCTCTTGGGTTTTCCACTCCCATCGCTTGATTGAGTTGTGCCTGGGCCGTTCGTACTTCATTTTGAGCGTTGATCCTTTGTAATTGGGCATTCGCAACATCCTTGGTCGCTTGCGCACGGTCGATGGGAGCGCGCAGTCCGACCTCGACCAGGTGGGCGATGCGCCCTTGGTGACGGAGTTGGTTGGCGAGGGCTTCTTCCGCGACCCGAAAAAGGGCTTGCTTCGCCTGTAAGACAAAATAGGCCAAACGCACATTCAAATGGATTTGTTGGGTGATGAAGGTGGTATTGTTTTGTTGGGCCGCCACCTGCGCTTGGCCTGCTTGAAACCGATGATGGGTTTGGCCGAAATCATACAGCAACTGGTCGGCATTGACGCTGAGGGCGTAGTTGCCCACGTTGGTGATGGGAACACCCACCTGGTTGATATTCTGGCGGGTCGGACCCAACTGATAGCTGGTCCCCATCGAAACCTGGGGCCAGAGGGCCGCCTTTGTTTGGTCGGCCTGGGCCCTGCTGCCAGCGAGGTCTGCTCGGGCTTGGCGTAATTGAGGTTGGTTCTGTATGGCCGTGGCCAGGGCGTCCTGCAGCGTCAGTTTTGCCGCCGTTGGGGTCTTGGGTGGGGCAGGGTGAGCCCACGCGCCTGCAGAAAAATTGAAGAAAAAGAGGGCCACGTTGAGCGCGCCCCACGCGCAGCGAGTTGTCATTCGAACCTCAATGCATCAATGGGATTGAGTTTTGAGGCCTTTAGTGCCGGATACAGGCCGAATGCAACACCAACCACCGCGGAGAATCCCACCGCCATCATCATCAACGCAGGAGAAAAAGTAATCGGCCAGCCGAATTGTTGTCCAAGTTGCCAGCCGACGGCCACGCCAACCGTCAATCCGACCAAACCTCCAATCAGGGAGAGCACGACGGCTTCCACCAAAAATTGCAGGAGAATGTGCGCCGGGCGCGCTCCAATGGCCATTCGCAGGCCGATTTCGCGGGTTCTTTCGGTGACTGACACCAGCATGATGTTCATAATTCCGATACCGCCGACCACTAAGCTGACCGCCGCGATGCTCGCCAGCAGCAGCGTGAAAGTCTTCGTACCTTCCTGTCGCGCTTGGGCGTATTCCGTAAGATTGGCGAGTGAAAAATCGTTTTCTGCATCCGGGCCCAGGCGATGACGTTGTCGCAGCAAGGTGGTGATTTCCTTCTCGGCCCGTGGAAGATCCGCTTCCGAGTGTGTCTGAATGCTAACAAAGCCCGCGAGAATACCCCTCGAAGCACCCTTTATTTTCCGTTGAAACGTGGTTTGCGGAATAAAAATATTGTCATCGTGGTCTTGTCCGATAGACGATTGCCCTTTTGACTTGAGCGTTCCGATGACCTCAAAAGGCACATTGCGAATGATGATCGTCTGACCCACCGGGTCCAGATTGAGTCCAAAGAGACGTTCTATCACCGTGGCTCCCACCACCGCGACGGCGCTGGCACTGTCCACGTCGCCTTCCGTAAAGAATCGACCCTGTTCGATGGTCCAATTACGAATCATAAACAATTCGGGGCTGGTCCCCGTAATGGTCGTTGCCCAGTTTTGGTCTTGGGCCATCACCTGACTGGATGCCCGGAGTTGAGCAGCCGCCAGTTTGACTGAGGGGACTTCACGCCGAATGGCGTTCAGATCATCCCAGGTCAATGAGGCCGCGGAGCCCGCGGCGCCCCGCGCCCCTCGCATTGAGCTAGAGCCCGGGAATAACATCATAAGATTGGACCCCATGGCCGAGAACTGCGCATTGACCTGGGCTTTGGCCCCTTCACCGACTGCCACCATGGCGATGACCGCTCCCACGCCGATAATGACGCCCAGCACGGTGAGAAATGAACGCATCGTGTTACGCAATAGGGCCTTGAGGGCGATGCGAATGGTTTGCCAGCCGCTCAAACGTGTTGTCCCCCCTGGGTGGCCCCTTGAGGCTGCTGACGGTGATCCGAGGCCACGCGTCCGTCGCGCATCGTAATCAGGCGCTCCGCATAAGCGGCGACGTCATGTTCGTGGGTTACGAGAATGACACTGATGCCCTCTTGCCATAGTTTTTGAAACAACTGCATGGTTTCTACCGAGGTTTGCGAGTCCAGAGCACCTGTGGGTTCGTCCGCTAATATGACGCGCGGTGCACCTACAATGGCTCGAGCAATGGCGACCCTTTGCTGCTGGCCCCCCGACAATTGATTGGGGTGGTGATGAAGGCGAGAGGCCAACCCGACAGCCGTCAAGGCCTTGGTGGCGCGCGCTCGGCGCTCATCCGCACCGATGCCGGCATAAACGAGGGGAAGTTCCACGTTTTCCAAGGCCGACGTTCTGGGCAGCAAATTAAAATTTTGAAACACGAAGCCGATGAATTGGTTGCGAATGTCAGCCAGCGCCGCGGCGTCCAGGGCAGAAACGTTCTGCCCGGCCAGCACATATTGCCCAGCGTCCGGTTTGTCCAGGCATCCGATCAAATTCATCAGGGTGCTCTTCCCTGAGCCTGATGCTCCCATAATCGCGACAAATTCACCCTGGTTTACGGTCAAAGAGACGTTCTGAAGGGCTCGAACGGCGTTATCTCCCTCGCCGTATGTTTTTTGAATCTCAATCAGGTGTAACAGCGTGTGAGGCACGGCGCTAGAACCTAGGGACGCGGGCCCGCCGTCCGCCAGAATGGGAGTTTTTGGAGTTCGAGGATGCGGTTTTTGTATCCAAGATGATGAGGTCTCCCGCGGTGAGATTGCCGGATACCACTTCTGTGAAATTGCCATCCGTAATTCCTGTTTTCACCACGAGGGCTTCGGGCTTGTCGTTTTTCAACCGCCACACCCGCCGCTCCATCGGATCGCTGAGTGTCTCGCGACTCCGAGACTTGCCTGGAGCCTTCGCAGCCGGAGGGCCAGCGTGTGAAGCGCTCTGTGGCGAGTGACCCTTCTCGTGCGAGGGGGGCGCGAAACGCAGGGCCCCATTGGGAATTCGCAGTGCCTCGTCCCGTTGCGCGTAGATGATGGAGACGTTCGCGGTCATCCCGGGTTTCAGCTTGAGGGCAGGGTTCTGAACGTCGATGATGGCATCGTAAGTGACGACGTTTTGCTCTGTGCGGGGCGCGTTTCTAACTTGCCGAATGCTTCCTTCAAAGCGTTCTTGCGGGTATGCCGCCACGCTGAAGCTTGCCAACATCCCGGGCTTCAATTTCCCCACGTCGGCTTCTGAAATGGCGGCTGCCACCTGGGCCTTCCGAAGATCTTGCGCGATCTCAAAGAGCGTCGGCGTTTGCAATGAGGCGGCCACCGTTTGCCCCACGTCAACAGAGCGCGAGATGATCGTGCCATCGATGGGTGACACGATGGTTGTGAATGTCAGATTGAGGCGCGCCTGGTTCACCTGCGCTTCGCTCTGGGCAACCTGCGCACGGGCAGATGCCGCCTGCGCACGGGCCGCATCTGAATTGGCTTGGGCGTTGTCTAGGTCCGCTCGGGCGACCAATTGTCGATCCCACAGCTGTCTGGCCCGTTCGAGCTGAAGTTTCGCCTGCTGCTGTTCAATCTCTGCACGCGTCAATGCGCTCTGGGCTGCCACCCGATTGGCCTGTGCCCGCGCCAATTCAGCCTCGAACAATTGAGGTTCCAGACGCGCCAACACTTGGCCCTTCCGGACTGAGGAATTGTAGTCAACGAGTAAGTCTTGAATTCTCCCCGACACCTGCGTCCCGACCTGAACCGTCACCACCGCAGAAAGTATTCCCGATGCACTGACTTTGGCTTGGATGGGGCCTGTCTCAACGGGCTGCGTACTGTAGACAGTGGTTTCTTCGTGAGAAGTGCCAAAATACCAGACACCGAAGCCAACGCCTCCGGTGCCGAGCAGGGGTAACAACCAGCGCAAGGTGCGATTCAACGATTCAGTTCCGTCTCAAGGGGGATGTTTTCAGGGTACACTGTTTTGCCCGTTGTCACGAGTTTTGTCTTTGGGGGGGGGCTCACGCCGGGGCGTAAATTCCGAGCACGTGCTTATTGCCGGGGGGGAAATTCCGAGCGCCACCGTAGCCCATCTCTCCGCCATTGAAAAACCGGCCTCGGCCATCGGCCACTGCAATGTCTCCAGCCTCCCGGTGTCCCGTTCCCGGTGCGCCAGGTCGCACGACCACGAGGGCCCCCGCAGGTGCCAGGTATGGGTTGTCAATCGGGAGTCTCCTGAGACCCAATTTTGCCAGGTTTTTATCCGCGTATTCTGCGAATTGGCGGGCGTACCGGCTGTATTGATTCGGAATTCCGAACCGCAGCAGATGACCGTAGGAACCCGCGGCCTGAAGAAATCTCCACACGTGGTTGTAGCACCTGCCGTCGGGGCGGCGGTTCGCCGACGCGTGACGTGCAATCTGGGTCAACCTCTGCTGTTCTTTTGCGGCCTTTTCGCTCGCGGGCGCCAGCAGTTGCTTGAGGTTGAGTTCTGGTCGGACCATACCCAAGGCGGGCGCCTTGTCCCACACAGGGCTGTGAAATGAAGCGAAGTCATAATTTTTCAGCGTTCCCTCGGGGCCGGAGGCGGTCGAAGGATTCAGTTCAGCAGGAGCCCGCAAGAATACATCTTTCAGTGAGACATTTTCGTATAAAGGGGGGTCAATGATTGTGCCAGACTCCTCGACGGGGTTGAAATGGGTAGGAGCTAATTTGACGGACGCCCAGTCCGAAATTTTTGCGTTTGCCAGAATGTCTAGCGTGCTCATTAATGCCTGCCCTTTCGTGCTTCAGACTTTTTTGTAACGCTTGGGATCACCTGATAGCCTTGTGTTTAAGAACAGTTCCAAGCGGGTTCCAACGGACAAGCTGGGGTTAAAAAGTGGTTAATTTTCCCTTCGCCTGTCGCTTCGCTCTGGCTGCCTCAGTGACTACCCTCTAGCACAGGGGGGGTGGCCGATGAGCATTACTTTTGGACCACAAAGTGAAATACAGGCGGTGGGCATTGAGGTCGATTCTGCGGTTCTGCCCGGCCTGCTTGGAAGGCCTGCGGGTGCGGGGGGCATTGTTTTGTTCGCCCACGGCAGCGGCAGCAGCCGGCACAGTCCACGGAATCAATACGTCGCCAATTTTCTTCGGAACACGGGGATAGCCACGCTCCTGTTTGACCTTCTGACTCCGTTGGAAGAGTCTGAAGACGTGCTTTCAGGGAAGTGGCGTTTCAATGTTGAACATCTGGCTGTTCGGCTGTTGCAGGCGACAGACTGGGTCAACCGGCAACAGGCCTGGCGTCATCTGCCCGTGGGTTATTTTGGGGCAAGCACCGGTGCTGCCGCTGCTCTCATCGCCGCGAGTCGACGCCCAAATTTGATTCGTGCGGTGGTCTCACGCGGCGGTCGTCCTGATCTTGCCCAGGCCAGTTTGGCGCAGGTTCAAGCACCGACGTTGCTGTTGGTGGGGAGTCGCGATCAAGAAGTTTTAGCTCTGAATCAAACAGCCCGTCGACAGATGGTTGCACCCGTCGAACTGTTAACCGTTCCGGGTGCCAGCCATCTTTTTTCCGAACCCGGAACACTCGAACGGGTGGCAGAATTGTCAGCCGACTGGTTCGTCAGGTATTTGGTTCCTCAGCCAGGACACGTGTTGCCCGGCTAGGGCGAGCCGCATAGATGCCGTAACCAGAGCGTAATCACTGCCAAAGAGACGAGGTTGAGGACGAAGCCCGCTTTGAACATATCAGCGGCTCTGATCAATTGGGTGCCATACACCAGCGCGTTGGGTGGCGTCGCTACGGGCAAGGCAAAGGCACACGAGGCGCACAATGCCACTAACATGACGAGGGGTTCACGCGGCAGTCCCAGTTCTCCAGCCACGCCGGCGAAAATAGGAATGAACAACGCAGCGGTCGCGGTGTTGCTTGCAAGCTCCGTCAGACAGACCACAAACAGACCAAGGCCTCCGACGACCCACAGGAGGGGTCCCCCTTTTAGCATTTGAGCCAATTCTTGTCCCAAGACCTGTGATGCACCCGATGAGTCCAGAATGTGAGCCAGGGTCAGCCCCCCGCCAAAAAGCAGCAACACCCCCCAATCGACTTCGCGGTGCAAGTCGGGCCAGCGGATCACCCGGCACACAGAAAGCAGGACAACGGACGCGGCCGCGATAAATGCATGGGGGGCTTGAATGCCCCAGCCTTTGAGGGGTTCACTGGCGAGGCCCCAGGCCGCAGCCGTTGCAAGAAAGATTCCCAGCGTGATGACGCGTGGCCTGGTCCAAGGGATGGGGTCTTCCTGTGGAATGGCAATTCGTGGCCAAGAAGGCCGAAAAATACCCCACAAAATCAGCACCATCAACGGAAGCAATACGAGCGAGATCGGCAGCCCGATGCGCAGCCAATCGTTGAATTCGTAGCCGAGGGCACGGGCCGCAATGGCGTTCGGGGCAGAGCCTACCATCGTGCCCATCCCGCCGATGCTGGCAGCATAGGCAATGCTTAGAAGCAAAAACGCCGCCAAGGCTGGCTTGGCCTCAGGGCTTACATCCCGCAGCAGTCCCAGCGCCAGAGGGAGCATCAGGGCCGTAGTGGCCGTGTTGTTAATTCCCAGCGAAAGCAGGGCCGTGAGACCTATTAATCCAAGAATTGCAAGACGGGCGTGGCCTCGCGACATAGCGAGCAAACCCAGGGCTATCTTTCTATCGAGTTGTTGCACCCTGAGCGCCGCGGCCAATGCGAAGCCGCCCAAGAAGAGAAATACGATGGGATCAGCAAAGGCCGAGAAGGCTTTTTCCGTGGTCAGGTGTGGCATCTGGACTGCCAGGGCGAGCACTGGGACAGCCAGCGCGGTGATCGCAAGCGGGAGGGCTTCCGTGAGCCAAAGCAAGCCGATAAACAGTGTGATTGACAGTGCTTTGTTCACAGCGGACTCAAACGGCAAACACAGATAGGCGATGGTCGCTGCCGCCGCGGCGGCGGGCAGAAGCCATGGTGAGGCCGGGCGTGTTGTCGACAGGAGTTCAGTCACGCCGAATCTCTAAACGGCTGTTGCGACCGTATCTTCGGTGTTGGTCTCACTGGGGGGGCTTATGTCCTCACTGGCTGTCGTGTCGCGTTCGGTGACTTCCTCTGCGCGCAGCCAGAGATCGCGTGTTTGGCTGGTTTCTCCGAGGATTTCGTAGAAAATTCCCCAATAAACACCCGTCAGGTTGCCAGAGGTGGTGAACATTTCCACCCATTTGTTGGTCGGAATATCGGCCGCATAGCGCCCGTCGGGTTGTATTGGAACCGAAACTCTGCTTGTGGAAAGGTCGAGGGTCTGTATCAAAATTGTTCCGGTTGAAACGGGTTGATCATCGGGACCATACACCGTCCCTTCAACACGTTTCAGACGGCTCGGCGCCGGGGAAGTGCTCGGTAATGCTGGCGCCAGCCCTTGGCTGCCAGATACCAAAGCCGAATTTCTGGTTGCGATTGGCGGAGCCGGCGTCGGCGGTACTGTCACGTCTTCGTTTGGGGCTCCTTCACAATCTTCAATGTACGGCACGGCCCAGCCCCGAACATCATTGCGTGCACCCAATAATCGGTTTGCAACAGGGTCGAAGACCAAAAGATATTCTGCGCGTTCGACCCCGATGGGAGTGCCCTCCGGATGATCCTTGTACGTGACAATTCCGGTCAGTTCCAAATTGTTTTTGCGCATCGTACCAAAGGCCTCTTCAATCCAGAAGCTGCCAGGATATTTTTCGGAATCGGGTTCGTTCCAGCCACTGACGGTGGCCCGGACGTTGTTTCCAATCTGGGTGACGAACCAAACGTAATCCTCGCCACATCCAACCATGGGATATTCGGGCGGGGATTCTCCGGCGTTGACCACCCAGTAACCCGAGATATTGCCCCCTGTTGGTTCATTGCGTTGCACCGCGAGGCGGCTGCCCAACGAGCCCCCGGAAGTCCCGATGGGCATGGCAAACGACAAGGCAGCCAGTTGATTGCTTCTCACGGGGACTGTTTCGGTTTCCGAGGTGATGAGGTTATTCAGTGCATCGTAAGCCCTGACTTGAACTTTGGCCTGTCCCTCCGGGACGTTAACAAAAACCATCGCCAGCAACGGTTGCTTCAGTTCCGCGGCTCCCAGATTCTTGGTGCGGGCAATGCCTGCGCTGTCGGTCAGGAGAACCTGGATGCGAGCCGCTGCGGTGCGTTCGGTTTGCCAAAGATTCCCGGACCACCCGTCGATGTGGGGGGCGTGGCGATAGTCGCTGCGCGTGACAGGCGCTCCGAGGGAGGGGCGCTGACCCTGAGGGCCCAGACCCTGAAATGTTACCTGCACGCGGCCGGTCGCTTGAAGTTGTTTTTGATCGCGCGCGGTTCCCACACGGGGCCGTGCGGTGTAGCCTTCCGTGCGAACTCTGGGTGCTGCCACGGGAACGCGTTCTGGGACGCGGGGTTCTGTGCCCAGTATGACGCAGGCGGAGAGAGGCGCTAGAAGCACGAAAGATAAAGCGAATAGGTCAAGCTTTGGGTGTGACACTTGAGGCTCCTGAAACATGGACGGTCCCGCCAGCCGTTCATACTAGCACCAACCACTTGCGCGTGGTGTTTTGCACAATCCGGCAGTTCATGGTAGACCTTTCCTCGGCTTGTGTGTTCACTGGTGATGCCGGGAGGCCCTCGTGAGAACCATATTCCGCTTCCGCGCGCGCGGGTGGCTGCCTCTGGTCCTGGCAGTGGCAGCGTGTCAGGCCCCCCCTTTTGCGGGGACGTTGCCGAGCAGTGCGGTGCGGGGGGCGAATTTGTCGCCTCTGGCCCTGACGGCTTCCAGCCGAACCATTTCGGGGACGGCCACACTCGGCACGGCAGCATTTTCGGCGGCCAGCATCCAAGTGCGTCGCATTGACGACGACGTCTTGCTGGGCACAGCCATCACCAACGCCGATGGCTCGTTCACTTTGGAATTGAACCCCGAACCGCCATCGGGTACTCCCTTGCGCGTTTCGGCCACGAAGGACGGACGCACGCTGGCGGCGTTGGCCTTTGCCGGGCGCCGGGAAGGCGCGCGTTATCGCTTAAGCCAGGCTGCCGCACCTGCTGCGTTTGTGGCATTGAACCCCGCTTCCACGCTGGCCTTGGCGGCCTTCTTGAAACGCATCCGGGCGGTGGCGTTGGAATTGAAGCTGCCGCAGAACCAGGCCATTGTGCTGAACGCCCTGCCCTTTTTGTTGGAAGCCTACGAGAAGGCCAAGATCGCGGCGGCGGAAACCCTGGAAAATATTTTGGCATCTGCCACTGCGGCGGGCGCTTCGGGCGGCCCGGCCGCTGGGAAGCGGCCCGATTTGGGCAATCTCTCGGCAGTTGAGCAACAAGTGTTGGAGCGCGTCTTGGAAGGGTTGTTGACGGCGGTGCAGCCGTTGGGTGACATCGAATTGCCGCCGGATATCGTGACTGCGATTACGGCGGCCGATTCGCCGCTACGAGAAGTGGCCGAGAATGTCTTGACTCTTTTGAATGAGGCTGTCGAAGTCGCGACCGAAGAAACGCTGCGCAGCCCGCCGCCGTCGCTGTCGCCGGAGGTGTGGGCGTCCGAATTGCCCCTGGAGGCGTCCGCAACCCCCAACCCGGACGAGACTGCCAGTGACGGGGTGAGCCCCACGGCATCGCCCGATGATTTGTCTACCCGCACGACCTCGCTGCCGTCTCCAACCCCCACACCTCGCAGTGGCGGCGGCGGTGGCAGTTCGAGCGTTGCAGCCACTCCTCCACCGGCGGGTTTCGCCTTTGATGCTTTCGAGCCGTTTGAGGCGCTGGGTCTCTCGGCGACCGCGGAGAGTTTACCCTCCGATGCCTTGCCGGGTGCGATGGCCGTGTCAAGCTCAAGTTGGTATTACCTGGATGCTAATCCTGCCACCTCCCCCGGGTTTGAGGCCTCTTCAGCGATTCGGGACAGTTACCGCTACACGCCCCCCGCGCGAGGCATCTTGCGCGATTCAGCTCACGCCGCCTTGTCGGCGACCCCTGCTTGTTTTGTGGTGTCAGGGGCTACACCCGGTGAACTCTTTTTTGCGGATGAAAGCCATGTGTACAAGTACGCGGCGGCATCTGCCACGTTGTGGCTTGGAGGCTTGGACAATGTCACGGCCCTGGCGAGCGATGGCACGGACGTGTATGTGGCAGAGGGGGGCAGCGGTGGTGGGGGCGGGCGCGTCTCTCGGGTGAGCCAAAACGACCCCACCGTCACGTCAAGCGTGCTGGCTGGCTTCTCCTGGCCCACTGATCTGGCCATCGTTGGTAGTGATCTGTTCGTGTTGGATCGGGGCCGCGACCACGATGGCACCTTGCAGAGCGTCA
The DNA here is from genome assembly GCA_035284745.1 of Candidatus Sericytochromatia bacterium. Taxonomy (GTDB): domain Bacteria; phylum Cyanobacteriota; class Sericytochromatia; order S15B-MN24; family JAQBPE01; genus JAYKJB01. The sequence continues at coordinate 113,557 of JAYKIL010000014.1, read as the reverse complement.
ATACAGGGGATTTGACGGTGACATTGCTGGCCTCGGGGCAAAATCAGCCTTTGGCTTTGGCAGGCGACAGCACCACGATGTACTTCACGGCCCTGCAGGAGGGGCGAAGGGTTCTGCGGGCCGTGAGATCGGGCGACGTGGGCAATGTATTCAACGTCTTGCCCGGCGGAGTCTACGTGCATCCTTATTTGCAGGCGGATTCATCCAACCTGTACGTTTTAACGTCGCCGCTTGAGACGGCCGCTTTATGGCTGGGGGGGGCGACCCCACCGTTGCCCAATCACGTGAGTTTACTGCTGCTGCCGTTCTCTGGTGGCCCGGCCAAGCTGATGAGCACGTTCGCGGGCCGCACCGACCCGCTCGGTTTGGTTGTGAAGGATGGAAATGCGCGGGCGTCTTTTGGCGGCAGCAATCGGGGGGTCATGAATGTCACGTTCGTTGATGGGTAATCACCCGGTGCGCTGGCTTGCTGGCGCGGGGCTGCTGGCCGTCAGTGTGGCTTCGTTCGCTTGCGCTCGCATCAGTGCCCTGATGCCGGGGGAACCTGGCGCTTCGCTGATCCGGGGCTATGCGACGGTGACCTTGGTGCCGCCGAATGGCCTTGGCGTTAAGCAGTCGGGATACTCGTTAAAGAGTGCGGCGAATTTTGAGGATCAGCGCATCGCCTATTTGCGCGTCACCGCCCAGGGCGCCGATTTTTCAAAAATTACCAAGACAGAGCCCTGGTCGCCATCGCTGGGGGCGGTGCCGTTGCGGTTGCAGGTGCCCCTCGGGAATAACCGGGTTTTTGCCATCACAGCCCTCGATGCAGCCAAGCGTCCCCTGATCACGATGAAGGGAATGGCGAACCTGAGTGCCTCAGCGCACGTCGTCAAAATCCATGGCGGAACCATTGCTGCGGCCGATGCCCTGGAGCAGGTGATATTGCGGGCGCCAGGCGTGGCGCCCAATGTAGATTTAACGGCATTGCAAGGGCTTGTTGATGGTTTGTCGGGCTACCAGGCGGACGTTCGCGCGTATGACGAGCCGTACATCCAGACCCAGCACATTGCGTCGTCTTTGATTGATGCTGACGGCGCCATCCCCGACCCGAGCACTTCCCCGAGCTATAAACCTCTTTTTGCTCCGCTCGTGCCTGCCTCATTGAGCCTTGTCGCACTTGACTCGGCGGGAAATGGCATTGCCAGCGGCGTCACCTTTACGCTGAGTGATCCGTTGTCTCACGAGGCGGTGAGCGCTGTCGGAGCTTCGCCGACCGTCATCGCCAGCGCTGCATATGGCCTGTGGGCGCTCACCGCCTCTCATCCTACCTTTGGCTTGGTAGAGCAAGAGGTGCTGTTGCCCTATGCAAGTGGAACGTTGAGTGTTCAGTTGACGCCCCGCGCCACGGCGGCGTTGCCCACGACATTCCAGAAATTACTGTTTAGTCAAGTGAATCAGCCCTACCCAGCGGGGCTGGATGGGCCCGACGGGGTGGGCCGTTTCTCATCGCGGCTGTGGCAAGCCGGTTTGAACGCCCCCGTGGTGGTGCATGCCGGAATCGCGTACGTGGGGGAAGGGACGCGTATCCGGAAGGTGAATCTGTCATCGGGAGAAATTTCGACGTTTGTCGGCAGTGTGGAACCGGGTACGCTGGATGGCGCGGGCACGGCTGCTCGTTTTTCCGCCATCTCCGGCCTGGCGATGGATGGCACCGGGAATTTTCTTTATGTGACGGAGAAAAATTGGATTCGCCGCGTGGAGAGAAGCACGGGCCAGGTGACGACGTGGGCCGGGCAGACCGCCGCCGGGAATGCGGACAGTGCCAATCTTCTCAACGCCTCGTTTAATTCCCCAGCGGGGCTGACCTTGGACGCTTCGGGCACGGTCTGGGTGGCCGACAGGGGTAATAACGCGATTCGCCAAATTGATGCCGCGAGTGGGGTCACGACCCTGCTGACTGCGACCCAGCCTTTGGCGGTTGTGGCGGAGTCGCCCTATCTCTATATCGCCACCGCTGAGAATCAGGTGCTCTCTTATTCCTATCCCAGTGCGTACCCTGTGGCGGGGGCGGCCTCAGGGGGCGGTTACTCCGATGATTCTCCCCTTTCCGCCCAGTTTAACTGGGCGCATGAGGGCAGCGTGGGCGGGGATGCGGTCAGCATGGCGTACGACGCCAGTGCGTCGACTCTGTACTTGACCGATACCTACAACCATTGCATTCGCGCGATTCCAATGAGCAGTATCTATACCCAAACCAAAGCCGGCCAGGCGCGTAAGGGGGGGCTGAAAGACGGCTTCCAGGCCCAGATGTTCGGGCCCGCAGGCTTGGCTTGGGACGGTGCCGACTTGATCTTTTTCGACCGGGGTAATGCGCGTTTACGCCGTCTGAGGCCCAATGGCGAGGTGCAGCATGTGGCAGGCTCGGGCCTGGCCGGCTTTGTGCCGGGGCCTGCACGCGCCTTCTCTTTTACGGCCTTGTACGACATGGCCTTGAATCCAGCCAAACAGGCCGCCTATGCGTTGGACCCGTTGGCGAATCGGGTGCTGGAATTTGATTTGGCCGCTGGCACCATGCAGACCGTGGCAGGTTCTGGGGCCCGCGGCTCGGACGTGGCGCCTCCTGCTGATACGTTTTGGTTTACGGCGGAGAGCCGCGTGGTGTTCGATCGCGCGCGCGATTGCTTGTACCTGACGGCGTTCAATCCCAGCAACAATTTGTATGCGTTGCGCCGGGTTGATTTGACGGCCCCTTACCCCCTCTCGGCCGACATGATGGTTGCGAACTTGGGGCGCCCCGAGTTGGAACTGGGCTCGGATGGTCGTCTGTATACGTCTGATGGGACCATTGACCCGTCCGTGGGGGCCTCTTGGAGCGTCACGGTTTACTCAACGGGTGTTCTGCCGCCGGCGACCGACCGTTTGGTTGGCGTCTTGAATGGCGACTTGTTGGTGGCCAAAGGCACGGGTGACCCATTGGTCACTGACCACATTGTTGTACGCGGCGTCAGCGTGGATACCCCTTTCGCAGGAACGTCGGGCTCAGCGGGTTTGCAAGACGGTGTGCCCGGCACGGGGCGGGTGAAAAACCCGCGCAGGCTGATTCCTGATGCCGGAGGCCATTATTTCTATCTGGTTGAAGACAACTCGACGGTGCGGCGAATTCGTGTGAGTGATGGCCTGATTGAAACCGTGCGCACCGATGCCGTCCAATTGTTTGGTGGGGGCCTCGACGACGATGGTTCTCTCGTGTTCAACGTGGATCGCAAAGGGCTTGCCCGGTTGAAGTGATCCGACATTGAATCTGGCGGGGGTCTTTGTGGGTTTTTTTGTGTTCTCCCGCCAGGTCCTCAGGCACGCGTTTTTATAAGGAGGCTGTATGTTCCCGCCCCAACGCATTGTGTGCCTGACAGAAGAAACAGTCGAAACTTTGTACCTGCTCGGTGAGCAGGATCGTATTGTGGGTATTTCGGCCTACGTGGTGCGTCCCCCTGAGGCCGCGCGCGACAAGGCCCGAATTTCGTCTTTCATTTCCGCGCAGTTTGATCGCATCGAGGCCCTTGAACCCGACTTGGTGTTAGCTTTTTCCGACATTCAGGCGGAGATCAGCGCGGAGCTCATCAAGCGGGGCTTAAACGTGCACTGCTTCAACCAACGCACCGTGGCCGAGATTCTCGACAGCATTCGCTTGTTGGGGGCCATGGTCGGGGCGGCCGAGCGGGCAGAGGCCTTGGCGCAACGCTTGCAAGACAATCTGGACGCCACCGCCCAGCGCGCTGCGGCACGGGGTGCACGCCCCAAGGTGTATTTTGAAGAGTGGGATGAGCCGCTCATTACCTCCATTCACTGGGTGTCTGAGTTGATTGCGGTGGCCGGGGGGGATAACGTGTTTGCCGATCGGGCGGCGGGGCGCGCCGCCAAAGAGCGCTTTGTGAACGCTGACGAGGTTCTGGCCACGCAACCCGATATCGTACTGGCCTCGTGGTGCGGAAAACGCTTTCGGCGAGAAACGTTCGAGGCCCGTCCCGGCTTTTCGGATCTGCCGGCCGTCCGAAATCACCAGGTGCATGAAATTCCCTCAGAAATCATTCTGCAGCCTGGCCCTGCGGCACTGACCGACGGCCTTGCCGCCCTAGAAGGCATCTTCACAGCGTGGCGCCCGGCGTAAGCCGATTCTTCCCTTCATGCGCCAGCCCAGGCGAGGGTTTCTTCTTCTGCCCCAGGCAGCGATTCTGGACTGGACGCCCGTTATTGGGGCAAAAAAAAGAGCCCGGAAACAATCCAGACCCTTTTTACTTGGTGGAGGTAACCGGATTCGAACCGGTGACCTTCTGCATGCCATGCAGACGCGCTACCAACTGCGCCATACCCCCAAGAACGAATGGCATCTTACCAGGGGGCGCTGAACGGTGTCAACGCCCCCAACGGACGCAGTTCTTCAGATCCGTCAGGCGACCCCCGTCGAGCTGATTTGGGGGACAGGACCGCCGAGATGGAAGGCGTTATGCACCAGGCGCACGGCTTGTTGGGCTTGTTCCCTGTTGATCACGCACGAGACCTTGATTTCTGAGGTCGCGATCATCTGAATGTTGATGTTGCCATCAGCCAACGCTTGGAACATTCGGGCCGCAATGCCGGCGTGGTTGACCATGCCCGACCCTACAATGGAGACTTTCGCAACATCAAGGCTTTGGACCACATCGCCCGCTTCGATCGCCTGCCCGACTTCGGTTGCCACCTCCACTGCGCGCGCAAGATCATCTTTCGGCACGGTGAAGCCGATATCATTTCGGTTTTCGGCGCGAACGGCCTGGGTGATCATATCCACGTTGATGCCGTGGTCGGAAAGTGCCCCGAACAGGCGGGCCGCAGTCCCGGGGACGTCGGGCACCGCGAGCAGAGCCACTTTGGCCTGATTCATATCCACGGCGACGCCGCGGACAGGGGTTACGTTTTCCAAGGTTTCTACTCCCTTCACGACGGTGCCTTCCCCCTGGTCAAAGGTGGAGCGGACACGTAGGTGCAGTTGATGCTGTTTGGCGTATTCAACAGAGCGCGGGTGCAACACCTGAGCCCCGAGGCTGGCAAGTTCCAACATCTCATCATAAGAAATCTCTGGCAGCAATCGGGCATCATTTACAACCCGTGGGTCTGTGGTGTAGACGCCCGAAACATCGGTAAAAATCTCGCATTCATCCGCCCTTAGCGCAGCGGCCAGCGCCACCGCCGTGGTGTCGGAGCCTCCCCTACCGAGCGTGCATAATTCTCCGCTGTGAGTCACCCCTTGGAACCCGGCCACCACGGGGATATACTCGTCGTTGAGCAACTGTCGCAGCCGGTCGGTGTGGATATCAATAATGCGAGCTCGCGTGTGCACGGGCTCGGTGCGGATACCGGCTTGAGCACCCGTCACAGAGATGGCTGCCACGCCCATCGCCTGCAGCGCCATGGCCACGAGCGCGATCGATACTTGTTCACCCGTCGCCAGCAGCATGTCAAGTTCTCGGGGGGAGGCAAACGCCGTCACCTGGTCTTTAAGTGCCAACAAGTCGTCGGTGGTATCTCCCATGGCCGACACGACAACCACGACCTGCTTGCCGGCTTGTTTGGCCTGTGAGATGCGGGTGGCCACGTGACGGATCTTCTCGGGCGTTGCCACCGAACTACCGCCGAATTTCTGAACGACTAAGGTCATAACCGCTGGGTCCTCAAGAAACGTGGGGGGTCAGAGGGACAGGCCCACCCGATACCTGTGCCCCTGAAGCCAAAGTATCAAAATAGCGAGTTTCGCTGCGAATGTCGTGGGCTGCCCAGGCGCTTTGCATGGTCTCCGCGACGGAAGCAGCCAATTCAGGGGGTGTTAAAGCCAAGAGCGTGGGCCCTGACCCACTGAGCACCGCCCCGAATGCGCCGGCTTCGCGCGCCGCCTGGACCACTTCGAGAGCCCCCGGTATGCGCGCGAGCCGTTCAGGTTGATGGAGCTGATCGCGCAGGCCGTACTGCCAACTTGAGGGCGCACCCGTTAGCAAGGCGTGGGTCAGCGCTGTGACGGCGGCAATGTTATAGACTGAGGCTTCTCGGGTAACCATCGGGCTCAGCGCGCCGCGAGATTCTGAAGTAGATTGGGTCATGGCCGGCACCACCACGACGGCGCAGGCGCAAATTTTCTCGGCCAAAGGGATACACCAGAGTTCTTGGTTCTGGCTGAACGCGGCGGTGACACCTCCGAGGAGGGCTGGAGCGGCATTGTCCGGGTGCCCTTCAAGTTTTGTGGCAAGCGCCAGCAACGCGTCCCGCGTGAAGGGCCGCCCGAAGCGCTCGTTGGCGATTACCAAGCCACCCACCACCGCGGAGGAAGAACTGCCCAAGCCTCGTCCCGGCGGGATGGCCACCTCGACGTCCCAGCGCCACGTCGGCAATGGGCGTCCCAGCGCGTTCGCCACTGCGCGTGCACCCGCGAGCGCGAGATGATCCCCTTCTGCGGGAATTCGCGAGGCATAGGGGCCATGGTGAAAAATTTCCGTCTTGTCGCTGTCGCTCACGCTGAAACGATTGTCCCAAGGCAACGCCATGCCCAGAACATCGAATCCGGGGCCCATGTTGGCACACGTGGCAGGAACGCGAACGGTTACCACCGCGCGATACTTCCGCGGGTGTCCGTGTGTACAAAGTAGCCGTGGGCACCGTTCGGCGGGTAAATGGCACCGCCACCGATCAGGTCTGTCTCGTGATCTAACTTGGCAACCGCTGCAAACAACAGGCGCGCATCCTTGCCGTCCGTCCGCCCATCGCGGTTGAGATCTTGTACGATCATGTCCGCTGCGTCCCCGTAGGTGTGGCGTGAAAGAGACGTGGTGTTGCCGATGGCCCTGTTGAGGTAAGGTGACCGATAGGCGCTCATCAGGGGGATTTTTTTCTGCCTGTGGGGCTGGGCATCGAGCGCGACAATCAATCGCTCCAGTTTCTCCACCAGCCGGGAATCCAAAAACAGATACTTTCGGCCTCCAACGGCATTGTCTTTTCCTTGAAAGTCTTTCAGGTTGTAGTGCTGGCTGACGCGGACATCCGCCGTCCCGGCGCTCAACTCAATAAAGCCTGAAGGTACCGTATAACGGTCGGCGCGCGCACCGCGACTGGCTGTCAAGGTGGTTTTGCTCGCAAATCCCCGGGGATAGGTTCCAATAGGATAACCGTTCAGTTTTCCCCCACTCACTCTCGAAGCGGGGACCGTGACCAACATCGTTAATTGGCGCTCTACGCGCTGCCCCGCGATGAGCCCAGCACCTTTGAGCGGATACGCGCCCGCCTCCAGGGGGGCGGTCCAAACAGCAATTTGGTCGCCGTAAGCCAGTTTCCCCCCACGCGCACGCCACGTGATCGCCGCTTGGCTCTCCCCAACCGTCGCGGGTTGCAGCGGAAAGCGTTCTCCGGGTTGCAGCACGACGATGTCAACCCAATCCGAGACGTGGCTGAGGCGAAATCGTTGCGAAGGGCCTGTTTCGTCGCCAAAAAAAGCGGCAAGGTTCCCTTGCTTGCCCGTCGCGGCCACAAGGTTGAAAGAGGTGCTCGCAATTTCTTCCCCGGTGGCGGCCATGGCTGCCGTCGTCCCTGCGGTGACGCTGGAAAGGATGACACTGAGGAATAGACGTGAAATGACCACCAAAACTGTGTTTCCCGGAAAAAATGACGCCGTGGAGATTAAATTTTCGAGTTATTGTAAACCCGACGGGCAAGCGTCGCAATGCGCCGGGTCACATGCGTTAAAAAAACTTAATGGTTTAATCCGAGGGGCCCTGAGGGGTGATGTGCTTGCTTTACGCCTGCTGGCTTGCAGGCTATACTACGAGCGCCGGTTTCTTTCAATCCCAGGGGCTACGGGGCCGGCATTCCGAGGGGCGGACGCCTCCGAGCGAGTTTAGGAGGCAAGGGCGCATGGGTCGAGTCAGTGGCACGCGCTTTCGACGCTTGGGTGGTATTCTGACCGCCGCTTTTTTCGTGACGCCAGTCCCTGTTCGGGCGGAAGAGAATTTCCTGCCCCGAGAACTCGGGTCTTTGAGCTCGGTCGCGACGTTGGAGGACGCCTCTGCCCTGGTCGTTAACCCCGCTGCGTTGACCTTTCAGCGGAGTTCGGAATTGTTCGTCAGTCGTTCTACGAACGGTTTGGACCAGACCAACCTTTTTTTGGCCGGAGGGGGCGGAGGGTTCGGCTGGCAGCAATGGCGAACCCCGGGAAACCGTTTTCTCAACGCGTTCAGTCTTGCCGCCAGTTCGGAGCTATTCGGCGGCCTGGCGCTCGGCGGGCGTTTTGGTTACCTGCAATTTATGGATGGTCTCGGGGGAAACAGCCCCGATATGAGTCTCTCTTTGCTGTATCGCCCGGCAGGTTGGCTCGCGGCAGGCTTGAGCGCGCATCACCTCAACCAGCCGCTGTTAGGGGCGACCTCTGCCACTTCTGGCTCCGGAATTTTAAAACGGCAGTATCGCGCGGGATTGGGCATACGCCCAGGTACTGAGCGTGTGACACTCTCGATGGATGCGACGTGGCAGGAGGGGATGCCGGCTGAATCGATTGTTCCGTGGCTCGGCTTGCAAGTGGAACCCTGGCCTGGCGTAACAGTTCGAGCGCTGGCGGATCGGACCCTCAATGCGAGTGTGGGCCTGGGTTTGCAATGGGGACAATTGGGAACGGGCTTCATCAGCGGGGTTACGAGCCGGGTGGGGGGCAGCGATGTGGCATACCTCACCTCGAGCGATCTGGAGCCGCGGCGCTCTTTGGGTTTGGGACGCTCGCGAATGGCCTATGTGCGCCTAGAGGGGGACCTGCAGGATACCCCGCAAAGCCTGATTGAGTTGCGCCAGGATCGCTATCCTGGCGTACTGCACCTGACCCGTCGCATTGCTGATGCTAAGGCGGATTCAAATGTTACGGGACTGGTGCTCGATCTGCGCCAAATTGGGGCAGGTCTGGCGCTCTTGCAAGAGTTGCGCGATGCTCTGGCCGATTTTAAGTTGTCTGGGAAACCGACTGTTGCCTATGTGACGGATCCGTCGATGCCCGAATACTATCTCGCGGTGGCAGCCGACAAGGTGGTGATGCACCCTGCAGGGGGTCTTGACCTGCGTGGCTTGTCCATCACGAGCACTTTTTTCAAAGGAATTTTCGAAAAACTGGGGGTAGAGCCTCAGTTTGTAGGAATTGGCAAATACAAGTCTGCGCCTGAGCAGTACACGCGCAAGGGACTGAGCGACCCTGCCGTGGAGCAGGAGAAGGCCTTGCTCGACGATGCGTATCAAGGCATTCTCGAGGCGATTGCTGCGTCGCGGAAATTAAACCGCAACGAACTGGAGCGATTTGTTGTCCGTGGAATCCTGACGCCCTCGGTCGCGAAGGAGAAAGGCCTCGTGGATGAGGTGGCTTATCCTGACCAAGTGCCTGATTTGTTTGAGCGGCAAGGAGCCAACACCTATCACTTGGTTGAATATAAACCTGAGACGTGGGCCATTCCCGATGTTCTCGCGGTGGTGACCATTGACGGGGCCATTCAGCGAGGTGAGAGCAGCGGTGGGGGATTGCTGGATGGTCCGTCCTCGGGTTCGGCGACGGTGACACGCGCGCTCCGAGACTTGCGTCGAAATGACCGTGTGAAGGCGGTTGTCATACGGGTCGATTCTCCGGGCGGAGATGCCGTTGCGGCGGACGAGATAGGGCGAGAAATCGACTTGCTGCGACTCGCGAACAAACCTGTCATCATCTCGATGGGAACGGTGGCGGCCTCGGGCGGTTACTGGGTCGCAGCGAACGGGGCGCGAATCTACGCAGAACCCGGAACCATCACGGGCTCGATTGGGGTATTCACGGGTCATTTTGCGGTAAAGGGCTTGCTCGACAAGATTGGGATTGCAACGCAGACGTTGCAGCGCGGACCCCACGCAGACATGGATACCGGCGTGCGGGCTCTGACAGAGCAGGAAATGTTGATGTTAAAGGACCAGGCCCGCTACACCTACGGCCAGTTCTTAGAGCGGGTGGCGACCGGCAGGCGGATGGCGCCGAGTCGCGTCGATGAACTGGCGCAAGGACGTGTCTGGTCCGGGAACAGGGCCGTTCAAAATGGCCTTGTCGATCGCTTTGGCGGGTTGGAGGTGGCGATGTCGGATGCGCGTCAGATGGCGGGTCTCGACCCTGTGCGTTCGGTCGTTGAATTTTATCCGAAGCCCGGATCATTGTGGCAGTCATTCGATGACAGCAATATGGACGTTCGTCTCAAACGAACGGTTGAAAGCCTGCGTCGCTACGCTCAGACTAAAACCTGGTTGATTGCCCCCACCCTTGACGTGACTTCCATCGAGTAGCCGCAAAGGAGACCTCTTTTGGAACGCTATTTTGCCCTGACTGCCATTCTGCTTGAAGCCTTGTTTCTCCTTTGGCTCGCCAAGCAACTGTGGGGCGTGGTGTTGCGGCGTGACATGAATACGGAGCTGACGACCCATGACAACCCGGCTGTCGCTGTCACGTTGGCGGGGTATTTTTTGGGCGTATTTATCGCCCTGTCCGGGGTTGCGGCCTCTCCGGGTTCGGGTGTTCTGGCCGACATGATCGGTTTTGCGGCCTTCGGCTTTGCCGGAGTGCTGCTCCTTTTCCTTTCGCTGTTCGCGGCCCCGCTGGTCGGAGGCATTCGTCTGAGCCGAGATATCGTGGAGAATCACAATGTGTCGGCCGCGGTCGTGTTGGCCGCCACCTTCGTGGCGACAGGCTTCATCTTTAATGGCGCGGTTCGTGGCGAGGGCAGTGGCCTGATGGCGTGGGTGGCACTCTTGCTTTTCCAAGTTTTGGGGCAAGCGGTGTTGGCGATAATGGCCCACGTGTTCGAATTTATCACGCCCTACGATTTGCATCGGGAGATTGTGGAGAATAAAAATTTGGCCGCTGCTTCGGGGTACGCGGGCGCGTTGGTCGCGATGGGTATGATCATCCACAACGCTGTCTTGGGAGATTTCGCGGCATTGGGTACGGATTGGGTCGCGGAGGTACGTACGTTCTTAATTTGGTGTGCTCCGCTGCTTTTGCTGTGGCCGGTTCGCTCGTTGGTTGTAAACGGTGTTCTGTTAGGCTTCAGAAATCTCAACCAAGAAATTGCGGTGGACAGAAATGTTGGCGTCGGCGTGTTGGAAGGATTCACCTATGTCGGTTTCGCGCTGTTGTTGATGAGCGCCGCCTGAATCTACGGAGAAGGCCTTGCCAGAAGCCTGGATACTCTCTTCCAAACTGGCGGTGCCGACCTTGCCACGTGACGCATTGTCGCGAGACTTTTTTCCTTCGGCGTCAAAGATACCTCCCTGGGTCTTCTTGGTGGCTGGTCCGGGTTATGGAAAGACGCTTGGGCTATTGAGTCTGGTCATGCCCCGACAGGCCGCGGGGGTGCCGATTGTTTGGTTTTCTCTTGACCCTCACGATGCCGATGTCTCCACATTTTTTCTTTACCTTGTGGCCGGGGTACGTGCGCACGTTCCCCAATTCGGTGGCGAACTGAACGCTCTGCTGACCGCAGAGCGTTTCGAGCCACGTTTGCTCTGGCAGCGTTTCTTTCAAACGCTGGCCGCCTTTAACCTGCCTGAGTTTCTCTTGGTGTTGGACGACGTGCATCATTTGCAGTCAGGATGCCCAGAAGTTCTCAGGGCTCTGAGCTATTTTTTCGATAAGTTGCCCCCAGGGTTTCAGATGTTGTTGAGTTCACGTGAGCGTGTGCAGTTGCCGATGGGGCGGGCGCAGGCCTATGGCTATGTGCGTGTCTTGACAGAAGAAATTTTGCGTTTTTCCTCCGAGGAAGAGGTGGAGTTTATGCGTCGCCGCGCCAGGGGGCGACCGATTCCGAACGCGTGGTGGAAGAAAGCGACCGGCCTGGACGGCTGGCCCTTGGGGCTGGATTTGGCGACCGCGGTGGAGGAGTCTCGTGAACTGACCCTTGATCCGCGAACCGCGGGGGTTGAACCGTTAACCGAGTATGTGGCAGAAGAATTGTATGGGGCCCAGCCGGAGGCCCTGCGTGATTTTATGCGTCAGATCGCGATTCTGAGCGATTGTACCCCTGATGTGTGCCGGGACATCTTTCAAGTGGACTCCTCGGCGGATTGGCTGGCATCGTTGGAGGCTGCGCACCTGGTTCGCCGTTTGGCGGATGGAGCCAGTTATCGTTTTCCCACCTACTTACGAGACTTCTTGTTGGCAGAGGGGGCCCGTGTAGACGCTCGCGAGAAGCGCGTGGCCTGGCATCAGCAAGCAGCCCACTATTTCGCTCTTCAACCAGAACGCGCTTTTTCTCACTGGGTGGCGGCGCATTCTTGGACACCTGCCGTCGCAGCGTGTGAGAGGGTGTTTCCCCTGATGCGATTTTCTGGGCGACAGGCACAGATTCAGCGATGGTTGAATGATTTTCCAGCGCCCGTCGCGGCTCAAGAACCTGTATTGCAGGTATGGCAAGGGCACCTGTTGTCCCGCGCAGGTCAACAGGTTCAGGCCACCACCTTTTACGAGCGCGCGAGTCATCTATTCGCGCTTAAAAATGACCGTGCAGGCCTCTTCCAAGTGCGGGTGCGACAAGCCACCATCGCGTTGCTCCACGAAGGGCTGCGGGACAGTTTGACGGCCACGTTTTTGGCCTTGGATGCTGATGACACAGCGCGAGATGAGGACCGAGCGGATCTCTCGTTGGCGCGGGGTCTGTATTGTGAGCAAAGGGGTGAACTCGCTGAAATGGCTCGCCATAACGGGGCCGTCTTGAAAATTCCTGTCGGTGGAAATATCGAGGTGGCCGCCTCGCACTGCATTGCCCAACTGAACCTCTACACAATTTCTCTGCACTGGGGTGAATTGGAAGCAGCCGACCGGCATATCATCGCGGCCGTGGAGCTGGCGCATACGTGGTCGTTTGGCCCTTATTTGCTCTTTGCGCGTTTCATGCAGGCCCACTTGTGGTTGCTGCGAGGAGAAATTGAGCCTGCGACACAGTTTTTTCGCTCTCTGCCGACCCACTGGATGGATGAGATGGACTGGCACGACGTGGCTTGCGCCTATGCGACGCTTGGTTTTTGGTACCAATTGCGGGGTAATTTCAAGGAGGCTGAGAGCGTATTGGCGAGAAGTCACGACACTTTCGTACGCGCGGAGAATCCCGAAGGAAGAAAGGTCGCTCTCGAACGGCAATTGTGGCTATGGCTGGTGCGTCGGCAGCTTGGAAAGATTCGAAAACACACTGCTGAGATTGTCGAGTGCCCTGGCGCGCTGATCTACGACCTGGTGTTACTCCCACCGCTGGCCCGAGCATTGCATTTAGAGGGTGACATCGATGGCGCGGTGGCCCTTTGGAAGCGCGCTGTCGAAGGTTTTCGAGTGCAGCGGGCCACTTTGCATTTGGCACGCACCTTGTTGTATCAGGCTGCGACGTGCCGGGCCGCGGGACGCGAGAAAGAGGCGCTGGCCGCTGTTCAGGATGCGCTGGGGCTGGTCGAGCAACACGGCTACTCGTTCCTGCTCGGGGCTGATCAGAGCCTCTGGGAAGAACTGGCCTCTGTCGTTCCCTCGTTCAGCGACACGATCGAGTTACTGGGCACGCCTCGCGCAAACCGTGTGGGCCGAGAAACCCAGGAGCCGCCACGGGCGCTCAGCGTTTCGGGTGCAGGCGCTTCGCCCCCATTCGACCCCATGACACCCCAAGGGGCTCTCACCTTGCGCTGTTTTGGAACGTTGGAAGTGAGGCTTGATGGCGTTTTGATCGATTATTGGCCGCGCCGTAAAGCCAAATTGGTGCTGGCTGGGTTGTCGTTATATTCTCGGGGGCTTTTGTTATCCCAGATGCTGGACCTGCTGGGGGGCGATGAAATGACGCCCGCTGCGATGACCACATTGAAGGTCGATATTTCGGCCTTGAGGCGGGTGCTTGAGCCCAATCTGTCCAAGGGGCAGGGTTCGCGCTACGTGCTCACTCATGATGACCGCTATCTCCTGGACTGGAATGCGGTCGCTTATCTCGATGTCGGTGCCTTTGATGAGGCCATCCGGAAAGGGGATGCCTTGCGTGAAATGGATTCCTTGCAGGCAGTCGCTGCCTATGAGGAGGCTTTGAGCCATTATCGCGGGACCTTGCTCGATGATGGACTTTTCAGCCACTTTTTCGAGGCGGAACGGGAGCAGTATCGCCAGCAGGCGCTCAGTGCGTTGCTTTGGCTTGCGGCTCATTTCAAAGGATTGGGAGCGTTTACGCTGGCGGAGCAGCACCTGCAACGGGCCATGGCCGTTGCGCCGACCTCTGAAGAGGTTTACGTGGCCTTGATGCACCTTCAAATTGAAATGGGACGTACGGAGCGCGTTCGTCAAGTGTACTGGGATTGTCGCAGAGCCATGAAGGCCAATCTGGGGTTGCCTCCGAGTGATACTTTCGAGGCGGCCTACCAGAACGCCATCCGCCGCGCCTAAACCCCCAATGGCGGGACGAGGTCTGCGCCGCGAATGAAAAAAGCCCCTGGGACAGCCCAGGGGCCAAGGCGTCCTCGTTTATTCGGCCGTGACCACCAGGTCGCTGAGTGCCGATGGGTTTCCTCCTGCCGTGACGGCAATATAGTACTGGTTTCCTGCGGTGCCCTCGAAGACGTAGTCGATGTCTTCCCGTTCCATGCCATATTTTTGCTTGATTTCTTTTTTGCTGCTGTCGTAGATTTTGATCCAGTAGTAATCGGGTTCTTGGGCCGTGGTGTTGTTGGTAATCCGAATACGCAGGTTCGACTTATCCGCAGGCAGCGTACATTTGAACATATCAATATCCTCCTCCTCAGCCGCGTCGGCCGCGGAGAAAGGGGCAAATTTGGTCAGCTTACCCAAATCAAGCGAGGTCGCCTGATCAAAGTCCTGATTGGGTTCGTTCGGGTCCGCCACGGGTGTGAACGATGCTTCTAGCTTGTAGGGTTGACCATTGCCGTCCCCCAAATTGACGTAGTATTGGGTTCCAGGATTGGCCCTTACCTGCACGGAAAATGGGGTCTCCGTCTCGCTGCCATAGCGATCGAGAAGTTGCTTTTTGGCTTTGCTGTAAACTTTGAACCACGGAGAAAATTCATTGTCGTTTTCCTCAATGGTCAATTTCAACCACCCCGCTTGTCTGCCCTCCGGGGTGGTCACGGTGAAGTAATCACCCTCGTCGTCTTTGCCTGCGATTCCCGTAAGCACCTGTCCAATCGGCAGAAGCGTGGCGGCATTGAAGTCGTTGTTGGGCTCAATCTCTTTGAGACCGTCTGCAGCTGCGGTGCCAGGCTCGCTGCTTGGCGATGCAGTCGTCACGGCCGTCGGCTGTGGCGGCGGGGTGGGGCTCTTTGGAGCGGGATTGCTTGGTTGTTGTTTGCTGGGGGATGAGCCTGGGGTGTTCTGTCCGGGAAGCGTCGCCGTCGCGTTGATAGTGCACGCAGAGAGCAGCAGGGCGTAAACAGGCATTGACCAGCGGACGAAAGCTTGGTGGCACACGGGATGGATTCCTCAGCAGTGGGGGGGACACGGGTTTTTTGAGATTCTGTCGGATCAAAAAAGGGTCGAGCAGACAGCGCACGCGATCGTACAAGCTTCCCTCGGACTCCGCAATTGGCGGGCATGAGAGGCTGTCACACGGGTATATCATTGTTTAAGGTTTGGTTAAATATAAAAAGCAGAGCTTAACCACCTCTTGAAAATGTCGAGAACATCGGCTATGGTTAATTTGTTCTTAAGGCGAGGTTAAACATCTGTGTCGCTTCGCTGTGTTGTCCAACCCCTTTTTTAGGAGATGTCCTGTGAACTTTAAGCGTTCTGCTGCGTTCCTCGCTGCTTCAACTCTGTTTCTCGCCGGGTGCGGCAATCACTTGGGTGGTGTTAACTCGGGCGTCGCAAAGCGCAGCTTGGCGTACAATGCGGCAGCGAAACGCCGGGCGGAAAAGGGCGGCAAGTGGGCTATTTTGGTGCACTTGGCGGCTGAAAACAATTTGTATCGTTTCGCCTTGCAGGACCTCAACGAGATGGAGGCTGGATTGCCGACGGATGGCTCGGTCGACGTCTATGTGCTGTTCGACGGCATCAAGGATGGCGACTCAGCCATTTACAAGGTCAAGCGCGACACGGGGATGAACGGAAATATTATTTCCGAAAAGATCTCAGCACCGGAGGTTATTCCAGCCTCCAACGAAATCGACTCGGGTGATGTGAAGGTTGTGACTCGCTTCGTGGAGTGGGCGGGCAAGAACATCCAAGCCGACCACTTCATGATCGACTTCTGGGACCACGGGTCGGGTATTTTCCACGGGGCCCCTAATCCTATCACCAAAGGATTTGGTTGGGACGACAAAGGTTCTAATCTGGAAACCAGCGACTTGACCCCCCTGGGCAACGCTTTCCGGGCGGCGTCTGGCAAGCCTTTCTCAATCGTTGGTTTTGACGCCTGTCTGATGGCGCACGGTGAAATTGCCTATCAATTGAGGGGCAATGCCGATTACTTGGTTGCCTCCGAAGAATTGGAACCCGGTGCAGGCTGGGATTATCGCGGTTGGTTCAACGCCCTCGCGCAAATTCCCTCGAAGACGCCGGCCGCCGTGGGGACTGCCTTGGTGGATACCTATCTGGCTTCCTATGCGCCGGGAGGATCCCAAACCTCTGGTCGTGATGACACGACCTTATCGCTGACCGACATCAATGCGTTTACGCAAAATGTCGTGCCTGCCTTGAACGATTTCAGCTCGGCTGCCATTTCCTCGATGAGTTCGAACAAAGAAGGTTTCCAGGCCGCACGGGCGAAGGCGCGCACCTTCTACAACCGTGACTGTGCGGATCTTGGCAGTTTTCTTGGGAACGTGAGAGCCTCCGTCCGTGATCAACGCCTGGCCGCGGCGACCGCCAAGTTGGACGCCGCCTATCGCAGCGCGATTGTTCAAACAGGCAACTCGCCGAGCCGCGCTGGCGCGACGGGACTGGTTTTGTACTTCCCAACGCCGAAACAGAACATTAACCCCCGGTACAGCGATCCTTCGAAGGTGGCCTTTGCTGAGACCTCCTGGAAAGATTTTCTCAAAGCGTACCGCTAGGCTGAAGTTCGGTGAATGCCGGGGCCCTCTGAGGGCTCCGGCTTTTTTGTTTGTGGCGTCATTTTGTTTTCGGGAACTGGCGGTAACCCGTGTTACCATGCTGCGATGCAGTCCGACTTTGAGCCATTTTTTCATTCTGTTGTCTCGCAGTTGCCGGGGTACGAGGCGCGCCCACAACAGTTTGAGATGGCGCAGCGAATTCGTTCCTCGATGGATGCGGGGGGCCAGTTGTTGATTGAGGCCGGAACTGGAAGTGGCAAAAGCTTTGGCTATTTGCTCCCTGCCTTGCACGCGGGCAAAACCGTGGTGATATCGACAGGAACGATTCAACTGCAAGAACAGTTGCTGGAAAAGGATTTGCCTTTCTTGCTCGCTGCGGCCGGTCTCAACCGCTCGATCGCGTTGGCCAAGGGAAGAACCAATTATTTGTGTCGGCAAAAGCTGTGGGAGGCCGACCGGGCCATTGCAGCCGGCGATCCGTTGCGAGCGGAGGTGGATCGCCTCTTGGCGCAGGCAGACCAGTGGGATGGGGACCTTGCCTCACTGGGCTTCAATCCGTCTCAACGCTTCTGGGGTGAAATTGCGAGCACCGCCGATGACTGCCTCGGAAATAAGTGCGAATTCTATGAGCGCAATCCTTTCCGGCTGGCGCGGGTCAAACTGAGCAGGGCAGACATTATCGTGGCGAATCACGCGCTGTACATGGTGGACCTGGCGACGGGGGGCGGAATTCTCCCGGACCACGACCTGGTGATTTTTGATGAGGCACATCATCTGCCCCGCGTCGCAACCCAGGCTTTCACCGCAAGTATTGGCCGCTATGCGCTGACCAAACTCCTCCAAAAGATTCGCCGCCGCTGGCAGGCGCCGCCGGATGGGATTTCTTATGCCTTGGTAGAAGCGGAGAGTCGATTGGTTGATTGGATTTGGAAACACGGGCGCACCCAATTTCGCCTGTATCCGGATGCCGAGTTTTTGGATATTGCAGAAACGCTCCTGGATCGCCTGGGGGAACTTCGGATGTGGATGGAGAACGGGCGTCTGGACGAAATGCTTTTCGCTGATAGTGACTGGCAGGCCAAAGCCCCCTTGCACCGCCCGCGTTTGGCGTCCCAGATCACCAACTTGATTGCGCGATGGGAGTTTTTTGCGCACCATATCGACGCGACGGGCGCCGAACGGGTGAATTGGGTGGAGGTGAACCGAGAGACGGGCTATTTTGAGATGCTCTCAGCCCCGCTGGATGTTTCGGCGCCCCTGGCGATGGAACTGTGGTCACAGCGCACGGCCATTCTGACCTCTGCGACTTTGTCGGTGGGCGGTGACTTTGCGTACTTTCGCGGCCAATTGGGCTTGCCGCGTGACACCGCGTCGATGATGCTGCCGTCGCCTTTCGATTACGGCGTGCAAGCTCGCTTGTATACGCCGGCGTTGCCGGAACCCCAAGCGCCGGAATTTGAACGGGCGAGTTGGGAGGCGATGGCCGATATTTTACGCGCCTCTCAAGGACGAGCCTTCGTTCTTTTTACGTCGTATAAAGCGATGGGAGCCGCTTATGATGCCTTGGTCGGGCGTCTTGAATTTCCTGCCATGAAGCAAGGCGACCTGCCACGCAGCAAATTGATCGGGTGGTTTAAAGAGACACCCCACGCGGTGCTGTTTGCCACCAGCTCATTTTGGGAAGGGGTGGACGTCCCGGGCGAGGCTTTGTCTTGTGTCATCATCGATCGCTTGCCGTTCGCGGTTCCCGATGACCCCGTGGTTCAGGCGTACGTGGAGCGATTGAAAATGCAAGGTCGTGATTGGTTCAAAGAATACACGCTCCCCGAGGCGATTCTGCGCTTGAAACAGGGCTTTGGTCGTCTGATTCGCGCCGCGAGCGATCGCGGTGTTGTGGCCATTCTCGATGCACGTCTCTCGACAAAGTTTTACGGCCGCAACATTGTTCGGGCCTTGCCCGCGTGCCCGCGGATTCAAACGCCCGAACAGTTGGGCGCGTTTTTCGCGTCGTTGGAGGCGTTGGGCCCCGACCCCGAGGCGCCGGCCTTGGTACCCCGCGGGCGGGACGGTCACGCTGAACTCTGAGTACCGTGCTCTCGGACTCGGGTGAAACTCGTGTTATGATGAAGCATTGAGCCCATATTGTCGGCTTCTCGCGCCTGTGCTGGGCTTGAGGGGCAAGGTTTGGGCGATTTTGTTCCGGAGGTTTTTGTGGCTGCTTTACCCCCCTTAAATTCTGAGAAGATCACCCCCATCAATCTTCGGGATGAACTGAAGCAGTCGTATCTTGATTACGCGATGAGCGTGATTGTTGGCCGCGCGTTACCGGACGTGCGCGATGGATTGAAGCCGGTTCACCGTCGCATCCTGTTTTCGATGTCCGAGAATAACCTGACAGCGGATCGCAAGCACCGGAAGTCGGCCACGGTGGTGGGTGACGTTTTGGGTAAATATCACCCCCACGGTGACAGCTCGGTTTACGATGCGATGGTGCGTTTGGCGCAAGGCTTCGCTTCCCGCTATCCGTTGGTGGATGGCCACGGCAACTTTGGTTCAGTTGATGGCGACCCTGCGGCCGCTTATCGGTACACCGAAGCCCGCATGAGTCGCCTTGCAGGGGAACTGATGGCGGACATTGACTCTGACACGGTCGATTTTGTCCCCAATTTCGATGGCACGACGGAAGAACCGACTGTGCTACCGGCCCGCTACCCGAACCTGCTGGTTAACGGCTCGACGGGTATTGCGGTTGGCATGGCCACAAACATTCCGCCGCACAACTTGAGAGAGGTCATTGACGGCACCATCGCGCTGATTGACGACCCTGAATTGTCGGCTTCAGAGCTCATTCAGTACGTGAAGGGTCCTGATTTCCCCGGTGGGGGAACGATCATGGGCACCCGGGGTATCGTTGACGCATACACCACCGGGCGTGGCAGCGTCACTGTGCGGGCCAACACCGAAATTGAAATGGGCCGGAACGGACGCGCAGCCATCGTCATCAATGAGCTTCCGTACATGGTGGGGCTCGATCCTCTGTTCGAGAAGATTGCCGATCTGGTGAAGGACAAGAAGCTTGAGGGGATTTCAGACCTGCGGAATGAGAGTGATCGCCAGGGTATGCGCGGCGTGATTGAACTGAAGCGTGATGCTGTGCCTCAGGTGGTGCTGAACAATTTGTATCGCCACACCGCGATGCAGCAAAATTTCTCGATTATCTTCCTGGCTCTTGACCACAACAGGCCGCGGGTGATGGACCTGCGGGACATGCTACAGGCCTACATCGATCATCGCATTGAAGTGGTGACGCGGAGAACGCGTTTTGACCTCAACAAAGCGCAGGCCCGTGAGCACATCGTTTTGGGCTTGCTCAAGGCACAGGAACATCTCGATGAGGTGGTCAAAATTATTCGTGCTTCTGACAGCACGGAATCTGCCAGGCAAGCCTTAATGGCCCGCTTCGATTTGAGTGAAGCGCAATGTAACGCCATTCTGGACATGCAGTTGCGTCGTTTGACGGGCTTGGAACGCGCCAAGCTCGAGGCCGAACGGGCCGAGTTGGCAGCGCGCATTGCATCATTGCAGGCCATTCTTGCTGACCATACTAAATTGTTGGCCGTCATCAAGAACGAACTCGCCGCAGTGCGTGACAAGTATGGCGATGAGCGTCGCACTCAAATTGAACACTCGGCGGGTGATTTAAGCACAGAAGATCTCATCCCTGATGAGCCCATGGCCATTTTTATCACCGACCAGGGCTATGTGAAACGCCTCAATCTTGACACCTTCGCGAAGCAACGCCGCGGTGGGCGTGGCATCGGGGGGATGCAAACCCGAGAGAATGACTTCGTTCGGCACTTTTTCGTCAGTTCGACCCACCAAGATGTCTTGTTCTTCAGTGATCGAGGCATTGTTTACCGTTTGAAAGTCCACGAACTGCCAGAAGCCTCCCGTCAGGCGAAGGGGACGAACATCGTCAATTTGTTGCAACTCGGCGGTGAAGAACGGGTGACAGCAGTCATTCCTGTTCAGTCGTTCGACGAGGGTAAATTCTTGGTGATGCTGACCAAGCAGGGCGTCATTAAGAAGACGGAATTGTCAGCGTTCAGTAACATTCGACGCAATGGGCTGATCGCCGTGGCACTCGATGACGGTGACTCGCTCGGCTGGGTTCGTATGACGGATGGCGGGCAGAGCATCATTATCGGAACCCTCGAGGGCATGGCGATTCATTTCCCCGAGGATGAGTTGCGACCCCTGGGAAGAACTGCGAGGGGCGTGAAGGCTATCAGTCTGCGCCCAGAGGATCGGGTGGTGGGGATGGATATCTGCTCACCGGGAGCGGATGTCTTGGTGGTCACCACCGATGGTTTCGGGAAACGCACGGCGATTGAAGAATATCGCTTGCAGAATCGCGGTGGCCTCGGCCTGATCAATGTGAAGCTCAACGTGAATCGCCAAGGGAAGGTCGCAGCCATCTTGGTTGTCACAGAAGCTGAGGAAGTGGTAATTGTGACCACCAACGGGGTAGTTATCAGACAGGCCGTCGGCGAAGTTCGTCAAACAGGACGGAGCGCGCAGGGCACCCGCTTGCAACGCTTGGGCGAGGACGAACGGGTTGCGGGGGTCGCGCCCGTTGTTGTGACCGACGATGAAGGTGATGCCGATGCAGGTGAGACGATGGGAGACTCTCCGGGAGCTTCAGCCACAGAGTAGCTGAGACGATGTGAGTGCGTGACAGGGCGAGAGGCACTCGAAGAGGGGTTAGGTGTCATGGGGGAGTTTAGCTACACGCACACCGACGAGTTTGGGTACGGCGGGTATCAAGAGGAGGCTCGTTCACTGGTTCCCGATGGGGTGCCGATGCTTGGGGCTATCTTGTTGGAGATGGGGGTTTTGGATCAGGGGCGGTTGAACTCTGCACTGGAGAGACAACTTGAAACAGGGGACTCTTTGGCGCAGGTTCTGATGGAGTTAGATTATGCCGCGCCCGATCAGTTGTTGAATGCGTTGCAAACGCGGGCAAATTATCGCTGAAGCTAGGTTCGAATGGCCGCTTTCTGGGGTACGGATGCCACAGACCGGTTGAACGCTTCCGAGCCACACTCGAAAAGCTTCTCGACAGGAAAGGTGGAAACGCTTGCGAGTCGGTTACCTGACGGACATTGGCAAGGTCCGAGAGATCAATCAGGATTATTTGTTTGCTAGCCAGGAACTGGGATTGTTCATGGTGGCAGACGGTATGGGAGGGCACGCCGCCGGTGAGAAGGCGAGTCAAACCGCAGTTCAGATCATCACTGAGCACTTGACCCCGCTTGTGCATTCGACGCCGAATGGCCAATTCCTTGACGAAATTCAAGGGGCGATACAAGAAGCCAATCGGCAAATCATCAACGCGTCGATGGAAGACACTTCGATGCGGGGTATGGGAACGACGGCCACGGTGATTGTGACCCGCGACGGCTCGATGTATGTGGGCCACGTGGGTGATTCGCGGGCTTACCTGATCCGGAATCGCCGGATCGACCAAATTACTGATGACCACTCAATTGTGGCGCAATTGGTTCGTGCCCGGGCGATCACCCCTCAAGAGGCGGCGCGGCATCCGTATCGGAACGTTATCACACGTTGTTTGGGAATGCAGGTTGATCTGGAGGCAGACACCCAGCAGCGTGAATTGAAATCGGGCGATCGCTTGCTGATCTGTTCCGACGGTTTGTCGGGGCTGGTCTCCGATGACGAAATGTTACAGCACGTGGTGTCCTCCGATGAACCACAAAAAACGTGTGAGGACTTGGTTCAGCTTGCGCTGGAACGGGGTGGTTCGGATAACATCTCGGTCGTTCTAATCTACAACGAAGATTGATTGACGGAATGGCAGTGGCAGGATTGACCGCTGTGGGATGGGTGAGTAACGGGTGGATGATGGGAGCCAGGCGTGAATAGGCTTCTCGCCGAAAATTACGAGGTCATTCAGGAAGTGGGTCGTGGGGGGATGGGGGTTGTATACCTTGCCCAAGACCGCCGCTTGAATCGAAAGGTGGCCGTTAAGGAATTGTTGATCAGCGGCCAGTCTCTGCTTCCTGACGAAGTGGAGAACGTCGTGGCGCGCTTCCAGCGGGAGGCCTTGGCTGCCGCGAAACTTCAGCACCCCGGCATCGTGAGTGTCTATGACTATGTGCGCGACGGGGATGCACACTTCATGGTGATGGAGTTTCTTGAGGGCAAGAGCTTGCAGCATTACATTGACGATCGCAAGGCCTTTACCATTGAACAGACCATCGACATCGCATCTCAACTGTGTGCCGCGCTCGACTATGCCCACGCGCACCAGATTGTCCACCGGGATATCAAGCCCGACAACGTGCTGCTTTTGGACAATGGGAAGATTAAGTTGATGGATTTTGGCGTGGCCCGTCACGTGGGGGAGGTGTCGAAATTGACACAGGCTGGCACGACCCTGGGGACCATTGCTTATATGTCGCCGGAGCAGTTGTGCGACTCTCGATTGGTAGACGGGCGTTCAGACATTTTTTCTCTCGGGGCTATGATTTATGAGATGCTGACGCTGCGGACCCCGTTTGATGCGGGGAATGTGGGCGGCACGATTATGAAAATTATGAGCGAAGAGCCGGTTTCGCCGCGCCAAATGAATCCGGGAATACCCCCGCGTCTTGAAGCAGTGATCCTCCGTTCGCTACGCAAGAGCCCCGATGAGCGTTTTCAAAAAGCGGGGGAGATGGCGCAGGCATTGCAAAACTCACTGCGTCAGGATGGCGGTGCTTCGGCGCAAGCCCGACCCGTTCAACTGAATATGGTCACTTGCCGTTCGTGCGGCACCGGAATTCCCTCTGGCCGAGGCCCCTGTCCGAAATGCGGCCGCTTACAAGCGCCGCCTGCACCCGCCACGGTCCCGGGTACCGCCCCTCATTCTTCCCCGCCCCGTCCTGTGCCATCCTCGGCCCCGGCAGGGGCCGGGCGCCCCCTGGGTGCCCCGGGGGCCCCCCATTCTGCGCGCGGCACTGGAGCACTTCCGCCGCTGCCCGCCGGCGGCGCCGTGGGGCGCCCCTTCGCAGGCCCGCAACCCGGTGGCGTGCGTCCCCCCACCGGAGGGATCCGGCCCGCGGGTGCGAATACGGGAGCACTGCGGGCGCGGCCCGTCATTGGGGCCAGGTTCTTGTTTTCTTTTGGCACCTCGGGCTTTAATGCGGGTGAATTTCAGCAACCGCGGGGCGTCACCATCGACGCGCGGGGTTTGGTGTATGTGGCGGATACAGAAAACAGTCGCATACAAGTTTTCGACGCTCAGGGAAATCACCAACGAGACATTCGGCCGGCTTTGGGGAGGGAGAGTTTTCGCTTTCCCCGTTCGCTCACGATTGCCCCTCAAACGGGTCGAATTTATGTGGTTGATGAGCTTGACTACCGGATCTATGTATTGGATGCAGAGGGGCAACAATTGTCGGTTTGGGATCGGCGTCGTAATCCCAAAGAGCCCACAGCGGTGCCGGGGCGGCTCGCTATTTCGGGCAATGGAACGATATATGTCTCAGAACCCAATGGGCATCGCGTAATTATGTACAGCCCGACCCAGGCATTTTTGGCGAACTTTGGAGTGAATGGTGAATTGCAGACCCCCTCCGGCATCTATGTGGGGCCCAAGTACGTTCTTTACGTCTTGGATTACGGGCAATGTAAGGTTCACACCTTTGACAGTCGGGGCAAGGCCGGTCTCAATTTTGGGCGACGTGGAAACGGGCCAGGAGAGTTCAGCGTACCCCGCGATTTAACGGTGGATCGCTCGGGTCACGTTTTCGTGGCGGATACATTGAACCACCGCGTCCAGGTGTTCGACCCCCAGGGGGGGTTGCTCATCTCCTTTGGGCAAAAGGGTAAACAAGCCGGAGAGTTTTCGGGTCCTGAGGGAATCGCTTTATCGCCTGACGATTTGCTGTATGTCTCTGACAGAGGAAATAATCGGGTGCAGGTCTTTCAGATTGATCGCGCGTAATTGTCAATGGCCCCCTTCTTGGGCTGGGCACACGGGGAATAGGCGTGTATGATGTGGGCGTGAACGCGAAAAAAATTTCGACAAAAGGTTTAATTCGTCTGTAAATATGGGAACTAGCAAATAGGGCCGAGGTTGCGACCTCAACGAAAGGAGAACACAGAGCCATGATGCGCATTTTAGAGGCCGCGGGCTTAGTAAAGGGAAAAAACCGCCGCCGTCGTCGCGGTTTCACTTTGATTGAATTGCTGGTTGTCGTTGTGATTATCGGCATCTTGGCGTCGGTGGCTTTGCCCTCGTTTGTCGGTGCTCAGGACAAGGCCCGGAATGCTTCTGTGGTCGCGAATGTGAATTCGATTCGGATGGCGTTGGAGCAATACGCAACGGACTTCAATGGTTCCTATCCCTCTCAGGCTCAGTTCATTACCGGTCTGTCAGCGGGTGGGTATTTGCCTGGCAACCGTCTGCCTAAGTCGCCGTGGGGGAACTCTGCTCAGGCGGCAGTCATTCCCCCTGCGAATCCACTGACACTCGCTTCGGCTTTGGTGACCGCTGCGCTTCCTTCGTTGGGCACCGTGGTTGGTGCGACGGGGAACGTCCGGAACCCTCCGGCGGCGATGAACCACTTCGGTGCCGTGATGTATGACTACGACGTTGATTCGCAAATTTACGTGGTCTACGGGACAGGGAAAAAGGCTCGGTCGGCCATCTTGGCTGGGGCGACTTCCAACGGCTCGAACTAGTTCAACGTGTTTCTTCTGCGGGATTGCTGAGTTGATGACAGGCGGGTGACCCTTCACATTGGCTGACGGGTGCCCGCCCTTCTGATTTATGTCAAATGATGCGGTGATCGAGTGTTCGGCACTCACTAAAACCTATAAAACCTTCTGGGGGCGCCCGTCGACCTCGCTCGATGGCCTCGACTTGGTGGTGCGCGCAGGAGAGACCTTCGGCCTATTGGGTCCGAATGGTGCTGGAAAAACCACCTCACAAAAATTGTTTCTTGGCTTGTTAAGACCTTCTGCGGGTTCGGTGCGGGTGTTGGGGCAATCGCCTGATGAGCCTGCTGTTCGCTCTCGGGTGGGATTTCTTCCAGAGAATCCGTATTTCTACACCTATCTCACCGGCCGAGAATTTTTGGAGTTCTGTGCGGATCTTTTTTCCATGTCGGCCCGTGTGAAACAAGAGCGGGTGACATCTCTCTTGCGCCTCGTTCGGATGGAGGAATCTGCCAATCTTCAGATGCGCCGGTACTCAAAGGGGATGTTGCAGCGGATTGGAATTGCTCAGGCGCTGATCAATGATCCTGAGCTGGTATTTTTAGACGAGCCGACCAGCGGGTTGGACCCTCTGGGTCACAAACAGATCACCGATATCATTTTGGAGTTGAAAGCACAGGGTAAAACACTATTTTTCAACTCCCATGTCATGAACGATGTGCAGGCTCTGTGTGATCGCATTGGCATTCTTCATCGCGGACGCTTGCTGGTATGCGGTTCGTTGAGCGAGCTATTGATGCCTGGGGAAAGCTTGGAGGCCTTTTTCGTTCGCACGATAGAACGCGCGGAACTTTCGCGAAACCCAGGGTGACAACTCAATGCGCTCTCTGTTTGCTATCGCCCGCAATACCTGGCTTGAGACGATTCGCGATCGTATTTTAAACACGATTGTTCTGTTCGCGTTGGTGATGATTGCTGCTTCACTGCTGCTCGGTCAACTGTCGGCAGGGCAGGACATTAAGATCATCAAAGATCTGGGTCTGGCCGCCATCAACTTCTTTGGAGTTGTGATTGCCGTCTTCGTGGGGACTAACCTTCTTTACAGAGAACTGGACAAGCGCACCGTTTTTGTCGTCTTGACCAAGCCTGTATCGCGTTGGCGGTTTTTGGGTGGCAAGTTGTTGGGTTTACTGGCGACCCTGACCGTTTTATCGGGTGCGATGGGGGGAGGGTATTTACTCCTGTTGGCATCGATTGGCGTCAAGCTGCACTCAGGACTCTACATTGCTTTGGGCTTCGCCTGGTTTGAGCTGCTGGTTCTGACCACGCTCACGCTTTTGTTTGCAACCTTTACCACGCCGGTGTTAAGCGCTGTGTACGTTTTGGCACTCTACTTCATCGGCCACAATTTGAACACGTTCCGTCATCTGGTGGAACAAACGATACCAGGAATTAAAGAGGCATTGCTGGCGCTGTTCTATGTTCTGCCCAATTTGACGCTTTTTGACATCAAAAACCAAGTGGTCTACGGATTTAGCCCTGCGCCCGTCCAGATATTTTGGGTGGGAGTCTACGCGGTGCTGTATTCGTTGGCTCTGTACGCCTTGGCTGCCGCCGTTTTCGCACGCCGGGAGTTTTGACGGTGTCGGAGCGCCTCAGGTTTTTTCTTGCGGCGTTGGTTGCCTTGTGTGGTGCCGCCTACGCGGTCACCTCGATCAGGGCCCTGCCTCAGCCTGAAATTGATCGGAATATGTTATTCGTGCCATCAGGCGGCCTGGTTAGAGGCGGGGCTTCGGGCTACGAGAATTTAATGGCAGACGTTCTTTGGCTTTCGTTGTTGCAGTATTTCGGAGAGAGATACTTTGCATCGAATCGACGCATGGTGAATCTGGAAAAAATGTTTCGCCTGATCACTGCGCTCGATTCGCGATTTTGGTTCTCTTATTGGCTTGGCGCTTGGGCCTTGGCGGACAATGGTCAGCCTGAAGCCGCGTTAGACCTTTTGCAGTTTGGCGAGCGGCACAATCCCATGGAGGCGTCCTATCCCTACACGCAAGGGTTTGTACATTTTTTGATGCGCTCGGATTATGAAAGCGCAGCCCAGTGCTTTGTTCGCGCGGCTGAAAAGCCAGTGCTTGAATGGCCGGAACAGCGGCGCTTCTCGCAGTCGATGGCCGCGCGCATGTATCGCGAGTTGGGTCGTCGTGAATTGGCTTTGCAAATTTGGCTCAACATGCGTGAGCAAAGTACCGACAGGGCCCTGAAAGACATTGCCACTCGGAATGCCCAACGTTTACAGGCGGAAATAGAGTCGGGCGCGCCGCCGAGCCGTGGGGCACGGTCTCACCGATAAAGCGCTGAACGCACGGGCAGTGGTGATAACCATAACACCGCCCGACGAGCAGGGGTCGATATAATCCGGATATGCGGGTACATGGGGGTGTGTCGGTGTTATCTGGAAACCTTTGATTCGAATCGTGGGACGACTTGGAGCATAGTTTAGGAGTTTACCAGGTGCTGTTTGCGCCTTTTTCGCTCGCGCCTGAATTGCAGGGGGGGGTGGCGTTCATTTTGGGCGCCATGATCGGTTCGTTCCTTAACGTGGTGGTGTATCGGTTCCCCAAAGGCCAGTCAATTGTGTGGCCTGGTTCCTCTTGTCCCGGTTGTGCCGCCCCCATTCGCTATTGGCAGAATATCCCCCTCCTGAGCTTTGTCCTTCTGCGGGGGCGGTGTGGCGCGTGTCGGACCCGGATTTCGTGGCGCTATCCCCTGACCGAAGGGGTCACCGGCCTTCTGTTCTTTTTTGCTTTTCAACGTTTTGGTCTTTCCTTCGAGACTGTGATGGTCTGGATATTCTTTGCTTTGTTGGTGGCTATCTTTTGGATTGATTGGGACACGTTTAGTATCTACGACCAATTCACATTGCCGGGGGTCTTGTTGGGGCTCATCTACAGCTATTTCTTTCGTGACCAATTGTTCTCGGCACTGGCGGCCCTGTGTGCCACGGTGGCCTTATTGTTGCTACTCAATAGCCTCACCCTTTGGATTCTGGGTGTGGACGGCCTGGGAGATGGGGATCTGACTTTGGTCGCGATGTTAGGGGCTTGGTTGGGTCTCAATGGGGCGTTGGTTGCGATGGTGGTGGCGCTTTTTGTTGCCAGCGCCCTCGGATTGGGTTTGCTCTATCATCGCTGGGCTCGTGAGGGCTGCTGGGTCCCTCATAGCGCCGCCCTTGGGGTGGCCTGCTGTATTTTCTTGGGATTCTGCAGCCTCAGCGCCTGGCCCGTGTGGCCGCAGGGGTTCTGGTATGGCTCTCATCTCTCGGAGGCGGCATGGGGCGCTGCTCTGAGCGCTGCGACGCTTCTCGGCGCTGGTTTTGGTTGGGCCCTGGTCAAGATGACGCGTGATGAGGGGCGGCTTGTCATGCCATTTGGCCCAGCATTAAGTTTTGCAGGGGTTGTTTCTCTTTTTCAGGGTTCGTCACTGCATTCACATTTTGAAACCCTCATACTCGGAATAACTGTGGGTTGAGGAGGAAGGCCCTGTGTCGATTCTGGACACTATCAAAACGCTTCTCAAACTGAAATCGAAGGTCGTCGTCGGACTGGACATTGGTCCTGACGCGATCATCGTCGCGGGCCTCTCCAAAAGCAAAGCGGGCTACAGCTTGGACGCCTTAGGCACGACGCCCATGCCACCGAATGCTTTTCAGGATGGGGAAATTGTTGATTCGGCGGCTGTTGGGGATGCGATTCGTACTTTGTTGGACGACAACAACATTCAATCCGAACGGGCGGTGGTGGCCATCAGCGGGCAGAGTGTGATCATCCGTCTGATTCAGACCGATCCGATGGATGAAGATGAACTTGAGACCTTTATCAATTATGAGGCCGAGCGCTACATCCCCTTCGCCCTCGACGATGTGAATTTGAGCTCACAGATCGTAGGCACCTCGATGGATGATAACGGCAATGAGCATATGGACGTCTTGCTCGTGGCTGCCCAAAAAAACCTGGTGCAATCCTTCATTTCGACGGCTGATGAGGCGGGGTTAACGCTCAATGTTGTCGACGTCGCGTCGTTTGCTGTGACGAGAGCCCTAGAGAAGATGGACCACCTCCCGGATAATCAGACCGTTGCGGCACTTCTGATACAGGGGCCGTCGACAGACATTAACGTTCTGGCGGGGGGGGGGCCTAAATTCAATCGCAGTGTGTTGATCGGCTACTCGTATCTTGTCGACAACTTGATCAATTCGCTAGGGATTGATGAAACGGCAGCCAGGGAACTTTTGGACCAATTGGACGTGGATCCGCAAGGCTATGAAGACATTTCGGCAGAGGTTGAGCAGGCCACCGAAATTATCCGGCCCGCTCTCTCTGAGCTGACGGGAGAAATCAGTCGCTCGCTGGACTTTTTTATGAGCCAGGGTGGTTCGACCATCGACCGTATTGTGATTTGTGGGAGGGGGGCCGCGATTCGGGGCTTGGATCGTTTTTTGACGACGCGGCTTGGGATAGAGGTGTTGGTGGCCAATCCATTCACGGCTTTGGGCTTGGATGATGACGATATCGAAGAGAGCCAGGCGCCAATTTTCGTCACTGCGGTGGGGCTGGCATTACGGGGGCTAGAGGGCCCATGACAACGATAAACATCAATCTCCTGCCGGAGGAGTTGCGACCGAGCAAAGCATCCGCCGGCGCTACAGTGGGTGGCATTTCATTTTCCGTCGATCCTTCAGCACTGATGCCGATCGGGATTGGTGCAATGGTTGCGCTGGTCCTCTTCTTTACCCCCTCGCTGTTGCGGTCCATGTGGTTGGATCCCTTGGCCGAGCAACTGGCGGAACAGGAGCAGGGGGCTCAGAACGAAATAGACAAGTACAACACGTCGCTGAAAGACCTCCAGAGTCAGAGTGAAAAGCTGGACTTGTTGAAACGCCAATTGACAACGCTTCAAGGCGTTGCGGGCGTGACGAAGTCTTGGGGCGAAGTCTTAAACGAATTGAGAACCCTGACCCCCGGCAATATGTGGTTCGAAGAGTTCAAGGTCGATTCGAGCAAGTCGGAATTACTGGTAAAGGGTGGGGCGCTCGACTACGGCGCTGTCGCTTATTTTCAACGTAATTTGGAGCACTCTGAGTATTTCGCTCAGCCTCAGTTGAAGAAAACCGAGAATGAAGCGGACGAAACGACGGTCAAACACGTGAAATTTGAACTGTTGACGATCATTCGTCCGTTGACGGGGGGCAGATGATGAGGGCGCCCGCGTGAAGACAGTGAATATTGGCGGCAATGAAATTCCTGTGGGGGCGGTGGCGGCCGTGCTTCCGGTGCTTGCCGTCTTATACGTGCTCAATGATGCATTTCTCACTGAAGACAATTTGATGGGCCGTTACGATGCTGCGGTAGAGCAGGAAAATCGAATTGCGGAAAAGCTTGCTTCTGCAGCGGAGCTTAAGCAACGCTCTCGGGATATCGATAAAGTAAAAGCGGATATTGTAGACGTGGAAAGTGGAATTCGCGTGTTGCGCTCCAAGATCCCCGTGGAGGCTCAATTGCCCGTTCTTCTGTTTGATGTTGAAAAGATGGCGCGCCTCAGCCGCGGGGCTTTGGAGTCCTTTCAACCGGAAACCGCGGAAATCTTTAAAGGGGATCCCAGTGGAGAAATTCAAGAGCTTCCGATCAAGGTGAAGGCCCAGGCTACGTTTCCTCAGATCCTGAGTTTTCTGAATCAGGTCAACGCCTATGAGCGGAAGCTGTCAATTGCGAATCTCACCGTGAAGCCGTTGAACGCAGGAGAAGGAAAAACGGGCCGGCGGTTTGAGAATAAGTTGACAATGGAATTTCGCCTGAATGCATACATCCTCCGCAACAGAGGGGGAGGCACACCGTGAACTTCACACAGGCGATGATTGTTCCCTCGCTTGTCACGATGGGAATGGGTTCGTTGCTCGTCGCTCAGCATCTTTCCTTCTCTGAAGCGGGTTATGCAGCGCCGGCTGATGGGAAACCGCTGGCGGTTCCTCAGCCCGCGGGGGGGGGCGTCGTATCCGCTCCCATCCCGGCCTCGGATGCCGATCTCCAGCGGCGTCTTGCAGAGTTTCCCGGACCCGGCAGCACGATTCAAGTTGTGAAGGCAACCCCGGAGAATGAGCTCTCCGCGCTGGCCGTTGAGACGGCCGGTCGTGAGGATCCCTTTTTGATGCTCATCCCACCCCCTGCGGGGAGAATCGTGGTGCCTGAAGAGCGCGCGATCGCACCGAAGCTGCCGCCCGTGACGTACTTGCCCCCTCAAAGTGCCATCCCTTCGGAGGGACTTCAGGGTCCTCCCCCTGTGCCTGCGTTACCGCCCAGTCTCGAGTCGTTTGGTCCCAAGACAACTGCTCCGAAAGGGCCATCGGCGCCGGGTAACGTGGCGGCTTTGCCCGTGGTTCCCGCCGCGCCAGTGGCACCGGCAGCGGGTGCCAAACCGGGGGCACCTGCCGCGCCTCCGCGGCCCTTTGGGGGTGATAAAGCGCCGCCGCCTGAACAACCACAATGGATGGTACGCGGAATCGTCAGCACAGGTTATGAACGCATTTGTATGTTGGAAGGCCGGGCCGGTAATAACATCAGTGGCCGGGTGGGCGACTCGCTCGCGGATGGCAGTGTGATCGAAGCCATTTCCAATCGAGGGGTGACATTTGTTCGAGGCGGTCGCCGCTTCGTGAAGATCATCGGAGGCATCCTGTGAGACCCCCTGTTGTGTCTTGTGTATCTCGACTCAGTTTGGCCTTGTGGTTGGCGCTGGTTTCAAACGCCAATACGGCGGCTTTTGCGCAGCAGCCTGCAGAACGCAATGGGGCCATTTCGGACCAGATGATCCTGTTTAAGGACATCCCTGGACTGATCAAGAATCCGACGTTTGTGACTTTGAAGTTTGATAACGCGGACGTCCGAGAGGTTTTGCGCTTGATTGCGCAACGCGGGGGGATGAATCTCATCATCGATGAAAGCGTGAAGGGCCGCTTTACGATTGACGTGCGGGCTGTTCCTCTCGATGAGTTTTTCGGAATTGTTCTCAAGACCAATGGATTGGCCGCGAGGCGGATTGGCACGTCTCTGCTGATTGCAGAGGAAAAGCAATTGAAAGACAAGATTGATTCCAGCCAGGCTGCCACGTTTCGTTTGAACAATGCCACCGCCCAGGATGTGGTCACTATTTTGCAAGGCGTGATGGACCAAAAGAGCAAAGGTAAAATTTTGCTTATTGCGGACAACCGCACAAATTCAGTGGTTGCCTCAGGCACCAGTGAAGACCTCAAAAAAATCAGGAATGCCATTCGGGCCATTGATATTGCGGCCCCTCAGGTCGTTATTGAGGTGAAACTGGTCGAGGTGTCCCGCGGGGCCTTGAAAACTTTGGGCGGAGAGTTCGGGTTTGGGGGATCGAAGTTTGGCGTCGCGAATAATGTCAGTGATCCGGCCTTGACCGCGAATGGTCAACCGCAGGCAGGGATTCCCGCCTCGGGGGGAGGCACGACGGTGACCTTTTCGTCTCTTGGGAACGTCACCTCCAACCTGAACGCGCGTATCAATGCTCTGGTAAACCGGGGTGAAGCGCAGGTGTTGGCGAATCCTCGTCTGGCGACCCAAGACAACCAAGAGGCTGAGATTGCCATTGTGAATAAATTTCCAGTCCAATCGACCAGTATCGTCGGCGGAGGGGCTGGGGGTGCGCTTGCGACGGAAAACGTTGATTTCCGGGACATCGGTGAACGGTTGACCATCCGTCCACGGATCGACACGAATGGCTTTGTGACGATGGACATTTCACCGACCATTTCGGTGCGTGGGAAAGACGTCATTGTGAACCGAAACCCAGTCCCTGAAATCAACGAGCGTCGCCTGCGGACCCGGATGCGTGTGGCGGATGGCGAGACCGTCGTGATCGGAGGCCTGATTCGTCGAACTACGAGCAACAGCGTGACTAAAATGCCATTTTTGGGAGACTTGCCAGGCATTGGTTTTATGTTCCGGCAGGAAACCTCAAACAACGATGAAACGGAGGTCATCATTATGGTGACGCCGCATATTAAGAGTGGCGAACGCCTGACGGATTAGGTCGCGTTTCATTGTCGGCTGAGACACCCCTGGGGGCTTGGCCCTTCGTCTTGTATAATCAAGCGTCCCGGTGCACGAAAATGCGAAACGGGGCGCTCGAATTTTAGAGGTAGATATGACGCAAGTTGCCACAGATCTGATGGAAAAAATTGTTTCGCTGGCGAAAAGGCGCGGGTTTATTTTCCCGAGCAGTGAGATTTATGGCGGACTTGGGAGTACCTGGGACTATGGTCCGTTGGGAGTATTGCTGAAGAACAACGTGAAGCGGGCTTGGTGGCGGGCCGTGGTGCAGAGGCGCTCCGATATGGTGGGAATGGATGCGGCCATTTTAATGCATCCGCAAGCCTGGGTTGCCTCTGGACACGTAGAGACATTCCACGACCCCCTGGTCGACGATAAACTCACGAAACAGCGCTTTCGGGCCGACCACTTAGTGGCGCAAATGGTTGAGGACTTTAAGGCGACCGGGACCTCGCCCCTGATTAAAAAGGGACAAGAGTCATTTGTCTCGGGGCTTGTGCGCTGGCTTGAGGAAAATTCCATCGAGGCGTTGTTGAAGGATAAAACCAAGTGCTCGGAACTGTTTGAGCACATGGTGAGTCCAGCGGGTGGCGAACTGACGGAGCCCCGTAACTTCAACCTCATGTTTAAGACTTTTTTGGGTCCCGTCGAAGACTCTGCGGCGGTTGTGTACTTGCGTCCAGAAACAGCCCAAGGGATCTTTGTTAACTTCCGCAACGTTCAAACAGCCAGTCGAAAAAAGCCGCCCTTTGGCATCGCCCAGATTGGGAAGTCTTTTCGAAACGAGATCACTCCAGGCAATTTCACTTTCCGTACAAGGGAATTCGAGCAGATGGAAATCGAATTCTTCTCCCCACCGGACGAAGCGGAAACCTGGTTCCAGCATTGGCTGGAGGCTCGCTTTAATTGGTATATCGACCTGGGAATGAAACGGGCGAACATTCGGCGGCGTCCCCACGGCGGCGACGAATTGGCTCATTATGCTGCGGGCTGTGAAGACTTTGAGTACCATTTTCCGTTCGGTTGGTCCGAGTTGGAAGGGGTGGCGAATCGCACCAATTTTGACTTAAAACAGCACCAAGAGTTGTCCGGCAAGGAATTGGGCTATTTTGATGAAGAAGCCAAACAGGCCTATTTGCCATATGTGATTGAGCCGTCGGCAGGGGCAGACAGGGCCACGCTGGCCTTTCTCGTGGATGCCTACGATGAAGAAACTGACGCCAAGGGTGAAACCCGCGCGCTTCTGCGCTTGCATCCAATGCTCGCGCCCTATCAGGTTGCCATTTTGCCCCTGTCCAAGAAGCCAGAACTGACGGGACCTGCGCGTAAGCTGTTTACCCTGCTGGCGGAGCATTGGTCGGTTGATTACGATGAAACGCAATCGATCGGCCGGCGTTATCGGCGCCAGGATGAGGTGGGCACGCCGTATTGCGTGACGCTTGATTTCGATTCCTTAAATGACCACAGCGTGACGATCCGCGAACGGGACAGCATGGAACAGGTGCGCATACCGGTGTCGGAGGTTGTTTCCTGGCTTCAAGCGCGTTTAATCTGGCCAGGGGACACCGCGGAAGCCGAGGCTATTTTTTAAGGATTGCCGGGGAAGCCTCCTGCGACGGGGGAGCCATTTGGCCGGGCTTATAACGCCATTTTTGATTGCCCAACTGATCGATATAGGCTTCAAAGCGGGCGGGTGATTCTAGCCCGTGCTGAGCCCTGAATTGGCTGGCCTGCCGCATGAGATCCCAGCGAGGGGACAGCAGGCGGGCTTCATAATCGGATACGCCGAGCGTCGCGGCCGTCAGCAGTGGATATGTCCAGATAAACCAAGTTGCTGTAAGGCCTGCGTAGAGGGGCGGAAGCCACAAGGACCACCTTTGGCCGAGGGCGCCGATGCCCATCGCAAGTGCAAGGCTGGCGAAAGGTAACGACTCTCCGAAATAAGTCATAAACGTGGTACTGCGGGAGGTGGCTGCCCAGGCCAGCCATAAACTTGCGCCGAGCCATCCGACGAAGCCCGCGGAAGAATCGACGGAGCGAATGGCCCTCAGTGCGCAGAAACCCCACGCTGGAACCGCGGCCCACCACAAAAATGGGTTTCCAATGGTCAGCACGGCCCGCAATTGACCGTCGTGGGGGTTGAGCCACATGTAGTACCACAGCGGGTTCAGCATCCAGGGCCACGCCCACCACGGTGAGTGGCCAGGGTGGTGGACGATTCTGTATTCATGGAAGCGCAGTAACTGCCGGTTCAAGCCGATAAAGACATCCCAAAACCCTTGTGTTGGCACAGCTGCGCCTGTCGAGACGGCCATTGCCGGGCCTTGGAGGGGGAGAAACGCCAGGATGTAAATGGCCGCCGGCAGGAAAATAAAGCCCGCCAATCCACAGAGAAGCCAACGATCCAACTGTTGGGGCGACGAAATGGTCCACGGGCGGCGCCAAATCAACACGGCGCTGGCAAGAGCAGCCAGGGCGAAAACGCCGGTCCAGCGCGTGGCGAGCGCGGCGCCGAGGGCCACTCCGGTGCCGAGCAGATACCCCGGTTTATCCCATTGGATCGCCCTCCAGGTAGCAGCAGCGGCCAAAACGATGTACAGCGTCGAAAAAACGTTTGTCATTCCAATGCGCGCGTGAATGAAAAATACCCCGTCTAACATGAGCAAGGTCGCCGCCAAGGCGGCCAGGTGGACAGGCAGTTTGAGACCGCGCCCCAAGGCATAAACGGTGCCGATGCACAGGGCGCCAGCCAGGGCACTGGGCACCCGCCACCACCAAATATGGCTGAGGGTCCACGCGTGGTGAGCAACGTCAAACCCCCCGGGGCCACACCACAGGCCAAAGGCCATAAGAAGGCGGCTCCCCGGTGGGTGCGCGAAATCAGACATTGTCCTGCCGTAGAGCCAATCATTGGCTGCGAAAACGTGCAGGGTTTCGTCAAAGTACGGCTCAGCCGGTTGGGTCAGACGGAAAAGAAACAGCACGAGGGCCAAAAGCCCAATAAAGATTCCGACGAACCAATCTCTGTGGCGGGATGACAAGAGGAAAGGGATCACCGGGGCTCAACAATCAGCTTGATGGCTGTGCGCTCTTCCCCTTCGATTTCAATATCGATGAAGGCTGGCACACAGACCAGGTCCATTCCACTGGGCGCAACGTATCCGCGAGCAATCGCAATGGCCTTGATGGCCTGATTCAAGGCACCCGCGCCAATGGCTTGCATTTCGGCGCGGCCGTTTTCGCGAAGGACGCCCGCCAAGGCCCCGGCCACGGAACTGGGATTGGACTTCGCTGAAACTTTCAAGACATCCATGGGAGCCTCCAGGCGATGGTTGGCTGTGTAGAGGAGCGCGTGATCTGGAGAGGAGAAGCGTTACCGGAGCCCAGTAATTTGCTTGATATCCGCATGGGGTGCCGAATTGCAGGTGATTTTGACGCTTTTCATGATAGCCTAACCTCATCGGTAGTTCAAGCGATCGATAGCGACGGATTTCCCCGTCATCGCGTCAATTCGCATGCGCACAGCATTGAATTGGGTCGGGCCCTCGGCCACTTCCAGTTTCGTGGGTAACGCGGTTCGCATCTTACGAATCGCGAGGTCTGTTTTCATCCCGATGACAGCATCGCGAGGCCCGGTCATTCCTGCGTCACTCAGAAAGGCACAGCCGCCCGGGAAGATGGTTTCATCGGCTGTTTGCACATGGGTATGTGTACCAATACACGCTGAGACCCGACCATCAAGGTGGCGAGCCAATGCGATTTTCTCAGCCGTTGCTTCGGCGTGAATATCGACGATGATCGTGGGGGTTATTGGGCCAATCGTGGCGAGTGCGGTGTCCAGGGTGCGAAACGGACAATCCACAGGCGGCATGAAGGCGCGACCCATCACGTTGATGATCGCGACTTTCACGTGGTTGACTTCCAACAGCGTCCAGCCTTTCCCCGGGGTTCCTTCAGGGTAGTTGAGTGGGCGTAAGAGCCGCTCTGCGTCCTGAATGAATCCAAAGATTTCGTTTTTATCCCATGTATGATTACCCATCGTGACGATGTCGATGCCGTGATCCCGCAGTTCTTGATAAATACGCTCGGTAATTCCAAAGCCACCGGCTGCGTTTTCACCATTCGCAATCACCAGGTCTGGAAAGCCGGAGATCCTCATTTCTCCCAGGTAATGTGCGACCGCGTCACGCCCGGGGCGGCCCACAATATCTCCGATGAACAGGACGTCAAGCAGCCCCGCGCTCACTTGGCGATCTCGGTTACGCGGGTTTCGCGCACAACGGTCACCTTAATCTGGCCTGGGTACTCCAGCTCGGTTTCTATTTTTTTCGCGATATCGCGCGCTAAGACGGCCGATTGTGTATCGTCGACCACCTGAGGTTGCACCACGATACGTATTTCTCGCCCCGCTTGCACAGCATACGAACGTTCGACCCCGGGGAAGGATTTTGCAATACGCTCGAGTTTCTCGAGGCGTTTGATATAGATGTCAATGGTGTCTCGACGAGCCCCAGGGCGCGCGGCCGAAATAGCGTCTGCAACCTGCACCAACACCGCTTCAACGGTTTCTTGGGGCACATCCAAGTGGTGCGCCGCCACGGCATTCACGACGCGAAGGTTTTCGCCAAACCGCCGGCATAAATCGCCGCCAACCAACGCGTGTGGCCCCTCGACCTCGTGCGAGAGGGCTTTCCCTATGTCGTGGAGCAGGCCCGCTCGGCGCGCGAGGTGGATGTCGCCGCCCAGTTCGGCCGCCATAGACGCTGCGATGTGTGCCACTTCAATGCTGTGTCTTAGAACATTCTGGCCGTAGGATGTTCTGAATCGGAGCCGCCCCAAAACGCGGATGAGTTCAGGGTGCAGGCCTTGAATCTGTGCCTCTATCGCGGCATTCTCACCGTCTTCTCGAATGCGGGTTTCTACTTCCTCGCGTGCTTTTTCGACCAGTTCGTCAATGCGCGTTGGGTGTATGCGCCCATCGGCAATCAGCCGCTCCAGCGTAATGCGCGCGACCTCCCTGCGAACCGGGTCGAAACTGGAGAGAATGACAGCTTCCGGTGTGTCATCAATGATGAGATCGATGCCTGTCGCCGCCTCAAGGGCACGAATATTGCGGCCCTCGCGTCCAATGATTCTGCCCTTCATCTCGTCGCTGGGCAATGACACCACTGTGACGGTGGCGTCCACCGTGTGGTCGACTGCACATCGCTGAATCGACGTCGTGATGATTTCGCGAGCTTTTTTCTCGGCGACTTCTTTGGCCGCCGCCTCGGCGTCTCGAATCATCAGACCCGTTTCGTGGCGTAATTCGTCTTCAAGCCGCTTCAGCAATTCGGCCCGGGCGGCTTCACGCGTCAGGGTCGATACGCGCTCAAGCTCGGATATGGCCTTGGTGAGCGACGCGTCGAGTTCGGCACGCTTTTGCGTCAACGATTGTTCAAAATCGCGCTCTTTGTTTTGTAATTCGTTTTCACGCGCGCGCAGGTTGAGATCGCGCTGTTCATTCAGCTCGTTCTTGCGATCGATCAATTCTTCTTTTTGCACGATGCGTTGTTCGCTGCGCTTGATTTCTAATTTTTCATCAGCGAGCAGCGCTTCTTTTCTCGCAATCGACAACTCAGCGTCTTGGAGCGCCTTTTGCTTTTCTCTCTCGGCCTCAAGAATTGCTTCG
The DNA here is from genome assembly GCA_035284745.1 of Candidatus Sericytochromatia bacterium. Lineage (GTDB taxonomy): Bacteria > Cyanobacteriota > Sericytochromatia > S15B-MN24 > JAQBPE01 > JAYKJB01. The sequence goes on along the minus strand of JAYKIL010000014.1, from coordinate 73,963 downwards.
CTCTTGAGACGCTCGATTTCGGCCACTGCCGCGACTTTCGTATTGTCGGCGGCTGCTTGTAACAATTTGGCCTGGTTGTACTTCCGGTTGGCGGCGAAGAGACTGAGCACACCAAGGACAAAAGCCATGACGGCAATAAACTGGTAGCCAATTAAGGCGGTGGTGTTCCCCACGGGCATATCCCATCTAGCTCGGGCGCAAAAATAGCGTGCATCGGACGCGCCTGGCTCGTCGTCGAGGCAGGCACACGATATAGTGATGCGAGCCATTGGTGGCCGCGGGCAATGAATCGAAGCGTCACGTGTTCACTCAGGCGTGAACCCCCCCATGTTATTCCCATTGGGCCTCTGGATGTAAACGGGAATTTTTTTGATGCTCTCAAACAGGAGTTTTGTAGCGCATCCATTTTGGATCGATCAATTCGCCATACAGCTCGGGTCGAGCAGGAACCGAAAGATCGTCTTGGGCTTGTAGGTATTCATCCAATATTCTTTCGAGCTCTTTGAGCGTTTGCGCGCCGTTGGCCGCTTGGCGGAGGGGGGCGATGGCCGGCAACCCCCGAATGTACCAGGAGATATGTTTGCGGCATTCAGGAACGCCATGCCGTTCGCCCATTTCCTCAACCAACAGGCGGCACTGCAAGCGGCAGGTCTCGATGCGTTCTAGCAGGGTCGGTTCTGGAAGCAGGTTTCCCGTCGCCAGATACTCCTGCGCACGTTTAAAGATCCACGGATTTCCCATAGCACCCCGTCCGATCGCAACGGCGTCCACGCCTGAGCGCCAGAAGCATCGCCAAGCGTCTTGCGGAGTGAGGATGTCTCCGTTGCCGATGACTGGAATTTTGAGGGCTGACTTGAAGGTGGTGATCGCCTCCCAGTCCGCTGTACCGCCGTATCCCATCACCTTGGTTCGTCCGTGGACCCATACGGCGTCAAGGCCTTGAGCCTCAGCAATGGTTGCAATTTCGAGGCCCGTCATCAACGTTTCATCCCAGCCTAGTCGCATTTTGACGGTCACAGGGACTTTCACCGCGGCGCGGACAGCGGCAAAAATAGGTGCGACCTGCGTGGGGTCTTTCAACAAAGCGGCTCCATTTCCGGAGGTGATTAAATGGGGCGCGGGGCAACCAAAATTGAGGTCGATGAGGTCTGCCCCCTCTGCTTCCGCCTTCGCCGCGGCCGCCGCGAGAAAAGAGGGGTCGTGACCCGAAAGCTGAATGGCTACCGGGGTTTCATCAGGATGCAACACCATTCGTTGGGTCATTTCGTGGTGTCCCTTGAGCCAGGCTTCCCCATTGACGAGTTCTGTGGACAACAAGCTATGAGGATCGAAGCGACGGACCACGCGTTTGAACGGGCCGTCGCAGATACCGGCCATCGGCGCCAACATCACCCTGCTGTGCAAATGAAGCGAGCCTATCGTGAGCGGCGTTTGCGCCCGCAAGCGCGCCTCGCGTTCCAATGCTTGCTCTGAAAGGTCTACCGGATCATTCATCGAAAGAACCCCCGCGCTGTCGTTTTTTTGCGGATTCTCGTTTCTTGCTGGCAAGCCGTCTCTCGCCACTGGCTTTGGTGGGGCGCGTGGGCCGCCGGGGTGTTGGCGGGTGAAGGGACTGCGCGACCAAGGCAGCCAGCTTTGCCAGGGCCGCTTCGCGGTTTGCCAACTGATAGCGAGAGGTTTGGGCTATTAAGATAAGGGTGCCATCGGCTAACAAGCGGTGACCTGCTAAGTTTTCAAGTCTTGTTCTCGCGGCGTCATTTATTCCGACCAAAGCGTGGATGGGAACGCGAAGCTCGATTTTCGAGGCGACTTTGTTGACGTGCTGCCCTCCTGGGCCTCCACTGCGCGACGCCCGGAAGCTTAACGCGTCTTCCGACACCCAGACACCGGGCGCTAAATAGACGTCAGGCATTTGCGATACTCCTTATTCAGACATCATAAAGGATTGTAACGACGGTGTCGTAAGCTTTCTCGTGACCAACGTGCCTGCAGAGGTTCTCCCCTTTGGGGTAGTATTCACATGGAGTGAGTCGGATGCACTTATTTTGGCGTTTCGGACGTTTTCGTCACTATCGATGGCTGGGCCGCGGCGTTGATGCGACGCAGTTGGCTGCGATTCGTTCCGAAATTCTTGGCTCCCCTTGGATGGCGGCATCCAATTTGAATCACCGCTTTCGAGGAACCTATGGTTTTACTGTCGCATTTCAGCGACACCATCTTCCGGCGCTTCTGCAACAGTTTCCGACGTGGGGACCGGTTCTAGAGAAAATGCTGCGCCCTGAGTGCAACGCGTTTTTTCTGAATCCCTTGTTGATGAAGGACGGCGCAGGGGTGGCCCCGCACGTGGACTTATCGCTGAGCAGCACTGTTCCGGGTGTGCGGACGCCCCGTTATGTCTCGGTTCTATACGTGGAGGTGCCGCCGCTACTTCAAGGGGGCCTGTTACGGCTCTACGAGGGGGACAGCCGGGTGGCCACGATCACCCCCCGGGCGGGCACCATGCTGATTTTTAGGGGTGATATGCGGCACGAGGTGACGCCCGTGACAGCCGGCGCCACCGATATGTACGAAGCTCGTTTGAGCTTGGTGGTTGAGCAGTATCGACTGACGGAGCATCAACTCAATTACCTACCTGAGATTCGCATCGGCACGCGGCGCGAAACTGAACACCCCGAGGCGCCACTCTCAGGCGGGGCTGGCGAGGGCCTTTTTGGAGATGAGGTGCGTCGTTGGCTGGGGCCGTCTGATGAGCGGGGGGTTGTGTAATACACAACTGCTGCATTTAGGCGGCTGGGAAAGCGGGGGACCTTCCCCGTTTGGATCTGGCCAGATCTGAAAAGTGGGATCGGGAGATCGTTTGGGGCTATTTTCCGTGTTCAAGGCTGTGTGTACACAACCGGGATCGTTAAGCCCAACTTAATCCGTTGTGTATAACATAACTGGCTTGACAACGAGACCGATCGACCCGATCGTTTTTAGCCCTCTTTGGAAGAAGAGGCCTCTCCCGGGGAGCCTTCGCCTTCAAGCACTGTTTGAGAGCGGGGGGCGTCATCTCCGCTGTGTGTCGTCGCAGGTACCACCGCGACGGCTTCTTGTAAGTTGGAACGCCGATCCAGAGCAGCAATCGCCCACGTATAAATCACCATCGCGACCAACGAAATGACCCCTACGAGCGCTATCCAGTACCAAATTTGCTGCGGTTGGTGCATATTCCAAAGTAATTGTTCAGCTTGCCCGACGCTGAGGTGGGCTTTGTCCGCCATAGTCTCCATGACCTTCTGCTTGGGTATCGCTTGAATGGCCTCGGTTGACATTCCCCCTTGCTCGGCCAGCCAACGTTTAGCGAAGTTAACTTTGTCGCCGTTATGCTCGTAGAAATGACCTGCGAAGATTGATCCCAGCGCCCAGCCGAGTCCACTCGGAACTTCACCGTAGCCCATAAACAGGGCTTTTTTGTCGGGAGGGGCAATCGTGCCCATGTAGTCTTTTGTCCGGGGGCTGCTCAGCATTTCTCCGAGGGTGAAGACCACCACACCCGCGATCACGTACGTCCCCATCCGAGTGCCGCCGGCGAGTAAAATGCCGACGATTGAGGCAAAAATGCCGATGCAGATCGCCACCAGCGGTTTTGTTCGAGATGCGAGATAAGCCACCGGGATCATGAACAACATAATGAGAAAGGAGTTCAGGTTCAGAATTTGGGCGGAGTCGACGCCGCCCTGGCGGGATTGGAACAATTGCGGCGTGCTGCTCACGGTTGTCCAGTCATCGATAAAATTCGGCAGCAGGTCGAACAGTTGATGGAATGAAAACCAAAATCCCGAAAAAATCACCACAAAAATCGCCAAGCGGGGTTGTAAAATGTCGCGAATGGAATGAACGAAAATACGCACCATCTCGGCTACCACATCTGCGAGCCGTGTGTAAGGTGCCGGACGTTTAATCTCGGGTTCTTCGAACATCAGCAAGGGGAGGAAGTTCAGAGCCACCAAAACGGTGTTGAAGGCGAATACGGCCGCCCACGAGATGTTTTTGAGCGGATCCACCGTGAGGCCGGCGACAAAGGCGCCGATGTTGACCAACTCGTAAAAAATACCCCAGCCAACTGAAGCGTTTTTGCCGTGAACACTGTGAGCAATCAAGCCTTGTACGCCGGGTTTAAACAGGCCCGTGCCCGCTGCCAACAGCATGCAACCGGTAAAGAATGGCCAGTATTCTCGCTGCGTGGCCATCAAGATGTAGCCCGTGATTTTCAGGACCAATGACACGCCGATGGTCTTCTTGTAGCCATAACGATCAGCAAATCCTCCGGTGAACATCGGCAGGAAGGAGGCGATGATGGCCCACCAGAGATAGATGTTACCTTTCTGTATGTGGTTGAATTCCAAGCCGCCCAGGGCCGTTGCGCCCACGATATACAGCGCCAAGGAGAGACGAACGCCGTAATAGGCCCAGCGTTCAATCATTTCCATCAAATTGGCAAACCAGAAAGCCCGAGGATAACTCTGAACTTGCTGAAGGAGGGTGGGGTTCGAGGCGGCCATAATGGCGGAATCCCTTCTTGCATGTCCCTGGACTCGAGGGCCCAGGCTTAATCTTTGTTTAACCTGCGAGGGACGATCGTACCACCGGGCCCGTTTTCAATCAACTCAGCACGCGCTCAGCAGCAGGATTCGCGGGGGGGGAAATTCGGGGATTACGGGGTGGCGGGCAAGGGAAAGTAGGCGTGTATCGCAGCTCTCACCTGCCCCGGGGTCCCGCCCAGTGGGTTGATCACGCCGAAGGGCTCGAGCGGAACGCTGATAAAGGTCCGAACCGCGACACCCTGGTTCAAGCGCTGAAGCCTCAACATGAGGGGCAGTTCCACCATCACGTGCCCCACCCGTGCCAGACCCGTGACGCGGACCCGGTGAGAGCCTGCTATGCGGTCCAGCCCCGTGATCGGGGTCGTCGTGAGCGAAAGTGTCGGCGCAAGGCTGCGGCGCAAAAATGAATCGTAAAGAAGATGGCCCGTAAATATTCGTTGGGCGGGCGCGTTCAGTGAAATTCTGCCCGACGGATCCCACTGTCCAGACAAGGTTGCGCGCCCCCACACTTGGGGCGCTAGATGGGGGGCATGGGCATGAATTTGGCTGCGCAGCGGATCCGCAGGAAAAGCGCTGGCCGGTGCGCATTTGAGAAAAAAGGGCAGGAACGCGCACGCCAACACGCAGCGATCAACCCGAGGGAATGCGACACCTAAGCAAATAATCTCAGGGTGCAGCTTCACGCAGGCAGCCTCAGAGCGTCGCTGCTTCACCGAGCAGGAGAGCAATGGCCTGAACGATGGCCGGTTGGTCGTGATTGAGAGGCCCTGCCGCCAACGTTCGATGAATGATCAAGGCGCCTACGGCCTTGTCCGCCGGCCCCGGCAGCGGATAAGCGTACAAGAAGCCCAGAGCGGCTTGAGATGCGTGACCCAGCAAGTAGGCCTTGAAACTTGGCGCCAGCGGTCCGGTGTCGTCCCGGTGTAAATCTCCCATAAACAACACAGGATGCGCCTCAAGGACAGCCTTCCCGAAGGCGTCTTGAGAGGACAAAGCCGCCTCAAGGTCCCAGTTCCACTCTCGCAGAGCCCGCTCAGCGTCTGGCGTGGCCCCGTAGACGGCCTCTAAACGCATGCCACCTCGTGCATCGACAAAGGCGATAGCCATCGCATCCCCGGCGTCCAATTGGCTCAGTAATTCAAGGGCCGCATGGGCTGCCTCGTCTTGGCGGGCTTCGCGAATCGGTTCCGAGACCGCGGACGGCAAATCGAAAGCAGCAGGGGACTTGAAAGGAATGCTTGCCAGGGGCACGGGTTACGCCTCGTGAATCACAATTTCTTCGTCGCTGTGAGGAACTTCCAAGACCTCCGCCTCTGGCGTCCGGCCAAAAACGTAGGTCAGATCACCCAGCCAGTGAGCCAGTTCGCCACCGAGTTGCCCGGGGGCGAGCCGCCACGTCCAATTGCCTGACGCAAGAGACGGGGTGTTCATGCGTGCCTCGCTCCCTAACCCTAGCAAATCTTGTACTGGTATGAGGGCGATTCGCGCCGTACTCGCAATCACACTGCGCACCATGGCCCCTGGAAATCCCGCTTCATCCGTTGCTAAATAGCGCAGGGCAAAGTCTTTCTCTTCCTGCGTCGCGCTGTTGAACCAGCCGCGTACGGTGTCATTGTCGTGGGTGCCTGTGTAGGCCACGCTGTTGGCCGGATAGTTGTGCGGTAGATAGGCGTTGCCGGGGCCACCGAAAGCAAACTGTAGAATTTTCATGCCTGGCAGATTGAAGTCATCTCTGAGGGCCTCAACGTCGGGCGTAATCAAGCCCAGATCCTCGGCAATAATGGGCAGATCCGCTCCCAGCGCTTTGCTGAGCGCCTTGAAGAGTTTATCGCCAGGGCCCCGGACCCAGCGCCCGTCGACCGCGGTGGGTTCACCCGCTCGCACTTCCCAATAAGCGGCAAATCCACGGAAGTGATCCAAGCGAACCACATCGTACAATTGCAAGGCTTGTTTCATCCGGGCGATCCACCAGGTGTATCGTTTTTTCGCCAGGACATCCCAGCGATAGAGCGGGTTGCCCCACAGCTGGCCTGTTTCACTAAAATAGTCCGGCGGAACCCCAGCCACCACCGTGGGGTGACCGGTTTCATCGAGGTGAAAGAGCTCTGGATTGGCCCATACGTCGACGCTGTCATAGGCCACGAAAATGGGAACATCACCCACAATGGCGATGTCACGGTCCGTGGCGTAGGCGTGGAGCGACTGCCACTGCCGGAAGAAGTTCCATTGGGTAAATTTCCAGAAATCGACCGATTCCGTGTGGACCTTGTACGCTTTTTTGAGGGCACTCGACTCACGTGCCGCCAACGCGGGCTCCCAATCGCTCCAGCAGGCGCCGCCATGGGCGTCTTTGAGGGCTTGGAACAGCGCATAATCGTTGAGCCATTTGGCCTCTTGGGCGCAAAAACGCTTGAAAGCGTCTCGGTCGTCCTGAGTGCCTTGAGCATTGAATCCCGCATAGGCAAGCTTCAGAGCCTCCCGTTTGAACCACACCACGTGCCCATAATCGATCGTTTGGTTATTGGCGGGCGCATCCGGCAATTGCCCGGGCGAAAGCCAACCCCGCTCCATCAAATCGTTCAGGTCTACCAGCAGGGGGTTCCCCGCAAAAGCTGAGAAAGACTGGTAAGGAGAGTCTCCATAGCCTGTCGGCCCGAGTGGTAACACCTGCCACATTCTCTGGTTTGCATTTTTCAACCAGTCCACGAACGCGTAAGCTTCGGGGCCCAGATCGCCAATGCCGTGGCCGTTTGGAAGGGACGACGGGTGCAGCAGTATGCCGGAGACGCGAGAGGTTTGCACAGCGGTTCCTTTTGTAAAGAAAACTTGGGCAGCCCGTGGGCTACCAAGAAACGTTTCGAGTCCCAATTTTACCGCGCGACGATCGGAGGCGTCATCTCGAAGCAGAAAATGACTTCGCCAATGAGGGTCAACGTCGGACCAATTGACGCATTTCTGTATCGAGAAGCAAAAAGGTCTCGTTGCAGGCTGTCATCAGGTCTCGATGAATGCTTCCAGCGTGACACGCGAGAGTGACCCGTATGCCCGCCGTGCGGGCATCTTCCACCGCGGGGATCAAGTCGCTGTCACCAGAAACCAGAATGGCGCGATCAATCTCGCCGCGCCACGCGAGGCGTGTCAAATCCACCGCCATCTGCACATCCGTGCGCTTTTGTTCAAATATCCAGTCCCCGGGGCGATGGCCGCCCCGTCGCTCGACACGCCCTTCTCTGAGCACCCAGCGTTTATCGGCCGCCAGAAAAGCCAGGAACTTTTCTTTCTGTGCTCTGAGGTGATGCTCGGCCGGCAGGGGCGGCTCTGAGACCCAGGGCAGAGCGTGATAATAAAAGACCCGCTTGGGGTTCAGTCCCCCGTTCAGGAACTTAGGCACCCGTCGCATATCGAGTGCCAGGGGACGCGTGCCCTCCGCCCAGGGGCCCTGCGCCAGGTGATCCAGATAGGCGCCATCCATAAAGATGGCCGTGCGAAGAGCTGTCATCACCTCTCATCATACGCCACAGAGGCCCGAGGGCGTGCGCCCCCAGGCCTCCGTGGGATTCCAACCTGCGCAGATTGCTCAGGCCACTAGAAAGAGAAGCCCAGGCCGACGTTCCCTCCCAGCGTGTCCAGGACTCCTCCTGAAAACGCGGTGGGGGCGACGTAGAGGTCGCTGGGCAGTTGGAAATTGTTGAGTCCCAGCGTCAGCGCAAGGTTGGGGGTGAGATACAGGTCGAGGCCTACCCCGTAATTTGTCAATAATGTGCCTGCCGTTCCGAGATATGCCAGAGGCTGGAATGCCGAATTGAAGCGGCCCGCCCCCATGAGGGCAGATTGCCCCAGACTGCCCCAAATTTCAACATTGTTGACGGGTGTGAGACTTAAGATTCCGCCATAGGTCGCACCCAGGTAAGTTGAAAACTCTGTTTGGCCCGGAATGGCTGTTCCAACACCTAAGTTTGTGCCGACATAGGGGATGAGTTGCAGCATGCCCCACTTGAGGTCGCTGTAGCCCACCCGCAGTTCCGTGTCGAAAAGGTTGTTGGTGTACATGTCGTATCGGAAGTTTGACACCCCCTGGAACATCACAGGGCCCGCGTATGTCGTGAACATACCCGAAACGGGAATGGTTGAGAGGCTGGCTGGATCGCTCAGCAGGTTGCCGTAATTGAGTGCCTGCCAGGCCAAAACGACCCGTGCATTGGCGCGAAAATTGTCTCGCGGGGCGGCGGGCTCTGGCTCCGCTTCGGGCTCGGGTTCCACCGGTTCGGGGACGACGACCACGGTCGGCGGTGCTTCCACGGGCTGCTGCGCGAGGGGGGCTTGGCGCATGTCATCCAGAATTTGGGTCGCGACAGCAGCCAGTTGATAGCGATTCACAATTTCATTGGGCCGAAACGTCATGTCACGGAAGCCCGTCATGACCTTGTAGGTGTCGACCACCGAAATGATGGCGGGAGGCACGGTGGCCCCCATATCACGGAACCTTGACGCGGCGGTGGTTGGCTCGCCCAAGGCGAGCAGACCATTCTGATTGGCTGCGTCGAGAAAACGCGCGAAGGTTTGTGCCAATGCAATACGGTTTACCAGTTGATCGGTTTGGGGGACCGACTCTACAGCACCGCGCAGATCCCGTAAGATTCCCTTGCCCGCAATGTTCTCGGCGGTACTCGCGAGCGCCTGCAAGGCTCCGTGAAGTTCACGTGTTGTCAAGGCGCGTTCGCCTTTGAAGAGATCCTCTTCCAGTTGCAAAACGTTATTTGCGACGGCTACCTGGGTGGCGTGGGTGGCCCAGTGGCCACCGGGCATATCCGCTATCATTGCATCGGGAAAACTGCGGATGTAATCGGCGCGAATGCCAGGCGGCGATTGATTTTCCCGCTGTGCCAGAGCGGGTGCGCCGGAACCTAAGCATATGGCCAGGGACAGGCTCAGCCAATGATTCTTGTTCGCCATGATCTCCTCCCCATCTCGTTGCCACACCCTCTTTCGCCGGGTTTGCAACCCAGCCGGGGCGGAATGGTCCGAGTATAGAGAGAGGGGCGAGCCCCAAAAACAGCGAAGGAGGCAAAAATATTTGGCTCTGACGTCGAAAATTTATTCAGCCTGCCGTCAGTGCCTCTGTTTCTTCGGGCCATGTGAGGTCTGCCCAGACTGCATAATGGTCGGATGCCACCCAAGTGGGCGTATGCAGGGCTCGTCCGGAGGCGAGGACGCGACACGCGTGATCAACAAAAATATAATCGAGGCGGCGGCTGGGGCTGGGGTAGTTGCCTGCATAAGGGTTGTCACGATCCCACGTGAAGCCGTCCTGCCCCGGGTGAAGCTGGCGATACGCATCTTGCAAATGCTCACGCAGAAAGGTCACACAGGTCTCATCTTCTGTCGCATTGAGGTCCCCTGCCAGAATAAAACGGGCTCCGTGTCGCATCCAAGCCTTGTCTTGGGCTCGATCGAGCAGGGCCACCACTTGCTCGTGTCGCCGGGTGCTTTCATTCTCGCGCCAGGAAAGATGGGTGCTGACGGTATGAATCGTACCGGCAGGATGTGCCACACTGGCGAGCAACGCCGTGCGGTGATCAGGCGCCTGCAGGCCCGGAGGTAAACGTCTCTCCTCCACGCTCAGCAGAGGCCATCGAGATAAAATCGCGATGCCCCCTTGTTCTGGAGAGAATTGTTCCTCTGGGTTGCCGTACGGAACGAACACCCAAGCATTCAAACCGAGCCATTCCCCGATCCACGCGGCCTGGTCGTGGCAATCCGTGCCGCCTCGGATACCCGTTTCTTGTAAGAACACCAAATCAGGCTCGACGGCGGTGAGCCCCGCACACAAGCGCTCCGCTCTCCCTTGGAACCACTCTCGCTCAAGTCCCGCCACATTCAGTGTCAACGCGCGAACAACGTGGGGAGAGTCCGGCTTACCTGGGGTGCGGCCGTTGAATAACGCCAGCCGACTCATTTGAAAAGGGGCGCTTTCGGGCCGTAGGCCCAACGGCCCTTGACCAGAGTTCCCAAGCAGAGCGCGGAGTTTTCAGCAAAAATGGCAAGGTCCGCCAACATTCCCGGGGCGATCGCCCCGCGGTCCTTGAGGCCGAGAGACTCCGCAGGAACGGCAGACGCCATGCCGAAGGCATCCGCCCAGGTGGTCTCAGTGCGGGTTGTCATCGTGGCGAGCGCGCGGTCGAGGGTGATGGTGCTTCCGGCGATGGTTCCATCGGCGAGTCGAGCGACCTCTCCGTCGAGAATGGTTTGTTGACCGCCCAATTCGTATTCGCCTGGGGGCAGTCCTGTCCCGCGCAAGGAGTCGGATACCAACATGAGGCGTCGGGGTCCTTTGCAGCGCCGGGCGATTTCTAGACCGGCGGGGTGGACGTGATGGAGGTCGGCGATGATCTCCGCGAAGAGGTCATCCATCACCAGGCCGGCCCCCAAGACACCGGGTTCGCGATGATGAAATCCCCTCTGAGCGTTGCACAGGTGGGTGATGCGCCGCGCTCCCGCCGCCACGGCATCCGCAACCTGATGGTACGTGGCATCAGAATGCCCCACTGCAACGGTAATTCCCGCTTCAACCAATTCTTGGATGAGCGCGATGGCCCCCGGCAGTTCCGGTGCCAAAGTCACGATTTGAATCGCGTCACTCCACGTGCGTATCAGTGCGCGCAAATCCTGTGCTTCGTCGGGTCGGCGAAGCCAAGCCTCCGGTTGGGCTCCTTTGTAACGGGGTGAGAGGAAGTTCGACTCAAGATGTGCTCCCAAAATATCCGCGCCTGCCCAAGGCTGCGCCTCGCAGGCTCGGGTTACGCAGTGTTTCTGTGCGCGGGAAACGACATTTAATATCTTCTCTAAAGTTTCGGACGGACAGGCGACCGTCGTCGGGCACCAAGCGGTAATGCCGTGACGGGGCAGTTGCTCGGCAATTCTCCGCAGGCCCTCATCGTCCGCATCCATCACATCGTCGTGGCCCACGCCGTGGATATGGGTTTCAATGAGCCCCGGAACCAGGCGGGCCCCTTTCAGATCAACGCGTTGTCCGTCCCGTTCAGGTTCGGCCTGAATCGCAACAATCCGCTGCCCTTGAATGCCCACCGACACCCGGGCCCAATCGCCCGCCGGCGTTAAGACCTCACCTCCGACCAACCAGGATGGCGCTGTCTCTATACTTTGCAAACTTTCAGTCCTCAAGGAAAATCCTGCACACACTGCCCACCAAGACGTGTTAGCCACTTGCTGTCAGGATAACGAGATGATGGGAAGCGGTCAACGCCACGCGAACACGGGGTGATCAGTGGCTTTTTTCGTACGGGAAAAACAGTGCGGCGGGCGTAAAGCCGTATATATTGGGGATGCCGCACAAAAGTCAGGAACCGATCTACGGGGGCAAAGCGACGTGTCAGAGGAAAATCCCTGGGTCTGTCATCACAGCCGGTGGGTCTATGAGAGCGCGTGGTTGCGCCTACGAGAGGACGAGGTGACGCGGCCGGACGGACAGCCTGGCAAATACGGCGTTGTTGAGTTTCGTAATCACGCGGTGGGCGTCGTGCCACTGACCTCGGAAGGGGACACTTTTTTGGTGGGCCAGTGGCGCTACACGCTGGGTGCCTATTCGTGGGAGATTCCAGAAGGGGGAGCGCCTCTCGGTGAACCTCTGTTGGATGCGGCCCGCAGGGAATTGCGAGAGGAAACAGGGATTGAGGCCCAGAAATGGACCTATCTGGGGGCATTGAGCACCTCCAATTCGTGCACCAACGAGACCGGCTGTGTATTTCTGGCCGAAGATTTGCGCTTTGGCAAGCCTGAACCGGAGGGGACCGAGCGTTTGCAGGTGAAGCGGGTGCCCTTGGCAGAGGCCTATGCGATGGCGATGAATGGGGAGATTACCGACGCCCTGGCGATCGTGGGTTTGGCGAGGGCCTGGAAACACCTATATCACGGACGGATTTCTCCGGTCTTTGGAACCTTGCCTGCGTTGCCTCGGGTTGTCAGCGATGAACGGAAGTCAGACCGATGAATGAGGAGGAATTGCCCGTGTTCACTTCATTGCCTGAGTCCCCTCGTTGGAATTTGGCGCTTCTTTATGCGGACGCTGATGACCCAGCGATTGCGCGCGATCTTGGGCGGGCGATGGAGCAAGCAGAGGGCCTGCGCGGAAAGTATCGGGGGCGAGTGGCTCAACTCACCCCGCAAGAAATGGTGAGCATGTTTCAGGCGTACGAGGCTTTGAGTCAACATATGAGCCGCCTGGGTGCTTTTGCCTCGCTTCTATTCTCGCAAGACTCTGACGACCAAGGCGCTCGCGAGTTGTACGCGCGGGTACGCACGCGTTTGACCGAAGTGCACACGGAACTGCAATTTATCGATCTGGAAATTCAGGCCATGGATTATGGTCGATATTTGCGAATTTTGGATGCACAAGACCTCGCTTCCTATCGCTATTACCTGGAACGCGTGAGGCGCTATGCGCCCCATACACTGTCAGACGGTGAAGAACGTCTGTTTGCAATCAAGAACACGACAGGGGTTCAGGCTTGGACGCAGCTTTACATCGAGGTGACGTCGCGTCTGTCTGTTGCGGTCGACCCTGCTGAACCGACACGGTGCGTGACGGTGGATGAGGCCCGGGCCTTGCGGCAAGACCCTGATCGCACGCTGCGTCAGCGGGCCACAGAGGGCATTTTTCGGGCCCATGCGGCGCAAGCCCACGTGTTGACTTACATTTTCAACACCGTGTTTGAGGATCATCGCCAGAACTTGGTATTACGCCACTATGATGATGCGATGGCGCCCACGTTGCTTGAGGAAGACCTCGCGCCGGAGGTGGTAGATGCCTTGATGAGCACCACCGAGGCCTATTACGGATTGGCGCAGCGTTATTATCGAACGAAGGCCCGGGTGCTGGGCATCTCCGATTTTGCGAGCCACGATGTGCTGGCCCCCTATGCCACCGCACCGACTCGGATCACTTATGCGGAGGGGCAGCGAATGGTTGTGGAGGCGTTTGAGAGTTTTTCTCCGCGCTATGCTGAACTGGCACGCGGTTTTTTCGAGGGTTACATCGATGTGCCGCCGGCCCGAGGTAAGCAGGGCGGGGCCTTCTGCTCCGGAATGAGCCCGGGGCTGCACCCCTATATTTTGCTCAATTACACCGATACGCTGCAGGATGTTCTGACGTTAGCCCACGAACTGGGGCACGGCATTCATTTTCTACTGGCAGGCGAAGCGCAAAATCTACTCAACTACTATCCCATTACCCCACTGGCTGAGACGGCCTCGACGTTTGCGGAGATCGTCACCGTGAACCGATTGCTTTCGCAAGAGAACGATCCCGTGCTCCGCAGGCAATTGCTGGCGACGCGCATTGAGGATGCGATTTCCACGGTGATGCGCCAAGTGATGTACACCCGATGGGAACAGCGGGCTCACGCGGCCCGCAAAGCGGGGATTGTATCGGCTGAGCAATACTCGTCGATGTGGATGGAACTGAATCGAGAGATATACGGCGACGCAGTGCGGGTGTCCGATGACGATCGCTGGGGTTGGATCACGATTCCACACCTGGTGAAGTATCGATTTTATTGCTACTCCTACGCGTTTGGGCAGTTGCTGGTTTACGCACTTTATCAGCAGTATCAGGAAGAAGGGAGCGCCTTCATTCCCAAGTTGGATACCTTGCTCGCGGCCGGTGGATCGGCTCCAGCGCCGGCGCTGTTAAATCAGGTCGGAATAGACATTGCGGACCCGGGATTTTGGCGCAAAGGGTTCTTGCTGGTCGAGTCGATGCTGAGTGCCTTTGAGGCGGCCGTGGCCGAAGGCTAGGTCCCCACCTTGAGATCGACGAGGCGAAATGCCAACACGTCCCCCAGAACGGGAGAATCTAAGAACGTCAACACGTCAGAGGCCGACCGAACGAGGAGTTTTGAAAGTGCATTTAATCCAGAGGCCGTCATCTCAAACGTCAGAGAGATCGACGCTGCGTCGGGCAGGTTTTCAAGCAGGGCCGCCGAGAGTTCAAAACTCGCAACCCGCGTCAAAACGGGGGCCATTTCGCGAACCGACGCAGCATCGGGTCGCAGCAAGGCTTCCACCTTTTTGATAGCACCTTGAGAATCCGATGAGATCCGCAATTCACCCGGTGCCGGCCCCATGGCGGTGATGATGGGGACAGGATTCAGCGGGACGAGAAACTGCGTGCGGCCGCTTGTCACGTCGAATTGACTGTTGATAGAGATGTGAGTGTGTCCAGTCAACATAGATCCTATACCTTGCTTTCTTGCTGGTGACCGGCTGTGATCCTCGCCCTACCGGCCAGCACCCCGAAAAAAGCGACCTCTGTGCTCCCGCCCACGCTGAATTCTTCGCGCGTGGTGGCGATGACATCACCCTGTTTAACCAACACTTCATTTTTACTGATCGCGGCCGTCAAAACCGTTTTGGCGGCTTGAGCGATGGCCCCGGGCGAACCGTTGGCAAGTTGCTGCTTAATTCCCGCCAAGACTTCCGGACGAATGGAGAAGTTCACGGTAATGCTGTCGGACGATTGTGCCTTGAGGATGAAACCCTCATCGAACGGGCGCCCGTAAAAGTCTTCCAAGGTATTTTGTAAGGCCAGAAACTCTTCCTTGGTAAAGGTTTGCTGAATGTTGACATCTTGCAATTCGCCAGCGGGTGAAAAAACGAAATCAACCTGTCTGTTGCTGTTGGCATTGACCCCACCGCCAGCCGCAAGGAGATTGGCATTGAGCTCTGCCCCGGCCCCGCCGGAGACCGACACCGTGCGGGTTGAGTTTCTCAAATTCACTTCTTGGCTGACTTGGAAATCCGCTGCGACACTGGCTGACGCACCGGCCGGGTTAAAATTGAGTTCCTCGGCGATGGCTTCGGTGGCCGTCTCTTTCACCCACTCTTTGGCCACGTCTTTCAGTGAGGCGCCAGATGGTTCTGCCTCGGCTGCTTCGAGGCCTGCTTCTAGCGAGGTGCGGGCCGAGGCGGCGAGGTACATGCCGCCGGAACCGGATACCGACTCGATGTAGGTGGCCGACCGACTGAGGGCTGCACGCTGCTCCGCCTCGGACATCTTTCCGAAGACGGCTCCGATACCTGGGATTTGGGCCAACGCAGAGTTGTTTGCGGTGGTCTTCATCAAAGCGGTCAGGCCAGACATTTGCTCAGGACTGTCAGGGTCGACGTGTAACTTGATCGATACGGAGCCTGTCAGTCCAGCTTCGGCTTCTGCCACGGCCTGGGCCTCTATACCGGCTTCGAACTGGCCCACCTCACCTTTGGCTTTGAAGCCCACTTTTGCTGAGTACGCACCGCCCACCTTGCCGCTGGCGATCAGTTCAATCTCGAGGCGTGTCTCGGGCTTTTGAGTCACCGGATCAATGAGGGGCTGATCATTGGCGTCCAGCGCGATGACGCGTTTCAGCCGCAGCGTGCCGCCACCATCAGCCTTGATATTGGGCGCCCCCACCAATTGGGTCGGCAGCGTGGCCCCCGCTTCAATCGTAAAGTCGACCGATTCTCCGACCGCGAGGCGATTGGTGAGTAGAGGACCCAAGGCCCCCACCCCTTGGTCGTTGGCCTCGTTGTCCGCGCCCAAGACACTCTTGTCGAGCAGAGGATCCACTCCTTGTCGATAAAGGGTTTGCCCACTCACTCGGAGGCCATCCTGAATGGATTCAAGCAGCCCTTGGCCTTCCTCCCGCGATTCCTTAATTTCCTGAATTCCATCGCCCACCGCATCCACGCCAGCCTTGATGACGTTGCCCACGGCGCCTGCCACCTCGGTGGCGCCGGAAACAGCCTCCTTAATGCCGTCCACGCGCTCTTGAAACCACCCTGCGATGCCGCCTGGGCCTTCGTTTTCCGCCGGGGGTGTGGGGGGTTCCGGTATCTCTATCTCGTTGAGGTTAACGGCCTTGATATTTTCAACGCGCAGTTGCGCCCGTGGGCGAACGGTTTGCTGATCACCCGCTCCCTGTGGTGGCTTCGGTTTTGCGGGAGCGGCCGGGCCGGCCAGATCGGGGGGCAGCGAGATGGGCTGGGTGCCTTGACGGCGAATGGGAGCGGGCATGTTGAAATCCTCGCACGGGCTGTTCGAGAATTTTTATCCCATGTGAATCGGGATGGTATGCCACACTTAAAAATAAATTGATGCGACTGTTCTAAAAAACTGAACAGATCTTAATTTTTTCTTAAATGCACGGGGCCGCCTGCCCCGATCACAAGGTGCCGCGTCGGGCTTGCTCGGCCTCAATGGCTTCGAATAACGCCTTGAAGTTGCCTTTCCCGAAGCTGTCGCTGCCTTTGCGCTGAATAATTTCGAAAAACAGGGTGGGACGATCCGTCATCGGTTTGGTGAAAATCTGAAGGAGGTAGCCTTTTTCGTCCCGATCAACCAAGATACCCAACGGTCGCAGCACTTCAATATCTTCCTGAAAATCGAGGCCTTCGAGGCGTTCCTGGAGTTGGTCGTAGTAAGTCGCGGGTGGGGTTAGAAACTCTACCCCCCAAGACTTGAGGCGCGACACCGTCGCGGCAATGTCTGCGGTTGTGAGCGCCAAATGTTGAACACCCGGGCCGCGATAAAAGTCGATGTATTCCTCAATTTGCGAGCGCTTCTTCCCCGGTGCCGGTTCGTTAATTGGCATCTTAATGTTCTCGGCAGGGTTCGCTACCACGACCGAACGCAGGGCCGTGAACTCTGTGGAGATATCCTTGTCATCGAACGAGACGAAGGGATGGAACCCGAAAACTTTGGTATAGTGCTCGACCCAAGGGGTCATTTCGTCCCAACCCACATTGCCGACGACATGATCGATCCGGCCCAGTCCTCCGGGGGTGGCTTCGTGCACGGCACGCGCTTCATAACCCGGCAAAAACGGACCGGAGTAATCGTCTCGCTCGAGCAATGTGTGAATGGTCTCGCCATAGGTCGCCACCGCTGCCCGGCGAACAGTTCCATAGGAATCTTGACTGGAGGAAGGGGACAGCACCACCGTGGCACCCCGTGCCTTGAGGCTTTCATAGGCGGCATCCAGGTTGCGGACGCGAAATGCCACGTCCCGCACACCGTCGCCGTGCAAGCGCACGTGGTCCGCGATCGGACCGTCTGGTGACAACGGACACGTCATCACCAGAACGATGTCATTTTGACGCAGCACGTAGCTTGCACGATCAGCCAGTCCAGTCTCCGGCCCCGCATAGGCCACCACCCTAAACCCGAAGGCGTGGGTGTAGTAATACGCGGCTTGTTTCGCGTTACCCACCCAGAATTCGACATGGTCGATTCCAAGCAATTCCACTTGAGGTGCCGATGAAACCGGGTTGAGGGAAATATCCACTGACAAGGCCTCCGTTTTTTTTCTTTGTGAGCAGCGGGTTTAGGCCCAGTGAATCAGGGCCAATTCGTGCCGGTTTAACATGCCCGGGTGCCGAGGCAGCACTCGGACGCCGTAAACGTAGGCGCCACTGCGTTCGTAGGTCAATGTTCCTTGGTAACGGGTTGTCCCTTCATTGATGGTTTGGATGGGGTCCATCGGAACCACCCTCACATCAGACAGTTGTCCTGCCCGCTCCCGCGCTTGGTAAATTTCGACCTGCAGATGTTCGGGTGAGATGCCCCCAGTTTTGACGTGGGCTGTGACTTCAATGGGGTCACCCACGTGCGCTCTTTCAAGGTCGAGTGGTTCGACTTCTACAAACACACGATGCCAATGGAATCCAACGGCGGACTTCCATTCGGAGAACTGCTTGGCTGCCGCAAAATTGTTGCTGCGCACCCGTTCCCCATTGTCGATCGCCGGTAAATACAGCTTTTCAACGTAGTCGCTCACCATGCGATGGGTCGAATATTCTGGGGTCAACGTGGCAATGGCATCCTTGACCCGCGCAACCCAGCCGTTCGGGATTCCCGCTTTGTCCCTTTCGTAGTAGAGCGGCACAATTTCCTGCTCTAGGGTGTGATAGAACGAGAGCGCATCGCTTTCATCCTGTTCGTCGGTGTTGGCGAATTCTCTTTCTTCCCCAATGCTCCAGCCGTTGACGCCGTTGTAGCCTTCGCACCACCATCCATCCAAAATGGAGAAGTTCAGGCAGCCGTTGGCGGCGGCCTTCTGACCGCTGGTGCCCGACGCTTCAAGGGGGCGGCGTGGGTTGTTGAGCCAGACGTCGCAGCCGTGAACGAGGTGCCTGGCTACATTCATGTCGTAATCTTCAATGAAGAAAACCCGGGCCGAAAAGTTCTCGTCTCGTGCGAATTGAACAACACGTTGAATGAACTCCTTACCCGGCATGTCGGCAGGGTGGGCCTTGCCCGCAAATACAATTTGAACCGGACGGCTTGGATCGTTCAGCGACTTGGCAAGGCGGGCAATGTCTCTGAAAATGAGTGTCGCCCGCTTGTACGTTGCGAATCGGCGCGCGAAACCAATGGTCAGCGCTTCTGGATCAAGCAGGGTGTCTGTTTCCAGCACGCGAGCGTAGCTTTCACCCGCCCGCAGGCGTTGCGCCCGCAGGCGTTGCCGCAGAAAAATGACCATCTTCTGTTTCAACTGTCGCCGAGTGGCCCAGATGGTCTCATTGGGAACGTCTCGAATGGCTTCCCAGCGTGATTGTGTGGCCAGCGCGTCGCGCCAATCCTCGCCCACGGCGTCAGAAAAGACAGGACGCCACTCGGGTGCAATCCACGTCTCGGTGTGGACCCCATTGGTGATAGAGGTGATGGGCACTTCTTCGGCGGGAACGCCCGGCCACAGGTCAGACCACATTTTGCGCGAAACGACCCCATGCAACGCCGACACCCCATTGGCTTGTCGAGAAAGGCGCAGCGCCAAAACCGACAGCGAGAAGAGCGGCGGACCACCCAAGACATCCTGGCGAGCCAAGGCCAAAAATTCCTCTCGGCCAATCCCCAACTGGGGATAGAAACGCCCAAAATATTTTTCCATCAACTGGAAAGAGAATGCGTCGTTCCCTGCCGGAACGGGGGTGTGGGTGGTGAAAACAGCATCTGCCGCCACCGCCTCAAGCGCTTCTTGGAAGCCCAATCCCTGCTGCTGGACCAGTTCACGAATGCGTTCGAGACCCAAAAATGCGGAATGTCCCTCGTTCATATGCCACGCAGAGGGGGTGATGCCCAGCGCGCGCAACGCCCGGACGCCCCCGATACCCAGAATGATTTCTTGCGCGATGCGCATGTCGTGGTCGCCACCATACAATTGGGCACTGAAGCGGCGGTCCTCTGGGGTGTTCCTGTCGATGTCCGTGTCTAACAGATAGACCGGTATCCGGCCGACGCTGACCTGCCATACTTTGGCAAACACGAGACGCCCGGGCAGTTCGACGTGAATGACCACCTCGCCGCCGTCAGCGTTTTGGGCCGGTTGCAGCGACAATTCTGAGAAGTTCAGTTTGTCGTAGAGCGCTTCTTGCATTCCGTCGGGGCGCAGTTGCTGCCTAAAGTATCCTTGGTTGTAAAGCAAACCCACGCCGACAAACGGGATGTCGAGATTGCTGCTTGATTTGCAGTGATCTCCCGACAAAATGCCCAGGCCGCCAGAATAGATCGGCAAGGATTCGTGCAGGCCAAACTCGGCAGAGAAGTAGGCCACGGTTTTGCCCACGTAGTTGGGATGGTTCTGTTTGAACCAGGTTTTCTGGTCGTTGCGGTAGGCCTCGTACTTCTCCATCGTGGCATCGTAAGACGCTTGGAAAAGTGGGTCGTTCGCCGCCGTGTCCAAACGCTTTTGGTCAATTTCAAGCAACAGGCGTTCGGGGTTTTGGTAAACCTGCCGCCACAAGTTTTCGTCCAGGCGGACGAAGAGGTCCTGTGCCTCGGGGTTCCATACCCACCAAAGGTTTCGGGCCAACTCGCGCAAGCCCTTGATGCGGGCGGGCAAGACGGGAAAAACAGAAACTCGTCCTAATAAGCGCAAAACCAAATGCTCCTTATAGACAGGGGGCACACGGAAACTGCACAGCCCCTACTTCACTCATTCACCGAACAAACGGCCAAGTTTGCGCATGCTAACATGCGCGCGGTTCAGTTGCAGCCCTTGGCTCAAAATAACGTGCTTTCATCACCTTGAAACCCGCGCCGACGATAGGGTCACTCGTCACCATCTATGACGGCCGCCGCCCGGTCTAACGCGTATTCGCGGAGAAACTCGGGCAGCGCTTCGAGCGCTTCGTTCCATCCAATTCTTCCTTTCGTCGCCTCTGAAAAAACGGGTTCATAATGTGCGCTCAGGGCGGTGAAGACGTCTGGGAATTGAGGCGCCAGCTGCTCAATCATCAAGTAGCCGGCTTCAAGGAAGGCCGCGCCATCCAAGTAAACGCGTAACACGGGGCTGTCGCTGGGCGGTACATCGTCGAGCAATTCGCGCAACGTTTCTCCGGCCTCATCCAGGCGTTCGAGAAAATCTTGAATGATCTGAACGTCAATGTGGGGGGCTTTTTGCGACATCTCGAAGCTCCTGAAGGTGAAAAGAGGATGGTTGATGTTACCACGCCGGCCCTCGCCGTAAGCGGGTTGTTCGGGCGTTCTGAGTTCCCGGGAAGTACGCGTCCAAGATAGCTTCGCGGCCCCATCCCGCCCGCGCCCGTTCGATGGCCCCCGCTTGACACATGCCAACCCCGTGGCCGAGTCCGACCCCTGAGAGTGTCCAACCCGAGGAAGTGGATCTGATCCGGAAGTGCAAGCTGCGTAGTCCGTTCCATCCCAGAGTGGGCCCCATCATCTCCCAAAACGTTTGCCCGGTGATGGCCTGAGCGACACTCTCGCCCCATTGAATGCGCAGAACACGGCCGCCGATGCTGCGCGACCCCACTTCTAGGCGTGCGGGTGTGTCGCGGGTGCGCAAAAAGCCAGCACGTTGTAATGCTTGGCCCCATTGCTCATGGGTCAATTTTGTGGTCCATTTCCATCGCCCCGAAGGCACATCACACCACGCGCCGCCATCCAGTTTCTTATCCGGCTGAGCCGGCAGGTAGGGGATGTCTTCATGCCCGAATGCTTCGTGTGCGGAACTAAGAAACCCTCCGCAGGCCGCGTGCCACAGTGTTTCTGCGGGCTCGGACTGCCAGGCCCGGAACTGCCCCCGGGTCTGTTCAACGGCCCGACGCATGGCCGGATTTAGGGCGCCTGAAGGGCGATAGCGTTGACAGTGGGTGGCATCGCAGGTGTGTGCCCACCGATGCCGGGGGTGTTTGGCAGCCCGCCAGGTGAAGCTTCGGATGCAAACGGCCATGGCCTCGAGGGCAGCCGGTGGGGCACTGCTCATTTCGGAATGGAGAACACCCAGCACGTATTGCGCCGTGGACAATTCTAATCGAGGCGCCAAGGCCATGCCGGTGCCGGTAATTTCAAGCGTGCCTTCCGTTAAAATGCTGCGCCCTGCGGCCTGGAGTCGATGGCGGCCCGGGCCGAGCAGGGTAAATCGCGAAGCCGTTTCCCGGTTCGAGTTCCATTGGGCCTCAATGCCTTGTGGTGTGCAGCGAAATTGAACGGGGGTTCCGGCGTCAATGTGGATGCCCCGGTGCGAGGCGCGAAGTGTCCAAGCATTTTCGCCAAGAAAACTCAACATTCGGGGCTTTTCGTGCGCGAACAAAAGCACGCGAATCAGGGCGGGCGGTGCCGGAGCATCCGGCATCACGGACACCCCAAGCCTTGCCACGCTCGCAAGAGCGCTCCGGCGGTGGCCGCCGCCTTGCCCGGGCCCGCTGCGTCCGGCAGTCGCAGTGCCATCACCACGGTTCGCGCGGGCTGTTGGTGATGAAAGGCCCACCCGATAAACCACCCCCAGGTCCGGTTGGAGCCGTCCGCGTACAGGCCCGTTCCTGTCTTGCCTGACACCCACAAGCCTTTGGTTGCAGCCGCTTTGGCGGTGCCCTTCAAGACGGCAGCCCGCAGGCCTGAACGCAGTTGCTCGATGCCCGAGGGGCAATGGGGCTCCATCGTTTGGCCCGTGGCCAGAGTTTGCATCCAATGGGCGGCGTGGCGGGGGGTCATTTTTACGTCCTTGCGATCGCCCACAGCACTGAGCGGACTGTCCCAGGTGTGTGCGTCCTCGGTTTCAAAGCCCGCTGCCTCGCCGTATTTTTTGAGGCGCCCGGGTGCCAAATCTCGGCCCAGTGAGAAGAAATAGATGTTGCAAGATCGAGACAGGGCCGCACTCAGGTTCATATCCCCGTGGCCCCGTGTTTCCCAGCAGGTGTATGTGTTGACCCTCCCGTCCGGAGTACGCCAGCGCAGCCTGCCCTCGCACGTCCGCATCCGGGAGAGCTGTGCACAATTTCCCGCTGCGGCTGCGCGGGCCGTGACCAGTTTCATTAACGAGCCGGTCGGGGTGGCATAGTTCGCTAAGCCAGGATTGACAACAATCTCACCGTGCTTCGTGAGGATGACGGCCGTTCCGTGGGTGGAACGAACGAGGGTCTGGCAAACGCGCTCGAAGGTCCACCACGCCGGGGGGGGGTCAGGTGTCGGCGCGAGCATTCTGCGTTTCAGGGACATCCGCGCTTTCGCGCGCTGCCACGATCCACCAAATTATCAGCCCCACGGAGAGCGCAAGGAGCACCATCATCCGGGCAGAACGCGTGGCGTCGAGTGCGGCCACGAGCCAGGGAGCAACCAAGAGGCTCAGGCCTGAAAAAGATAGCAAAACGGCGGGTGTCATGCCCAAATTAGCCCGGGAAGACGCGTCAGCGACCTCGTTGGCTTCCGCGTTCGCCCCGTACAACACGAATCCTCCCACCAAAGCCCCCATCCACGCGGCCGCCAACGCTTCAATGTGCAAGAGATACCCCAAGGTGGCCGGGATGAACACCATTCCCACACCAAGGCCCAAGCGGGTGATGATGCCCGCAGCGGGGGGGCGAAGGAGCCAAGCGGCGGGCAGAAGGGCGCCCAGCATCAAGCCTGCGGTGGCGTAGGGGTGGGTCACATCAACCCCATAATGCGTAAATTCAACCCGCTCGAAGAAGAGTTGCAGCCACGCGCGACTGGCGAATACCGCCATCAGCCAAGTCACCACGGCGCGATGGACGGAACTGTGGGCGGCTCCACCTATCGTCGCGGCCAGTGCGATGCCCCCCACCGCCATCGCGGCGACGCCCGCGACCCTGTTTTCAATGATGAGCACGGCCCCGCCAGCCAACAATCCCAGCAACGCCACGCCTTTTTCCGGGCGGGGGCGCCACAGCGCCCAGCCGGCCAATAACAGCGGAACGGCGGCCGCGATGAGCCATGCTTCGGGCAGGTGAAACACGCCGAGAATCCACCACGCAGCCCCAAGCCCCCAGAGGGTCGCGAGAAGAATGAGATGGCGCCCCGTGGGCAGTGAAGGCACGGCCCACAGCCCGCTTGCGAGCAAGGTGAGACCCGCCGCAAAAGGCCATCCAAGATGGCTTTGCGGATAAATTTTGTCACACCACGCGGCCAGCGCCCCTCCGGCTGCGATCAAAGCCCACACGCCATCGAGTTGCTTCCCGCTTGGGGTCAGGTGGCCCAATATCGCCAGGCAAGCGCTGCCAGCCAGCCAGCCGATGGCCGCGTTGGCGGCCGCGGTGCCCTCCCACAACAGGCCAATTCCCGAGAGAGATGCAACGCCCAAGGCGCTCGCGCCCAAAGCGCTCCGTGGCGCGCCGGCGCGGGGCAGCCAGTACCAAGCGGAGACAAGACCCGCCCACACCCCTGCGAGCGGAGGCATCACCCGTTCAGGGGTCTGAAAGAGCGCCACGAGACCCGCGCTCAAAGTGATGGCGACAAGGACGGTTTGAGCGTGCCAGAACGGAGCGGCCTGCTTGCTGGCCCGCAGGGAGATGCCGAGCCAGCAGGCGACGGCGATACTGAGCAGCAGGCTCGCGCTGCCGAGTGTTTGCGCGGAAAAGAGAGACGGAGGCATTGGAGCGGCCACGGCATTCGATCTCCTGGGCTAACAAAACGGCTGCGCCGCCTTGGTAAAGTACCACAACCCACGGCATGGCGGCGCATTGTGATACCATGGCGGCGAGAGCTTTTGTCCCAATGCCACTGCACATCCGTCCATATCAAATTTCTGACGGTTCTGTACTGCGAACGCGCTTTTCCACGTCCCCCCGGCCACCGTGGTTGCGCCTTCCGCCGGATTGCGACCTCCCTGTTGTTCTGGCCAGCGATGACGAAGTGACGGTGTTTGTCTTGGAGACGGCTCCAGGAAATGTTGTCGGCCTCGTGGCGGTCGATGAGCGGGCAGAGGATCCGTTGTTGGTCGGTCCCCTGCTATGGGCCGATCAGCTGGCGGACTTATTCGGCTTGTCGTTGATGAACAAGGCGGTTGCCTGGGCCGAGGGCAAACATTTGCCTGGTCTCGTTTCTAAGCTCGACCTCGAAGATGATCACGCCTTGAATTTCTTTATGAACCAAGGCTTTCGCTTGCTGGGGACCCGCGAGATCCTGCTGACCGTCACGCCAGACTCTTTGCTGACGCCGACGATCCCTGACGGCGTGAAAGTCGGCCCGAGTCCTGACATGCTCTCAAGCGACTACCTGCGCCTTTACAGTGAAGTTGGAATTCCGTTGGGTTGGCGCGAGCGCCTGGCGTGGACGCGTCCTCAGGTTTTTGAACACTTGCAACGCCCTGAAATCCATCTCCTTGCCGCGCGGGCGGGCAGCACCTACTTGGGCTTTATTGAGTTGGAAGTGCGCCAGGCGGTGGCGGAGATCAAACTGTTTGGTGTCTTGCCCGCCTTTCGCGGACGAGGGGTTGGGCGGGCCTTGTTGGGACAGGCCTTGGTCCATGCCCTGACTGTGTTAGGCTTGGAGGCTGTAAAGATGCGTGCTCGCACGGATGAGGCCGGGGGCTTGCCGTTCGAGCCTTCGCGCTATGGTTTTCGACAAGAACGCGTGCTGGTCTATCTCGAGAAACCGCTTGCAGGGGTTTTGTCGAAGGCCGATTAGAAGAGGAACGTGGCCGGGCCGGGCCGGCCTCAAATTCCTCCGCGCGCCGTGATATGATGAGCCCCTATGCAAGACAAACTGCGAGAAGTTGAACACAAATATAACGAGCTGACAGAGCTTTTGAGTGATCCGTCGGTCTTGGCGGACCAAGAGCGCCTGATGAAATTTGCGAAGGCTCGGGCCGACCTTGAAGAGACGGTGTTGGCCTACCACACGTGGCAGCGCGTGACGCAGGAACTGCGGGACGCCAAAGAGATGCTGCAGAACGAAAACGATGCCGAAATTCGCGAGATGGCGGCAGCGGAAGTGGAAAGTTTGACCACCCAGGAGGGGGAGTTACAGGATCGGCTGCAAATTTTGCTGCTTCCCAAAGATCCTAACGATGATAAGAATATCTTGCTTGAAATTCGTGGCGGCGCGGGCGGCGATGAGAGCAACCTTTTCGCTGCAGACCTTTTGCGGATGTACACCCGCTATGCCGATCGCCGGGGCTGGCGCACGGAGTTGATGAATCTGCAAGAAACGGAACTGGGCGGTGTTCGGGAGGCGGTCCTCTCCATCAAAGGTGAGGGCGTCTATCGGCAGATGAAGTATGAATCGGGCGTTCATCGCGTTCAACGCGTTCCGGCGACCGAGGCCCAGGGGCGCATTCATACGTCAACCTCCACGGTCGCCATTATGCCCGAGGCTGAGGAGATGGACATTGAGATCAATCCGAAAGACCTTCAGATTGATACTTTCCGGGCGGGCGGCGCCGGTGGGCAGAACGTCAACAAGGTTGAAACGGCCGTTCGCATTACGCACGTGCCCACCGGTGTGGTGGTGGCCTGTCAAGAGGAACGCTCCCAACTGCAGAACAGGATGAAGGCGATGGCCCTGCTGCGGACCAAATTGTTGGATGCGGCCACTGAGAAAGCGGCCACCGAACGCTCTGACTTGCGCCGCAGCCAGGTGGGCACGGGCGATCGCTCGGAGCGCATTCGCACCTACAATTATCCGGAAAATCGCGTCACCGACCACCGCATCAAGGTCACTTTACATAAGCTGGATCAAATTGTGGCGGGAGATCTCGACGAACTGCTCGACACTTTGATCACCTTTGACCAGCGGGCGCGCTTGGAGAAGCTGACGGCGCAGTCGGCCTAGGTCCCGGGCTTTCTTTTGTGGTTGCGGAGGGAGCAACAGAGTAGGCCGCGCCCCAAACCTGACATTTGTCTGATCCCCAAGAGGTGTGTGTGAGTTGCGCGGGTACAAAGGGGCCGTTGACGCTGTCACTCACGAGGAACCTGGTTTGCCCACCATTGGTGATGCGCTTTATCAATCATCTAAACAGCTCTTGTCGGCCGGCATCGATACCGGGTCGCTGGAAGCATCTTTGCTACTAGGGCGGGCGACGGGCCTCGATCGTTTGCGGTTGATTAACCATACGGCAGACGAGCTGTCGACCGATGATTGGCGTTGCTTTCAGGGGCTTTTGAAACGTCGTTTGGCGCGGGAACCCTTGCAGTACATCCTGGGCGAAACCGAGTTCATGGGAATGCGGTTCGCCGTGGCGCCGTCTGTTTTGATTCCCCGGCCAGACACGGAAACGTTGGTGGAGGCCATTCTCGATCTTGAGGAAGAGCACGCGCAACCCCGTCCGGTGCACATCGCCGATATTGGAACCGGCAGCGGCATCATTGCGATCACGCTGGTGAAAAGTTTGCCTTACCTGCAGGCGATCGCGAGCGACATTTCTTCCGAAGCCCTCGATGTCGCCCGCTTAAATGCCGAGGCTCACCGGGTGACGGATCATATCGAGTTTCGTCAGGCGGACGGCTTGGCTGCGCTGGCGGGCCCCGTTCACTATCTCATTAGCAATCCCCCGTATATTGCGGAAGATGAGTTGGCGAACCTCGAGCCCGAGGTGCGCGATCACGAGCCCATTGCGGCCTTGACGCCAGGCCCTGACGCCTTGCGCTGGTACAAGGTGTTTGCGCACGAGGGCGCGGCCTTCGTGGAACCCGGTGGCTATTTGGCGTTGGAAGTGGGGGCCGGTCAGGCAGGGGCCGTGCTGGCCGAACTGGCGGCATCGGGTTTTTGGGAGACGCCGACGGTAAAAAGTGATTTGGGCGGCATTGCCCGGGTTATTTTGGCGAGACGCCGCCCCGCTGGATAACGGGATCGAGGCCGGGTGGCAGCGGAAGAAACGCCATGCGATTCCGAAGCGCCGGCCACGGCAGCGCTTCTTTGGCAGTCTCTTATCGCAATCTTAACCTTTGCTTGAACAAGTCGGGCCCTTGAGAGGCGATAACACCCCGGTGGCACCCTGCTTTGCGTGAGGCATTGAACCCGTGGCAATACCAACCTCGTGGCCCCCTTCTTTCAACGCGCGGGTTCCTTTGGCGGCGTTAGTGACAGTGGCTGTGCTCGCGGGCTGTCGCGCGGGCGGCCAACCATCCACGCCCTCCCCGGCAGCTGGCGCCCGTCCGGCGGGTGTGTATGTGAGTTTGAATTATAAAAACCCGGCGGAACTGAACCGCGCCGTAGAGGGGGGGTTGGATGTGTTTGGGGCGGATGTCGACCGCCAACAGGCCTACGGCCGCATCGCACGTCAAGACTTCGCGCGCTTGCGCGCGGCCGGCTTGGCTTTGCGTCTTGAACGGGCGGATGCCCCCGGGATGGGTGTGCGTAACGCGTTTGACAAGGGCTACCGCACCTATGAACAAGTGAAGCAGGACCTTCACGTGTGGGCTGATCAGTACCCTGCGTTGATGAAATTGAGCAGTGCCGGCCCCTCTTGGGAAACCACCCAAGGCAAGGCGGAACGTCAATTATGGACCGCGCGCCTGACGGGCCCTGGTGATGTGAGCAAGCGTCCCGCGGTGGCTTTTACGGCCAATGTTCACGCCCGTGAATTGGTGCCTGTGGAAATGGCAATGAGCCTGATTCAGGATTTGCTGGAGGGCTACGATACCAATTCCGAGATTAAGCGTTTGCTCGACACCCGTGTGGTCTATGTTCTCCCGATGGCCAACCCTGACGGCCACCAGCGGGCGGAAAAGGGGGACGACTGGCGCAAGAATACCCATGAGTTTACAGGGGGCATTGGGGTTGATCTCAACCGCAATTTTCCCTTTAAGTGGGGCCTTGGCAATGGGGGGTCGAGCCTGCGGCCGTCCTCGGATGTCTATCAGGGGCCGGAGGCGGCTTCAGAGCCCGAAACCAAGGCCATCAAGAACTTTTTAGCCACCATTCCCAATTTGAAAATTGGCATGGACTACCATGCTTACTCGAACCTGATTATGTGGCCGTGGGGTTGGACGGCGAACCCGGCACCCGACGCGAAAATGCTGGAGACCATCGGCCGCAAATTGGCAAGCTTTAACAGGTACAAGCCCATTCAGGCGAGTTCTTTGTATCCCACGTGTGGCACCATCCGAGACTTCGTATATGGTGAACTCCACGTGCCGTACTTTACCACCGAAATCGGCGGCCGGATGGACGGCTTTGACCCCTCGTTTAAACGGGCCCAGGCCCTGATTGCCGAAAACAAGCCCGGGGCGATGTACCTGATTTCAATCGCAGACAATCCCTCGCAGGTACTGCCTGCGCTGCGTGCCGGGCGGTAAGGCGGAAAGCGGCCTTCGAAACAACGACCACTGTCGTCCCATACCGGGATCGGGTGATTGGGGTCTATAATTTATAGAAGTCGCTACATTCTAGGCCGTCGCTGAGGCTTGGCTGCGCCAGCGAACTGGAATGGTTGCAGAATGACAAGTTTGGCATCTCAACTCTCACACCCCAAGTATCGTCCCGACATTGATGGTCTACGAGCGCTTGCGGTACTGTCTGTCGTCGCCTTTCATGCATTTCCATCCCTGGTTCAGGGCGGATTCATTGGGGTCGACGTTTTTTTTGTCATTTCCGGCTTTTTAATTTCGACCATCATCTTTGAGAATTTAGGCAGCGGTACGTTTAGCTTCTTTGCGTTTTTTTCACGGCGCATCAGAAGAATTTTTCCCGCGC
This sequence comes from Candidatus Sericytochromatia bacterium, assembly GCA_035284745.1. Lineage (GTDB taxonomy): Bacteria > Cyanobacteriota > Sericytochromatia > S15B-MN24 > JAQBPE01 > JAYKJB01. Next base: position 44,434 of record JAYKIL010000014.1, on the reverse strand, counting down.
TCGTTGTGGTTCTGGCTTTTTGCTTAACCTTTGGTTGGCTGTCGCTGCTTCCCGACGAACTGAACCAACTGGGAAAACATGTCGCCGCCGGCGCCGGTTTTCTTTCTAATCTAGTGCTTTGGGGCGAGTCCGGATATTTTGATAACTCAGCTGAAACAAAACCGCTGGTGCATCTATGGAGCCTTGGGATTGAGGAACAGTTTTACATTGTATGGCCCTTTCTCTTATGGGCTGCGTGGAAATGTCGGCTGAATCTGAGCTGGGTTACTTCACTTCTGCTTGTTGCTTCTTTCGCGCTGAACCTGTGGTGGGTCAATAACGATCCGGTGGCCGCATTTTATTCGCCGCCGACCCGTTTCTGGGAGCTACTGTGTGGCGCCTTGCTTGCTTGGTATTCCCTTCGCAAGGCGGACGGTTCTTCGTACCGTTCAGAAACAGTGGAGTCCCGAGATGGACGTTTCTGTCTGAGTGGGCCACCTTCTGACGCTCCGCGGAGGCTATCAAATGCGCTGTCAATGATAGGAGCTGCGTCATTGATGGGTGGATTTTTATTGATGAATCGAGATTTAAGCTTTCCTGGATATTGGGCTCTACTACCGGTTTCGGGGGCTGCGATGATTGTTTTTGCCGGACCGGATGCTTGGTTTAATCGAAAAATTTTGTCAAATAAGATTTTTGTCTGGTTTGGCTTAATGAGCTTTCCTTTGTACCTCTGGCATTGGCCGCTGTTGTCATTTGGTCGTATTCTTTATTTCGACACGCCTCCGCTCCGGTTCAGAATCCCCGCGGTGATGGCCTCTATCGCGCTGGCGTGGCTGACCGTGAGGTTTATCGAGAGGCCTTTGCGATTCGGCGATCAAAAATCTAGGTTGAAAGTTTTCGTTTTGTCAGCATCTTTGGTCGTTCTTGCCGTGGTTGGGGTGGTTTTTCATAAATCTGATTTCAGCGAGTCTCATTCTTTTGAAAAATTACGTCTGAGGGAGAAGGGTGAGCACGCGATCGGTTCTTCCATTTCCTGGTATCGAGGTCAAGATGACTGGTTATTTTTAGGGAATGCTTGGAGCAATACCGTGGCAAAACTAAAATTAGCGGTGACTCCGAATGAATCGAATGTGAAGGATGTGAAAGCGCGTTTTTTAAAGATAACTGAGGCCGGGGAGAGGTTCGGCGTCAGAACGGTTTTGATCCTGGGGGCCAACAAGGCAAATATTTATCCCGAGTATTTACCTCCCGGGCTTACGCCCTCTGAAACCAAGTACAGCAGTTTCTTTCTGGATAAGCTCAGAGAGATTCCTCACCTCGTTGTCTATGACCCCACCCCTGACTTACTTGCCGCAAAACCCTCAGAGGGCTTTCTCTACTGGAAGACGGACACGCACTGGAACAACAAAGGCGCGTACCTCGCCTATATTGGCTGTTTGGAGCAACTCAACATCTCAGCGCCTCGTGTCACTTTTAAGCCCGGAACAAGCCATCGGGGGGACTTGATTGCGATCTCTCGGTTGAGAAATTTTCCTCTGCCGACGGACGATAATTGGGATGTTGTCTGGAAAGAGACCCCTGTTTGGTCGGAAAAAGAGATCCCCGAGGGGAAAAAAAATATTGCATTTGGCCCGCGTACGCGCGTGATGAACAAAAGTCCACTGTCCAACCAATCTGTGTGGGTGGTGGGTGACTCTTTCACGGCTGCCATGCGGCAATATTTCAACGCAACGTTCCGCGAAGTTCGCTACGTCGGACACTGGGCTGAGAATATCAATACCTTGCCAGACGCGATCATCAAGGCCGAAAGAGCACCGGACTTCATCTTTTTCGTGATCGCTGAGCGCTCTTTTTAGAAATTTAGTGAGCGCTTGATTACGCGGCGTTGTTTTGAAGGGGTCGTGGATGCGAGTAAGAAACATGCCCTGGCTACATCTTCACCACCCACATCAGGCCGTTTCCCTTGGGTTTTCGAGGGGTTCGCCGGGCCGGCCAGACACTGACGCAGAGCTACGTCACGGGCGTCGCTTGAAGTTCGCGTAAACGACGCCATTCTGGCCCAATTTTCCAAGCGATAAAGGCCCAGAGCCCTGCGCTCAACCCGCCAAACACAAGGGTCAGAGTGGTGATGGGGTGCCCGCTGCTGGCCTCTAGAAACAACCAGGCCGCCGCTTTTTGTTCGAGGGCGAGGCCGAAGGCCACCCAGTTAGCGAGCCATTCTTTAACCCATCGGGCGTGCACGTCGGCATTGTGCATCCCGCTGAGGCGAAATTGAACCAGGCGTCGGCTGACCTGTCGCAGGGTGTAGGCCAATAAAGCGACGCCGAGGGCCCCCACCGGGATAAATACCAGGCCAATGGGCAGAATTTGCATCACCAACGCAGCCAGGAACAATCCCGCGTAAGCGCCGCCCAGGCGGTGCACCACCAACATCAGCGGCAGGAACGGAATGGTGGCTACCACGTAACACGCCACCGCGAAGAGCGTGGCCAGCGTGGTGGCGGACACCCTCAGGCCCCCGGCGCGGGCAACGAGTATTCGGGCAGTGGGCACGGCTGGCAGCCGCCCGGAACCACCCTCAGGCCCTTCATTCCAGCCGGGCGCGGTAAGCGGCAGCAGCCCACGCCGCAGGGGGCCTCTTTCTGCAGGGCGTTCTTTACTTGGGTGGCAAGGGCTTGAATGAAGGTGGGGCGGGTGTTTAGCGCGGGCGCGCGGAACCAGTGGTGAATGCCAGCTTCTTCAGCCACCTCACGGTATTCAATGTCCAATTCGAACATGGTTTCAATATGGTCGCCCACGAAGCTGACTGCGACCACCAGAACGGCTTCAGTGTTGGTCGCGCCCAGGCGTCGCAATGCGGTTTCGGTGGAGGGTGTCAGCCACGCGGCAGGACCCACCTTGCTTTGCCACGCCAGGGAATGGGGACCCGTCCAGCCCAGTTTTTCTACCACCGCAAGCACGGTGGCCTGGATGTGGCGGGGATAGGGGTCGCCTTTTTCCACGAAGCTGACCGGCAGACCGTGGGCGGAGAACAGCAGGTGGGGTTTGATGTCTGGCGGGATGGCGGCCAGGGCCTCTTGCACCGTTTCGGTCAACGCGTCAATGTAGCCGGTATCCACAGGGAAGGCTGGCACATAGGTGATGGGCCAGTCTGCGGTCATTTTCAGCGCTTGATGTTGCCGGAAAAGCTCGGCATAGCTCGAACCCAGCGTGGCAAACGAGTAGTGGGGGTACATCCCCAGGGCAATGATGTGCGCCGGCCCCTCAGCCTTGATGGCTTCTAGAGCCGTGCGTGTGAAGGGGCGCGTGTAGCGCATGGCATAATGCAGTTCTAATTCGATGCCGTCGGCGGCCAATGCGGCTTGCAGGGCCTCGCCTTGCGCGTAGGTCATCGGAACCAACGGCGACCCCCCGCCAATTTCGGCGTATTGCTTCGCGATACGGGGCCAGCGCAGGCCGCTGATGAGATCGGCAAACGCCTCGCGGACGATCGGGGGGCCAGGAATAGGGATGACATCGGGATCGCGAAACAGTTCGAAAAGGAAGGGTTCCACTTCCCCGGCCCGTTGGGGGCCCCCAAAATTGAGAATCAGCAACACAGTACGCATAGCAGGCATGATACCGCGAAGCACCCAACACGGGGAATTTTTACACGGCTTCCCTCACGGGCCACGTTTTGCGCGGGGCGCGGTACACTGGGCTGGGAGCGACACCACACGGATCACGGGGAGACCTCGGCACGCCCCTCGCAGCCGGTCTCAACAGAGGAGCACCACGGTTTATGCACTCGCACAATCCTGGTTTTTTGAAGTTGGTGGACGCGGCGCGCGCCCGTGTTCGTGAAGTCAGCGTGTCCGAGGTACGGGCCCGGAAAGACAGGGGCGAGGACTTTTTCCTTGTGGACGTGCGTGAAGAAGGAGAGTGGAACGCGGGGCGGGCTGTAGGGGCAGAGCATTTGGGCAAAGGGATCATCGAGCGTGATGTGGAGAGCCGTTTTCCAGCCCTCGATACCCCCTTGGTGCTCTATTGCGGGGGGGGGTATCGCTCGGTGTTGGCCGCTGATGTCCTTCAGACCATGGGGTATACCCGGGTCGAAAGCATGGCAGGGGGCTGGAAAGCGTGGGTGTCCGAAGGGGGCCCGTGTGCAAGCCCCGGGCCCTAGGGAAGACGCGTTCACCGAAGAACGCAGCGTTTGAGCGACCTTGACTTATTTCGCCCGGTCGGCCGGGGTGGTCATCAGGGCGCGGGCATCGAGGAGACTGTTGGCCGGCACAATGACCAAATTGCGCGAATTTTTGATCGCATCAGTGGTCATTTTGGCCGTTTCCAACTGAACAAACTGTGCAGCACTGAGGCCCAAAGCAGCCCGCGCGCGGGCCTCACCCTGGGCACGAATCAATTTGGCGTCGGCCTCGGCACGGGCCTCAATGCGGGATTGCTCAGCGGCCATCCGCGCTTTTTCAAGGCCTTGTTTGACTGACATCGTTTCTTGTTCGATCTGCGCCTTGCGTTCAACAGCGGTCTTGATGGCTTCTGGCAACACGATGTCACTGATGGCAACGGTTTGAACGGTGACGAAGTCGTCACCGATGCCATCAATTTGCACATCGTCCGTGCGCAATCCGTCTTGCAGAATGCGGCTCATTAACGCGGCCGCCTTGGCCCCTCGACTTTGATAAATGTCGATGACGCCATATTGGGAAACAGCATACCCGGCCGCCTGTTGGATGACAGGAATCCAGCGGGTGGCAACTAAGCCATTGTCTCCCTCAAAGGGTTTGCGATATCTCGAGAATAACTGGACCGCTTTGTCATCACTGGAGGAGAGTTCAGGGCGATACTGCACGCGCACATCGACCGTAATTTCCTGTCCTTCTCGTGTGTTGACGCGAAAATTGTCCAGGTTGATATTGTTCACGACGCCCGCTGGAAATTCGTAAATGCGCTTGTAGGGGCCGACCAGGTGCATACCCGCCGTCAAGGGCTGTTTCGAGACTTCGCCGGTCCACTGGTTAGTGAGCACGCCCACACTGCCCGGCTCTATGTCGACGCAGCCTGAGAGTGCCAAGGCGATCCAAGCGAGTGCAGCCGTTTTTCGAATCATCGGTTCCTCTCCCGTCAATCAAGCCTTCGATGTCTTACCCCAAGGGGGCGTCGTTTTCACGGGACACAGTGTCTTGCTGACACGGCCGTGTTTTGACCTATGGCGCCGCGGATACGGGGGTGCCCGCTTCGTCTAAACCGGCGCGCTTCCTCACCTCAAGCGAAATTTCGCGGCACATCGCCGTGTCTTCTTTGAGGGCCTCGCGAGCCGCTTCGCGTCCCTGGCCCAGTTTTTCCCCCCGGTAAGAGTACCAAGCGCCGCTGCGCTGGATGACATCAAAGTCAACCGCCACGTCGAGTAAATTGCCCTCCGCACTGATGCCTTCCCCGAACAGGATATCGAATTCGGCGACACGAAAAGGGGGCGCGACCTTGTTCTTGACCACCTTGACCTTCACTCGGTTGCCCAGTTCCACCCCTTCCCGCTTCAGGGTCTCGACCCGTCGAACTTCTAAGCGCACACTGGCGTAAAACCGCAGGGCCCGACCTCCTGGGGTGGTTTCGGGGTTGCCATACATCACGCCAATTTTTTCGCGGACTTGATTGATGAACACCACCATGGAGCGGCTGCGTCCGATGGCCGCGGTGAGTTTCCGCAGGGCCTGGCTCATCAGGCGGGCTTGCAGGCCCACATGGCTGTCTCCCATGTCGCCTTCGAGTTCTGCCTGAGGGACCAATGCCGCCACCGAGTCGACGACCACAACGTCCACGGCACCGGAACGCACGAGGGCCTCCGTAATTTCTAAAGCCTGTTCGGCCGCATCAGGTTGGCTGACCAGCAATTGTTTCACATCCACGCCCAAGGCCTCGGCGTATTTCGGATCGAGGGCGTGCTCGACATCCACGAACGCCGCGACGCCCCCTGCTTTTTGGGCTTCGGCCACCACGTGCAGCGCCAAAGTGGTCTTGCCGCCAGACTCGGGCCCGTAAATTTCAATGACCCGCCCCCGCGGCAAGCCGCCCACGCCCAACGCCAGGTCGAGGGCCAAGGCCCCCGTTCTGATGCTCTCCACTCGCATCGCAGGCGCATCGCCCAGACGCATGATGGTGCCTTTTCCGTACTGTTTTTCCAGTGCGGCCAAGGCCGTGTCGAGGGCGCGTTGCTTCTCTGAGGTGATCATCAATTTGGCTCCAGAGGGTGCGGGTTTTGGCTGAATTATTCTTCCGACCACAGGTAGGTGTAACCGGCCAACGAACGTTCATAGTGACGCAACAGCAGGCGCTGCTCAGCGATGGTAATGCGCTTGTCCCGCAATGCCCGCTCTGTTTCCTTGCGAATACATTCCACGAGGGCCTCGTCATCGTATTGCATGTAGCTCAGCACTTCACGCATGGTATCGCCCTTGACGACGTGTTCGAGTGTGTAGCCTTCCTCATCATCTGCGCCGAGGTGGACATGAACGGTGTTGGTGTCGCCGAACAGGTTATGAAGGTTGCCCAAAATTTCTTGGTAGGCCCCATTGAGGAACATCCCCAGGTAATAGGGTTCTCCTTCGCGGTACGGATGCAGTTCCAAGGCATGTTTGACGTCGTGAATATCAATAAAGTCGTCAATTTTTCCGTCCGAATCGCACGTCAGGTCGGCCAATGTACCGCGGGCTTCCGGGCGTTCGTTCAAGCGATGAATCGGCATAATGGGGAAGAGTTGATCGATGGCCCAGTTGTCCGGTGCCGATTGGAAGACTGAAAAATTGCAGTAGTAGGTGGTGGCCATCATCTGTTCCAGGTCACGCAGCTCTTCTGGAACGAATTTCAAGGTGCGCAACAAAGGAAGAATGCGACGGCAGCACGCCCAGAAAAGTTCCTCGGCCCGGGCCCGTTGCTCCAGGCTGAGGTAGCCCAGGGTAAAGAGGCTGAGTGCTTCCTCTTTGAACTGAGAGGCGTCGTGGTAGGCCTCTTGCACATTGTTCTTGTTGATGTCTTCCCACGTTTCATACAAGTAGTGCAGAATTTGGTGATCTTCGCTGGTCGGTTGGACCGGTGGTTTACTCATCACCTCTCCAACCCCCAAAACGTCAAACACCAAAACGGATTGATGCGAGGTAATGGCGCGGCCCGACTCTGAAATGAGCACCGGTTCGGGAACTTCCGCGGCGCGGCAGGCATCTTGAATGCCCGTCACAACGTCGGCCGCATATTCCTGAATGTTGTAGTTTTTGGAGGCGTGAAAATTGGTTTTTGAGCCGTCATAGTCGATGCCTAAGCCACCCCCAACATCCAAATAGTTCATCGGGGCCCCGAGTTTTGCCAGGTGGATGAAGAACTGTGCGGCTTCACGCATCGCATTTTTGATCACACTGATGTTTGAGATCTGAGAGCCGACGTGGAAGTGCAGCAACTGCAATGCGTCGAGCATATCGTGGGCCCTCAGTGTTTCGACCACTTCCATGATTTCAGCCGCTGACAGTCCGAATTTGGCGCGATCGCCCACCGAGTCGCCCCATCTGCCAATGCCTCGGGCGGCCAGCTTGGCACGCACGCCCACCAAGGGTTTGATGCCGAGCTTCTTTGCCGCTGCCAACACCAGGTGCACTTCGTTTAACTTCTCAATCACCACGATGGTGGTCAAACCCAGACGCTGCGCGAGCAGGGCCGTTTCGATATATTCGGAATCTTTGTAGCCGTTGCAAATCACCAGCGCCCCCGGGGTTTTCAGCGTGGCAAGCGCAATCAGCAATTCCGGCTTGGAGCCCGCTTCCAATCCATACTGGTAGGCGGCTCCGTATTTGACGATTTCCTCCACCACGTGACGTTGTTGGCAGACTTTGACGGGGAAAACCCCGCGATATTCATTGCGATAGCCATATTGTGTGATGGCGTCTCGGAAGGCCTCGTTCAATCGGCGAATGCGGTCCGCCAGAATGTCACTAAAACGGAGCAGCAAGGGGAGATTAAGTCCACGCCGTTGCACATCGCACACCAGTTCAAACAGGTCGAGCTTGTAACGCCCCACGCCGGACGGGTCGACGGTGACACGGCCTGTTTCATTGATTTTGAAATAAGGCTCTCCCCAATCCAAGGTGTGATAGAGCTGTTCGCTGTCCCGCACGGTCCAAGCTTCAGAGCCAGCGGCAAGATCTTCGACAGTCATGGAGCGAACCCTCCTCAAGGGGGATATAGCGCGGCTTAACGGGGCCGCGCGACGAAAAAAACATATCGCGTCATTGTACCGCAATTCCGCCCTGTCAATCGCTCGGTGTCACGCTTTTCGCGGTGTTGCCGCTCTACACGCCTGCTTGTCGCACCGATTCCCAGTGTCGTATACGAGGGCCCAAAAGTTGCCATGCTGATGTGAACACACTTTCCGGCAATCCCATCGCGCGCTTGGTCCTGACATCCCGATCCAGCGGGTGGCGATCGCGTTCTAGGTTTCGCACGCGGTTGAATCCCAACTCGGGTAAAAAGACCAAGGCGGAGGATGGAATGGGCCAATCACTGCCGTGCAAAATGCGATCGATGTAGCGGCTTGCTGCAAAACGGCGTATTTGGCTGCGCCGTACCAATGATGCAAAGGCCGAAGTATCCCCAAAGGCGTTGTCGTATCGCTCGATCATGGTGATGAATTCTCGGCTGTAATCGTGCCCAGGAAACAGCCAAGAACCCGTGCCGCAATGGCTAAATACCACGCTGAGTCCGCGCTTCAGCAAGGGTTCGTAGAGCAATGGGTTGCCCAACTCCTGGGCCATCCCAGGGAAGGTGTGCTCGCAGCCAGAATGAACAATCAGGGGCAGTCCCAACTCTCTCAGTGCATCGTAAAACCTGTCGTGATGGCGGGCTTGAGGATCGAACTTTTGCATCGGGCCGAGCCATTTCATGGCCACGGCATTGGGACCCCACCGGTATAATTCGGCCATCGCGTCCTCGCGGGACGGGTTGATTGAAATCACGGGCAGCAGTTTGGGTGAAACCTGACACACGTCGAAAACCCAATGGTTGGGAACCAGCAGGTGACTTTCGTGCGGCTGCCATTGGCCCGCTATGTCATAGACGCCATCCATCCCAAAGACGCAGGCATAGTCAAGCTCTTGCGAGTTTTCCATCAAAGTGGCAAGGCGCTGGGCAAAGTCGCGCGTGGCCTGGATGGGATTGTGGGTGTCGACGCGAATGATTCTCTTCAATGCCTGAAACGAGAGGCTGCGGGCCATACGCGGCGAAATAAAGCAGCCGGGAGCCCCCCCCCCGAGGCCCGCGAGATGTACGTGGATGTCGATGCGGGGGGCGCTCTTTTCCAGTTTCACAAGCGAAACTCCACGTGTTTCTCCCGTTCCAACGGGGGCTCGCCCCGCGCGGCCCGTTCGCGGGCGGCGCGTATCCACAAGTTGGCCGTATCCGCCGGGCAGGACACAAAACGAGCGCCCGTCTTTTGCACCACTTGACCTTGGTTCACCAGAACCCCCATGTCTTGGTCGAGAACCAGGCGTCCCACCCAGGGCATCAACGGGGTCATCAGATGGGTCAACCATCCCATCCGCCACGTGAGGTAAACGTAAACCCGGGTTTCATACTCTGAAACAGGCGTGCAAATTTGGAAGCCAATGATGCGCCGGCCTGGACCAAAGTCGTAGGCCACCTGAACTGTGGCCGGCAAATAGAAGCGGTCTTGGTGGGTCACCTGAGCTCCTTTGGGCACCAGTAAACGGCCTAGGATGCTGTTGGTTTGCTGTTCTTCGTCGATGTCGATCACCACGCCATCGGCCACTGCCCTGACCACCGTGCGTGCGCTGTGACTGGCTGGGGTGCGAAAAAGCCCGCCGTGCACATATCCGGTGTGAGGGCAGTCAATGAAATTTTCCACCACATTTTCCACCTGATTAGGAATGAAAGTTTGAAGTTGGGCGCGCCCCCACTCAGCCTCATCGCGGTATGGAAGCGGGAGCGGTACTGAGCCTTTGGGGGCCGGATCTCCATTCTCTTGTCCCATATACACCCACACGTAGCCGTCCTGCTCTACCGTACTGAAAGCGGGTGTACACGCCGTGCTTGGGATGCCCTCATTCTGGCACATCGAGGGAATACGCTGGCAATGCCCGTGAGTGTCGAATTCCCACCCGTGATAGGGGCAAGCCAGCCGTCCGCTGTGAACCCTGCCGGTGGACAATTGTACGGCGCGATGGGGACAGCGATCGAACAAGGCCGCCGCTTGTCCTTTCGCGCCGCGGAAAAGCACCAGGTCGTCGCCCAGAATGCGTCTGGCGATGGGGCGCGTCTTTAATTCCGCACTTTCGGCTGCAATATACCAGTAGCCGCGCATGCCGCACCCTCCCGAGGTTATCATAGCACCCCCTCTCGGCCAGCCCAAGCCATCACGCCGCTTGGGCTGCGAGGCACTCAGTATCCTCATTTTTTGCATCCTCCGGAGCGGTTTTGCGCGGGTTTTGTGGTCGTGGGTTGCTGGCAGCGCCTGTTGGGTACGAGGTAAGCGTTCTGGGTTTCGTTGGGGGCCTTCGCATGCGTGCCGCTTACTTTACTCGCTATGGGGGGCCTGAGATTTTGTCTGTGGGCGATCGCCCCTTGCCCCGGCCTGGCCCTGGCGAGGTGCGTGTGCGCGTTGCGGCGGCTGGCGTGAACCCGGTGGATTGGAAAATGGCGAGCGGGCACTTTCGCTGGTTGATTCCTGTTCGATTTCCGGCCATTCCCGGTTTTGACGTAGCAGGCGTGGTCGATGCGGTGGGTAAACGGGTGACCACGCTGCGCGAGGGGGATCGGGTGCACGCCCGAATGACGACTTTGGGGGCATGTGCCGAGTACGCCATCATCAAGGCTGACGTGGTGGCGCCTGTGCCACCAGAGATGCCGATGGCGGAGGCGGCTGCTTTGCCTTTGGCAGGCATGACGGCTTTACAAGCCCTGCGCGACCGATGTGAAATGCCCTTGGCGAACGCCTCCCAGCGCGTGTTGGTGGTGGGGGCTTCCGGCGGCGTGGGACATTTGGCCGTGCAGATTGCGAAGACGATGGGCGCCGAGGTGGTGGGGGTTTGCAGCGCGCGTAATGTTGAATTTGTGACAGGTTTGGGTGCCGATTCAGTGCTGGATTACAACTTGCCTGATGTTTACCGCGAGCAACGCCCGTTTGATTGCGTCTTGGATTGTGTCAGCGACAACCCTGATGCTTTTATGCCTCTGCTGACGCGCCGGGGCATTTATGCGGCGGTGCTGCCTGGCCCCAAGGTGATGGCGCGATCGCTTCTGAACATTTTGGGAGGGCGCCGGGCTCGCCCGGTGATGCTGCGTCGCAGTGGATTGGACCTGAGGCTGCTGGACGATTGGTGGCAGCGTGGCTTGCTGCGTGTGACCCTCGATGCCCGATACCCACTGGATGATGTGGCCGCCGCTTGGCAGCGTTCGATGTCGGGCAGAACGGTGGGAAAGATAGTTGTTGAGGTGGGGCCGTCGGGAAGTCTGCGTGAATGATGGGCTTTCGCTGACGCGAACTCTCGCGTTTTTCCCTGGAGGGGCGTTTGTGCGCTGCAGTGGGTAAGAATGTTACAGGACGTCTCGGTGCCGGAGGTTTTTTTTGCCTGTCCCCATGCCACCCCCTCCCCCGCTGATTGCGCAGACCCATCGTACCCCCGAAACCACGGCGTGGTGTGGAGTGGGAAATCCTGACTATGCCTTCCTGGGCGTCCAGCATCGTTGGGCCGATTGGGGGGGCTTGGTGTCCGTTGGGACGCTGGGGCTCTCGCACAGTTTGGGTGGTTCATTCCGGTATTTTATTCCCGTGGGCTGGCGAGGCGGCTATGTTGAGGCTGGGATGACGTGGCTGCGCCTCGCGGGCTTGAGCGCCCACACCCCGGACGAGTTTTTTCCCCTGGGATACTGGAACGTGGGTTGGCAGGCACACTTCGCGCGCTGGAAGGTGGACGTGGCCGTGGGGCCTCCTCCTGTTCATATGATGAATACGGAAACTGTACCCATGAGTGTTCTGAATGCCACTGCCTTGCCGCGCTTGCGTGTGGGGGTTGGGTATGCTTTCTAGACGGGGCATTTTGGGGGCCGCGCTCGCCTCGCTTCTGAGCGCGGGTTGCGGGGTCCCTCCGGCCGTCCCGGGGCACTTGGATGATGGCCAGCGACCGGCGCAAACACGCCTGTTGAGCACTGAAGTCGCGTCACCGACGGCGGCTCAGCGCGCGCAGCCCGTGGTCATAACGGTTCATGGATTTACGGCCACCACCTTCGAAACGCGCCTGGCTGCTGAGCGGCTGCGAAAACGGGGGGCCTTGGTATCTGAGTTGCTGCTGGGCGGGCACGGCACCAGTTTGGACGATTTTTCCAAGTCAACCTGGGAAACGTGGCAGGCGCCGCTTATTCGTGAATACCGGGCGCTTTTGGCGAAAGGGTATGAGTCCGTCGGATTTTTGACGACTTCGACGGGGGGGGCCTTGCTGCTCGAGGCGCTCGGGCGCGGGCTGCTCACGCCTGCGCCGCGCCAAATCGCTCTGGTAGCCCCACTGGTGGATCTCGTGCCTGCGAATCGTCAATTGGGCTATGCGGGCGTGATGGGTTGGTTTGGGATGGCGGGGCAGGCCGTTGAGCGCCCGCGTGTGACCAAGGGAAATTGGTACCATTACCGTCCACTGCCCCAACTTACGCAACTGTTGGACCTCACGGAGGTGCTCAAGGGGCGCCTGAGAAAAGGCATCGTTTTGGGGGCGGACGCCAAGGTGTTGGTGGTGCAGGCACGTCGCGATCCCACGGTCGATGCACGCAGTGCAGAGCTTGTTCGCTTGGGTCTGAAAATGGCTGACGTCAACGTCTTATATCTGGATTCAAGCTGGCATATCCCCGTTTGGCCTGATGGGGTGGCCGACGAACAAACATCCCTCGAATTTGCAAATCGCGAAGTGGCCCTCGGGGCCATCGAGCGGCATCTGGTTCCTCAACCGCAGGAGGTCGAATGACTCAGGCGGGGCGTTGGTTGCTGGTATGGTGCGGTGTGGCCGTGGTCATGACCGGCTTTGACCTGTTGTGGCTGGGCTGGTTGATGCGACCCTTTTATGCCGAGGCCTTGGGGCCTTTGTTGGCCGCGCCGGCCTATGCACCGGCTGCCGCTTTATTTTATGGTTTCTACGTGACAGCCATTGTGGTTTATGCGGTGTGGCCTGCCTCAGCGCCTCGCGAAGCGGCCTGGCGAGGCTTCCATTTGGGCCTGGTGGCCTACGGCACCTATGAATTGACCAATTGGGCTGTCATTGCAGGTTGGCCCGCGCGTCTGGTGCCAGTGGATGTTTTTTGGGGACTGGTTTTGACCAGTGCTGTGGCGGCCGTGGGGGCTTGGTTGCGGCAACGTTTGACGCGGGAACCAAGCGGGGAATTGTAGCCTGCCGGGAGGGGGCCATGGATGTCGCAACCGGACGTTCTCGTTTTGTTCGTGTGTATGGGCAATATTTGCCGCAGTCCCACGGCTCACGGTGTTTTTCAGTCTCGGGTGCTGGATTTGGGTTGGGGCGATCGCGTGCTCGTCGACTCTGCTGGAACCCATAATTATCACCCTGATGCCCCTCCTGATGCACGGTCTCAAGCGCACGCGAAACGACGCGGCTATGATCTGAGCGTGCTGAGGGCCCGTCAGGTCACTGAGCACGATTTCGTGCAAGCGGATCTGATTGTGGCCATGGACGCCGCAAATATCCAGAATTTGGAGCAACGCTGCCCGCCGGAGTATCGCCAGAAACTGCGTTTGTTGACTGAATTTTGCCAGAAGTATGACGCCGAGGAGGTGCCGGACCCCTACTACGGGGGCGCGCAGGGCTTCGAGCGGGTTTTGGATCTGATTGAAGACGCGTGTGAAGGCCTGGTTCAGCACCTTGAGTCGGTTTCAAAGGGTGGCAAGACCCCCGTACGCGGATGAAAACGCCTCGGTTGACAACCAGAATGGCCCTGATGGCGCTGCTTCTCGGCCTCATGCTGGGGGGGGCCTGGCAAGGGGCCGCGCGAGGGAATCCGTGGAGCCACCAACCGGTTCGGATGAATGTGAACGACGCGCCGCTGTGGGTGATGGTGTGGCCCCGTGGCAGCCGGGTTTTTCCGGCGACGGGCGCTTGGCGCAGTGTGCCTGAATGGCTTCGGGAAACTGGAGCCGTGGCAGCCATCAACGGGGGGTTTTTTAATCACTCGGATGGTGAACCCGTGTCGTATGTCCGGCAGGATGGTCGACTTGTGGATGATCCGAAGGGTAACCGGGCGTTGATGACGAACCCCGAATTGCGCTCGGCGTTGCCGCTCATTCTCAATGCACGCGCTGCGTGGTTTGTAGGTTCAGAGGGCTGGGGAATCGCGCCTTGGGGTACCATTTCGCCCGATGTGCAAGACGCTTTGCAAGCAGGCCCGGTCTTGTTGCCTGAGCCGAGCTTGGAAAAGGAGGCCTTTCGTTTGAGGCGCCGCGATGGAACCTGGCGGGACGGCATTCAGAGCGCCCGCCGCGCGAGACGATCGGCCATCGGATTACGCGCGGATGGCAGCATGGTGTGGGTCGTCGCAGGAGGTCCCGGGTTGGACATCCGGCAACTGGCCCACGCGATGAAACAGCTCAGTTGCGTCCAGGCCATGGCGCTGGATGGGGGATCATCGTCGACCCTGGCCTGGCGTGGCCCCGATGAGCGAATCCATTGGGGCCCCGATGACACAAAGGCGACCGCCCGGGTGCGTTCGGTGTTGTTGGTCTTCTTGCCGGGCGTACGATGAGCCTTTGAACTAAGGGTTTGCGGCGTCAACGTGAGTCAGTCTGGTTCAGGCCGCCGGATCTTCACGACCCCTGGTGTGGGGCCGACCCCGTTGAGCGGGTCGAACAGAGCTTAGCGTGAAAACCAGTTGCGGGTTCGCACAGGATTTTGGATGATCGGCCCTATCAACGCGCGGAGCCCTGCTTCCTTGCCGAAGGTGATGTCGAAGTCTCCGCTTGCGATCCGGACGGTTCCTTCCCCATCAGCCGCGAAAGTGCTGTTCGTGTCATCATCCAACAAAAAGATGGTGGTGCCGTCTTCCGAGCTGACTTTGCGGGCTTTGTTTTCAATGGTCTCTTTGTCAGTCAAGTTCTTGACGGTAAATTGATAGGGCCATTCGGTATCATCCCGGCGGGTGAGCGTAAAGGTGACGTCCTTCTTGACCGTAATCGGGCCCACTTTCGCCCCGAGACGGGCGACCACGTCGAGTAACGAGGCATCGAGGGTCTTGATGGTCGCAACCCCTTTGATTTTATATTTCTGGTACTTCCCGACGCAGTTTTGTTGAACCCCCACCGGCACGCCCGGGGCGTCCACGATGGCATCGGTGTTCAACGTTCTCACCGGGGACATTCTCCGGACGTAGGACGTGTTACGAAGCGGCTGAACACCGCACGCACTCAACGTCATGATGGCCATACCGAGGGCTAAGACCTTCTTCACGCGCTTCCTCCTGCCGCACCTGGCTCGCTTCGCTTAACTTTATTCTAACACTGAAATGGTTAAAGCTTAAGGAGTGGGCGAGGTATCTCAGGAGGCGGTGAAGGCAAGGGCCCGTTCTACCCTCTGTGGTCCCCAGGCCAAGACTTGCCGAAGTCAGCACCGGTGGGTTCTTGAAAGATGCGCAAACTAAATTCGGGCACAATCGCCAGGATGTGGTCAAAAATGTCGGATTGGATGCCTTCATATTTGACCCAAGCAGTTTCCCGACAAAAGACGTATATTTGCAGCCCCACGCCCTGCGACCCCGGTTCCATTTGACGCACCATCACGGTGCTCTCTTGATCGATATATGGGTTGCGGCGCAGGTATTCCAAGATGTAGGCGCGTAAGGTGCCCAGGTTCGTGAGATGACGGGTGTTAGCGACCACGTCCGTGCGATCGCCAGGGCAGTTCGCCTCATTCCACGTCGCGATATCTTCTTCCTTGGCAACGATGTAGTCGTGTAAAAGCAGGAAACGGCGAAATCGGCTAATTTCTTCAGAGGTCAAAAAGCGAACCGAGGCCATATCAATCGCAAGGGTCCTTTTGATGCGGCGGCCGCCTGTCTCAAACATGTTGCGCCAATTTTTGAAAGCGTGTTCGAGGAATTTATGGGTGGGAATCACTGTGATGGTGCGATCCCAGTTTTGTACGCGGACCACATTCAACGCGATGTCTACGACGTCTCCATCGGCATTAAATTGCGGCATTTCGATCCAGTCACCGACCCGGACCAGGTCATTGTTCACCAATTGCACGCCCGCGACGAAAGACAAAATTGTGTCGCGAAAGATGAGAAGAATAATGGCGGTCATAGCGCCGAGGCCACTGATGAAAAACCAAGGCGATTGATTTGCCAAAGCCGCCAACGCCATCAGGCCCGCCGCAATATAGAGAACGAGCTTGAATACTTGCACGTAGCCCTTAATGGGGCGTCCTTCGGCAATGGGGTATCGTTGATAAATATCGTGGCCCGCATCAACGACGGCGCCAATCACGCGGGCGGCAATCACCGCCAGAGTGGCGAGGGTCAGTCGCTGAAGCCCATCGACAAAGTTGATGGGCAATTGGGGAATCACGGGCAGTCCCCGGTTGATGAGCAGAACGGGGAAGACCACCATGGTGCGATTAAGAATGTTGTTCTCTAACACCACGTCGGTCCAAAATGACGGCATGTGACGCGTCAACAGTCTCGTCAAGCGGACGTTGAGTGTTTTGAGCGCGAGAAATAAGAGCCAAGCCCCGAGCAGCAGCCACGTCAAGGTCCACAAGGCGCTCAGTGGAGGCAAAGCCGGTGGGGTGCCCCAATCGGGTAAAAAGGCAGCCAGTGGTTCCACCCACTCAGGAAGCCTCCATCCGTCTGAAACCGCTAACTTCATATCAATCCCTTCTCGCGCAGATTGAGTGAGGACAATTTAGGAGGTTTGAATGAACTTCCGCTTGTCATATGGCATCCGGCGTGTCCATGTCGTACAGAAACCGCATGGCACGCGGCAAGCGTCTGCGCCAGTGTCGTTCATTGTGTGCGCCGTGCGTATCCGGACGCCACAACACATGATACCCCGGAAAAAATCCCTTGCGCGTGAGTAAATCGTTCATCCACTCGGCGTGTTGTATGACGATGCCCTCTGCCTCTCGAGCACCACAATCCAAGTAAATACGCGGGTCTCCTCCACATCTTGCCCGTGCGACAAATTCAAAAATTTTTCCTTCCGCGACCCACAAAGAGGGTGACATCACCAGTGCTTTGCCAAAAATGTCGTTGTGTTTAAAAAAACCGTATAAGGCCAGCAGGCCCCCCAGTGAAGAGCCACCAATCAATGTGTTTTCTGGGCCGTCGAGCACACGCAGATCCTCTTGAACCATCTGTAGCAAGGGGCCGACGACCCACTCAAGGAACGTGTTCCCGAGCGGTTCTTGCCCCTCTTCAACAGGCCACGGCGACAATTCGCGGGCGCGCTGTGGGCCGTGATGAATCGCAATCACGATGGGTACCTGTCGGCCGGCACCCGCCCGTAAATCCAGTGCGTGGTCTAAGTGCCACCCACCCGCGAAGGACCCGTGGTCACCAAAGACGTTCTGCCCGTCAAAAATAAATGCGACGGGATAGCGCCCGTGGCTTTGATCATAGCCGGGAGGAAGGTACACCGTGAGGGGATGTGGACCGGGCACCCCGGGAATTTCAAAGGCTTTGCTATGATGCAGGCGGCCTTGGGCGGTTTGAAGACGACGAATCGGCACCTGCCCATACTATCAGCCCTTTGGGCTTCTCGTTAAGGGTGGCTGCCAGAAAACCGAAGACCCCAGCGCTCAGGCGGAGACTCCGGGCCCCCCCCCGATGCCGAGGCGTCTCCGGGCCGCCTCGAGGCCAAATGCCCATCCCAAGTCATCTTCGTTGCCCCAGTGGCCCTGTTCCGGGAGTTTCTGACGGAACAGGCCCGCACGGACAATGGCCACGTGCTCGGAGGCGGCCAACGCTTTGCGGGTTTCAGTCTCCGACAATGGATAGCCTCGCTGACGATCGATCACCAAGACCTCACGGCTCAGTATCTTCACCAGCTCATCATCTTGTGGCCCCCCCCACTTCAGGCGAGCCAACAGCGGCTTGACCCACCGCGGGGGAAGCACCACCAACGCGCGATCGCGCTGGTTTTCAAGCAGAACGTATCGGCGAACCCCCTTGGCGGTGTGAACATTCACTTGATAATCGACAGGAAACATGGCTTAAAACCTTCATATTGGAGCGGTTTAACAGTTTTTATTGTAAAAATGTAAATTTATATTGTCGATCATAAAAGTTAATAAATGGTCAAAGAATTGTAATGGCCCGGCTGCTGGTTGCAAGGGCCGGGCCAAACGCAAAGGTTGACGAACGCCTAGGCGCGAACCAAGGGTTTGTACTTGATGCGAGAGGGGCGCTCGGCCTCAGCGCCGAGGCGGCGTTTGCGATCCTCTTCGTATTCCTGGTAATTGCCGTTGAAATACACCACCTGACTGTCCCCTTCAAAGGCAATGATGTGCGTGGCAATGCGGTCGAGGAACCAGCGGTCGTGGCTGACGACGACAGCACAGCCGGGGAAGCCCAGCAATGCCTCTTCCAAGGCCCGCAACGTGTCGACGTCGAGGTCGTTGGTCGGTTCGTCCAGAATAATCAGGTTGCCGCCCCGTTGCAGGGTCAATGCCATATGAACCCGATTGCGTTCGCCACCGGACAAGGTCCCCACCTTTTTTTGTTGATCGGGGCCCTTGAAATTAAAGCTCGCCACATAAGCGCGCGAGGCAATTTCTTTGTTGCCCACTTTGAGCTTCTCTTGGCCACCTGAAATCATTTCCCACACGTTCTTGTCGGGAGCCAAGGCCTCACGGCTCTGGTCGACGTAGGAGAGTTTGACGGTTTCTCCCGTTTTGAACGAGCCGGCATCCGGTTGTTCTTGGCCGACAATCATTCGCATCAGGGTTGACTTACCCGCCCCGTTCGGGCCAATGACGCCCACGATGCCTCCGGGCGGTAACTCGAAATCAAAATTCTCGAAAAGAAGTTTGTCACCGTAGCCCTTGCTCAGCCCTTTTCCTTGGATGACCACATCGCCCAGGCGCGGCCCAGGCGGAATGTAAATTTCAACATTGTCCTGTTTAACCGCATTGCTCTCTGCCAGCAAGGCCTCATAGTTGTTCAAGCGCGCTTTGGGCTTCGCCTGCCGGGCCCGGGGTGCCATTCGCACCCACTCCAGTTCGCGTTCCAGGGTTTTCTGGCGCGCAGAGGCCTGCTTCTCTTCCTGAGCCAGGCGTTTTTGTTTTTGTTCCAGCCAGCCGGTGTAGTTCCCCTCGAAGGGGTAGCCGTGGCCGCTGTGTAATTCCAGTATCCAGCCTGCCACGTTGTCGAGGAAGTAGCGGTCGTGGGTCACAGCGACGACGGTTCCCGCATATTTAGCGAGGTGCTGCTCCAGCCATTCGACAGATTCCGCATCCAGGTGGTTGGTCGGTTCGTCGAGCAGCAACAGGTCGGGGGCCGAAAGCAGCAAGCGGCACAAGGCCACCCGTCTCTTTTCACCCCCTGAAAGTTTGGTCACATCGGCATCTCCCGGGGGGCAGCGCAATGCATCCATCGCAATTTCAATCTGATTGTCGAGGTTCCATCCGTCCGCCGCATCTATTTCTTCTTGCAGGCGGCTGAATTCGTCCGCGGTCTCGTCCGAATAGTCGGCGGCCAATTCTTCAAACCGCTTTACCTTGTCACGGATGTGCGCCATACCGTCTTCTACATTCTCGCGCACCGTTTTGTTTGGGTCGAGTTCGGGCTCTTGGTGCAAGTACCCTACAGTGGCACCATCGGCCAGTTTCGCTTCGCCGTTGTAGCTTTTGTCAATGCCCGCCATAATGCGCAACAACGTCGATTTACCGGCTCCGTTAGAGCCCAGAACGCCGATCTTCGCTCCGGGCAAAAAAGCCAGCGTGACTTCCTTTAAGACCTCGCGCTTGGGCGGAACCACCTTGGTCAGTTTGTACATCGTGTAAACGTATTGGTACGACGCCATTGTGGGAGACCTCAATACAAAAAGGGACGGACGAGAAGAACCGGGAAGCTGTGCCGCGTCCAATGGTCGTCGGCACAGTCCCGTCAGGCGGAGGCGTGTAGGAATCGAACCCACCCAGGCACGCATAACGTACCCAACCTGGTTTTGAAGACCAGTGGGCCCACCAGGACCCCTTCGCCTCCCAATCTGCCCAAATATACCATATGGCAGTGTTTCAGGCCATGGAAGCAAGGGGTGGATTTGGAAAAACCAGTGACGATGCTAATGAAGTTTCCGCCATCGAGGACCTCACCCAAGGAGGTTCGTCATGGCAGACTTTTTGAGCGTACAACAGGCTTCCGCGCTTCTCGGCGTCAGCGCCGTTACCATCCAACGGCACTGCAAGGAGGGTAGCCTTCCCGCCGTGCGCGTCGGCAAGCAGTTTCGAATCGACCGCGAGGTCCTGGATGCCTGGCTGCGATTCACGCCCGCGCCGCGTACGGCCCCCAATACACCCGATAGTGATTCCGCCGAAGATTTGATGGCGTCGATAGACCGCTGGCTAGCGTTCCTGAAGCTCAAGGAGCTTTCGCCGCGAACCATTGAGTGTTACAAGGACCGTGTTTCCTCGTTCATCAAGCGGGTCGAGCGGCAGGGCAAGGCCAGTCGTTCTCCCGCCCGATTGTTCGCCCGTGACGTGTTGCTGTCTGGCTTCGAAGGCATGGCCTCCCAGTCAGCGTCCCAGAAGCTGAACACGGTGAACGCCTTGCTCAGCCTGGGCCGCTACCTTGTCACCGAAGGAAAGCTCAAATCCGATGACCTAGCGTTCCTGCCCGAGCTTCGGCCCTCGCGCTCGCCCGACCCGCGCAGGACGTGCCTGAAGGCGGGGGATGTTCCCAAGTTCTTCCACGCCATCGCCCTGCGGACCCACGACCCCGTTGAAAACGTCACCTTCGCCGCGCTGGCGGGGGTCATGCTCTACGGCGGACTGCGCGTTTCCGAAGCCTGCGCCTTGCGACTAGAGGACGTGAACATGTCCGACCGAATCGTCGCCGTCCGCCATGGCAAGGGCCGCAAGGACCGCCAACTGGGGATGCGGAGGGACCTTGTGACCCTTCTCGATGCCTACCTCGCCATTCGCCCGACCTTGCTCGCTGCGAGTCCTGCGAATCAGCGGAGCAACCGCCTGTTCCTGCGGAAGGATGGGAACCCGTGGGGCAGGGACCACGTAGCCGTCCGCATGCGGCACCTGTCCAGGCTCATTGGCAAGGACATTTCGGCGCATGGTTTGAGGAGAACCTTTGCAACCCTTGCTTCCACGCAGGGGCGGTCGATGCGCTTCATCCAGCTTGCCCTCGGCCACTGCAACCTCGCGGTCACGGAAGCTTACCTGAGGGTGTCGGACGCCGAAGTCGCCGAGGCTATGAAAGCTTGGTAGGAAGCATCAACCAGGCGAAGTCTATCGTAGTCAAGGGCCATCCTAGCCTTAACCACGATGGCTTCGCCCCCACCGCAGCCCTCTCGATGCACCGTCAAGGTCCGCTGCGAGGCAGGTTATCAAGGTCATCCGCGACGGATGCATATTCCCGCAAGCCCTCGATTACTTCATGATTTAATGAGCGTCGGTGTTTCTCTCTCAACCGAATCAGCTTCCTGTAAAGGCTTTCTGGGAAGCGAATGAGAACGTTAACTGTTGGCTCGTAATTCTTCATGCGTCTCACCATCGTTGACCCTCCTCTCCCACTCGACCTGTCGCCGTGTACATCTTGGACACCGATAGGGTCTGGCCTTAGAAGAAAACCTCCTTCCTCTTCTAAAGCGAGGGGCTATCGCAATACCCCTCTCGCTCGCTTCACCCCTCCTCAACATCTTCCACATCTTCAACGGACTCACCGAAGTCTTCCGAATCACAGGTTCTACCGTTCTTCCTATCGGTTTCCGCCTGCACCTGAAGCCTACGGGTGGGGCCCACGCCCTGCACCAGCACGTCCCCAACGGGAGTGGGTACCCACAAATCCAACCCCACGAGCATCGCAGGGTCGGCATACGCCTCGACCAGTCGCTCAACCTCTCCCTCATCGGCAACGCCCGCCGACCGTAACGCGGTAGCCATCTGGTCGCGTAACTTGGACATCAGTCGCTCCAACTGCGCTTGCTCGAAATCGGGCAGGTTCCAGAAGTGGCCGACGCGGCTCTCGTGCCAGGAGCGACCGAGCCGCCGTTCGACCTCCTGCATCAACTCCTTCTTGGTCCATGTCACATGAGGGTGGTCGGGGTGGTAGGGATGCTCGCTCAGTATCTCGACCAGCGCATCGAACAACGGCTGGTTGGCGCGGGGGTTCGCCATGCCTTTCTTGCGGTGGTCGGGCGGCTCGATACCGTTCTCGGCGTCGAAATCGACCAACCGCATTGGCTCGACCATCAATCCTGGGATTGGCTGGCCGTTGAAGACCACGACCATCACGCCCTTCCCGTGGTCGGGATGAAGAACGCGACTACGGGCGATGGCTTGATTCTGCTCTCCCTGGGTCTTTTGCGCATACGCCGCCTGCATCCCCTCGTCCAGGTAGCAGCGGGCCCCGACTTCGTAGCTGAAAGCAACCCCTGGCGGCGTGCGCAGCACCTGGCTGACGTAATCGAAATCAAGGCTCGTCGGCTCCCTGCCCATCAGGCCGCGAACTTCATTAGCATAGGCCACGGTGGACAGGAGAAAGCCGCCCACGATGAGCGTGTCCCACCCCTTGAACTCGTCCAGGCCCCGCACACCGCCGAAGTGACGAACCTCTAGGCCGTCACCCAGGTCCTCCAGGGCCTCGCGGAAGTGGCTCTCGTAACGATGCCCTGGCTGGTCCATGTAGGTCACAAGCAGAAATCGGCGAGTGGGGTGTTCACCGCGCCGCCGCTGGACAAAGGCGCGAATCGACTTCACCAGAGACTCCACCGCCGCGGGTTCGTCCAACTTGCGGCGACTGTTCTCGCTATCCACAACTTGCACGATGCGACCCTCGGGCAGGACGAAGGACCCCTCGCGGTCCCGCTGGTCCAAGAAGAAGTGCAAGTTCCGCTGCCGATGAAATACGTGTTGGTAGAAATCCTGGTTGGCCGTACCATCGAGGATGAAGATGGGCATTTCGGGCAAGCGTGAGGCGGTCAAGAAGGCGTAGGCCCTTTCCGTCTCTTTGTAGAAAGTCACGCCGCGTGGCTCCTGGCCATCCGTTGCGACCTCCGCCGCCGAATCGAAGGCGGCTTCTGACCCCCACGGCTCCCTGGGCAGCAGGGCCTCTCCCAGCAGGGCGTCGAGCGCAGCGGTGAGGTCGCGGTCCTGGTCATTGATGAACACGCCCTCCATAAGCGCGAGCGTCCGTTCGCGGGCCAGCCGCCAGCCAGACGTATAGCGCGCTTCGGGCATTGCAGGGACGAACGACGCCACCGTGGGCACCCCAGCCCCCAAGAACGCCAGCAGAAAATCGACCATTGATAGCATCGACTCCACATATTCCGATGGTGCGTCCCCGAGAAAGAACTCCAGGGTCCCGCGATAGCTCATCAGGTCTTCCGTGGTGAAGTCCTCCCTCGCCATCAGGTAGCTCGTCGCATCCTCGTCAATGAACAGGGCGTCACGGGTGTCATTTCCCCATACCTTGGCCTCCAGGAAGTGGGACCGCTCGGCGAGGTAGGCGCTGGGAGCTAGCACGACCCGTGCGGCCCTGGCCTTTTCCTTCTGAGTGTGCCACGAACAACCCGTCCGCTTGGGACAGTTGGCGCAGAAGACCTTGCGGACGTTGACCCCCTTCGCCTGGGCCTGCACGACGCGCTCGGGGCCACCCTCGCCCTCGTAGGCACAGACTCGCTTCAGGCCCTCCACCAAGACAAGGTCGTCAGAGGGGAGGCCCGCCTTCAGCAAGCGACCCTCCACGTCTTTCAACAACTCGTGACTGTAAGCGACAAAGAGAAATCGCTTGGTTGGGTTCTCGACCATTAAGCGCACCGCCACGGTCGTTTTGGACACGGACGGCTCCGCATTGTTCACGAACACGCCCGACACGCCGCTGGACAACAGACCCTCCATCCACGCCGCCATGGCCTGCTGGCGCTCTGCCCAGCCCACTACGAGCGGCGCGGGCAGCGGCTTCACTCTCTTCGCCGACCTCGCTTCGCGCTTGGGAAGAAATCCGATGTC
The DNA here is from genome assembly GCA_035284745.1 of Candidatus Sericytochromatia bacterium. GTDB lineage: Bacteria > Cyanobacteriota > Sericytochromatia > S15B-MN24 > JAQBPE01 > JAYKJB01. Next base: position 20,234 of record JAYKIL010000014.1, on the reverse strand, counting down.
GCGCATGTGCGATTCGAACTTCTCGAAGTGATTGCCGAGGTAAGCAAGGCTATAGTCCATGAAGTAGCGGTACACCCCGCCGTTGCGCTCGTCCTCGCCTTTCATCAGGCCCGTGTTGTGGTCCACGCAATAATCGGCGTTTATGGCGACCCACTGCCTGAAAATGCGTTCCAGTGCTTCCTTGTCGGCAAACACATCGTCCACGGCGCGGTCCAGCGCGAGGCCCTTGGCCTGGGCGTGCAGGAACAGCAGGGCACCCAGCACGCGAATCAGGAATCTGCTGCGGTCGTGCTTGCTGCGCCAGGACCCCAAGTTACCGAAGAAGTCCTTCGCGGCGACCAGGCCGCGGTCATCCACGGGCGGCACCCGACCCAGGTCGTAGACATCCACATGCTCCACGGCATCCAGCGGCAGCTTCGAAGACGCCCCGCGCCGCCCGCCCCCACCGCGCTGGCGCTGGACTGGTTCCAGAGCGAGCAGAAAATCACGCAGAACGGGGTCCTCGCGGCGCACGGGGGCAGCATCCACGGGTCGCGTGAGCCGATAGCGGCTGGGGTCCTCGCCCTTCGTGTTGGGCGTCCCCCAGACACGGATGATGCGCGGAAGGTCCGCCACGTTGTCCACCTTGATGCAGCGCCGCTTCGCCTCGTCCGCGAACTCCGCCCTTACCAGCGACTCGAAGGCCGCCAGCTTGCCCCCGATGGCCGCCCTATTCTGATTATCAACGAGGATACGAGGGATGGCGAAGTACACGTGGTAGCCATTGCCCGACATGACCAACAGCGGGCGCACCCAACCCCGAGCTTCACTCCAGTCCGCGACCAAGCGGGCAAAATCGAAGCATGCAGCCAATTGCTCATCCGTGGACGCCTCGTCCTCGGGCCGCCAAGGCTCGGTCGGTTCCAGGTCCAGCACCAAGGTTTGGACGCCGACAATGATGTCCTCATTGGCTGCCTCGATGAGCCTGCCGCTGCGATGACGCCAACCAGGCGGTTCGGCATCACGGATGACCACGTAACTCTGGTAAGGCGTATTTAAAGGGTCCGACCAACCGTGCAGTTCCTCGACGAACGCATCCTCGGACGCAACCCAGTGCCGCCAACTGCGAATAGTGGCCGTTTCGCGGTTCTCGTCCCGCTCCTTGAAGGTAGCCTCGCGGGTCTTATGCGCGTAGACCCGAATCTCCGAAGGAACATGGTTCAGGTAGCGATAGTGAAGCCGCACCAGGTCTTCATCGAACTGCTTCTCCATTCAATGCGCCTCGCCACAAGTCCGAATAAGCATCATTATGTCATGCTTGCCGAGGTACGGCCGACAGACGGACGAGGGCCTCGACACTGCCTGTCGGCGATAGCTGGGGCGACGCTTCTACCAGCCCAGGCGTGATGCTAGGCGGGCGAGCAGCCCAGGTTGCTTCGCGGGCGCTGACTCGCTAGCCTTGAGTTGCTTCGTCGCCTTCGCAGGCGCGGCCTTGGTCTTGCGGCCGTGGATTCGCCGCTGCCTGCGAGCATCCAGCTTGGCGATGATGTCGTGCGTCGAGTGGGAGCGGGAAACGCGGTATGGTTCCACGTCCGCCCAGGTGTACAGCACGTCAGGGAAGTGCTGAGGCTGGATGCCCAAGTGGCGGCACGCGATGTCGGCGGCGATGTGGCCTGCAAGGTCATTGCTGTAGGTGCCACATGAAACGTTGTCAATGACGACGATGTAGTTGTCGCTGCGAGAACTCGGCCAGACCCCAAAGTAAATGCTCTTCCGCTTGGATTTTTCCGAAATCGAGTTTGTAGCTTTCTTGCGATGGCTGGATGTAGTCATTTTAACCCTCCTTTACTAATCATCCTCCCAGCCATGGTCTACCCACGCCACATCCAATCACGATGATTCTTTGCAAGTATTATAAATTCTCATAGCTGCTTTACATATTTACTTTAGAAATCGACCTTGATAGCTAAAATTTATATTCGGATAGACTCATTTGTGGCAAAATCGCTGATAAGCCGACTTGCGATAATATACGAGACACCGAAAGGCCTATTCAGGCATCAAATAACCATCGCCAACATCGAAATGGCGAAAGCCGACGAGCGCGGAAATCGCGCATGGGTATTTCCATGTAAATCCTCGCCAGCCAGGCATCTACCACGCCGTCTACGCCTATCTTGAGCGCCACATCCACGCAGCGCGGAAATCGGGACCGCCGAACCCACGCGCTCGCGGTCACGGAGGGCGCGGGCGGACACCCTGAATACGTGCGCACCCCTGCCGCCCGCACCGAAGGGACCCTCCTGGTCATCGCGGACGGGAGAAGAACTACAAGAAGGCCACGAACAACAACGTCGAGCGCGGGCGGACGCGCAAATGCCTTCCATCGCTGACAGGCGCTTGTTGCGTGGGTCAGCGCGAAGTGGGGCCGAAGCGGTCAGGAAATCAACCAACCAGAGGGTGTGGGGTTAATCAAGCCTATGTCCGCCACGCCAGGACCAGGGCCTGGTAGGTTGGCCGAACTTCCAGCACTCTCTGCCAGCAGGTGGCGAAAACAACCAGCTGATACCAGTCATATCAAAGACCCCTGGTCGCGAAAATATCGCGGCCTTGCGCCTGGTCGATTCTGCTAATAGGCGAACCCGATGAGGACGCCGCCGTAGATAGATACCACATGCGAAAACATGCACCTGGCGGCAGTTCGCAGCAAGTCAACCATTATTGCATCTTAGACATATATCGGTATTTTGAGTTTGATTGGAGGGTCTAACGGCGTGGTGTTATTGATGGTCACCCTTGCGTCCGATGCTTGAATAGAACTCGACGCCGCGCTCGGCGGGAGATTCGTTCGACGCTATGCCCAGGTCACGGAGCATGTTCCGCTTGCTCAAGCCCCAGCTGGCCCACTCGGTTGCGGGTCTGTCCTTCAGGATGAGTGCGATGGCGCGTTTCTGCTCCCGTACTGCCTCCTTCTGCTCCTTCTCGGCTCGTTCGAGTTCACGCCCCAGGCGGCCAAGCTCCCTCGCGCCCACCCATGCCAACACCCAGCCCCACATCTTCAACGCCTCCGCGCACCCTCTAATATGACCATGATACGCCTTGGCGCATCAGTCCACAATGCTCGGAAATCGGCTTGACAACCACGCCATGCGCATACGAACTGGAGCGTCTGGCGGAGCCCAATTGGACGGCGTGTCACGCATATTGCGCGACCCGCCGTCGATGAGTAGGGAGAATTGCCTAAATTGCCTCCACCCAGGACGACAGGGCGACGCAAAGCAGCCTATGCCTGGAACAGTGGTAGCGGGGCACCCGTGCCGCAGAGTCGCTCCAGCTTTATGGGAAGCAAAGGATTTGCATTGCCAAGCGCGGCGACTTTCGTGTTGGCCAGCTCCTTTGGCTCCATCTTGTGGAGCCCGCCCCCGTAAACCCGCCCTTCGCCTAGAAAGATGGATGGGTCAACGGCTGAAAGCGCCTCCCAGATTTCGACTATCAGCCGAGGGTCCGCCTCCATCGCCCGCGCTAAAGCGGGCTTGGGATACAGCATCAAGTACACGTTCGTTGCGATAGCCTTCGACCGATTCAAGATGAATCGGAACGGCTTGTCACCCCTGGCTGCAGAGTTGCTGCGCCCCATGTAGGTGCACAAAATAGGTGCGGGTTGCCGCACTTCCTGGGAGTACCAAGGCGAGCGACTGCGGCATAGGTAGCCTCCGCTGACACTCTCAATTCCGCTTTGGAAATACGTCCAGAGCGAGGGGTGCGCTTCTCGCAGTTGTGACTCGGGCAGACTGCTGGATACCAGGTATCCAGCCTCGTCAACAAGAGGAACCCCTTTCTCGTCTGCATCGACGATATCCATCTTTAGGTAGCGGGGGCTGGGGAGAATCGGCTTAAGGCACTCGTCGGGAAGCTCAAGTTCCTTTACTCGGTGAGCATCAAGTATGAAGAAGTCATTCCCCCCTGTGGCGATACCTCGGGAAATCTTGAATAGGTCACGGAGGCGCAGGCCGCCCGCCTCACCTTCAGCCTCCTCGCGCTCGTCTAGGGGAATCCGAGTCCACTTTGCGGATTCCTTGAGCTTCGAAATTGGCACCTTCTTGAGGGTCTTTGGTGCGTTCAGGCTCCCCCCATACGTAAACTCGACCTCGTGGTCAACGCGCGGCTTGGCCTTCTTGAACCAAACGACCGCCGACGAAACCAGGGCATCGTCAAACTGGAGGTCGCTAGGGTCGAAGCGATGGATACGAAGGAGTGTTACCTGGTCGCGCAGGTAGGCCTTTATCTGGCGACCATAGTTTACATCCATGAACTCACTGGGGATGAGCCATCCAGCCAGGCCGTCGTCTGCCATCCACTGGTGCGACAGCAGCAGGAAGTGGCAGTAGAGCCCAGCCAGCCCACTGACGCTCACGCCGCTTGCTGCTGACGCTCGCTCAGCAAGTCGGACCTTCTCGTCTTTGGCAAGGTGATGATGGCGAACATACGGCGGGTTGCAGATGAGGAGGTTGTACCGCTCGCCCCGCTCGGGCGGAGTTGCCTTTGTAAAGTCCTCCAGGTGAATCCTAAGGGGCGAAGAGGCCCAAAGCTCCCTTGACTGCAGCCCATAATGAGGGTCGATTTCGTACCCTGTTGCAACCTCAATAGGTTCCCGCGTGAAGACAGATTCAAGGGCTGAGTAGAAGGACCCTGTTCCAATCGCGGGGTCGAGAAACCGAACCCTCTCACCAGGGCTGAGGTTGGCCTTGGCGTATGTTAAAACATCGCGCGCAAGCGTCGTCGGAGTAGCGAACTGCCCCATCTTATTGCGCTCAAGGGCTGTCTTTTGACCGTCAAGCCTCGATTGAATCTCGAGGCGCTGTTGCTCGATGTCGAGGGAAATCATGGTCGTCCCTTCTTCTGGGGTGTTAAGCAGGGCGGAGCATACAACTCCCGCTGTGCTTGACTGTGCTTGGTGGCACCCGCGAGCGTTAGCCTCGCCGAGTTGCCAGGATTCCGTTCTGTTTTTCAGTCTACCGTGAACGACTCGAACATTCAATCGATAAACTAATGTAAATGACGTGATTTCGCGCTCTTTTGGTAGGCGCAACACTCGAGCAAATAAAAGAGGCAGACAGCGCAACATAACGCCGACTGCCTCTTGACCAAGTAGGTTACTAAATCCCTAGGCTTTCCAGGTCTGAAACGCGATGCTCCCAAACCCAGTCGATTCCCTCATCCCTTTCGTTTGTCAAGTATTTCGGGCCGAAATATCCGCATAGCAATAAAACGTATCTGATTTTATCTTCGCCATAGGTCGCGCGCATCTTTATTGCTTTAGTCGCCTCTTCCTTCCATCGCTTATTTGTGTTCGCAAAGTCTCCTGCTGATTTTGCCTCAATCAAAAGGGGCAGTTCATCGGGGGGCGCAGCCAGGGGCATTATTGCCGTATCAATTGGAACATTTACGATTTCAGGCTCAGGAGCATCTTCAGCTTGGTCGGCCAGTGTTACCGAATCGCCGTTCTCTAGAACCTTTACCTCTTTCGTTGGGAGCCAAAGTCGTCCATAGGTGCCTGGGGTAAAATCTTCAAGTTTCCCACCTGGCGCTGGGCGGTAGCCCTTCGAGTTAAGCCATTGATGCAGGACGCTGAGTTGGCGGCGCTCCTGCTCATTGCGGATGATGGGGTCAGCTTTCGCCCCACAATACCGCTCGGTGATTATGGTTGCCGCATCTTCGATTTGTTTCGCGTTGGGCGCTTCTCGTGTCTTAAGCCAAGGGAAAATGAAGGGGTCAGCAAGACGCGCGATAAGGGTCGAGATTTTCGCCAATTCGGCCTCAACCGTACTGCCGCGGACCTTCTTGGGCACCTTCCCTTCTTCCATATACTCCACAAGGCTTTTGCTTACCCCGCTAAGGCCCACTAGGCGGTCACGGGCAATCGGCGGGGAGGTTGCCATACGCAGAATATTAATCACCTCTGGACGTTCGCGGAGGAGTTCAGGACTCACGTTTCTGAAGTAGTCCGTGTGAACGAGTGCGTCCTTGACTTCTTGCGTAACTGACTTTCGGGCTTCCGTATAGGTCGCGGGCGCAAACGCCAGATACCACTCGTTGTACATTTTTACAGATGCGCGGCTGTCTTCTGACCAATCGGACTTATGCATGTTTGCTGGCACGTTTGCTCCTTCAATTTGACGGCAAGAGTAAGAGTTGAAGGCGGTAGCAGGTCATGCGCTGGGTTCAGCGTGTATGCAGCTCCACTTTGCATCTTAGTCAGAAGCAACCGATGGTTCAATCGAACAAACGTGTCAAAGCTTACTGGCGGTGTCTTAGGGAACGGGGAATGTGCGAAGCTCAAGGCTTTTCTCAGGACTGCGTAGGAAAAATATTTCATCCCAGCAACCTACCAGGCTGGGATTCGCTCTCTCACAGCAAAAAGGGCCTACTGGCTTGGTGCCAGTGGGCCCTAAATAACGTAAAATGGGATTGTTACTCGGTCCTCGACCGAATACGTCGTTAGCGTCATCAGCGTCCCAACTGGTCTCACTTTTTCTCATCGAAAAAGAACGTCGCGGGCGCTTCTAAAACCAGTCAGGGAGCGAAATCGCGGTAGCTCTACCTGGGCACGTGTGACGTACCCTACCTGGTTTTGAAGACCAGTGGGCCCACCAGGACCCCTTCGCCTCCCAACGCGCTCAAAGATACCACAACTCAAAGGATGTGGCCCTGCACAAGCCTTCGGGCCCGTCCGAGTTGACGTTCAAGCGACACCGGCCACCGGATGGCGTCACGTGACGCCGACCTCGTTCGACGGTTCAGGCCTTGTCTGGCGATGCCAGTTTCCACTGCATCCAGGCAGAGCCCGCGAATAAAAACAGGGCGACTGCTCCATTGAGCCAGGCCCAGCCTGTCCAGAAATGATGTCGCACAGCAAAGTACACCAGAAAACACATCATCACACCGCAAAAATGCCCGGACCACGCAATGGCGGCGACCGCTTGGCGTGGCATGGCCCGCGCGCGGTGGGGGGCGGGGGCCGGACGGGGAGACGTTTCAGACACAGGGGATTCTCCGGAGATCATTTCTAGCAGGGATTACAGGCGCTGACCCCGCGGCAGTCGCTGTTCCAGGCGCGTCCGCAGTTCGATGAGATTTTCTACGTCTTCTCGATTATAGGCCAGTAGTCGGTCCAGGGCTTGTTGGTTGCGATCTCGTTGCCAAAGGTACCACAGCGCCACCGCCTCTTTTCCGCTGGCCTCTGTATCTTGCCGGGCAATACCCAAGCGTTGTTCAACAGCTTTCAATCCCCCGTACAGTCGCAAGCGTTGACAGGTGTGCACGAGGTCTACGGAGCGGTACCGTTCGGCCAGGTCGACCCCCAGTTGTTCCCGGATGAGACGCAAATCGAAGCGATCACCATTAAAGGTATAGACGCAGATGGCGGGGGGCAGAACCGCTTCTAAAGCGGCCATCGACAAATTCGGAGCCACCAACTGGACGGTTCCCATACTTGCGTGGTGAAGACCAATGACCGTCAATTCACCTTGGTAAGTGGCTTCCACGTCCAAATACAAGGCCATCAGCGTACCCCTCTCTCGAGAGCACGCTGGGACGGTCGTGCCGAGTGGTTCTGGTGATATGGCGGATCAGTCTTCAAGGTAAATGACCCGAAAAAGACCGTTGGGCTTGAACCCCAGACTCTCGTATAACCTCAGCGCCGGCGAATTAAAGTCGTTCACGAACAGTGAGAGTGCGGGTACGGTCGCGAGGGCCATGCGCAGAAAGTCCTGCATCCCGCGTCGGGCATACCCCTTGCCGCGATCGTCAGGGGGGGTGTACACCCCGGTGACTTGCCCCCCTTGAGCCACAATGGCACTGAGTGTCAGTTGGAAGCGAATTTTCCCCCCTTCATTGACGACCCAACAGCGGCCCTCACGAATGCGCTGCTCCATCAGATGGAGGTAACCCGTGCGATGAAGTTTGAGCGGATCAATTTGAATTTCCTCCACGCTCATTGCCGCCGCCAAGGCCGTGACCTCGTGAAGTTGCCCGAGAGTCGCCGCTTGGATGACCCCTTCGGGGTTTCCATGAACGTCCTGCGGGGTGACCGTGTAGAGTAATTGTTGCCGATCGAATTTTACCGCCTTGCGCAGGCGCGAATAGATCGCCCAGAAGAGGGCAACGGCTTCGCTGCGACCGAATATTCGAGGCACGAGAGGGGTGCGTCGGAGGGCGAACTCAGCCAACGGGGCCACCGCCCTGAGGTCTGGGGCGTACAGCACCATGTCACCCCCAAAATGAAGCACTCCCCCCCAACCTCCTTCGTTTCGCCACCCGACCATCTCTTGGTAGGACGGTCCCGGCAATCCGTCCGTGAACAGGCGTTCCAGTAAAGCGGCATTTTCGAGGGGTGCCGCGCCTAAAAATTCAAGAATGGCTGGCAGATGTTCGGCGTCTAAGCGAACCACCTCGGCATCCCCCGCATCCGGGGGGCCCGGAACGCAGTTGAGATTGATGTCGATCACCGGTGGCCTCACTTCCCGCGCTGAAGCACGTATAATAGGGTATCGCGTCCTGTCATTCGCGTCACTGTTTCTGTTTCTCGTGGTTGCTGGAGGTTCTCCGCTTCGTGGCTCGCACTGTTGCCCCTTGCCGCTTGGAAAAAATTTCTTGGCGCGGTTTTGATGCCTTGCTTCTCGAGAATGGCTTGCTGCGCTGCACGGTCGTACCCGCGCTCGGAGGAAAAATAGCCAGCTTGATCCACCTGCCTACAATGAGAGAGTGGATGTGGCGAAATTCGGCCCTGGAGCCCCGAACGCCGGAATACGGTGCGTCGTACGTAGCGGCTCACGACTTGGGCGGGTTTGACGAGTGTTTTCCAAGCGTCGCGCAAACGGTATTCCCCTCGGGCCCTTGGGAAGGCACGCCCGTTCCTGACCACGGCGAAATTTGGTCCCAGCCGTGGAAAGCCGAACCATTTTGTGACGGCGCCCAAATTGAGGTGCGCCTCCATACCCACGGCGTCCGTTTTCCCTATCGTTTTGAGCGCTCGATTTGGATGTACGAGGGAGAGTCGGCATTGCGTATGACTTATGCCGTGACCAATCTTTCGCACTACCCATTCCCTTTCATATGGAGCAGTCATCCCGTTTTTAACGTCAGCCCCGGTATGAAACTGGTGGTGCCTGCCCGCGAAATGACCGTTTATGGTTCAAGCCAGGATCGTTTCGGTCGACTGGGGCGCGAAGTGCCCTGGCCGCTGGCTAACGACGCCGAAGGTCGTCAGTGGGACCTTTCGGTCGTCCCGGACACCGGTACGGGCTTGGCTGTAAAACTGTGGGGCGCGGCGCCCAAATTGGGGTATGTTGCGTTGCAGGATATTTTTGTGGGCTCGGAACTGCGCCTTCATTTTGACCCTTCCGAAGTCACCCATTTGGGTCTGTGGTTGAATTACAGCGGTTGGTCCGGGGTGGCGGGGGCCGCTCCTTACTTCAACGTGGCGATTGAACCTTGTATCGGCGCGCAGGATGATCTGGCGTTGGCGGTGCGTCATTATCGTGAACACGCCCTGCTGCCCCCATCAGGCCGGAAAGCCTGGCAATTGGAATTGAAACTGAAGTAGGGAGACGTGACGGTGTTGAATGAAGTGATGAGTCGACGTGAAGAGACAAAATCAGACGACGGTCGCCGCGTCATCTACTTTTCTTTTGGTGCCGTGGAGGAGTCGCTTGCGGATTTGCCCCAAGTTCCGACACCACAAAAGCCTGTTCAGTAGAAGGAGAACGGCGTGAACGTTTTAGTCGTAGGCGGTGCCGGCTACATTGGCTCTGTGACAGTTGAGCGATTGTTGGCTGCGGGCCTTTATCCGATTGTTTTCGACAATTTGAATAAGGGGCATCGCGCATCGGTGCCGGCTCAAGTCCCTTTTTTCCAGGGTGATATGAGCGATCGTGCGGCTTTGGACGCTGTCTTTACGGCATACAGAATTGACGCAGTCATGCACTTTGCGGCATTGAGCCTTGTGGGCGAAAGCGTTGAGCATCCTGCACGTTACTTTGGCAACAATGTAGCGGGGGGCTTGGTCTTGTTGGATGCGATGCGCGCAGCGGGCGTCACGAAGTTGGTTTTTTCCTCGACGGCAGCCGTTTACGGCGAGCCAGAACGCTGGCCCATCGAGGAAGATTTCCCCCATCAGCCCACAAACCCCTATGGCGAGAGCAAATTGGCTTTTGAAAAGGCCCTCAAGTGGTACGAGCGCGCTTATGGTCTGCGATACGCGGCGCTGCGCTACTTTAATGCCTGCGGAGCCACCGAGCGCGTCGGTGAGGATCATGACCCCGAGACGCACTTAATTCCTTTAATTCTTCAAGTGGCTCAGGGGCGCAGAGAGCATATCGGGATTTTCGGCGATGATTACCCGACGGCGGATGGTACGTGTGTCCGGGATTATATTCACGTGGTGGATTTGGCCGAGGCTCATATCCAGGCATTGGGTGTTCTTGAGCAACGAAGTGTCACCTACAACTTGGGGAATGGCACGGGCTTCTCTGTTAAACAGGTGATCGAGGCGGCTCGCAAGGTCACCGGGCACCCCATTCCAGCCCGGGTACAACCCCGTCGGGCTGGCGACCCCGCCGTTTTAGTAGCGAGCAGCGCGCGAATACGGGAGGAGTTGGGCTGGGTGCCGCAACGGCCGGACATTGAAACCATCATTGCAGACGCTTGGGCCTGGCACGAGGCTCATCCCCAAGGCTATGCGCCGTTACAGCAGGAAACATCGCGTGTCTGAACTGCGTTGGAATCCGGTGATGCGGGAGTGGGTGGTGACAGCCACCCACCGTCAGGATCGCACTTTTTTGCCGCCGCCCGATTACTGTCCGTTGTGCCCGACGAAGCCTGGGGGGTTCCCAACGGAAGTGCCTGAAGAAACCTATGAATTTGTCGTTTTTGACAATAAATTTCCGAGTTTCCATCCCGTACCGCCGCCCCCGGCTGTCGAGGGGAGCGACCTGATGCCTGTTCGACCTGCCAAGGGGCGTTGTGAGGTGGTGCTCTACAGCCCACGGCACGACGCCACCCTGGCGGATGCATCGCAACAGGATCTGATCCGCCTCACGCGGGTATGGCGGGATCGCTATGAACATTTGGGCCAAGAGACCGACGTGGACTACGTTTTCATTTTTGAGAATAAGGGAACGGCCATAGGGGTGACGTTGCATCATCCCCACGGACAAATTTACGCGTTCTCCTACATTCCACCGAGGATTGAGCGGTCCATCGCGAGTGAAACGGCGCACTTCGAGGCGACGGGGCGTTGTTTACATTGCGATGTGGTGGCTTTTGAGGTGGCGGACGGACGCCGTGTGGTTGCTCAGAATGAACGGTTTGTGGCCTTCGTGCCCTTTTACGCGCGCTATCCGTATGAAGTGCATATTTACGCCAAAGGGCATTTGCCTTCCCTGAGTGTTTTTACACCGTCAGATGACGAGAGCTTTGCCGAGATTTTGCATGCGGTGTTGCGCAAGTACGATGCCTTGTGGGCCATGTCCCTCCCTTACATGATGGTGATGCAACAGGCACCCACCGACGGGGTGAGGCGCCCGGGCAGTCATTTTCGGGTCGAGTTTTATCCGCCTCTGCGGACACGCGAGAAATTGAAGTACTTGGCAGGCTGTGAATCGGGTGCAGGCACCTTTATCAATGACACCCTTCCTGAGGAAAAGGCCTCTGAATTGCGCGAGTTGGCACCACGCCTGGAGTGAATGCAGTGAATCAAACGCCTGTCTTTTCTGCCCGCGTGGAAAGCGTGCTCGAGGCCTTTAAATCGCGTTATGGAGCGGCGCCCGAATATGTGATAAGGGCGCCCGGGCGGGTGAACCTGATTGGCGAGCATACCGACTATAACGACGGATTCGTGTTGCCTGTGGCCATCGACCGCGAAATGGTGATTGCAGCCTCGCCCAAAGCCGATCGCGAGGATCGCGAGGTCAGGGTGTGGTCGTGTGACTATGAGGCTGAGGATGTCTTCAGCTTGGGGCAACTTGCTCGCAGCGAGACGCGCCCTTGGGTGGATTACTTGCGGGGAATGCTGTCAATCTGGCAGGCGTGTGCCTTCAAGCTTCGCGGTTTTGATGCCGTGATTGCGGGAGATGTGCCCCAAGGGGCTGGTTTGAGTTCCTCAGCCGCTTATGAAGTCGCTGTCGGGACTTTTCTGAACGAAATGATGGCCACGGGGATCAGTCCCAAACAATTGGCGCTGCTGGCGCAAAAAGCAGAGAATCGCTTTATCGGTGTTCAATGCGGCATTATGGACCAATTCATTTCAGCGATGGGAAGACCTGATGCGGCATTATTGATTGATTGTCGCAGTTTGGCGTCGCGCCCGGTGCCCTTGCGGTTGGCGGAACAAGGGCTCGTGATTGTCATTACTCACAGCGGGGTGCGACGCGGCCTGGTAGACAGTGCCTACAACGAGCGCCGTGCGCAGTGTGAAGAGGCGGTTCAATTGCTGGCAAAGTCGCTGCACCGAGACGATGTCAAGGCGCTGCGCGACATCTCCTGGGACGATTTCGAAGCGCACCAGGCGGGGTTACCTGCGGTGGTGGCGCAGAGGGCGCGGCACGTCGTGAGCGAGAATGAGCGCGTATTGCAAGCGGTTGAATGTTTGGGGCGAGGCGATTTAACGGCATTCGGAAAGTTGATGAATGCTTCGCACGCGTCTTTGCGCGATGACTTTGAAGTCAGTTGTCCGGAACTGGACGTGCTGGTCGCGCAGACCCAGGCCTTCGAGGGAGTGGTGGGGGCGCGGATGACAGGCGCTGGTTTTGGAGGGTGTACGGTGACCTTGATGCCTTCCAATCGGGTTGAGGCTTATCGTTCACACGTTCTGCCGGCATATCAGCGTGAAACAGGGCAGGAAGCCACGGCGTGGGTTTGCGTGGCGACTCAGGGCGCAAGCGTCTTAGACAGCCCTTGGCGTCGCGCCGGTCTTATGTAGCTTTTTGTGAGGGCCTGCTGGCAACAATCTTGTGCCTGCGGGTAAGTTGCTGATATGGGTTGGTTGTTCGGATTTTCTCTAAGGATGCCGGGTCGCCGAGCGGTCTCGGTGCTGCTATCGGCTGCTTTTCCTCTTTTTTTCTGCGGCGGATGTCAGGTGACAACGTCAGCGCTACCTTCCTCATTGCCGATGCCTGGCGCTGGCACCGAGAAAGCGAGCCTTCAAATAAACTTGTCGGGCTGGCTGCGCCCTGCCAGGCGCCTGATGGCGTTTGATACGCCTCAGCAGGCGGTCCGTGTTCGATTGTTGGACGCGCGGGGGGCTGTGCGCAGAGAATCCGAACTTGCAGTGGGCGGCGCGCCCTTAAGCCTGAGCGACTTATCCGTGATGCCCCGCGCGATCATCGAAGTCAGTGGCCTCGATGAGATCGGCGCCCCGATACCGGGGGATGTGTTGCGTGCGCCGATTGTCTTGCGTCCGGGTGTGAATACGGTTCAACTGACCTCGGCGTCGGATATGGGGGGCAGACTTCTTGAGGCCCTAATTACGGCCGATCTCGCTGCGAGCACAACCGTCATCGATACCGTCGATTTTGAGAGTGTGGCTTCATCGGTGCTTGATTGGCAGCGCACCCTGCGAGCCCCGGATGTTGGCCTGTTGTCCGTCCCGGCGATGGCGGCGGCCTGGCACGCCGCGGGCACCGTCCCTGCGGTCACTGAATCATTTTTTCCGGCCCCTGCGACCATCCGGATCATGCCGGAACACTGGCCAGAAGGGCTCCTTGCAAACATTTCTCTCTCTGATCCGATGACCAAGGCGGTGCTGTGTGATGGATCTGCGCTCGACTTTTCTCCCGTGCCGCCGGGGGAATGGACGTTGCGGATCGTGCCGTATGATGAAAGCCTTCCGACGCGCGAGTTCACTGTTTCACTGGTGCCCGGGCAAACCGCAACCCGAACCATTGATTTTGGGGCGTGGCAACCGCAAGCATCCTTGCCGCTTCCGCGTGGGAGCACTATTTACGGCGTTTATGAGCCTCCGGGGGCTTCGGATACCTTGGTTCTGGCGGGTGGGCTGACGCAGACTTTTGGTGTTCCGGGCGTTCAGGGTGCACAAGTGGCCTCTTCAATCATCAGCATTGGAGGTGGGAGCCTCTTGGCGGAACTTCCCACCGCTCGGTATGGGGCGGCTTCAGTCTACTATGATGGAAATTTATACTGGTTTGGCGGAGCCAACAGTACGTCGTTGTTTTCGAGTGCGGGCCGCTTGAATGTGGCGACCGGGGCGATCAGCAGTTTGGGGACGGTCCCCGGCGTCTCGGGGCTCTTTGCCTCGGTGGCCAGTGTGATAGACGGGGTCATTTATCTGGCGGGTGGAATTCGCGGCGCGGATTCGACAAATTTAGTCTGGGGATACCAGGTGAACTCTGCCGCGTGGCTCCCTGTCGCCAATTTGCCCGTGTTGCCTCAAAACCTCTGGGGCTTAAGTGGGGCGGCGGTTAATGGCACCTTGTATTTGTTTGGGGGGGGAACGGGGGCCACCGGTTCCGGTCAAATTTCACCGCAGGTGCTTGCCTGGTCTCCGGGTGTTGATAGCGCTTTCTCGGTGATGTCTGATATGCCGACTCCGCGACGCTCCGCCGCGGCGGTGGCGTGGAATGGGAAAATTTGGGTCATCGGGGGGGTGGATTCACGGGGGCGATTGAGCCCGGCCGTGGAGGTTTACGATCCCGATTCAGATACGTGGGAATTGCGACCGCCTCTGAGAAGACCCCGAGTGTTGCCTGCGGTGGGCGTGTTAAATGACATCTTGACCGTCGCGGGGGGGGTCTTGGGTGATGTGAGTGACACATTTGCTCCCATTGACGATGTGGAGACATTTTCGCCTGAACCATCGGCGTCACCGGCTGCGTTTTCGTTGCTGACAGGCGGTGTGCCATGAGGTCTCGCCGCCTCCTGGCACTCGCCGTTTTGTTGTTTTTTAGCGCCTGTAACGCTCGTGTGGGGCCAGGTGAACGGGTTCTCTCCCACAACAAGGGAGCCAAGAAGGGGCTGATTACGTCGCAGGCGGAGCCGTCCAATCAAACGTTGCCTGAAGGGGAGGTGTCGGGTCAGCCGGACAGCTCGTCGCCCGTCTCATTGCAACCTGAAGCCACGCCGTCTGCACCGATTGGGGTCGCGAACGACGGGGCTGCGACGGCGAGTGCCACTCCCAATTCTGTCGTAACGCCTTCATCACCGGCGACCAGCAACGCAGGCGGTGGGGGAGGGGGGTCTGGGGGATCGGGGGGGGGCTCCCAGCCTTCGGTGACGGCCCCCGTGTCCACGTCCCCGCCTCAGGTGATTGTGACCGTTGGGGATGTTCAGCCTGGCACCTGGTTGCCTTGGACCCCGCTGCGGCGCCCGCGGGTGGGCCTGTCGGCGGCCGTTCTGGACAGCACTCTGATCGTTGTGGAGGGTCAAACGAGAAGTTCTCAAGAGGAGTGGGATGAGGGCTGGACCCTGGTCGAACACCAAAACGATGCAGAGGGTGTGCTGGTGGGGGCCCCCGCGGTGAACGGGAGCGATCTTCTTTTGGTTGGAGGCGTTAAGGGGGGTCTTTCCCGAGCCATCAAGCGATATCGGGTTGCCAATCCCCCGGCTACCATCGCCAATCTCCCTGAATCTCGCAAAGCGTGTGCTGCGATCTTTCTTTCGGGTGCCCTCCACATTTTTGGCGGCGAGACGTCAACGGGCTCGACACCCGCGCGGCTGCGGGTGGATTTTCCCTCGGGAGTGGCGACTTCTTTAAGCGGGATGTCCTATTCGAACGCGGGGGCCGCCAGTGTTCGAGTGCAGGATCGGCTGTGGATCTTGGGAGGCTATACGACGGATGCTGCGGGGCTTCCCGTGGCGGTGAGCACAGTGGGGAGATACGATGCGTCGACAGGCAGCGTTGTGCGCAGTGGCACGGGTGTGCTGGGAGCCCCGCCGGCATTGCCTGAGGCCCGTCACTCTGCTGCCGCTGCGAGCGATGGGACTCGCATTTTTGTCGCCGGTGGAATCGGGGCGGGTGGGGCAATTCTTGATACGGTGTTGGTTCTCGATACGACCGAGTCCAATCCGTCGTGGCAGGTGTTGACTCGCTTACCGACGCCCCGCGCTTTGCTTGCATTGGCCGTTTACGATGGTTTTTTGCTGTCGTTAGGGGGGCACGCGGCGGATCGTCGTCCGCAAACCCGGGTGGAGGCCTATCGCTTATGACGTTCAATCCATCGCGTACGCGGCCATTTTTCGCCTGCCTTCTGCAAGCTGTATTACTGGTTGGCTGCTCTACCGTCCCCGAGCCTGCCCTGAACACACTGCCGCCTGAGGCCGCGCCGCCTCTCTCTCGGGCAGCGGTTTCGAGGCCCGTGATGCCCCCGAAAGTTCCTGTACCCGTGTTAGCTCAAGACCTTCCAGTTTTGTCGGTCGGAGAACCTCGCTGGATGAGTCGCCCCCGTTTGGTGTCGGACGGTTCTGCCGCTGATGATCCGAGGGCCTATTCGGGCAATTATCTGTTGCAGGCTGACCGTGCGCCGGAGGAACTTCAGCTTCATCCTGCGTTCCGCGGTGCCCAGTTTCTCAAGCAAAGGTCTCTGGGCGCGGGGTGGTTGCTGCAGCTCAAGCCGCCCGCGGACCGCGAGCCCGCTCGATGGAAAAGCGAGATTGCGGGAGTGCCCGGTGTGCGCACACTCACTCGTGAAGCGCGGCGTTGGACTTTGCAGGCAGAGCCCAATGATCCATTCTTTGCCAGACAGTGGTCGCATCGGTCGACCTCGAGCAATACGGCGTCGGCCTGGGGTTCTGTGAGCGTGGATGCCCAGGCCAGCGTGGTGGTCGCTGTTCTGGACACAGGACTGGATACCGCGCATCCTGAGTTTTCAGGACGGGTGGTGGCCCCTTTCGACGCGACGACAAACGGCACGGACGTCACGGATTCCGAGGGGCACGGAACCCATGTGGCGGGTATTGTTGCAGCGCAGGGCGACAATGGGGTAGGGATTGCGGGCGTGGCCTGGGGATGCAAAATCAAGCCTGTGAAGGTGTTTCCTGATAACGTGGGGGCGGGGTCTGACTTCGACATCATTAATGGCTTTCTCAATGCTGTGAATTGGGTCCCGTCCCCTGATGATGGCTCGCGTGTGCGGGTCATCAATATGAGCCTGGGAGCCGATACCAGTGTTGTTGACAGTATCTGGGTCGAATTGGCTCAAATGGCTCGAAACCAGGGAATCGTTGTGGTGGCGGCCTCTGGCAACGGGGCGTTACCTTTTGTGGGGTCGCCCGCCAACACCCCGGGCATTTTGGCCGTCGGAAGTTCTAATTACCACGTCGGCTGGGAGGGCATCAGCGCTTTCTCTAATGGGGGCTCAGCCCTCGACTTGGTTGCACCGGGCGAGGCGATCATTTCGACCGTCCCTGGCGGGTACGCGTCTCAATCGGGCACTTCAATGGCCACGCCTTATGTGGCCGGTGTGGCCGCTTTGCTGATGGCCCGTTATGACCCGTTGAACCAGGCGTTGAACTCTAATTTTGTGGAGGCTGTTGAACGACGTTTGCGTCTGGCCGTGGATGATCTGGACGCGCCCGGGCCTGATCCATTGGCGGGGCAAGGCCGACTGAATGCGGGGCGGGCTTTGGCGCCGGCCACCTTGGCCGAGGACCCTTAGCCTCTTCGAGGAAAGGGCCTTAGGATGGCAGCCTGGTGGCGCCTTTGTCTTGTTTTGGTGGGTGAGAGAGCCCGTCTCCGGTTGACGCTCAACGGGCCCTGTGCGACACTATAAAGGCTCCGGCGGTCTTGTCTGCTTGGGCATCGGGCGATTAGCTCAGGTGGCTAGAGCGCACCCCTGATAAGGGTGAGGTCACTGGTTCAAGTCCAGTATTGCCCACTCACGGGGATATAGCTCAGTTGGTAGAGCACCTGCTTTGCACGCAGGGGGTCAGCGGTTCGAATCCGCTTATCTCCACTCTGGTCTAGAGCCGCTTTCCGGTGTTCCCCGGGGGGCGGCTTTTTGGTGAGGTGCGGATCGAGAATGGGCCGCGTTCACGCAGTTCGCCGCCAGCCATTCCTGACCCGTCGGAGCAATCCTCGCGAAGCGCCCTTGGGGCGCTGATAAATCATAGATAAACTGACGAGAAGCCCCTACGGGAAAACACCCGCGGGGGCTGCATTTAGCGGTGGGCTTGAGGCGTCAGCCTAGCGTTCAAGGCGCAGCGCTACTTGACGTTTCAGTTCTTGCAGGCGCTTGTAGGCGAGACCGGGGTGGGCGGTGGCCCATTGCTCTAAGGCGCCCGGCGGCATGCCTTGGTCGGCGCCGAATTCCTTCAGCTGTCTCAGGAGTTCGCCACTCTGAAGCATGGCCTTGCCCAACTGTTGGTTGCGCGCGAAGCCGTTTCCGTCTTTCCATCTCAGGGCATCCTGATCGTACGTCGGCACGGGTTGTGCCGTTGGAGCGGGCGGAGGTGTCGAGCCCTGCGGACGACGGCGAACGGGGCCACTCGGCGAGAGATCGACTGACCAGTCCGTGGGGGGCACGGAGGGCGAGGGCGGCACGGATCCAGGCTGCGCGGGGAAGCCTGGCTGTGGCACGGGGGCGGACGAGGGGGGCGCAGGGGTGCTGGGTTTGGGCGGGCCCTTGAACAGACTGACCAAACCCGCGACGAGGCCCACCGCGGCTGCTATCGGGCTGACGCCATAAGGGACAGCACCGGGAACGCCCCACGGACCGGGCACTGGGGGCTGCCCTGGGTAGTTGCCGGGGTAATTGACAGGATAGTTAACCGGATAGTTAACCGGGGCATTGAAGGGTGGAGTGCCGGGATAGACAGGAGGTTGGTAGACCCCACTGGGCAAGCGCGGGGTCGCCACGGGGGCGATGGGGGGGGGCGGTGGTGGTGGCAAGACCGGAGGCGGTACCGGTGGAGCAGGAGCCAAAACAGGCGGTGGAACAGGCGCGACAGGACCCTTGGGGCCGATCACGGGAGGGGGCGTCGGCTGCACGGGTTGCCCGACATACACATCCCCTGGCATCGTGACGATCGGGTCTGGCGTATCTTTCGGTTTTCCGATGTTGCGGAAGAAGTTCGCAATGCGATCGAACACAGAAGGTTGCGTCCCTTGGGAAAGGACGGTGGGTGAGTAATATGTGCCAGAAATTTGATTCATCGAACGCTTCCCTTCAACACACAACGCGATCGTTATCGGGAAAAGGGCTGCGTGGGTTGCGTTAAAAAGGGGCCTGTGAGGTTAGAGCGAAATTAATTTTGCGATAAGTTTATAATTCCGCGGCCACGATCGTCAGCGCCTGAAAAAGTGAAGCCCCCGGTTCAGATGAATCGGGGGCTTCTGACTTTGAAGAACAGGCGAAACTAACGGTTGTTGACGCTGATCCGCATCGACATGTTGAGATTCAAGCCGTTATCTCCCAAGGTGAGGGTGAGATCGGTCGGGCTGCTCCAGTTGGTTTTCACGCGCAGGCTTTCATAGCCATCATCCGAGCCCAACCACGACCAAATGTCGTGCATCTGGGTGAAGCCGTAGGCCGCCACGGCGTGAGAGCCTGTATCGTTATCCACGAAGGCAATCATCGTCGGTCGATTATCGCGCAAGCCCCGTCGCGTGTGCCTGTACATCGCCTTATCGCTTCCATCCAACTTCTGATTGGTTTCGACGCGCAGGCGCCGATCGGTGCGTCCCCAATTTCTACCCAGGGGAATTTTGCTCCAGTCCGTGGCGCCTTCAGACCCTCGGCAGAAGGTATCCATATACTCGTTGATGCCTTCGGTCATCGCGCGGGTATTCGCATTGTTGACCACGGCGCCCGTGCTGGACGTATTGGTGCTCGGAGCCCCTGCGACAGCGTCGCGGCCCCGTTGCTCCCAGTAACCGTAGATCTGACCCCAAGCAGTGCCCACACACCCGACGGCGCAGCCGTTGTAGGTGTGCTGCCGATAGTTGGGCATCCCCGTGAGGTTCTTCGTTTCTAGATACGTGTGCCAGAACAGGTTGAACTTCTTCGCATCGGACGCGGGCTTGCCATAGAACTCCCACGAGCGCTTGATGAAGTCTCCTTGGCCCGGACGTTCCATCAAGAAGCGTTCGCCGGCACGGAAAGCCTTGAAGTCGTAGCCGCCCACGCTTAAGGTGCTGTGCGTGCCGTCATCGGCATCCTCAATGCCCCACGAGAAAGACGAGAAACGATAGATGGCGGGGTTTTTCGGTGCACGCTTGTGCTCCGATTGGAAGTTCTCAAACA
>JAYKIL010000013.1:0-8816 GCA_035284745.1 Candidatus Sericytochromatia bacterium | reverse complement strand
GGCGTGCGCGGGTTGGTACCATCCTCGCGCAGGGAAATTTTGGGGGAGAGGCCAACAATCTGTTGCAGCAAGCCACGCAAACGGCCAGCGGCCTCGCTCTCGTCCAGCGTTGCGACCAGTTCGATGGGCACTTGTAACAAGCCCAGGTGTGATGCCAACTGAGTTTTCAGCGCCTCGTCCAGCATGTTTCAGCCCTCCTCCATGAAAAAGGGGGCCTCCGGGCCAGACAGCCGGGAGGCCCGTTTCGATTTTAGATTTTACCCACCAGCTCCAGCGAAGGCGCCAAAGTAGCGGCCCCCTCTTGCCATTTCGCGGGGCAGACTTCACCGGGGTGCGAGGCCACGTATTGGGCGGCGCGAATCTTGCGCAGCAGTTCGTTCGCGTCGCGGCCCACGCCACCCGCGCTGATCTCAACCAAGGTGATTTTGCCTTCGGGGTTGATGACGAAGGTGCCGCGCTCGGCCAAGCCAGCGGCTTCAATCATCACGCCAAAGTTGCGGGTGATGGTGCCCGTGGGGTCGCCGATCATCGGATATTCGATCTTCTTGATCGTGGCCGACGCATCGTGCCACGCCTTGTGGGTGAAATGCGTGTCGGTCGAAACGGCGTAAATTTCCACACCCAGCTTCTGGAACTCGGCGTAGCTGTCAGCCAAATCACCCAACTCGGTGGGGCATACGAAGGTAAAATCGGCCGGATAGAAGAAAACGACGGACCACTTGCCCTTCAGTGACGCTTCCGTCACTTCAATGAATTCGCCCTTGTGGAAGGCCGTAGCCTTGAAGGGCAATACATCGGTGTTGATTGGAGTAGTGTTCATGAAGCTGAATCTCCTTGCGCTTTGACACCGTGGGACACACGGGTCGATTTAGAATGAGTCTAAAATTAGAGTAGCAATAAAAGTGGAGCGTGTCAAACGCTTGTGAGCCTGCGTCGGACAGCCTGGGCTGCCGCTCAGGCGTAGGCTTCAAATTCTTGAAACTCGGCGCCGAAATGCTCTGTCCGCGCTCACGAGGCCAATTCCAACGCAACAGCCTGACGCGCCACCATTTGCTGAAAGCTCGTGCCAGGCTCTCCCGCGACGCGGACCTGCAAGTCAACGGGGAGTACCAAGAGGGCTTCGAGACGTTCCCGCAGCAATCCGACGGCTTCGGAGGAAGGCCGATGCGCCGCTTCAATCAGCATGTCGACATCCCCGCCCCGGGCGCCATCATTGAGCCGAAACCCGTATCGCCACACCTGCGCATCAGCCCCAAGGCCTGTTTGACCTCGCGCAGAATCGTATTTACCTGTTCAGGCTGCAAGCGCACGGAAAGGCCCCCTGGCTCAGAATAACTGAGCAGGAGCGCAGGTGCAACTGGCACGGGCAGAATTAAGAGGCTGTCTCGATGGGCGCATCGTGGAGGGTCATGAGCTGTGCTGCCCTGATCGCGGCCACAGCGTAAGGACGACCACTGCCGTCGCTGAATTCCACCTCATGAACGTCGCCCGAGAGCAC
This sequence comes from Candidatus Sericytochromatia bacterium, assembly GCA_035284745.1. Taxonomy (GTDB): domain Bacteria; phylum Cyanobacteriota; class Sericytochromatia; order S15B-MN24; family JAQBPE01; genus JAYKJB01. Next base: position 7,318 of record JAYKIL010000013.1, on the reverse strand, counting down.
CCCTTTGTCAAATCGTCAATGAGGCACGATGCCGAACGGTTCGACTTGGCCGTGTTTCACCTGAGTACATCACGGGAATGATTAAGTTGCGAGATGGGCAAAATCTTAGGGGATCAGGATGGGCGTATTTTTGGTTTTCGTGCTGATCGCTGGGGCCTGCGTCTGGGCCTTTTGGGGATTTTTTTCCGGCTTCCTGGGTGGCTTGGTGGGCTCCCACGGCCACGACCCACAAGGTTCGGATTCCGGCTGGGGTGATGCCGCCTTGCTGGCGGGCTACGCGGCTTTGGCCGCGGATGACGAGCGGGATGATTGGGACGACGAAGACGACTACGAAGCCTACGACGGGCTCGACGCCTATGATGCGGGTGACTATGGGGGTGGCTTCGATGACGGTGGCGTCGGGTATTCTGATGAGTACTACTGAAGCCGCCTCAGGCCAGTGGATGCCACGGGGGCAGGAAGATCGGCGGCTGTTCCAGCAGTTTCCTCAGCGGGGCGCTTAAAAAGCGCGTTTCCACCACAATGGCGTATACGTGCTCATCAAACCAGGCGTCCGACATCTGAAAATAGCCTTTTTGCCCCACATCGTCGCCCCAACTGTTTTCAATTTTCCACTTGCGGGGGGCACCATCCACGAGGTCGACGCCCAACAGCACCATGTCGTGAGTCAGGCGAGATTGCAGAAAACGAAAGCGTTCTGCGCGCGACATTTCGAAAGACGTGCCAAACAACAATTCATAATCCAATACGGCGGGGTCGAGGAGGCCGACTTTGCGGTTGGAGTCTTGCAGAACGTCACACCCAAAAAACACCGCCTCCCCGGCTTGAATGGCCTCGATAGCGAGCTTTTTCAGGGTTGGCATCGGCACATTTAAGAAGGTGCCTGGCGCCCCTTCAACCACGTTTTGAAAGCCTTCCACCACAAAGGTTCTGTCGTAGGGGGTGTCAGGCAGTGGAGAGCTCATCAGCCATGCATAAGCCCCCAGATCGCGCCCGACAAAATTCTCGTAGAATTCCGCTGGCGTCAGATCGCGGTGGGCATGAAAATTGTTGTGTTTGTCGCGGTAGGTGAAATCGAAGCGCTCGGGCGGTTCGCCCATCATGATCGCGAGCAGCTTGTACACCTCGACCATCGCGTCGTCTTTGATAGTTTGGATCGCAGCGTCCGAGGCTTTTGCCGTGTATGCCGCAAAAATACGCGCAGCGGTTTGGCGCAGTTTGGCATCGACGATTTTATTGAGATATTTGGAATCTATCAGATTAGCGGTGTCGGTCATGGCCGATTTGGGGACCAGGCCGTATTTGCGAATCAGGTTGGCCACCATATGCCATTCGCCCCCGTCCGGGCACGGTTCGCGCAGTAAAAAATCGACCATGCGATCGTCGGGGGTGCGGTCACGCAGCACCACCATGGTGCTCAAGAAGCGGTTGGCCTTCTCCAGACGATCCCAGAAGATCAAAAAGTTCTGGGAAAAGTCCAGCGATTCAAGCTCCAGTTTTGCCATCACATCTACGCGCAGCCAGTTCAAGGCCGCGTACAGCCAGCAGAATCCGGCTTGCTTCTGGTGGGTGATGGCGCCACCCTTCACCTCGTGCGAAAAATGCCAGTCCACCTGAGACAGGGCTTCTCGGCTGAGCGCAATGTCGTCCACGTTGCCAGAGGAGCAGGCATTCATAGCAAGCCGATGCGATGGGTTTTCAGCAAACCTCGCACGCGCCTTCAAGAGCCACTCTGGGCTCAGGGCGCCGGAGGGGTCGGGTGGGACAGGGGCGGGGCTCGTCGCAGACCTGCTGGATGTCATGGTTTTCTCCTTCTGCCCCCCCCACTTACCCGCCGTCACAGCCTCCCTCACCTGCATAGCTCGGTTGATGACAAGGGCGTGTATGCCCCCGTCGTGAGACGGCCTTGGGGCAATGGCAACATAGGCACCGGGGCCACCCAAAAAGGGCAGCCCCGGTTTCTGTTAGGGATTGGGATGACGCATCCCGTGTCGGTTTATTTCCTATCGAGGTCCATCACTTTAGCCCATGCCGCCACAAAGTCGCGTGCGAATTTTTCGCGCGCATCATTTGCCGCATAGGCTTCAGCCACGGCGCGTAATTCCGAATTGGAGCCAAAAATGAGGTCCACGGGAGTGGCCGTCCATTTGAGCTTGTTGGTCTTTCGATCATGTCCGTGATACAAGCCTTCCTCATTGCTCGCTTTCGACCACTTGGTGGACATATCGAGCAGGTTCACGAAGAAGTCGTTGGTCAGTGTCCCGGGGCGTTGGGTGAAGACACCGTGTTTTTTTCCGCCGGTGTTGGCGCCCAGCACCCGCAGTCCACCCACCAAAACGGTGGTTTCAGGCACCGTCAGCGACAGCATATCGGCCTTGTCGACCAGCATTTTCGCAGGAGACATGTGGCACTCTTGGCTATAGTAATTGCGGAAGCCGTCTGCACGGGGCTTCAGGAATTCGAAAGACACCACGTCTGTCTGTGATTGGGTGGCATCTCCCCGCCCGGGTCTGAACGGGACAGTCAGCTTGATACCCGCTTTCTTCGCGGCCTGCTCAATGGCTGCTCCGCCACCCAAGACCACCAGATCTGCCAGCGAGACTTTCTTGCCTTTGCGGGCTTTGGCGTTAAATGCCTTTTGGATGCCCTCGAGGCGATTCAGCACTTTGTCGAGCTCTTTGGGATCGTTGACTTCCCAGTGGCGTTGCGGATTCAGGCGCAGGCGAGCCCCATTGGCACCCCCGCGGTAGTCGGTATCGCGGAAAGTTGAAGCCGAGGCCCAGGCGGCCTTAACCAGCTCGGAGGAGGTCAGACCCGACTTCAGAATTTGCGTTTTCAGGGTCGCAATGTCCCGCGTATCAATCAGTGCGTGTTTGACTTCGGGGACGGGGTCTTGCCACACCAACACTTCCTTCGGCGCATCCGGACCCAAATAGCGCGAACGCGGCCCCATGTCGCGGTGCGTCAGCTTGAACCAGGCCTTGGCGAAGGCCAGTTCAAATTCCTTGGGGTTTTCCAAGAAGCGCTTGGCAATTTTTTGATAGGCAGGGTCAGCTTTCAATGCCAAATCGGTGGTGAACATGATGGGCGTGTGCATTCGCCCTTTCACGTGCGCATCAGGCACCGAGCCCGCCGCCTGGCCGTTGGCAGGAATCCATTGGACGGCCCCTGCCGGACTTTTGGTTTGCACCCAATCGAACGCGAAAAGGTTGCTGAGATACATCATTGACCAGCGGGTTGGACTCGCCGTCCACGCACCCTCGAGGCCACTTGTGATGGAGTCTTCAGAGTGGCCTTTGCCGGCTTTGTTGGTCCAGCCAAAGCCTTGCTCATGCAAACCCGCCGCGGCGGGCTCAGGGCCTACGTTGCCCTTGGGGCTGTGCGCACCATGAGCCTTGCCGAAGGTGTGTCCCCCTGCGATCAGTGCCAGTGTTTCCTCGTCATTCATGGCCATGCGGCCAAACGTTTCCCGAATGTCTTTCGCGGCCGCGAGGGGATCGGGATGGCCGTTGGGCCCCTCGGGATTGACATAAATCAAGCCCATTTGAACGGCCGCCAAAGGGTTGTCCAGCTTGCGGTCGCCTTTGTATCGTTTGTCGTCGAGCATTTCATTTTCGGGACCCCAGTAGACCAGGTCGGGCTCCCACTGGTCGGGCCGCCCGCCGGCGAAGCCGAAGGTCTTGAAGCCCATCGATTCAAGGGCAACATTGCCGGTTAACACCATCAGATCGGCCCACGAAATTTTGCGTCCATATTTCTTTTTCACGGGCCACAGCAAGCGACGGGCTTTATCGAGATTGGCGTTGTCCGGCCAACTGTTCAACGGTTCAAACCGCTGTTGGCCCCCGTCTGCACCGCCCCGTCCGTCGAAGGTGCGATAGGTGCCGGCCGAGTGCCAGGCCATGCGAATGAAAAATGGTCCGTAGTGGCCGTAATCGGCAGGCCACCATTCCTGTGATTGCGTCATCAGGGCCTGAATATCTTTTTTCACGGCCTTGATATCTAACGTTTGAAACTCTTTGGCGTAGTCGAAATCGACGCCGTAGGGGTTTGATTGGGGGGCATGCGCACGCAACGGTTGCAGATTGAGGCGCTCTGGCCACCAGTCGCGCAAGGTTTTTTCTGATGCCATCGCGGCATGGGGGGTGACCAGCGTTCCAAGCATCATTGCAAGAGCTGCCGTCAGACTGAGGGACTTCTTCAACATCGAAAGCTTCCTCCTTTTTGGGCCCCTTAGTTCTAGCACAAACTAGTTTTTTGCGCATACAATTAACACACTTTTAACGCATCTCGCGCCGCGCTGACCCCGATACATGGCCAGGTGCCTTAAATCCCTTGGGCCATCAGGAGACGGTGATGCCAGCAATCGCTCTGCCACTAAAAACCGCAGTGAGCAAACTTTTGAAGCCCGTCGCGTTTTTAAAGCGCGCGCAGCAAGCCGCCCGGATGTCGGGCGATCGCCTGGCATTGAAGGCCAAGGTCGTGCGCGGGCCCCAGATACTCGGTGAAGTGCAGCGCCAACAGCTGAACCGAGGCGTTGAGGGGTTGACCCGTTTCGAAGCTCAAAAGGCGCGTGCGATGTCAGCCAAAGGGCTGTATGCCGATGAATCTTTGTTTCAAAGGGCGCAGGCCGAACTTCAACGCTGGATTTTCGGCGGCAAAGACCAGTTGCCTCTGCGTGACGCCTTTAATAATTTCCGGAGAGGCACCATCCAAACCCCGACCGATCGGACCTTTCGTGCCCTGCTTGATACCCGGGCCGCTCGCTGGAAGCGCCTTTCGCAGCGCCATGGTGTTGCGATGCCAACCCATTTTCAGCTTCATCGGGGCGTGAACAGCAATCGCGCGGCGGAGGAAGTGGCGCGGGTGTGGTCACAGGGCAAAAAGCGCGGGCTGGGCCTGAAACATCATTCCGTCAATTCTTGGAGTCTCGACCAACGGGTGGCCGAACGCTTTGCGAATGGCAGCGAGGCGGCCGTGCTCTATCGCGCCAATGTGCCCTTTAAACGCACACTCGCAGACAAATGGGTCGATGGCGGTGCGTTTTTACAGTGGGCGCCGGATCAAGATGAAGTGATTGTGATGGGGGCGCGGATGGTCGTGCCGGCGCGCGACGTGCGCGTGATTTTCGGAGGAAAAACCTACGGTTACGAAAACCGCGAAGCCTTTTTGAAAGCCTGGCGCGCGGTGCATCCGCAGGCAAGCTGAGACGCGAACCGCGTAGGGTACAATCAGACGTGCCCGCGCACGGCCTGAATCGCTATCCTATGGAAGGAGTTCTGTCGTTGGCTCGCCCAGACTTTCGCCCTGCCTTTCGCTCACATCCGGTTCCGCAGTTGCTTGATGATCTTGGAGAGTTTGCCGCGGATGTGAAAGGCGGCTATTTTAGCGGTCGATTTAAGTTAGCCCCCGGGGATGCGGCTGACTGGGTGGGAGATGCCCAGAAAGCGTCTGATTTCGCGGTGTTTGGGCATGATGCCGATGGCTCGTGCTATGCCTATTGGCTGTATGATGATCGAACGCCGGATGACGCCCCCATTGTGTATCTGAACGTCGCCCACAGTGGTAGCACCGTTCTGGCCGCTTCGCTGGAAGAGTTTTTGACGTTGTTAGCCCACGATATCGTGGATTTGGGGATGTATTTCGATGAAGCCGCGCGTCCTCGCAAGCACAGTGGGGGAAACCTGGCTTTTCGCACGTGGCTTGCGGAATGTTTTGGCTTGGAGGCCGTGCCACATCCTGAGCGGGTGGTGAAACGGGCGGCCGCGGCCCACCCTAAATTGAGCGAGCGCTACGGCCGGCGAGGCGTTTGAGCCGCCACCCGCGCATGGCTGCCCCTGTGGTTTCGTGCGCCTGACTGGCTCAAGAAAAAGGGGGGCACATGGGAAAGCGCAGGCGGGGTCGACGCCGAAAATGGGTCACCCGGTTGATGACAGCGACCGCAGGCTTGCTGGTTTTGCCAGCGGCCGGGATGGCCTGGTGGTTGGAGGCCCCCCCCTATCAAGGGCCTGCGGGCCCTCATTTTGACGGCCATCTTTTTTCGAATTTGGCCCCGGGGGAGCCGCGCAATTATTTTGCGTTGCTGCAAGGGCTCTCTCAACCACCGGGAGACCCCTGGCCTGAATGGCACCAGCCGCCCGCTTTTCCCCCGCCTTCTCCTCAGCAGCAGGCCCTGCGTGTAACTTACGTGAATCATGCCACCGTGTTGGTGCAGATCAACGATGTGAATATCTTGACGGATCCGGTCTACGCGGATCGGGTCAGCCCGATTCCAGGCATCGGTCCTTTGCGGCATCAGCCCCCCGGCATCGCGTTTGAGGATCTGCCGCGCGTGCACGTCGTGGTGATCAGTCACAGCCATTATGATCATTGCGATGTGCCCACGATAGAGCGCTTGGTGGCGAGAGACAATCCGGTGCTGCTCGTGGGTTTGGGTAACAGGACGTTGTTGGAACGGGCCGGTGTCCCGGCCCAGCGGGTGCTGCCATTGGATTGGTGGCAAAATTATCGCTACGGCCGGGTCAATATTACGTTTGCGCCCGCCCAGCATTGGTCGGCGCGCAGTCTCGGCGATCGCCGTCGAACGCTGTGGGGCAGTTATTTTATTCAGGGGGTAACGCACAGTGCCTATTTTGCCGGTGATACAGGGGCCGGCCCTCATTTTTCCTTGGTGCGGAAACGCCTGGGCACGCCGGATGTCGCACTCTTGCCCATCGGGGCCTACGAGCCGCGCGAGTTCATGCGGCCCCATCATATGAACCCAGAAGACGCGGTGCGCGCCCATCAGCAACTTGGGGCGGTGCACAGTGTCGGAATACACTGGGGAACTTTCAAACTCAGCCAAGAAGGGTTCCGACAGCCTGCGCGCGACCTGGCCGTGGCGTGTCAACGCCATGCCGTGCCGCTGACGCAGTTTCGAACCCTGGAGAATGGCGATTCCTTTGAGCCGCATTGAGCCAGATCACAGGCACGATCCCTCCTTATGCCTACGCCGGGCCGATGGTTCCGGATCAGGTCTTGGAGGGAAAAACCTGCGCGAGGGGCCTGCTTGTGTTTTAATGTTGGAGTTTTGCTCTGGCACTGCTGTGAAGGGTTTGTGGTGCTTGTGAGGGAGAGAGAGAATTGAAGAAATCAGGCTGGGATCGATCGCTGTTGTTGTTGCTGGCGTGCACGGTGGTGGGCTGTCAGAGCCCTGCGCCGACGAGTGGAAACGCGGTTCCTGCGGGTGGCATTTCTCGTCCTGCGGCGGGGATGGGCGTGATACGCGGCAAAGTGAGCGTGGACGCGGGTCTTATTTCGGCGGGCAGTCAGATGTACC
>JAYKIL010000012.1:0-167076 GCA_035284745.1 Candidatus Sericytochromatia bacterium | reverse complement strand
TGGGAGCACTGGCTCGATCCCCGCTGGGGTTTTGCCGTGGGGGTCCGAACGCAGGGCTACAACATTGACGATACCTCGGCGCGCCCGCTGTTTTCCGTGCGACATCGTCGTGACGAGGGGGAGTTGAACGGTGCAATTCGCGCCCGTATCCCATTGGCATGGGGGCTCGAAACGCTTTGGCACGCGGGCGGCTTTGTCCGCGGCGTCACAGCCCTGACGACACACGCGCGGCTCAACAATAACGTGGTCGGCCCGTCGGTGGCGGTGGATACAACGGATTATTTGTCTGCGAACTGGTTGGCGCTGGGGGGGGATTTACGCGGAGCGCTCGCGGGGCGCTTGGTAGGCCCGTTCAGTTGGTTTGCGTTCGGCGAATACCGACTGACCCCGTTCGGTTCCGTGTTTACAAGAGCGGTGCCCTCTTTTTTACCGTTATCGGCCGTGCGAGGCGGGGCTGAGATTCAAGCGAGTTATTTCGGGTTGGCGTTTGCTATGGGGTATTCGCTGGGGACGGAAGGCTCGCTGGGTCGCACGCCAGAAAACCGACTGTGGCAAACCGGCGGTTTGTTCCATCTTCGAACGGGTTGGGCTTATTAGGGCGGCTGCTCAGACGTCTGCCGAATTATCGAGTTTTTGCGTGGGATTTCGCCGAAATAGCACCAATGGGAAGTTTGGCCGGCTCGCCTTTTAACACGGCAGGGATGATGTAACTGAGAACCCAGATCAACGCGCTCAGTACGATGCCCGTGAAGAATGACGCCAACCACCCTTTCCAAGGGGTCGCCGGTTCACGGTATGAAACAGGATTCAAGGTTTTGACGGGTTGGGGACGGTAGGCCACGCGATCAGGGTCGTAGGTCCAATGACCTTTCCGATCGGCGAGTGTTTTCTGAAAAGAACGCGCGGAGCGCGCGTCAAGCGGCAAAGCCTCGTGTTGCCAGGCCAGATTGGGCAGCGGTGCGGTCGCTAGCAGGCCCGTTTTATTCCAGTCAACGCCTCCACGCATCCGACGGGCCATGGGCCCCACTTGTTTCAACGCCAATCGCAATCGAGCAGTGGTTGAACTGGCCACCCGTACTTTTGCGGCTGTGGCTCGCCGCATCAGGCGGAGATCCTCCACGGCGCCCCTTTTGCGGAAGCAATCGCGACATACGCCATTTTTTTCATTGCAAGGCTCGCACAAGGGCATTTTGCAGCCTGAGCAGGTGTGCACTCCTGGTTGCTTAGGATGGTAGTAACATTTGAAAAACATCGCGCAGCCTCGTAGCACGTTTATCTTTTCCTCCCGGGCGATCCTTGCCTAAGGAATGATTATAGTTGTGCAGTTTTTTGGTTAAAGAAGTGGTTTGATGCCACCGGAGGCGCGCGGAGGGCGTAAACGCTTTTCTGCCTCCACGACGGCGAAGACCATCGCACCGCAGCCGATGGCGACCCCCCAGTGCCACCCTGTTAAAGGCAGCGTGCCAAAGATACGCTGAAGTGGAGGGGTGTAAATAAACGCGACTTGACACATAAGAACAAGGCCGATGCCGATGCGGACGGCGGGTGTTGCCGCCGCCACGCGCCACTGTAAAGGGTCGAGGGGGGTGAGGCGAACGCTAAGCAAATACCCAATTTCCATCCACACCAGGGTATGGACGACCAAGGTGCGGGCCAATTCGAGGCTGCCCCCCCGTTGAAGAACGCCAAAATAGACAGAGAACACCCCGATTGTGAATAATCCGCAAAGTAATAGGGTTTGACCAAAGAGTCTGCGATCGAGCAGTGATGAGTGGTTCGGGCGAGGAGGACGGGTCATGACATCGCTTGCGCCTGGGTCAAACGCCAGTGTCAGGCCCAGGGCGACTGCCGTGATGAGGTTAATCCAAAGAATCTGAACGGGTGTGACGGGTAAAGCCAAGCCGAGCGTCAAGGCCCCCAGAATGGCAAAAGTCTCCCCCCCATTCGTGGGCAGGGTCCATGCAATAACCTTCTTGATGTTGTCGTATACCGTTCGGCCTTCACGGACAGCGGAGACAATCGAGGCAAAGTTGTCATCGGTCAGGATAATTTGAGACGCTTCTTTGGCCACTTCTGTCCCCGCAAGCCCCATCGCGACCCCCACATCGGCTCGCTTCAGGGCGGGGGCGTCGTTGACCCCGTCCCCCGTCATGGCGACGACGGAGCCGTCCGCCTGAAGGGCCTTCACCAGGCGCAGTTTATGTTCAGGGGTGGTGCGGGCAAAAACGTCGGTTGTGAGAGACTTGAACGCCAATTCTTCAAGAGAAAGACCGTCTAGGTCTTCGCCGAGGGCGACCACGGGACTTTCGGAGATGCCGAGTTGCCTGGCCACTGCGGCCGCCGTCACCGCGTGATCACCGGTGATCATTTTGACGCGAATGCCGGCTTGAGTGCACTCTGCGATGGCCTGCCTGGCTGTGTCTCGCGGGGGGTCGATTAATCCCACAAGACCCAGCAAAGTGAAACCACGCGGTGCTTCTTGAGCGAAGTCGTCAACGTCCAATATGCCTTCCTGCCCGCGAACGGGGGGCCTTCGCGCAGTCGCGAAGGCAAGCACACGCAGCCCTCGTGAGGCCAGTGTATGGGTTCGGGCGAGCCAATCAGAAGGCTCGAACTGCGCGTAGCCGCCGTTGCAGAGCACATTGTGTACCATTCGGAAAACGCGTTCCGGTGCGCCTTTTACCATCATTTCGTGCATCGTAGAGTCGCTTGTGTGGCAGGTGAGCATGTATTGCAGCTCGCCATTAAATGGGATCTCGCCGGTGCGTGGGTGGGCCTCTCGCACACGGACAGGGTCGAGACCCGCTTTGCGCGCAAATATCACCAGTGCTGCTTCCATAGGGTCTCCGTGGGCCTTCCAGCCCTCGGGTTCGCGGGCAACATCTGCGTCGTTGCAGAGCAGTGCGGCGCGTGCCAAAGCCGACAGGGTGGGGTCCTCCGTCACTGTTTCCCCATCTCGCAAAATTCGCCCAGAGGGTTCATATCCCTGTCCTTCCAGGGTGAAGAATGCCTCGTGCGTCGCAACCGCTTGTACCATCATTTCGTTGCGGGTGAGCGTTCCTGTCTTGTCTGAACAAATGATGGACACCGAACCCAGGGTTTCGACAGATGGCAGGTTCCGAACAATGGCGTGGCGCGCGGCCATACGCTGCACGCCCACCGCCAATGTGATGGTCACAACCGCAGGGAGTCCTTCTGGAATCGCTGCGACGGCGAGGCCTACGACAATCATGAACGCTTCATCCCACTGGTAGTGACGGACAAAAACAGCGAAGGTGAATATCAGCACAGAGAAAAGAAGGATGAAGCCGGTGACTCTTCGGGCGAATTGTTCCATTTGTCGGGTCAGAGGGGTTTGCAATTCAACCACCTCGCGCAGCAAGCGACTGATGGTTCCCATTTCAGTTTTTTCAGCCGTTGCCACCACAATGCCGATGCCCGTGCCTGCCGCGACCAAGGTGCCGGAGAAAGCCATTCCGCTGCGCTCACCTAAAGCGGCCTCTGCTGGCGCTGAAAGCGCGTCCTTACTGACAGGGAGTGATTCGCCTGTCAATATCGCCTCGACAATACGAAGTTGGTGGGTCTCAACCAACCGTATATCGGCCGCCACTCGGTCGCCGGCTTCAATATAGAGCCTGTCACCCACGACCAACTCTTCAGCCGGAATGCGTTTGCGCCTGTTGTTTCTCCGGACCGTGGCTTGTGGGTCGTTCATCCGCCGGATGGCTTCCAGAGAATTTTCGGCCTTTCCTTCGTGAATCACCCCAATCATCGCATTCACGAGGACCACCGCCAAAATAACCCCGGTGTCGACCCAGTGATTGAGGAGACCGGACAGCACACTGGCGCCCAGCAAGACGTAAATCAGTGGATTGTGAAACTGCAACGCAAAGCGTTTCAGCCAGTTTGTTTGCTTGCGCCCCGGGAGACGATTGGCGCCATAACGCAGCAAACGGGATTGGGCTTCTTCCTCACTCAATCCGCTGGAAGGTGATTCCCATACGCGTGCAACCTCCTCAGGCGCCAGTGTATGCCAAGCTTGGATTTCCATTGGCGTGGTTTCCTCGCAGGACCCAGTGTCTCTTTTCTGGGCAGCATGCCACGCGCTGTTTGCCAAGAACAACGGCGCTGTTATGGTACTCTGAGGTCAAGATGCCCAAAATCCAGCGCCTGCCATTGCACGTAGCCAATCAAATTGCCGCAGGAGAGGTGATTGAGCGCCCAAGCTCCGTCGTTAAAGAATTGGTCGAGAATTCGCTGGATGCGGGAGCTCGCCGGGTGGTGGTAGAAGTTGAGGAGGGGGGACGCTTCCTTCGCGTGGTTGACGATGGTGAGGGCATGGATGAGTCCGATGCCTTGCTGGCGTTTGAGCGCTTTGCCACCAGTAAATTGCGCAACGCAGATGAATTGTTCCAATTGCTCACCTTGGGCTTCCGGGGCGAGGCGTTGGCATCCGTCGCCTCCATTGCGCACGTGGAGTGTTTGACGAGACGGCAGGGGCAGGACCGTGGCACGCGGGTGCTGGTCGAGGGGGGGAGTGAACCGACGGTCTTGCCGGCAGGGTGTCCCTTCGGAACGGCGATCACCGTCAGTCGCTTGTTTTTCAATACGCCCGCTCGTTTAAAGTTTCTGCGTGCGCCCGCGACGGAGCAAGGCCATATTCACGATATGATTCTGGGACTTGCGTTGTGTTACCCCGAGGTCTCATTTCAGCTTCGCGTGAATGGAAAAGAGGCGTTGTCAACGCCGGGGCGCACCTCTCTGGATGAAGCGGTTGCTGCCTTGTATGGCGATACCGCCGCGCAGGGATTGCTTCCCATCCACCACGAGGGTCCGAGTGGACGAATCGTTGGTTTGGCGTCCCGCCCAGACGAATTGCGGGCGGATCGGTCGCGTCAGTTCTTTTTTGTGAACCAGCGTTGGGTTCGCCACCCTTTGCTTAACAAGGCGGTCGACGAGGCGTACGGCGAATGGTTGCAGCCTGGCCGTTATCCGACCCTGTTTTTATTTTTACAGTTGGACCCGGCGACGGTGGATATCAATGTTCATCCCGCCAAAAAAGAGGTGCGTTTGGGCCAGAGCCAACGCGTATTTTTATTGCTTCTGGATGCGTTACGAATCGCTTTTGCGCAACACTGGACACCTGTAGACTATCGCCCAGAAAGCATTGCCCCTGACACCTTCTCCGAATATGCCCTCGACGCCCAAGCGAACGGCCCGAATTCGCTGACGGAATTTCACGGCGAGCACGGCCCGCTTGGGCCCGGTATGCGGTGGTTAGGAACCTTGCACCGGCGGTATCAATTGTTCGAACATCCCGAGGGCTTATGGGTCGTGGACTCCGCGCAAAAGGGTCGTCAGCGTCTGATTACCTTGGATTCATTGCAACACGAGCCAGACGTGTGAAAAACGCCATTTCTGTGATGCCGCTTGTGACAACAATTCTGAGCAGAGAAGGGCGCAAGCCTCCCGCCTGGACGTGTTAAACTGTCATCCGTGCCTTTGGCGACACTGCGTGGACCAGAGGCGGCTGCGGTCCTTTCTTTTTTCCGAGAGGGTCAACGGCGTGTGTGACGGAATCCGTGAGGAGGGCTTTTGATGGTGGAGATGGATCACCTGCTGGGCATTCGAGGCAGTGCTTCTACCATTGTCGGAACCGAAAATACCGCGGTCGCGATTGGAAGCGGGACTCTGCCTATCTTTGCAACGCCGGCGATGGCAATTCTAGCTGAGCAGGCCGCCGTCCAGGCATTGCAGTCGTTTTTGCCCTTGGGTACGACCACCGTGGGCATGGGGCTTTCATTGAAGCATCTGGCCGCGAGCCCTGTCGGACACAATGTTTCGGCTGAAGCTGTTGTCGTGAGCGTAGAGGGACGGCGCCTCGAGTTCAAAGTGGTTGTCTATGACGAGCGGGAAAAAATTGGGGAGGGCTCTCACGAGCGGTTTGTTGTTGACGCGGAGGGCTTTATGAACAAACTGATGCTGAAGAAGCCCAAGAGCTGAGCGGCGGTTTCTGTGTCTCATTCTCGTGAAGAAGTGTTTCGCCTGACGGCCTTGTCGCAAACAGCGGGCTGAGCGTCTAAAGTGGCCCCTGGTCAACTGGCCCAAGTTTTGGGTCAATTGCAAACGGTCCGAGACCCCCGGGTTCTCGTGGGTTTCGATACCTGTGATGATGCAGGCGTCTTTCAACTTTCACCGGAGTTGGCCCTCGCGCAGACCGTTGACTTCTTTACTCCGATGGTGGATGACCCTTATCAGTTTGGGGCGATTGCAGCGGCCAACGCGCTGTCTGACTTATACGCGATGGGAGCGCAGCCCCTGACGGCCTTGAACATTTTTGCTTTTCCTGCGCGCACGATGCCGCCTGACGTCGTAGCGGCGATATTGCGTGGCGGGGCGGATGCTGCCGCAGAGGCCGGGGTGGCCGTTTTGGGGGGGCACACCATTGATGACCCGATTCCGAAATATGGGATGGCTGTGACAGGCTCGGTTCACCCCCGAAGGCTTCTGACCAACTCAGGGGGGCGACCCGGGGATCGCCTGATTCTGACGAAGCCCATCGGCACAGGAATCGTCACGACGGCCCTCAAGCACGGCGTATGGACGGTGGAACAAGCCCTCCCGGCCATCGAATCGATGATGAGCCTCAACAAGTCGGCCGGGGCAGTGCTGAGCAAACGGGGGGCTCACGCCTGTACCGATGTCACAGGCTTTGGTCTGCTCGGGCACCTCTGGGAGATGTGTCGTGCGTCAGGCGTTGGCGCTGAAATTAGCTGGGCCGCCGTTCCCATCTTTTCGGGGGTCGCGGAATTGGCGTCGGCCGAGGAAGTTCCGGGCGGCAGCGAACGTAATCTAGACTACGTGTTACCCCACTTAGACGTGGCTGCGGAATTGGACCGTCCCCGGATGTTGATATTGGCCGATGCCCAAACGAGCGGCGGGCTTTTGATGGCGGTCGCTTCTGACGACGCGGAGGGGGTTCACCGCGCTTTGCGGGCGGCGGGGGTCTCTGCGTGGGAGATTGGTCGCCTCGTAGCGGGTGATCGATTGCGGGTGACAGGCTGACCCTCTTTGGTGGCCTATATCAGGAGATCCACCAGCATTCCGCGAATGGCTTCTAGTTTTTCGAGGAGTTCCAAAGGCTTGCTTTGACCGTTCAGAAGCATCTGAGTCAGTTCCGCCAGCTGTTGATCCACCTCACGTATCAGTGTGAATACCCGATTTCGACGGTCCGTGTGTTGTTCCGCGCCTGAGAATTGTTCGCTGGCCTCCTTGAGAAATTTTCCGACCAGTTCCCGGTAACGTGCCACCTCACCTGCTACGGGATGTCGGCGCAGGCGTTTGCCCTGTTCTTCGATTTCCGCGAGCACTGCGACCATCGTGGCTTGCGAAAGGGTGTGACGGGCCGTTTGCATCTGGGTCGCAAATTTTGCACCATTCACCTCCGCGGCCGGAACATTTCCCTCTGACGCACGGGGCGCGGGAATAGCGGGGTGAGCGGCGAGATCGACAGCGCTGAGCATCGTGATACCTGAACGAAGGGAACTGAGTTTCTGTTCGACACGTGGTGAGGCACACTGAAGGAGGCTTGTGCCTACTGCATCATGACGCTTGAGCGGTGGGTGTGTCTGTGCGAATGGGCATGCAATCCGCAGGATTTAAGGAGTGGATGATATGAAGCTTTTGATTCACTGGGGCCGGGCCGTAGGCGTGGTGATAATGACCCTCGCCCTCGCCGCTTGTCGCGGTGGTATGGCGAATCTGTTTGATCTAAATTGAGGGCAACCCAGTTCAGAATCTGGGGGCTGGTCGAGGGGCTTGTTTCTGACGGGCTTGTCTCCTCCCGCGAAGGTGTGCATCCCGCTTGAGGGGTCGTGTAGAATGATTCTTTGTGCCACAACGATGAGCCAGTTTGCGCTTGGGTCGCACTGATTTAGATGGGTTTTTGGGGTTATGACCGTCTCGCGCGCTTTATCCGCTGGTCTACAGCAACGGCTGGATACACTGCCCACTGCGCCGGGTGTTTATCTGATGCGGGATGAGTCCGGTACCTTGTTATATGTGGGCAAGGCGGTGGTCCTGAGAAACCGCGTCAGACAGTATTTTCAGTCCGCCAAGTCGCTCAGCCCCAAAATACGCTTGATGGTATCGCGCGTGGCCGACCTCGAAACGATTACCACACGTAACGAGGTGGAGGCTTTGGTGCTTGAATGTAACCTGATCAAGCAGTATCGCCCCTATTTTAATGCGTTGTTGAAAGACGACAAAAGCTACCCCTTTTTGAAATTGTCTGCGCAGGAAAATTTCCCCCGCCTCACGATTGTTCGTCAGCGGCTGGACGATGGGGCGCGCTATTTCGGGCCCTATCCGGATGGAACAGGCCTGCAACAGGCTTACCACTTCATTCAGAAACATTTTCCTTTGCGCAAGCGTCGCACGCCGCAATTTCGCGACCGCGTGTGCTTGAATTACCATTTGGGGAGATGCTTGGGGCCGTGCCAAGGTTTGGTCCAACCGAGCGTCTATCAAGAGTTGGTGGAGGATGTTGGACATTTTCTCGAGGGTCGTCACGACCGCATCGTGGGCCGATTAAAGCGTGAGATGCAGGGCGCGGCAGATGCGCTTGATTTTGAGCGGGCCGCGGCTTTGCGTGACCAGTTGTCGGCGTTGGATTCGTTCCGGCAGAGGCAAAAGGTGGTGGGGCACCCGGAGGACGAACAGGATGGAATTGCTTATGCTCTGGACGATAGCCGGGCTGTATTTCAGGTTTTCCAGGTGCGACAGGGGAAAGTGATAGGTCGCATGGTATTCACAATGCCGGCTGAAGGAGAGTCTGCCGAAGACCTTTTGGAGGCATTCTTGTCTCAATACTACGCACGGACGGACAACCTGCCGCGAGAGGTTATTCTGCCTGTGGCCCTTGAGGGTGCGAGTGCTCTCGGGCAGTGGCTCTCTGAGCGTCGTGGCCTGAAAGTCGCCTTGGTTGTTCCTCAGCGGGGGGCGAAGCGAGATTTGCTTGATTTGGTGCAGCGGAACGCAGACCAGGAATTGAAGCGTTTGGCCTTGGTTGCTTTGTCGGAGTCACGCCAAGCGGCGGTGAGCGGGCCGGCAGAACTGGCACGGGTGTTGGAGTTGTCTGCCGCCCCCCAACGGATAGAGGCCTTCGATATTTCTCACCTGGGGGGAACGGATATCGTGGCCTCGATGGTGGTGTTTGTCGGAGGACGTCCTTGCAAAGCTGAATATCGTCGCTTTAAGTTGAAGCACGTCACCGACAACGATGATTTCGCCTCAATGCGTGAGGTGATAGAACGTCGCTTTCGAAGAAGTGCCACCGGTGACTGGCCTTCGCCCGACCTGGTCATCATTGATGGGGGCAAAGGACAGTTGAATGCGGCTCTGGAAGGCCTGGCACGCGCAGGGGTGGAGTGCCCTCCCATTTTTGGCCTGGCGAAGCGTGAGGAGGAAGTTTTCTTGCCCCGTCCCGATGCATTGGATGAATGGGAGCCTTTACGTCTGACACCTGATTCACCCGCGCTTCATCTGATACAACAGGTCCGCGATGAAGCCCATCGTTTTGCTGTGACTTTTCAGCGCCAACTGCGCGGTCAACGGATGCTTCATTCGGTCTTGGACGAGGTTGAAGGACTGGGCCCTGTAAGAAAACGCAATTTACTCAAGCGCTTCGGTTCGGTCAGTGCTCTGCGCCGCCTTTCCCGAGAGGAATTACAGCGTGACTCCGGTTTGCCCCTGCGCGTTGCGGACGCTTTGTTCGAGGTGTTGCAACATGCCTAGCGTGGTTCGCATATGTCACGCGTGTGTAATTCTCGCGCTCACCGTGGCGTTTTCCCCCGGGGCTGCCTCCGGAGCAGGTTCTCTCGATAAACAGCAAAGAGCCCTTCAATCCCAGCAGCAGCGATTGAACCAACGTTTGCAGGCGCACCGGGCGCGTGTACAACTTTTGCGTCAAAAAGAAAACCGAGCGGTGCGTGAGTTAACGACTCTGCAGCAAAAGCTCGAGCAAGCGGCAACCGAGCTTCAAGACAGTCAATTTCGGCTGCGCCGTGCGGAATATAAATTGTCATTGACAGCAGAACAATTGAATCGTGCGCGTGTTGCTTTCGCGCAGCAGCAACGCGCGGCGGGGGCCCGCTTGCGCAGCATTTACAAAAATCGGGCCGTGGATGGTTGGGAGGCCCTGCTCACCGCGCCTGACATGACCACCTTTTTGACCCGCTATCACTTTTTTAAGCGCATCAGTCAGCACGATGCCAGCATGTTGGAAGATCTTGAGCGCAACAGGCAATTGATTCATCAACAGCAGCGTCAATTTGCGCAGCAACGGCAGAATATCGCCCGTGTTACCGAGGTGATAGGCAGCCAAAAAATGCAATTACATGATCTGACGGGGGGTCAGAAGCATCTGGTGAATCAGATAAAAAATGAGCGACAGGCCGCCGAGCAAGTGGTGGCTCAACTCGAAGCAGACAATGCCTCGATCGCATCGATGATTCAGAGGATTATGGCCCAGCGCCGGGCGCAAGAGTTGGCAGCACGCCGAAAAAATCCGCGCTGGGTCAGGCCCTTTATGGGAACGGGGCGCTTTATGTGGCCTGTGGCGGGCGTTATTACCTCAGGGTTCGGCTCCCGCATGCACCCCATTCTGGGACGCTACACAAATCACCACGGCATCGATTTTGGTGCTCCCATGGGCGCCCCCATCTATGCTCCCGATAATGGGGAGGTCATTTATGCGGGGTGGTACGGCGGTTATGGAAAAGTTGTCATCATTGACCACGGCGGTGACATTACCACATTGTTCGGTCACGCCTCTCGCTACGTGGTTGCTTCGGGCTCTCGCGTCAAGAAAGGACAGATTATTGCCTATGTCGGTTCGACGGGCATGAGCACGGGGCCTCACCTCCATTTTGAGGTGAGACGAAACGGGGCAGCCATCAATCCGATGGCTTTTTTGCGCTAGTGAAACCTGCTTCTTTGTGGCCTAATAACGACGTCCGCGGTATGCTGAAGCGTCTGGCACTCGCGTTACGTGGCGGTCATCGGGCGGTATATTCCATGCGAGAAGCCTGAGGTTCGAGGAATTTGGTCATGAAAAATAAGTTGGCGAGCTATGCGTTGGTCGGGGCCTTGATGCTCGGCTCATACGGCCTGGGTGTCGCGACGACGCCCTTAAAGGTGAAAGCAGAATCGGCCAACTTTGCGACATTTTTGCAAGTCTATGATCTTCTGAAGAGTGAATACGTCGAGCGGGAGATTAAAGACAACGAACTGGTCTATGGCGCCATCAGAGGAATGCTGGGCTCTTTGGATGATCCGTACACGCGATTTATGGATCCTAAGGCTTTTCAAAGCATGCAAGATGAACGCCAGGGGAGCTTCGGGGGCATTGGCATCCAAATCGGTATCAAGGATGGCAAATTGACCGTCATTGCGCCCATGGAGGATACGCCGGCCTTTCGGGCAGGCCTGAAGGCAGGAGACCATATTTTCGAGATCGATGGGAAACCAACCCAACATATGGCGGAGGCTGAAGCCGTCTCCTTGATTCGTGGCCAGCGAGGCACCAAGGTGGTGCTCACCTTGAAGCGTCAGGGGGTGGCTTCGCCGATCAAGACGCCGATTGTGCGAGACAACATTGTGACCAAGGCCGTGAAAATCGAGGAGATGGAGGGCAATGTGGGTTACATTCGTCTCTCTACTTTCATGAGTAACGAGGCGGGGCACGAGGTGAAACAAGCGTTACAACGCTTCAACAAGAAGGACGGCATCATCCTCGACCTGCGGGGCAATCCGGGCGGTTTGTTGCCGAATGCCGTTGACATTGGCTCGATGTTCATCAAAGACGGCCCCATTGTTCAACTTGTGAATCGAGAAGGCGATCGCCAA
Source organism: Candidatus Sericytochromatia bacterium (assembly GCA_035284745.1). Taxonomy (GTDB): domain Bacteria; phylum Cyanobacteriota; class Sericytochromatia; order S15B-MN24; family JAQBPE01; genus JAYKJB01. The sequence continues at coordinate 155,169 of JAYKIL010000012.1, read as the reverse complement.
TCACTGAACGCCAGTGGCCGCACGGTGGTGGAAAAGAGTTTGCCAGTGGTTGTTTTGGTCGATGGGGGCAGTGCCAGCGCTTCAGAGATCCTTGCAGGGGCACTGCAAGACAACAAGCGGGCCACTGTCGTGGGGACGAAGACTTTTGGCAAGGGGTTGGTTCAGACGGTTCATCCGCTCTCAGATGGCTCAGGGGTCGCGATCACCACCCAGAAGTATTTGACCTCGGCGGGGCACGATATCAACAAAAAGGGCGTAATTCCTGATGTTGTTGTAGAGTTGCCGAAGGTAAAGGTGGACAAAAACGGCAACCCTGATCCCATCCAGGTAAAGAAACTCAAAGATACGCAATTGGAAAAGGCGAAGTCGCTTTTGAAAGCCGATGTCGCAAAGCGTCGTGCTGCAACAGGTCGGCGCTAATCTCTTCGTGAGATAGTTCCTGTAAGGCCAGGCTCCCAGCGGCGTTCTGTTGGAGTGCTTTCGGGATGTTTCCAGCGGGCCTTCAAGCTGCAGGCCGTAAGTGTCGAGGTAACTGAGGGTATGCCTCGCGCGTGATGCGTGCGGGGTGATCGATGAGGGGTCGCGCTTTATGTTGTCCGTTATGAAATTACGCCGTTGGGCTGCGTGTGTCGCTGCTGTTTCTGTGTTGATGAGCGCGGGGGCACCCGTGCTCGCCCAAGAGGTTGAGACGGCGACCGTCGTTCTTTCAGGGGGAAGTGTGCGGGGGGCCATTGCGCCCGCCACCACGTGGATGGATGTCCGAACGGGGCTTGCCATTCACGGGGGTGATACCGTCAAGACAGGGCCTGAGTCATACACGGAAACGGTCTTCTCGAGCGGAGCCCGTGCCGCGTTGGGTGAGAATTCTATCGTTCGCTTCATCGATATGGACGGTCTTGCTTTGAATGTTCGTACGGGCCGTGTTCGGCTCGTAGCCCCCCCGGAAGGAACCCTCAATTTTATGGCCGGAAGTTTACGGGCTTCCGCTTCGGACGCAGAGGCCGTGATTGAACGCGCAGGCGGTGCCTGGCGTTTGGCAGTCCTTGCGGGGACAGTACGGGTGTCCGATAGCGGCAAGAACCCGATGTTGATTGAGGCCGGGCGCAGTGTCATCTTCGCTTCAGGCAGCCCTGAACCCCGCTTCAGCGTCGTATCCCGTTCGATGGCACAGGACCTCGCCAGTGGATTCGGGCCAGAGCAAGTCTCCAGCGCGGCCCCGATGCCAGCCCCTGCGGCGGATACTCCGAACCCTTGGGTGGCGGCAGGACTATCGGTCCTTTTGCCAGGACTGGGACAGGTATATTCGGGGCAGATGCCTCGGGGGTTGCTGTATCTGGGAGCGGAATTTGCTCTGTTGGGCAGCGGGGGCTATGGCGTCTTCGTTGGCAATCGCCAACTGGCGCTTTACGCTGGGGCGGGATTGCTCGGTCTGAATTTAATCAGTCCGGTGGATGCGGCCTTGTCCGCTGCGCCCCTGACAGCCCCCGCAGCCAGTACTCAAGATCGCACGGTTTCGGGGCTCGCGAGTTCCTCTCCGTTCGGCGAACGCTAGTTTTACACAGCCTGACGAGATGCGGCAACGGCGAAGGAGGGCGAGGTTACGCCCTACGGTGGGACGGCCGATGAAGAAGCGTGTGGCCTTGCCTCTGTCTGCAGGCCTCAGCCTTCTTCTGGTGGGCTGTACGATGGCCTCCCCAATCCACGATGCGAATTCTCTTCCCTTGCCAGCCTCCCAGGGGTTATTGAGCCGCACCTCTCTTCCTTTGACGCCGAACGTCAGCGTTTTGCCTTCGGCTTTGCCGCTCGCAGCGGATACATCCGTTCCTCTCTTTCCTTTATTGTTGGAGCACGATTCGCCGCCTGAGGTTGCGGGAACAACCCCGTTTTCTCACTCGGTGGAACGCATTCGTTTGACGGGCTTCGCGCGGGTCAATCCAGGTTTGGAAAATTTGGCGAACGTGAGCGAAGGGCGTGTGATTGGAACCCCTGTCAGGGTTCGAGATGCTCGTACCGGTCGGCACCTGTTTGAGACGGTCACTTTCTACGACGGAAGCTTTTCTATAGAGATGCCCATCGGGGTTCCTGGATTACCGGTGGTTGTCTCGACAGAATTGGTCAATGCAGGCGATTCGAAAATCACGTTGTCATTGTCGGCACCCAGCTATCTGAGCCAGGGGATACGGCAACAAGAGGTCGTTTTGGGTGCTGGTGCGACGGCCTTGACCCTGTTTTTGCAGGCGGTGGCCAGTCGAGCATCTGACTCAGGGCTTCCCTTTGTGGGCTTGGGGGGCGAATTTTTCGCGGGCCCTCGGTTTGGAGCGCTTGTAAGGGGTATTGATGAGGCAGAGCGTGAGAGCTTCTCGCGCCTCGCTGAATCTGCTCCAGAAATACGGGATGCCCAGACGCTGTTGAGCTTGCAGGAAGGTATCCAACGCTTTGTGAAACGGATTTCCCAACGCGTGGAATAAAGTGCGGCTGGACAACGTGCGCTCAGATGAGTCTAATGATGGCGTCTGACACGTTGGCTCCGAGGGTGCCGTGAAAAACTGGTTGTTGCCTGTGACCTTCGTCGCTCTTATTACCGGCCTGCTCTTGGCGGTGCAGTGGCGTTCGCAGGAGGCCTCGCGCTCGGTGTTGCCCTCAAGGCGCATTGAGGATTTGGTGGTTCTTTTGAAAACCACGGAAAAAGCGAACTCACAACTCAGCGAGCAAGTGCGTGAGTTGCAAGGACAACTGACAAAAGCGGGCACTTCTCGCCCTGCGGGGGCGCTGGTGGCGGCCTCTCAAAGTCACGACTATCCGGCTTTGGTTGGCCCGGGGCTGATCGTCACCGTGGCGGAGGGCACAGGGGGACGTCGCCCGACGGAAGGAAATTCTGCGGTGGTGCACGCGGAGGATTTGCTCAAGATCATCAATGAATTACGGACAGGGGGAGGCGAAGCCATCTCTTTGAATGGACACCGGATCACCGAGTTGAGCGAGGTGGTGACGGCAGGCCAGCACATCATGGTGAACCAAACCCCCGTAAAAGGGCCTTATAAAATTCGCGCCATCGGTCCTACTGAAGACATGAAAACGACGTTAGGACTCCGAGGCGGGGTTGTTGAGTATCTCCAATTTTATGGGATTTCGGTGGATGCGGTGGCGCGCAAACGGGTGGAGGTGGCGGGGTATAAGTGGAAGTCTCCCTGGCGTTTCGCACAACCCAGCTCCCGATCCATGCTTCGCAGCCCTCCCCCCGCATTTTAGTTGGTGTTATAGTGGGGTCGTTATGTTGATTCTAGGCATCGACCCCGGGACGGCCACTGTCGGATTTGGCTACCTGGCCCTCGCGCACGGCGAGTCCCCCCACTCGCCGCAGTACGGCACCATTCAGACTGAGAAGCATCTGACCCCGCCTGAACGACTGGCGATTACCTATGCCGACATGACAGAGTTGTTGGCATCGCGGCGGCCGGATGTCATGGCTGTGGAGGAACTGTTTTTTTTGAAGAACGTGAATACCGCGATGCCCGTGGCCCAAGCCCGTGGCGTCATCTTGTTGGCTGCGGCCCACGCAGGTGTTCCTGTGTTTGGGTATTCTCCGGCCAAAGTAAAGATGACCCTCACCGGATCAGGCAAGGCGCAAAAAATTGACGTGCAGGAGGCCGTGCGAGATTTACTGTCTTTGCCAACCATTCCGCGACCCGATGATGCGGCCGACGCTCTTGCCATCGCGGTGACACATTGGCGCGTTGTTGAGGGGCAAGGGGATTTAACGCTCGCGCGGGGTGGTGTCGCATGATCGCTTCGCTGGTGGGGGTTCTGCTCCACGTGGGAAAAGACAGCGCCGTCGTTGAGGTGGCGGGGGTTGGTTATCAGGTCCTGATCTCCTCGCGGCACATGGCCGTTCTGCCTGGAATAGGCAGCGAAGTGCGCGTTTTTACTCACCTGTTGGTGCGTGAAGATGCGCTGGTGTTGGTCGCATTTCCCAGTGCGGAGGAGCGGGAGTTGTTCTTGATGCTCCACGGGGTTTCCGGCGTTGGAGCGAAGACAGCCCTGGGGGTGTTGTCCGCATTGACGGTTCCTCAGGTCGTTGCTGCCGTTGTCGGCCAGGAGCCGCGCCGACTCGCACAGGCACCGGGGGTTGGGAAAAAGACGGCTGAGAGAATCATCTTGGAGTTGCGGGAAAAGCTTGATGTATGGCGCCCATCGGAGCTTGGAAACGCCTCTTTGGATAGCCAAAGTGCCCACCGCACCAGCACGGACGAGGGCCCAAGGCAAGAAGCGCTGCTGGCTTTGCTGGCCTTGGGCTATGGGGAAAATGAAGCCAGCGACGCTCTCGAGAAAATCTCGGCGGGAGAATCTATGGAGAACACGTTGCGGATGGCATTGGCGCAGCTTTCCCGTTTTTAGATTCTTTTTATGGCTACAGGGCAAGCATTCGACCGATCGCGGACACCTCGGCCGGCACGGGCTTGACACTTTCGGGAACCCGCCCTATGGCTGTTTGGGGGTCTTTTAAGCCATTTCCCGTCAGAATGCAAACGATGGTGCTGCCCTCTGGAAATGGGCGAACACGCGCCCGAGTGAGCAATCCTGCGAGGCCCGCGGCAGAGGCTGGTTCACAAAAAAGGCCTTCCTCGCGCGCGAGCATGTCATAGGCGTGTAAGATTTCTTCGTCAGTCACCGCTGCAATTTCCCCCCCGGAGGCGTCCCGGGCTTCTAGCGCGAACGGCCCGCTGGCAGGGTTGCCGATGCGAATTGCCGTGGCAATGGTTTCGGGATTTGGAACAGTGTGTCCCAGCACCAACGGTGCAGCCCCTGCCGCCTGGTACCCGAGCATCGCGGGCGTTTTATTCGCCAATCCGGCGGCGCGGTAATTCTGGAAGCCTCTCCAGTATGCAGTCATGTTACCCGCGTTTCCGACGGGGATGGCGAGGAAGTCCGGCGCTTCACCGAGTTGGTCGACAACCTCAAAAGCACCTGTTTTCTGACCCTCAATCCGGAAGGGGTTCACAGAATTGACCAGCGTGACGGGGTAGGAGACCGATAATTCCCGGACGATCGAAAGGGCTTGGTCGAAGTTTCCTTCGACTGAGATGACTTGCGCTCCGTAATGAAGACCTTGCGCAAGTTTCCCCATGGCCACATAGCCGTGCGGGACCAACATGAAGCATCGCACCCCGGCCCTGGCGGCATAGGCAGCCATGGCAGCGGATGTGTTGCCTGTAGAGGCGCAGATGAGAGCTTGACTGCCCATTTCCACTGCTTTACTCACAGCCATGGTCATCCCGCGGTCTTTGAATGAGCCTGTTGGGTTGGCCCCCTCTAGTTTGAAATGCAGCCGAATGTTGGAGCCCAACCTCCGATGGATCCGCTCCGATGCGACCAACGGGGTATTTCCTTCGTGAAGCGTGACGATGGGGCTGTTGGCCTCTAGTGGCAAAAACGCGCGATAGCGCTCAAGTAACCCCGGCCAACAGGCGGGCGCCATGCCCTTGGGCAGCGCACGATGCGTCGGGGTGGCAGGAATTTGATGGCTCACGCCGCAAGGTCCTCTACGCGAATAACGGAGCCTATCGAGTGAATGGACGGTTGGTTCCCGAGGTCGGCCAAGGCACGTCGCATTGACGCCTCCTTCACAAGGTGCGTCACCAAGACAATTTCTGCCAGACCGTCCCGTTCCCCTTTTTGCACCATCGAGCGAATCGAGATCCCTGCGCGTCCGCAGACCTGGCCGATGATACCAATGACACCGGGTTCATCGTGCGCGAGAAGGCGAATGTAAAACTTGGTGACGACAGAGTCAATTGGATCGATGTCTCCAATGCCGTCGTGGAGACACGTGAGGAGACGGGCCGGGGTGTCTGGTTGCGCTGCGATCGCGAGGATGTCACCCACGACGGCACTGGCGGTCGCCATTTTACCCGCTCCAGGACCTGAAAACATCACTTCGCCCACGGAGTCTCCTGCGACTGCGATGGCGTTCATCACGCCATCTATGGGGGCCAGTGGGTGATGTTGTGGAATGAGGGCTGGATGCACGCGCACCTGAAGGACTTCTGTTGCGCCGGCAGACTCCCGTTTTGCGACCCCCAAAAGTTTCACCACATAGCCCAACTCTCGCGCATAAGCGATATCCGCAGGCGTGAGATCGGCAATTCCCTCACGATACACATCATCGATCGCAATCCGGTGGTCAAAAAATATGGAGGCCAGAATTGCGATTTTATAAGCGGCATCGAAGGCGTCAACGTCGGCGGTTGGGTCCGCCTCAGCATATCCGAGCCGTTGTGCCTCTGCCAGGGCTTCGGGCAAACTGGTCCCTTGGGCGGTCATGGCTGTTAAGATGTAGTTGGTGGTTCCGTTGATGATACCGGCGACTTGATGAATTCGGTTGGCGGCAAGGCTGCTTTTCATCGCGTTAATGATGGGGATTCCTCCCCCCACCGTGGCTTCGATATGAACCGCCACCCCGCGGGCGCGGGCGGCCGGAAAAATTGTGTGCCCGAAACGGGCAATGACCTCTTTATTCGCAGTGACGACGTGCTTACCTTGCTCAATCGCTGACATAATCAAAGAGTATGCTGGCTCGACGCCCCCCAGTGCCTCGACCACGATCCGAACGCGAGGGTCTGCGACCAGTTTGGGCAGGTCGGTGGTCAGGAGGTCCTCGGGAATGGAGCGAGCTCGCTGGAGGTCGCGTACTCCGACACCGACCAGCTCGACGGGGCGGCCCGCACGGTGTGCGTAGCGCTTGTCCTCGCGAAGAAGGAGTTCCGCGACACCGGAGCCCACCGTGCCACAACCCAGCAACGCCACCCCCATGGTTTCGGGCGCCGTTGGAGAGGATGTTTCAAAACGGGTAGCTGATATTTTGTTCACGCCTTTATCATAGCGTTTACAGCCTCTGGTGAAAATGTTTTTGACTAGCGACGGATGTGTCTGGGGTCTGCAGGGAGGGTAATGGCAAAGCGACTGCCGTTACCGGGCTCGCTTTCCAATGCGACGTCTCCTCCTAATGATCTAACCAGGGCTTTGACGATGGCAAGACCCAGCCCCAGACCGCCGTGCGAGCGTGCGTCACTCGCATCTGCCTGAAAAAAATTTTCGAAGACGCGAGCCTTCGCATCCTCCGGAATGCCAATTCCGTTGTCGAGGACGCTCAGGCGCCATCCCGATTTAAGCGGTTCGATGCGCAAGATGATACGCCCGCCGGGTGGTGTAAATTTGTGAGCGTTGGCGAGAAGATGGCGCATGGCCGTGTAAAGGCGACAAACGTCGCTGTGCAGTCGAGGGATCGGTTGAGCCAACTGGATTTCCAATCGTTGATTGCGACGAGTGAATTCGGCCTCGAATTCACCTCGCAGGGCGCTGGCGAGCTCTTCTGCAGAAATTTCGTCCACCTGTAGCGTGCCACGGCCATTCATCAAATTTGCGTGTAATTGCAGGTCTTCCAATATTTCTTTGAGGCGCGTCGCGCTGGCGAGGATCTGCGCGGACGCCTCGCGGGCTTCCGGGGAGAGGGGGCCATACCCCCCATCCACGAGCAGAACCGAAAAACCCATAATGATATTCAATGGGGTGCGAAATTCGTGGTCGATGATACGTATCGCGGAATCGTCCAGCGCCAAGGGGGCTCGGGTGCGGCCAGCCCCCTTGGCGTAGGTGTTTCGCCTGCGAGTGAAAGTCACATACTGGCGACTACAGTCTTTGTTGTGACGGGGACACATCGTATTAACATAAAGCCTCCATCACAGCACAGAAATAGCCAAGTCGCCTCAATTCATCGGGCAAAATAGCTGATGGGTCGAAGAGGGGGATGCATTAATGCGCGTGGGGCATTCGCGGGCCCGCGATGGCATCATCCAAATTCTCGAGGAAACGTAGGTCAGGATGACGCTCGGCTTCCCAGCGCAAAGCCAAGGGATTTCTAAACAATAGCATCGCGCGGCCATCACGGTCGTGGAGGAACATGTTGTCGCCGAAGTGTTCCAGCTTTGGAATGTCTTGCACGGTGCCGACAACCCAGCGAGCCGTCTCAAACGGCAATTCTCTGAAAACAACGTCAACGCTGTATTCGGCTTTCAACCGGTGGGAGAATACGTCAAACTGCAAGCGTCCCACGGCCCCCAAAATGGGCTCTTGTTCCCCCACGGATGGACGGAAAAAAAGCTGAACCGCGCCCTCTTCTATCAGTTGATCGAGGCCCTTTTTAAATTGTTTACGTTTACTGGGATCCTTGAGGCTGATGGTTGCGAATATTTCTGGCGTGAATCGAGGGATCCCTTGAAATTCTATCGTTTGACCTTCACACAAGGTATCGCCGATTCGCAAAAATCCCGGGTCGAAGAGGCCGACCACGTCGCCAGGAAATGCTTCTTCAACCAAGGCCCGGTCTTGGGCCATAAATTGTAACGATTTGGCCAGGCGCACGTCCCGCCCCAGGCGCGCGTGGCGGACATTCATCCCCCGGACAAACTTGCCTGAGACGATTCGCATAAAGGCGACACAATCGCGATGTGCAGGATTCATATTGGCCTGGATTTTAAAGATGAAGCCGCTGAATCGCGGGTCATTGGGGTGTCTTTCCCCTTCGGCCGTCGGTTTTGAGGCTGGTTTTGGGGCAAGACCCACAAATGAATCGAGAAAAGGCTCGACGCCAAAATTCGTCATGGCCGAACCGAAGTACATCGGAGACAACTCTCCCCGGGCCACCCGTTCAGCGTCAAAAGGGTCGCCCGCGATGTCCAACATCTCGATATCTTCAAGCAATTTGTCATAGTGAGATTGGCCGATAACCTGAGGCAAGGTTTCGTCGCTCAGGGAGAGGCGCTGGACCGAGCCTTCCTTGGTGCCGTGTCGGGTGTTCTCGAACAACACCACTTCTTCGCTTCGCCGTTCGTAAATTCCGCGGAAGTCAGAACCCATGCCGATCGGCCAATTAAGTGGTGTGGTGCGGATGCCCAGCACCGTTTCAATCTCCTCCATCAGTTCCAAAGGGTCCTGCCCATTGCGATCCAGCTTGTTAATGAAGGTGAAGATGGGGATGCCTCGCATGCGACAGACCGTAAACAGTTTTTTGGTCTGGGTTTCAACACCCTTCACGCAGTCAATGAGCATGACGGCGGAGTCGACCGCAGCCAGGGTGCGGTAAGTGTCTTCGGAAAAGTCTTGGTGACCCGGCGTGTCCAGGAGATTCAGTTCGTGGCCCTTATACGGAAATTGCATCACGGAGGTGGTCACAGAAATGCCACGCTGCTTTTCTAACTCCATCCAGTCAGAGGTCGCGTGCCGAGACGCTTTCGACGCCTTAACAGCACCTGCCGTATGAATGGCGCCGCCGTATAAGAGCAGTTTCTCAGTCAGGGTGGTTTTGCCCGCGTCGGGGTGCGAAATGATGGCAAACGTTCGCCGTTTGTTTATTTCAGCAAGAAGGTCAGAGGTTGGGTGGCTCATCAGGTCTCAACGGTTAAATCTTGAACACATCCACCTTAAGGGGGCTGGGTGTGGGCGTCAAGGGGCTGAATTTTGAGCAATGAAGGCCCGTGGCGCTGCCCTGATGGCAAGTTCTCAAACAGGGTTTAGAATGTTCAGACCTCGGGTTTAAGGGGGCAGGAGGCCCTGCCGCCTCGGAGTTTTTGATGTCTGTCGCACAGAGTGAAGAGCTAACTCGCTGGGATCTCCGAGAGTACTATTCGGGACCGGATGATCCCAAAATAGAGCAGGATTTGGCGCACGCCCGCCATTTAGCGATACAGTTTCGCCAAACCTACCACGCCCGGGTGGAGGGCCTGTCTGTCGATGAGTTGCACTTGGCATGCGAGCAATTTGATGAGGTGGGCGCGCGCCTGAGCGATTTGGCAGACTATGCGTTTTTGAGTTTTTGTCTCGATACGCGAGATGAAAAATCTCAGGCTTTGAATGCCCGCCTTCAGGGTGAAACGAGTGTCATTCGCGGCGAAACTAATTTCTTCGTTTACGAATTGCAACACTTGTCGGAAACGTTGTTTGGGTCGTTTTGTGAGGCCGCAGCCCTCGCACCGTGGCGCGATCACCTGCGACGGCTGCGACGGCAAGCGCCCCACGCGTTGAGTGATGAAGTCGCGAAGGTCGTCACGCGCAAAGAGCAATCGGGGGTTCAGGCTTGGCGGCAACTGTATACCACCGTCTCGTTGGCGAAAGGTATCATTTTGCAAACGGCAGACGAGGTCAGGTCGGTGACGCCTGCGGAGGCCAACCGTTTGACGACCAGTCCTGATCGGGTCACTCGGCGTTTGGCAACCGAGGCGATTGCAAATTCCTTGGTCAATCAACGGGACGTCATCAGTGCCGTGATGAATGCCATCACCGAGGATGCTCGAATCAATGCCGACCTCCGGGGCTATTCATTGCCATATTCGGAACTCTTGCTGGATGAGCGCATTGATGAGGGTGCTATCGAGACCGTTCTTAGTACAGTAGAGGCTCGCTACGACTTGGTTCATCGTTACATGGCACTGAAAGCCCGAGCCCTCGGTATTTCGGATTTTGCGGCTTGGGACATTCAAGCACCGTTGGGTGATGAACCTTTACAGTATTCATTTGCACAGGCCCGTCGCATTGTTCACGATGCATATTCGGGTTTCTCGCCGCGGCTGGGACGCTATATTGACCGTTTCTTTGACGGGGGCTACATTGATGCGGCGCCTGCGCCTGGTAAGTGGGCCGGAGCCTTTTGCTCGTGGTCGACACCGGGGCGCCACCCCTATGTGTGTGTCAACTATACCAATCGCATTCGCGATGTATTGACACTGGCCCACGAGTTGGGCCACGGGGTCCACTATCGCGTGACCGGCGAGGTCGACAGATACATGAATCTGCGCTCTGGTTTGTTTTCGGAAACACCGTCGACGCTGGGCGAGTTGCTGACTTTTGAACGCCTCGTGGCGGAGGCGCCGAGCGACGACGCGCGGCGTGCTTTGTTGGGCGCCTGGCTGGACACGACAGTGGGGACCTTGTTCTTGCAGGTGGGGCTGACCCGATGGGAACAACAGATCCACGCGTTACGACGCCGTGGGCCCCTCTCGGCTGAAATCCTCAGCAATCTGTGGATGGCTCAACGGCGGGCAGTCTATGGTCCTGGCGTTTATCTCCCGGATTGGCTGGCCTGGGGGTGGCTGGTCCATCATCACGCGTTTGGGATGCCGTTTTATTGTTTGAATTACCCCATCGGGTTGACGATGGTGTACGCCCTCAGGCAGCGCTGGCGGGAAGAGGGAGCCAAGTTTGCGGATGACTTTATGGGGCTATTGGCCGCAGGGCTTGCGCCGGGGGTGGGCGATTTGTTGGGGAAAATTGGCGAGGATCCGTTGGATGTATCCTTTTGGCAAAAAGGTCTTGCGGCGGTTGAAAGCCTGATTGACGATTTTGAAGCCACCCTGGCGTAACGAAATTTACCCCCTGCAACTGCTCAAGGGGCCTCCTGTCCTCAGGGGGCCCCTTGAAAGAAATACAACGACCGCTCTGTTTCAGGCCTGTAAAGGCACGTGCACCGTGAAGTCGTGCGCGAAACGCTGTGCATACTGAGACAAAAGTTCCTCTACCCGTTCCTGGCTGTCCGACTTCACAATCAGGCCCGCGTGCCATTTGCGCGCTTGGCGATAGACAATTTCAGGATCGGTATAGGCCGATAGGTCGGGGTTCTCGCGGTTGGCGAGGGTGATGATGGCCCCCGCATATCCTTGCCCCGGCGTGTCGAGCCTGGCGGGACCTTGTGCAATCTCGATGCGAGCCCACTCCCACCACAAGCAGATGTCTTGGCCGTGAAAAATAACGTCTGGAATGCGAGCGGCTCCCACGCGGGCACCGGCTTCCAAAAAGTAGAATTTCCCGTCTTCGCGGCTTTTGATGTACTCAATGTGGGTCACCCCACGTTTGAGGTTCAGTGTTTTGATGACCTCGCGGTTGAGGGCTTGAAGGGCTGTCTCATCTTCACTTCCGCGTTTCAGTTGACGGGTGGTGAACATACCGCCCGTCTTATTGAGGTCGAGCATTGGGGTCCCGTACCGTGAGCAGGAGGCATAGGCCACCTCGTGCTCGTGTACGACAGAGTCGACGTGAAAGACGTCGCCGGGTGTATACTTCTCGAGCAAGGTGAGCGACATTTTGTCCCCCAGTTTGTCGAGAACGGGCCAGAGCTCTTCTCTTGTGTTGATCTTGGTGATACCCATCGAGGCTGCTTCCTGCCGAGGTTTGATGATCCACGGAGCAGGCACCCGGTCCAGGTACTCGTGAATTTCACGCCAGTTAAACAATGGGGTGAACTCTGGAACAGGAATGCCGTCTTCTTTGGCTTTCATCCGCATGGCAAGTTTGTCTCGGAAGTAGCGCATGGTCGTTTCACCCATGCCCGGCGAGCGAAAATGCTCACGCAGGAATGCCGCAACTTCCATTTCCCAGTCACCCATCGGAACAATACGGTCAAATTTCACGTCGCGCGCAATGTAGCTGATGGCGTTCCGCACGACCTTTTCGTCGAACAAATTCGGGACTGCGTAAATATCAGTGATAATTTCACGCGGCCACGCTTCTTTCAGGACTTTTTCACCCGTCAAGACATAAATGTTATGACCCAACTTCTTGGCTTCGTACATGAAAGGGCGACCCAAGAGAGAGCCGGCGATGCACAGGATATTCAGGGGCTTTTGTTCTGACAAAGGAGCGCTCCATTTCAAGTTGGTGGGCTTCGCGCGGACAAAACCCTTGCAGGGCCTTGTTGGTCCACCCCAGTGTGACACCCGTCACATTGTAGTGGATGGCTGCGGCGAGCGAAAGGGCCGGATCAGAAGGTGAGGGCCTCCTACATGGAGGGTGGTGGTTCTGGAATGATGTCGGTACGACTGTATTTACGGGCATTGCAGGGCTGGCACGCGGGGACGATATTGTCGATATCATTGGTGCCACCCGCAATCAGGGGTTGTACGTGCTCCCGGACCAACGCGCGATCACCGCGGCCACAGTATGCACATCGGCCTTCATATTGCCGAACCCTGGCTTGCCACTCGTCCTCGGTGTGTCCGCCCGGCGCTGCTCTGCGGCGGTCCACATAATCTTTTCTCAGTTTGAGGGCGCGTGCGTGGCGTTCGGGCGTAGAGTGAGCCCACGTCACTCTTTGGGCGTTGCAACACGTGCGGCATTCAGGCCGCCGTCCTCCTTTGCCGTCCGCCTGAAATTCTGTAAGAAATTTTTCTTCCCGGCACACCCGGCACATTTGCATGTCGGGCTCATCATCGAAAGCAGCGAATTCAGTCATAGAAATGAAGATAACAGCAGAGCGTGGGAGTGCAAAGCAGAACGGCCCCCGAGAGTCGAGGACCGTTCTGCTTTTTTTTCGTTACCTCCGGCTTAGAAGGCGTGTTCGAGATACAAAGGCATCATCGCGCGCCAGGTCGGCCAGTCATGCCGCATGTCGTGACCCCACATATCGAGGTTCGCGGGGATGCCTTTAGCCCACAAGTCGCGAGCCATGCGCGCGGATTGTCCCGGCGCTTCGTAGGCCCCTTGGCCGGTCAGGATATGGATGTGGCGCTTCGAACGCAAGCGATCGAGGTACCAAGGATCGTGAAGATTGGGCACATAGGCCATCGGAGAGTTGAAGTAGATATTGCTATCCATGTGGCCGTCGGTCCAAGGGGAGAGGTCGTACGCTCCGCTCATCGCGATGGTGCCATCAAACAGGTCGGGGTGGCGAAGCAGGAAGTTCATCGCGTGATACGCTCCCATGCTGGCCCCTGTTGTGATGATACCCCCACGCTGGCCTTGGTGGTTCCAAATGAAGGGGACTACTTCCTTGGTGACGTAGGCATCGTAGAACTCGTGCTTGTGGGCTCTCTCAGAGGGATGGATTCGAGTGTTCATCCAAGTATGCGCGTTCACGCTGTTGATTGAATAAACCTTGACTTTTCCCGCATCGATCCAAGGGCGCATCACGGAAAGGAGGTGAAAACGCTCATACTCTTCAAAGTCTGCCGCAGCAGTGGGGAACATAAGCAGTGGGAAGCCATAGTGGCCGTAGACGGCAATCGGCATGTTGCCGCCGATGCGATGGCTGTACCATTGGTGAACTTCTTTGCGCATGGGCAGGAGGCCTTTTCTTAAATTCAAGCGAGGGTCCGTCATTGGGCCCTGCGGGGGCATCGGGGCGCACAGGGTGCGCACACTTTACCTATTATTCAAACAGATTTAACATAGTCTGTCGCGCCTGCGATCGGATTTGGCGCGAAATTTAAGGCTTTGATCACTCCTTTGAGTCATCTACCAGGAAAGGGTGTCCACCCGTGGGCGTAAAGTTCATTGAGCAATCGGGTTTGACGTTTGACGATGTATTGATCGTGCCAAAACGTTCTTCAATTTATTCGCGCACCGAAGTGTCTTTGCGTACGCGCCTTGTTGGGGATCTCACGCTCGAGTTGCCGATTATCTCTGCCAATATGGATACGGTGACTGAACTTGCGATGGCAAAAGCTCTGCGCGCCTTGGGCGGCCTCGGAATGATTCACCGTTTTATCCCTGATGCCGGCGAACACGCGGCGATGGTTTCGGCGGCTCCGGGGCCTCGGATTCTCACCGTGGGGGTTAAGGCGACCGATCTGGATAAGATCCCGATGGTGGAGGGTCTCGATGGCGTTCTTATCGATGTGGCGCACGGTCATCACGATCGTGTGATGGAGACGATAGCGGCCGTTCGCGCCGCCCACCCAGATTTATGGGTGATTGCGGGGAATGTCGCCACTGCGGAGGGAAGTTGGGATTTGTTGGAGGCGGGGGCGCACGCGCTGAAAGTAGGGGTGGGCCCCGGGGCCGTCTGTACTACCCGGATTGTGACTGGATGTGGATATCCGCAGTTGACGGCGATTTTGAAGTGTCGGGCCGCAATCAATCGCTGGTGGGACGTTGAACGGCGCAAGGCGCGCCCGAGGGTTCAGCACCCCCCCACGCTGATTGCCGATGGCGGCATCCGCAACAGCGGGGATATTGTGAAAGCCTTGGTTGCAGGGGCAGACACCGTGATGATTGGAAGTTTGTTTGCTGGAACGGATGAGGCGCCGGGCGAGATAGTTCACGAGCACGGTCGCGCCTTCAAGGTCTACCGGGGGATGGCGAGTTCCGGTGCGATGGCCGTGGTTGGAACGGATCGCACACCGGAGGGGATATCGACCCTCATTCCTCACAAGGGACCGGTGACTCCCCTGATACGCCAGTTGGAGGGAGGCATTCGCTCTGGCTTGAGCTACTGTAATTCTGCCTCGATTGCGGATCTCCACCAACAGACCATAGAGATGGTGAGAATTACACCCGCCTCGATGCAAGAGAGCCATCCGCATGCATTGGCACTATCGCCGACGGGCGCGCCGTTGTAATACGCGCCCGTCGGGCCTCACTTTCGCGATCAGGCGATGGTGATGGCGGGGTTACGATACACGTCTTGCACCGCTTGAAGGAGTTCTACGCCTTCTTCGAAGGGGCGTTGGAACGCCCGGCGCCCCAGGATAAGGCCCATACCTCCCGCGCGTTTGTTGATGATGGCTGTGCGAACAGCCTCAGCAAGGTCAGTTTCACCGGAGGAGGCGCCACCACTGTTGATAAGGCCCGCCCGTCCCATGTAACAATTAGCGACCTGGTAGCGCGTCATATCGATGGCGTGGGCGGTTGAGAGTTCCGAATAAACCCGTTTATCTGTCTTTCCAAAGTTTATCGCGTCATAGCCTGAGGCGTGCACTTCGGGGAGTTTCTGCTTGATGATGTCCGCTTTGATGGTAGATCCGAGATGGCAGGCTTGGGAACTGAGGTCCATCGCCGTGTGGTAATCGACGCCGTCTTTTTTGAAGGCGTTGTTTCGGGTATAGCACCACAGAATTGTCGCCATTCCCAATTCATGGGCTCGCGCGAACGCTTCCGACACCTCTACAATTTGACGACGACTCTCTTCGGAACCGAAATAGATGGTCGCACCGACGGCTGCTGCCCCCATTTGGTATGCATCTTCGACGGTTCCAAACATCACTTGGTCGTAGGAATTGGGGTATGACAAAAATTCGTTGTGGTTGATCTTTACGACGAACGGAATTTTGTGGGCATATTTCCGCGCCAAGGAGGATAGAACCCCAAAGGTGGATGCGACGGCGTTGCAGCCGCCTTCGTGCGCGAGGCGAATGATATTTTCAGGGTCAAAGTAAAGCGGGTTTTTCGCAAACGATGAGCCTGCAGAGTGCTCTATTCCTTGGTCGACAGGGAATATGGAAAGATAGCCCGTGCCCGCGAGGCGTCCCGAATTAAAGAGGCGCTGCAAATTATTGATGACAGGCTGCGGGCGGTCTGAGTGCATAAAGACGCGGTCAATAAAGTCTGGACCCGGCAAATGAAGCATCGACCGAGGTATCTTTGTGCTTTCGTAAGACAGCAGGGCCTCTGCGTCTTTGCCCAAAAGCTTTTCCACCCAATTGAGCGTGGACGATTCGGTGTTGATGGTCATACTGCCTCCGTAGGGCCCCGAGGCAGAGCGTTGCACCGCACTCGGGAAACAAGCCGTCGCTGATGGTAGATTTTTCTACCATACGGCGGGAGGCACGTCCAATCGCTATTTCGCCGGCTCTTCAACAGGTTCTGAATCAAGCAGCCAAGGCATCGGATTCTCGCGAAAAAATTCCTCAGCCAAAGATGCCCGAACCAGTTCCCGCGAGCGGGTTTTTAGTTTGGCTGCTACGTGCAGGACCTTCAGGAATCGATTGTCCGCGCCCGAACCCAAACTTGTCGGGTCGATTTTGAATTTACTCAAGGCCGTGCCCCCATGTGCTGCCATCACGGTCCTAGTCTTGCAAACCAAGGGCTGCAGCGATACGTCTAAAACCACCAAAAATTAACGGGCTGTTTTGTCTGAATCTGCTCTAGACCATTTTCACGCTGGGCAGCGGTGCCTTCTGGCAGTGCAGACAACGCAGGCCGCCCGTTTGGGTGATGACGACCGTATCCTGACCGCAGCTTTGACAGTGGGCTCCAACGAACAAACGGCCTGTTGGGGGATTTTGCTGTAGCAAACGCAGACCCGCCAATGCGGTGTCTTGTGCAGGGGCGCCAAGCCCCGGTTTCTTGCATTTGGGGCAACCCGTTTCGGTAGGCACCACGGCGGTGAGGCGACACGTCGTGCATACGAGGCTCCTTGCCGGCGGACGGGCGCTCTTAAGCCACACCGCGGCTGCTCTCCCAATTTCAACCCACTCGGGCGCGGGCTGAATTTTGTGAAGGGCCTGCGCAATTTGAAAGGCCCAGCCCACATAGCCCAACGCCCAAGCCGCGTGCACGGACAAACGCGCGATGTGGGCATCTTGAGGGGCCAGCATGTACGCCAGCAAGAAATGGTGGGCCGCGTCCTCCGGCACGCGGGCGGCCATCAAGGTGTGGCCGAGTTGGGCGTAGAGACTGGCATCACGAACATCATATTTCAGGGCTTCTGTCAGCAGCGCGATGGCCTGGGGCAATTGACCGTCAGTTTGCGCTTGTTTGGCCTGTTTTCGCAAAGCCAGCGCGGCCGATGAATCGGCGGCAACGGGTAAAGCCGTAATGGTGGCCGGGGTTCCGTGAACCAGCAAATTGTGAACGAGACCGGGGGAGCCGGGGGGAGGGGGCGGCGGCACAGGACGCGCGCGCTCTGTCACGGGTGCGTGGTCTGGCACATTAGGCGGCGGGAGACTCGCGCTGGGTTCCGAGTTGGGCGAAGGACTGGCGGGCTTTACGGTCGGCTGCCAAGGGCCCTCCCAAAAGGGAGGAGGGTCACCGGGCCTCAAGGCTCCGCGGGAATCGCCAGTTGTCATGAATACCTCACCTGCCATTCGGTTTTATACTTACCCGCTGCTTTGAATATCTTCTCGGGTACCCCATGGCATCCACAAAAAAGCTCCCCTGACCGCCCGCTCAGCGAGCCAGAGGAGCCCCGCGATGATGCGCCGTTAGTGCGGACTGCGCAGCATCTTTTTGACTTCGTCGATGTGCTCGGTCTCCGTTCGCACGAAGCCCCGCGCTAATTCCTCGAGGGCAATGTCTTCTCCCGCGAGCGCCACCAACCGTCGATAGAGGTGGAGGGTTGCTTCCTCGTGCTGAAGGCTTTCACGCAATATCGCATCGACCGTGTGCAGGTTCGTCTCTTCGGTCGTCGCCGCAACCATCGGAGGGTGACCCCCGTAGGAGGTGATTTTCTCACCGATGATGGTCGCGTGGTCCATGCTCTCTGTCGCCTGAGAACGGAACCAAGCCTGAATGGGGATGCGATTGTGCCCCATGATCATAAACGAATAATGGAGGTATCGATTGATACCTGCCATCTCCGCCTTGTAGATGTCGTGCAACAGCGGCATCACTTGATCGTTCAACGGTCCGGTGCCCGGACGTGTGGTGTCTTTGGTAGTGGTCATATGAAGAGGGTCTCCCAGCCAAATGAGTTAAAAAATCCTTTCTTGTTGAAACACCTTTGCCCCAATGGCGTCAACTGCATACGGCACCGGTCTGTGGTTTTATTTCGCGGTACAATTTGGGCGACCGCTGTCAAAATTTCTGTTGGCCCTGTTCCTGGAGGTTTTTTTTGTGAGAGTTCTGAATTTTGAACCGACCCCCAATCCCAATGCGATGAAGTTTAATGTTGAGGGACGCCTCATTGAGGGTGGGTCTCGCAGTTTTGATACCCCCTCCGCCGCCGATGGCGATCGCTTGGCGGCCTCGCTGTTCGCTTTGGGCAGGGTGACCTCGGTGTTCTATATGCCGGGATTCGTGACGGTCAATAAACTCGCGGACGCAGATTGGGGTTCCCTCGCGCCCGCCGTTGCCCGGGTGATTGAAACGGTCGCCGACGGACTGACTTTGGGTGGGAATGCGGCGGCGGCACTGACCGGTGATGATGTGCTGGATCGAATCCATGCGGTCATTGATGCTCAAATTCGTCCTGCCTTGGCGGGAGATGGTGGCGGGTTAGAAGTCGTCTCGCTGGAAGATACGACGCTGACCATTCGATATCAGGGAGCGTGTGGCTCTTGCCCCAGTTCCGTGGCTGGTACCTTAAGTGCCATTCAGAATTTGCTGCAAGCGGAGGTGGATGAGCGCTTGACGGTGATCGCTGCTTAGGCACCCCTCACGGGGTGGCGTGCCCAAGGCGCCCGAGCCAAAACCCTGTGGCTGTTGCGAGCAAAACCAGTGAGTTCGTGACGGCCACGTAGGCTGTCGCCTGGAACCATCGCCCGTTGTGGAGAAGGGTGACTGTTTCGAGTCCAAAGCTTGAAAAGGTCGTGAAGGCCCCGCAAAAGCCCACTGCGAGTAACAGGCGAAGATCTGGAGTCACCCACGTATCGCGGCATGCCGCGATGGCCGCCACCCACCCGATGATCAATGCGCCCAAGAAATTGACCCCCAAGGTGCCCAAGGGGGCGCCCAGGTCTGCGGCCAGACCACTTTGAGCGAGCCGAGACGCCACGGTTGTTCCCAGCGTGACGCGCGCCCAAGTGCCGATCATGCCTCCGAATGCGAGCAGGGACCATTGTGACAGGGTGAGCCCGGGCAATGACATTTAGAAACCCTTACAACTTTAATTCTTCTGCAAGTTGTCTTACGATCGGCCCCAACACTTCCGTTTCGAACGGACTGCTCAAGCCGCCTGCCTTGAGGACACCGAGCAACGAGACCGAGCCTCCAACACGGCACATTTCCATGTACGCCTGCGTGGCACCCGGGCGGTCGTCCTTCGCTCTTTGCCAAAGTTGCAGCGCGGCGACTTCCGCCAACGCATAGTCAATGTAATAAAAGGGGGTTGCAAAAATATGGCTCTGGCGCATCCAGCGGAATTGACGTTGCCGCGGGCAGTCGGACATCTCCAGCCCCGGCATAAAGGCGTTCCAGAGTGCCTCCCAGTGAGCCTCTCGTTCTGCCGGGGTTGCGTCGGGCTTTTCGTACAAGAAGTGCTGAAAAGCGTCAACGCACGCCATATACGGTAAACGAGCCAAGGTTGTCATCAGGCGCAGGTTTTTGAATTTGGCCGCATCGCCCGGACTGAAATAAGCTTCCACCTCATCCAGTGCCAAATATTCCATTCCAAAACTATGAATTTCCGCCGCGTCCATCGTCGGTGTACGCAGCTCAAGGGGCTTGATCCACATACTTTCCCATGCCTGAACGGCATGGCCCATCTCGTGGTGGAGTGTAGAGATATCACTTTCTGCCCCTGTGCTGTTGCAGAAGATAGCGACCCGCTGTTCATCATCGAGTGACATCGCAAAAGCACCCGGTTTCTTTCCTGGGCGATTTTCAAGGTCTATCAAGCCATCTTTTAACATTTGACGCCAATGGGCTGCAAAGCGAGGATGAAGCCGCTCGAAAACCTGGCCTGCTCGTGCAGTTTGCTCCTGAACGGGGACTGCTTGCGGTCCGATGGTCCCCCCTGGGTAGAAGGTCATATCGCAGCCGGGTAGCAAACCCGTCGCGTGGCCGAGATCGCGTGCTTGTTTGGCTCTCAATCGGGCGCTGAGGGGAACGATGTGTTGTAAAATCGCGTCGCGGAACCGCTGGACCTCCGTCGGACCATATTCGGTTCGCCCCATGCGCCGGTAACCCACCGGAATAAAATTGTGCTCTCCCAGATTGCTCGCCTGCTTCTGGCGTAAGCGAATGAGTCGGTCCAAAATGGCGTGTATTTGCTCAGCCTGCCCTTCAAACCAATCCCCCATTGCATCCCATACGGCCCTGCGGCGCTCGCTGAACGGTGAGGTTAATTCTGCCTGAGCCCGTGAAAGGGTCAGGGTTTCATCCGTCAGTTGGATCCTGGCACCACCCATCAAATGGTCGTATTGGCTGACAAGGTCGCTTTCTTCAACCTGCAAGGCGACATTCTCAACGGCAAAACTGGCATCCTCAAGTCCCAGCAGAAGAAAGAGTTGCTGGCCCATTCGGCCCTGTAATTCCGCGCGTGCGTGAGCATTTAGAAATGCCTTACGCAAGATGCCATCTTCTTCTTGGGCAATGGGACTGAAGTGTTCGCACATTTCACGCCACGCCGCAGTGGCATGTGTATCTTGGGTGTCCTGGCACTCGCGAAAATAGCGTCGCGCCATTTCTCCTTGGATGCTTGCTCGCATCTCGTTCCAACGCCAATACCATGCCTCCCACTCGTCCGCGGGGGCATCGGGATGGGGCAGATCCTCTTTGAGAGTGTGGTAACGGGCCTTCAGCTCCTCCGCACTCCAAGGTTGGGGGGGGGCAAGCGTGACAACTGGAATCATAGGGTGCAACCTCGCAACTCGTTACCCTCAGCCTACCATTTCAATGCGGCCGCTGGTATTATGGGGGCCGGCAGGGAGGAGACCTTTAATGGCTCGCGAGGCTGATCTGAGCTTCATCGACAACCCCCAAGACTTAGCCACCTTGTGTGAGAAGCTGGCTGGATATCACGTTCTGGCGGTGGATACCGAGTTTATCCGTGAACAGAGCTACGTGCCAAGCCTCGAACTGGTTCAGGTCGCAGCGCCGGATGGAACCGTCGCGGCCATCGATTATCGGACGATCGGCCGATTCGAAGGCGACCCTTTTGTGCGGCTTCTGACGGATTCACGCATTCTCAAGGTTTTGCACGCGGCGGATCAAGACCTGGAGATGTTGAATTTGCTGACAGGGGTTGTTCCGGGGCCGATCTGGGATACGCAATTGGTGACGGGGCTGTTTGGTTATTCCGGCCGTTTGGGTTATCAAGCGGTGGTTGAAAACATGCTGGGGCACAAGCCCACCAAGGGAGAAACTCTCACCGACTGGTCGCAGCGTCCACTCACGCCAGAGCAGTTAAATTATGCCTTGGAGGATGTGAGGTACCTGATACCGCTCTACGAGTCCGAAAAACGCGAATTGGAGCTTCTCGGTCGCGAGACCTGGGCCATTGAAGAGTGTGAGCGACTGCGGGCTCACGTTGAGCGAACCTTGGCCGCTCGCGCGGATCACCAAACACTTTACTTGCGGGTGAAGGGATGGAGCAGCCTGGACCGCCGGGGTTTGGCGGTATTGCGCGAACTGACCATTTGGCGGGAAACCGAGGCCAAACGTCGCAATCGACCTCGTGGGTCTGTTTTGCGAGATGATTATCTTGTGGAGCTTGCGCGGCGTGCTCCAAACGCCCCTCATCAACTGCGTGCGATTCGCGGGTTGCAACCCCGAGACATTGAGCGGCATGCAGAGGCGATGCTCCAGGCTGTGAAGCGGGGTAAGTCTCTCCCGCCCGATGCCTGCCCCGTTCCAGATTCGCCCGGCCCGCATTTGGATGAAGCGGAAGCGAGCCTGGCGTCTCTGTTGAACGCTGTTTTGCATGTTTTGGCCGCGGAGAAAATGGTCTCCGCGACGCTGGTTGGAACCGTCGCGGAGTTGCAACGGCTGGTCGAGTCACAGCGCCGGGGCGCAAGCGGTGACAGCGCCTTGTTAAACGGCTGGCGGGGTGAACTGGTGGGGCAAACGCTGCTCGGCATTATGCGAGGGGAGTTGGCGGCCCGTTGGGACCCTCGCACCCGGCACTTGAAACTAGAAGGCTCGTAGCTCGGAGCTTCGACGCGCTAGCGGCCGTCGCTTCCCACCCCAACAGGTTGAGCGGTCAGCGGGGACACTGCCGTTGTCTCTACGGGCAGGCTCGCCAGCGCGGAATGACCCCGATGCTCCGTTTTGGCCCAGACGACCACACGATCGCCAAACACGTTTCTCAAAGCAACGATCAGCGAGGGGACCCAATGAAACAGATAAACCAGATAGATTAACCCAGGCAGGGGGTCAATTTTCCGGTCCCGTCGCCAGGAAATGGTGATGGACCAGACGACTGCGCAGGTCAGAATCGAGTAGGACAAGACGTTGCCAAAGGGTTGTGGCAATGCATTTGTGATGACCCCCGGGATCAATGCCGCCCCTTGGATCACAAGGCTGACCAGAGTCAGGAAAGGCAAGAAAGCCGAAAAGAGTGCGTAATAACCGTCCAGGCGAAGCTTCAAGGGCAGGTCCTCCCGCGTCAAAAGCCGGAGGGAAAAGTCGGCATAGGTGCGTAACATCCCCTCTGCCCAACGTTGCCGTTGCCGGATCAAACCGGGAAGCGTGGTGACTCCCTCTTGCCACACGACGGCTTGAGTGACGTGGTAGATGCGTCCTTGGCCTGCGAGCCACAAGCGCACGGTCAGGTCAAGGTCCTCCGTCAGCGAGCCTGGATTCCATCCCCCCACTTCTTCCATGGCGGAGCGTCGTGTGAGTTGACCGTTGCCGCCAAGCGCTGTGCCAAGCGACCAGCGCGTACGCGCTATTTGAACAATCTCGTTGTACAACCCAAATTCCGCATCCTGAGAAGCCGTCAAAATGTTCTCTCGGCGGTTGTAAATGCGAACCTGGGCTTGAGTTCCTGCAATTTTTTCGTCCACCACAAGCGGGTGGACGGCTTCCCGCAGAAAATTGGGAGACATTTCACTGTCGGCATCAAAAACGCACAAGATGTCACCTTGTGCAAATTCTAAACCCGTGTTGAGTGCTTCCGATTTGCCCCGGTTCGGCAGGTTTCTGCGTTGAATCAGCTTCACAGCAGTGAATTGCCTGACGACTTCCGAGGTCCTGTCCGAGCTATGATCGTCAATGACGATCACTTCGAAATTTGGGTAATTCAAACGGAGGACGTGTTGAAGGGTATTCCCAATGACGGACTCTTCATTGTGCGCGGGGATCAAGATGCTAACAAATGGGAGGTCGCCATCGGCCAAAGTGTTCGCGCCCACGGCGGGGTCAACGCGACCGTACGAAATGACGCCGTAGGAAAACACGACCAAACCATAAATGACAGGAAACAGAAGGGCCACTTGAAGCGGCGCGACGCTCTGAGAAGCGAAAACACACGCACCGAGTGCTAACATCATTCCAATCGGTATTGCGACTTGAGTTCGTACGAAACGGGCAGCTCTAGAGAGTCTCATCAGGCAGGTGACTTTCGACAATGCAGTGGGGTGTTGAGTACCGACGCACACGAGTGATAGTAAAATCAACAAGCTTCCTTGCTGATTATAGCACAATTAACGGCTTTTTTTAAACCCGGCTTAATCTCAGTGCGGAACGAAGCGCGCAGTTACCCTTTCGCTGATTCCAGCGCAGCGAGCAGCAGGCGATTCACACTTTCGGGTTTCGCACGTCCTTGGGTCGCGCGCATCACTTGTCCCACCAAAAAACCGACGACTTTGGTCTTGCCTGCAAGGAATTCAGCCACTTGGGCAGGGTGCGCTTCCAATATCTGAGTGATGGCCGCATTGATCGCGCTGTCGTCGGAAATCTGGCTGAGGCCTCGTTTTTCGATGAGTGTCTTGAGGTCTTCGCCAGCGTCCAAAAGGTCTGGCAGGAGCGACTTGGCAATTTTTCCGGAAATTGTCTCTTGTGAAATTAACTGGACCAAATCTGCCAGGTGTTGGGGCCGCAGTTTTGTTTGTTCCAGCGAGCGTTTTTCCGAATTAAGCCAAGCGGCGATGTCACCAATGAGCCAGTTGGCAATAGCCTTCGCATAAGAAACGCTGCCCGCTGCCGCCACGGCCGCATCGAAAAAATCCGCGGTGGTTTTCTCTGATACCAGCACCGCTGCATCATAGGATGAGAGTCCGAAAGTGTTTTGGTAGCGTTCACGTTTGGCGGTGGGTAATTCCGGCAGTCTCGCAGCAATGGTTGCCACGCGATCGGGCGCAATCTCGAGCGGCCGGAGATCCGGATCGGGAAAGTATCGGTAGTCCGCCGAGCCTTCTTTGATTCGCATGCTGACGGAAATTTGTTTTTCCTCATTCCACAGCCGCGTTTCTTGTACGATGGCCTCTCCACATTCCACAGCGTCTATTTGGCGTTGAATTTCATAGCGGACGGCCCGCTCAATCGCTGAGAAGGAATTCATGTTCTTAATTTCTGTTTTGGTTCCCAACGTGGAAGCGCCCAGGGGCCGAATGGAGACGTTGGCATCGCAGCGCAACGAGCCCTGTTCTAGGCGTCCGTCGTTGATCCCCAGGTAGACCAGAATAGAGCGCAATTCTTGCATATAGGCCTTGGCTTCTTCTGGCGTTCGGAGATCCGGTTCAGAAACGATTTCTAACAGTGGAATGCCGGCTCGATTAAGATCGACCCAGGAGTGTGTTGAACCGGCGAGACCGGCAGCCCCTTGGTGGACGAGTTTCCCAGCGTCCTCTTCCATATGAATTCGCGTGATTCCAATTTTGCGGGTTTGGTCGCCTGTTCGGATCTCGATCCAGCCCGGGCCGCAAATGGGTTCATCGTATTGTGAAATTTGATACGCCTTGGGCAGGTCAGGATAAAAATAGTTTTTGCGGTCGAATTTGCTGGTTTGGGGGATGACACAGTTCAAGGCAGAGCCCGCCAAAATAGCATATTCAACGACTTTCTCATTCAGAACGGGCAGGGCACCTGGCATTCCCGCACAGACGGGGCAGACGTTCTTGTTTGGACTGGCACCAAACTCAGCCTTGCAGGGGCAAAAAATTTTCGTTTCCGTGAGCAACTCAGCATGGACTTCAAGTCCAATGACTGCTTCAAATTTGCTAGACATGACCGTTCCTCAGTCTCCGGGTGAAAAGTACTCGGCAGGCCGACGTCGATGATGTTCTGTGGCTTGCTCGTAGGCGTAGGCGGCACGGTATAGGGTCATTTCATCCAGGCGTTGACCAATTAACTGTAGTCCAATGGGCATCCCGTCGCTGTCCTGACCACACGGAAGAGACACTGCAGGGAGACCCGCTAAATTGACGGGGACCGTCGCGATGTCTGCGAGGTACATCGCCAAAGGATCTGTCATCATCTCGCCCACTCGAAATGCGGTGGTGGGAACTGTCGGAGAGAGTAGGATGTCACAGCTTTCCCAAGCGCGCGCAAAGTCGCTTCCGATGAGCTGTCGCACATTCTGTGCCTTTTTATAGTAGGCATCATAGTATCCTGCGGCCAATGTATAGGTGCCGAGCATAATTCTGCGTTTTACTTCGTTGCCGAAAAGTGCGCGGGTACGGGTGTACAGATCGATGAGATCCTTAGGTTGGGGAGCGGCAGATCCGTAACGAACCCCATCGAAACGCGCCAGGTTGGAACTGGCCTCCGCGGCGGCAATCACATAATAGGTCGGCACAGCCACGGCGGTTCTCGGAAGGTTCACGGGAACTGTCTTCGCACCCAGTGCCTCCAGTTGCTTGACCGCTCCTTCAACAGCGCCTCTCACCTCTGAATCGATACCTTCCCCCATTAATTCTTGAATGATGCCGATCCGCAAACCCCGGATCCCTGTCTGGATATCGGCGGTAAAGTCGGGTGTCTGTGAAGAGGTCGAAGTGCTGTCCCGTGGATCTGCACCAGCAATCACATTGAGCAGCAGCGCATTGTCTGTAACGGTCCAACTCAATGGGCCAATTTGGTCTAAACTTGAGGCGAAAGCCACCAGTCCATAACGGGATACCCGACCATAGGTTGGCTTCATTCCAACGAGTCCGCAAAAAGCGGCGGGTTGTCGAATGGATCCTCCCGTATCAGAACCTAGGGCCCAAGGAGCTTCCCCCGCGGCCACGGCCGCAGCGGACCCCCCTGAAGACCCTCCCGGAACCCGCGAGAGGTTCCAAGGGTTATACGTGGGATTAAATGCAGAGTTTTCACAGGTTGAGCCCATGGCGAATTCATCAAGGTTCGCCTTTCCCAGGGTGACGATGTCGTGGGCTTGTAGACACCCAACCACGGTGGCATCGTACACGGGCTTCCATTCTTCGAGCATCCGTGAGGCGCACGTCGTCCGGGTATCTTTTGTTACGATGTTGTCCTTTACGGCAATTGGAACTCCTGCGAGTCCAGGCAGCCGTTCATCGTTAAGGCGGCGTCTGTCGATTTCTCGCGCCTGGACCAAGGCTGCTTCCCGTGTCACGGTGATAAAGGCGTTCACCGACGACTCTGACCGGTCAATTTGCTGTAAAAAAGAATGACAAACCTCTTCGGCGGAAATTTCCCGAGCCTGGAGTTTTGTTGCAAGTTCTTGGGCAGTGAGGTGATACAGTTCGGTCACAATCGTTAGCTCAGAGGATGTCCCGAAAAAAATGGGCCCCGGGGTGAGGGGAGGCCCGGGCGGACGCTGGATTGTACCCAGCGTGATCCCTTGCGTCAAACTCAGACGGGCCCCCTGGAGAGGGGGCCCGTCCGAGCGAGTCGAAGACTTCCACGCCAGCCATCGATGGGTGGCGACACAGACGCTGTGTCAGGGGGTTTTCTTTCGACCCTTGCCCGCTCGCGAAGAGGAACCGCCCTTGCGGCCGATGGAAGAGTAGAACTCTACTCCCCGTTCGCGTTTCACGGACTCACCACCTTTGCGTCCTATTTGTGAAAAGAATTCGGGACCATATTTGTCCTTTGTGGCCTGTCCGCCTTTTTGTCCAATTTGTTGAAAGAACTCGCGCCCGCGCTCCTCCTTGACGGTTTGTCCTCCTCGGCGACCTGCCTCCACCATCCGAGGATCCCCTTTTGCGGGACCGGGCTTATTTCCAACCATGGTATTTCCCTCCTGTTGAACAGTCGGGCGCCCCCGGCTTGACCGGTCACGGCGCCGGTTACCTCACCCTGAGTGTGGTGTGTTGGATGGTGGGCCGAAGCAGCATTCACTTGCAAAACGACCGTAGCAGAAGGGTGAGGGCAAGCGTATCAAGCAAGGAGAGATTCTTCTTGGAATTTTTTTATATTTTTGAGGTTGTTCCCAACATTGGGGCTTGTTCGTTCTTGCCCCGTATCGGCGGTTGGGGTAGAATAGCGACTCGGGGTTGTACTGAAGTTTATTTGGTGCAAACTGGATGGGCGTGTAGCTCAGTTGGTAGAGCAGCGGACTTTTAATCCGCGTGTCCTGGGTTCGATTCCCAGCGCGCCCACTCAAGAAGTGAAACAAAAAATCAAAGAGTCTCGCTGACAAGTGGGGCTCTTTTGTTTGCACGGGCGGAAAAGAAAAAGCGGAAAAACGCGAGGTGGTTTTTCCACTTTCTGATAGTTTGAGGCCGAGCCTTTAGCGATAGTCGAAGAATTTGATGTCTGGCGGGTTCAAAAAGCGGCCCACCCGGTCAACGAATTCGGGCATATCAACATAAGGATTGCGATTCCCTTGGAACCGGTAAACCGCCTCGTTGCGGGCCCGATCCGCTGCATTCACGGGATCTTTCGCGTGCCATTTCAACAGAACCGGCTCTTCGACCTTGAAGTTGACCGTGTCCACGTGATTGCTGTAGACCGTGTAAAAGTACAGCAAGGCGCGGGCCGTATTCCCCTTCTGTTCGTCACGTGGCTCGAATACCATGCGCCCTCTGGCGTCTTTGCCCAGTTTGCTGCCGCCTTCGGACCACTCTACGTCTACCACTTCGCCAAAGGGGAAGGAGCCGCGCCGCGAGTTCGCGTCAATATCTGTTGGGAACAGATGGTGCAGGTCGGCTTTCGCCACGCCAACGGCTCCTTTGCTCTGGGGCCAAGTGTGCTCTGTATTGAATCCCCGCCCATTTTGGAAGGCACTGCCTCGATCCTTGACGTGGTCAATGCTGCGGTTCGTGTAATCGCATTCCACGATGTTGTTGTTGTCGAGGTCGTCGACGTCCGCAAACATGACGTCACGGGCCTTGTCATACCCTAAATTCTTGTGGGGGCCCACCAAGCGAGCCAGCGATTGCAAAAGAACCCGCCCGTTCAGGTTTTTAACCGAATCATAATACGCGCCAGTGGTGGCTCGGAACCCACTCTGGGAGATGATTCGAGCCTGTGTTTGCTGCGGGGAGACCGGTAAGCGCGCGTTGCTACAACCCGCCATCATAGAGCCTATTAACGCCACACCCAAGAGCTGTTGCCAATTTTTCACGGCTTACCTCCAAGCTGACCCTACCTTAACCGAAGATTAACACAGGGCGGCTGAGTTGCCTAGGGGGTCGGGAAGAAAATTTGCCCATTTTTCTTACAATCTCGGATGGCGCCTGTGGCCGCTGGGATCACAAAATTTTCCCCACCGTCGCGCCAAGTGACTGAATTTGGTCCAAGATTGAGGCCAACAAGGATTCTTTCACCCTTCTTGGTTCGTTCCCAGACCAAGGTGCGTTCTTGGTTGCTGGCGTACAGGAAGTTGATGTTTCCATCGACCAGAACAGGATGAGCCTTGCGTAGGCTTAATAGTTTTTTTAACTCTTCATAACGCTTTCGCTGTTTCTTGTTGGGACTCCAAACCATGGGGCCTCGTGCACCCCAATCGCCCCAGCCGGGCATGCCGTATTCATCGCCGTAATAAATGAGCGGAGTGCCGGGCAAGGTCACTTGCAGCAACCTCGCATACGTGAGAAAAGCGTCACGCTCGCCGACCTTGGAAAAGACGCGATCCGTGTCGTGATTGCCCAGCAGATTCCAACTGAGGCATACAGCGCTCCAAGGGTATCCTTCATAGACGACAGACATCCGGCGAATAAATGTTTCAGGTGAACAATCACCCTGCAGCAACGCGAGGGCGTGCTTCTGAAAAGCGAAGTTGGTATGACCGTCGTAAATTCCCTCTTTGAGGTCGTACCGCGCATCGTCCCAGTCCTCCCCGATGACGAGTTTTTGAGGGCCCAGATGATGGCGTAATCGACGCAGGAATTTCCGTGCGATCAAGTGAGAGGCATCGAGGCGCCACGCGTCGGCTTCCGGCCAGGCGTCAAGAATCGATAGAAGCGCTTGCTGTAATCCTGGATTTTCTGGGTTTAATTTGGGCAGTAGACCCGTTCCCATCCAGGTTTCCGGTTGGCCGTTGGCCGTGCGAAGGTAATATTGCGGCTCACTTTGGAGCCAAGGGTGATAGTGGGAGGTGTGATTCAAAACCCCATCGAGAATGAGTAACATCCCGCGCTGGCTCAAGTCTGCCTTCAAGCGTTGGAGGTCTTCACGGGTTCCTAGCAACGGGTCGATGTTGTGGTAGTCGTCGGTATCGTAGCGATGGCTTGAGCGGGCTTCGAAGATCGGCGTGAGATACAGCGCGTCGATGCCGAGATCCTCCAGATGGCTGAGCCTTTGGCGAATTCCTTCGAGGTTACCGCCCATCAGCGTGAATTGGTGGCGGTGCCTGTGAGTGAGATCGCTTCGTCGGTGGGAAAATTGGATGGGATGACCATTCCACGGGAGGCGTTGGGTCGCCCGATCCGAGGGTGAGGGGGTGGGCCACGCTGAAAAACGGTCGGGAAAGACTTGATAAATGACTCGGGGGGCCCATTTGTCGAGAAGTGTCATCCGTTTTAAACCCCGCGAAAGCTTTGGATGGCTCTGTTCGCTCGTTCTAGGTCAGGCGGAGTGCATACCCAGGCTGCAATCATCTCCCGACGTAATCGAGCCCAGCGTTGACGCTGTTGCCAGCGACTCGCTCCCGGGGCGGGTGGCGCTCCCGCCCCCGGAATCAGATCCGCCAGCCAGCGGTCAACCGCTTCTCCGACTGTTGCGCCCCAAGCTTCAGGCCCCCACGTGACTTCGCCCCGCAGTCTGGCCAGTTCCCGTTGCAAACCGAGCAATCGCCCTGGCGGGATTTCCTGCACGTAGCGTGACGCTTGCCACCCAACCGGGAGACATGCGATCAGGACCCACAGGTTCTCCCATGTTGGATTGTAACCAGCATGTGCCGAGGCACTGACAATGGACCATTGTTGACTGTACCAGGTGAGCCAAAGGTAGTGTTCAAGGGCCACATCACTCCATTGGACGAGTATGATCGGCAGGGCGGCAAGGATGAAGCTCGTCCCGTAGTGCCAGCGGCGGGGTGACCAGTCCAGGTGTTTCAAGCGACGGCTCCGCTGCCAAATCACGCCACTGACCGACCGCAAAACGACGTGCCCCAGGGTCGCCAGCCAAAACGGGCCCCACAATAACCACAAAACCTCGGCCAATTGAGGCCCCAACGTATTCCAACGGGGTGGTATTCCGAAGAGAATTAAGCAGGTCTGGCTGAGCAATGCAACGAGAGGAATAGGGCGAGATAAAAGGGGCAACAAATGGCCACTGTAACCGAAACGTTCGTGATGAAAGCGGCTTGGTTTGGCGGGTGGCGGCAGTTGAGAGAGAGTGTCTCTCCACTGCTCCATTTCGTCATCAGGAAGGGCTGCGGCAGACAATGTAAGGTGATTACCCTTTTGAGATCTTGCTGAAGGGCGCGTTTTGCGCGTCGCCGGACGGCCAGTTGCCATGCTCTTGTACCACGCAAAAGCCTTCAGTTCAGGGTGTCGATGATTGAAGGGTCTTGTGTTGTGGGTATCCCATAAAGACGAGGAGTGCGCGGCGATGAATGAGTCTGCTCGCTATGGAGCTACAGATTACGCTCGGCGGGACCCTAACGATCGGCATCCCGAGGTGGATCCGCGGCCGCCCTTTGAGGTGGATCGCGCGCGTATCGTCCATTCGTCAGCGTTCCGGCGGTTACAAGGGAAGACCCAAATTTTTGGGGTTGGCGAGGGAGACTTTTTTCGCACACGGCTGACTCATTCAATGGAGGTGGCGCAAATAGGAAAAGGCTTGGCCCTGTTTCTTAATCGTTTGCCTGAGTTGCTTGACGCGCCGGTGTCCACGGAATTGGTGGAGGCGGCTTGTCTGGCTCACGATTTGGGACACCCGCCATTCGGACATAACGGTGAGGCCGCGTTGCAAGTCGCGATGCAGCGACACGGAGGGTTTGAAGGCAATGCGCAGAATTTAAGAATATTGACGCGTTTGGAAGCCAAGCGTGCTGGCTTGGGGTTGGATTTGACCCGGGCGACCTGCGAGGCTGTTCTAAAATATTTGGAGCCCTATTCTCAGCGCAAGGCACTGCGCGGCAACTCCCCGGACGCCTTGCTTCAGGTCGAAAAGTGTTACTACGACGACGATACCGAGATCGTATCTTGGATCCGCCAGGGAGCCAGACATCATTTCCGGTCATTGGAGGCCGAGATCATGGAATGGGCGGATGATATTGCCTACAGCGTGCACGACTTGGAAGACGGTCTCCACGCGGACCTTATTCGGATGGACCATTTTGGTCACGAGGGCACGCTCGAAAGGATCGCGGCGTACGCGCGAAAAAAAGGGGCCCACGATGTGACTGCTGAGGCCGTTCAGCAATTGATGATGGATTTGCTGTCTGGTTTGCGAGCTCCCCTTGCAACGCAGGTGAAGGAACGTCGTAAAGCGCTGACATCCCGCTTGATTCACCGTTTTATTACCCATACGGGCTTGAAAGCCCGGGAGCAAGCACCCGGTTATGGTTGGACCCTTCACATCCCCTCTGAAATTTGGCGCGAAACGCGAATATTGATGGGGGTAGAATTCGTCCTTCTCATCAGGAATCCTCGCGTGACGACCTTGGAACATAAAGGGCGGCTGGTCATTCAGCGCCTCTTCGATGCCTTTGCTCAACCCGATTCCGGGGACCTTTTTCCTGAGGATGTTCGGGAGGGGTGGGAACTTGTTCGTCACGAGGAACACGCCCGTTTGCGTGTGGTGTGTGACTATATTGCTGGCATGACCGATGCCCATGCTCTGCGCCTTTATCAAAGATTGTTCGAGCCGGGGGCTGGCCACACGGGCGCCTACCTTTGAAAACTGTTTCCGGCGCGACCCCTACGCCTTTCAGAAAGGAGCCATCAACGTGTCTGAGGCCTTGACCAGTTTTTTGCGGGTTCGAATGGGGGAGCACGATGCCCACTATGCGGGTGGCTTGGTGGCAGGTGCCAAAATGATGGAGCTGTTCGGTGACCTCGCCACTGAATTATTGATTCGCCTCGACGGGGACGAGGGCCTGTTTGTTGCTTATGACATGGTGGAATTCAAAGCACCCGTCTACGCGGGGGATTATTTAGAAGCCCACGCAGAATTAATTACCACTGGAAACACGTCCCGCAGGATGCAGTTTTCTGTTTATAAGGTGATACAGTTGTGTCGCAGGGGCGATCTTGCGGCATCCGCGGCGGAGGTGCTGGCGGAGCCGCTGCTGGTTGCACAGGCCACTGGAACGTGCGTGACGCCCAAGTCGCTTCAGAGGAAGCCCCACTGAGGTGTTTCAGCTTTGTGACTCAGTCAGATGCGGCGATTTCGTTGATGCACGGCAGCGGTCCGGAGGTCGGGTAGTTCGTGGAATTCCAACCGAAGATTCTTTGGTTCAAACACGGCGCAGATCGGGGGATATGGATCATATTTTAACTGGGCGGTACAGCCGACATGAACGATGTAACGATCGCCGGGAGCAAACTCGGTGATCCATTGGCGGCTTTCGGTCGGTTGATAGGTGCACCAGAAATTTTTGCCTTCAGGCCAGTGGTGAATCCGGGTTCGGTGAGCGTGCCCGGTGAACATGATGGGCTCGTTCATACTTCGAAAACTCCCGGCAATGGTTTCCGGTTTGCGCAGGACCGCAAAGGGATTGCCTTTGGCCGCGTGGGTGTAGCACACGCCGGCTTCGAACTCCTCAAGAGGTAGTTGGTCCAGATACGCACGGTTCTCCTCGCTCAATGCCTCGCGCGTCCATTGCGTGTTCTGGCGGGAATCCGAACTAAAGAAATGAAGGTCCTCTAATTGTTCTTGCGCGATGGTTGCGCCGATGTCGTGATTGCCTTTGACTGCGCGGACATCTTTTTGTTTCCGAAACCAATCTACAACCTGATTGGGGGCAGAGCCGTGGACGACGAGATCCCCCAAACATATGAGACGGTCCACCCGTTGCGCCTCTAAGCACGCGAGGACCCGCAACATCGTGTCGTAATCTCCGTGGATGTCCGTTAGAATTCCAATTCGCACGGTGGCTCCTCCGGCTTTGCCTTAATTGTAAGAAATTGCGATACGGCCTTGCAAGGCGTTGCTACAATAAGAGTGATGGATTCTAAAACATTACAAGTTCTTGAATGGCAGAAGTTGGTCGACCTGCTGGTGGCACAAAGCAGTCACGGTTTGGGGGCGAAACGCTGCGAGGCCATCTATCCGCGGTTTGCGCTGGACGAGGTGCAGGCAGAATTGCGTTTGACAACCGAGTGCCGCGAATTGAACCGTGTGGCAGGTTCCCTTCCACAAGGGGGCTTGGTTGATATCACCGGGGCTGTGCGACGTGCTCAGCAGGGTTTTACTTTGCGACCCGACGAGTTAGTGGCCGTTGGGAACACGCTACAGTCGGCGCGACGTCTCAAGGACTGGGTACTCGAACGGCGGGATGAATTTCCTCACCTGGCTGAACTGGCCGCGCCGATGGCCGGTCTCCCTGAACTGACATCGCAGTTGCTGAGTGCATTCGATGCTGCGGGCGGGCTGGCGGACCACGCAAGCCCAGCACTATCGGCGATTCGCCGTCATTTGCGTGAGGCTCAGAATCACGTGCGTCAAGCGCTCACCCGTATCATCGGGCAACACGCACAGGCCCTGCAAGAGCCCATCGTGACGGTGCGAGGAGAGCGTTTTGTCTTGCCTGTGCGTGCCGATGCCAAAGCATCGGTTCCTGGCCTGGTCCACGATCAATCGGGCACAGGACAGACGCTCTATGTGGAACCCTTGGCGGTCGTCGAGTTGAACAATGCGTTGCGGCAACGGCAACTCGAAGAGCGCGCCGAAGAGAATCGCATTCTCACCCAATTAAGTGAGGCCGTCGCGGGATGCGCTGATCCCATTCATTGGACGCTTCAGTCTGCGGCAGACCTTGATTTCGTCCAAGCGAAAGCGCGTTTGGCTGACTTACTTGGAGGAACTGCGCCGCGCCTCAACCGCAGGGGGAATACGCGATTGCTGAAAGCCCGGCATCCGCTGTTGGTTCCCGTGCTCGGAATAGGAACAGTCCCCGTCGACCTGAGCGTGGATGATGCGCATCCGGTGATGCTCATCACTGGACCCAACACGGGAGGCAAGACGGTTGCGCTGAAGACGCTAGGGCTCTGTGTCTTGATGGCCCAAGCGGGCTTGCATCCGCCTGTGGAGCATGGGTCGGAAATCGGTCTGGTGACCTCCGTGTTTGCTGACATCGGCGATGAGCAGAGTCTTGCGCAAAGTCTGTCAACTTTTTCAGGGCATATGGCAAATATCATTCGCATTCTGGAGCGGGCCGACGCCCGCTCGTTGGTTTTGCTGGATGAACTCGGGGCAGGAACTGATCCAGAAGAGGGTGCGGCATTGGCGCGGGCGGTCATTGAGTCGCTTTTGGAACGCGGCACGCGCCTCGTCGCCACCACGCATTACGGTGAACTCAAGCTTCTGCCCTACGAATTGGCCGGGATACGAAACGCGGCCGTGGAATTTGATGTGGAAACGCTCTCCCCCACTTACCGCCTGTTACTCGGGGTGTCAGGGCAGTCGAATGCCGTTGCGATCGCTGAACGGTTGGGCCTCTCGTCTTCTGTGGTGGAGCGGGCCCGTGCACTGGTCGCTCATCGAGCGACCGACACCGCTCAATTGATAGGCTCGGTGGAGCGGGATCGACACCAAGCGTCTGAATTGCTGGCACGCGCCGAAAAGGCACGCGCCCGGGCCGAAAGCCTCAAATCTGAGTATGAGGCCAAATTGGCAGCGTGGCGTGAAGAGCGTAAAGGGTTGGAGGCGAAAGCCAAAGAAAAAGTTGAACAACAGGTTCGGTCAGCGAAAGGTGAGATTGCGGCAATTATTCGGGAGTTGCAGGGAGTCCGCACCGCACAAGTTGCCCAGAAAGCGACCGAGCGCCTCGAAAAATTTCAAGGGAAGAAGAAGAAGGCGACGGCTTTGCCGCCGAGCAAACAAGAACTCTTGGAGGTTGGGAAAACCGTATGGGTCGCGAAG
This sequence comes from Candidatus Sericytochromatia bacterium, assembly GCA_035284745.1. Lineage (GTDB taxonomy): Bacteria > Cyanobacteriota > Sericytochromatia > S15B-MN24 > JAQBPE01 > JAYKJB01. The sequence goes on along the minus strand of JAYKIL010000012.1, from coordinate 119,364 downwards.
CTGGGGCAAAGTGCCAAAGTGTTGGAATTGCCCGATTCTGATGGGAATCTCAAGGTTCAGGTGGGTGTTCTGACCGTCACGTGTCATCGAAAGGACCTGACTTTGAAATCGGGAGCGGAGTTGGTAGACACCCCACCCCCGCCGCGTCGAACCGGAACGATCATTATTCCATCGGCCGCCACAGCAACCGAGTGTGATCTGCGGGGCTTGATGCAGCACGAGGCCATCCCCGCCGCAGACATCTACCTTGATCAGGCGTTACGAGCTCACTTGCGGGAGGTGACCCTCATTCACGGGGCTGGCTCGGGCGCCCTCAGACAGGCGATCCGCGCGTGGCTGAAAACCCGCCCGGGGGTCGCCGAGTTCAGGCCCGGGGGCCCCCTGGAGGGCGGTGACGGGGTGACCCGCGTGACATTACGCTAATGTTTCCCCTTGCTGTGCCGGTGCGCTCCGGTTATGATGCGGTCGCGCTATGCGCCTGAGAACACAGTCATCATCGTTACAGGAGTTCTGAAGATTATGGGTGCTTCCCTCGAACGTACATTTCTTGCCGTCAAACCCGATGGGGTTCAGCGTGGCCTGGTCAGCGAAATAATCGGCCGATTCGAGCGCAAAGGTTTCAAACTGGTCGGTTTGAAATTGATGCAGGTGACCCGCGAATTGGCGGAGACCCACTACGGCGAGCACAAGGGCAAGCCGTTTTTCGAGGGTTTGGTGAGTTTTATCACCTCGGGCCCCATTGTGGCGATGGTTTGGGAAGGTCCTGCGGTGATTGCTACGGCCCGCAAGATGATGGGGGCAACCAATCCGGCGAATGCTGACTCGGGAACCATCCGCGGAGACTTTTCAGTGGATATCGGTCGCAATGTGATTCACGGGTCGGACGGCGTTGAGAGTGCCGCGCGTGAAATTGGAATCTTCTTTAAACCCGAAGAGTTGGTTTCGTGGGACCGTGCAGGCGAGAGCTGGGTGCGCGAGTAAGTTTTTCTCCGTGTCTTGACACCGAAAGCCTCCCTTTCTTGGGGGGCTTTTTTCAATACAGCGCTTCACGATGGAGGGAAGGCTTAGACGCGACGAAGCGTCCGTCCTGTCTTCGGGGAAACGGCCCTTTTATTTTGTCGATTTACGGTTTGCGGTCACTGCGTACACGCACGATTCGTTGTATCAATACTCACAGGGCATAAGCTGGGAGCGATGAAAAGTCCTTGCCCTCGAAACGCACGGCTGCGGCGCTCGCCGCGATGAAAAGGGTGCTGCTATTGCTGATCTGGGTTGTTCGCCTCTGTTTCTCGGTTCTGCTGTTGGTTACTTTTTTGAGCCCTGCGACGGCAGATGATTTCCACGGGCAGGCCTTGCCGGTCTCCGATGTTCCACCGCGCGCATCTTTGGGCACGGTGCGTCAAATTGTTCCGGGTGCGCAGGAGCAACAGAGATTGGTGACGGTTGAGGTCACGGGGGGCTATGGCGCGGGTCAAGCCATTACGGTGATCCAACATATTGGCGGCCCTCATGGGCACGAGTTGATGGTTCATCCGGGGGACCGGGTCGTGCTGAGCGCGACCCCATTGGAAGATGATGAACTGGACTGGCAAATAGTTGACCATCAGCGGGCAGAACCCATTTGGCTGCTGATGGGATTTACGGCGCTTGCTTTTGCCCTCGTTGGCGGTTGGCGGGGGCTGAAGACCCTGATGATTCTTGCATTGACCTTGGGAACCGTTGCCGGAATCCTTTTGCCGCTGACGTTGCGCGGTTGGTCTCCACTGCCTTTGGCAGTGGTTCTCGCGGGCTTCATCGCGCTGGCGACGGCCCTGCTGACGAGCGGTGCCGGTCGCAAGACCTGGACTGCCGTTGGGGGCACCACCGTGTCTGTTTTTCTGGCTGCGATGCTGTCGGCTGTCTTTGTGGTTTGGGCCAAATTGTCGGGCGCAGCCTCGGAAGGGAGCGTGATGCTTCTTGGTTCCCTTGGTGTTTCCATCGATGCCCCGGGTTTGTTGGCCGCCAGCATGTTGATTGGTTTGCTGGGTGTTTTGCTCGATCTCTCTTTGTCGATTGCGTCTGCTGTCGACGAACTGAGCGGAGCGAATCCTGGGATGGCCCGGGCAACGCTTTTCCAAGCGGGATGCCAGGTGGGGCGCGACTTGCTTTCTACCACCTCTAACACCCTGATGCTGGCTTATTTGGGGGGCTTTTTGCCGGTGATGTTGAGTCTAAGCGTACAGCCATTGAGTGGGCTTCGTGTGATGCATTTGGAGACCGTGGGGACGTTTGCGGTCACGTTGCTGGTGGGCCTCGCGAGTTTACTGTTCACGATCCCGCTGACGGCTTGGTTGTCGGCCATCGCGCAACCGCGCACACCCAGGCTTCAAAAAAACGATACGGAAACTTAATGTAGGCTTAAGTTCAGCCTCACAAGTTCCTGCCAGCTTTTCGCGATACCCATGGAGACGGCGCCCCACAGGGTAGTTTTTCGGAGGTTGCGATCGCAATGGCAAAGACCGTAGGAATTCGGGTTGTAGCGCCTGCTTTGGCTGCGTCCCTCCTGTTGGCGGCTTGTGGCACTTTGCCTGCTGCCGTGCGCCCCACGGTTCGCGGTGCGACGATGACTGAGCGCCCCGTCCTGCAGGTGAAGAGTGCCTTCGCGGAGGCACCCAGTGAGATTGTCGTGGCTGTGGATGGCCCTCCGGAACTCCGCCCCCCCCAGAATGTTGGGAAATACATTGATTCGTTCTCATTCAGGGGGACGACGTATCATCTGCTGGACGTCGGCCAAAAAAATCTCATCCAGCGGGCATTGGCAGCATTGCGAGACAGAGGCCTTCGTCACGCCGACCCCAACCCTATGGTCTATGCCATCTCCTCCACGCGTCAGTCGGGTACGCCTGATGATGAGTTCTATGCTTTGCAGTACGGACTGGTTCAGAAAGACGTCCCAACGGTGTGGCGAAAGAGCTCGGGAGACCCTGCTGTGACCGTCGCTGTCGTTGACACGGGCGTTGATTACTCTCATCCAGACTTGAAGGACCGCGTTGTTTTGGGCCCTGATTTGGCCTTCCGCGCGGGCCGAATATTTAATCGGAAGGACAAGGACGGGCCGATGGATGATAACGGTCACGGCACCCATTGTGCAGGCATTATTGCCGCGACGGCGAACAACAAACTGGGCATCGCTGGGGTGGCGCCGGACTCGCGGGTGATGGCTGTCAAAGTATTGAGTGGTAAAGGGGGAGGGACGAGCTACGACGTCATGAAGGGCGTCGCTCACGCCATTACCCACGGCGCCAAAATTGTGAATATGAGTCTCGGTGGTGAGGCAACGACCAGCGTGGAACGCAAATTTTACGATGCGGCGGTCCAGAGTGGGGCATTGATTGTTGCAGCGGCTGGTAACAGTGCCGATGCGGTGGGTTTTCCAGCAGCCTATCCCGGAGTGTTGTCTGTGGGGGCCACCGACAGCGGGGGGAATCTCGCCCGCTTCTCAAACCACGATGCCACGATGAGCGTGACGGCACCCGGAGTCGGTATTCTTTCTACAATGCCCGGAAATACCTATGCGAAAATGAGCGGCACCTCGATGGCAGCACCGTTCGTCGCCGGAGTTGCGGCTCTCGTGTGGAGTCGTCATCCGGATTGGAACGCACAGCAGGTGAAGGAGCAAATCGAGCGCACCGCAACCGATCGGGGCCCCGCAGGAGTGGATGCCATGTATGGACACGGGGAAGTCAACGTGCTCAGAGCGGTCGCAGACTAGGAAAAATTCAGGTCTGCGGCGGTAGACAATCTTCTGTTTTGCTGTTCATCATGGCGAGAAACAGGAGGTACAGGATGTCGACTCGGCTTCAACCTTTGTCCGCCGGTGCGGTGACGCAACTCGATCATCCCTTGGTGGTCACGGCCCTTGCCGAACTTCGTCATAAAGATACGCCAACGCCTCGATTTCGAGCGAGGGTGCGCGAACTGGCTAAGTTTTTGATCTATGAAGCGACCCGCGATCTGGCGACTGACGCCATCGATGTTGAAACGCCACTGGCCGTGACACCCGGGCGCACATTGGGCGATCGCCCCTTGATTGTCGCGCCGATTTTGCGGGCGGGTCTGGCCATGATGGAGTCGGCAACCGAGTTGCTCCCCGAAGCCCAGGTTCGACATATTGGGCTTTACCGCAACGAAGAAACGTTGCAGCCCGTCGAATATTATGTGAAATTACCGGAGGTGGTCAGTCCCGAGGCGACTGTCCTGATTTTGGATCCGATGCTGGCCACGGGCGGTAGTGCGACCGCAACCATTGATGCCTTCAAGAAACGCCAGGCCCGTTGCATCAAGTTTTTGTGTCTCATTGCTGCCCCTGAAGGCATTCGCAATGTGCATGCGGCGCATCCGGATGTTCCCATTTATTGTGTGTCGGTTGATTCGCATTTGAATGAGCAGGGCTATATCGTTCCGGGCCTTGGGGACGCGGGGGATCGCGCGTTCGGAACGGTGCACGTCTAAAGAACGCGATGCGAGCCGAGATCCTCTGCATTGGAACAGAACTGCTGATCGGCCAAGTGGTGAATACAAACGCCACTTGGCTGGCGCAAGAATTGGCAACACTGGGTGTCACGCTGCATTGGGTGAGTGTCGTGGGAGACAACCCGGAGCGCTTGAAAGAGGCTATTTCCCGTGCCGCTGCTCGTTCGGACTGGGTCATTACGACAGGGGGGCTGGGGCCAACGGCTGATGATATCACAGTGGCTGTTCTGGCCGATCTTCTGGGAGAGCCGCTGCTGGAACGCCAAGAGGTGCGCCAACATCTGGAAGCCTATTTCCTCCGCCGGCAGCGTCCCATGGCGGCCTCTAATCTAAAAATGGCTTTATTTCCCCTTTCTGCGGAGCTTATTTCGAATCCTGCGGGGACAGCGTTTGGAATGGCTGTGAAAATTCAAAAAGCGTGGGTGGCGTGTTTTCCTGGTGTCCCCGCTGAACTTCGCGCGATGTGGGCGAACTGGGCTTATCCGCGATTGAAAGCCGAACGAGCTGGTGTGATTAGCTCGGTTCTGCTGCGCTACGTGGGTATTGGAGAGTCGCAATTGGCGGAGGAGGTGGCTGATCTTCTAGACGGCGAAAATCCCACAGTCGCGCCCTATGCTGGAGACGGCGAGGTTCACCTGCGCGTGACTGCTCGCGCCGAAAACGATCAGCGCGCCCAAGAATTGCTGGCGCCCGTGTTGCGAAGGCTCAGAGGAATTTCCCCGTTTTACTACGGGGAGGGCGCTTTTTCTCTGCCCGCCGTTGTGGGCGAGTTACTGAAAGGTTTAGGGCACACGGTCGCAACGGCTGAATCGTGCACCGGTGGACTGATTGCGAGCCGTCTGACGGACATCTCTGGAAGCAGTGCCTATGTCAAAGGGGGGGTGGTGGCCTATCAAACGGAGACCAAGGTCCGGCTGCTCGATGTTGAACCCCGTGTGATCGAACAACAAGGCGTTGTGAGTGAAGCCGTGGCGCGTGCAATGGCACAAAAAATTCGCGCGTTGTTTGGCGCAGATTGGGGTGTGGGTATTACAGGCTGGGCCAGCGGAGGAAACGGGGTGGACCCGGCAGATGTTGGCGTCGTGTGGCTGGCTGTTGCCGGTGCTGAGCATACCACTGCCGAGTGTTGGAGATTCGGCGATCTTCCTCGAGAAATGATTAAGCAAAGAGCTTCCCAGATGGCGTTAGATTTGTTGCGACGGCGCGTGATGGCCTGCTTTTGATCTGGTCTTTAATGCGGTTTTATAATAAAATTTACAAAGATTTTACAGGCTAAGGCGTGGGCGCTTGGCGGCGTGAGGTGAACCTTTTCATGTCAGTTGGTACCTTCAGTTTGGTTCTTCATAGTCACCTGCCTTACTACCGCAAGGCAGGAATGTGGCCGTTTGGTGAAGAGAATCTTTACGAAGCGATGGCAGAGACATACCTGCCGTTGCTGGTGGCTTTGGAAGATTTGGTTGAAGAAGGGGTTTCGCCGAAATTAACTATCGGAATCACGCCGGTGCTGGCAGAGCAACTGGCTGACGAGCATTTGAAGGTTGGTTTCGAAAAATATGTGGCGGACATTATTGAGCGGATTGAAAAAGATGTCCATCGCTATTCCGCCGAGGGTGAACGCGAGGCAGCCCAGTGGCGTTCAGCCGAAATGCGCTCCGAGCAACTGGCTGCAGCCATCGCTGATTGGGAACAGGCCAACGCGGGCGACAAACCGGACGTGCTTTCAGAAGCGGGTGATGTGTTGGCAGCCCTTGATGCACTGGATCGTGATTTTCACAGAAACATCGTGGATCGCCCTGCGGGTCAAGGTGCAGGACGCCCGGATGCCTCTGCGCCATCAGCGAGCGATTCCGGCCTTCCGCCTGGCGGCAACCCGGAAAAGGTGCCGCAGGGAGCCCGCGGCGTGACGGAGTCTTCTCCACTTTCCTCTTTTGGCGTGGGCGCTGGTGCTTCGGCCATCGCAGGGCAACCGTCGCATCCCGTCGACTGTGAGGTCACTGTGGCCGGTTTGGCGCAGGCGGTGGCAGAGACCGAGGCGCGGGCGGGGGCTGCGGAAACGCAGGGGGAATTGGGTCGGGTGGTGTTGACGCCCGCCACACCTCCGACCCTTGACGATATCCCGGAAGTGCCTCTCACAGTTCCAGAACAGCCGGACCCTCGTGCCGAGTTGAGCAAATGGTACCTTGATTGGTACCGTCAGCGTTTGTCTGATTTTCAGGAGCGTTTTGGGCGCGACCTGCTCGCAGCCTTCCGTCGTTTGCAGGAACAAGGGGCCATTGAAATTATCACTTGCGCCGCTACGCACGGTTTTAGTCCACTTTTTAGTCGTGATTCTACGCTGAATGCCCAGTACTCGGTGGCTGTGCAGACGCACGAACGCCACTTTGGCAGGCGCCCGACGGGTGTTTGGTTACCGGAGTGTGCATACCGCCCCGGGTATGAGGATGCACGAGATTATCGTCCTCCGGTCGAACAGTTTTTGCACGCGCAGGGATTGAAGTACTTTTTTACGGATGCTCACGCGGTGGTGGGCGGAAAGACGTCAGGATATCGTCGCCACATTGGCTTATATGGGAACATCGAGTTTCTTGAAATGCCAGAGCGACCGTTGTCTGGCCTCGATACCTTCCACGGTTATTGGCTGCCTGAGCATCCGGTGGCTTTTTACGCGAGAAATGAGCGTGCCGGCTGGCAGGTGTGGTCTGCGGATATGGGGTATCCTGGGGATCCGTGGTACCGCGAATTCCACAAGCGGGACGGTAACAGCGGGATGTCTTATTGGCGCATCACCGGCTCTCATTGTGAGTTGCACGACAAAGATTTTTACAACCCGCAAATGGCGCTGCAACGGATTCACGAACACAGTGACCATTACGTTTCATTGATACACGACATGCTGAAAGGCTATCAGGACGCCAACGGGGAGCCGGGCCACGTCGTCGTTCCATTTGACACCGAGTTGTTCGGCCATTGGTGGTTCGAAGGCATTGAGTGGATTAAACAGGTTGTGAGAAAGATGGCACAGGGCAGTGGCATACGCCGTGTGACGATTGGGGAATTGCATACCGATGCTCCGCCGACGCATGCGTTTCAGTTGCCTGAAAGCAGTTGGGGAGCCGGGGGCCATTACCATGTCTGGATGAATCCCGAGGTGGAATGGATGTGGCCGATTATTCACCGTTGCGAACGGCGCATGGAAGAATTGGTTCGCATGTACCCAGAACCGCCTTCATCCTTGATTGCGAGGGGGTTGGCTCAGGCTGCCCGGGAATTGTTGTTGCTTGAGGGAAGTGATTGGCCCTTTTTGGTGACAACGGGGCAGGCCAGAACCTACGCGATTGATCGATTCAACGAACACGTCGAGCGCTTCGATGCATTGGCCGATGGTTTGATGACCGGAGCGGTTTCGGCGGAAACTCTTGAGAGTTGTGAGGGAATTGACAATCTTTTCCCTGATATCGATTACCGCCTGTTTGCGGATCGTCAGGAGGCTGCTGGAAGAACGCGGTAGTGTGGCAGGAACTGTGGTATAAACAGGAGTCTGCCCTAAGCTTGCGCTGTGTTTTTCCAGGGTAAGCCCTCTGTTTTTAGCCTCTAGAGGCCGTGATGTTGCTCGCCGACCACGATCGGATACACCTGGCGTTTGGACTCTACAATCACCAGCCCGTCGGTAATTGGGACCACGTCATTGAGGATGCGTATCAGCATTCTTATCTTCCTTTTTTGGATGTATTGGAGCGTCACCCGCTGATCCGAGTGACCCTTCATTATGGTGGTCACCTTTTACATTGGCTTGCTGAGCATCATCCTGAATTTGTAGGGCGCCTGCGGGCCATGGTTTCGGCCAAACAAGTTGAAATTCTGGGGGGGGCCTTTTACGAGCCGATTCTTGCTTTGATACCCCCGGAGGATCAACACGGGCAGATTCGTCATCTGTCCACAACAGTGCAGCGATTGTTTGGCGCTGAGCCAACCGGGGCGGCACTGGCGGGACGCGTCTGGGAGCCACATCTGGTTCGCCCCATTGTGGGTGCGGGTCTCAAATATAGCGTGCTAGATGATCAGCCGTTTCGGGCTTTGGGCCTTCGAAATGATGAGCTCTACGGCTATTACGAGACGGAGGACCTCGGTGAAACATTGTCTGTGTTCGCCAACTCAAGAGAGCTGCGGGCATTGATTCCCTTCGAAACCCCGGAGAGTGTCATCGAGCGTTTGCGTCAACAAGCCACAGCCAACGGCGGACGTTTGTTGGTTCATATGGATGATGGGGCCAAACTCGGGGGCTGGCCGGGAACGTATCAGGCGGTGTACGTGGAGGGTTGGCTCGAGCGCTTTTTTCAATTGTTGGAAATCAACCAAGATTGGCTGGTTCTCACCACTTTGGCGGAATATCGAGAGCGTCATCGCTCTTGGGGGCGTCTGTACCTGCCTGCAGGCTCGTTCACTGAGATGCAAACGTGGGCTTTACCCCCCGAACAGGTGGTGCGCCTTGAGGATCTGCGTGCCACGGTCGCTCCAGAATTTGCGGACTTTCTCCAAGGCGGTTATTGGCGCCATTTTCTCGTTCGGTACCCGGAATCGAACAACATGCACAAAAAAATGCTTCGGGTGGCGGCGGATGTGCGTCGCTGGAGCACGCAAGCGGCTCCCGTAGCGGTCGGACGCTCAATGCAAGCGCCCTCGGCGCCAATGAACCTGACGCGAGCGCAAGAGGCGCTGTGGCGAGGGCAAAGTCACGATGCCTACTGGCACGGCGTGTTTGGAGGAATTTATCTCAATCACTTGCGGGGAGCAAATTATTCGGCATTGCTCGAGGCTGAGGCGCTGTGCGACGAGGCGCGACACGGTGACGATGTTTTCTGTGAGTTGGAGGTCCAAGATTTTGATCGGGACGGGGCGCTTGAGGTTCTGGTCTCATCACGCTCCCAAAACCTTTATTTTGCGCCCGGTTATGGGGGGGCTTTATTTGAACACGATCTAAAATTGGCCCGTCACAATCTTTTGGATACTTTGGCGCGGCGACCGGAGAGTTATCATTCTCAGATCACTCAATCCTTGCCGGTGCGTGATGCCCACTCCGCTCCTTTTGCCGCATTGGGTGAACACCCTGCCGTGAAGGAGCGTGGCCTCGAACGGATGCTCCACTATGATTGGTATCGTCGATTGTCGTTACTGGATCATTTCTTCCACCCCGACACGCATCTAGAGACGTTTTACAATGTGAGCTACGGCGAGCAGGGTGACTTCATCAATCAGCCCTACGATTTCCAGACGGACGAACGCGAGGGCGAACTTCTGATCCACCTGAGTCGTGATGGGCACGTGTGGGTGGGGTCTGAGTTCTGGCCTGTTCGGGTGGCCAAGACCGTTCGGGTGCCCAAGGAGGCGGGGGGCTTCACTGTAGATTACGCGGTCACCAATTTGTGGGATCGGCCGGTTTCATTGTGGTTCGGGGTTGAATTCAACCTTAACGTACGGAGCGGGGCGGGGCATGAGCGTGGTTATTACAGCCTTTCAGGGCGCCAGGTGGAGCCTGCTCATCCGGCCGCACTGAGTGAGGACGAGCACATTTCCGAGGTGGGTTTGCGAGACGAAAGCTTGGGTGTTGATGCCCATCTGGCGTGGGATGTGACGGGAACGCTGTGGCGTCTGCCCGTCGAGACGGTGTCTCGTTCCGAGAGCGGCTTCGAACGGGTCTATCAATCATCCGTTCTTCTCCCTCACTGGCGCCTTTCGTTGGATGAAAATGGGCAGTGGCGATGTCGCTTGGTCCTTGACCTTAAGCAGCGAGTGCCCGCTTCGTGAGGTGCGTGCGTGGTGCGAGGCGTCTTTTGAGAACGCTGTTGGCTGTTATTCTCTTTATGGGCACGTTGATGGCTGTTGTGGCGCTCGATGCGACTGCGAATCCGACCGTGTCGTTGGTGGAAACCCTTTTGCGACGTCACCTGGACAAAAGCCTGGATGCGTTTAACCACGGTGACTTTGAGGGCTACTTGCACGATATTGCCCCCCGCGTCGAGTACAACGGGATTGAGGTAGAGCGAGCAAGGCTGCTGGAAATTAATCATGATTTACGGCGCAGTTTTCCAAATTTGCGCATGCGGTATCGTTCGATCGATGTCAGCGAGATGAGTGATACTGAGGCAAACGTGACCACTGTGGCTGAGTTTTCGGGCAGCACATCGAATTATGATGCGTCTGGTCTTTCAGGGACCTACCGTGAAATAGGGCAGGTCACCGCGATGTACCGTAAAAAAGGTGACGACTGGATTGCGGACACTCTACAAGTCGCTTGGAATGACAGTTTCATCGATGTGGGGCAAGATTTTGGTTTGATGGGATTTTCTAATCTGCCGGTTCTGGCTGCCTCTCAGCAGTCTTATTGGCTGCGGTTTTTTGTTGGAGACGATTCTTTCCGCGGCACCTTTACGGAATACGCATATGCGCTGGTTCCACTGTCGACAGTCTTGGCGAAAAACGGTGCGGAAGAAGTCTACAGAGCCTTGCGCTTCGCGCCCATTCCCCGCCGGGGGATAGTCACCCGCCGGGCAACCCCCTCGCGCCCTGGAACTTACGCCCATGTTCTTGTTGTACCAAAGGTTTTGCGTCAAGCGGGGCAAGAGGTGGTTCAGGCGAACAAAATATATACGCGCCTCGTCCAGGTGGAATAGCGGTCGCGGATCGGTTTTCACGCGCTGGCAGGCAGGTATAATTCCGCTGTCCGTGTTGCGACCGCTTCTTGAAAGAAGAGGGGGCCACACAAGGAGGTGAATGGTGTATCACGCGGAGGAGCCTCGTGAAGTGAGTCTGACCATTCCCATCGTCCCCAATATGGAAATGGCGGCAACGCACACGGCAGAGGCTGTTTTGCGTCTGATGCGTTTTTCATCGGATCAGATTGACGAAGTGAAGCATGCCTTGATTGAAGCTTGCATCAATGCCTTCGAGCACAGCGAAAGCCGGGAGGGAAATGTATACATCAAGTTTTTCATCGATCGTGAGCAGTTGACTTTGACCATTCAGGATTTTGGTGCAGGTTTTGAGACTGACTGCGTTCCGCGACCTTCGCTGGTGCGAAAATTGGCAGGCTCCGAACCAAAGCGGGGGTGGGGCCTGGTGATGATGGAGAGTCTGATGGACGATGTTCACATCGACAGTGGACCTCAAGGGACCCGCATTGTGATGATCAAGAAGCGCCTTGAGGAGACTGCAGAGTGAATAGCTCATTCGCCATCGCTGTCCGAAAAGATCCGCAGGGGCGGTTTGCGGTGGTAATCACGGATGGTTACATCAATAATCTGGGCGGTGAGAAGATAGGCGAGGCCGCACACCGACTGATTGCGGAGGGTTATACTCGCATCATCATTAACCTTGAGAAAAGCACGGTCATCAATTCGATTGGGATCTCCGTTTTGATTGAGATCATTGAGAAAATGGAGGAAACCCACGGCCGATTGGCTTTTTGTCATCTCACGCGGACGATTCAAAAAACCTTCACCATGATGGGTTTGGTGCAGTATGCTTCGGTTTTCGAAACCGAGAACGATGCGGTGTTGGGGGTTTTGGCCGATGCCTGATAGACGAGGCTGGCAGTGGATTCTTTAGAGCGTGTCGTGGAGGTGGCTCCGTCGTTGCCCGAGGCGGAGCAACAGAGCCTGGAGCACCTGCTGTATGTCTTGTCGGCCCTCGGGGAAATGGCCGAACAAATGACCACCAACCCGAACCCTCAATCGAGTATTCGCGCCATTGTTCGGATGGCTTGTGGTGCGTTGGGTATCCGGCGTGCCGCGCTGTTTCTTTACGCCCCGGAGGAAGGTGAACTGTATTCGGTGGTGGGGTCCGATGAGGAAACGGTGCGTTTGGTGGTAACCTCCGATGTCAGGCGCTTTTTGTGGTCGGAAGGGGGAAATCTGATCGATCGCGAAAATCCGCATCCCCTGCTGATCGAATTTATGACGGGCAATTCGGAGCTTCTCTGTGACCTGCCTGAGGCAACCTGGTTACCCCTGAGTGTGACCCGGCATTTCCTGGGCCTCCTGATGCTCGGGGATAAGCTATCACGCGCGCCCTTGAGCCAGACTGAGCGCGATATTTTGATTCTGATCGGCCGCCAACTGGCGGTGGCGCTGCACAATAATCAACTCAAAACGAATTTAATGGCGGCGAACAAACAACTTGGGCTGAAGGTCTGGCAACTGGAGCAACTGTACGACGTGAGCCGTGGAATCAGTTCTTCGCTTGAGCGCGACCGCGTCGCAACGGAATTGATGCAACGTGCGGTTGAGTTGCTCGGTGCTAGAAAAGGCCTGTTGCTTTTGAAAGATGATTCGGGGGAATGGTGCGAGGTGCTGGCTTCGTTTGGGTTTTCGTTGGAAAACGCAGTGCCACGTGATTCCGTCAATCATCCTTGGCTGCTTGCCTCTTTGGAGTCCGAAGCGCCGCGGGCCTTCGTGCAAAGCGAGTTGCCGCATGATTTTGACGCCACGTGGGCATTGTCTGCTCCGATTGTTTATCAAGAGAGGCTTTTGGGGGTTCTTGTCGTATTTGACAAGGAGGCCGCGGAGGGTTTGGAGCCGTTTAGCTCGGAAGAGGATGTACCGATGCTCGCGAATATCGCATCCTTGGCGGCCACTGCCATAGAGAACGCTCGACTCTATGAATTGGCGACCGTCGATGGCCTGACGCGTCTTTTCATTCGGCGACATTTTGAGCAGCGATTGAGCGAGGAATTGCGACGTTCGGAGCGCTATGGCACCCAGGCCTCATTGTTGATTATGGACATCGATCACTTTAAGCGTTTTAACGACACCCACGGACACCAAACCGGGGACGAGGTGCTCAGGTGGGTGGCTCGGACGATACGTCACAGCATCCGAGATGTTGATGTGCCAGGACGTTTTGGAGGGGAGGAGCTATTGGTCTTGATGCCAGAGACCGAAACCGATGGCGCATACATCATGGCCGAACGCGTGCGTGAGGCCATTGGGGCCATGGAACTGCCCGGGCCCGCAGGCGAACCCTTGGGGGTGACCGTGAGTGTGGGGGTCGCGACGTTTCCCGATCACGGGAGGGATGCAACGGCTTTGGTGGAATCGGCAGATCGGGCGCTTTATCGTTCGAAGGCGCTGGGACGGAACCGTGTGACGCTCGCGGAATAGTTTGTTTGCTGATTTTCTCGTCCCTTGGTTGCCGCACGGATTAAAAGCAAGTAAAATTACAGGCTGAAATTTTGCTAAGTCGTCGGTTTGGCTGTCGCTTCATCATGCACCGAACACGCACGCAATTGTCTCGCAAGGAGTAGGTACTACGTCATCATGGAAAATTACATCATCTGGGGCAGTGTCGTCGCCGCTGTCCTAACGCTGGCCACCAGCGGTTACCTCGCCATGGGGATTTTGCGACTGCCGGATGGTAATGACCGGATGCGGCAGATTGCAGCCGCCATTCAGGAAGGCGCAGGCGCTTACCTCAACACCCAGTACAAATGGGTGGCGATCGTTGGCGCTGTTTTGTTCGTTGTGATCGGGGCTGCCATGTCGTGGACCTCGGCCATTGGTTTCGCGATCGGCGCCGCGTTCTCTGCGGCTGCCGGTTACGTCGGAATGAATATTTCGGTGCGTTCCAATGTGCGGACGGCCGCTGCGGCAGAGAAGGGCCTGGCCCCTGCTTTGCAAGTGGCCTTCCGTGGTGGCGCGGTCACAGGTCTGGCGGTCGCAGGTTTGGGCTTGCTTGGGGTTGCGGGCTTTTATGGCGCGACCCACGACGTCGAGACCATCATTGGGATGGGTTTTGGCGCGTCCCTGATTTCGCTCTTCGCCCGGGTGGGCGGCGGCATTTTCACCAAGGCGGCCGACGTGGGCGCAGACTTGGTGGGCAAGGTGGAAGCCGGTATCCCCGAGGACGATCCTCGTAACCCAGCCGTGATTGCGGACAATGTGGGTGACAACGTGGGTGACTGCGCGGGCATGGGCGCCGACTTGTTCGAAACCTACGTGGTGACTTTGATCGCTGCGATGTTGCTCGGCCATTTGTTCTTCCCGAGCAACGCGACGTACGTTCTTTATCCGATTGGGTTGGGTGCCATCGCGATTTTGGCATCGATCGTCGGAACTTTCAGCGTGAAGCTCGGGCGCAACCAGAACATCATGCACGCCCTGTATTGGGGCACCTTGATGACCGCCTTGGTCTCGATGCTTGGTTTCGCGTATCTCACATTCCAGATGTTCCCGACCAATCCTTGGCAGTACCTCTCGGCGGCCCTGATCGGCCTGGCGGTGATGGTGGTCATCACTTTCATTACCGAGTACTACACGGCCACGGAATACCGTCCGGTTCAGGACGTCGCTGAGGCTTCGGAGACGGGGGCTGCAACCAACATCATCGCAGGTCTGGCCGTCGGCATGGAGTCGACCTTGGCCCCTGTGCTCGTCATCGTTGCTGCGATCATTGCTTCGTTCTATGCCGCCGGCGGTTTTGCCGGTGACTACAGCGCGGGCTTGTATGCCATCGCGGTGGCTGCTGTTTCAATGCTCTCCACAGCGGGGATGGTCGTGGCCATCGACTCGTTCGGTCCCATCACCGATAACGCGGGTGGTATCGCCGAAATGAGCGAATTGCCCCACGAAATTCGCCAGATCACGGATGCGTTGGATGCTGTTGGTAACACGACGAAGGCCGTCACCAAGGGCTATGCCATCGGTTCGGCAGGGTTGGCTGCATTGGTTTTGTTTGCGTCCTACACCCAAGACCTTTATCGGGCGATGTCGGAAACCGCGGCAAAGGCGGGGGGTGTCGCTCAGTATGTCACCTTCAGCTTGGCTGATCCTCAAGTGATTGCCGGTTTGTTCATTGGCGGCGTGTTGCCGTTCTTCTTCGGTGCCATCTTCATGAAGGCGGTCTCGAAGGCCGCGCAGTCAGTTATCACGGAGGTGCGTCGTCAGTTCCGTGAATTGGGCATTCTTGAAGGCAAGAATAAACCGCAATATGATCGCTGCGTGGCGATTGTGACCGAGGCTGCCATTCGCGAAATGTTCCTGCCAGGTGTCCTGGCAGTGGTCATTCCGATTGCCGTTGGAATGTTACTCGGCCCCATTGCGTTGGGTGGTCTGCTGGTCGGTGCCATCATCACCGGCTTGACGCTGGCTTTGATGATGACGACGGGCGGTGCCGCTTGGGACAATGGCAAGAAGCTCATTGAGATCAAGGGTGCGAAAGGAACCCCTGCGCACGCTGCTGCCGTTGTGGGTGACACCGTGGGTGATCCTTTCAAAGACACCGCTGGGCCGGCATTGAACCCGATGATCAAAATCTTGAACATCGTGGCATTGCTTCTGATCCCCTTCATGTTGAGTGTTCACAAGGAGCCAAAAGCGATTGGTCCCTCCGTGGCTGCTCCACACGGTGTGACGAGCTCGGCGCTCCCTGCCGCGCAACCCTCAGCCGAACCGGAGAGTACACCTCCCAGTGAGACTCCGGTGATTAATGAGGCGCCTGCCGGTGCGGAATCCCCTGCGCCGTCGTCGGACGCACCCTAGGTCGCAAGTCTGCGCCGGAACGGTGAGTCTCCTGCGCGCATTGCTGCTCTTGAACCTTCTCCCCGACAGGGGAGAAGGTTTATCATTGTTGAGTGCCTTGAGTGAGTCGAGGGAGGTTTCGGCGTGGCGAGTTTGCCGGATTGGATTCAACTTGTCGGCTATTTGTTCTTTTTTGCGGCGGTGTTGGTGGCGGTTTACCTGTTCTTTCCCCCCAGCCGTCCTGTGGTGCCTCGGCGTCGAGAATCCCGGCGTCCCCTCCCGGCGGCGGAGCCGGGCGATCTCGTTGCGCGTGCGGATGCCCACGAACGTTATCCCCGGGGACATTCCGAGCGCGTAGCGGCTCTGGCGCTGGCGCTGGCAGGCGCAGCTGGCCTGCCCCGTGAGACGCGTGAGCGAATCCACCAGGCGGCCATCTTTCACGACCTTGGGATGCTTGAGGTTCCCGAGGCGTTGATTGCGAAACCAGGCTCCCTTTCTCCCGCTGAGAATGCTCAGATATGGCGTCATTCGGTGAAAGGAGCGGCTCAGGTATTGGACCTCACCCGTGACGCGGAGATGGCGACCTGGGTGCGCTGGGCGCACGAGCGGTGGGATGGTTTGGGCTTTCCGGATGGGTTAGCAGGGGTTGATATTCCTTTGGCGTCTAGAATTTTGCGTTTGGCTGACAGTGCCGAGGCCATGCTGCATCCTCGCCCATACCGCGGGGCGTTGGTGCCCGATGATGTGGCTCGAGAGATCGAAGGTCTGTCTGGAATTGTTTTTGATCCAGCCTTGGTTCCGCTGTTTCTTGAACACGTGCTGCCCAATCACGTGTTGCAGCAGGTGTCGGTTGGCTCACTCTCTCGTTGACGTTCATCAAAAAAAATTAAAATTTAAACTTTATTTAATCTATTAACGCCTGATGAACGGCGACAAGGAGGTCAAGGTTCGGGAATTGCTGCATCCACTCGTTCTTGGCGGTGAGTCCTTACTCATTGTCCCGGGGCCGTCATTCCTTTGAACCCCCGTGGTCTTGTTGTGACCGCCTGGAAAAAAGAAGGAGTCTGCGATGACCGTCATTGGGCAATCCCCTCAAGGAAACCTCTACCCACCCGCTCCATTGGGCGCAGTGGGAGCGTCTGGCGGTGGCATCGTTCAAAGCTTCACACAAGGGGATTGGGTCGACCAAGGGCGCTCACTGGCTCATCTTTGGAATGCCGCGAAGACAGGAATTGACGGAAAGCAAGCTCTGGGGGGCGAATTGTCTTCCTTGTTTCGGGCGGTCAAAGGCCTGAGAGGCAATGCATTTTTTAGCTCTTTGAAAGGCCTTGCTGGCGCTGCAATGCCCTTGATGACACGTTCTGCTGTTTTCGAAGCGGCTATTTCGGCTTTTTCCAATGGTGTGCGTTTGGCCCAGGGGAGTATCGGTTTTGGGACGTTCGCAGGGCGATTGGCGGGCGACACCATGTGTGGTTTCGCAGGTGGTGCCGGGGCTGCCATTGCGGGGGCCACTGTCTTGGCAATCCTTCCTGTGACTGGCGTGTTGGGCTCCATCGTGGCGGGTGTTGCGGGCATCGGCGGATATGGTTTGGTGGCTGGAATGTTGAGAGACTCTTCGCTGTATCGAGGCGTGGTGGGCACGATCCGCGATGCATTTGGTGGCAGATAACATTTCGCTATGATGATTTTTTGCGGTCCCCCGGCCCACGTTGACCCAAAAAAATGGCTAGATTTGGGTGTTGGGGGACCAGCGTAGTTCTGCGATGCATTCAACGTGCGCTGTTTGGGGAAACATATCGACGGGCTGCACCCGCTGGAGTTGATATCCTCCGGCGGTGAGCCGTTTGATGTCACGCGCCTGGGTCGCGGGATTGCAAGAAACATAAACGATGCGTTCTGGGTGATGCGTCAGCAACGCGTCAATAACCGCCGTCTCACAGCCTTTGCGGGGTGGGTCCAAAACAATGGTCTGTTTCTCGCTAATCTCGTGCAGCAGACCACCGAGGAGATTTTCGACGGCTCCCGTGATGAACTGAACGCGGGATTCCAACCCGTTTACGGACGCGTTATGCGCCGCGTCGTTCGTCGCCGCGGTGATGATTTCAATGCCTGTGACTTTGCCTGCGCCTCTGGCTGCAAGAAACAGGGCGATGGCGCCTGTTCCTGAGTACGCATCGATAATGTGAGGCCCCGTGCCCACCGGGCCTTCTTTGGGCAAGCCACATGCATTGGCGATGGCATCGTATAGGATCTCGACCGCTGCTCCGTTGACTTGAAAGAACGACACAGGAGAGATTGAAAGCGTCAGCGGGCGGTGTGTTGGGCCGGTATTGAGCTCCTCTTTGATAACACCCGGACCATAAAGGGTTCTTGTTTCTGGGCCCATCAGTTTGTTGCCTGCTGAGCGGTGAACATTTTGTACCACCGTGGTGAGATGAGGTAATTGTTCACGCAGCCGTTCGACGAGCAAATTCGCTTGGGGAAAACTTGCTTCGCGCGTCACAATGCCCACCATCAGTTCGCCCGAACGATGCCCCACTTTTGCGAATGTCGAGCGCAAAAATCCGGTTTGCTTTTGTTCTGAATAGGCAGTCAGTTGGAGGGTTTCGAGCGCCGCTTCCAAGGCGTGTTGCGCGGCGGTAAGGGTGGGATGTTGTAGCGCGCAGGCCGAGGTCGTCACGACCCGGTGACTGCGTGGTTCGAACAAGCCTAATTTCCACCCATCAGCAGTGTGTTCAATGGCCCAGTGGACTTTGTTTCTGTAGTGCCAAAATTCTGGCGATGATAAACAGTCGGCCACTATATTTTCGGGGGAGATCCCGGCGATTCGCCTCAGACTGTCTTCTACAATGGCCTTTTTCCACTGGGCTTGAGCAGCGCGGGATAGCATTTGCCACTGACACCCCCCGCATACACCAAAAACATCGCAAGGCGGTTCTTCGCGCGCGACCCCGGGGGCGTCTATTTCTTCGATCAAAGCACGGGCATAACCGGGCTTTGTACTGATGACGCGGGCGATGAGCCGGTCCCCGGGCACGCCAAAAGGGATGAAAACAGGGAGGCCCTCATAACGAGCCAGCGATTCCCCACCAACGACCATTTCTTCCACTTGAAGGGCCGGCCGATCCCCCACTCGCAGTGGCTGGAGGCTTTTTCCCACAACTTTCTCCTTGTCTTTGTCTTAGCTGCGATTGATCAGAGCGTGCAGACGATCGGGAAAATTTGTGCCGATCATATCGACGCCTTGCATCAGGGTATAGCCTAACTCTCGTTCTGAGTTCGGCGCCCAGCATCCCACCCATTTATTTGCCTGATGGGCGGCCGCGACCATTTCTTTGTCGACGAAGTAAAAATTCGGCAAGAGACCATCGGCGCCTGCGCTCGTGGCAAGGTGGACTGGATCAATCGGGCGTGCGGCGTAAAGAACTCCCGTGCACCATTGGGGCCGAATCTGTTTGAGACCTGCCGGAACAAAGTGGTCGAATGAGATGAAAGCAACATGTGCTCCCGCGTCGAGGCGGTCAATCAGGTCGGTGGCTGCCTTCACGATCGCCGGTGCGTTGGGATTGCGCTTAAACTCAATCACGACGGGCAAATTCAAGGGCCGCGCCCACGCCAAGACCTCCTCGAGGGTGGGAATTTGCTCGCCTGAAAAGTCTTGCGAAAAATGACTTCCCGCGTCCAACTGCTTTAACTGTTCAAGCGTTAGGTCCGCCAACTCCCCGCGGCCATTGGTTGTCCGTTCGAGTGCTTCGTCATGATGAACCACGAGACAACCGTCACGGCTCAGGTGAACATCCAGTTCAATCGCGTCGACTTTCATTTCGTGGGCGAGCTTGAATGACGCCATCGTATTTTCCGGCGCGTGCCCCATCGCGCCGCGATGTCCCATGATCAGGGGCCTTCCCCAGTGCGCCTTGAGCGACATCAGATCTTGATAAGCCATCGAGGGCATAGGATTCTCCTTCTTCCGGTGGCAGACATCGTAGCAAACTTTTGCCCGAGTCAGAAGGTGAGATAGAATCCAGAGCCGTTATCCCCCCCGAGAGCCTGCGCGAAGCCCAAGCGCACGGTGAGATTTTGCCGCCCCATCACGGTTCCCCGCAGGCGTATTTCACCGCCCATGCTACTTCCAACGCGGGGAGACAGTGTGTCTTGCCAGGCACCCCCGGTGTCTAGGAAGGTAGACATGTAGCAGCGGTCAAGATAGAGAGGTCCTAATGTACGATCAAGGTGTTTGAATACCGGAAACACGTACTCCAATCCAGTGCTGGCGAGGCGGTTGCCAGAAAAACTTCCCACCGCATAACCCCGGAGCGCAAAGAGTTGTGCCGAGGCATTGGGGCCTCCCAGCAGAAAAGGTACGGGCGAGTCGCCTGTTTGCATCCCGAGCCCCCAACGCCAGGTGAGGTGATGGCGCCAGTCTCTGATGATGGGATAGTACCGTTCGCCGACGACGTTTAATTGCGAAAAGTCATAGGCGCTGCCGAGGCGTCTGTCCGCCACCGTGCCGGCGATCGCGAGACGGTAACCATCGCCTGGGTTGATGTCTTGATCTACATCAGGGCGCACACGTTGTTCTCGGTACACGGCACCGACCGTGTTCAAACTCCCTTCCTGAAGCGTGTTTGAGCCGGAGAGCGGAGCCAGCAGCGTTCCCAGTGTGCTCCATTGAGCGCTGGTAAGAAGGTGACGCCCTGCGCCGAGGGGAGTCTCGATATCGAAGCGTAAACCCCGCCGGCGTTGGAGGTAGAGGTGTTCAAAGAGAGGGCGGCTCTCACTGCGGACCTCGGGCGCGATTGCCAGTTGAGGGACATCGAAAAGGCTGGCATTCCACGAGAAAGTGTTCATTTTGTTTGTGTAAGACGCATTGTAGCTAAATCTTTGGCTCCAGAGCCCCCAACGGACATCGAGGCCTAATTCGTGGTGTTGCAGAATGTCGCTGTAAGTTCCGGCGACCCCGATTTGTTGCCCGCGTTCATCCACCGTCATTTGAGGAATGAGCAGGTCATTGCTCATCGCCGGTTGATAGGGTTTGGCGTGCGCCTCATCAATGGGCGGCCACGGAGGGGGGGGCTGACGCTCGAAGGGAGCGCGCCGTCTCCACGGCAGCTGTGGCGATTGAGCCCCCACTTGGAAAAAACTGACATTCTCCGCGGGAATTACGGGCTTGCTCGCGTCCCATAATTCGCCACCTTTTGCGTTTCCGTGGGGGAGGCTGAACCCGTTTTCTGGCTGGACACTCGGGTGCCTTTTTTCTGCGTCGGAGGCCTGCCCTATCGCCAGTTTTTCAATGCGACTTCCCTGGGCCAGGTACGTTGTATAGTAAACGAATTTTCCGTCAGGAGTGATTGATGGGGTCTCCGCGCCGCGGAATGTATTGGTGAGAGCCGTTTCCTTTCCCGTACTCAATTCGAGAGAATAAAGCTGGCTGAAGCCGCTTTTTTCAGAACTGTAGATGACGTTGCGGCCATCCGGCGTCCAACACGGGTGACTGTCAGATCCTTTCTGGCGCTGTTCGCCAAGGACTCGTGTGAGTCCTTGGCTGAGGTCAAAGTGGAGCAAACGGCCGTTTTCACCAGGCTTAAAGGCCACCAGTGCCAATGACGAGCCATCAGGATTGAACTGGATATCCCGCCATTGCACGAGGTCAGGCACTTGATAGACGGTACGGGTTTTTCGGGTGTACCTGTTGACCAGCTTTAAGGTGTTGTTTCCATCGTTGACGCTCACAAAGGCAATTTCAGAGCTACCAGGTCTCCAACTCAGGGCGACGACGTTCTCGTCCTGGCTCAGGCGTTCGAGTCGGCCCGATGCAATCTCGTAGGAAAAAAGGGAAAAAATTGGGGTATTGGATGCGTCTCGGACCCCTTGTAAAAAAGCCAACCGATCGCCCTTGGGTGACCAAGCGAATGCGCTGATGGTGCCTTGGGCGACTGGCAAAATATTGACTTGTTCACCCCTTGAGTTTGCCAAGGCCAGGGAGAGAAAACCGAAGACTTGGCCGCGCAGATATAAGAAACGTCCTTGATGACGGCTGGTAAGAAATGCCAATTGCCGGCCATCGGCTCTCATCTTCGGTTGGATGTGAATTTCGCCTTCGCGTGAAGCGATGACCGTTTGCGCTCCGGGAACTTGGTCGTGCTTGGGGGACACCTGTTTTTGGTAACCCCGATTCAGCCCTGTCCGCCATTCCGCTTCCAGTTGTTGCAGGGACTTTCCGAAGGTCGCTTTGATGGCGCTCTCGAAGTTGCCTTTGCCGCTTCGCAATCGTTTCATGAGCCTGGAGAGGCTTCTGTGGCCATAAGTCTCAAAAATGAAGCGACACAGGGAATATCCTTCGGTATATCCGGCCGCAGCCGAGTGAACTCCCAGCGTTCTAAAATGCTGTCGCTCACTGGCCGTTAGCAGTTTGTCTTCAAGCGTTGAGAGTCTGAGCATCCGGTCCAAACTCGGGTACCAATACTCCGCCTCGTACTGGGCCACCCCTTCGAGAAACCAAGTTGGAATGGTACTGAGGCCGTTGAGTTTGGATAGAACGTGTCCTGTTGAAAGCGAGCGAAAAGTCATCACGTGCGCCAATTCGTGGGCGACGAATCGTCGCGTGCCGACGATGGAGGATGATGTCAACGCGGGGTCTAGGGTGATTCGATCCTTGAAAGGTTCCGCTTCTCCGTTAAAAAACGCATCAGGATCGAGAATGATTGGAATACGGGCCCCCTCGGGGGCCCCAAAGTCGTACCGCAGGCGTGCATAAACTTCTTCGGCTGCTGACAATACGCGTTCGGCAGTGCCTTGGATTTCGGGAAAAAAGTGAAGGCGGAAGTGTTCGCTGTCGTGTATCCTCCAGCGTCGTTCGGGATGGTTCGCCGCCCACGCAGGAACTGAGGGCCACGTGGCCCCAAGGCACGCGCCCAACAGAAGAAGGGCTCGAAAGTTTTTTGAGCAGAGGGGAGGCATCGGCATCGTGATGGATGCATGATACCCCCTGTTTTTCCGTAAAGTCCCTTGGATACTTGCTTTGGGAGTGTTTTTAAACGTAAATCTTCGTGAAGGCTTGCTACGCCCTCTGCGCGTGGGGTATAAGCCCATGGAATTGCTGAACATTGCTCGCGGGCTGAGCGGTGGCATCTGTGTCCAGATGAGATTGAGCGGCCCGAATACGCATCAGCACTCTGGTCCCCTGACGGGTTGCTCGTTTGCGTTACTAGGAGTTCAAGCCGTATGGCGCCTGCAAAGATTCTTGTCGTCGATGATGAACCTTCCATCGTGAAAAGCATCCAATACAGCCTTGAGAAGGAAGGTTATGTCGTGGTGACGGCCTCCGACGGCCAGCAGGCCCTAGAGGTGGCGCGCCGTGAGAAGCCTAATTTGATGGTGCTTGACGTGATGATGCCGCTTCTGGATGGCTACGAGGTTTGTCGTCAACTGCGTCAAGAGATGCCCATCCCCGTCATCATGTTGACGGCCAAGGGGGAAGAAATCGACAAAGTGGTTGGTTTAGAGATTGGTGCTGACGAATATGTGACGAAGCCCTTCAGTCTGCGAGAGTTGCTGGCCCGAGTGAAGGCTTTGCTGCGCTTGGTGACCCGATATGGGGAGGCGAAACAGGCGCAGCCAGATAAAATTGAGATTGGGGATCTCATCATTGATTTGACCCGTCACGAGGTGACCTTGGGGGGACGGGTGCTCAACTTGACCTTGAAAGAATATGAATTGTTGAAACTACTGGCCTTGAATGCTAACAAGGTGCTGAGTCGAGAGTATTTAATCGAGCAGGTTTGGGGCTATGATTTTACGGGCGAAGGTCGGACCGTGGACGTTCATATCCATTGGTTGCGTGAGAAAATTGAGAAGGACCCGAACCACCCGATGCGCATTCAAACGGTGAGAGGGGTGGGTTATCGCTTTGAACGCCGGACGCGGCCCGCAGAAGTTTCCTAACGCGCCTCTCAGCGCTTTGCATCCGGTGGCACTATGGTTCGCCTGCTTTACGCGCGTTTGATTCTGTTCAACTTTCTGCTGTTGGGCGTCGCCGGTTTTGTTTTTTGGTTGCTCGCCATTTATTTCGATCTTCCAGAAGCCTTGAGCATTGGATTGGTCGCTGGGGTGGGATGGTTGCTTTCGTCCGTGGTCATAGGACTTCTCCTGCACCCGATAGAGCAAATTTTGCAGTCGGTGCGCCTGACAGTGGCGGGCGAATTAACTCCGGTTCCCTCCCTGCGAGGCCCTGATGGTGCGACGTGGATGGAACTCTTGCGTGCACTGCAGGGCTTCTCGGCAGGCTCGAGCCAGCCCGTAGGACACTTGATGGTCACCGACTGGCAGTCGGTGTTGAACAGTCTGAGTGAAGGGGTTATGTTGACAACGCCGTCAGGACAGCCTGTTTGGGCTAATTTTGCGTTGCGGGGTATGGCACACGATGCCGAGGCTGCCGACGGCAGGGATCGGGACGTTGATTTTGACCGGGCGTTCCACGCGCGCGTTTTTGTTCCCGAACAACTGGCTCTCATCGAAGAGGAGATGGTTCGGTTTCCCGAGAGGCCTCGCACGGATATTATTCAGCTGGAGCGTCCCCGGCAGTTTATTCGTCGCTATAGTGCGCCCTTACAAGGGGGGGGAGGGTCTCTCGCAGGATTCTTGGTCAGTTACCAGGACATTACGCACGAAGTCGAGCAAGACCGCTTGCGCCAAGATTTCATTGCGAATGCCTCTCATGAATTACGCACGCCCGTGACGTCGGTAAAAGTCCTGCTCGAGAATTTGGTCGATGGCGCAAAGGATGATCCATCGGTGAGGGATGAGTTTTTGAATGATGCGCTGCGAGAAATTGACCGGATGCGGGAGTTGGTCAACGACCTGCTGGATGTCGCTGCCTTGGAGGCCGGTCGCGAGCGCTTAAACGTGGGGTTGATAGATGTGAACCCTCTGCTGCGCGATGCGGTGGAGACTGTTTCTCCGCTCGCCAAACAACGGGATGTCTCCCTCGCAGTGGCTGAGGCGAACGTCCCGGTGCAAATCGAAGGTGATCGCGCCCGCTTGCGACAGGTTTTGGTCAACCTGGTGGCCAACGCCACCAAATTTACTCCTGCGGGGGGCCAGGTGGTGGTGCGGGCCATCCTCGATGCCGAAGCGGGCAGGCTTCATTTGGAAATAGCAGACACAGGCATTGGAATTCCGGCCAAGGATCTGCCTCATATTTTTGATCGATTCTTTCGGGTCACTCGCGGGCGCTCTCGCCTCCAAGGTGGCAGCGGTCTGGGGTTGACCATTGTGAAGCAGGCAGTGGATGCCCACTGCGGCGATATTCATGTGGAATCAACAGAGGGCCAGGGTACGACAGTGTTTGTGAGTCTGCCGTTGAGGCAAGTGGGGCTTGGTGACAGCTCTGGAAGAGAGGTCTAAGCTGCTTGAAAAGTTTTCTGCCAGCGCAATTCAGGCTCTCAATGCAGCCCGTGAAGAGGCTCTGCGCTTGGAATTTAATCAGGTTGAGACTGATCATCTCTTGCTCGGACTCGTGCACGAGCAACGGGGATTAGCCAATATTACGCTACAGCGTCACGGGGTCACCTCGCGCCAATTGAGGATGGCGGCGGAGCGTTTGTCTGGACGGGGCTACAGCCTGGCTCGCCAAGAGGACCTTGTTTTTTCTCCGGACACTATTCGTGTGCTTGGAAGATTGATCGATCCGCGAGCGAAGTTGGTCGAGAGCGCAGATATTTTCTTGGCTTTGCTGGAGGAACCCAACACGGCCGCTCAATTTTTGCTTCGTGACCTGTCATTGAATCTCGGGGCCATCGTTCGGGATGTCAGGGCCAAGCTTGGTTCCTTTTCGGAGGAGGTAGAGGTCACAGAGGAGGGCGAGACCCCTGTTCTCCCGCGTCATTTTGTCCCCCGCTTGTTAACAGCAGAAGGGGGGCAGGTTTTTGAAATGGCCGAGGCCGCAACCCGGGCTTGGGGGCACAACCTTGTGGGGACGGAACAATTATTGGTTGGTCTCATTGATGCACGGGGAGGCCTTGCGTCGCAGATCCTGGCCGCACATGGTGCCCGTGCGGTGGTGGTCGAAGCCGTCGCGGCGCGGGCCGTTGGGAGAGGGAGTGGCACGCTGTCAGGTGATTTGAAGCCGTCACGTTGGTGTGAGGAAGCCTGTGATTTGGCGTGGGGTCTTGCGCGGAAACAGGGGTTGGTTCACGTCGGGACAGGACATCTGTTAATGGGTTTGCTGGATTTGGATGTGGCCGGTGCCATGTATATCTTGGACCAACTCGACTTGAATCTACCTCAGATTCGCAATGACCTCGAGGACAGTTTTTTAGCGGCTCCTAGGAATCCTGAGCCTCAGATGGGGCGCTCAGGCGAGGGTTTAAATCTCGATAACGAGTTTCCCAGTGAGGATCTGGAGATCTTGTGAACGCATTGCGACACCCGTTCGCTATTTATTCAGCGGCGGTCCTTTTTGCCTTCTCGCTTACGGCGTGCCCGGCGTCTCGGAAAGAAACGGGCGACAAGATCTCTGTGCGCTCGGCCCCCGGAACAGCCGTCGTTATTTTTTCGCAAGAACCGGACTCATTGAATCCGTATTTGTCTCCGATGGCCGTCGTTGGAGCGATGGCTCCCCTGTTCTACAGTGGGCTTGTGATCAGCGACGAACGGGGACGCTGGCAGCCCGATCTCGCAGAGCGGGTGCCTTCTATCGCCAATGGCGGGGTCGTGATAAAAAAGGGCGCGATGCGCGTCACGTATCGCTTGCGCAAGGGCGTGCGTTGGCACGACGGACATCCTCTGACCAGTGATGACGTGAAGGCCACGTGGCGACTCATTATGGACCCTCGATTCCCAGCTCTGTCTCGTTCTGGTTTTGAGGAAATTCGTCGCATCGATACGCCAGATCCACACACGGCAGTGCTTCATTTTTCTCGTCCGTATGCCCCTTTCGCCGAGCTCTTTCCGTTCCTGTTGCCGGCCCATTTGTTGACGGCTGCCAAGGGTGATTTTCTCCGCCAGAGCTGGAATTTGGCTCCTGTCGGGACTGGGCCATACCGCTACGAAGCCTGGCGCAGCGGCGATCGTGTTTTGGCCGTTGCCAATGATGATTATTTCAGAGGACCCCCTGCCATTAAGCGAATGGATTTACGGTTCATTCCCAGTGACGCGACAGCTTATCAAATGTGGCGTCTTGGGGAGGCGGACCTTTTGCAGGGAGCCCCTCCCGCGACATTTGATGCGCTTCAACGTGAGGCCCCCGAGCGGGTCCATCTGACCACGTCAGGGACGTGGGAACACCTGGTCTTTAATCTGGAGAATCCGATTCTGTCTGACTTACGGGTTCGACGTGCCGTGGCACATCTGATTGATCGGCAGCAGTTGAACGCGCGTGCCTACAGCGGCGTATTACAGCCAGCGTGGAGTGAGTTGACCCCGGCTCACTGGGCTTTCGATGCCCGTGGGGTGAATGCCTATCCCCCCGATCGCCGACTGGCAGAGCGTCTCTTGACCGACGCGGGATGGGTGATGGGGGTGGACGGTGTTCGCCGCAAAAATGGACGTCGTTTGGCATTGAACTTGCTCACGACGACCGACAAACCCTCACGCTCTCTGGCTGCGCAAATGTGGAGACGACAGTGGCGTGATGTGGGTATTGAACTTGAAATTGAACGCTGGCCTCCTTCGCAAATATTTGGGGTTCCTCGCGGGCGACTCGCTCAAGGCACTTTTGATCTGGCCTTGCTGGCTTCACTGTCTCGCCCGGACCCGGATACCACTTTTCGTTGGCGCTCGGATCAGGTGCCGCCCGTCGGACAGAATCGCTCACGTTATCGTGAACGGCGCGTGGACGGATTGCTAGAGCGGGGATTGCGAACCGTGGAGTCCTCTGCGCGCAAGCGAATTTATCACGAGCTTGCCGCGCAATTACGTCTCGATCTTCCAGTGATTCCCCTGTTATATTGGGTCGGTTTGGATGCAACCAGTCCGCGCCTGCAAGGTTTTAGACCGAATCCAACGATACGGGGAAACCTGTGGAACACGTGGGAATGGAAACTGGAACCGTCGTGAAGCGTTTTGCAATGGATGTCTTGGCTCTGTGCTTTTCTGTCAGACACGGTTTCTGGCGGTCACAGGCTTGTTTGCTCGCCATTTTTTGCTTTTTAGCGATGGCCTGGCCGGGATTTGCTCAGACTCGGTCTGGAACGTTGGTGGCGCTCGGCGGTGGGTCTGAAAATGTAGAGTTGATACAAGAGGTGCTTGAACTGGCACGTGGACGTGACAGTCAGGTTCTGATTCTGAACACGGCTTCCAGTAATCCAGCGCAAAGTGGTGCCGCTTATGAGCGTTTCTTCCAGCAGCGACTTGGGGTGAAACGTGCGGCGGTACTTCCATTGCTCAGTCGAGACCAAGCCTATGACCCCGCGATTCTGTCTCTGATTGGCGAGGCCGATCTGATTTATGCGACGGGTGGCAATCAGATCCGGCTGGCGCAGGTGATACAAGGAACCCCCGCCCACGGAGCTTTGCTCGCTGCATGGCAGAGGGGAGTTGTTTTGGCTGGAACCAGCGCGGGGGCCATGGTTTGGGGGCCGAATTATATTACATCCGGACTGAGCGCCTCGGCGCTGCGGCGCGGTATTTCGCCCGGCAGCCTCGAACTGCGTGATGGCTTGGGCCTGCTTCCGGATGTTCTCGTGGACACCCATTTTGGCAGAGAGGGGCGTCTGGGACGCCTGTTGGTAGCGTCTGCCCAATCACCGGGCGTGTGGGGCCTGGGCGTTGATGAGGGAACCGCAGCGGTTGTAACCTCGGAGGGCGTCCGCGTCTTGGGGGAAGGGCGCGTCTCGTTGTTAGATTTCTCTCGTGCTCGGGTGAAGCGTCCGTTGCGCCCCCCCATATCCATGAGAGACGTCGAGATGCACATTCTTGGGGCCGGTGAATCCCTGCGATGGCGACGCGAAGAGAACGAACGGGTTCCGATGCTCTCGCCGCCTGTACGTTTGCCCCTGGAGGCTGCAGCGTTGTGGCTGCAAGGAAAAGAGTCGGTTCCGTCCTCGCTGGTGGCTGCGGATGATTCCAAGACGGCCGCATTTGCGCCGCTGCCTGAAGAATTATTGGTCTTGGCTGGCAATGATGCGATTTCGTTGGCGCAAAGATGGCAATCTGCCCTCACATCAGCAGGGCGGACGACTGTGCGAATCTTGTCTGCGGATCAGGTTCGCTCTCCTTTGCTGACGAAGTATTTGACCATCGCGGGGGGACTGCTTCTTGTTGAGGATCCGGCGGGAACCTTGGCCTCTGCTTTGCGTGGAAACCCGGGAAATGTGCTTCGTGAGCATCTTAAACGCTTGCAATGCTTGGCGGCCGCGGCGACTGTTGGGATTGTGGGAGAACCCGCCACGCGAACCACTGCAGCCGGGCGGGCGGATTTGGCACCGGGGCTTCGCTTCGCGCCGGGAATGGTCGCAACGCCCGATGTCTGGCGGGTGGGAGCGCTCGAGCGACTAGCTGTCGACGCGTTGCTGGCGAACGGGGCGATCGGAATTGGGTTAACGCCGTCCAATGGGATTCGCCTGGTGGGTCATCGCATCAACGCGTGGGGAGATGACCCAGTATTGGTTCTCGAGACTGGAAAGGTCAGTTTAGCGAACCCAGCGCTGAGCAGCGCACGAGATCTGCGCTTACACTTGATGGCCCCTGGGGATTCCCTCTCTTACTGACGGCGTTGGGACCATTTTTTGGGGCAGTTATTCAGTCTTGCCGGTTCTTTTTTCCCGCCGACTCACCGCGTGTCCGTAAACGATCTCTCGGCTGAGGTCATACCGAAGGGCAATTTCTCGTGCTGCGATGGAAGCCTTGGTGCCCGCGGCGAGGAGCACGTCCAGTGCCTCTTCCCACGAGGGGAGGCTTCCCCCGTCTTGGGTGCTGTCTGCGGGCTCTGCCCCCCGGATGATGAGAACCAGTTCCCCGAGGACCTCAGTATTTTGGAATTCACGACCTAATTCATCGAGTGTCCCGCGATGAAACGTTTCAAACCGCTTGGTGATTTCCCTGGCGATGCACGCCGGGCGTTGTGGACCCAACAGCGCTTGCATATCTGTGAGCGTGTCGAACAGACGATGCGGTGCTTCGTAAAAAATCATGGTTCGCGTTTCTTTTGCCAGCGCCCGCAGGGCCCGCCGTCGCAGTTTGGCCTCACTCGGTAGAAAGCCTTCAAAGACGAAGCGTCCAGTGGGCAAACCACTGGCGATTAAGGCAGCGACAAAGGCGGTGGCGCCCGGGATTGGAACGACGGTGACACCGGCGGAGATGGCGGCTGAAACAAGTTTTTCCCCCGGATCAGAAATTGCAGGAGTTCCTGCGTCTGACACGATCGCTACGTTGTCCCCCGCGAGGAGGCGCTTGATAACGCCCGGGGTGGAATTTCTCTCATTGTGCGCGTGATGACTGATCAGGGGGGTTGTGATGTTGTGATGCCTCAGCAATTTAAGGGTTTCCCGAGTGTCTTCTGCGGCAATCAGGTCCACTTGGGACAGCAGGGAGAGTGCGCGTGCGGTGATATCCCCCATATTTCCAATGGGGGTGGCAATCACATACAGGGTTCCGGAAGTGGCTGCTGTCGACAATGAAACACTCGTGCCGAAATAACCAAGGGGTGATCATCCGGGAAAGACACTACGCTCAGGTATCTTACCCGTCTTTGCAAACAGACCGACGGAATCAGAGGGCTTTACACAAAACAATACCCATGTTATCCTCGTCTTACGCTCGGGTTGTTTTGGAACACCGTGCGTCAAATATGCGGGAATAGTTCAGTGGTAGAACACCACCTTGCCAAGGTGGGGGTCGAGGGTTCGAATCCCTTTTCCCGCTCCTCCAGAGATCGCTCCAAATTAAGGAGCGATTTTTTTGTTGCTGCTTGTTATGAGGCTGTTAATTAAGTGGGTGTTACCCATAACTTAACATAGTTTTTATACGGATGACGCAACCTCATCACCATCTCTCGCGATAAGAATATCAGGGTGGCCTGTGCGCCATTCTGGATTTACAAGCGCGAGCGAAACAACGTGGGCTCGTGAGGTGTGTGAGAGAAGGGGAGCGCGAAATGACCCATTTGCAGAGCCAAACCGGCGTATTGAAGGGCGTCGCATTGGCCGTATTCTGCGCCACCTTTTTGGCCGCCTGTGGCCGTCAGATGCCCTCACTGGGAAACCAAGTGGCCGCGCCCGGAAAAACGCTTCCGATTGCGCGAAACCCGGTGGTCAGCGAGGTATACCCTGAGACCCAGCCGGAATTCGCAGAAACGGACCCTGTTGAGGGACCGGTCAATCTTCCCTCAGTTCCCAAGGCTCCGGAGACCCCGGTGGAGCCTGCGAGTTTGCAAATCCGAGCCTTGGCTACCACCAATACCCTGATGCCAGCGCCCGGCCTTGGGAACGTGAGAATCAGCGTCATTCGTGCGCGTGTCACTTGGACGCCGGTGAAGGGCGCGGGGGCCTATCGCATCTACTCGCTCCCTTCACGTGAGGGTGCTGCGGCAGGCGACAAAGGAAAGCTGTGCTATTACCTGCCGCAGTGGATGCCGGTCGCCATCGTGGGGGGCGGAATGGGGGGCCTGGCGAATTTGAATGTCGGTCAAGAATATGTTTTCACGGTTGAAGCCTTGGATCGCGCGGGGAATGTAATTGCCTCCGGACAAGACAATTGTGCTCCTTTGCCACCCTTGGAAATTCCCTATTTGCGCGAGCCCGGCCAGGCAGCGGTTCAAACGGGTCAGAACCCTTACTTTAAGTGGACCCCTGCCCGTGGTGCGGATGGGTATTACGTGCAGGTTTTCCGAACGTTGCGCGGTATATTGCCTTCGGTTCCGATGTGGCGCGGCTTTCGCTCTGAATCCGATGCCAGTGTCATGATGTATGGGCAGCAAATGGATGTTTTCGAAGGGACGCGCCCGATGCAATGGTCTTTGCCCTTGAATGTCGGAACTCGGTACGCTTGGACCGTGGCGGCGGTTCGAACAGACACTCACAACATGCACAATGCCAAAGCCATCGCCAAGGCGACGGCACCCGTTTCGTATTTCGTCCCGTAGGGCGTGTGGCGGTCACCTCCTGATGCCTTCAATCTCTCGTTTTTTGAATGCAACGGCCTTGCTTATCGCTGGCTTGGTTGCGTTCGGCTGTGGATCACGGCAGGAATTCGGGGTGCCGGATGCGCTACAGCCAACCAACGGAGTTTCTCAAAATCGCCAGGTGGTGTCAGGCGTGACCGTGACGATGATTGATGCCAGCGCGAGACCGATCGCTGGTGCGGTGGTCACGCTCAGGGATTCACAGGGGCGGATTGTTCGGGAGGAGATCAAGTCGGGCGCTGATGGCTCCGTTAATTTCGCCAAGCTGCCTCCGGGCCAGGGGTATCAGGCGGTGGCCCGAGCCAATGGGATTTTCGCGTCCCATGCCTTTGATATCGAAGGAGAAGCACCCGTCCTCGTTAGCATCCTTCTCACGCCTCCCCATGCCGCGCGGGGCAGTGTGGGGGGGACCGTCTTTGACGGGGTGACAGGGGTTCCGCTCTTCGGCGCGACGCTGAAGGTACACGGGATGCCGGCGTCAGTGCGTTCCAACGCGGATGGCTCTTTTTTGCTGAAGGGTGTTCCGGTCGGGAACCCCATTGTTGTTGCGACCTACCCGGGATTTCGAGAGCATCGCCTCTCGGTCTCGTTGCAGGCAGGTGCTTCCACGCGGGCAGACTTTCGCATGCAGCCTACCAGGGATGTGAACCGCTTGGGGCATACACTGGTGGCGACGCCGGATGGAGTGCTGGAACTGGAAAGCGGGGGCAGCCAGGTCCGGCGGATCAACCGGAGTGCCTCGCAGGTACGTGTGTTGGCGACGGGAAATCTCCTTTTTTCGGGGCCTCGGGGTGTTGAGGAGGTTTCTGCGAGTGGGGCCGTGGTTTGGTCCTACAGGTCGCTGCGCCTCGGGCTTCTCGGAAACCCACAGGGGGTTTCCCGCTCTCGTAGCGGAAATACGTTCATCGCTGATACTCAGAATAATCGGATTATTGAGGTTTCGACCTCGCAAAAGATTCAACGCGTTTTGACCGTTGATCTGAGTAAGCCAATGAGTGTGGAACGTTTAGATGATATGAAGACTACATTGATTGCAGACACGGGGCATCACCGTGTTCTGGAAGTAGATGATTGGGGGCGAATCGTGTGGGGGTTTGGAGATGGGGATGTTCGAACATTGAATCGCCCGACCCACGTGACACGTCTCCCCAACGGGAATACGCTGGTCACCGATACTGGGAATAGCCGAATCCTCGAGATTACGCGTGACCACAAACTTGCGTGGGACTATGGTGGTGATGGGAAGCGCTCGACGTGCTTCCTCCCTAATTCAGCCGTTCGCTTACCTAACGGGAATACGCTCATCGCCGACACCGGAAATTCCCGTGTTATTGAGGTGACGGCGGGACGAGACTTGCAGTGGCAAGCCTCTGTGGAGGCACCTCGCTACGCCGAGCGTTTTTAGGCTGCCCCCTTTTCATCCACCATCCTTCAGCCCCTTTGGGACCGGTCACTGGCCGGAAATTTTTTTTGATAAAATGTTTAAGAATTTGATAAGAACATGTTATAATCAGGTGTTGTCGGTCCTCGGTTTTACATCCGCGACTTTCACGAGTCGTGTCACGATTTCATAGGAGATGTGTTGACGTGCATCGTGTCATTGCTGCCCGAGCGACTGCGCTCGCGGCCCTGGTTTCACTCGCGCTCACAGGTTGTGGCACTCTGTTTGCGAACACAACCGGTGCGACTAAAGCGGCTCAACAATTTAAAAACTCAGCGCGCAAATCGGCCCAAGGATTTACGCCGGCGTGGGTGAAAGATGCGGTCTTTTATCAGATTTTCCCTGAGCGGTTTTTGAACGGTAATCCGGGAAACGACCCGAAGGGGGTTCAACCTTGGGGTGGTAAACCCGAGTATGAGAATTTTTTCGGGGGTGATTTGGCGGGTGTTCGCGCGAAAATTCCCTATTTGAAGTCCTTGGGAATCAACGCGATCTACTTCAACCCGTTGTTCAAGGCATCCTCTAACCACAAGTACAACACCGCGGATTACATGCAAATTGATCCGGCGTTTGGAACCAATGCGGAATTTAAGGCGTTATTGGACGATCTGCATCGCGCGGGCATTCGGGTGGTTATCGACGGCGTATTCAACCACACGGGCGATGATCACCCGTTTTTCCTGGACTGCCGGGAGAAGGGTCCTAAGAGTCCGTATTGGAATTTCTACACCATTTGGGGCTTCCCGGTCGTGCACAGCCCCAAGCCCAATTACAATGCCTGGTGGGGTTTCGGAACTTTGCCGCAATTGACCGCTGCCAAGAACCGTGACGTGCAAGAGTACCTGTTTAATGTGACAGAACACTGGACCCGTCAAGGCATTGATGGATGGCGCTTGGATGTGCCGAACGAAATCGATAACCCCGATTTTTGGAGGGAGTGGCGTAAACGTGTCCGCGCCATTAACCCCCAGGCCTACATTGTTGGGGAGATTTGGGAGGACGGTTCTCAATGGCTGAAGGGCGATCAGTTTGACGCGGTGATGAACTATGTGGGGCGGAACAGTATTCTTGACTTTTTTGCCTATCAAAAAATCAGCGTTGATGAGCTCGACTCTCGTGAGAATGGTTTGCGTCGTCACTATGGACGCGAGATCACAGAAGCCAGTTTCAATATTCTGGGCAGTCACGACGTGCCCCGCATTCGAACGGTGGCGGGCGGTGACTTAACACGGGCCAAAGAGGCGATGTTCTATTTGATGACGCAGCCCGGTGCTCCTGTGATCTATTACGGAGATGAAATTGGTATGGTGGGCGGTAAAGACCCGGATAACCGTCGTTGTTTTCCCTGGTCGGAGGCGCGCGACAGCAATGAGATGCTTCGATTCGTGCGGAAATTGGTTTCCGTTCGGCGTGCACATCCATCCCTGCGCGGCGGGGAAGTGAAGACACTGTTGAGGCATAATCACTTCCGGCAGTTGGCTTTCTTGCGAGAAGATCGCGGTGAAAAGGCAGTGGTGGTGTTGAACAGTGGAACGCAAGCCCGGGACATCACGGTTCCATTGGGCGATAGCTTTGCCAACGGAACGCGTTTGCGGGATGCCCTTGGAAAGAGTAGTGCCACAGTGACTGACGGCAAGATTATCCTGAGGGCTCTGCCGGCGCAGTCGGGGGCTATCTTGTTCCCCTCTCAGCGATAAGGCATTGGTTTAGAGGAAAGCGAGCGGGGCCCGGCGAGGCGATCCGCTCGCTTTTTTCGTTTTCCCCCTTGAACCTTTGGGAAATGAGGCGGTTGTTTTTTGCCCCCCTTTTCTCGCCTTGCCTGCCCCTGAGAGAGGCGGGATGTTCCGTGTTTATCGTGTTGTTAAGTTTTTCTCGCCGACGCGTTGGTCACTGGGGAATCGTGCTATTTTAGTTCTGTGCAGGACAAAGATTGTCTGCGCCTTGCGACCCCCGACGGGGTCTTCGTATTGACCTAGAAAGGCAAAACTTCGTGTCTGAACGCGGCCGCACTCTCACACGGATGCCCACTCGTCGGGACATGACCAATGTCCGTCATCGTTCTCCCTCTATTGATATCCTGAAACGCAGCTTGGACAACGCAGGGGTGAATCGCAGGACCTTCGTGGACGCCACGGGGCTCAGTTATGAGTATGTGTCCCGCATATTTAACAGCAAGGTGAAGTTTCCTGCGGTGCGTGAAACCCTGGAGAAGTTTGCTGAGGTGGCCCGGATTGATCCGATGGTGTTTGTGGAATACCAGCAACTTGTGAGTGTTCTCCCAGAGTCCACCCGGAAGTTGTGGGGGCAACTTCAGGTGTTGGGATTAACGCGCCAAGAGTTTTCGAATCATGTCGCGATCAGTCGAACCTATATGTACGAAATATTGCGTGGGGACGTCCCCTTTCCGAGAAACCCGGAAGTGATTGAAAAAATTGCTGCGGCTGCGCACCTTCAACCGGAGGTTTTCGCTGAATACTTGGCGCCGGTTCAGGATTGGGCGGAACGTAATCCCGGAGCTATCGAGCACGTTTTTTTAGACTTATTGGTGACAAAAATGCTGCTAAAGCGCGGTTACGCTGATTACGAGACACCGGCGGCCGAGATTTCTGACGAGATGCTTCGAATTTTTCCTGCAGACGAGCGCTATGAGTCCTGGGTACGTGAGCTTTTCCGGGTGATGGGCAAACGACGTCTTTCAGTGCGAAAGGTGGCTGACGAAGCAGGTGTTCCTTCTCAGGATGTTCGATTAATCGCGATGGGGCAGCTGCAATCTGACGAGTTGCCTGAGTCGACCCGTTTGTTGAAAGAAACATTCAAGTTAGCTTAGTTGTCTCACTTGCAATACGTATTTGCGATTTAGTACGATAGTATCGTTTCCATATCAATAGTTGCGGCTGTCAACGTGAGCGCAGGGCCGGGGGTATTGTGTCTGACATGGCCTCTATTCTCCTGGTGGAAGACAACCCCGACACCGTGGACTTTCTTGCAAGACGCTTGCGCGACCGCGGTTATCACGTCATGGTTGCTCGAAACGGTGTTGACGCCTTGCGCCTGTCCATTGAAAGGCGGCCCGACGCCGTCGTAATGGACGTGAATCTGCCTCAGATGGATGGTGATGTGGTCGCGCGTCATTTGCGAGACCATCCCGCGACGGCCCACATACCCATTGTTTTTGTGACAGCGGAGACCAGTCGTCGTGTGGCGGATTTGTTGGCTGCGGGCAATACCATTTGCTTGGAGAAGGCGATCAAGACCCAAGCAGTGGTCGATGCGCTTGAGACTCTTTTGCCCCGCTGATCGCGCAGACTGGAAAATATGTTCTATGTTATGATGTCGGCGGCGCGATGTTGCGCCTGTGTATGCTGTCACGGAGGCTTCGTGGCAGAAAGTGAGGAATGGCTGTCGTGGCGATTGTCAGTTCGATGGAGGATGGGACGCCTGGCAAGAAGCCCCGCAAACCGAACTTCTCTGGTGTGATATCGCGCGATGAAAACAGAGTCTTGGCCCCTGAGTCTCAACCTGAGGATAGCGCTGAAGGGACTGTGCTGAGGCCCCGCCGACTCAGTGACTACACGGGGCAGACGGAACTCAAGGAAGTTTTGCAAGTAGCGATTGATGCCGCAAAACGTCGGGCAGAGTCGCTTGACCATCTTTTATTGTATGGCCCCCCTGGGCTTGGAAAAACGACGATGGCGCAGATTGTTGCAGCCGAAATGGATGTGCCTGTTCGAATCACCTCGGCCCCGGCCCTGGAGCGCCCCCGAGACATCGCGGGTCTTCTCGCTACCTTGCAGCCTGGGGAGGTGCTTTTCATTGACGAAATACATCGCCTGAGTCGTCTGGCGGAAGAATTGCTCTATCCAGCCATGGAGGACTTTTCCCTCGACATCACGATCGGTAAGGGGCAAACCGCCCGGATGCGTCGCTTGCCGTTGCCTCGTTTTACCCTGGTGGGCGCCACCACGCGCGCGGGGGCCTTAAGCTCTCCCTTGCGTGACCGTTTTGGCCTGGTGCAACGTCTGAATTTCTATTTGGAAGATGAACTGGTGAGTATTTTACAGCGGGCCGCTGGTATCTTGCGGGTGGAACTGGATACGGAGGGGGCTCGGGTTCTCGCCCAGCGTTCGCGCGGCACACCCCGGGTGGCCAATCGGCTGCTGCGGCGAGTGAGAGATTATGCCCAGGTGCGTGGCGATGGCGTGATCACAGGAGTGGTGGCGGGTGAAGCTCTCGGGAGACTGGGGGTCGATCCTGCCGGATTGGATCCTGTAGACAGACAGCTGCTCAAGATTATGATTCAGCATCACAAAGGCGGCCCGGTGGGCATCGAAACATTGGCTGCAGCTTTGGGCGAGGATGTGACCACGATCGAGGATATCTACGAGCCTTACTTGTTGCAGGCTGGTTTTTTGGCCCGCACACCCCGGGGAAGAATGGTGACGGATAAAACCTACCGTCACTTGGAAATACCGCTGCCTGGAGTTTCCCAGAGCCTGTTCCCGGACCTGACTTGATAGGTCCCTTGCCATGCGTCAGACCTGCTATACTGAAGATGGTTGAATTGCGCCACTTTGCGCCTTGAGTGCCTGGTAACGGGCGCCGAGTTTCGAAAGGAGACCCCCCATGTCTGCCCCCGCGAAATATGTTTATTTTCAAGGGGCCTTCGTCCCATTCCACGATGCTAAAGTGGGCGTGATGACACACGGCCTCAATTATGGAACGGGTTGTTTTGAAGGCATCAGAGCCTATTGGAACCCTGATAAGCAGGATCTGTTTGTCCTGAAAATGCGACCGCACTTTGAGCGCTTGCATCAATCCGCGCGCATCTTGTACATGCATTTGCCACACACGGTCGATGAATTGTGTGAGATTACCGTGGAACTGATGCGGCGAAATGAGTTTAAGCAGGATGTCTACATCAGGCCTCTGCTCTACCTGGGGGATGAGGTCATTGGCGTTCGACTCCACAACCTGAAAACGGAATTTACGATGTTCGCAACGCCGATGGGGGATTACATTGATACGACAGGCATCAAGGTGGGGGTGTCGAGTTGGCGCAGAATCGATGACAACGCGGTCCCTGCGCGTGCCAAAATCACAGGGGCGTATATCAACTCTGCGCTTGCCAAAACAGAGGCTTTCAACAACGGCTTCGATGACGCCGTGTTCTTGAATCCTGACGGACACGTCTCCGAAGGAAGCGCTATGAACTTATTTTTGGTGCGCAAGGGACGTCTCGTCACCCCAGGCGTTCAGCACAATATCCTCGAGGGCGTGACACGGCAAGCCGTGATGATGATCGCGGGCGATGAACTGGGGATCGAGGCGGAGGAACGCTCTGTGGATCGAACGGAGCTTTATATTGCGGACGAGATGTTCTTGTGTGGAACTGGCGCCCAAATATCACCGGTTGTGTCGATTGACCATCGTCCTGTCGGTGGTCACGGTGAGGTGGGGCCTTTAACCCGGCAGATTATGGATATTTACAATCGGGCGGTGCGCGGTAACTATCCCCGTTTTGCCGATTGGACGACGCCGGTTTATCAGGGCAGTTCAACCCCGGCGGCCTCCTAGGGCCGCCGGAAACGGTCGCGTTAGAAGTCTTTCTCGATAGAGGCTGTCAGGTTGAAGCTTCTTAAGCGGTCGCAATACATTTCTGCATACTCTAGAGGTGCTGAAATGACGACCGCGACACCGCTGAGGTGTGCCTCTTGCATGATGGCCAGCGCATCGTGTTTCGGGATTTGGGGAACAGATTTGAGAATGGCCGATACAACGTGGTCCATGTCGTTGTGGTCGTCGTTGTGCAGCAAAACCTTGTAGGGGTCGAACAGGCGCTGTTTAATTTCTGACTTTTCCAACGGCTTTGTGGTCAACGCGAAACCTCCTGGCTGCATTTTGAAGGGAGCTAAGGGTATACTGATGGGAGGCGTATTGCCGCCCCTGTTTCTTTTCATACCCAAGATTTATTGCCTGATGCCTTTCCCGAGATTGCTTGTCCCTCTCGTGACGCTCGTCACCGTCGCTTGTGCGCCGATCAATCCAAACTTCGAGACCTTGTTGTGGCCTAACGCGGCAAACTACATGGTTGAAGGGTCGTTAACGCGCGGCTTTGCGAGCTTTCCTCGGGTCGCTTACGTACAAGGAGAGGGCAGCAGTACTGATCGCAGCAGTTTCCGCATCATGGGACCTCAAGGTGCGGGCATCGACGCTCGCGGGATTTACGTGCCGACTGAGCTGTTGACGCTGGATCAAGACCGACGCTTCAAAAAAACGTTTGTGGTCAAGTCCCGCTATGGAATGATACGCATCTTTGCGTGGGATGATGTTAACCAAAATGGGCTTCGCGATGTCAATGAAGCCCTGGGGGGCGAGTGGGAACTGCTTAAGCAAGACATGCGGGGCTGGACCTTTAATGCCCCGGCCTGGAATCAATTCAATTTTAGCTTTGCGCGTTGACGCTTTTCTATTGCCCGCGATTGCGTTCGTATGTGTAGCGACTGGGGCGTGACAATGGTTGTTGCCGGCGTCGGGCATTCAGAATAATAGGGCGGTTGTCATACGAGACTTCCTTGCCTTTGGCGTTAAGCCCTCGAATTTCAATACCGTCACTGACCGTGGTGAGCAGTATCGTGTTGGCCTGTTTTGTGCTTCGGTCCATCTGGATGTAAATTGGAGGGCGCAGTAATTCCAGATCGACCCCCCCGCGCCTGAGATGATCCTCAATCACTGCAATGTTCTCGGGTAATTTTCCTGTCTTATCTTGCACGGCCAGTATCGCGCTTTTGACACGACCCATATATTCTTGAATTTCTTCGTCGCGCTGATTCGGCTCCTCTCTAGGACCCGCACCGAACCATAGGGCCAGCACGACGCCTGTTATGGCCGTGAGAAATACGACTTTTGGGGAAACCCGAGGGGCTTGGGCCCGTGGCTGCGGTGGCTTGGGGAGGGTTCCTGTCCGTGATTTTTTGCTGGCGGCGTGACTGGTCGTCGGGCTTGTGTTCGACTTGCCCCCATTGCGTTCGTTGGAAGGAGGCGCTTTTTGAGCAGCCTTTGAGACAGGGGTGGCAGGTTTCGACGGTTTGGGGGAAGCCATCGGGGCCGACGCAGGGGCTGACGGTCTTCGTTCACGTGAACTCGCAGCCTGGCGGGCTTGTGCCATTTCCAAGCACATGCCGCACATACCGTCTGCCCCGAAGTCTCGGCACGTTGCACACACGGGGGAGCGGCAGGCCACACAGACGGCGACGGATTCTACATCTTCGTGGTAAGCACAGAGGGCCATCCAGCCATTCCTTTAATTTGTTACGAATATTTTAATTGTTTGTGCAGCTGGATGCACTCAGCAGAAACCCCGAGTCGCTGGCGACTCGGGGTCACAATAGAAAAATTACTTCGCAGGGCGAGAAGATGCTTTTTCCTTGATGCGAGTGGCTTTCCCTTGCAGGCCGCGCAGATAGTACAAGCGTGCGCGACGTACATCGCCCTTCCGCAGGACTTCAATGCGGTCTACCCGAGGGGAGTGCAGCGGGAATGTCCGCTCTACACCGACGCCTTGAAAGATTCGACGAACCACAACGGCCCGGCTAATTCCGGCCCCTTGCAGCTTAATGACCGTGCCTTCATACGCCTGTAGGCGTTCTTTGCCACCCTCGCGGATTTTCGCAAAAACCTTGACAGTGTCGCCAGGGGCAATGTCCGGCACATTTGATTTGAGATGAGGTTCGGCGACGGATTTCAGAATCTCGCCAGCGTTGATTTTGGACATGGAAAGAAAACTCCTTGAGAATAACGGCGCCGCTGACGGCGGTGGCTATACAGGGGCGGGCAGGTATTTCTACGTTGGCCCAAGATGGAGCACGCCGAGGGGTTCTATTCTACCACGGGTTAGCATGATAGATCCAGTAAGGTTATTGAAACCTTAATAGAGAGAGGTTTTCTGAGATTCTCATCCGGATAAGCGAGCCAGAACAGCACGACTGACTGCTTTGAGAGTGTCAAATACGCCGTGTCCTTGGTGTGCAATGGCGGGAAATGTCGGAATTCCTTTGGGGTTTAGCGCGTGCTTCAGTTCATCAAGGGAGGAAATGTCAGGCAGGTCACGCTTATTTAACTGCAGAACCCACGGAACGTCGTCGGGGTTCAATCCATATTCGGCCAGATTGTCGACCATATTCTGCATGGATGCCAGGTTGTCGCTCCAGCGCGATTGCTGTGAGTCTGCCACAAAAACGATTCCATCCACCCCATTCAGGATCAGTTTGCGACTGGCGTTATACTCGACCTGACCGGGGACCGTGTAAAGAGCGAAACGAGTTTTGAAACCCTGAACGCTGCCGAGGTCCAAGGATAGAAAGTCGAAATAAAGTGTTCTTTCCGTTGGGGTGGCCAGATTCACCATTTCGCCGCGAACGTGAGGTGGGACTTGCTTGTGGATAAATTCCAGGTTCGTCGTTTTTCCCCCAAGACCGGTTCCGTAATACACTATTTTGCAATTCACTTCGCGGGTGGCGTAATTAATCAGAGCCATTCATGTCTCCCGAGGTTCAATTTCAATCGCTAAGGGGCTTAGAATAGATTGTCAATCGACTGGCTTAAATTCGATAACGTGGGCTTTTTATTCGTATAAAGTGCCAGTATCTGCGCATTGATATTGTCTAAAGCTTGCATCGTTTTGAATTTCACCAGCCCAATGGTCGCTTGGGGGCCGAAAATCACCGCAAGGGTGTCGGTCGTTTCGAGTTGAACGACAAAAATGCTTTCACTCTTTCCCTGTTGAAAGAGCGTTTTAAAGTGCTTTTCCCCAAGCAGGCGGGCCAGGGCCTTCGTCGATGCAAAAGAGCCGCTAATGAGGGCGGCCAAAGACAGGGTATCCAGCGTACTGGTTTGTCCTTGCGCCGTGATGATCTGCCCGCTCTTTTCAATCAGAAGAACGGCTCGGGCCTGGATTTCCTGCTGAAGTTTTCCCGTCAACGCATTCAAGGCGTGAACGCCTGCTTCAGTAAGGACGAGGTTGCCACTGGGTTTTGCCATCAGAGTATTCCCTGCCGCCTTCAAGATTGCGGGTGCGGCGTCGCGCTCAGTTCGTTCCAAAGCGCAATTTGAGGCGCTGGAGCCCCTTCTAACAACGGTTGTACGATACGCTGCACGAAGGCGGGACCGTACACCTTCGCAATAAAATCATTCAGGATGAGTAGTTGAGGACGGTAAGCCAGCAGCAACTGTTCTTTGTTCCAAGCTTGGGGCAGATTGTCTTGGACCTTTCCCCCGCGCCAACGCAAGCTGAGTGCAGCAGCTCGGGCCTCTTCATTCAGTCTGTTTTCAAGTCCATCCACCATCTTCACCCCGCTGATCGACGAAAATTGATTAAAAAGTTCGCAAGCAATCGTGGTAAAGAGTTGACGCAAAAGTTCTTCCGGTGCGCACGAAAAGCCAATCTGGTCTTCCCGGTAGAGGCGCGCCAACTCCTCGAGCAATTCTAGTTCACTCAATGCGGCCACGCGCGCAAGATCCGTGAAGGTTTTCCCGCTTCCGAGAGCGGTCAGAAGCGCCGGGGGAGTTGCTTGGTACATCTGCATCGGGTGTACCCACGTGCGGGATGAGAAGTATGTCGGGAGTTCTTCAAGCACGGCTCGCCGACGTTCTAAGCGCCTTAAGCCTTCTTGAGAAATTGACTCAAGCGATAGGCCCAGGCCTTCTTCGCTCACGGGCGATCCATCGAGAAAGTCGAATACTCCGGTGGTCCACAAAAAAAGGTCCGCAGCCGCATCTTCGCCCGACCGTTCCCCCGCTGTCGCGGCGATTACTTGGCCTCTGGACAAGATGACTTGCCCCAGCCGCCCTTCGCTGCGCAAAGACAAGGTGCCAGTCGCCTCGCCCAACGCCAAAATCTGAAGCAGGTCCGGCAGGCTGAAGTCTTGTAAACTGCCCTCTTTTATCATGAGAAGTCCTTGTTTCAATTCCTAAAGCGCAGAATTAACGAGCAATGATGAGATTTTCTCTCAGAGGGGTGCCGAGGGTGTCATCCCACACTGCGACCGATGGCCGCTTAAGGATGGTTTTGAACTCGCTGATGAGGTCGGCAAATTCCGTTTCGTTCAGTGGATACCGGTCGTGGAAAGCGACGACCCAGGTGGGTATGTGGGTGCAGCGCGCCATAAACCGACGCAAAGCTTCTTTATAAAATTTGGACGTGCCCAGTGGCATTCCGAGGGTTGGTGGTCCAGGGATCATTTCTATCTGCCCAGGGAGCCTCAGATCAGGATCTCCTTTCACCCAAGCTTCAAAGAGGGCCATTCCATCTGAACAATTGTGAAAACCTAAGTGGGTGGGAGGATAACAGAAAAGAAGTTCAGCTTCAACACGTGGCGCCTGTTGGTAGGCGTCACCCCACAGGGCTTGGTTCACAAGTCCATTATTGAATACCCACGCATTAAGGGTTTCTACGTAGTGTTGAAACACCCCAAGAGGGGGCAAGGGTTTTTTGAAGGGTGTTCCGAGGGCAAAAGAGCGCCAATAGCGCATTGTATAGGCAACGGCCGTTGCACCCAGCGCCCGTTCGTGGGCGTGGAGGTCGGGGGCCGCCAAATGAGCATTCCAGATGCCCAGCCAGATAGTCTCTTCGGGCGTAAAGTAACGATGGGCCCAACTGGCGTAGCGTGTTGCCACCTGCGGGTCTCGAATGACCTGTTGCCAGCTTGCGAGGCGCTCTGCCGAGATCCTAAGGTCGTTATTCGCGATGAGGGCACTCGTGAAACAATAATGTCCCTCTAACAAGTCTCCGGCAAATACCTGTTTACCAAGTCTTTTAAAGTACCTGGCAACCTGTCCTTCTCCCGCGAAAGGATCATAAAGACTTCGAAAGGATGTGTCGCCCAGATGTTCGTGAACC
Organism: Candidatus Sericytochromatia bacterium; assembly: GCA_035284745.1. Lineage (GTDB taxonomy): Bacteria > Cyanobacteriota > Sericytochromatia > S15B-MN24 > JAQBPE01 > JAYKJB01. Next base: position 74,887 of record JAYKIL010000012.1, on the reverse strand, counting down.
CAACTGGGGAGTATTTTTTTTACACGCGGCGAAAGCGGGGTCCCCGAAGGACTTGGCGTTTCCCGAATGGGCAGAGGTTCGGAAGTCATTAGAAATCGACCTGGCGTGGGCGTGAGGCTCCCATTCCGGTTTCACCCCCGTCAATTTCGACCAGCCAGCGATAGCGCCCTGTGTTGACCGCTTGTCCGAAGATGGCGGTGGGTTCACTGGTCCAAGGGCCATTCCAACGAAAAGTGCCCGCCTCCGCTTCGAGGCGAACCCTGTAATTCAAGGCACGGGGGTGGGTCGACCAGTGAAAGGGCACCAATGCTTCCTCATTGACGATGAGGGCCATGCCTTCATCCGGATACAACAGACCATTATAGGCGACTTCAATGGGAGGTATCTCTTTGCCGCTCGCCGCCGAAAAGTCAAAAGGCAGCGAGCGCCATTCCGCGATCTCATTGGGAAGTGCTTTGGGTTGATCACCTTCACTGCGAAAAATGATTTGGTATCGCCCCTGCGAGATACCTTCAAACGTGTAACGACCCTCGGGGCCCGTTGATTGATAAATTCTCTCCCCACCCATCAATTGAACCCGTTTGCCCGCGGCCGGCTTTCCAGCATAGGTGATGAGGCCTGAGATAATCCCTGGGGACGCACCGCCAGAACACGCACTCGTTAAGAACAGGAGTATGGCACCAGCCATCATAGGAGCTGCAAGATATCGGAAAAAAATTTTGACACAATGTCTACGCGACATACGGCGCGTCATCAGAACCTCAGGGTTGATTTCATGAGCACTGATTCTGACGTGATTGGATCCTGTGCATTAGGAATAAAGATATTTTCTATTAATTTGGCCTGTGCATTGTATTCCAAAAGAAGCCCCGGGATAAAAGGGTTGTCGAGGACGACTTGGATACTCAAACCCGCATTCTTTCCCAAGGCGAGGCCGCCTGGGCCAGTCGTTTCCTGCCGGTCAGATCGCAAGGGCGCATTCCACGTGTAATTATCGACAAGAGCAAATTTTGTCACAGGCATCGTGAAGCGGTCACCAAATAATGAGTACTTTGGAAAACAGGCGATGGCACTGTAACTCAAGACATCGACGCTTCGTCCCGGGTCGGAGGACGACGTGAGAATGCCGTTCAGGTCGATGTTATTCCAAGTTCCCCGGATTCCACCACCAAATTGCGTGAGGGCATCATTGGTGACATTGAGCTGCAGCGTTCCCCCGACGGGCCCTTCGCCCCCAACATCGACCAATGCCACGGTGTTATAGGTGGTCTTCACCCGTTGTCCCGGCGTCATGAATTCCTGCGTGATGGCCTTGTGGTCCGTTTCAAAACCTGCCTTCAGACCAAAAATTCCCCAGGTTCCCTCGACCTGGGCGACGAGAATATTTGAATTCAGCGCTCCTGCTACGGAAACGGGTCCGACGGGGGCTTGAACCGCGATACCTACGTCACTTCCTACTCTCAGGGTGGAGGCATCAGGGCTGATGATCCCCGCGCCCACTGCGAAGTCCCAGTGGTGGAAGGCTTGGTCAGAATATCCGCCGAGGCCGACCAGCCATAACGGGAAGCGTCCCACATTGATCGTGGTACCCCCTATTTTGCTCGTGACCCGGGCGCTTCGCAAGGAGACGGTGTCGTTGGTCGGGGTTCGGCCCAGGGCACCTGCCATAATGGCCGGCACATCCCCTGACCCTGCTGCCTTCAGAGCACCGGCCAGTGAGGCATCATAGGTGGTTTGTTCCGAAATTTGACCCTTGAACATCATCGATAAATTGCTGCCAATGAACGGGGCGGTTCGGTCTTTACCGATATCAAGCGTTTCGTCCCCCAGGACGGTGTCAATCTGCCCCTTGATAGTGACCATTTTGGTCAGCTTGTCTTGGAGACCTTTCAGGTTATCCTCACCCTTTTTAAGTCGGTCTTGGATGTCTTGAAGTTCTTTTCTGAATTCAGTGCCAAGGCGCTCAACCAGTTCCTTATCCGCTTGAGTCGGGTCTTGGGGCCTGGCTGGAGTCACATTGCCAGCCTGAGCCAACGGAGCATTTGTGGTTTGCGAGGCCATTTGCATCCGCTGCATGACCCGCGTCAGCGCCGCCGCTAGTTCATAGCGACTCACTGTTTTATTGCCCCGGAATGTGTTGTCTGGAAATCCCTGCATCACTCCGTAGCGTTCGGTCAGTTGTTGTATCGCTTGGAATGCCCAGTGATCGGAGGGAAGATCATAGAGGTCAGCAGCCGACACGGCCCATCCTGGGGCTTGCAAACACAAAACAAAAGTCCAGGCAAGAAGCACGCTTCTGCCTTTTTTGTAACCACGCTTGACGAAGCTGCTGCTCAACGAAGCCTCGACGTTCCACGGGCCTGACCGTGAACGTAACGAGTGGGGAGCGGACAAAGGGGCCTCCTCAACCACTGAGATCATAAAAAACACAAGCCAATTGCCTGACCGCTAATAAATACCCCAAAAGGGCAGTCCACATACGAAGTGGTTCTGATGCCCCGGCGGGGGCATAGGCTGAGATGGCTCAAGCGGGGCGAAGTCTGTGAATAATTTTCCAATGGCAGGCTTTGAGCGCCTCGGTGAAGCGCCGACCAGCGACTTATTGTCCATTAATTTCCGGGCCGCGTCACCAATACCGGGTCTTGGGCGGGGCGTAGTATTTTTCCCGCCGGATTTGATGCCTCGAAGGCTCCTCCCGCCGCCAAGAACTCGTTTTGGGACGATCCTTCTGGACGGTGTCCTTCACGTGGCGCATGCGGTTGAAGATTAACCGTATGACCTTCGAACGGTCCATTTCGTTGATGCCCGCAAATTCCATCGCGGTGAAAACTGGAGAGGCCAAAGGCTTACGAATGACTTTGGCCGACAGGCTCAGGGTCTCATCGGGGAGGTGTAGTCTGACAGCGTAAACGCCCGGCATCAGAGGTTGGTCTAGTTTGCACAGTAATCCTCCCCCCGATACGTTAATGGTCCGTCCTCTGGTGCGTATGATTTCTGAACCAAACCCTTTTTTGCCGCCCGCCTTTCCATAACTGATGGGTTCGATGATCTCTAAGTCCAATTCACAGGCCAGCCTGTAGAACTTGCGACGTTCGATGGCCGGCGCCGCCTCCGCCACCGGCTGGGTTGCTGTCAGCGGGACCTTCAACTCCATCTCAATGAACGAGCCATGGCGCCCCACATCGAAGCGTAATTCTCGCCCGTCGGGAAGGGCTATTTTTCCAATGACGCCCTCACACTGAGTGGCTGGCAAGCTCAGGGGAACTCTCACCACGAGATGATCAGACCTGACGGAGGAGACCATCGCTTGGGTCGTCTGCCCCTCCATCGAGAGTGACACGGTCTCCCCGGTCAGTTCTTCCAAAATTGGATCATCCACGATGTATGAGCCCGTGTTATTCCACTAGACTTGACTGGAGGGGAGGATAAGCCACTGGTTTGGATAGATCGTCGTTTTTCCCCTTAGTAGGGCCTTATTCAGCGCGACAATCTCACGCCAGCGGCCCGCATTACCCAGCTTCTTTTGAGCGATCGTATACAGGTTATCGCCGGTTGAAACCATGTATCCCTTGCTGGCCGTCGCAACGTGCACGGATGGCGATGTTCTGATCAACAAACGTTGCCCAGGGTGCAACAGATAGCCTGCGCCAATTTTGTCCCGGTTGGCCTGGTAAATCTCCCGCCAGCGGGCCCCGCTTCCCAGTTCACGTTGTGCGATGGAATACAGCGAGTCGCCCGCCTGGACACGATACATGGTGCCGGAGGCTTGCCGCTTGGTGGCGACCGCCACCTTTCGCTGTTCTCTAAAGATCGAGCGCAGTCGGGGATTGAGAGAAAAGTTTTGGTTGTCCGAGGTCAGGGCTGTCGGCTCGGCGATCGGAACAATGGCCCGGTTGCGAGTCGTTTGCATCGGACGCGTGAAGGGGAAAAGCTGGGGGCCTGTCGCGGCCAGCGCGGGGGGCAGGTCTCGGTCGGGCGTCACCGATGGACGGGCCGCCATCGCGAGCATCAAATTAGGGGAGTGGGGGGTTCCGGCAAATGCAGGAATGGGCGCGAGCACCGCAGGAAGTGTGGCAATACCCACCGCTGCAACCCGTGTGACGGTCGGGCCGACGACCTTGTACCGGTCGCGAGGAGATTCAGCGGCCAATGTTTCACCCACGATGCTGAACGTCCCGAGCGCTGCGTGGTTGACCGAGCCTGGCGAGCGCTCAAGAAGTTCGAGCAACAGCGCCATCTCAGAGGCAATGTCGTCGGGTTCGCACGCAGGAGTGCCGACTGCGACCAAACTGTTTTCCTTATCTACCGCCATTGAAGGGTCACTCTCTTCCCAATCGCTGCGCCGTCTAAATTTGTGATGTCTCGCACTCATAGCCAGCAGTCTCATCACCCCGCCCAAGGATAGGCCCGCGCCGCTAGGGAAAGATGTGGGGGTGATCACTGTGTACCCGGCCCAGATCAATATAGACCAAATACGAAAGTTCTTAACACAGCAGAATCTTTCCGCCAGAAATGAGAGCCGGCCGTGGACGCTGGGTAGAAAGCGTGCGATGATACCGGCGGGTGCTTGCGCGATTCGTGGGCACTGCTACATTTTCGATACGCACCTCTACGACACAGTAAGATTGATGACCAATTCTGCTTTTGCCTTGATCGTCGCATTCGCCATCGCCTTGGGCTTGCCTCTGGTGATGCTTGCTTTGAACGCAGTGCTGGGGCCACGAAAGGCGGGGTTGCACAAGCTAGAACCTTATGAATCGGGCATTACAACGCCTCACGGCTCGGCCCGGGAGCGTTTCTCTATCAAGTTTTATTTGGTAGCGATACTTTTTATCGTCTTTGACGTGGAAGCAGTGTTCTTGTTTCCGTGGGCTGTCAACTTCAGATCGCTCGGGCTGTTTGGGTTGATTGAAATGTTTATCTTCATAGGCGTGTTGTTTGCCGGATTTGTTTATGTGCTTCGGAAAGGGGCGCTCCAATGGGATTAGAGTCGCTTGAGACGAAACTGCCCGAAGGGGTCATCACGACGACTGTCGATTGGCTGCTGAACTGGGGGCGTGAGAATTCGATGTGGCCGATGCCTTTTGGCACGGCCTGCTGCGCCATAGAGTTTATGTCGACGGTTTCTTCTGCGTACGACATCAGCCGCTTTGGTGCCGAGGTGGTTCGATTTTCTCCGCGCCAAGCTGATCTGATGATCATCGCGGGGACGATCAACTACAAGCAAGCTCCGATTCTTAAGCGGATCTACGAGCAGATGCCATCACCGAAATGGGTCATTTCGATGGGCGTTTGCGCGAGTTCTGGCGGCTTTTATGACAACTACGCGGTGGTGCAAGGCGTCGATGAGATTATCCCCGTGGATGTGTACATTGGGGGCTGTCCTCCTCGCCCGGAGGCCGTTTTGGACGCGGTGATGAAACTTCAAGGCAAGCTGGAAGTGTCCTCGGTGAAAGACGAAGATTATACGGGGGGGCGAGACGCCGCGCCTTCGCGTCCTCAAGACTTGCCCATACATTGATCTTTCTATTGGACGGAAGCCGATGACACAAACCAATCAGGTCAAGCTAGATCCTATCGATGCGCTGCAAGGCCGTTTCTCTCATCATCTCGAGGCCGTTTCTTCCGCCCACGGCGACGTCGCAGTGGTGGTCAGTCGTGCCGGCCTTCGTGAAGTAATGGCGTTTTTGCGGGATGAGGCTGGGCTGAATTTTAACTTCTTGATGGACGTTGTGGGGGTCGACTATCTGACCCATCCTGAACCCCGGAAGACACGGTTTGAGGTGGTATACCAGCTGTACTCCTTACACTGGGGGCATCGTCTGCGGGTGAAGGTTGGCGTGAACGTGGGCCAAACCCTGCCCACCTTGTGTGACATGTGGGCCAGTGCGGACTGGGGTGAACGTGAAACGTGGGAAATGTTGGGGATAGAGTTTGAAGGACACCCGAATTTGAAGCGCCTGTTGACGCACAAGGATTTTATCGGATATCCCCTCCGGAAAGATTATCCGACGAAAAAGCGCCAGCCTCTCTCTGAATCGGACACGATGGTGGATGAGATGGAGAAGCGACTGCGTTTCAAGGGTCTGAAGTAAGCGCTGAGGAAGATTGGAACGATGCAAATTCCTGCTCTGGGCAATAAGCCCCCCGTAATTGCTCCTGGTGAGGAGCCTCAATTCTATAAGGACCTTCACACCGAACTGATGTTTCTCAACTTGGGTCCTTCGCATCCGGCCAGTCACGGAACCTTGCGAACGTTCGTGGCCTTAGACGGTGAAACTATCTCGGCTGCCGTCACCGAAATTGGATATTTGCATCGCGGGTTTGAAAAAACCTGTGAACAACGGACGTATAACCAGTGTATTCCTTACACGGATCGCCTCAATTATTGCTCTGCGATTTTGAATAATATCGGTTTCGCCAAGGCGGTTGAACGGTTGCTCGATATTGAAATAACCGACCGCTGCAAATTCATTCGTGTGATCGTCGGAGAGTTGATGCGGGTGGTGGACCATTGCATCTGCATTGGCACCAATTTGGTGGACATAGGCGCTCTTTCGAACTTCTGGTTTCTTTACAACAAGCGGGAAGCGGTGTACACCGTTTTGGAAAAACTGACCGGGGCGCGTTTGACCAATAGCTTTACGCGCATCGGTGGGTTGTACCGGGATTTGTACGATGGGTTTGAAGAGGATGTCTTGGCCGTATGCAAGGAACTTGAGCAGGCGGCTGCGGAAGTGCAGGGGTTGATCGCGAAGAATCGCATCTTCGTTGATAGAACGCAGGGAATTTGTATCCTGACCCCTGAAAGAGCGATTTCTTACGGATTTACGGGTCCGAACCTTCGTGCGACGGGCGTGCCCTTCGATATTCGCAAGGTGCATCCGTACTACTACTACGACACGTTTGATTGGGATATCGCGTTGGGCTCGACGGGCGATACTTACGACCGAATTATGGTTCGCTTCATCGAGATGGAACAGTCGATCCGTATTATTCGGCAAGCCTTGAAACAGCTTCCTGGTGGACCGGTAAATGTGGATGACAAGAGGGTTACCCTGCCAGGGAAGGTTGATACCTACCAAAACATTGAAGGCTTGATCAACCATTTCAAACTGGTTTTCGAGGGTGTTCGAGTTCCGGCCGGTGAGATATACGATGCGACGGAGGGGGCCAACGGAGAACTGGGCTTCTACATTGTTTCCGATGGTTCTGGGTATCCCTACAGGATTAAGTGTCGCCCGCCTTGTTTCTACGCTTTCAATGCGTTCCACGAAATGGTGGAGGGGCACATGATTGCTGATGCGGTAGCCACACTGGGCTCCATCAATATCATCGCGGGCGAATTGGAACGGTAGTGTTTTTGAATTGGAGTCGGCTCTAATGGGCTATTCGTTTTCACCTGAAACCAAAGAAAAGTTTGATGTTCTTGTCACGCGCTATCCGGAAAAAAAGGCGGCGCTGATTCCAACTTTGTGGCTCGCACAAGAAGAGCTGGGCTGGTTGCCGCCGGAAGCCTTGGCCTACTGCGCTGAATTGTTGGACTTGGCGCCTTCGAAGGCGTTGAGCGTGGCCTCCTTTTACACGATGTTCAACTTGAAGCCGGTGGGACGCTACAAAATTGAGGTGTGTCGAACTCTGTCCTGCGCTCTGTGCGGTGCGTTTGAAATCCTGGATCACCTAGAGAATCGTTTGGGCATTCGTGTGGGGGAGACCACCCCCGACGGCAAGTTCACGTTAATGACGCAGGAGTGCCTGGCGTCGTGTGGTACGGGTCCGATGATGCAGGTTAATGGTAAGCGTTACTTTGAGAGTCTGACACCGCAAAGGGTTGATGAGATTCTCAACAGCTTGGCGTGAGGAACGGTGATGAGTTTTCCGAAAATTTTGTCAGCCAATTGGGGCGTGCCAGATAATCATCATATTAACGTGGCGATGTCGCGGGGGCAGTATGATGTTGCTCGTGAGGTGTTGGGTGGGGCCCGGACGCCCGATGATATCACCGCCGAGGTGAAGAAAAGTGGCCTGCGTGGGCGCGGTGGCGCTGGGTTTCCGGCGGGAATGAAATGGGGATTCTTGCCCAAGAATGACCCGCGCCCCCGTTACTTGGTGATCAATGCTGACGAGTCAGAGCCGGGTACTTACAAAGACCGCCGGATACTCGAGAACGACCCGCATATGCTCATTGAAGGGTGCATTTTGGCATCCTACGCGATCCAGGCCCATGCTTGTTACATCTACGTCCGCGGTGAGTTTTGGCATCAACAGAGCATCCTGCGTCAGGCGGTGCAGGAGGCCTACCACAAGGGATTTCTCGGAAAGAATTGTTTCGGCTCTGGTTACCACCTCGACATCACGGTCCATTCTGGGGCTGGGGCGTACATCTGCGGTGAGGAAACAGCGCTCTTGACTTCGCTCGAGGGTGAACGCGGCTACCCACGCTTGAAGCCTCCTTTTCCCGCGACCCACGGTCTGTTTCAGTGCCCGACCGTCGTTAACAATGTGGAAACGATTGCGAATGTTCCGTGGATTGTAAGACACGGGGGAGATGCATACTCCCAAATTGGCAAGTACGTGGTGGGGCCCGACGGGCGGCCGCAAGTTGATTCAAGGGGCACGCGTTTGATGTGCGCTTCGGGGGCTATCAACAAACCCGGTGTGCATGAAATTCCGTTGGGCATCGGACTGATGGAATACATTGACGAGTACTGTGGCGGGGTGAAGGGCGAATTAAAAGCCGCCATCCCCGGGGGGTCTTCGTGCCCGATTTTGACCGCTGACGAGGTTCGCTCGGTTGAAATGACGTACGAGTCGATGGCGAAACACGGTACGATGTTTGGTTCAGGGGGTCTCATTGTTTTGGAGCAGCAAACCAGTTTGGTTTGGGTGCTGCATAACCTGTTGCGCTTCTACTCTCACGAGTCTTGCGGTCAGTGCACTCCGTGCCGAGAAGGAACAGATTGGCTCTACAAGATACTGGGCCGCATGCTCCAAGGTAAGGGGACCGAAGACGACCTGCGCGAGGTGTTGGATATTGCGGACAACATGGAAGGGCGCACGATATGCGCTCTTGCGGCCGCCGCCACGATGCCTACCCGCAGTTATATCCAAAAATTCCGTGAGGAGTTTGTATCGTATTTTGTGAAGGGCGGTCGACCTGTTGATCGCCGGGGACGTTACTTGCACCCTGTAGCCCCTGTTGGGGCTGCGGTTTAGAAACTGAGGCTTAGGCGATGGCGACGTTTTCGCTGAATGGCAAGCAGGTCGAGGCTCCTGATGGATTGAACCTGATTGAAGCTGCGAAATTGCACGGTGTTGATATTCCGCATTATTGCTACCACCCCGGCTTGAGTGTCGCGGGTAATTGCCGCATGTGTCTGTGTGAAGTTGAGGGGGCTCGGGGCCCGCAGATTGCCTGCGGGCAACAGGTCAGGGACGGTCTGGTGGTTCGGACAGATACTCCGGCTGTGGAGAAGATGCGGCGAGGGGTTCAGGAATTCCTGCTCTTGAACCATCCTATTGATTGTCCGATTTGTGACCAAGCAGGGGAATGCCGTCTGCAAGACTACTACATGGAGTATGGGCAGTACGATAACAGGTCGGATGTTCCGAAAATTCAGAAAGAAAAGGCATTGGATATCGGTCCGATGGTTGTTCTGGACCAAGAACGCTGCATTCTCTGCACCCGGTGCGTCCGGTTTTGTGAGGAAATATCAGACTCTCACGAACTGGTGGTGACGGGCCGGGGTGATACGTCGGTCATTGAGACTTTCCCAGGCAAAGACCTCGACAACCCGTACTCGGGAAATGTTGTCGATATTTGTCCAGTGGGGGCTTTGACCAGCAAAGACTTCCGTTTCAAGATGCGCGTGTGGTTTATGAAGACAGCCAAGAGCATCTGTACGGGTTGCAGTCGGGGATGCAACATTTATATGGACCACAAAGACGCGATGGTCTATCGCTACCGCCCCCGGGAAAATGCCTGTGTCAACGGTTACTGGATGAGTGATGCGGGTCGCTTGAGTTACAAGTCCTTGCACGAGAATCGTTTGCCCCATGTCCGCGTACGCGGTGTGGAAGCGCCGATTGGGGATGCACTGCGTGAGGTGGCTGGCCTTCTTGAAGGAAGTCGCCCTCCTGGCGCGTTTGCGGTCGTTGGCTCGGCATTCTCGTCGCTGGAGGCGAACGCTGCCTTGTGGCATTTTGCAGAGGCGTTCATGCCTGGGGCTTCCCGATTTGCTTGGGACCCGACGCCCGCTGGTGTGGAGGATTCGTTCCTGTTGAGAGGCGATAAGTCGCCGAACCGGACGGGGGTTCAATACCTGGGATATGAGATGTCCCGAGAGGCACTTTTGGCGACCCTGCGTTCTCCCTCGTTGGAGGTGGTGTGGGTGATGGGGAATGACCTGGCTCAGGACCCTGAGGTCGCGGACGCCTTGCGGGGGGTCTCCTCGGTTGTATACTTCGGGGCTCATGACAATGCGACGGCGAGGCTGGCCTCCTACGTATTCCCCGTTGCAACGCACGCTGAGCAATTGGGTTCGTTTGTAAACTTCCAGGGCCGCGTTCAACGTTTCTTCAAGGCGTTTGAGGCCCCAGGTGATGCGGTCGCAGAGTATGAATTACTGTCCCGAATTGGACAGTGGCTGACGCCCCAATTCGGCTGGTCCGACGTTGAGGATGTCTGGGCGTTACTTCGCTCTTGGCGCACAGAGCTCGGTGACACGAGTTGGTATTCCCTGGGCGACGCGGGTTACCAGATTCCTTCTTTCGGTGAGGCGCAGGCCGCGCCCAAAGGTCTTGGCCGTGTTGAAGCCTTGGCCGGTTCAGTCTTGCGTTAACGGAGTTCTTCGATGCAGCATTGGTTAGACCCTTTTATCGCTATCGGACTGAACCTGTTGGTTATTGGTGTGGTTCTGCAATTGGTGCCCTTGCTTGTCTGGTTAGAGCGCAAAGGCTCCGCTTACATTCAGGATCGGCCGGGGCCAGAGCGTGCGGCGCTTGGCCCGTTGCGCTTGGCTGGTTTGCTGCACGTGGTTGCCGATGCCATCAAGCTGTTCTTCAAAGAAGATGTCATTCCCGATCGGGCCAACCGTTTCTATTACTTAGCGGCTCCTGTCATCGTCGTCGCTATCGCATTTTTGACGATTACGATTATCCCTTTCTTCGATACGATTAATTTCTCGAAGGTGGGTCTGGAGGGATGGGCAGTCGTGAAGGGGCAGGTCCTGAATGTGGATCCTGGAATCCTTTGGTTTTTCGCCATTGTTTCTTTGACGGTGTACGGCATTATTTTCGCGGGATGGGCGAGCAACAACAAATATTCCTTGCTGGGTGCGATGCGGGCGTCTGCCGCCGTGTTGAGCTATGAAATTCCCTTGGGCCTCTCGGTGATTGGGGCGCTCATGATCTATGGGACTGTGAGTTTGCCTGACATTGCGCGTTGGCAGGGGGAACACGTGTGGGGTATTTTCGTCCAACCCTTGGCCGCCATCATTTTTATTGTCTGTGCCTTTGCTGAAACGAACCGGGTGCCGTTCGACTTGGCGGAGTCGGAATCCGAACTGGTTGCTGGTTATCACACGGAATACTCTTCGATGAAGTTCGGAATGTTCTTCTTGGCGGAGTATGCCGCGATGGTGGTTTCGTCTGCGCTGTTTGTGACTCTCTTTCTGGGGGGGTGGCAAGTACCCTTTCTAAACACAGAAGCGATCGTTGCCAATATCACGCCGGTCTCGTTTTGGACTTTTGCGGCTGTTGGAACATTGTTCTTGGTTCTGACCGCCGTAGCGCTCGTGAATTTTGTGGAAGGGGCCGGCCGTTGGAAGGACTTGCGTGATCTGGAAGGCCTCATCATTGCCGGATTGTTGCTCGGTGGGGCTGTCACCTTCCTGGCCGGTGCTGTCGTCGTTGCGATTTTGCCATTGCCTGTGTGGTTTGCTCCGATATTTGCGGCCGTTCTTCAGTTTCACGTGTTTATCGCAAAGGTTCTCTTTTTATGCTGGGTTTTTGTCTGGGTGCGCTGGACTTTACCCCGCTTCCGTTATGACCAAGTCATGAATCTTGGTTGGCGTTCGTTGCTTCCACTTGCCCTTGTGAACGTTTTGATCACGGGGATCGTGATTACGGTGTTGAATTGATGAGTCACAATGCTCCGATTGATATCGTTCGTCTGGCGCAGTCGCAGGTGAACATTAGCCCTGACCTTGTCCCTGATGGTCTGGATTCGCCCACTCAAGTGGTTGATCGCAACGTCAACCAACTGGGGGAGTCCGTATATCTCCTTGAGATCGCAAAGGGTTTAGGCGTCACCATGGGGCACGTCGTCAAAAATCTTTTGGGACTGAAACCCGCGCGTACGGTGGGATACCCTGAGGTGAAGCGTGCTATTCCTGAAGGTTACAGGGGCAAGCACCGCCTGACGACGCGCGCTGATGGGAGCACCAAGTGCGTTGCTTGTTTGATGTGTGCGACGGCGTGTCCGGCCGAATGTATTCACATCACTCCCGCGGAGAGTGAAGATCCGGATATCGAACGCTTTCCCGCTCGGTTCGATATCGACCTTTTGGAATGCGTATTTTGTGGGATGTGTGTCGAGGCTTGCCCGGTCGACGCCATACGAATGGACTCTGGTGTTTATTCGCTGACCGCCTTTGACCGCGAGAGCTTTGTCGTGACCAAGGAAGAGTTGATGCAGGTGCAACCTGATCCGCACCCTGAGGGTCAAGTGTACTAAACCGCTGCTTTGCCTTACGATCCAGGAACGATTGCCTCTATGCACCCTGCTTTCTTCTATCTACTCTCTTTTGTTGCGATTGCCGCTGCGTTGGCGATGGTCACGCAACGCCATCCTCTCCCTGCCGCGTTTGCGTTGGTCCTGAGCTTCCTTGGACTGGCGGGTGTCTATGCCTTGTTGGTCGCCCCTTTGATGGCGATCCTGCAAATTTTAGTGTACGCGGGGGCCATCATGGCGCTGGTGGTGTTTGTCATCATGCTGCTTAACGTGCGCGATGAAGACTTGCCTCGTGAACCAGGGATGCCCTGGCAACTTGGCGCCGGATTTGCGGTAGGAGGGGTCTTCTTCGCGATGATGGTGGATGTCTTGAGCAAGTACAACAGTTCGCCGGTGACGGTCAGCGAGTTGTCTCGTGCTTACGGCACCTCGGCGACGGGAGAACCGCTTTTCGGTGGAATCGCCACGGTAGGACAGGTTTTGTTCTTGAAATACACGTTTCCGTTTGAGGTGATTTCGGTGTTATTGACGGTCGCTGTGGTCGGCGTGGTTGTCCTCGCGAAGCGAAGAATTTAATCGGAGACGGTCGCTATGATTCCTACTCATCATTTTCTTATTGTCAGTGCGGCGCTTTTTTCGATAGGGCTTGCAGGCTTTATCGGACGTCGGAACCTTTTCATCATTTTTATGTCCGTTGAACTGATGCTCAATGGGGTGAACTTGAGTTTTTTGGCTTTTGCTCGTCACCTCGGAGACCTCGGCGGTCACGTGTTCACGTTTCTTGTGATTGCCTTGGCAGCGGCTGAGGCCGCCATCGGGCTCGCGATTGTGATTCTGATTTTCAAGAACGCAGGCGCCGCGGCTCAAAGCGATGCGCTTTCTGTTGACCAGTACCAAGCATTGAAACATTGATTCAGAGCAAACCCCGGTATCGTAGCCCTAAGCGGATAGAGAAGTAGTCATGACCTCCAGTTATCTTGTCAGCCTGGTTCCGTTGTTCCCCCTGTTGGGGGCAATTCTGCTCGGCCTGATTGCATTGTTCTCCGTCGGAAGCGGAGAGGGGCCTAACAGGCGACTGGTTGGATTGATTGCTTGCCTGGGACCGATCTTGTCTCTTGTTGTGGCGACGCGCCTTTTCCTAGGGCTTTACGATCATCCGCAAGGCTATGTACATACCGCATTTACCTGGTTCTCCGTGGGGTCTTTGCACGTACCGGCTGAGTTTTGGGCGGATCGTCTGAGCGGCGTGATGATTATGGTCGTGACGTTCGTGGGTTCATTGATTCACATTTACTCTGTGGGTTATATGGGGCACGAGCGGGGCTTTACGAGATTCTTTGCTTATCTGAATCTTTTTACCTTTTCCATGCTGGTCTTGGTATTGGGTAAGAATGTGCCGCTGATGTTTCTCGGTTGGGAAGGGGTTGGCGCCTGCTCTTACCTTTTGATTGGCTACTATTTCACCGAATCAGAGAAGGCCTTGGCCGCCAACAAGGCCTTCATTGTGAACCGGGTCGGGGACTTCGGCTTCTTGTTGGGCTTGTTCACTTTGTTCTGGTATTTGGGCTCAAAGGGCGTTTGGACAGTTGATTTTGCGACGATCCGGGCTCACGCGGACCTTATCACACCCGCCATGGCAGGAGTGATTGGAATGCTTTTGTTCGTCGGAGCAATGGGCAAGAGTGCCCAGATTCCCTTGCACACCTGGTTGGCTGACGCGATGGCCGGCCCGACACCCGTTTCAGCCCTGATTCACGCCGCGACGATGGTCACCGCCGGCGTCTACATGGTGGCTCGGATGGCGGCAGTATATGGGGTCGCGCCGGCAGCAGGTCACTTTATTGCCATTGTAGGGATGTGCACCGCTATTTTGGCGGCGACGATAGCCATCACACAGCACAACATAAAAAAGGTGCTTGCGTATTCGACAGTCTCGCAATTGGGATATATGTTCGCTGCGGTGGGCGCCGGCGCTTATGCGGCAGGTGTTTTCCATCTATTCACCCACGCGTTTTTCAAAGCGTTGTTGTTTTTGGGCGCCGGTGCGGTGATCCACGCGATGCATCACGAGGAGGAAATGGACCGTTATGGCGGTTTGATTCGGAAACTGCCATTTACGGGAGGGGTGATGTTGATTGCTTGCGTGGCGATCGCAGGCCTGCCTCCTTTGGCCGGATTCTTTTCAAAAGATGCCATCCTGTTCGCGCAGTGGGAGTCTGGCTGGTACTGGCTCTATGCGGTCGGCTTGTTTACGTCGTTCTTGACCGCGTTCTACATGTTCCGGATGTGGTTCTTGACCTTCACGGGCCGTCCCAGGGATGCTCAACTTTTCTCCCATGCGCACGAAGGACCCGCTGTGATGAATGGTCCGTTGCTTGTGCTGGCCGCGGGCACTGTGACTGTGGGATTTTTGGGCTTGCCTGAGGCGCTGGGGGGGTCCGCTTTCGCACATTGGCTCGCACCGGCGGTCGGAGAGCACGCTCATTTGCCGGCCGACCTTTCCGGTGGGGCTCTGGCCGCGGCCAAGGTCGCGTTGCACCGTTCAGAATGGCTCTTTGCCTCGTTTGCAGTGGTTGCCGGCGGACTGGGAATCCTGTTTGCTTGGTTGAAACACGGTACGCATGTGTTGCCTGTTTTTGGTCAAGCGAGCGGTCTATTTGGGGTTTTTCAAAACAAGTGGTATTTCGATCACGTCTATGATGCGTTATTCGTCAAACCCTCGATCCACCTGCTGGGATGGGGAACGAGGCACGTCGTGGATCCATTTATTATTGATGGGGTCGTGCGCGGAGTTCCCCGCTTGTACGGTGCCTTCGCCGATACGATTCGTCTCTTGCAGACGGGTGCCGTTCGCGTTTACGCCTATGTATTGCTGGTAGGTATGCTGGCGTTGTTGTCTTTCGTCCTGACCAAGTGGTCGTTCTAGCCAAGGTTGAGCGATGTCGTTCTTTTTGACTCTTTTGATTGCCTTCCCATTGCTTGCGGGCCTTGCAGTGATGGTGTTCTCATCACCGGATGATGGGGACTTTCCTCGTTGGGGTGCGCTGGTGGCGGCGGTGGTGAATACCTGTGCGTCGCTGGGGCTGTTGAGTGGCGCATTGGCAGGAGAGCACGGATGGCTTCTGCGCAGTTTTGAGGAGAAGCGTGCGTGGGTCGAGGCCTTTGGCATCCATTATTGGCTGCGCGTCGATGGTTTTTCGACGTTTTTGATTCTCCTGACGACTGTGGCGACCTCGGTGGCTGTGGCGGCGAGTTGGAATTCTGTGAAGTCTCGGGCTCACATTTATTTCGGTTCCATCCTCGTGCTTTCGGGTGCAATGATTGGTGTTTTGGCTTCGGCAGACCTGTTCCTGTTCTATGTTTTTTGGGAGATTATGCTGCTGCCGGCCCTGTTTTTGCTGGGGATTTTTGGTGGGTCCCTTCGGCGTGATGCGCTTTATAAATTCGTGATTTATACGATGGTGGGCTCGTTGCTGATGTTGGTCGGCGTTGTTTTTCTGGGGGCACAGCACTTAGCCGCTCGCGGGACCTGGGATTTTGGATTTGACGCTCTTTACGGGCTTCCGCTCTCTCCCGGAGCCGCTTCCTGGGCATTCCTCGCTTTCGTAGCGGCGTTTGCGATTAAGGCCGCCTTGTTTCCCTTTCACACGTGGCTGCCGACGGCGTACAGCCAAGCTCCAATGCCCGTAACCTTCTTGCTGTCGGCGGTGATGGCAAAGCTCGGGGTTTATGGATTGTTGCGTATTGCCATGCCAATGTTTCCGGATGCGGCCCAGACTGCGGCTCCTTATCTTGCCGCCCTGGCTGTGGCGGGCGTTATCTATGCAGCTTTTGCTGCGTTGGCCCAGGATGATGCGAAGCTACTTGTCGCCTATGCATCGGTGAGTCACCTCGGTGTCATTCTGCTTGGGGCTTTTTCCTTTTCGCAACAAGCGGTTGTCGGCACGGTTTTCCATTTGATAGGCCACGCAGTCACGACGGGTGCCCTGTTTCTGCTGGTGGGTTTTATGGCCGAGCGGCGGGGGTCCACCTTGATTTCGGACTGGGGCGGCGCCGCCCGGGTGATGCCGGTATTTGCGACCTTTTTTATGTTGATGATGCTCGCGGCGGTTGGCCTGCCCGGGCTCTCCGCTTTTGTCGGGGAATTCTTAATCCTATTTGGCGCCTTCCGCGATTACGCGGTGCTCGCTGCTTTGGCCGCGACCTCAATTATCTTGGGCGCCGCCTACATGTTGTGGTGGTATCAGCGAACGATGTTCGGCGCCGTGACGCAGCCGGAAGTGGCGCGCTTGAAAGACCTGACTCTTCGAGAGGGCGCGCTTTTGCTTCCGATTATGCTGGCAGTCATTGGCCTGGGGGTATACCCTCAGCCGGTCGTCTCGGCCATCACCCCGGCCTCGGTTCAGTATTTGGCTCGTTTTGGTGTTGAGCCGGATAAGTCGCCGACTGCTTCGCCGAAAAATCTTGAGCCCCTGAGGCACCAAAGCCGGGAGCACGCTCACCAAGAGCCCGTGACTTCTCACTGAAGGAAATAGAGAACACTTAAATGTTGACGTACGCACCACTCTTTCCTGTCATTCTTCTGACCCTGGTCGCTTTGGTGGCCATGTTGATGTCGGCGCTGGTCCGGGATGCTTCCAGAACAGGAGTTTTCTCGGCTGTTGGCTTGCTGTTTGTAATGGCGCTGTCTCTTCAGCAGTGGGGAACTCAGCAGGGGCCTGCCAACATACTCGGTAATGCCGTCACGGTCGATGGCTACTCCTACTTTTTTTATGTGTTGTTCTGTCTCATTGGCATTGTGACCGTGTTTATCGCCATGCCCCATTTAGAACGCGAGCAGGCTCAGAGGGGTGAGTTCTACACCCTGATGTTGTTCAGCTTGGTGGGGATGTTTGTGATGGTGTCGTCTGATGACCTGATGACCCTGTTTTTGGGGTTTGAGACGATGTCGCTTGCGATTTATGTTCTGGTGGGCTGGCGTCGGCACCAACTGCGTTCTAATGAAGGGGTTCTGAAATACTTTTTTCTGGGTTCTTTGGCCGCGGCAATTTTTCTTTACGGCATTGCGCTGATTTATGGATCGGCAGGGACGGTGAACTTGCAGTCCGTGGCTGCTTTGCTGACGGCCCCTGGTTCTGCGCTTGGCGTGAATGGTGTCTTTACGGTCGGTGTTTTGCTTGTTCTGGTTGGTGTCGGCTTTAAAATTGCCGCGGTTCCTTTTCACATGTGGACACCGGATGTCTACGAGGGTGCCCCGGCTCCTGTGACTGCCTTTATGGCGACGGCCGTGAAGGCTGCGGGTTTTGCGCTGGGCATCCGGTTGATCGCGTTTCTGTTTGAGCACCAGCAACTGCACGATATTGCTCACATCATTCTTTTCTATGGCGCGATTCTGACGATGTTTGTTGGGAATTTCTTCGCGTTGGCCCAGAAAAATTTCAAGCGGATGCTGGCGTATTCGGGTATCGCTCACACGGGCTATTTGTTGGTTGGCATGTTGGCCTTGCCGGAGGCCGGTGCGGGGACAGCGGTCCTCTATTATTTGGTGGCCTATGCCTTGACCAATTTGGGCGCATTGGCCGTGGCGGCGTTCATTTCTGGCCGTGAGGAGAAGTTCGATAACCTTGAGGACTTTTCCGGCATGGCTTGGAGGTACCCGCTGGCGGGGATTTGCATGGCTGTTTGCATGTTCTCGCTGATTGGTTTTCCGCTGACGGCAGGTTTCTTTGGGAAGTATATGCTTTTTGCAGCAGCATTTAAGGCCAATTTAGCGCCGTTGGTTGTGATTGCGATTGTGAACAGTATCTTGTCCGTTTATTACTATCTGCGGGTGGTCGTGGTGATGTTCGTGGAGCCCGTTGCGGAGAATGCCGCGGCCCCTGAAACGATGCCTCTCGCCACGAAGGCCGTGTTGGCATACACCGTGGCTGCGGTGGTGTGGTCGGGCGTGGGAACGTTTAACGTGACTCCGTTCTTTCCTGGGCTGGTTCCTCTCAGGGCCAAAGCGGAGGCTTCTATGAAAGCGTTGACAGCCATTCCACAGGCCCGTGTGAGCACTGGGACTGTGGAGGGGAAATCGTCTGCGCCTTTACAGGCCAATGCCCCTCTGATACATTGATGAGGCTGATGCCGACGTAGCTCAGTTGGTAGAGCAGCTGATTCGTAATCAGCAGGTCACGAGTTCGAGTCTCGTCGTCGGCTCTCTTGAAGTCCCTCCGGTCTGTCCGGAGGGATTTTTTTTGATTCCGGTCTCGGACTTAATCTCGGTGAGCTGCGGGAGTCAAGACTTTGTCGACGACGGCCAGTTGAACTCCAAGGCCCGCCGCGGTTCCGAGGGCCATTTTCCCGACCTCCTTGCCGACACCTTTGGCCGCACCCGGGAAGCGCAAGGCGGTTGCTGCCAGTGCAACACCTGCCAAGACCTTATTCTTTGCAATGACGCCGCTGACTGGTTTCCAGACGTAGTCGTGGATGGGGTTGGCGACATAGTTGACGAAGGTTTCGGCCGCAGGTCGCGCCTGTTCATCCGACAGAGACTCTTGGGTGACCTTCACAATGGTTGCCCCAAAAGTCCGATCCCACAAGTCATTGGCGATCATTCCCGCCGCGAAACCTGCGGCGCCTGCGATAAAGACGGGCAAGCCGAATGGGGCGAGTAAAGTCCCTGCCAAAGCACCGCCGGCCGTCCACGCCGCAATGCCGAGGCTGTTCGCGACCACTCGGCCCACGTATTCGTTGGCCTTGATTTTCCCGTTGCGGAACTTTTGGCTTGCAAACAAGCCTTCCATGGGAACATCCAAAATCAAACCGGCTTTGACATCACTGACGAATTGATCGGGCGTCATGCGTGTGGCGCTCAGGCCAGCGATGCGCTGCGCGCTTTTGAGTGCATCGTTTGCACGGGTTGCAGAGGCCTGGTTGATAGGATTGAGCGAGACAGGCTTCACTGGCAATCTCCCTTGAACGGTTCACTATGCACACCTATCTTATATGAGCGTCCAATTTCAGCCTGGTAACAAAATTCCCCGCAAAGGTTAATTAATGGTTATTATTTTGGCGGCCGGACGGCGGCGGTGTTTAGGGATGGCCGGAATTCCATCGCCGTGTCGTAAAAATGCGGTAAGAGTCACCGCGACCGCTGGGGGCTCTCGTTAATCTGGTTCCACCGTTTTGTGGACATGAGGGATTTTGACGTGCAGTGGACAGAAGGCTATGTGACAGAAGTGGGATATACCCACGGTTACTACCGTGAGTTAGCACCGTCGATGATGCGATTGGCCTGTCTGAGTCAAGGCTTTGACGCGCCTCCGTATGACGGCTGTCGGTATCTCGAGTTAGGTTTCGGGCAAGGCCTTTCCCTCAATGTGCACGCTGCTGCCTATTCTGGGGAGTTCTGGGGCACTGACTTTAATCCGGCTCACGCGACCCAGGCCTCCGCGTGGGCGCGCGCAAGCGGTGCGGCCTTGCAAGCGTTGGATGCGAGTTTTGAGGAACTTCTTGAACGGGATGATCTCCCGGAATATGACTTTATCGCCTTGCACGGCGTCTGGAGTTGGATAGCGCCTAACAATCGGGCCGCTATTGTCGAACTCGCTCGCAAACGTTTGGCGGTCGGTGGCCTGTTGTATATCAGCTACAACACGACGCCAGGGTGGGCTCCGATGGTGCCGATGCGTCATCTCATGCAATTACACGCGCAGCTTGCGGGTGCTGAGGCTGGGGGAATGCCGGCGCGCATTAATGAGGCCATTGCGTTCTCTCAGCGGCTGGTGGATCTGCAAGCGGGCTATTTTCGGGCGAATCCGTCGGCCAACGAGCGATTAAAGGGCCTTGCGAATCTTGATCGCGCCTATCTCGCGCACGAATATTTCAATCGCGATTGGCATCCAATGCCTTTTTCTGACGTGGCTGAGGCACTTTCAGAGGCGAAACTCACCTTTGTTGCCTCTTCACACTTGCTGGATCATATCGATGCGATCAATCTGTCGACGGAAGGGCAAAAAGTGTTGGCGGAACTGAATCACCCGGTTTTGAGACAGAGCGTGAGAGATTATCTGGTGAATCAGTATTTTCGACGAGATATCTTCGTCAAAGGGGGGCGACGCCTGACTCCAGGGGAAGTGGAACAGGCTTGGCGAGACAGTGCTTTTGTCTTGACCAGTCAAATAGACGATATTCCGATGACTGTGCAGGGGGCTTTGGGACAAGCCAATCTGTCGGAAAATTTTTATCGGCCATTGTTGGCAGCGTTGTCAGAGGGCGGTGGTGCGCCCAAACGGGTGTCCGAACTGCTTGAGCATCCTGCTTTGGGTGGCGTCAATCTACCGCAGATGCGAGAGGCTGTTTTGGTGTTGACCGGCGCCGGACATCTTTTTCCCGCTCAGACTGCATCGAGCGCTGCGCGTGCGCGATGCCATCGCTTGAATGCGCATCTCTTGAATCGCGCCCGCAGCACAGGAGACGTTAATTTCTTAGTGTCCCCCGTGATGGGGGCAGGGCTTATGGTTTCCCGGATTCCCCAACTGTTTTTGGACGCTTGGGTTGCTGGGGAAACAGAGGCCCCTCAGATCGCGCGAGCAGTGTGGCAGGTTTTGCAGTCGCAAGGGCAACGGCTCATTCAGGAAGGAAAAACACTCGAAACCCCGGAGGAAAACGTGGCTGAGTTGCAGCGGCAAGCAGAGTTGTTTCTCTCCCGCCGTCTGCCCACGCTGAAGGCGTTGATGATCGCCTAGCCCTTTCGTGTCGAGCGAAGAAAATGACTGCCTGAAATTCACTCAGACGGGGTATGGAATCATTGGGGTTTCCGATAGTCACTTCCTTTGTGAGGTGCCCAGAAACTTATCCTTTTCTTAGGCGAAATACGTTCTTTTCTTTACCGCCTTGCCGAAAGTGGCGTGGCGATTTGTGTGAAGTAGTCAGCATAGTCAGGTTGTTTTCGTGACCTGTGGCCCGTGCTACTTGGAGGTGAACGTGACAGATTCAATTCGGCCCGGAGACTCGTTCGTCCGGGGCACAAGCAGCAAAGCCCCAGTGGGGCCACCGGCCCCTGCCTCGAAGCCATCGCCAAAATTTTCGGACGATACCTTTTTTCGTTCGCCACCGACGCCGGCGCAGCTTGATGAGTTACATCGCTCCATTGCGGCTCTGGGGGATCTGCCCCCTGTTCCCCGGGGCGTCCTGGAAAAGCGGAACTGGGTGGCCCAGGCCGAGCCGATCGTAAAAAAGGCCCGGACTGCCTCCACGGCCTTGGGCAACGCCGCCTTTTTTCATGAACTCATCCCTCAAGGCGTTGCGGATGCCGCCGGGGCGAAGGTTTCTGAAGTTGAAAAACGCCTTCTACGGGCCGCAGAAGAGTCGGGCCTTCGCAAGCCCGTTCCACCCGCTGACCCCAATCGTCCCCGCATGTCCTTGAGTAAAGCAAACGAAAACTTGTTGAGCCACCCGATCGGTGCCCCTCTGGGCGTTCTTTTGGCGTTCCCCGCATTGCTCCTCGACGGAGCAGATGGCTTGTCTCGTCCTTCCGAACGCGCCCGGTATCCTGAGGCCCTGAATGAATATAAAAAGCGCTTGGCTGAGAGTGAAAAGGCCCTAAAGGACTACCCCCTGGATTAGGGACTCATTCAGCGGCGTTGGTCACGCCACGCCAAAGGGTACTCCGATTTGAACGGCTTAACACCAATGACCGTCCCTGTGCTGGCGTTGACGTGAACCATATTGCCTCCGCTCGCGACACTCCACAACGGATATGCAAATTTGCGGGGATGGGTGAGCGTGAGCATCCGTAGAGGGTTGGTATTGCCGGGAAGGAAGTAAGGGGCTGCCAGCGTCAAAGCAGCCTGCGCATCGAGTTTTATCTTGCTTAACGGGAGCAATGCATCCATCGGTTTGACCAGTTCCGGATCGCCGTAGGTGACCACTTTCTGTTGGGTTTCTTTGAGGAAGGTCGCAACGACCATGACCTGCCGCTTGCTGGGAGAAAAGAAGCTATGATTGACCGCCGAAAGGCGTTCATTGCCGACCATCCCCCACGCCACGAATCGCAGTTCTGAGTCTTCCGACCAGCGGGTCGCCCGTTCTCGCGCGATGGCTTCTACCCCTTCTGGTGTGATCAGGACGCCGGGTTGGCCGATACTGTGCCAACGGGGCTTTGAGGCAGTTTGCACGGACAGCGTCTGGGCAGATGGCTGCAGCGTGGCCTGATTCATTTGCCCGCAACCCATCAGGAACAGGGATGCCGTAAAAACCCTCAATGTGCGCACTGTGGACCCGCCTTTCGCCAAAACTTTCCCGCTTCCGAGTTCAAGACACGGACTCGGCCCTCGATCATGCCACAGTCTTAAACTTAAGCGCAATTTATATTAACTAATTCTTAATGTCCTTGGCGGCTTGGCGATCCTGCAACCCGCCGTGGAACTCTCGCTGGTTTACGCTGCAACGGAGACAAGGGCGGATGGCCCCGCAGGGGATGAGCAGATGCCATCCCTCAATTCATGACCGCGCCGCGGCTTTTTTTCCTGCCTGACTCCGCCCTGGGAGGTGGTGCTCAAACTTGTGCTTCTCTGTCTGCGTCCGTTCAAACTTTACGTAAACTGTTCGCAGAGGCAAATAAGGAGAAGGCTATGGGGCACACCAGCAATCACGATATGGGGGGCGGCACTCATCATCTTCCTCCCAGCGCCGCACGAAAATACCCTGCAACTCGCCAATGGCCGCCTCATATTCCCCATTCAGCCCAAGGGGTCCCGGGCCTCGCCGTTTGCACGGGTTGCCACGCGATATGGAACCAGAAACGCTGGCATCTGGATGAGTCAGCCTATGACCGGCTGATCCAGGATGCCTCCGTTGGTCGCCAATTGTGCCCGGGTTGTCGCCAACTCGAGGAGAATAGGTACGACGGCGAGGTTTTCCTCGAGAGTCCGTTGCTGCTCTCGGATGCGGATGCGATCGCGAATCTTGTGGCTCACACGGAAGCACGCATGCGAGGAAACAATCCGTTTGCCCGTTTGGCCGTTCTGGAGACCACCGGTCAGCGTATGCATATTTTGACAATTACCCCTTTTTTGGCGGAGCGAATTGGCAAGGAGATGCACAAAGCCTATGGAGGGCACCTGGTGATTGAGCACTTGGAGCGAGAGCGGTTTACTCGTGTTTTCTGGTCCCGCGACGTGCAAGCCTCGCTGCGTTAGCGGCCCCTATTTTTTGAGGGGTTTCAGGACCACACTTCCCAAGGCGCCCGAATCTCGTAAACGCTTGTATTCCTGGGGGTTCAGATTGTCGAGTTGGCCGACAGCCTCCCGCGAAGCTTTCCACGCCTTGTACTCTGCCCGCGATACACCTGCCGGCCATCCCAAATTGGGGCTGCCGAGCGCGCGTTTGCGCCGCCGTTTTTTCTTCGGTTCCTCTGCGACGGGAGAAAAGTGGAGATTATATACCTCAATCAAATCACCCCAGATGCGGGGGAGTTCCTCGGCCTTACTTTCAGGCTTTTTAATTAATTCTTGCAGAATTTCGAGTGCTTTTTCTTCAGAAATTGGCATGTTGATAGATCTCCTCGCACCGCCTGATACGTCATATCTTACCTTTAAATACGTTAGCTGATTGATAATTACGAAACTTTGTCAAAATTTTTAAATTTTTTCTTGCGCTTCGGCCGAATTTTTTCTTTTGAAAAGCGACAGGGGAGGTTTTGCCTGGATTTGAAAACGGGCCGAGGAGTATGATTGAACTGATGTCTTCTCCCGCTCGCATCGTTTTCTGGGGCACCTACGATGGCAATCAACCCCGGATCCGCCTTCTTGAGGACGGCTTGCGTCTGAGGGGTTGTCAGGTTTTTGTCTGTCATCACAATGTCTGGGCGGGCTTTGGTGACAAGGTCGCTGGGCTTAGTTTTTTTGTGGCTCTGCGGGTCTTGTGGCGCTTGCTGTTGGCTTATCCGCGATTGCTGTGGGCTTACTGCCGTTTGCCCACTCACGATGTCGCCTTGGTGTCCCATCCAGGATTGCTGGACGTGCTGCTGTTGCGTCCGCTGGTGTCGTTAAGGGGCGCTCGTCTTGCTTGGGATGTCTACGTTTCTTGGTACGACACATTGGTTTTGGATCGCGGTGTCCTCGAACCTTCGGGGATTCCTGCGCGTTTGCTTTGGCATTTTGAGCGCTGGGTCTGGAGTTTGGTCGACCACCCTTTTGCTGACACGGCAGCCCACGCCGCGCGTCTCGAGCACATATTTGCTCAACCCTCAGGGCGTTGTGGGAGGGTGTGGGTCGGCGCCGAATCTCTATTCTTGGAGGCGTCTGAGTCCCGCGAAAAACTGGCGCTGCAGCCGCTCAATATTTTGTTTTATGGCACTTTTTTGCCCCTGCACGGGATGCCCTCCATTTTGGCTGCCGCGCGACAACTGGCTCATCTCCCACTTTCTTGGACGGTGATTGGAGAAGGCCCTGTGGCCGGTGCGATCAGGGCTGACCTGGAGCAATCGCCCCTTCCTCAATGGCGTTGGCGTAAGTCCGTCACTTATGAGGAACTGGTCACCCATTTAGGTGACGCGGACTTGGTTTTGGGGATTTTTGGTGCGAATGCCAAGGCGGACAGTGTGGTTCCCAACAAGGTCTTTCAGGCTTTGTTTGCGGGAAAATCCATCATTACCCGGGACAGCGCGGGGATACGCGAATTGTTTGCCCCTCTGCCCGCGGGGTTAACGGTGGTGCCACCGGACGATCCCGCTGCGCTGGCAGAGGCTGTGGAACAATTCTTCTTCGACTTCAGCCCGTCCATTTCACCCCATCAATATTTTGGCGTTCTGCCAGAGTTCCAACCCGCCCGACTGGCCGAGCAGTTTCTCGGGGTCGTCGGCGCGGTGGTTGATGAGCCCCAGTCGTCAATCTGAGCGTCGTGTGATATACCAGAATTCAATCTACTGCTCGCGAAACAAGGGAGTTAATTGCGATGAAGACACCCGTACGTGTTGCTGTGACAGGTGCTGCCGGCCAAATCGGCTACAGCCTTCTGTTTCGAATTGCCAATGGCGATATGCTGGGCGCCGACCAGCCGATCATTCTGCAATTGCTGGAAATCCCGAATGAGAAAGCGATGAACGCCCTCAAAGGGGTGATGATGGAACTGGATGACTGCGCATTCCCGTTGCTGCACGGCGTTGTGGGAACGGATGATCCTGAAGTTGCTTTCAAAGACGCAGACTACGCTTTATTGGTCGGCGCGCGCCCTCGTGGCCCTGGAATGGAACGGAAGGATTTATTGGAGGCCAATGCCCAAATTTTTATCACGCAAGGGCGCGCCTTGAATAAGGTCGCGAGTCGTGACGTGCGGGTATTAGTGGTGGGCAACCCCGCGAACACGAACGCATTGATCGCTCAAAAGAGTGCGCCGGACCTTCCGGCCAAAAACTTTACGGCGATGATGAGACTCGACCACAACAGGGCGTTGACGCAAGTGGCGCAGAAAACGACGCAGCCCCTGACCGCGGTGAAGAAAATGACCATTTGGGGAAACCATAGTGCAACCCAATATCCAGACGTCTTTAACGCGGAAGTTGCGGGACAGAATGCCGCGAATCTCATTGGAGACACAGCCTGGTTAGAGGAAACCTTTATTCCGACCGTGCAGAAGCGCGGCGCGGCCATTATCGCCGCCCGGGGTGTGTCGTCGGCCGCGTCGGCAGCGAATGCGGCCATCGATCACATGCGAGATTGGGCCTTGGGAACCCCTGAGGGTGATTGGGTGACGATGGGGATTCCCTCGGACGGCTCTTACGGTGTTCCGGCGGGCGTGGTGTTCGGCTACCCTGTGACGTGTAAGGATGGTGAATATAGCATTGTGCAAGGGCTGTCGGTCAGCGATTTTAGCCGCGCACGCATCGAGTCCACGTTGAAAGAGTTGCAAGGGGAACGGGACGAAGTACTTCCCTTGCTGGTGGCACCGGTCTGACCGACTGAAAAGGAACGCTGGGCGCTTTTCTGCGTGGGTCCACACCTCCATATTGGAGGTGTGGACTTTTTTTGTGGAGGAGTAACCGATGCTTGTGGCTGAGTTGACCATTATTCCCATGGCGAGTTGCCATATTCGGCGATATGTGGATATCGCCGTGGATGTGGTCCGAGCGAGTGGCCTGCGATATGAGGTTGATGCGTTGGGCACGACGCTTCAGGGTGATCTGGACAAAATTTTGCAAGTGGCCCGCGAAGCCCACGAGGCCGTTCTGGCGGCCGGGGCTGGCCGGGTGTTTACCGAGTTACGGCTTGATGAACGGGTTCACGATGGCGTAACGCTTCAAAGTGAGACGGTGGCCTACCGGGAACACCCACTGGTTATGTCCGAACGCTGATGCTCAGCGTTATCCAACGCGATTGAACGACGATGAGTTCCAGCGGTACAATAGGCCGTCTGGCAGTGTGTTGCCAGCGGGGGGCGCCCCCCGATTCGATTTGAAAGTCCGATGTTGGCCGCTGAACCATCCCCGATGTTCCGAATATCGACGGCGCTTGTGCTGCTTGTACTGACAGTGGCTGTTGCTCTTTTACCGGGTTTGAAGGGCTGGCAGCCTTATTGGCCCGCTCTCGTTTCCCTTTTCGGGATGGTTATTTTTCGCAATGCCTTGCTTGGTTTGGGCGTCGGGGTTTTAGCGGGTGGCTTGATCTTGACGGGCGCCGAGCCTTTACGTGCCTTGCGCGAGATTTTGGCGAGTCACCTGTTTCCATCGTTGCAAGGCCCTTGGCGTCTCGGTGCACTTGGCTTCACCCTCTTGCTGGGTGGATTTGCGGGTTTAATCGAAAATTCTGGTGGTTTTGCAACGCTGTTCAATCGGCTGATGGGGGGCGGGGTGGCCGGCGAACGTCGTTTGTTGTGGGGGGCGTATCTGGCTGGAATCGTCTGCTTTTTTGATGGCTTGGCAAGCAGTATGCTCGCGGGGCGCCTGGCTCGCCCGTGGGTTGACCGTGCGGGGATTCCACGGGAGAAACTGGCGTGGATAGTCGATTCCACGAGTTCGCCGGTGGCTTGTATCGCGCTGGTTTCGACGTGGGTCGCCACGCAATTGAGCCTGATACAGCAGGGCCTGGAGCACGCACCTTTTTCGATCGCTCCTTATCGTCTTTATCTTTCCAGTATCCTTGCGAATCCTTACTGTCTTTTGACGATCCTTTTGTTGCCAGTGGCCATCGGATTTGGTTACACACCTCGTGCGATGCAGCATTACCCGGCTCGGGAACCCGATTTTCCTGCAGAGACCACAGAGTCCGCGGTCTCGCCTGGCGTGGTGTTGTGGCCGTTGGCATTACTACCGGTATCTATCTTGTTTGGGTTTCCGTTGTTAGCGGCGTCTCCGGTTGATCTTCTGAGTTATTCCGCCTGGCAGGCCGCATTCAGTGGCGACAGTGGCCCATACGCCCTTCTTTGCGGCAGCTTGGTTGGTTTCGGGGTAGCCTGGCGCCTCTATCCTGCGAGCAGACCCTTGGCGCCATCTGCAGCCGCTTGGCAGGGTGCGGGCGGAATGTTGCCCGCCTTGGCGGTGTTGGTACTGGCCTGGACCTTGGGCAGTATTCTGGAGGCCTTGGGGGCTGCCCAGACGCTGGGTGGATTACTCAGTGCGGGTGTGGGACCCGCCTGGATTCCGGCGATGGTCTTCGTCGCAGGGGGGGCACTGGCTTTTGTGACGGGGAGTTCTTGGGGGACCATGGCGCTGTTGACCCCCATCGCCTTGGCGGCCACGTTGCAGGCCGGGGCCGCGGCGGGACTTTCCGTGGATGCAATGCCTGCATTGTGCGCGGCGGTCGTCGGCGCAGTTTTTGGGGGGGCCACCTTCGGTGATCATTGCAGTCCCTTCTCCGACACCACCATTGTGAGTGCTTTGTCGAGCGGCTGCACGCCCACCGCTCACGTGTGGACACAATTGCCTCCTGCACTCTGGGTGGCGCTTGCTTCTATACTGGCTTACGCGGCCATCGCTTTCGGGGTTAAAGCGTCCTTCGCGACTTTTACCGCGGGAGCCTTGCTGTTGACGGGGCTGTGGTTTGTGCGCAGCCCCCTTCAACGCTCTCAGTGAATCGCTCTTGCCATCGGTCGATTTTGGGGAAAAAATGGCGCACGCATCCACTCCTTGGTTGATGTTTTTTGTTTTTCTGCTTGTGGCCTCCGTCGTGTTGAGGCTTTTTCTTGCCGGCCGGCAGTTGCGCCATCTTTGGCTTCATCGCGCCGTCGTGCCGGCCCGGTTTGCGTCTTCGGTCACCTTGCCCCAGCATCAAAAAGCGGTGGATTATGCCACGGCCAAAATTCGTTTTGGCCTCTATGCGCTCTCCCTTGAAGTGTTGTGGTTTGTGGTGCTCACTTGGGGCGGTGGTTTGAATTGGGGGTGGGCACAGGCCGACCACTTGATTGTGACTCATTCCGTTTCGCCGCTTGCGGCCGCTGTGACCTTGTTGGTGACCATTGCACTCCTGAGTGCGTTGATTGATTTGCCCTTGACGATTTGGCATCAATTCGTTCTTGAGGAACGGTTTGGCTTTAATCGCTCGACCTGGCGTATTTTTTTGATAGACCAATGCAAGGGACTCATTCTCGGGGGCTTGATCGGGGTTCCATTGATACTCGGCATACTTTGGCTGATGGGCCATCGGCAGGGCCTCGGGACCGGATGGTGGGTTCTGCTGTGGGCTCTCTATGCGCTTGTTTCGATTGGGTTGGCGTGGGTTTTCCCCGTCTGGATCGCACCGATCTTCAATCGCTTCTCTCCCTTGCCCTCGGGTTCTCTCAAAAGTCGTTTGGAGGCACTTTTGGAACGCTGCCAATTCGCGGCCCAAGGGTTGTTTGTCATGGACGGCAGTCGTCGCAGCAGTCACGGCAATGCATTTTTTGCCGGAATGGGTGCCACTCGTCGCATTGTTCTGTTTGATACCTTGGTCGAAACCTTGTCTGAGGAAGAACTGGAGGCCGTTCTGGCCCACGAAATAGGCCATTACCGTTGTGGACACGTTCCCACTCGCATCTTTTTTGGATTGGCGATGGCCTTTGGTGTCATGGCTGTTTTTGGCGGTTGGATGGATCATCCTCAAATTTTGGCGGCCCTCGGCATCTCGTTGGACACCCTGGGGGCCACCACGGTTTTGCGAGACGCCGTGAGTATGTATCTGTTCAGTCTGATCGTTCCTTTCGCGTTGTTACCACTCGGCCCCGTGGCCTCATTTCTGTCACGTCGCCACGAGTACGAGGCCGATGCCTTTGCGGCCCGCGAGGCAGATGGCGCAGCGTTGATAGGCGCGTTGGTGAGCTTGCATCGCGATAACGCGGCCCCACTGACCACCGATGCGTGGTTTTCAGCCTTTTATGACTCTCATCCACCCGCTCCACTGCGGATCGAGGCGCTTGAACGCTCGTTGGGCCATACCTCGGGGTGAGCGGGCGCCCACCCCTCTGCGGCCTTGTCGATGTCTTTGGGGCCTTATCAAATGCTGAAGTTGAACAGCGTTGCGCCCACAGACCAGTTGGTCAGC
Source organism: Candidatus Sericytochromatia bacterium (assembly GCA_035284745.1). Lineage (GTDB taxonomy): Bacteria > Cyanobacteriota > Sericytochromatia > S15B-MN24 > JAQBPE01 > JAYKJB01. Next base: position 44,656 of record JAYKIL010000012.1, on the reverse strand, counting down.
GTGGTGATACCCGGCGTAAGGGTGGCCGTTTGGCCCCTCATCCCGGTGGGAAGGGTCAGGATATCGAAACCGGCACTCAGTGTGATGAAGGGCAGAGGTGTCCAGCTGATTCCAGTGCCAAAACTCGGCAAGGTCGTAAATTGAGGGTCGATGAGGCCGCTTTCCGTGACCTCCAATCCATTGCGCCGTCGATCCCACCCCCCTCCCATTAAGCTGGTCAGCGCTGCACTGACAAAGCCCTTGAAGCCCAAAGGGAATTCGCTGTCGAGCAACAGGCCATAGTGCAGTCCGTGGAGTTGGTCTACATTCAATGAGGTGGTGATATTGGCTCCTTGGGAAAGAAATTGTCCCAAGGACGTCGGGACGTTGCTGTATCCACTTGCTGTTCCCAGCCAGCGGTAGCCCAAAAATGGACCGACCGTGGGATTGAAACGCCCTAAAAATTTTACGTCGGCCAATTCATATCGGTACGCGAACGCTAAATCGGCGTCCAGCAGAACGCTGCCCGCCTCGTTTAATCCGGCAGGTGCTCTGCCGACGCCGAGCATGCGGGTGACATCGTTACCGAAGCGCAGTCCGTAGGTGAATCCGAGCGGACCCAACACGGTGCCACTGCTGCGCACAGGAAATAGCACGGTGGATTGTCCCGTGGTGGACGACTCACCGAATTGTATCGCTGCGGCCGGGGCGGCGGGTTCCATGGCGAGCAGGGCTGCCGTAAGAAGCGCTAACCGCCCCGCCTCACGCCTGCGACGCCATGTTTCGATGACGTAGCGATACAGGTGAAGGCGAAGGCTTCTCATCACGGGCGAGGTTCCTGGTTTGTGCAGGGCAACCCCGCCCTTATACCCGGCTAACCGGCGAGTGACGCAGCCGTTTTTGTATGGTGGACATAGAACGTGAATGAATCAGCCTGCCAATCCACCTCAACTTCGGCCCCGGTTGGCAGTTCTTGCGTCAGAAGCATATCGCCAATGGGCACTTCCAATTCTCTCACGATGGCGCGGCGCAAAGGGCGTGCGCCATAGATTGAATCAAACCCTTTAGATGCCAGCGCTTCACGGGCAGCCAGGCTGATTTGAAGCCCAATGCCTTGAGATGAAAGTTTGGCCCGCGTTTTTTCAAGCATCAATTCTACGATAGCCAGAATTTCAGGTTGCCCTAATGGCCCGAAAACGATGGTGTCATCAACCCGGTTGAGAAATTCTGGTTTAAAGGTCTCCTTGAGGCTCTCTATGGCCTGCGACTGCATACGCTCCCACCGCAAGGCCTCCGCGCTGGCTGACGGGGCCTGAAAGCCGAGGGCCCCTTGGGACCCGACAAGTTTCGATGCACCCACGTTGCTGGTCATGATAATAAGACTGTGCCGAAAATCGACGGTCTTCCCGCGCCCATCACTGAGTCGACCATCTTCCATGATCTGCAAGAGCAGTTGATGGACATCGGCATGGGCTTTTTCGATTTCATCGAAGAGCACCACGCTGTAAGGTTTACGCCGAATGGCTTCGGTGAGTTGCCCTGCATCCTCATAACCCACGTAACCTGGGGGGGCTCCGATGAGCCTGGCCGCGGTGTGTTTTTCCCCGAACTCGCTCATGTCAACCCGAATCATTGCTTCTTCGTCGTGGAAAAGTTCTGCCGCCAGTGCCTTGGCGAGTTCCGTTTTCCCGACTCCCGTGGGGCCGAGAAAAATGAAACTGCCCATAGGACGATGCTCATCCTTGAGGCCCGCGCGGGCACGTCGGACGGCCCGCGAAATAGAAACAATCGCTTCTTTTTGTCCGATCACCCGCTGCTGCAGGCGGTCTTCCATTCCCAAGAGCGCTTTTGCATCTTCCTTTCCAATGCGCCCGGCCGGGATACCGCTCCATTCGCTGACCACCTGAGCGATGTGTTCGGGCAAAACTTTCGAGTCCCCTCCGCCTTGGTTGGCTCTCGCTTTTAAAGCCTTCAATTGCTCCACGCCGATCGCTATTTCTTGCTGTAGACGGGCGGCATCAGTGAATTTCTCTGCCTCGACAGCGGTTTTTTTCTCTGCCTCTAGACCCGCCAAGCGGTCAATGAGGGCCCGTTCGGCCTCGTAAGGAGAACACGTCGCAAGTCTGACCATCGCACACGCTTCATCAAGCAGGTCGATCGCCTTATCAGGCAAAAAGCGATCATTGATGTAGCGGACCCCATACTCGACTGCGGCGTCCAAGGCTTCATCTGCAATGGCAATGGCGTGGTGTTTTTCGTAGGCGTTTTTAAGTCCGCGAAGAATCGAGCGCGCCTGTTCGGGCGTTGGCTCATCGACCTTGACCGGTTGAAAGCGACGCTCTAATGCCGCGTCTTTTTCGATATGCTTGCGATACTCGTCCAGCGTGGTGGCCCCGATGACTCTTAATTCCCCCCGGGCGAGAGCCGGTTTTAAAATATTTCCGGCGTCCATCGCGCCTTCTGCGGCGCCGGCCCCCACCATCGTGTGTAACTCATCGATGAACACGATGAGTCGACCCTCTTGTTGCCTGATTTCGTCGATGGCGCCTTTTAATCGTTCTTCAAACTCCCCACGCAACTTGGAGCCCGCCAGCATTCCTGCGAGGTCGAGGACCAGCACTTTTTTCCCTTGAAGCGGGTCCGGAACGGTATTCGCGTGAACACGTTGTGCTAAGCCCTCCACGATCGCTGTTTTTCCAACCCCGGGCTCGCCCACCAGGACGGGATTGTTCTTGGTCTTGCGGACCAAAATACGCACAATTCTCTCTATTTCTTGCTCTCGCCCCACGACAGCGTCCAACTTTCCTGCCGCTGCCGCCGCTGTGAGATCGAGTGAGTAACGTTCCAAAATGGGGGTTTGACGGTCCGTTGAACGATTCTCGGTTTGACTGCCCGTTTCACCTTGAAAACCTGGGAAACCCAGATTTGTCGCCCCTTGTGCGGCGCAGACGTGGCAAAGGTCGATATTGAGGCGGTGGCCGTTGATGATTCCGGTCACGCGCATGTGGGCAGGACGGCGACCGCAGTGCTGACACAACATGGGGGTTCTCCTTGTGAACGATGCCCGCTCATGTGATTTTAGCGGGGCATATGAATTGAGTCTCCTCGTATCATATTGAAGGATGTCTTTGGAGTCAACTCCCTGTGAGGGGCTGGCGGGCCACGAACCTTTTCGACGATGATGATGGCCGTTTATCTCCATTGACAGCGGTGACGCTCTGCTTCATTCTGGCGAGGTTTCGCACGCTGCAATGAACCGGTGACGGAGGGAACATGTTGCGAATGGATGGGTGGCGGATTGCTTTGCTTGCTGCTTTTGCTGCTTTTTTGCAGGCGCCAAGCGCCTACGCGGATGGTTTGAAAGTGGTTTATCCCTCGCCCGGGCACGTGACCACGGCGGAGCGTATCTTTTTTATCGGGACGGCCAATCCTGGGGAGGCGGTCTGGTTGAATGGCCGAGCTGTTCATCGTAGCTCTGGAGGACACTTTGCCCCGAGCGCACCTTTGGCAGTGGGACGAAATGAGTTTCACTTCGTCCACCGGGGAGAATCTTTGCGGCTGAGTGTCGTGCGCAAGCCGTTGGTCTCGTCCGTGCCTCAAGGGGCGGCCTTCGCCCCAGGAACGATTGAGCCAGCCAGTGATCGTGTCGTGCAACCCGGTGAGCCAATCCGTTTCAGTGCTGTGGCGGCTCCTGGTGCTGTCGTCACCGTTCACGTGGGAGGAAAAACGGTTCCTTTGTTGCCACAGCCACCGGCCGCTGTGCTGCCTGATAACAAAGCCGGACTGGTGGGCGCGGTTGAACCGAAACGGGTGAAACAAGTCTCCTACGCCGGCGCGATTCGTTTTTCGGCGCCCGGTCGATTGGGCAAACCGATATTTGGAATCACCGTCGGGACGCAACGTCATCAAGAGATGGGGCCGGGCGCTTTGGAAGTGGCCTTGCCTGATAATCCCAAGGTCATTCAAGTCACGGCTGAAGAGGCCGTCACACGCAGTGGTCCGAGTACCGACTTTTCCCGTTTGACCCCTTTGCCCCGAGGCGTCCGCGCCGCTGTGACAGGCCAAGTGGGTGAATGGTTGAGACTGTCCTACGGGGCCTGGGTGAATCGATCGGAGGTGGCTGAATTACCGGGTGCGCTCGTCCCGACGACCCTGGTACGAAGCGTGCGATTGCGCTCTACACCGGGAGCGACCGAAATCTCTTGGCCGCTGCAACAGGCGGTTCCCTTCACCGTCGAACTGTCGGAGGGGTCACTCACTCTGAATCTGCAACACGCGCTGGCTCAAACTGATATTATTCGCACCGATGATGATCCGCTGGTGCGCCGCCTGGAATGGAACCAGACAGCGCCTGAACAAGTGGCTTATCGCCTGGTCTTGAAACAGCCACAGCCAGGCGGTTTTACTGCTCGTTATGAGGGGACGACACTGACCCTGCGGCTCAAACATGCGCCTCCGCCGCCGAAAGAGCCGGGGCGTCTAGAGGGGGTTCGGATTGTCTTGGACCCAGGGCACGGGGGCGCGGGGGATACCGGCACGCGCGGTCCGACAGGCTTACGTGAGAAGGATTTAACGTTGCCGGTGACGCGTCGTCTGAAAGAGGCTCTTGAGCGCCGAGGGGCTCGGGTGTGGCTGACGCGGGATGGAGATGTAGACGTCGGTCTGAAGGCTCGGACGGATCAAATTGCTTCCTTGGCACCCGATCTGTCTTTGAGCATTCACTACAACGCCTTGCCTGATGCTGGCAATGCTGAAATGACGCGCGGATTCGGTGCTTTTTGGTATCATCCGCAGGCCCACGCGCTCGCACGATCCATTCACGATCGGATCACGAAGGGATTGGGACGCCCCTCCTATGGTATTTGGTGGGACAACCTGGCTTTGGCGCGCCCAACCGTTGCGCCCAGCGTATTGCTAGAACTCGGGTTTTTGACGAATCCAGAAGAATTCGAATGGTGTACCGACGAAAAAGAACAAGGGAATTTGGTTGAAGCCATTGCAGATGGGGTGGGTGACTGGCTGGCTGGGCCGCGAACCTAAAGACCGAGTGTCATTTCAGCACATAAATTTGAAATTTGTTGATGGTATCCACGTGGGTGACCCACGCCTTGGTGTAGGAGGCATTTTCGAGGATTGCTCTAAAGAACGGTCTCCATTGAAGTGCGTCGGGTGATAAAACCAACACCTTCACGCCATAGCGGCGACAATCTTCCCGAAAATTCTCCCAATCTGAGACATCGAAGCGAGGATGGCGTTGTTCATAACGCCAGACGGCGTAGGGCAATACGGCCCAGGTCCCGTTGGTGCTTGGGCGCCAACCTGGTAAACGATTGAAGTAAATTTCGTGATTGTCACAAAAGACATCGCTGGAGCGAACGGCGCCGTATTGGATGGCCACCTCTTCAATGGAGCCCATGGTTCGGCTGTAGGTTCGCATCGTTTGTATTTCCATCCAGTTGGTGCGCAGTGAATTGAGCACGAGGCCGGCAAGAAACACGCCTGTGACCATTAACTTGGCCCATTTTTCTGCCGCGCGCGTTTCCGTGGACTTCCACGACGAGGGCTGCACCAGCAATGCCAGGGGAACCACGAACAAGGGCAACAAAGGGAGGGCTGCCCGGGGGCTGATAGCCAGTGAAACGACCATCACATAGGGCAAACCGAGAAGCAGCATAAACGAGTGAAAACGGGCCTTGTTGCCCCACCAACACCCTGTGAGGGCCGGGATTAAGAGCGGAAAATACCACTGCACACCCCGAAGCCAAGCATCCAAATAGCGCACGGGTTCTTGAGAAAGCATTTGCAGCAAGGTCAAGTTCAGGACACGGGGCGGATCCCACCACGACACGGGATACACTTGCCGATAGATATTAAAAAGTTGGGCAGCTTCCAAACTGGGCTGTCCGCTGGCCCACTGCAGGGCCTTTTGAACAAGCCACGCGAATAAAATTCCCGGCAGGAGCCACGCCACCTGCCTTCGCTGTTGCGGCGGGTGAAAAACCAACACGGCCAACAGCCCGCTGCCAGCAAATACGATCATATGGCTGCGAATCAACATCGCAGCCCCCAAACATGCCCCGCCAACGATGAGGCGGGAGTACGTCGGAGGGCCTTTTTCTCCCCCAGCCCAGAGAGTCGCTAAACCCAAGGCCCCGAACGCGACGGCCCACAGATCGGGCCCTGGGGTCAGGAGGTACGAAAAAGCGCTGGGTTGCAGCCACAGAAAGAGGGTGGCAGTGATGGCACCCAGGCGATTCCCCAAGGCTTGGCCCATCCACGCGATCGAAAAGGTGAGAAGGCCCACGGCCAGCCAATGCCACTGCCAAGCACTCGCTGGATTGGCCCCGAGGGGGTGCAGGGCCAAAAGCCCCGGATAGCCTGGCGGAAAGAAACCGTTATACCAGGTGGCCGGGTTACGCCAGTCCAAAATTTCCGCTTGGTCCAACAGGTGCCAGAAATCGTTGATAGGAAAAAAGCTGCCCGTATGTCCCTGCCCGAGCACGGTCAGAGCCACGGAGAACAAGGCGAGCACGGTGGGGAGTGTGAAATGACGAAGCATCAGCGGTTGGTCTTTTGGTGCGGGGCCCTGTGCAGGGCCACGAAACGGCCCGGGCCCGAGCGACATTGTGGCGTGCCACAGGCCACCTTGCAAGCAAGCAAGATGGCCTGTAAGGAACAATCCGTGTATTGTGGGCGTTTACAGCACGGCGCGCTCGGCGCTCACCCGCCCCGCTCCGGCTTTGTCGTCAGGGCCGGGTGCCCCGATGTCGACTGCCGTTTCCTGCAAACGTTTTTTGACCGCGCCGGGATTGCTGGATTGGCCCGCGCCCAGCATGAGTGCGACGACCCCGGCCGTGATGGGGGTCGAGAATGATGTGCCGTCCACTGATTTATAGCCGCCACCCTTTGCCGTGGTAATGATGTCGGCGCCGGGCGCCGATACTGAGCACCAGTTTCCATAGGTAGAGAAGCTGGTGACGCGATCGTTCTGATCGGTGGCACCGACCGCAATCAGGTTCGGTACTTCATTTCCCGCGAAAGCGGAGGGGACATTTCGAGAACTGCTGCCGGTATTGCCCATCGAGCAGACCATCGGCACGCCCTTACTCATCACGTACTCTGCCGCCCGCTTGGTTGTCTCCACGGCGGTCGGATATTGGGTCATATTGGGCTTGAAACTCAGGCTCATGGTGATTAACTCTGCGTGGTCGGCCGCCCACATCATGGCGTCGACCACTGATGAGGCTGAGTTCCCTACCTTGACGGGTACGATCTTCGCATTGGGTGCGATTCCCGCGATGCCTTGGGCATTGTTGGCCACAGCCGCAATCAGTCCTGCACACATGGTGCCGTGACCGTGCTGATCCTGCGGCGGCTGGCCTGGGTCTTGCGCGTTCCAGCCGGACACCAGGCGTTCGCTGAGTTCAGGGTGTTGAAGATCCACACCGGTATCCACCACCGCGACTTTGATGGTCTTCAAGTTTGGTTTGGCGGCCCACACCGCCGGGACGCCCAAGGTGTCGAGATACCATTGGTCTTTGCGCAAAGGATCGTTTTTGCTGCCATCTTGCCGGGGACGAACGGAGACGGGGCGTGAGCGAACGGGTTCTACCTCAGGTAGCAGCTCCGCCTCCACAAATTGCACGCCCGGAAGAGCCATCAATGCCGCTCGGGCTGACCGCAGCTCCTGTCGGGTTTCGAAGACGGCCATGGCGACTTTGGGAATGACCTTGACCGCCCGTCGCCCCATGGTTTTTTCAGCGGCTTTCAAACCTTGCGCGTGGGAACCCATTTTGAAGCCGACTATCAGGCGCTTGGCGAGAACAGCCTTACTTGCTTCGGCTTGGAGGCCTCGCGCCACCTGGCCGCTGGGTGCTAAGCCTGTGCTGCCACAGCCGACAAGGGCTGCCGAGCTCAACATCATGGCCACGAAGCGGGAAAGAAGATGATACAAAAAGAGCCTCCTGGAGGGCGGACGCACACAGACGGTGCCAGAGTGATGCGTTAATTTTATTTTTATATAGGTTTAAGCTCAGGGAAACTTGCGGAAAGATTCCCTTGCCTTTACGTTGACTCACGTTTATGGTGGAGCCGTGAGAAGTCGCGAAAGTTCCCTCGACAGTCGCCTGGGCCCGCTTCGCAATGCGTGGTCCGCTATGGTCCATCCGTTGTCCGTGAGCGACCTGCTCGAGTTGTTGAGTTTGGCGCTGCAAACGGACGTGTTGGATGCCGCAACAACAGGCTGGCTGACAGGGTTGTCTTTGCAAGACGACGCACGCCGTGCTCTAGAAGCGTTTGTTGCGTGTCCCCAACCGAGTCTGGAGGTCACTTGGCGACAGCGCGGCGAACCTCTATTCGAGAATCGCCTTCGGTCCGTCTGCCAGGTTGTCCGGCCGGGGGACCTGGTGTTCTGGGGCAGCCAAGAACTTGGTTGGCCCTGGAACTTTATGCGCTCGGTTTACGGCCGTTGGATGCACGTCTCTCTCGCGTTGTCGGAGGAATCTTGGCTTGATCCTTACTGGCCCGAAGGGGTCATTATTGTGAGGCCTGAGGATGCGTTGGCGAAAGCTGCGCGGCGAATTCGCGCCACGGAGATTGCGGTGGTGCGTCCTGTTCAGAATTTGACTGAAGGTGATCTTCTCAGGCTCAACATTGCGGCCCGGGCCCTGTGCGGAATGCCTTATGGGTTGATGGGGGCTCCGGAGGTGGTCGTGTCTGCGGTGTCTTGTTCACGGGCCGTTTGGGAAACCTATCGGGCTGTGGGCATTAATTTGCTTGAAGGGCGTCGGCGTTTATTCACGAACAGCATTGCCCCTTGCGACATTTTTCAAGGTCCGCAGTGTTTGGTGCATAGCGATGGAACCGTTTCATCGGATGTCCCGGTCGGAGAACCTTTCGGGAAGGCCGGGGGGGTTGTTCGAGGGGCTGAGAACCTGTTGTCGACGTTACCTTGGGGGAGTTCTTTGCTGTGTGCGACGGGTCCCATTTGGACGGTTGGCTTTATGCGTATGATGCATCCGTCGGCTCTGGACGCGGCGTGTCCCTCTTTGTTCGTCTAAGGCGACGATGAGGGGGCTTCGCTGGCCACTCGGGGAGGCTTGGGAAGAAGAAACCATACTTTTCCGACGCCATTGAGTCCGTGTGCCTGCCGCGCCGCCTCGGGGCCACCCCCCAAAAACAAGTCAACGCGGCCGGGGCCCGTGATGGCACCGCCTGTGTCTTGATCCAGTACAAAGCGACTTCCTTGAGTCGAGCCACTGACAGCCCCTCGTACATCGACCTTCGCCTTGGGGTAGTGGATGAATGCCAGCGTACCGGTTGGAAACAATCGCTTGTCGGTGGCGATGGCGCGGCCTCCGACCAGTGGGACACCGTCGCAGCCTGTCGCGCCCTCTGTTCCTAAGCGAAAAAAAACGTAGCTGGGATTCTGTTTTTGGTCTCCCGCGAGGAAAATATGGCCGTTCTGAGCGGCGTAGCCGATGTTCACGACGCGGCCATCACTAAATCTGAGCGCACCCGAGCCCTGAATCATCAGGTCAGCTCTCGCGTGATGGTCTGATACCCAGGCAATTTCCAGGCCACGACCGCTTAAGGCTTGTCCGTCATCAATTTCCTTGCGCGTAAAATAAGGGATGAGTCGTCCATTTTTGATGCGCCCCATCGCCACCTGGCCTGCGAGCGAGGGGCGGAACGCCCCAAGATCAATGGGAATCATATCAGGAGGCGGTGCATACAGCGGGTAACGAAACACCTCATCGGGCTCTGCTCTTGCTTCAATGAGGGGCAGATAGTAGCCCGTGATATGAACCCCTTGGCTGCCATCCTTGATGGGCATTGGAAGCCACATGAAATTTTCGCGCACCGCTTTTTCGAATTCCGGCTGCCCCCACACGGTGCGCACCAACTCCTCAAAGTTTGCCAGCGTTGTTTTTAGTTGTTCGACACTCACTTGAATGTTGCCAAGCGTAACCACACCCTTGGGGGCTTGATTCAGGAAGTTTCGGCTGTTGGTGAGGGCGGCGAGCAGCGACTCGCGATCACCATCATCAGCGATGAGAGCCGGCAGATCCGCGCTTTCTGTGCTCGCCGTTTGCGCGAGTGCAGGCGATATGAGACACAAAAGAGTGCCAGCGGTCAGGGTCACCAGAAACTTGTGCATAAGAGAGAGCCTACACGCCGTTGGGTGAGCCTGCCGTGCGGGGGATTACCAAGACCAGGAACCGGGTTTCATTCCCGCACGAGACCAGCGGCCCAATAATGCAAAGAGAATGGCGCGCGGGGCGGGCGCCTGTCTCGGCGACGCTCCTCCAGACCGGTATGGGGTTCACCCGAGCCAGAATTCACCCATTCACTTCCCCCCAGGGGATACCCCAATTGAAAGGTCAGGGCTGGCACTGAATCCCCGTTTTCGAGGCGGTGACCAAGGGCCGCCAGGGAAGGCGAGTGATCGGGGTTGGTGGCGAGAATCGTGGCAATGGCACTTCCGGCAAGGTCTATGGGCCCGGTCTTGACGATGGAACTCAGGCCCTCCGCGCGTGCCAGCCACGTGAGTGCGGCAGCGACCCGTCCCACCGTGCGCCAGGTGAGGTGGGAGTCTGTGATACGAGTCTGCGCCAGGATGACGCTGTTTTGGGGGTGGGTATCGTGGAATCTTAGAAAGTGTTGGCCGAATGTCCCCGCCAGTCCCTTCAGCAAGCGAACCAAGGCCGGCAGCGACAAGGGGCGTTCTTTTTCATCCACCACCCACTCATCGAGTGCTCGGTATCTGCCATCGCGCCCAAGGCGCAGCAAAAGATGCCGCCCGAGCCACGTCGTCATCACGGGTAATTGCTTGCACACCGTGCGGAGTTCCTTCTCTGTCAGCGTGTGCCAATGCGCAGGAAGTCGCTTGCTCCACGAACCCGGTGCGCGCTGTTGCAGGTGCAGCAAGAAATTTCGAAGTGTCATCGCTTCGAGGAGGCCCGGACGGCAACTGCCGCCGTATAGCGCTTCATGCATCGCTTGACCCATTTGCGCCGGCACTTTCGAATGGCTCGAGAAATTCGCCCATTCAATGCGGTCTCGTTCGTCTTCGGGCACGCTTTCGTAGGCGACTTGCCATATCTTGTCGAGGACGGCGGGGTCGATTTTGCGGGTGGGAGAAGCCACGCGTTGGGTGGAGTGCGCGCTGATCAAGGCCTGTAAGCGCCCCCATTTTGGACTTTCTTTTTCGGGCCATCCAATAATGAACAGGCTATCGGGAATATAGCGGGCGGCGTGGAGATCCTCGAGCAGTTCTTCGGCCGCAGTTCTTTCCGGCGTGCCCTTCGGACATCCATCTCGCCTCCGCGTGACCATCTGAATCACGGCATGCGTGAGGTGTCGTCGTGTCTCAGCTTGAAAAGGGGTTTCCTCCAGCGTGAGCCCTTCTGAGAGGAGAGCCAAGCGCAGCGTGTGAGCAAAAATTCCCGCGTCAATCGACTCTTCGCGCGCGGTGACGTGAAGTCCAAAAGGTTCTAGAACATCGCCCAGCAAACTTTCATACCGATCGCGGCGCAGGGTGAGCAACCAAGGAAGGTGGAAGAGGTCTGTTTCCAACCCGAGTACATCACTCACCGCCTTTTTCTCGGAGTGACTGCATTCTAAAATTCGGGTAGGCTGCCAATTGGTTGCGGACGGGGCCCAGAATGCTGAATAACATGCCTGAAGGACCTTTTCATCGGACACGGGGCGCTTTTGCCCAGGTGGTGGGGGGCCGGCTGCCTGCGCGAAACAGGCTTCATAGCCTGGGAATTTCCGGTATTCTCGTTCGACCTGACCATCAGGCTGCACCCACCAGATGTCATCAGCGTCTGTGAGGGAGAGGGCGGCGCCTTCAATGGGTACGGGTTGGCCGCTTGTCGCTGCATCCGTTCGGGCTTTCGCCAATTGCGGTTCAAAATCGGCAACAATCGATCCGAGCAGCGCGTCTCGTGCTGGCAGGTCGATGCCCAGCATTTGTCCCGTGAGGCTTTGGCTTCGCCTTTGCGCCTCGAAGGCCAGGATTTTTTCTTGTGGGTGAGTCATAAACGGGATTATTTCTCTATGGGTTATCTGAAGGTTTTTCTGGGGCAGACAAAGAAACGGAGGGTTGGTGGGATGCCATACTGTCGTCGCGTCAATGCGAAACGCCCATCGCTGCAACGTTCAATCACCTGGTTTATGGGCCTCATCTTGCTGGCCTTTGTGTCGGCTTGTGACGCAGGAGATGCCGCTCAGCTCGGAACGGCTTCCACTGCTCGCGTGCTTTCCACCGGGTTTACCATTGCAGATTTGCATATGCCTTCATTGGTCTTTACGGCCGGGGAAACCTTTGAAATCCATTTTCGCGTGGTGGAACCTGGAAGTGGAATCTTGAAGGGTTATGGCTTGAGCACACGGCTCGGCAGTGAGGAATATTCATTTTTTTATCCTCTGCCGGTGGTCCAGAATGGACGGGTTTTGCTCGGGGAAGCCGGCCCGTTGCCCAAACAGAATGAGGCAGGGCGCTTCGATGTGGAGTTTTGGGTGATTGATGGCACGGGCCGTGCGTCGAATCGCCTGACGACCAATATTTTGGTTCAATGAGGCCTCTGGTGCTCACTTTTTCAGACGCCACTCGTAAACGTTCCAAAGGTTGCCTGCATTGGTGGGATTGGGTCTAAAACCTTCCAGTCGATCCTGCACGAGATCGAGTACGGTCCAATACAGGAGGGGGATGTTCGGCAGGTCGTCCGCCAGGATGGTTGAGACCCTGCGGTAAATTTTTTGGCGTTCTGCCTGCTCAAATGTCCGAGTCGCTGATTCCAATAAGTGGTCAACTTCTGGGTTTTTGTAGCGCGTTTGGTTTCCACCTTTTGGCGGGATACGCTGAGAGTGCCACGTGTTGAGGTTATCAGGGTCTGGACCGGTGTCCCAGGCCCACATCGCCATATCGAACTTGCCGCCTTTCAGCAGACCCTGGGGCCAGGCTGCGAACAACGTGACGCCGGGATGGTTGTCAATGACCACTTCGATACCCACCGCTCGCAAAAAATGTCGGATGAGAAGCTGACTGGTTTCCCGTGTTTTCCGTCCTGCAGTGGTCGCGAAGGATACGCTAAAGCGTTCGCCATTTTTCAGGCGGATTCCGTCCGGTCCTCGTTTCCAGCCAGCCTCGTCAAGCAGGCGTTGCGCCTCCTGTGGATCGTAAGGGGTTTTGTTTTCGAGAGACGGGGCATAGGCCCACGAGAGCGGGTTCTGATCGCACCACGCCGGTTTCCACAAACCTTCATAGACTTTTTGGGACAGCATATTTTTATCGATCGCGTGCGCGATTGCTTTTCGAACTCTGACGTCTTGAAAAAAGGTTTTCTCGAGGTTGAAGCTGAGGTGTTCCCACAAAAGCGCAGGCGTTTGATGAACCTTCACATTTTTTAATTGCCTTAAGGACCGAAACTGCCCCAAATTAACATTTTGATACACATCGATGGCCCCGTTTTTAAGCTGCACGAATGCGCTGTTGTCATCGGGCACGATACGAAATTCTAAATTCTTGATCGCAGGTTTACCGCGGAAGTAATGAGGGTTTGCCCGGTAAATGAGGCGCTCCCCGGCGCGCCAATCCACCAGGAGGTAAGGGCCTGTCCCGATGGGATGACGGTTGAATGGGGCGCGATTAATATCGGGCGCGTCCTTCAATCGATGGTACGGCAACACGGCCCGGAAAAGTTTCAGGTAAGGTGCATAAATTTCTTTGAAGTAAATTCGCACCAGATGGGCAGAAGGGGTTTCAACCCGCTCAATGAGATCGTAACCTTCCCGCTCGACGACCTGCACTCTTGGATCTTGCAGTATACGGGCCGTGAAAGCCACATCGCGGCTGGTGAATGGCACACCATCGTGCCATTTAACATCAGGGCGAAGCCGATAGGTCACGACCATGCCCTTTTTGTGCCGTTGGACACCTCCGTTCTCGGCGGTGGGCACGTTGAGCGCTAAATCGGGTATGAAGCGCATTTTCTCGTTGACTGCCAGAAGTCCCGAATAGATGGGTTGACTGGCATCTGTGGCCACGGACATGCCCGTCAAAAAAGGATTCAGGCTGTCGGGTTCTTGCGATGAGCGAACAACAGCGGTTTCTGGTGCCGGTGCTTTGGTGTTCTCGCCATCGCAAGCGATCAGGGTGAAAGGGGCGATGCAAACCGCCAGGCGACCCGCGAGGCTAGGGCGCATGAATGGCCTCGCGCATTTGCTCCGGAAGACAGCCCACAATCAGTGTTTCACCCGCCAACAGCAACGGACGACGAATCAACCGAGGCTCTTCTAACATCTTCAGGACCAGTGTTTCAGGGGATGAAGTCGTCGGGGTGAACCCTTGTTGTCGTGCGGTGGGTGAGCGCCAAGAAAAAAGTTCGTGGAGTGATACTCGCTTCACGAGGTCTGCAAGTTCTCCCGGTTCCAGCGGATGCTTGAAAATATCACGTTCAGTGTAGGGGACTTGCCAGTCATTCAGGAGCTGCCGCGCCTTTAAACAGGTGCTACAACCGGTTTTCGTAAAGAGGGTGAGGGGTTTCAAGCAGAATCTCCTCCCAAAATAGGGGCACGGGGTGGCGCACTTAGTGACTTTCCCAGCCTCTGACGTGATTAAACTTGTTCCCGCTCCGAACCTCGGCGCACGGGTTGCGGAAGCGGTATAATGCTCAGTGTGCCGACGAGTCTGTGCGAGGCGCACAGGCTGAAAAGCCCCTATCTTCGGAGCCCTGTAAATCCATGGTGGATCTGCCCTCAACTGCAACGGACGATTCAAGTTTTTCGTCCCACTTGCTCGGGGAATTTCTTCTGGAACAAGGCTTGGTGACCCCAGAGCAATTGGAGCAGGCCAAGCAGACCTTGGCTTCCCAGTCGCCGCCGGAAGCTTTGGCATTTCGGGACGCCTTCGTTCCCACAGCGGATGGAAAGCGTTTGTTGGTCGTCGATGCGCGCACCGGAGAAACACGGACAACCATCACGTTGACCCCCGGGGATTCCGGAGATGGGCTCGAAATTGCTCCTGGATGGGCACGCTACTCCGATGGCCTGATCTTGATCCCCGAGCCGGGTGAGGTTTCTCCCAAACGATGGCTCTCCACCGGAGAGATGCCTCGACTGGGCGTCATTCCAACCGCTGAGGGCGCTTTTCTTTATGGTGGCGAGCCTCCCCGCCGTGAACACAGCCCCAAGATAACGGCGCTGCCATCTCCGTTTTTGAATCCACCGGGGGCGAGCGGTCCCCTTGATTTGTATCCGACGCCGGGTGGCGAGTTGCTGTTGGCGACCAACCGTGGCGGGGGCACGCTCCACATCATTTCGATTGATACGGTCGAACAGAAAGGTATCGTTTCCTTGCGGCCGCCGGGCCATCAGAGAGGCTTGGGGGTTGCCGTCAGCCCGGATATGAAGACGGCGTATTTGACCGATGGCTTGACGCCTCGCCTCGGGATACTGGATCTCGCCACGCTGAAGATTCGACATCAGTTGTTTCCGACGGGCCCCCTCAGTGCCTTGTTGCTGAGCGCGGATGGTTCGAGTTTGTTGGCGTGCTTTGCCAAGGGGCCCCGAGAAATGGGACTTCTGAGCATTTCTTTGCCTGACCTCAGGGTGAAACATTTGCTTAACCTGCCGGGGAAGGGCGAGGGCGATCGCCCGGGCCTGCCTTTGATGCCTGGTTACGATGCAGATTCGGCGTTTTTGGTGTGCTACTCGTTCGAAACCCGCGATGCGCATTATTTGCTGCAAATTGATCGAGCGAAACAGCGGGTGACCAAGTCGCATCCTCTGAAAGATATGCCGTTGACGCTCGGAATGCCGTCGCCGTCCAATTGGTGTCCGCCTCCCCCGGATGTGGGCCATATTTTGATGCAAATGGGCTTGATACAAGAAGAACACCTGCGTCTGGCCCGTGAACACGTGGTCGGGGGCGGCGAGGCTGCGCTGAGCCTTCAAACGGTGCCGATCAACCCAAGCGTGTTGGCGCGTTTGCCGGAACGCTTGATTCGCGATCGCGGGGTCATTCCTCTGAATGAGGTGGATGGAAACCTGATTGTCGCGATGGGCAATCCGAGTGATCCCCGGACGCGGCAATTCGCACTGGATTTGGCGGGCAGCCTTCCTGTGCGCGTTTTGCCTGTGACGGCCGCGGAACTGGACGCCTTCATGGATGAACGCTATCCCGCCTTGATGGAGCAGTTTGCCGTCGCCGAACAGGGGGCGGCCGTGGACGCACCGCGCGAAATCGTATCGCGTGTGCCTCAGACGACCCCGGTGGAGAGTCTAGCAAATGCTCCGGTGCGTGCGGAATTGCCCCGTGTGCCTGAGGTTCCTCAGAAACCAGCTTCGCGCTCTGCGGCGTCTTCTGTCACCGTCGTGCCGGACGATTGGGGCGAATTGCCAGGAGAGCGTTTTTTGCTCATCAATCCTTTGAAGCGTCAGGTGGCCGAGTTAGATAAAACGGGCCGTTCGTTTTGGCTTTACAGCCCCGAAGGGGATACTTTGACGCGGCGCTTTTCAGGTTTTGTGCACGCGAGTCGCCTGCCATCCGGCAACACGTTGATCGTGGACACAGGGGCCAATCGCATCCTTGAGGTGAATCCAGCACGGGCCCTGGTGTGGCAGAGCCGGGAAGACGCGAAGTTAAAGGGGCCCCGGCATGCCATCAGGTTGAAAAGTGGCGGAACGTTGGTGGTTGACACGGGCAACAACCGCCTGCTTGAGCTAGATGCTGAAGGACAGGTCTCTTGGTCGTTTGGTGAAATGGGCTGTGGGCCGAATGGCCTTTTTAAGCCGAATTATGTAGCGGCTTTGGGCAACGGGCGATATTTGATCACGGATCAGGGCAATCATCGTGTGCTGGAGTTGGAGCCTGGAAAAGGTGTCGCCTGGCAATATGGGAATGCCCCCAATCGCCTCGGTGGGGGGGCGGGCCAGGGCGCCAATCAGCTGTCGGAACCCCAGTCCGCCGTTCGCTTGCCCAGTGGCAACACCCTCATCGTGGATGGCGGCAACCATCGTGTGGTTGAGATTGATTCACTGGGCGCGGTGGTTTGGAGCTACAGAGCTGCTTCGGTTTCCCGTGGGCAGGGCGTTTCAGACCCTGTTTTGGCTCGGCGTCTGGCGAATGGGAATACCCTGGTTGCCGGCCGACAGGGCTTGTGTGAGGTTGACCCTGACCTCGCTGTGGTTTGGGAATACCATCTGGTTCCACCCGCCGTGAGCATCAAGACGACGCTTGCCAAGCCGGCCCTTGACGTGGCTCCCACACCGGGGCCTTCCACCTCTCACGTGGCGGCTGAGACCGAGCTACCCCCCAATTTGCCCGCGACATTTGTGCAGGCGGATCGCGCCAATCATCGTGTCTGGGAAGTGGACCGCACCAAAGAGCTTGTCTGGCAATACACAGGCTTGGGGGGGCCGGGCACCGAGCGAGGGCAATTGGATCGACCTCACCATGTGAAGCGTTTGAAAAACGGTCACGTGTTGGTGACAGATACCGGACATCATCGCGTGGTTGAGATTGCGCCGACGGGAGAAATCGTATGGGAGTTTGGTGAGTTTGGTCGCTTGGGGGCCGGTGCAAAGCAACTTTCCAACCCGCGCAGTGCGGAGCGACTGCTCAATGGCAATACGTTAATTGCTGACCAGTCCAACCGCCGCGTGATAGAGGTGACGCCGTTGGGGGAAGTGGTTTGGCGTTATGAAGGCAGCGCTCAAAAGTTGCTGGCTCCCACATATGCGACGAAACTTCCGGATGGCAATTTATTGCTTGTGGATTGGGGCGCCCATATGGTTTATGAGGTCTCTCCGGATGGGCGTGTGGTGTGGTCGCACGGTCAGTTGGGACGCGGAGATGTGGATGCTCAATGTCTGTTCCACCCGGAACACGCGACACGTTTGCCGGGAGGTAACACCTTGATTGCGGACACCCAGAACCACCGGGTCCTTGAGGTGACGCCACAGGGCGAAATTTGCTGGCAATACGGCGGCCAGCCCGCATATTACCCGCGGGTGGGACGTTTTGGACTCCAATTGCTCACGCCCATCACCGCCTGGAAGTTACCCACAGGTCAGGTCGTGGTGCAGCATGCGGGCAAGGGCCACGTGGTAGAGGTGGAATCCGACCTGTCGATCAGTTTTCAGTACGTCCCTTGAGGGGCTCTTTCATCGATCAGCCCCCCAGCCTCGACGGTAATATTTCAAAAGCACTGGACTGAAGGTGGTGTTAATTTTGACATCGACCACCGCACCCTCGTCTTCGTCCTTGGCGAAATGAAAAAGTCCCGGGGCGAGTGACGGAGTGAGCCAGCGCGTATTGACTGGGAATTGCCAGAGAGGTTCCGGCAGACGATGATGGCTTGCCAGAATAAAGCCCCAGTCACCAAAGGTGGGAACGTCGGCGTGATAGGGTGCGATGTGAAGATGGGCCGCTTCGAGCGTTTTTGCGATACACCAGAATGCCTCCCGCGCAAAGTAAGGAGAACTGGCCTGTACGACGAGGGCCCCCCGGGGACGTAAATGTTGTGCTGTCAGCGCATAAAATTCCCGCGTGTAAAGTTTGACAAGGCTTTCGTGATTGGGATCGGGCAAGTCTATGATGATCAAGTCGTAGCGTTCGCGCGACAGTTGGAGATATTTCAAGCCATCTTGGTTGTCAATGCGAACGCGAGGATGACTGAGGCTTCCCTGATTCAATTGAGTGAGGCTGGGATGGGTGCGGTGTAAGCGCGTCATGGCAGGGTCTAGGTCAACCAATTGAATTTCTTTGACCCCTGGATACTTCAAAAGTTCGCGAATCGCCAGTCCGTCACCTCCACCCAGCACGAGGACTTTTCGTGGGATGAGCCCTGTTCGGCAGATAGGAACGTGAACCAATGCTTCGTGGTACCGGTATTCATCTGCCGATGAATACTGCAGGTTTCCGTTGATGAACAGACGTAAATCTTGGCCTTCTCTGGTGACCGTGAGGTGCTGATAGGCGGTTTGTTCGCTGTGAATGATCGGATCCTGGTAAAGTCCCTGCTCCAGGGCCTCTTCCACTTGAGGGGCTTTAACAAATGCGATGAGCAAGGCCGCGACCAAACCAGCAGTCAGCCAGGCCAGGAACTTTCGGCGTGAGATGAATCGTTGTGCGTACACCCACAAGCCTAATATCACGACGGAGGCGTTCAGTAATCCTGTGAGCAGCGCCGCTTTAATTAAGCCCAAGTAGGGCAATAACAACAAAGGAAAGGCCAACGAGCCAATCAAGCCACCGATATAATCAAGGCTCAGCACGTAGGCGGCGTTGTAGCGCAACGTGTGGCGATCCTCCAGCAGCCGCAATAGCAGTGGAATCTCAAGACCCACCAGAGCGCCTATCAATAAAGTCAGACCATACTGCAGGACGGGATACGCTTCCGGCAGGGCCGTGTATCCGCCGAACAGCAACAGCGCGGAAAACCCCCCAATGAGCGCGATCACCATCTCGGTGATGACAAAGGCCGAAAAGAGACCTTTTTCAAGCCATTGAGACAGCCAGGAACCGAGACCCAGGGCGCTCAGAAAGAGTCCGATGGTCACGGAAAATTGCCAGACGCTGTCCCCCAGTAAGTAGCTGGAGGTGGCTCCAATGATGAGTTCGTAGACGATTCCGCACGTGGCAATGACGGCTACGGAAATATAGAGCGCGGCAGGTCGTTCGACATCGGGGGGGCCCGTCCATCCGTCTGCTGCCCGTTCAGATTCGGGGAGCATCACGGAGGGTTAGCCCCAATTAAACGATGGCGCACTGAACAGCCCCAGCACTCCTGCCAGCAGACTCATCAAAACTGCAAAGCCCAGCATAGACAGCCAGAGGTTGAGCCAAACTTCAACCCACTGGTTCGTAGCGAGTCGCAAGTGAAATTTGGTCACTCCCGCGATCAGGAAGGCTTCTAATGAAAGAAAAATAAGGAGGCCCCCGGAACCCATCAACGTGCTGGAGCTCAATAACACCAGCAGCGGGCACAGCCAGCCCAAAAACGGGACGAGTTCCTCGACCTTTGCCTGTTGATATGCCAAGCGCTCATCGGTATCCGGACCAAAAAGGTCGAGTGGAAATAACGCGAAATATAGCGCGCCACGCCAGCCGTTCTCTGCAAGAATACTGATGCGGTTCGACATTTATTTCCCTCTGTGGCCGTTGTGTAACGGGCGAGTCTGCGCGCGACCTGGTGTCATTTTCCGCCGGCGCCGGGGCCACCACTGCGGTAACGGCCTGCTCCACCTGAGCCAGACCAAGAACCGCCACGTTTTCCCCAGCCGTAGCTGCCACCTAACCAGCCACCGCGTCCCCCCCCGAAATAGTAAAAGTTGCTCGAGCGGTGATAGTGCTGCTGAGACTGTGCTCCGCGCGTCGAGGCGGGTCCGCGATCGCTGGCCCACACGATAGCCAGCGGCGTAAAGGTCATGACGGTGATGAGTCCCGCGTATGCAAAACGCCTCACGCCACACCTGCAGGATAGATGGTGAGTTCGTGAGGTTGAATTTCCCTTCCGACGGACGCCTCAAAGCTGTTACCCCAACGAAGCACTGAGAGATATTTGTCCCCTGCGGCCTCGAAGTCCCAATATTCAACCCGTCCCGCGTCGGTATCCCGTGACGGGTCTTCCCGCTCGAGTCGGACCTGTGCGTATGAATTTTCGGTACAGCGGTAGGAGGCCCCCTCGTAAGTCAGTTGACGCGGCACCGGGGGAATGGAGTCCAAATCAATTTCTCGGTAAATTCCTACGCTGACCCCGTCGTCATCTTCCGCGGACAACCAGCATTCTCTACCCGTGGTGTCATCCACCAAGAGGTAATCGTACCAATGAAAACCGTCTTCTTCGTAGGTCAATTTATTCTTGACGAGGTAATCCACCTCGTCGTACGCCACCACATCTCCCACCTCGATACCGAAGACGGTTGTTCGGTTCATGGTCGGAGAGATGTTACTCGTTCGCCTTGGTGGTGAGGTCCGTTCTTGCGGCGGTGTCCCCATTAACCAATCCCAAAATCCCATTTTGAGTCTCCTGGCTATCGAAGCGTGATGCCCGCTTCAGTATAGCAGCCTCGCCCCTGCTTCAGGAGACAACCCTCCCAAAAATTGCCTGTCGGGCTGAAGGTCCCTTAGCGGGCAATCCGCTGGCTGTGCCCAGCAACCCCTGGAAAGTGGTAGGTCTTTCCGCCGCCAAGCGCCTTGTACAGGTCCTGAGCCGCTTTTGCCATTTCCCGCTCGGGTTGCAGGCGCAAACAACGACTCAGCGCATCCAGAGCATCGTTGCTGTCACCCTTGACCCGGTACGCTTGCGCCAAGTAGAACCACGCGCTTGCTTGAGATGGGCCGGGGATGGTTGCAGCCGTCTTAAATATCTCAACCGCCGCGTTCGGCTGATACTGGCGATAATAACACTGACCCAAAGTGAGCATGGCATCTGCGTTATTCGGGTCGTACTCCACCGCCATGTGGAAGGCTTCTATGGCCAATTGCCCCCGTCCGGTTGCGTCATATAAATGTCCCAGCACGTACCATGTCTGGCTCCACTCCCGATTTTCATCCAAGATGGCCTTCAATTGCACTTCCGCTTCTTTCAGTTGGTTCAGCGCGTAAAGGCAGCAGGCCAGATTGTGTCGCGCGTGCGCATGCTTCGGTTCCAGTTGAACCAACGCCTCATAGTTGGCACGCGCCTGGGTGAGATCCCCCATTTCATGGTGAATGGAGGCCAGGTTAAATAGCATTTCGGGGTTGGTGGGGGCCAAAGCGGCAGCCAACGCAAAGGCAGACTGCGCCCCGCGTGTGTCATCGAGCTTGTAGCGAATGCGCCCCAATTCAAAGTGGGCGTCCGCCCAATCCGGATATTCCTGGGTCATCAGAACAAATTGGTCCTGGGCTTCATTTAATTGCCCCAGCTCCAGGTATGTTTTCCCCAAGAGGAAGCAGGTCTCGCGTTCCTTCGGATTCAGCACCCAGGCGCGTTGCAGCATCTTTAGCGCGGCGGCGGCATTGCCATTCTTGCAATAAGAACGCCCCAAACGCTGATATGCTTCTACACGCGCTGAATCGAGCGCCACCACTCGAAGGTAGCATTCCAAGGCCTGCTCTTCTTCCCCTAAGCTTTCATAACTCTTCCCGAGTCCGAACCAAGCCGAGGCGTGGTTGCTGTCCAAATTGATGGCAGTTTGGAATGCGCTACTGGCTTCCCGGAACACTTTCTGCCCCAAATAACGCTGTCCCTGACAGACGTACAGCTCGGGATTTTTCAATTCCGCTTCAAGGTCCTTGGCAAAACTTTCCGCGGATAGATAGCGGAAGTCAGGATCTTTATTGAGGGCCTTGAGCAACTTATCGCTGAGCGACACGGGCAACGTTGGGTTGAGTTCGTGTGGACACGGAGGTTCGGCATAGAACAGGTTATGAGCCACTTCTGTCGCATTTTGGGCGGCGAAAGGAAGCTGTCCCGTGAAGGTCTTGAAAAGAATGACCCCTGCCGCGAAGACGTCGGAGCGACCATCGACGGATGAAGCATCCAACAGTTGCTCTGGGGCCATATAATTCAGCGTTCCAAGCATCATTTTTGCCTGGGTGATTCCTGGGCCATAAGAGCGCCGAGCCATGCCGAAGTCGGTCACCTTCAGTTCCCCGACCGGCGAGATGAGGAGATTGGATGGCTTAATGTCGCGGTGCACAACCCCGTGTTCGTGCATGTAGTGCAACGCCTTACAAAGCTGTGCCCCCAGCTCCAAAATTCGTTGCATGGTGAGATTTTGGCGTTCGTTCTCGTCTTCGAGCAAAGAATGCCACGAGTGTCCTGCTTGATATTCCATCACCAAGTAGTGCCGTTCTGGTTGAGCGGCACGTCCTTCTTCCTCGGCCTTGGCGGCCTCTACTCCGGCGTCAATGGCAGGCACAACGTTGGGGTGCTGTAACGCCATGTGTATTTCCGATTCTCGACGGAAGCGGGCCACTTGCTCTGATACGTCAAGGCCTGATTCGCTCTCGACCAACATCTCTTTGATCGCAAGCAACTGTTGAGTGCCTGGAACCTGCGCAAGATAAACGCGTCCTGTCAAGGAACGGGTGATCTCGTTCAGGATTTCATAGGGGCCAATCTTGTCGATATTGGCGGCTTCATTCGGGCGCGAATGCGTCATTTGAAGGTTGTGTCCTTTCGCGGAGGCGCACAATGATACGGTATTATGTTAAGATCTGCCAAGCTTGTTTGCCTGTGATCTAGATCTCTTTTTGTAAAGTTTTACCCCCGATTTGTTAAAATCGGGGGTAAATTCTTGACAGAAAAAAAACGAATGAACTGATCTAGGCGCCCAGGCGATAGCCGAAACCTCGCACGGTTTGTACGTATTTCGGACTGCTCGGGTCCTCTTCGATCTTTTCCCGCAGCCAGCGAATGTGAACGTCGACGGTCTTGGTGTCGCCGTAGAAATCGAGACCCCATACCTGCTCGAGCAGTTCCTCGCGACTAAACACACGGCCGGGCGTCGACATCAGCATAGCGAGAATCTTGAACTCCTTGGGAGAGAGTTCCACCAACCGTTCCCCGACCGTCACCCTGTGTTCGCTGAGGTTGATGGTCAGGTCTTGGTGCTGATAGACCTTTGCTTGTTTTGTGTCACTGTCGGATGACTTGGAGCGGCGTAACAGTGCCTTGATGCGCGCGACCAGTTCTCGCAAACTGAAAGGCTTGATCAGGTAGTCGTCAGCGCCCACTTCCAGACCAATCACACGGTCAATCTCCTCGCCCTTCGCGGTGAGCATAATGATAGGAACGTCGTTGTGTTCGCGGCGCAAAAGGCGACAGACTTCAAGGCCGCTCAGTTGCGGGAGCATCAGGTCTAAAACAATGAGGTTCGGCTTGGTTAATTGGACCTGTTGCAGTGCCTCTTGGCCGTTGGAAGCCCGGACGACTTCGTAGCCTTCTTGTAACAGAGCGTACTCGATGGATTCGACGATCATTTCTTCGTCGTCAACCAGCAGGATCTTTTCGGCCATAAAAGGTGTTCCTCTTGAGGACCCACGGGGGCGTCTGTGAGTGTATTAAGGGTCCAACCCGGTGTTAAAACGCAGAACGCCGTGTTCCAGAGTCACCCTGTCGACGCGACGCTTCCGTAACCTCTATCTTACCAACCAAACGGGGGTTCTTAACCTGGATCCTGCCATTGCCCTTAACCTTTGTCAAGAAACGTGGCGGGTTTTAATGGGTCAACTCACGTGCGGATTCTCGGGAATGTCACGTTTTGTTGGGGGTGCCCATACCGCTCCGTCTGTCCCAACCTCTGGGCCGTGACCCTCAAGATTCTTCTGGTTTAAACACGCTTCTGATCGGCACGGGCGTGAGGGCCTGGAGCGCCTCTCCCAAGTCGATGGCTTCTTCTCGATTGAGATGTCGGAGGGGGACTGCGTCGTAGGGTGCGTCATGGGGCCCATAATTGCCACGGGCTGCCAGAAACCACTCGCGAGGCACCGGCCGGGTCGGGGTGTTGAGTTGAACTTCATCAGGGCCTATCTCATTGATGAGCTTCGCGAACGCCTGGAGATCTTTCAAGTTAGCCGGCATCCACATCGACTGAATGGCAAGGAAACCAGCATACTCGGCCCGCAGAGCCTTTATTCCTTCCACAATCGAGGTGAGATTGATGCCGTCGACCGGGCGGTCGATCATTTGCAGCGTACTTTCCTCGGCCGCATCCAGCTTGCAGAAGACTTTGTCCGCTGCCAGTAAATTTGCTCTGACACTCGGGTCTATCAGCAAGGTCGAATTGGTGAGAACCGCGATCGGTTTGCCCGTCTTTTGGCGCACCAAGCGAATGGCTTCTCCAAGATTGAGGGCGAGTGTCGGTTCGCCACTGCCACTGAAAGTGATGACGTCTGCCGATGCCCAGTCGCTGTTTTCGAGATCGCTGAGAATACGCGCCGTCGGAACCCATACTTTTCGCTCGCGCGTCGCATTTTGAATTTTTCCCAATTGACAGTAGACGCAACGAAAGGAACAGATGGAATCGGTAAACAAGATATCGATGCCCAGGGAACGCCCCATGCGCCACGAGTCCACCGGCCCATACACCGTCGACGGGACGGGGGAATTCTCAATGCCGGCTGTTTGATTCATAGATCCTGCCGCAATCCTTCCAGCAAGGTGACCAGTGGCTCAATTTTGGGCATGCCGGGCATGACCAGACGGATAACACCTCGCCCGTCAATGACGATGGTTTTTCTTTTGAAAAAGGGCAGCAGGCCTTTGGCCCCATACGCCTCGGCGACATCCCCTGCGGGATTCGACAACAGGGGGAAAGCAAGCTGAAGTTTCTGAGCATAGCGCTCGTGCGAAGCAACGCTGTTGTGACTGATGCCCAGAACCTGGGCATGGCACGCTTCAAAACGCTGGAGGGCTTTTTGAAACGCCTTGAGTTCGTGGGTTCACCCAGGCGTATCGTCTTCCGGATAAAAGGCCAGCACCACCCGCTTTTTTCCCCTTAAATTGACCAGGGAGACCAGTGCATTGTTTTGGTCGTACAGTTCAAAAGGGGGGGCTGCGTCACCGGGTTGAGGGCTTGTTGCGCGTCCTCCCATTAATTCCTCCTTCGACTTTGTGGGTCTTCTATTGTTTGACCCGCAGCAGTAGACTACACGGCCAGGGCGCGCCTTGCAATCAGAAAGCGTGGTTTAGTTTTTTGAGCAGCCACGGTTTCCGGGTGCCGTTGCGGCGAGGAAGCGAGGCGGTGATGTAGTCGCCCGAGAGAACGGCCCCATAGTGTGGGACCCTCGCAAAATTTTGCCGTGAATTTTCGGGCAGGCTATCCTTGATGGCCTCGAGCGCTTCACGGCCTGAAGCCGCCGTCCGGGGAGCATCGGGATGGTAGGGACGGGCTGCCGCAATACCAAAGCATGCGACGGCCGCCATCAGGCGGTTCGCGCTCTGTTCGGCTTCTTCTCGCAGGGTTGCGAAAATTTGCGTTGCCTCGCCAGCGCCTTGTCCGAGCGCGATTTCTGCGGAAACTTTTAGGCAATGAAGTCGCTCGGTCCCTTGCCCAATGCGGGTGGCTAGGGCCAGCGCCTGATCGCAGAAGGAGCCGGCCCTGGCCCATTCTTGATGTGCACTGGCTAATTGCGCTTGAATGCGGAGCGCTCGGGCCATCACCCCTTTTGATTGGGCGGTCTCCGCTGCTTTCCAGGCCAATCGAACACGCCACTCCGCCTCAGAATATTCGCGCTGGCTCAAGTGAAGTTCTGCCAGCATCACGTTT
This sequence comes from Candidatus Sericytochromatia bacterium, assembly GCA_035284745.1. Lineage (GTDB taxonomy): Bacteria > Cyanobacteriota > Sericytochromatia > S15B-MN24 > JAQBPE01 > JAYKJB01. Next base: position 18,412 of record JAYKIL010000012.1, on the reverse strand, counting down.
AAGCGAGGCTCTAACTCCAGATTGCCCGTCGCATCCATCACTGCCCGTAAACTCTTGGCTGCTTGCGCTGCCTCCTCCCACTCGCCGAGCGCGAGCATTACTTCTATTTGATAGGAGAGTACAAAGGCCTCCACGTACTTGTTGCCCATTTCTCGCACCAACGCCAGGGCCAAAAAGCTTCTTTCAAACCCGCGGTGAACATCCCCCATCATAACTTCGATCAAGGCCCCGAGGACCATCGAATAACTCAGGGTGAAGCGCACTTGATACCGACCGGACAGGCGTTCTGCTTCTTCGGCCAGCTGTCTCGCTTCGCTGAGCTTGCCCATCTCAAACCCTGAAATAGCGAGGTTCAAGACCGCCACAACTTCATCAGAGCGCGAGCCACACTCGAAACTGATGGCGCGGCATTTTAGGTGTGATTCCCACGCGTCCCGGAAGTCTCCCAGTTGGTTTTGGGCGTTACCCAGCAAATTATAGGAATTGACCAGTCCAAGTTTGTCGCGGGTGCTGAGCAGAAGGGTCAGCGAACGCTCTAATTGCGAGATGCCGATGGCAATCTGCGAAGGGTCTGAGGACGCCACGCAAAAATAGCCGGCCAGAGCGTATGCAGAACCTTGGAGGCTGACGTCTTGGGCGACCTCTGCTCGCTCCGCCGCCCGGGAGGCCTCTTTGAGGGAAGTCTCGAGGTCACCGGCGAAAAATTTCAACCGGGCAGAGACCAGCAGGCATCGGGCTTCGTTGATGGTGTCGCCGACGGTCGCGCTGATTGTGATGGCACGTGTGCAGTACTGCAGCGCCACCTTATTCTCGTTCAGAACCAGACAGGCCTTGGCTTGAGAGCCCAATAATTGGCCTAATTTTCGACTTTCGCCCAGCAATTCTGCCAGATCGATGGCTTCAGCCTGCATCTCCTTGGCTTCTTTGTTTTTGGACTGCGAGCGGTAAACCTGGGCGAGAGCGCTCAAATAACTAAGTAAGAAGGTTTGAGAGTTTTCGTTGTCGATTTTTCGGAGCAGGGCAAGCCCTTGATTGTAAAATTGTTCCGCCGCTTCTAAAGCAAAAAGGGCGCTGTGCCTCTGTCCGGCCTCCAGTGCGTAAGGAATGGCACAGTCGATGATGTCAGCCTTCAGGCTGTGCGTGGCGAGCGCCGTGATGAGTTCTAAGGGCAACTGGGGCAGAGGGGTTCCGTCGGCTATTTTTTGCAGAACGTCCAGAGCGGCCTGGTGGATTCCGAGGCGAGTTTGAGGCATCACGGTCTCGGCGAGATGGCGCTGTAAGTCAGCTTCTACGAACCGATATTGGCCCTCGGTGTCCTGTTTTAGGATCTGTGAAGCGGCCAGGGAACGCAGACCGTCGAACAGGTCTTCATCACTTTGGTTTCCTGTTTCTTTCAGCAACTGCAACGAGAATGACTCGCCCAGGATGGAGGCGTGTCCTGCGAGAATGCGGACGTTTTCGGGCAGCAACTCCAACCTGCGGGCCAACATCGCGGAACGGTCTGACGGAAGGTCCGCGGGTGTCAGTTCGATATCGGTGTTCCATTGCCCCTTGGCACTGGTGAGCTTTCGTTCACGAACCAAATGCTCGATGAGTTGCTCGACCTGCAGTGGGTTTCCGTTTGAGAAATTTACAACGTGGCGCAAGAAATGCTCGCTGACTTTTTTCGTGCCAAGCATGGCACACACCATTTGGCCGACCTCTGCGACACTCAGAGAATTCAGTGTGTGGATTTTCGACGACTGCACCCAATCCGGATGGGGTTCTGGGATGGCTTGTGTGCTCAAAAACAAGAGAACGGGGGCGCCCGTGAGAGTGCGGAGCAGGTGCGCGAGCAGTTCACCGCTCAACCTATCTGCACGGTGCCAGCCATCGAGGGCCAAAACCAAGCCCCCTGCAGCGTCCGCGAGTTCAGCAATCAAGGCCGTGAAACTGTCTTGAAGTCTGAACTTTTCCCGACTTGGCGGGTCAAGGTCGGGTGCCGGTTGGATGGGCAATCCATCTCGGTTTTCACCCACTTCGGCCCAGAGTTTCATCAGTACGGGGGCGAGGCGTTCCAGGGTGTCGGGAACGTGTAAGCGGGCCAGCGGTAACAGGTGACGAAGTAATTCAACAAAAGGCCCGTACGGCTCCGGTGTGCCGCGAAACGCTCCTGAAATCCAGACGATTTCAGCGAGTTGAACTTCGCTGCGCACCTCCTCCAGCAGACGGCCTTTTCCAATACCAGCCTCGCCCTTGAGCAGAACGATTCCCCCTGTTCCCTCGGCCTTGAGTTGACTGACACCGTGTGCCATCTCGGAGAGGAGTTGCGATCGCCCGATCATCGGTGGGTTGAGCAGGGTGCCCCCGATACCCACGGGGACTTCGATACCCAAGTCTTCGAGTACCTCGTACGCAGATTGGTAGCGCTCTTGGGGTGATTTTTTCAGCAGTTTATGAATGACGCTCTCAAGTTTTGGGTCTATACGGGCTTGGGTTTCCGGAAACGGGGGAACCGGCTCGTGAAGGTGCATGCGGAGGACATCCACCACCCTCTCGTTGACGAACGGCAGACGCCCCGTGGCGAGTTCGTATGCCAGGGCCCCGACGGCATAAAGGTCCGCTCGTTGGTCTACATGACCGCGTTTGACGATTTCCGGCGCCAGATACCCCAGTGTTCCTTTGATGGCGCTCCCTGATCGGCCGGCTGGCTCCATCAAGCCATAATCCATTAATTTGACGGTGCCATCCGGCTTGATGCGGATGTTTGCGGCCTTCACATCCGAATGCACATAGCCCATTTGATGGATATAGCCCAGTGCTAGTAACAGTTGGCCGAGGATGGGTCGTATCTCTTCTAGGGGCACCGGCAAGATTTCATCCAGCCCGCGCCCGGGCACGAGTTCCATCGTGAGAAAAGGGGAGCCGTTTTCCAACAGGCCATAGTCGTACACTGCGCAGCAATTGGGATGACGCAGTTGCGTCATCAGGCGGAACTCTTGTTTGAGAAGGAGGTACGCTTGTTCATCCCCCTCAATGGAACGAGAAAGCACCTTCATTGCCAAGGTTTGACCGGTCGCGTTTTCTTCCACTTGAAAGACAGCGCCCATGGCGCCTTCCCCAAGGCGTTGAAGCATCTGGTAGCGTTTGTCAGACAGTTTTGAGGGCATCCCGGCGTCTTGGCGCATCGTGTGCGCCTTAATTGTTAGCGGAGTGAAGCGGTCAAAGGGTGGCCTGTAGGCCGTACGACCCCTCTATACACTTACCCACTGTGGGCGAGAGAAACCCTTGCTCTCGCCGCCTGTTTGGAGTTTAGTGAGAGGTTTGATGAGCGGGGTGCGCGTCCGAGTGTTGCGAACGAGGCTGCACAGGCCATCCCGCGCGTTTTTGGGGCGACCCGTCGTGGTGCCCGTGCTCCGCGGTGGGCTTGTGCTGCGACCCGTCGTGGTGCCCGCGTTCCGCGGTGGGCTTGTGAGGCGACCCGTCGTGGTGCCCGCGTTTCTTCGCGGGCCCTGCGGACGGAGAGGCGGCAGCGGTTGGAGGCCTGTCTGTATGAAGCGGGGCCGATGGGGCGGGGGGCCTCTGCCGAGAACGGGCGTCCTTTTCGCGCTGTTCCTTTCGTCGTTCCATGATTTCGAGGTCTGCGGGTCGTGGCGAGTACTTTAAGATGCCCCAAATGCCACCCACGACCAGCAGGCTCATGATCGTGAAACCAAATAAAAGAAATCTCAGGTGCCGGTCTTCAAACATCGAAACAATCGTAGGCAGAGGTGCTGAGGAGAGGGCTTTTCGGCAATCGCCTGGTGGGGGGCCTTCCGCTGGGATTGTAGCCTTCTCATCGGGGACTTTTCAAATGGCGGACACCTCACCTCTATTTTACAAGAGCAAAAGTCCCCCCCCGATCACCAGCAAAGCCCCGAGAAACTGCTTTAGCGTGAGACTTTCGCCCAGCACAAAGACACCGCACAGCAAGGTCACCATGGGGGCCGCAGAAAAGAGAAAGGGAAAAATTCGCGCCACGCCTGCCTGTTGAAGCAAAGCATAATAACAATATTGGGCGAGAAGCAACGAGATGATGCCGCTCGCGATGAAGAGGCCTGCCGCTTGCCACGAAATGGCTCGCAGACCGGCGATTCCCGGTGTACCCCACAGCAAAAACGGCCACGCCAAAAACGTGACGGCGCCTGCTCGCAGACCAATGCCCACCCACGGGGACACAGTTGAGTGGTTCAGTGCCAACTTGTCGATGATGGGGATAATGCCCCAAAGAATCGCAGTCGCACCCACCAATAACCACGTCGTTCCAGTCAAAGAAGCGGCCTCCCCGTGTGCTGAGAGAATGAGCGCGTGCGCCTTGGCCGTCGCCCTTCCGGCACATCACGACTGTGTAAGGGTATCACGCCCTGGTACCGGACGCTTGTTCGGTGTGCGTCGGGCCCTGGGTCATTCGCCTCCCGCGTGCGAGCCTCCTTTGACACTGTTGATGTCTGGCGCAAAAAAAAGTGTCACATTTGCAATATGGTCTGTCGCCCATTCGTTCTGCTCGGGACGACCGCGCCAGAGGTACTCCAACGTCAAGCGGGTGCTGCGGTTAAGGATGCGGGACACCCCCAACGTGAGACGGCTTTGCGCCATGAGCCACGGGCGGAGATCCCACGCAAACTCTTGCGAGACGGTCGGCCACCATTGCCATCCTGATGGCTGATAGGTGGCGCGCAGTTGGTTTCGATAACGCCACCAGGCGTCGGTGGGCGTGTAACGCCATTCGATGCGGTTGCGATCGTTGAATTGCCAGTTTCCCCAACTGGCTTGCAAATTGGGTTCGGCTTCGAGACGCAGCATCTGCCGGAAATGACCGGGCTCGATCTGTTCTGCGTAGGCACTTCCGTGCAAACCCAGCAACATCCAGGGCGCCACCTGCCACAAAGGGCCCACGCGTAAATTTGACACACCGAGGCCAGGATAGCGTAAACCAAAACGACTGCTGGTTACGACCCGCAATGATACGGGCTCCCACTTTTCGCGGCTGACGGAAGGAATTCGAATTTCCAAGGCGTTCCACGACTCTGCATCTGCCCGTGCCGGTAAACCCGGGAAGACGAGAACACCGGTGAGCGCCGCGCCGGTGACAAACAGGAACTGTTTCACGCGGGTGCGCGGATCATTCATCAACGAGTTGGCGTGTTTCAATTAACTTCCCTTCAAAACGCAGCCCAATGGTCCACCCGGAATAGCTCGGTTCGAAAGGCAAAAACAGGTAGCCGCCGCTGATGGCGAGACGCCCACCCCTGAAAAATGGGGTGGGTACACTGAGTGAGAGGCTCGGTTCAATGGACCAGTTTTGTCCGAGTGGATTGGGGCCATAATTGGCAAGATCTTGTGTGAGGCCCACGTGCAGGTTGGCGTCAAACCCTAGCCACGGGGTTGAGCGACCCGAAAAACCGAGCCAATCAGGGACGACCGTGTCACTGGTAAGGAGGGGAAAGCGCTTCTCGTAACCAGCCAAGATGCCCGCATAGCCAAACAGTGGGGCCAAGTCATATCCGTAGCTGCCGGGTAACGGCAGTGAACCATAGGCGGTTCCGCCCACATACACGCTTTTTAAAAAGGTGAGAAACCTGACACTGCGAAAACCGTACAAAGCCCCCTGAAAGCGCTCGTTCGCGATGAATTTGATCTCTGGACCGAATTTGGTTCGAATGGTGCGACGAGGAAGTGGTGATGTGGTTGAGCCAGGCTCTGGGGTGGGCTGGGACAAAACCTCCCCGAGCACTTGGTCACGGCTCAAGTCCCAGAGGGCACATCCCGTGGCTCCAAAACCGAAAATGACGGCGCCCACACAAAGGCGCACCTGTATCATTTGAGCCACAGAGTTGCCATCAAACGGGGTTGAATCAAAGGATCTGGTTTGTTCTGCAGGGTGGGCAGGTGCAGTGAGAGCTCAAAAATTTCCTTGCCGTCATCCGCCCAGTACAAGGGCAGAGCGATGTAGGTTTCCACGACGATGCCCCAATCGTGTTGCAGAGGGTTTCCTGGTGAGAAACGCTGCAGCCAAGCCAACTCAGTGGTTGTGCCGAGGCGATACCAGCCAAAATTCGCGCCGCCGTCGATCACGATGCCATGAGTGGCGAGGGCGTAGGTTCCCTCCTGAGATACGCGAAAAGCCCGATGCAGCCATCCTATGCTGGCATCGAAGCGCTTTTCATCCTCGAAATGAAGGCGCAGGGAGGTGCTCGGGGCTATTTCCGTCAAATGGCTGGGGGCTCCAGGGAACACCGGGGTGCCGCCGCTCGAAAACCCCCAACTGATTGCCGCTTGGGCCGGTGAACCCGCAGTGAACCAGGCAAAGGTAGCACCGAGCACGAGCCAAGGACGAAGGCCCTTCTGGTGGCGGTGGGCACGGACACACCCAGAAGATGCGTGACCGGGCGCCGGATTTCGCCCCAAAAAATCAACAGCAGGCGATCGCATGCTTCATCCTACCGCGCGACGTCCCCGTGCGCACCATGCGTGATCGCCCGCGGCACGCAACCCGCGCATTTATGAAGATTGAAAGGGGTCGCCGCCGTGCCTGGGGCTTTGGGGAAGTGCGTTAAATTCGTATAACCTGCGATGGCATTCGTGTTACACTCGCCCGATGAGGGTGCTCAATGAGGTGACGAACCCGGGAACGGGCTCGATCTGGGGCAATCGCTCTTTCGTGATGCTCTGGTTGGGCCAGTGCTTCTCGCAAGGGGCGGATCGCCTTATTTTTATTTTGCTGGTAGAACTGGTCACGCGTTTGGACCCGGCGCCCCGGACCCTCAGCGTGGCCTTGGCGGCAACCACGGTGCCCAATGTGTTGTTCGGAGCCCTGGCCGGAGTCTGGGCCGATCGCATCGATAAACGCCACGTCATGATGCTCAGTAACCTGGTGCGGGCAGGGTTGGTTTTGGCTTTGAGCTTGATCGGCGGTGGGCACGTGGTGCTTGCGATCGCAATTGCCTGTTTGATAGCGATGGCTGCGCAACCGTTTGTTCCTGCGGAGGCCGGGGCGATTCCTGCCACGGTTGAGCGTCACGCTTTGATGGAGGCGAATGCCGTATCCGCTTTGACGATGGTCGGCGCCGTGGTCGTGGCATATACCGTGGGAGAACCGCTGATTCACGCGTCGGGAACCCTTGTCGGGTCTGTTGTGATTGCTGCCGCGTTTGGGGCCTCCACACTGTGCCTTGCGCAGGTGAAATTTCTTCATCCGCCGGAGATGAGGCCTCGAACAGGGTGGTGGCTCGAGCTGAAAGAGGGGCTTGACTATATTCGGCGGCGGGGCGGTGTTCGACGCACGATGGCGTTTCAGGTGATCATCTTTTCCACTTTTGCGGCGCTGAGTGTCCTGGCCATTCTCTTTGCGAAAAACGTTTTACAGACAAACTTCAGTTGGCTCTTGGCATCGGGGGGTGTTGGCTTGGGCGTCGGTGCTTGGCTGATTGGCCGCTGGGGCACACGATGGTCGCAAGACCTTTCGATTGTGACGGGCTTTGCTGCCACCGGCGCTGCGCTCTTTGGTTTGTCTGGGATGGGCCCGGAACAAATGAGGCTGGCGTTTGTTCTCACGTTCGTGGCGGGATTCATGGCCTCGGTGGTGGGAGTTCCCTTGCAAACGAGGCTTCAAGAACGGGTGGAAGATGCTTTGCGAGGCAAAGTTTTCGGGGTTCAAAATACCGTCTTGAATGCGGTCGCTATCATTCCTTTGGCCGGAACGGGGTTTTTGCTTGAGTGGTGTGAACTTCCCACCGTCTTGAGAGGCCTCTCGCTCATCATGTTCACAACGGCGTTGGCTGCTTGGGTGGCCCGTCTTTCCGCGTCCCATCGCTGAAAACTCCTGCACCTCAATGGGTAAGGTGTCTTTGAACGTTTTTTACTTTCAAGGGCACGGTACTGAGGATGGACTTGAGACAATTTGTGGGAACATTCCTTGGGATGAGCCTGGCCCTGATTCTCAATGCCTCGGCGGCTCACGCGATGGAAACGCCGGGTTCACAAGACTTTCAACAGGGGTGCCGTTACTACGCTGGAGATGGCCTTCCCGCGAATTACCTCAAGGCGGCCGAGCACTTCGCGGCGGCAGCGAAGGCGGGCAACCTTCACGCACGGTACATGATGGCCCTCTTGAGCAAACGCGGGGATGGAGTGGCGCGGGATGAGGTGACTGCACGCGCTCATTTCTTGACCTTGGTGGAACCGATGCGGCGGGCCGCCGCGGAGGGAGACGTAGTGGCCCAACGTATGTTGGCCTTGATGTATCAGGACGGGGATGGCGTAGACCACAACTTGGAGCAGGCCCGGCAGTATTTTTCTTTGGCGGCTGGGCAGGGCGATAGCCACAGTCAATTGCAACTCGCCCGCTATTATGCCCGTGGAATGGGGGTGAAGCCGGATGGCCCCTTGGCCCAAAGATGGTATGAACAGGCTGCCTCGCGAGGCAATGCTGACGCTCAATTTGAACTGGCCCTGTTCTTGCTTCAGGGGGAGCCCACTTTGGCCGAAAGGGAGCAGGCACTGGGGTGGTTGGCCGCTGCTGCCCGCCAAAGGTGTCCAGGCGTTCATGCGATCCCGCCAAAATTCGACCTGAGAGTGATGCTTGAGGACACAGGCCGCGAGGGTCGTCTGGCTCCGGGGGAAGAGGGACGGGTGCATATTTTCTTAAAAAATTTGGGAGGACCGGCCCGGGACGTGCGACTTTTCATCGAGCGTTCTACACCCGAGGTCTGCGCGGACTCAGAGCAAGGCCGACCGCTCGGTGACCTTCTTCCGGGGGAGTGGGTTGAGTCCGTGTTGCCTATTCGTCTGCCTGTCGACTTGAAAGGGCCCGCAGACATTCAATTTCAAACCGTCATCACTGAGGCCCGCGCCGAATTTGAAACCCGTCCCGTGATGGTGTTGCACTGGGGAGACGAGTAGCCCGGGGGGCCGTTAACCTGAGCCATCCGGGTTACTCTTGGTGGGCTTTCTTCTAGAGAATGATGGGTTCGTCGTCGAACTCGAACTCATCAAAAAGGGCCAGTCGTTCCTCGGGGACTTCCGTGGGAGGCGTGGTTTCGACCACGGCGGGGGGCGGTGCTTCCATGTGGCACAGAGAGTAATACTGGCATAAGGGACGGGTGCAACGCCCGGTGGCCTTCCCTGTGGCCGAAAATCCGTTCTGCTCTGCGCGGTTAATGCTCTCGACGGCAGTTTGCAGGGTGTCCAGGGATTCTTTACGCCGCGCGTCGTCGAAAGTGAGACGCCGCGTAATATTGGGTTCAAGGTATACGAAAAGCGTCTCAACCTGTGAGGGGCGGATGGGCTTCCCTCCGTTGAGAACGGTGCCTGCCTCGACCAGCGCCAACGGGTAGATGCGGGCCTGCCAGTCGCGACGCAAAGCTTCGGCGTTGGGGGCACGACGCGAGGTTTTCCAGTCAATAATGGTCCACGTGTCTCCGCTTTTGATGATGCGATCCACCTTCGCGATGATTTTTCTGCCCCCAAGAGAAAACATCAGGGCTTGCTCGGAAAAAATTTCTCCCTGGGTCTGTGCATACGGTGAAGAGGCGTAGGCGCGAACCCAGCGCGCTGTTTCCGGCGTACTGGCCGCCAACGAGTCTATTTCCAGACCCCGAGCCGCCATATGCAACAATTGGTGCAGGCGCTGCCCCGCTTGTAAAGTTCGCTCTTCGGCCTCTTGGTCAATGCTGTTGGGCCCCGGCCACGTGCGTGGGTGAACGTATTTATATTCAAAGAGGCGCTCGCAGGCGCTAAAAAGCCCCAGTGCACTGGCAGACAGGTTGGGGTTGAGACGGGCGGTGTTCACAGGTTTTGCTCTTGCAGGTGCACGATGTGGGGTTCTACCACCAGGTGGGGAAATTTGCTGGCGTACCAGTCCGAGGCGCAATAACTGGGACGCAGGAAGCGTCGCGCGCGCGTGATTCCTACGTACAACAGGCGCAGGCGTTCTTCTACTTGAGCCTGACGGGCTTTTGTTTCTAAGGTGGCAGGGTCGAGTGTTTCCCGACGTCCGAACGAGTTGAGCAAAAGATCGACCTCTAACACGCGGCCATCGTCAACCCGGGCGTGATGGGGGGACCAGGGGAAATCGCGATTGTTATGCAGCGATGGAAGCCACACCACGTCGAACTCCAGTCCCTTAGCACTGTGCATCGTAAGAATTCGCACCGGTTGGGGTGAACTGCCAGGGTCCTGGGTATGCGCGTCTTTGGAGATTTCCTCCAAGGCGGCCGGAAAAAGGCGCTCGCGAAAATTTGAAGCGCTGAGGTTTTCTTCGAGCTCCTGCACCACCTGTGAAAGTCTGAAGTCGGGGCGATGATAAAGCGTGCGCCTGACTGAGACACTCATGGCTTGGGCCACGCTCAATTGATAGGGCGTATTGAAAAATGCCCCGGCGATGGCGGTGATAAGGTCGACGGGCGATAGGTGTCGCAGGCCCAGAAGGCTGGCGGCTTGTCGCAAAAACTGACGGAAGTCCTCCCATTGCGCCTCATTGAGGTCAGGGGGGGGCGGGAGAGGAGCTGCGGGTGACACACTCAGCAATTGTCGCCAATCGTATGCGTTGTTTTGGATGAAGCGCACGAGGCGTTCGCGATGTTGTTCCAGTTGCTCGGGATAGAGGCCGTCACGATAGCGCGTTTGGGCCAAGAAAGCTTCCACGAGATCATAGCGATAGCGTTGATGGTGGCCGTCCAACATCAAAAATTTCAGCAGACGAAGAACCATTTCGACCACCATCTGGCTGGCCGTGCCCTGGGCGCCTCCCTCTGCCACCGGCACCCCGCGTTCCTCCAGGGCATGCACAAAATCCAGCACTTGGTAATTTTGGGCGAGCAGGATGGCGTGACTCATATACCGTCCCTCTACCGGTTTGGCGTGTCCTGCTTTGATGGCATCGGCAATGAACTCGACTTCTTTTTCTTTCTTGGCGTGGACGCTCCACTTGATGGTGCTGGAATGGGCGGGCGGGTTACTTCCGTCTTCGGCGGGGATGACCCTGTTGGGCTCAAAGGCCTGCGCATAGGTTTGATTCGTGTAATGAATCAGCTCATTGGCCAAAGAGAGAATGGGGGCACTGCTGCGGCTGGATTCACACATGTCGACGCGCGGGGCTGTTTTGCAAAACTGCCTGAAGAATTCAGGAGAATTGAGCGTGAAGGTGGCGTAAATGGACTGGTTCGAGTCTCCCACGCGCACCAAGTTGTGATGGGGGGCGACCAATTGGTCAATAATGCGTTTTTGTCCTTGGGTTGAATCTTGGGCCTCGTCCTCAAGCACGTAGCGGAAGCGTTGTTGTAGGTGAGCCAGCACGCCGGGATCTTGCTCTAAGAGCTGGGTTGTTAATCGGATGAGATCGTCATAATCGAGCAGGCCCCGGGCGATTCGCTCCTCTTCATAATGTCGCACGGTCGCTGCAATCTCTCCAAACTGGGCGCCCTCGAGCGTGTCGCACGCTTCGTCAAGGTTGAGGTTGATGTTCTTGATGATGCCCAAGGCCCGAAGGGCGGCCTTGCGCGATACCTCCTGAGCTTGAGACAGGGTGTCAGGCCCGCGTTTGTTGAGGTCGATTCCATGACCTTTCCAAAACGCTTCCAAATGGTCGGGGTTTTCGAGGTGGCTCAGGAGAGCCGATTGCAGCATGTTGTCTTGCTCGCTGCCGCTGATAATTTGAAAGCCATCGGGGAATCCCAAACGGCCCGCGCGGCGCATTAACAGTTCGTGACAAAAAGAATGGATGGTTTGCGCCTTTAAGCCGTGGGCACTGGCGCCCTGTGCTCGCAAGGCGGTGCGGATCCGTTCCCGAATGTTGGCGGCTGCCGCGCGCGTGTAGGTCAGAATAAGAATCTGGCTGGGGCGGACACCGTCTTGGAGGATGAGCTTGGTGGTTAATAAAACCAAACAGGTGGTTTTTCCCGCCCCCGGCACGGCGGAGATGGCCAGTTCACCCCCTTGATAGGCCAAGACCTCTTGTTGTGCTTTGCGCGGTTTAAAGGCCACGGGACACCTCGGCCTCGTGGGCAATCAGTTCAACCAGCCACTCGGACAGGTCGCCGTGCAATTCCTGTCCATCAGAACTGTAGTCTGACGCATAGACATCGATGGCACGCGTACTTTTAAGTACCAGCGTTTGCAGGGTGCGCGCCAGCTTGTCTGCTTGGTGGCGTTGATCGTCGTCCTCCGTATACACGCGGGGCGGCCAATGACGGGCCAACACCCGGGGGTTGGTGAGTTCGCGCACATCCGATTTATGCCATTGCGGAGAACTGGCGTCGACCCAAATTTGGTGGGGGACACATGGGCCTTCTTCCGCATATTTGGCGGCGGTATACAAGGTGACGGCTTCAGGCAAAACACCGCGGGGAATGAGTGGCCTTTCTGCCAGTTCGCCGGCATAAATTGAGCGCAAGAAGTGTTTTGGAATTTCGTCGTTGTTGAGGCCTACGCGTGTCGCGAGGTGACGAAACTGACGAGCGCCCTGAATGAGTTGATCCATCTGAAGCACTCCCAAGACATCGTCTGAACGCCAAGGAATGGCGTCCGGCCCATCGGGGGCCATCTGCCTTAAACAACGGGGAGCATACAGCTCAGCAAAGGCACTTTCGAGCAGCCGATCCAGCGGATGGTGGGTGTCGGTCGCTGTCACGAGCCATCGGTAAATGCTGGTGTATGCCTCTTTCAGGCCCAACAAATTCTGCGGCCATTTCAGGGGCTCTGGGTCTAACAGAACGGTTTCCGGATATCCGACCTGTTGGAGGCGAATGGCTTCGAGTGGGTGAATTCCCAACAAAACCTCCAGCATTTCTCCGACATCTGCAGAAGGAGGGGGGGCTTGCCACGAGGGACGCGCGAGCCGGCACAATGTGACCAAGATACGCACCGGACGGTGGTCGATGACGCGATTGGAGCCCGCTAAAACCCGCAGGTCCATGCCCCGGGCGGCCAACGTTTGGCGCACGTGCCACACCAGCAACGGATCGACCACGGGGGCGATGACAACAATTTCTCCTTGGCGCACGCCGTTGTCTAACAATGCATTCAGTCGGTGAGAGACTTCTTCAAACATCTGCACGCGCAGCGTGCGTGCGCTATGGACTCGAAAGCCTGGGGCGGCCAACGCCGGGGGCGGTTCGGCCTCGAAACCCGCGAGGGCCAAACTTGAGAGCGCGGCGGCCATCGAGGAAAAAGGCGCTTGTGTCGCCAGCAGCCGTGTTTCCAAGTTGAGGTCGAGCAAAAGCTGGTCCACGCCATCTACGTCGCCGCCGAGGTACTCTCGCAAACCTCCGTTGCGATCGCGTGCCAGCACGAGGCCCGATGGACCCTCGCCGCAATGAGCAACCACCGCCTGCGCGAGCGGAATGCTTTCCTCCAGGTTATCGACCATCAGAACATCGACGGCCTCGCGGACGCGTGTGCGGTAAGCGGGATGGGCCCAGAGCGTGTGCTGAAACAGTTCCAGTTGCAAGTTGTGGTCGAGCACACGGTGTTTCAAGCAAAACTGCCGGTATTGGCTGATGGCCTCCCCGACAAAACGGTGCAATTCAGGCGAATGGGAACTGAGATGATGGCCGGTATCGAGCCTCGCAGCTGCCTCTAGGGGCGAGATGCCGTGTTCCACCAGCCGGGCGTAAGTGTCCAAGATTTGAATCAGTTGGTGCATCGGTGGCGTGCGACAGTCCTCCAGCACCGGGAATTGCTCGCGCATGGGGGTGACCACCATGCGCAAAAGCTGTTGGGCCGCCGAGATCCCCACGAAAGTTGGTTCGGGCGCCGGGGGGGGGCCGGGAAGCAAACCGCTGGCCTCGACATCGGCCCAATGGGTCAGTAGTTCCTGGCGCACCCATGAGCGAAAGGTCATGACCAGGGTCGCACCGTGAGAAAAGTCGTAGGCTTTGATGGCCTCTTTCCAAGCAGCGGCCTGCGCGGTGTTGGCTATCCAGACCAGTACCCGGTCAGAGCGCAATCCGGCGCGCAGCAGTTGGCGATAATGTTCGCGCAGGGCAGCGCTTTTTCCTGCGCCGAGATCCCCAACCAAAACCATCCGGGTATGGGCCGACCCCAGATCGCGCACAGCATCAAAAGTGAGAATTGAGTGGGACACGGACGAGTTCCATGGGCCAATATGCCCCCTAAGTAAACCACGGGCCGGGCCTGTGTTGGGAACGGTTTTAATCCCGGGGTGAATCAATTACCGTCGGGTGAGCCTTCGCCACAGGCGTCCTGCGCCAAACAGCGTGATGGCGCCAAGCAGACCACCAAAGGCCAAGGCATTCGTGCCCACGGCCAGCGCGCTGCCCACAGCAACGGCAGCGGTTGGCAGGAGAACCCCACCCGCAAAAGACAGGTCTCGAAGCGGCGTTCGACCCAACCCATCCCCTCGTAGCAGGCTCCGCACGAGCGGTACCCCGTAGGTTCCCAGCGCAATCGCAATACCCGGAATGCCGGTTACGATACAGGCCCCCCACGCCGCGCCGAGGGCGGGGGTGCCGGCGGCCAAGCCGATGAGGACGCCGGCACCCATCCCAATGGCTGCGGTGAGTGGCGCGAATTCGCGCAAGCCTTGAACCCAGAACCAGAGCTCGGGCTCTAGGGCGGCTTGAGGGGGGGCCCAGCGTGGGGGCGCGTTGAAGGCTTGAACGGGTGCGGGTGGAGGCAGCGGCTGTGGCCCCGTGGGACGTGCAGGGGGAATCGGGGGAATGCCGGAAAAATGCGCGATGGGCTGCACGAGGCAAACTCCTATGTGGGCGAAGGGAGGCTTGCCTTGTTGTCGGAAACCCTGGTTTCAAAACGGTTCCAAAAAAACCTACGGATTCCCAAACACGCGGCGATAAAATGCCCAGTTATCTTCGCCCAATCCCATAATGAGTTTTGGCATGTCGTGACTCACGCCGCTGATGACCCGGTAATCGTGGGGAATACCCAGTTTTTCGAGATGCTCGTGGAAGTCTTTGTTTTTTCCGTAAGTGAAATCTTGATCCCCGATAATGACGCGCAAGGGCCCGAAGGTCTTCAGGACTTCGACGTTCTGTTCAGCGATACGTCGCGGGCTGACCGCCTGATAGTGCGAGAGATCACCCCCATAAACATAGGCCATTAAGAACTCACGGGCATCAGGTTCAGAGCTGGCGCGGGCGCCTTCAAATTCAAGATCCAACGGTCCCCCTGCAAACATGGAGATGCCCGCAAACAAAGTGTGATGCTTGAAACCCAAACGACCGGCCCCATAGCCCCCCATACTGAAGCCTTCAACAAGGCGTCCGCTGCGGGTGCCCTGGGTGCGATATTCCCGATCGACCAGGGGAATGAGGTCGTCAATGAACATGCCTTCCACTTTGCGCGCGCCGTCTTTAGAGTCGACCCACATGCCGCGGGGTAAGCCGTTGGGGAATACTACGAGCATCGGCGGGATTTTGCGCGCCTTGATGGCGTTGTCAATGACGCGGGCGAGCTGGCCTTGGCCGCCGTCGCCCCCGCCGGTGCCGTGCAACCAATACATCACGGGGAAGCGTCGGGTGGTCTCGCTTTGGTAGGTGGGGGGGGTGTATACGTAGAAGTTCACCTCGCTGCCTGCCGCCTTGCTATTGAAGGTCCGGTAGGTGAGCCCCGGGGTCGGCACTTCTGGGCGCAGCCAGAGAAAATC
Organism: Candidatus Sericytochromatia bacterium; assembly: GCA_035284745.1. GTDB lineage: Bacteria > Cyanobacteriota > Sericytochromatia > S15B-MN24 > JAQBPE01 > JAYKJB01. Next base: position 2,772 of record JAYKIL010000012.1, on the reverse strand, counting down.
TTCCGCTTTCGGCGATGGCACACTGGCGGGGATGGGCGTTCTCTCCGCCACCGGCGTCGGGGCCGTGGAGGCATTCGGTGCCTGCGGATTGGGGACTGGCGTTGCAGGGGTGGTGTCTGTTCCCGCGTCTGTCGGGTCTGGCGTGGCACCTGTTCCTCCGTCGGTTGTGGCGGGGGTTTCGCTGGGCGCTGCTTGCTCGCGTTCCAGGCGGGTCCGTAAGGATTCTACGTCGTCTTGGACTTTGCGAAGATCCTCTTGCACTTTCGCGAGGGTGGCTCGCAACTCATCGTTTGCCTTCACGAGTTCGCGCACGTGGTCCCGCACCCTCAGGCCATCTGAGAAGTCTGGAAGATCCGTCGCGCGCAGCAAACCGGCGATGCGATCTTTCAGCATTTGAAAGCGCGAGGGGTTAAATTCCCCGAGGTCGCCCGACATGCCGTCGAGCACCGCTGAGGTGACCAGAGTGCTGGCAGGGTCCACCTTCACCGTGGCCCCCAGGTCAGAGACCTTGGTCACGCTGCGATATTGCGCCGGCTTGGCGGTTGCCGTGCTGATTTCGGCGACCACCACGTAGCTGTAACTGGGGGGAACCTTGTTCAATGTAAAGCGTCCTTGTCCATCCGTGCGGGCTTCGGGCAATCCCGGCAGGGGATTCCCCGAGGCATCAGCCAGAAAGACGCGGGCCCCTGCTGCGGGACGCAGAGCGAGGGGCGGCGCGTTGTCCTGCTGAACCCGATAGGCCACGTTATCTGCCGGAATCTCGATCGTGCCAGTGACAGTGGCCCCCGGCGCGGGTGTCGGGCTCGCCTTGGCGACCCGAACGCCACTCGGGGCGGGGGGCGCGGGTTCGGCCGCGGTTTGACATCCGAATGTCACCACCGTGCCGGCAGCGATTAAAACCAGGGCGACGCCCCGACGATAATGTGGCGCTTTCATTGCAGATTTTCCTTGATAGAACAGCCTGTTGCCCGCTCTTCCTACCCGGGGGCGGCTCGTTTCAATCGAGCAACGCATCCACTTCGCCAGGCTTTGGCGCGCGCCTTTGACGAGAGTGGGCCGGGAAAAGGGCCAATAAATTGAGGCGCAGGACAGGGTCGCCTGTGCGAAAGTCTGTCGCGCGTTCCAAGGCGAAATGGAGGTCGTGTTCTGCGGCAAAGGGTGCGCCGTGACCCATGTTCCATCCCACCACTTCGAAGGTGCCGCGCGGGGCGTGAAGGCTGGCGAACAGGTGGCCTTTGTGCACCCGGATGCGTTCCATTTTCGCGCCCTGCAGCGCAAATCGGGGTTTGGGGTTTTCTTGTCCAAATGGTTCAAGCAAGTCCACCGCGTCCCACAGGGCTGGGCCGAGGTCATCCAGTTGCAGCAACACATCGGCCTGCGGCACGGCGGCCGCGTGGCTCCAGCCTGTCTTTCGCAAGGCGTCGTTCAAGGTTTTCCGCAAGGCCGGAATGGAGGAACGCTCGACCCCGCAGCCCGCCGCCTGCGCGTGGCCGCCCCAGCGCACCATGTGGCGATCGGCTTCCCCGAGCAGTTGCACTAAATTGACACCCTTAGGGGCTCGTCCCGATCCCCGAAACAGGTCGGGCTCGTGCTCTTCATCGCCCAGAATCACCACAGGTCGCCCGTAACGTTCGAGGACTTTGCCTGCCACCAAGCCCACGAGGCCGTGGTGCCAACCGCTGCCTTCCAGAACAATAAAGGGATGTTCATCCGCGGGCATGGTGGCATCAATGGTGGCGCTGATTTCCGCAAATAACTCGCGCGTGGCCGCCTTGCGCGCTTCATTGAGTTGAACGAGCTTCTGGGCCAACGCGTCCGCTGTTGTGGGGTCGCTGGCGGTCAACAGTTCATAGGCCAGGCGCGGGTGTTCCATTCGCCCTGCTGCATTGATCAAAGGGGCAATGACAAAGCCCAAGTCCGTCGCGGTGACCGTATCGACCGCGTACCGCGGATGCGCGGCGTTATAGGCCTTCAGCATCGCTGACGCTCCGAGCCGCTTGTTGTTCAGGTTCCAGCGCTTCAGGCCGAGGTGCACGATGGCACGGTTATAATCGGTGAGCGGGACCATGTCTCCGAGGGTGCCGATGCAGGCCAAATCGAGCAGTTGCCCGGTGCGTTTGATGTCATTATTGGACAAGGCCATACACAGCATGAAGGCCACCCCTGCGCCCGATAGCGCCGTGTATTCCGGGAAATCCACCTTGGGATGCACCAGGGCCAGGGCCTCGGGCAACGTGTCCTTGGCCGTATGGTGATCGGTGACAATCAGATCGATGCCGTGTGCCGCGCAGGCCTGGGCGGCTTCCACTGCCGTGATGCCATTGTCGGTGGTGACAATCAGTTGCGTGCCGTCGGCAGCCAGTTCCGGGATGACGCGCGCATTCAGGCCATAGCCCTCTTTGAAGCGGCTGGGCAAAAACGTGTGGGCATCAAGCCCCAGCCCCGCGCTGAAAAAGCGCTGCAGGACGCTGCCGCCAGAGACGCCATCCGCGTCGTAATCCCCGTAAATGGTCACGCGTTCGCCGCGTTCTTTGGCCTCCAAGATGCGCTTGGCCGCGGTCTGCATGCTGGGCGGCGGCTTAAAGTGGCTCATCCAGCTGACATCGCCCCGGGCGCCCAAAAAACGTCGGGCGGCCTCAGCGGATTCGCAACCGCGTTGCGCCAGCAAGATGGCCACCGGGCGCGGCAGCCCGAGACGTTGGGCGATGTCGGAGACGGCACGGCCGTCGGCGGGAATGAGTTGCCAGGCCACGAAAACATCCATTGAAGTGG
>JAYKIL010000011.1:0-21462 GCA_035284745.1 Candidatus Sericytochromatia bacterium | reverse complement strand
TGGCCCCAGAGTTCTTTGTTGGGGTGAAAAGGGGTGCGATCATTATTCGCCAGCCGGTCCGCCATGCGCGAACACAAGAGGCTCTCAACGCCGGAAACGAAGACGATGGCCGTCACAAAAAATACGAGGTCCATGAGAAAAGGCACGCTCCATTGGAGAGGGGCCGGTGCTGAAAAAATCCAGAAATCGGTGGGGATACTGGAATATTTCTCTTTGATATTCACAAGGCCCTTTTCGGCCCACGAGGTTTCAGCAAGCCATGTTCCAACACCTAAAGCGAGCAAAGGTCCGGGAATAAAGGGCGAAATACGCAAGGACACTTTGGTGACGGTAAATGTCGTGAGGGCCAGCACCAGGGCATACCAATTGATGTCATGGCGGTGTTGCCAGACGACTTGGAGTTTGTGCATAAATTCGATGGGCATCTTGGCGTGGATTCCCAACATGTCACCGAGGGAGGAACCCGCAATCACAAAAGCGATGCCGATGGTGAAGCCCACCACGATGGAATGGGGCACCCGAGACACCAGATGGCCGGCCCGTCCCAGGCCCATGGCAATTAAAATCAGGCCCGCCAGGAGAGAGGCCAAAACCAAGAAGCCCTGGCCATGTTTCGCCATAATGGCCGCGATTAAGGGAATGAAAGCGGCGGTGGGGCCGTACACCTGGTATTTTGAACCGCCGAACAACGCGCCCACTGCGCCCGCGATGGCGCCCCCCACAATCCCTTGCTCTGGACGAAGACCAGACGCCATCGCAAAGCCCATGGCGAGAGGGATTGCGACCATAGCAACGACGAAGCCAGCGGCCGCATCGCGTGCCACGTTCAGTGCGAGCGAACCACGGGTGAGATCCTCGTATCGGCCGTCAAAGGGATTCATAAAAAAGCGCAACCGCGCCCGGAATGAAGTCTCCGCTTGCGCGCGGAGGTTATCTGAATGGTTCAACGGTTTTTCTCGTCGGTGAGTCGGCTCTGAGATGATATGCCATCACAAGTCACACGCAATCTTTCGGTGCCCGGGGCAGTGTGGCCCTCATGTAAACATGATTTACACGACTGTGCTTGTGATGAGCGTATTCTCCTGCGGATTTGATGCCCAATGCGCTACCGCTGCCCACCCGCCGGTACAGCGGCGAGGGCATCAAGTGCCTGAATCTGCGCTGCGCTCAGTTGAACGGGGGCCGCGGCACAATTTTCTTCCAGATGGGCGAGACTTCCCGTTCCCGGGATGGGCAGCATCACAGGCGACCGGGCCAACAGCCAGGCCAGAGCCACCTGTGAGGGGCTGGCACCTGCTTCTTGGGCCACGGCATCCAATGGGGTGCCCGGTTTCGCTAAATCGCCCATCGCGAGGGGGAACCAAGGAATAAAGCCGATGCCGAGCGCTTCGCAGCGGTTCAAAACCGCCTCTGAGGAGCGATTGGTCAAATTGTAAAGGTTTTGCACCGTGTGGATGGGCACAATACGGCGGGCCGCTTCCAGTTCTTCGACCGACACTTCTGAGAGGCCGATGGCTTTCACCTTTCCTTCTTCCAGCAAGGCGGCCAGCACACCGAATTGTTCCTCGGCTGGCACGGTGGGGTCGATGCGATGTAACTGGAAAAGGTCCAGGGCCTCCACTCCCAGGCGCCGCAGGCTGAGTTCGCACTGCTGGCGAAGATAGGCGGGGCGACCCAATGGAATCCATTCTCCTGGTCCGGTGCGGACTAAACCGGCTTTGGTGGCGATGCGCACCGGTCCGTAGGGGCGCAAGGCGCGAGCGATCAGTTCTTCTGAAGTGCCTGGCCCGTATGCATCCGCCGTATCAATGAAATCGACCCCCAATTCCACGGCACGCCTCAGAACGGCCACGGCATTTTCAGGGTCCGCCGGCATTCCCCACACCCCAGGGCCAGTAATGCGCATGGCGCCAAAACCCAGCCTGTGAACCGTTTGGGAAGCAAAAGTAAAGGTGCCGCTGGCTGCTATCATTTGAAATTCTCCAAACGGGAAGAGGGACGGGAGCCCCTATCTTCACACAGAGGGCGATCATTCGTATACCGGGCTTATTAAACCCCGAATGGGCTGTGTTCTTGCCCGGCCAACAAATGCCCCGTCTTCACGAAAATGGTGCAGCCCTCCACGCTGAAGGGTGTGTGTTGACTCATATGGGGGCTGCGTATCCACGTGCCTTCCGGGTAATGCCCGTGTTCATCCGAAAATATCCCGCTGACCACAAAGATTTCTTCACCGCCGAAATGGCGGTGCGCATCGAAATAGGTCTTCGGCGCCCATCTGACCAGCGTAGAGCCGGTGCCTTGCCGCATGAGGGGCATCACATTTAACCCCGGCACCAAACCCTGGTACCAGGGGGCGTGATGTGTGTCGATGCATTCCCGTTGCATCACGTCCGAGATGAGGTGGCCGCATTTTGTGAACAGTGTGCATCCCGCCACCGTGAACAACGGGGCGCGCATTCCCGGTGGGAACATCAAATAAGTGCCGGCGGGGTATTCTCTATTTTCGTCACTGATCGCACCGTCCAAAACGAAGATTTCTTCGCCCGCAAGAGACACCCAGTGCGCCCCCGGGTGACCCCGGAGAATGGCGGTGGCTCGGCTTCCGCCCTCGCCGCCTTTTTCCAAAAATCGTCTCTCGATTCTCGCTTCCGGGCCCTGGGCCCACGGTAAATCGGAGTGCTGAAGAACAACTTTCAGCGCGTAATCGGCATTCATTAGCAAGATCTTTCCGCCTTGGGGAAAACTCAATTCGCCCGCACTTTGCGAGATTGAATCCCCGCATCGAGCCCTTGCATTGTAGGCACCTCAGACACCGGACGTACAGAAACCGGGGGGGAGGCATGGCAAAAGGTGTGCCGGCCCGCGCGCCAACTGGGGCTGTCGAAATTAATCGCTCACGCCTCGGCTTGAAGCGCGGTGCGAATCCGTGCGATTCGCTTCTTTAAGTCGGCTTCACGCTCCGCCTCCATGAGGCGGGTTTGGAGCAGTGGCGTGCCGCGAAGATCGGTGATGGTCCGCAAAGCTGCCATCCCGAGGGCTTCCTGCTCTGACGGGGTGCGCCCGGCCTGGTTCATGTGCGTCATGGCCATGGTGGCGATGGCAGCAGATACCTCGACAGGGCTTTCCTCTGGCAAGGTGGTGAGGTGTGTGAGCGCATCTTGTATCAGCGCGAGGCTGGCCGCTGGGGTGTTCAACATTTTCTGCGCTTCGTTAGCAAAGTTTGCGAGCGAACGTGTTTCAGGCTCGACAATAGCCTCGAAGGCGTGTTCGGCGAGATCGTGGGCGGCCTGCATGGCTTGGATGCGGCCGAGGAGCGTGCGGGCGTCTGGCTTCTCCATCTGGCTCTCGATGCCTGCCAAGGTGAGGCGAGCAATCATCATGCGGGCGGTGGGCGCATCCACGTGCGAGGCGCGCAAATCGTGGTCGTAGAGGGCTGCTTCTAGCCACGCCCGTCGATCCGAAGGCGTGGGCAACGCACGGGCCGCTTCGAGCAAGAACGGGAGTGTGGCGTTACGGGGGCGTCCAATCAGGCGTTCGAGACGTTGGGCGGCCACGCGCGCGGCCCGTGCATCGGAGTCTGCCACGTAGTTGTCACCCGGCTCGCTTGCCCGGGATTTCACGGCAGTGTTTTGTGACTCCTTTTGAGAGAACTTGGGAACCCTGAATGGGCGTGTCAGAGATGGTATGAACATGGCGTGGGCCTCTTGGTGGGGGGCGATGTCCAAGTGTTGTCGCGCCAAGGGGTTTCGCAGCCGTTCCATATTCGGGGTCTTGAAGTTAATTTTTAACTAAGAAAAGAGAAAATACTGAAGAAAAAAGGCCTTTCACGGCAGCAACAGGATGACCAGGGCGATGCCTGCGGGCACGCCTTGAACCACCAGAATCAGCTTCTTGACGGTCAACCCGCCGACAAATCCCGCCACTGTCACGCACCCGAGAAAAAAGACTTGCAAAGCCCGTGAGGCAGCCGGGTCCGGATGAAGCAGGCTCCACAACAGACCCGCTGCCAAGAATAAATTGTAGAGCCCTTGATTCAGCGCCATCGTGGCGGTGATTTCGGCATGTTCTTTGGAAAGACCGAAGATGCGACGCCCGAGGGGGTGACGCCATAGGATGCCTTCTAGCACGGCGAATGCCACGTGTTGAATCGCAACGAAGCCCACCAAGCCCATCAGCAGATAGTGTCCCATCGAAAGACCCTCCTGATACCCCGTTGGTCATTCAAGCGCAGGCGTCCGTGCTGTTAAAATAGGCCGAGAGACGACGCGCGATCAGTGACGAATTTGGTTTTGGGAAGGAGTGACCGGTGGACCTCGAATTGGCAGGCCTGCATACGCTCATTGTGGACGAGGGGGTGGCGCCAGATGCCCCCGTGATTGTCGCGTTGCACGGCATTGGGGCCGACGAGAAAGACTTACTGCCCATATACCTGCGTTGGTCGTCTCGCGCTGTTTTGGTGTTTCCACGCGCTCCCCACCCCTATCCACCCGGTCACGCCTGGTACGCTTTAGAAAGACCGGGGCACCCGGTGAGCGAATCGTTCATGGCGACGCAGGAACACTTGGGTTCGTGGTTGGAGGCGCTCAAGGTGCTTCCCCCCCTTGCTGGGCGCGCTGTGTATCTGTCAGGATTCAGCCAAGGGGCTTTCGCGGCCTTGGCGTATGCGTTGAAAAATCCCGAGGATGTGGCCGGAGTGATGACATTCAGCGGGCTTTTACCCCGGGGCTTCGCCTCCGATTGGCTGCGCCCGCCAAGCACCGTTCAGCAATTGCCGGTATTTTTGTCGCTCGGCGTGCGCGACCCCCTTTTTCCGATGACATGGTGGGATGAAACGGTGGGACAGCTGCGCGCTTGGGGGCTGAATCCCACCGCGGTTCCGCACCCCGGAGGGCACGAGATTCCGCTCTTTGCCTTGGCTGCCGCAGATGCCTGGCTGGAGGGGAGAATACCCTCGCGGTTGGCGGGGTGTTAATGAGGGCTGCTCTCGATGCACCCCTCGATTGAGGAAGTGAGTGGGCTAATCGTTGGCTGCGACCAAATGACCGGGCAATGGGCCTGTGGCGAGGCCGCTGCCATGGTGGTGGCGGTCCAAGCCTTCATCCTCGACGGTCTGACCCACCCGTAAATCCATGAAACGATCCAGTATTTTCAGGATCAGCCAGGTTCCAACCCACGCATACACGGCCACTGAAAAAACCGCCAATATCTGAACCCCAAGCAATTCGAAATGCCCGTACAGTGCGCCATCAGCCCCCCCCGGGTTGAGCGATTTGCTCGCAAAAACGCCGGTGAGCAACGCGCCCAGCACCCCGCCCACTCCGTGTACCGAGAAAGCGTCCAGCGAGTCATCGATATGGAGGCGGCGCCGATTCCACTCCACCGCGTAGAGGCAAATAATTCCTGAGGTGGCTCCGATGATCAGCCCGGCGACCGGGGATACAAAACCGGCTGCCGGGGTGATGGCAACGAGCCCCGCCACGGCGCCACTGGCTCCACCGACGACGGTCACCTTGCGGTCGCGCCAGCCTTCTAAGGCCATCCAACTGAATGCTCCGGCCGCAGCGGCGGCGTTGGTGGTCGTGATGGCGAGGGCCGCGATACCGTTTGCCTCGAGGGCGCTTCCCCCATTGAAACCAAACCAACCGAACCAAAGCAGCGCAGCACCCAGAAGAACGAATGGCACTTGGTAGCCCTGGGACACCACGGGGGTGCGTTGGGTGCGAGAGCCCACCACGGCCGCTGCCACCAGTGCCGAGACACCAGCCGCAATGTGCACGACGGTGCCGCCTGCGAAGTCGAGGGCGCCCAAGCCCTTCAACCAGCCATTCTGACCCCACACCCAATGCGCAATGGGCGCATAGACCACGGTGGTCCACAGGGCAACGAAGGCGACGTAGGCGCGAAAATGGATGCGCTCCACAACGGCCCCCGAAATGATAGCCGGTGTGATGACGGCAAAGGTAAATTGAAACACCACGTACGCGAGATGGGGAATGTTGGCGGAGTAGGCGGGTTCGGGCAGTACCCCAACGCCTTGAAGTCCCAGCCAACGCAAAGAACCCAGAAAGGGGGCCCACCACCCGTCCGAGGGTGCGAAGGCCAGCGAATAGCCCACCAGAACCCATTGGACGCCTACGACCGCGAGCGTGACGAAGCTGAGCATCAGGGTGTTTAGCACGTTTCGCCCGCGCACCATGCCGCCGTAGAAGAACCCCAAGCCGGGGGTCATCAAAAGAACGAGGGCCGCACAGCAAAGAACAAAGGCGGTGTTTCCAGTATCAATGGTCATTGGGGTGCCTCAAAAAATGCCGAGCACCCGATTGGGGGCACTCAATGCATCGTGGTCGTGCAGAGCGCCCTTGCTCAAGTAAAATTCTAGCAGCAGGGCGAATAACACGCCAAGGGAACGCTTCCGGCGCCTGTCGCTGAATGTTGACCCCACGACCTTTTGGACTAGTCCATGGGCTCTGCCTGAATCGACGCGGTGAAGTCCTCTTCATCGAAGTGGATAAACAGTTCCATCGGGCGGCAGCAGACCTGGCAATCCTCGATGTAACGCTGCGCCATTCCCGCAGAGACATCAACACCCGTGACGCTTTCCTCGCCGCAGTAAGGACATGAATAAGGGGCGGTGGTATCCACGGTGTCGTTCAGCCCTTTCGTGTCCAATGGCCCCAAAGCTCTTGTCCTGCGCGGCGGGCCACTGAGTGGGGCGTGACGTTCAGCGTGTCCAAGGCGAAATGGGTCTCGAAGGCTGCGCGTACAGCGTCTGGGCGCGTGTCATACGGGGGGCCCCCGGGTTTGCCGTGGGCGTAAAAAATGCCAACCAGTTGGCCGCCGGGGCGCACCAATTCTGCCGCTCGCGCAGCGTAGCGTGGGCGGTCGAGAGGGTCGATGGCGCAAAAACACGTGTGCTCAAACCACAGGTCGAAGGTGCCGACCGCGCTGGCAGAAAGGTGAAACAAGTCGGCTTGTTCAGTGTTTAAACGGATGCCGAGGTGGGTGGCTGCCGCTTGGGTTTCGAGGATGGCTGAGGCGGCGAAGTCAACGGCGAGCACCTCCCAGCCCGCCTGGGCCAGGGCGATCGCATCGTGGCCCCGCCCGCAGCCTGGCACGATCGCTCGCCGCCCCCGGCCCGGATTTTGCTTGAGCCAAGCCAAAAGGGCCGGCGCCGCTGCGCCTAAGTCCCAAGGGGTGTCTTCGTTATTGTAACGAGCCTGCCAGGCATCCGCGTTCGTTGTGGTCATAGGGCCTCGTGTTCCTCTAAACCCAGTGTAGCGTATCGTACACACCTTCGTTGGGTGGATAGGTTGGCTTTTCCACCCGATGTGACCCTCCCTGACGCCCCGTTTTTCCGCTGTTGGGCGTTGGGAAAATGGTATGATGCTTTCTTGGGGCGCTGTACTGCCCCGCCGAGAGTGGAGTGATGTGATGACACAGGCTAAAAAAGGAGCGCTATGGCCGTGGCTGCTGCCTGTTGGGGCTCTGGTGCTCTTCGTGTCGGCATACTTTGCGTTGCTCAGGCCGGTTGAATATGCCGGGGCCCGACCTGCGCCCGCGGTGGTTGGGCAGCAACTGGACGGTCAGACTTTCGATCTTTCTTCGTTAAGGGACAAGCGCGCTGCCCTGTTGGTGTTTTGGGCCTCTTGGTGAGGGGGCTGTCGTGCGGAGGCTCCGCGCGTTCAGTCTTTGTATCAGCGGTTCAATCAAAAGCCTCTGTCGGTCGTGGGCATTAATATTCAAGACACGCCCGATGGACGGGACAAGGTGATCCGCACGTACGGATTAACCTATCCGATGGTGGTGGATCCCAAGGGGGCGACCGCCAGCACATTTGGTATTCGTGCTTTGCCCACGGTGGTGTTGGTTGATCATCGTGGCCTTATCCGGCATCAGGGTCACGAATTACCGGATGATGCGTTGATTAATAAGATTTTGGGTGAAATCTGATACATTGAATCCCGCAAGGGTGCCCGCCGTGGGGGCTTTTGTATCAGTTCAGATTCATCCGGTTCAATGGAGGGGATGTGTCGATGAAACGCGTCGTTCTGTTTTTGCTTACCAACCTTTCAGTGGTGGTGGTCTTGGGCATTGTGGCCCACCTGTTGGGGTTCAACCGCTTTTTGAGCGGCCAGGGCCTCAATTTATCGGCTTTGTTGATGTTCGCTGCATTAATGGGCTTTGGGGGCGCGTTCGTTTCGCTCGCTATCTCTAAGCCGATGGCCAAGTGGTCGACCGGAGCGACCGTAATTGCCCAACCTCAGGATGAAACGGAACGTTGGCTGCTCGCGACGGTTGAGCGCTTCGCCCGGAACTCCGGGTTGGCCATGCCTGAGGTGGCGATTTACGCGGGAGAGCCGAATGCGTTTGCGACCGGGGCCACCAAGAACAGTTCCTTGGTGGCGGTTTCCACGGGATTACTCGAGACGATGAGTCGCGATGAGGCGGAAGCCGTCCTGGCCCACGAGGTGGCGCACATTGCCAACGGTGACATGGTGACCTTGACCTTGATTCAAGGGGTGGTCAATACCTTCGTTATTTTCCTGGCGCGCGCGGTTGCGTATGCGGTCGATCTTTTCATTCGCCGCGACAGCGAGGAGTCTTCTGGGCCGGGGGTTGCCTATTACGTGACGGCTGTGGTGTGCGATATTTTATTTGGAATACTGGCAAGTCTTGTGGTGGCTTGGTTTTCTCGCCAAAGAGAATTTCGCGCCGATGCGGGCGCGGCCAAATTGATGGGATCCCCGCGTCCGATGGTTCAAGCGCTTCAGCGCCTGGGCGGCTTGCAGGCTGGGGAATTGCCCAAGAGCCTTGCCGCCAGTGGGATTGCGGACGGCGCCTCGTGGCTGGCGATGTTTTCAAGTCATCCCCCCATCGAAGCCCGGATTCGCGCTTTGCAATCGGCCCCTCAATACTGATTCAGGGAACCCCAATCACGGGCCTTGCGCTCAGCCATCGCGAAGGCAGCGATGCCGAAAAGCAAAAAGAGGCTGGCGTCAAGGCCCAGGGACAGAACCTGTCCGCCAGCCAGCATTTCGGCGAGCGGTGTTCCGCGGACGGCCGATTCGCGAAGCAGCAACAATGCTTCGGTGAAAGGAAAATGGGCCACAAAAAAGCTCATCCAGGGCGGCAGGTCGTGAAGGGGTAAAATCGCAAGCCCAAAAACGAGCATCACGGCAAATTGCGCCAACGTTCCGATGCGTTTGTAGATGAGGGCGGCGCCCGCCAGGATGAGCCCAATTCCCTCCATACCCAAGTACATCAGTGTGAGCAGCAAAGCCAAGGTCGGGACATCCAAGTAAAATTTGGCGCCCGTGGCCCAGATTGCAATGCTGAAGACCAAGGCAAAACGTGCCAACATTTCGACGTAGGACGCCAGGTCGCGCATCAAAAGGATGGTCACCAAGGGAGGCGGGGAAAGCGCTGCTTGTTCCAAGGTGCCTGTTTGAGTTTCTCGCCCCAGCAATTCAACCCCATTGCTGATGCCATTGATGGCGATATAGGTGATGAGCAATCCCAGCAGGCGGCCATTTTGGCCCTCTTCAAATCCTGGTAAGTTCGCTCCGACGCTTTGGAAACCAAAAAAAATCATCAGTGCGAAACCCAGGTTCCACATCAGACGCGAAATCAATTCAAAAGGGTAACGCGTCAACAGAATGAATTCGCGCCTCAATTCCGCCCAAAACAGTCCTGCTAGATTCACGGCGTTGGGCCCCCCACGATGCGCCGGTAGATCCCCTCAAGGTCAATTTCCAGTTGCCGCACGCCCACCAATTCGAGTTTTTCTGTCCGAAGTGCGCTCAGGGTGTCGTAGAGTCCATTTTCCTGGTTCTCGGGTAAATCGATGGAAAGCGTGCCCGCGCCTTCACGCCAGCGCGCGCCCACCGTTTGCAGGGTGGTTTCCAAAACCGGCGTCAACCGTCCCCGTGCCATTACCTCGTACCCTGGGTTGCGATAGGCGCACTGTAGCGCGTCGAGGGAATCCAAGGCTGCCAACCGCCCGCCGGCGATGATCGCGATGCGTTGAGCCAGGGCTTGTGCCACTTCCATTTGATGGGTCGTGAGGACGATGGCACAGCCGCTTTCAGCGATGCTACGAATTGTATTTTGGAAGTCAGTGCCGGCAATGACGTCGAGCCCCAGCGTGGGTTCATCCAGCACGAGGACCCGGGGGACGCCCAACAGCGCAATGCCGATGGCCACCCGTTGCTGCAGGCCACGGGACAGTTCACCCACGCGTTTTTTGAGGTGCGGCGTTAAGCCCAATTGTTCGATCACCGAATCACAGCGTCGCCGCAGATCCTCAACGCCCTTGAGGGCTCCGAAGTAACGGAGATTTTCGCGCGCGGTCAGTTTCCAATGCAAATTTCGATTGCCTTCCAGCACCGCTCCGAGGTGTCGAACGGCCCGTGACCGTTGCGTCGCCACATCCACCCCCTCCAGCAGAATATGGCCCTCGCTCGGGCGTAACAAACCCGTGACCATTTTTAAAGTGGTGGTTTTTCCCGCCCCATTGGGGCCCAGCAGGGCCAAAATCTGGCCTGGGTACACCTCGAAGCTGACGTCCCGCACGGCCCAGACACCTGATTGACCCCAGCGACCGGGATAACGCTTCGAGACAGAATGAACGGTCAGGGCAGGCGTCAAGTCTGTTGTTACTTGGGATGATGGTTTGGTGGCATTCACGGCGTCATCATGGGGGGCCACGACGTTTGGGTCAAGTGATTTCTCTGGTTCTCTTGACGCTGATTTGAGGCGGCGGTAGACTCGTCTGTTCTTGTAAGGCTTATTTTATGACGCTTCCCCACCCTGAAGACGAGTCACTGTTGCCAGTATTTCGGGCGCTGATGGAGTGTCATACCGTTGTAAGCCGGGTGACCGGCCGTCACATTGAGGCTCTTGGCCTCACGCCATCACAGTTTGATGTGTTGGCCGTTTTGGGGGACACTGATGGTATGACGTGCAGCGAACTGGGCCGTCGCACCTTGATTTCCAAGGGGACACTGACCCCCGTGTTGGACCGGATGGAAGCCAAAGGGTGGATTGTTCGGCAACGTGGAGAGCAGGATGCACGCCAGGTTCAAGTCTCTCTGACCGCGCGGGGTGAGCGCGAGTTTGAACGTTGTTTTATGCCGCACGTGGCGTTCGTGAAATCGCATCTCGATGAAATGCCGGAAGAGCGCCAAGGGCTGCTGATAGGCTTGCTTGATGAGTTAAAGTCTCGGTTTCAACTGAAGCCCAAAAACGAAAATTGACCCCACCAAAACCGTTTTGGGGGTGAAAATCTGCCTCCGATGAACGGGGCTTGATCGCCGTTTATTCTGCGCTGTTCGCGAAATCTGGGCGATCGCTCTCGCAGCCGCGTGCGTGAATCTGGTACGATCCAAAGACAGGTGGTTGTTTCCGGCGGTGCTCATCCTTTATAAGCCGCCGCTCTATAAAATTCAGGAGGAAAGTCAATGACGACTGTCGCTGCTCCGTTGCCCCTCGCTCATTCCGCCCTTCGGGCGTGGGTTGAACAGGTGGCTGCGTTGACCCAGCCCGAGCGTGTGGTGGTGTGTGATGGCTCGCAAGCGGAGTACGATGCGTTGTGCGAAGCGATGGTTGAAAGCGGCACCTTCATTAAACTGAATCCTGAAAAGCGGCCGAATAGTTTTCTGGCGCGCTCTGACAGCAGTGATGTGGCCCGTGTTGAGGACCGAACCTTTATTTGCAGCCGCCGCCAAGATGACGCGGGCCCCACCAACAACTGGATGGAGCCGGCCGCCATGCGCAGCAAATTGAAAGGATTGTTTGCAGGTTCGATGCGTGGTCGAACGATGTACGTCGTTCCTTTCTGTATGGGGCCCCTGGGGTCGCCCTATTCCAAATATGGGGTTGAGATCAGCGATTCCCCTTATGTGGTCGTGAGCATGCGCATTATGACCCGGATGGGAGCGCCTGTGCTCGAGGCCTTGGGAACAGAGGGCGAGTTCGTCCGTTGTTTGCACTCCGTGGGGGCTCCTCTGGACGCGGGACAGGCCGACGTGTCTTGGCCGTGCAACAAGGATGAAAAATACATTGTCCATTTCCCGGAGGACCGTGAAATTTGGTCGTTCGGCTCGGGCTATGGGGGTAATGCATTGCTTGGCAAGAAATGCTTCGCGTTGCGCATCGCCTCTGTCCAAGGGCGTGATGAGAGCTGGATGGCCGAGCACATGCTCATCATGGGCGTCGAGGATCCCACAGGGGAGAAAACCTACATTGGTGCGGCTTTCCCCAGTGCTTGTGGCAAGACGAACTTTGCGATGCTCGTTCCTCCTGAGAGTTACAAGGGCTGGAAGGTCAGCACCGTGGGGGATGATATTGCCTGGATGCATCCTGGTGAAAACGGTCGGCTCTATGCCATCAACCCTGAGAACGGTTTTTTCGGGGTGGCGCCAGGAACCTCCGTGAAGACCAATCCGAATGCCATGGCTTCGATCAGGGCCAATGCCATCTTTACCAATGTGGCTTTGACCCCGGATGGGGACGTCTGGTGGGAAGGTATGACCGATGCGCCACCCGCGCGCTGTATTGACTGGACAGGGCAGGAGTGGACGCCGAACTGTGGCCGGAAGGCGGCTCATCCAAATGCTCGCTTTACGGCGCCCATCAGCCAGTGCCCCACCGTCGATGCCGCGTTTGATGATCCGCGCGGAGTACCCATCAGCGGCATCATTTTTGGGGGTCGCCGTACCAGCCTGGTGCCCTTGGTATTTCAGTCGTTTAATTGGACGCACGGAGTGTACTTGGGGGCGACGATGGGATCGGCCACGACGGCGGCTGCGGCAGGTGCCGTCGGGGTGGTGAGGCGCGACCCGATGGCCATGTTGCCTTTTGCCGGCTATCACATGGCAGATTATTTGAGCCATTGGTTGAAAATGGGGCGCGAGGTCACCAATCCTCCGCGGATTTTCCACGTCAACTGGTTCCGGCAAGACGAAGATGGGAAGTTTTTGTGGCCGGGCTTCAGCGAAAATATGCGGGTGCTTGAGTGGATCGTGCGACGGTTGCATGGTGAAGCCTATGGGGTCGAGAGTCCATTGGGATGGATGCCCCGCTACGAAGACATTCACTGGCACGGGTCGGACTTTTCGTTTGAGCGGTTTAACGAGTTGATGCATGTAGACCGTGAAGGTTGGAAGCGTGAAACCTTGCTTCACGACGAGTTGTTTTTGCATCTGGTGGATCGCCTGCCTCGTGAGATGGTCTTTGAGAGAGAGTTGTTGGTCTGTCGCCTGTGGCGCTCTCCAGAACTTTGGCGCATGGCGGCTGATCTTCGCGAATGATGTAATCCCATACCGTGCGGCGGGCCCCGTCACCGATTCCGGAGACGGGGCCCTTTTCTTTGTCGATGTGGCGAAGGCGTGGGACGGATCCTACCAGATGCGAACGCGTTGATCGGGCGCTTTGTAAAGCTTGTCGGAAGCTTTCAAGCCGAAGGCATCGTGAAAGGAATCCAGATTCGTCACCACGCCATTGGTTCGGTATTCCTCTGGCGCGTGGGGGTCGATCATGATCCGGGTTCTCAGCCATTCTGGTCTGCTTTTTGAACGCCAGACACGGGCATATCCCAGGAAGAAGCGTTGTGATGCCGTGAAACCGTCTATGTCTGGAGCCGGGCGGTTATCCAGACTTCGCATATAGGCACGATGGGCAATCGAGACCCCGGCAAGATCGGCAATATTTTCTCCCAGGGTGAGTTTGCCATTTACCTTTAAGTCAGGCAGCGCTTGGTAGGCGTTGTACTGCTCAATCAGTTGGGCGGCTCGTTGGGTAAATGCCTCTTCATCCGCCGGTGTCCACCAATCACGCAAGCGCCCTTGGGCGTCGTACCGTCGTCCGGAGTCATCAAACCCGTGACTGATTTCGTGCCCAATCACGGCCCCGATGGCCCCGTAGTTGTAAGCGGCATCGCCGTGCACATCGAAGAACGGGGGCCTGAGGATGGCTGCAGGAAAAACAATTTCATTTCCCAGCGGGTTGTAGTATGCGTTGACCATCTGTGGGTTCATCAGCCACCGCGCGCGATCAACAGGCCTGCCCGCCTCAACCATCTCACGCTCGTGATGGTACCGGGCCGCACGCATGGTATTTCCCAGGGCATCTTTGGAATGCAATTCTAAGCCTGCGTAGCCTCGCCACGTGTCAGGGTAGCCAATTTTGACCCGCATTCCTGCGAGCTTAATCAGCGCGGCTTCACGCGTTTTCTGGGTCATCCACGTCAGCGAGCCCAGACTTTCCCGATAGACGGCCAGCAGATTGTTCACCAATTCATTCATTTTTGTCTTCGCAGCGGTCGAAAAATGGGTGGCCACGAAACGTTTGCCAATGGATTCTCCCACGTAACTGTTGGTTTCTTTGACGGCTGTTTGCCAGCGCGGCGGTGGTTCAGTCAGCCCTTGCAGGGCTTTGCCGTGAAACACGTAGTGAGATTTCCGATAACGGGCCGGCAGCACACTGGCATAGGCGTCCAATGTGCGGGCGCGCAGGTAGGCCCGCCAGACAGGCCAGGGGGTTTCAATGGCGAGCGATGCGAATCCTCTGAAAAAACTGGGTTCACGCACCACCAAAGAGGCATCCGGTTCCATCCCGACAGCAGATGCGAAAACATTCCAGGGAAATCCCGGAAATTCAGACGGGATAGCGACAAGATCCCTTGGATTATACGTTTTAAGTGGATCGCGGCGGTCAGGACGTTTCCAGTGAAGTGTTGCCAACGACTTTTCAAATCGAAAGGTGGCTTCCGCCGCTTTCTCGAGCGAGGCAAAGTCCAAGGGGGCTAGGCCCACGGCGGTTGGGTCCGAAGCGGCGAACGCCAAGAGTTCTTCAAGGTAGACGTGATAGGCCACCCGACGGGCTTCCGATTTTTCATCCAGGCCCAGGTAATCTTCGCGATCCGGCAGGCCCAGACCACCGTGGGACCAATAAACCTTGTTGATGCCCGGCGCTTTTGCGTCCGGGCCCACCCAGACGCCAATGGGAATTCCCACCCCGAGGGCGCAGAGGTGGCCGAGGGTACGGGCCAAAGTGAGCGGGTCGGATATTTGATCGATTCGCCTTAAAACGGGAGAAAGGGCCAAGAGGCCCCGCTGCTCCATTTCGGGCAGGTCGAGCATTGAACCATAAAATGCGCCAATAATTTTGGCATCTTCATCGACTTGGGGATTCCTGACGGCCGCGTCGAGGAGGCGTTTGACCTCTTGATCCGCTTGCTCACGCAAGAGCAAGAAGGTGCCATATGAACGCTTATCACCGGGAATTTCCGTCTCTTGAAGCCATTTGCCGTTCGCGAATTGAAACAGACTGTCTTGAGGGCGCGTTTGAGGGTCTCCGCCCGGCCACACGCTCACAGGGTTCGGTTTGCTGGGGAGTTCCGCCGGAACTTTGGCCTCATGGGCCCGCGCCTGTGTACTCAAACACGTGAGGATAAGCGTCACGCCAACCAGCCAGCGGGAATGTTGAAGGGGGCTAAGCACCGCTGCACCTCGCATTTTCCATCTATCTTTTCTCAAAAACCGCCTCATCATACCGGGTTTTCTACCCTGGTGGAGGAGGTAAACGCGACAACCGTGGGTAAGGAACATAAGGGGGGAGCAGAAGCGACACGGTAAGGTCGGCCGAACGCGATCTTTGGCACTGAAGTCACACTGTCGTTTGGCCGATACTCGCTTGTGAGGGGTTCCGCTTGCCGGATGGCTTTGCGGGAAGTCGGGGGGAGGTCTCGCCATTGCAAATTGAGATCCAGCGCGACGGTCGGACGATCGTTCTGACGCCGCAACAGGCAGAGCGCTTTAGTTTTCGGGCCGGGGATCAGATTGTCGTCCGCGACGCGGCGGGCGTCCGTGACGCTGCTTTGGTGGAGGGCACGGGCGGGGTGCGTCTCGTGTTTGAGGATGGTTCCGCCTTACTCCTGCCCGGCCTGCTGAGCCTGCTGAGAGATGATGTGGCGAGCATCGTCATCGGGGAGCAGGTGGTGTTGCTTGACCCCTCAACGGGGCGCCCCCAAGCTTTTGACCTTGTTGCGTCGGCGGAGGGGCCGGAGACGGAGCCGGAGAGTTCTGGCCGTGGGAACCAAGAGGTGGCACCCACGGACCAATTCTTGCCCGATGTACCCGGGCTTGACGAAGCCGAACAGAGCCTGGTGACGCCTGCTTTAGGTTCCACGGCGCGCATGCCGGCCCCTGAACAACCTGCGACGAAGACGGTCGCAGATGCGGATTCCCAAGAGGGCGAGACAACCATCGCGGAGCAGGTTTTGGGGCGTCCGTTGCAACCCAGTGCGACACCGTGGCCCTTGGTCGATACGGGCTTGGATACGACGTCTCCGCAATCGCCTGCCACGCAGACCGCTCCCCCCATTCGTAACACCTCGCCTGGCCAGGCGGCCGATTTTGCTCAGATACCGGCTGCGACCCCCGTACCGACGGCTGGCTTGAACAATCCCCTCAACAGGCTGGGGTTGTCATTCAATCTGGTGCCCACCCCTGAGCCCTTGGGATCAGAAAAGCCTTTGGTGGGGCCGGTCCCTGGAAATACGCCGCCTGGCGAAGACGCCCCTGCGGGGGGCGGTGAAGAGACCATTATCCCAACCCTGCCCACTGAACCCACCCCTGTAGCACCGGCTCCCGTTGCGGGCGGCGGCGGCGGAGGAGGAGGCGGCGGCGGCGGTGGTGCCTCCACTCCGGGGGCCCCCCCGGATCTCGGTCCGCCGCGCATCACACGCGTGACATCCGATGCGCCGGACTTGAACAGTGATCCTCCGACGGCCTATTACTCCGAAGGCGATGTGCTCCTCATCAAGGTCGAGTTCAATCAAGACGTCCTTGTGACAGGGTTGCCGGTTCTTTCCCTCGAGAGTGGCCCGCTGTCTTGGCAGACAGAAGGCCGCACGGGACCGGCCAATGGTCGCGCGGTTTATGTTCCCGAACTTTCGAGTGCCCGGGTATTGGTTTTTGAATACGAGGTTCAAACGGGCGACGATACGCGAGATTTGCAGGTAGAGGGTGATATCGCTAAGCCGGATGCGAAACCCGCCATTTTCTTAGAGGGAAATGCCACTATTTCGGGAGTTGCTGGCGGCGCGGTCGACCTTACGTTGCCGTTTCGGGCAGAGAATGGCGAGTTTGCGCCCAATTCGTTGGCCGGAAACAAGGAAATCGTGTTGCAAACGTCGACCTATGCTTACGATGTTTTTCCTGACATCACGCTACACCCAAGCTCAGACACCGGTTTGCCAGGAGACCTGATTACCAAGGCGACCCAGCCACGGGTTGTGGCGACCGAGATTCCAGCAGGGTCGAAACTGCAAATTTTTGATATGCAAGTGGTTAATGGCCGTCGCACCCGTGTTTTGGTGCATGAAGAACGTGCCCCTGGACCGGGTGACACGCCCCCTGAGGGCTGGTCGCTCACGCGCGAGGCCGACGGCGATCTTCCCGCTTTCTTCTCGCGTGAGGTGGCCTGGGTGGATATGCGGAATGCCGAGGGGGCGCCTCCTGTCGCGTGGGCCCACGGCTTTCACGAGTTGCGGGTCAAGGCCTCCGAGGTCAAAAACGAGAAGGGAGAAAACACATCCTCACCGGCAGGCACTTCGGGCACCATCACCGTGGATACCGAACCTCCTCCGCCACCTCACACCTTCCGGTTGGACCCTGAAACGGATACCGGGGTCAGTGCTCAAGACGCTATCACCTCAACGGCTTTGCCGATCCTTCAAGGTGTTGCTGAACCCCTCAGTACCGTCGAAGTGTTTGCGGCCGATGCGAACGGGGAAAATCGGGTGGCTTTGGGGACTGTCAAGGCGGATGCCAAAGGGCTCTGGGTTTTGGAACTGCTCCCCGGTCAAGAGTTTTCCGAGGGCAGGCATCTTATCACCGCCCGAGCCACGGACATCGCAGACAACCTAGGCGTGGAGTCTCAGCCCTTTGTGTTGGAGGTGGATCAAACGGCGCCAAGCTGGCCTGAAGAGAGGTCCATTGAATTGGCCCCCGGTTTCGACAGTGGGCGTGAGGGCTTCCAAAATGACGCCATTACGAATGTCATTCGCCCCGCATTTGAGGGCTCTATTCCATCCGATGCCGACTTGGAACGAATTGAGATCTGGAATGAAGGCACCGGCGAGAAGCTTGGAGAAGCCGAGATAGTCGATGACAGGTGGTCGTTTGCCACGAACAAGAACTTGGCCGAAGGCAATCATTCGTTCGTAGCCAAGGCCTTTGACAACGCCGGCAATGTCTCGGAAGCGCGCCTGGCCCTGACGGTGGATACTTCGGCACCGAGCACCACCTTGGGCCTGTTGCCCTCCTCGGACAGTGGACGTGCTAACGCGGACGGGGTCACTACTTTCGGTAAACCAACGATTACAGGCACCGTCACGGAAGGTCTGTCCGAGGTGGAGGTTTACTCGGGGGACCAATTGCTCGGGAAGACCGTGGCCGCAGCCGATGGCGTGTGGCTTTTCACGCCTGAACAAGCTTTTTCGGAAGGGGTTCACACCCTGCGCGCGGTCGTGACGGATAAAACTGGCAACCGTTCAGAGACGGAGGCCACTTATGACATCACCTTGGACCAAGACCCTCCCTTGGCGCCGACCGAACTGCGTTTGGGGCTTGACTCCGCCACGGGAGAACCCACCGACACGGGGATAGAAGATTCAGACGGGGTCACGCGCGCCAGTCGGGTGGCCTTAGAAGGTTTGGCCGAACCCGGGGCGCTGATTACCGTTTTTCTCAATGGCGAGAGGTTGGACCTGCCCGCTATTTTGACGGGGCCTGATGGCGCGTGGAAAGTGATGGTCAACCTTCCTGAGGGTGAACATAATTTTGAAGCCTATGCAGAGGACCTGGCGGGTAATGTGGGTCCCCTCGGGGAACTGCTTCCGGTCCTTGTCGATCGGCAAGCTCCGAGAGAAGATCCTTATGACTTGAGCCTGGCACCGGGGAGCGATTCGGGCGCTTCGGATGAGGATAAAGTCACCAACGTAGTGGCGCCCGTGATCCAGGGGAAAATCCAGCGACTGGCTGAGACGGGGCCCTTGTGGATCGAAATTTATGACCAGAATGACCAGCTGTTGGCGGGGCCGGTGGCTGTTTCATCCGACAACACCTGGAGTGTCGCCCTGCCTGAACTGAGTGCTCGCGGCCTGATTGAATTTCGTGCTCGGGTTGTGGACCAGGCCGGGAATCGCAGTGAACTGAGCAGTGAAACGCTGACGATCAATTTGGACACTGAGGGGCCCACTGCGACGGTGACCGGTTTAACGGCCGTGACAGACACCGGTGTGAGTGACTCGGATGGGTTAACGAGCAGTCTGACACCTGTATTGACGGGCACCGTTGAAATGCCTGCTGACCCGACCGAAACGCCGCCGACCGTCGATGTGTTTGACGGGGAGGTCTTGTTAGGGACGGCGACCGTATTGGACGACGGAACCTGGTCTTTAGAGGTTGCCCTCGATGAGGGCGACCATTTTATTACGGCCGTGGCGACCGATGTGGCCGGGAACAAGGGACCCAATGCGGACTTCAAGCGGGTGGTGGTCGACCTGACGGCACCGCTCACGCCCTCGGTCCCTCAGTTGGACCCAGCCAGCGATTCCGGCACCAGCAACAGTGATTTTTATACCAAGACAGACCCCGTTCGGGTGACAGGTTCCGGGGTGGAACCGCTGGCCTATGTCGATGTCTATGTAGACGACCGAAAAGTCGCGACGGCTCAAGCGAATGCTGCGGGCCGCTGGGAGGCGAGTGTTCCTCTGACTGAGGAGGGCGAGCGAAATATAACGGTTCGTGCGGTGGACGCCTCTGGCAATGAGAGCGATGCCTCGTCACCTCCCCTGACCATCACTTTGGATAAGCGGGCGCCGACGCCCCCGAGTATCTCAGGCCTGCTGGCCCCGACCGATTCGGGTGAAAGCGCGGAAGATAACCTCACCTCTGAAAGACGCCCCATTCTTCACGGTATCGGCGAACCCGAGACCCGGATACAGCTTTTCGATACGGTGAATGGTGAGGAGATTTTACTGGGTGAGGTCACCGTCGATGCCTCGACGGCATGGCAGTTTCGGCCCGCAAGGGACCTGGCGGAGGGTGAGCATACCATTGTCGCGCGCGCCACGGATCGTGCGGGGAATGTCGGGAATTCTTCGACTTTCACGTTGACGGTCGATACGATCGCTCCGGACGCCCCCGAGGTGACGGCTCTTGGGGACGCCAGTGACAGCGGGGTGAAGGGCGACCTGATCACCAATGCCGTGCAACCTGAGTTGCAAGGAACGGCGGAACCGGGTTCGCAGGTGGAAGTGTACAGCGAACGCGCCGGGGGCGTGCAAACGGTCCTCGGGGTCGTGCGTGCGGACAATGTGACAGGCGCTTGGAGCCTGAATCTCGCGGACCTCGAGGAACCGGTGACCCTCGACGAAGGCGTGCATTTTATCGGCGCTCGCGCCACCGATAAAGCGGGCAATGAGAGCGGTTATACCCTCGAGCCCCTGCGTGTCCAGGTGGATACCACCCCCCCCGTCCAACCGGCAGCACTGAACTTACGACCGGAATCAGATTCTGGTCGCTTTGACGACGACAATGTGACCAAGGATCAGACCGTGATCCTAGAGGGCGTGGCGGAACGTGGGGCCACCATCAGGGTGTTTGATGGTGAGCGTGAGTTGCCCTGGCTGGGTTCTTCCGAAGTGCTCGCTGACCCGGCGACAGGCGCGTGGAGTGGGGAAATCGCCATAGACGTTGGCGATCGCGTGTTGACGGTGCGAGCCGTCGATGCTGCCGGAAACGTGAGCGTGGTGTCCCAAGCGTTGGTGGTCACCGCGGATCGCCTGCCTCCTGATGCACCGGGCAACCTCTCATTGGCTTTGAAGGATGACAGTGGGGTGAAGGGGGATCGCCGAACCAAGGTGGATCGTCCCACGATTGAGGGGACGGCCGAACGGGACACCGAGGTCGAGGTGTTTTTTGGCGAGCAGTCTTTGGGTAAGACCATCGCCACGGATGGGACGTGGTCGATCAAACCAGGCGCGGGGCAGGCCTTACCCGAGGGAACTCACACCCTGTCTGTCACCACGACCGACGTGGCGGGGAATGTGTCGCCTGAGCCTGCAACGATTGAGGTCACCATCGATAAGACGGGACCAACGGATACGGAGGTTTTGGGCCTTTCATCGGGAACCGACACGGGAACCAGCGACTCGGATCGTTTAACTCGCTTGCAACAGCCCACCTTGGTGGGGAATGCCGAACCTTTCGCCACGGTACAGGTTTTCAATGCCAGCGAACTCCTCGGGACCGCTGTCGCCGACGGTGTGGGTCGCTGGCAACTCGAGTTGGCATCTCCCGAAGTGAACAAGGTTTTGGCGGAGGGTGTTCACAACATCCGCGCGATCGCGACCGATACCTCCGACAATCAGGGGGTGTTCTCGCCAGCGACGGC
>JAYKIL010000010.1:0-26732 GCA_035284745.1 Candidatus Sericytochromatia bacterium | reverse complement strand
GGAGGTTTTGCTTTGCGCTTCAAGAATTTGCGCCGCTCTCTTTTGTTGACCCTCGCGCTGTCGGTGGCAGCCTGTCAGGGGGGCGCCCCCTCTCAGACCGGCGGGAATACCACGGCGGCCGCGGCGAACGTTGCCGTGCCGAAGGGGTCGGGAATGATCCGCGGCACGGTGAGCGTCGATCAAGCAGGAGGCGGTTTGATTTCTGCCGGAGGACGCAATTACTCCCTCAAACAAGCGCCGGCTTCCGGGGGCTCTGTCGCCGCTCGCGGCGATGGCGCCACGGTAGAGGGCCCCATTGGGCCTGATGGATCCTTCGCTTTGGTGGTTCCGGAGGGCGCAGACTACACCTTGGAAGCCGCCGTTCCGGATGGTAAGGGCGGCGTGACCAAGGTGGTCTCACCCACACCTATTTCGATTCCTGTCGCCGAGGAGCCGCCCATTGTTGATGCTGTGAGTTTGGTTACCCGCCGCACGGGCTCCATTCAAGGCCTGATCGAATTGAAGGACGCCAAAGAAGGCGAAGACCCTGAAGGCGTCGATGTGTTCCTATCCGGGGGTACCTCTGTCGTCGGGAAGGCCGGCAAAACGGGTCGTTTCGCTCTGACCAACGTGGCGGAGGGCACTTGGAACGTCGTGGTCAGTACGCCGGGTTACAAGCGGCAAGTGGTGAAAGGGGTCGTGGTCAAGGCAGGGCGTCCTGCGATGCTTGATGCACCGGTCGTGCTGGAACGTGAAACGGCCCCGCGTGCGGGCGTGACAGGGTCTGTGCAGACCAGTGATGGAAGCGCCATTCTGGGGGCGACGGTGTCTTTCTATCCCAAAGATCGTGCGGCGTTGGGTGCCGATGATGTGGGCCTGGACAATTTCACGGCCATCACCAATGACGAGGGCCGTTACGAGATGCTGAACCTCCCGCCCGGAGAATACTCCGTGCAGGTGTATCGAGCGTTCTACAAGTTGCCCCCGCGTCGCAGCATCACGGTGGCCGCTGGAGCCCCTCAAGATCTGGGCGTCACCCGATTGGCCTCCACGGTCGCTTTCTTTGGGAAAGTTTCCGGTCAAGTCAAAGATGAAGCCGGAAATCCGGTAGACGGAGCCGTGGCGCAGCTTGATCCCCCTGTGACAGATCAGCAGTTCGGAGATGCCGCTGGTAAATTTACGTTGGATCGGATATTGCCGGGCGAATATAATCTGACGATTTCGGCCGGTGGTTTTAAGCCGGTGATCGTGCCGGTGGTGGTCGACAACAAGGCGAACTTCGTTCTGAACCTGCCGCCCCAGGTGTTGCCTGCTAACAAGCCGTTGAACGACGAGGCGTTGCCCAGCGAACCCGGTATTGGGGTGGTGAGCCCGGATGACATCATCGGACCCAACAGCGACATCTACACCGAAGTGGGCGAGGATCCGGCGGTCGAAACGCCGGCTCCTGCTTCGGGGGCTTTGAATCCCACCATCACCTACAGTGACGATGAGCGCCCTGCGCGTGTCGTCGTGACCTTGTCAGGTTTGGTGGGGCCTGATGGTAACCCTGTCGAATTGGACAGTGGTGAGGTCACGGTGGTGGAAGACGGCAAGGTGAAGGCCGCTAAATTCACCGAAGCTGAAAAATCGGGGCGTTCGTTGCCGGTGGATGTGGCATTCATTATTGACGTCACCGGATCAATGGGCAGTGCGTTGCAGGGCGTGAAGAAGAGTGCCCTGAAATTCGTGGAGAGTCTGTACGCGCGAAACATCGATGCGCAGGTTGGGGCGGTGGCCTACTCCGATGGTTTGGAGGGGAATCCTGCTGGTTTGATTCCGGCCAACGACCCGGGTGCCCTGACTGTCTGGGGTTTTGAATACCTAACGCCCTTTGCGGATGATGACGGCCTTGTGAAGCCTCCCTCGGGTGAACGCACCCTCCGTGCCAATCGGGTGACTAATTTCCTGAGTCTGCTAACGCCGAACGGCGGAATGGATATTCCTGAAGGCATGCTCGATTCGATCTGGTGGGCGCACAACAATGGCAAGGGCGCCAGTAAGTCCGGTGCCTCGGAGGCCACTTTCGGGTGGCGCGCTGGCGCACAACGGGTCTACGTCGCCATGACCGATGCTCCGGTGTGGGAGCAAGGGGGGGCGGAGATCAGCCCGGCCTCGACTTGGACTGTTCCGAAGTTGGCGGAGCGTTTGCGGGCAGACAATGCGGTGGTACACGTGGTAGCGCCGGATATCAAAGGTCTGGGCGCTAATTCGGGTTCCGCGCGTGGGCTCGCACAGCCACTGGCGGAAGCCAGTTCTCGGGATGGAGCCAGTGAAGGCACGGGGGGGACGTGGACACCGTTGCTCATTGGCTCTGAGATGGACTTGACCACTTTACCGGTCGCGAAGATATTGGGGAACTCGATCAAATTAGAGTTCATCTCGTACGTGTCCGCGGAGGCGACGGGACAACCGCCGCGCGAACACCAGTTGCGCGTCATCGTTCGCAAGGGTGAACTCCAAGGGGAAACGACCCTGACGGCTGTCTATTAATCCTGGCGGTTGAGCCAGCTCTTGACCGGAACGGCGCCCGCGAGGGCGCCGTTCTTGTAGTTCCCTGTGGGGAAGCGTGGAAATTTGCGGTTTCGCCCGCCCAGTGGAATCTATAAGTCGTCTGTGGGGCCTGGGGTCTTCATCACGGCCGCTACGACTCCGCTGAAGCGGGTGACCTTCCATACGCCTGCAGCATTTTTCGCCACTGAGATGGGGCGTCCACCGCCGCTGGCGTTGCGGTACCCTTCGGACATGACGAAGAGCTTGAGTTCTTCCACCGCACGCCCCGTGGTGGCCTCCGCGTATTTGTCTGCCCGGGCCTCGGTGCCCTTTACCTTGTAAATTTTCGCGGCAAAAGGCTTGTCTGCTTTGTAGCCATTGTCTGGCCCCGCGCCTTTCCAGTAGGCCCGGGCGGTGTTGGGGGAATTCTCCAGCACCCGGTTGAATTCCCTGGTGCGATTTTTGTTGATGATTTTTCCCTTGTACGAGCCTGGCTCCTCGCTGTCTTTCACGTGCCGCGCATCCACAGCGATCGTGAGAAAGGTTTTGCCAAGGTCCCGATTTTCACCGTAGACGTTCAAGGCGACCAGAAAGACCGCCACAGCTCCTTCCGGAGTTTTGGCGAGGCGTTCGCGCAAGGCGAGAAAGGCCTCGACGTTGGAGGGCAGTTCGGAGATGCCCAGATCGACGTCCAGGTTTTCGTGGGAACTGAGGGCTTTGCCAGACCGCGCGAGTGCAGGTTCCGCAGTCAGGACGGGGGTAGCGACAGCCATTCCCGAGAGCAATGCGGAGACAACCAGCGCGATGGTTTTATTGAACATCCAAACCTCCATAGAAAACTTTTGGGTGTAATTTCTGTTTGCCCCTGCTTGTTCCGTATGAAACAGCAAGTCATGGTTGTCTGTCTGCGCTGGTGATCGGGGAACCGGCCGATGCGTTGACGGCCAGCAGGCGTACATATAGAGACTCATCTGGAATCATGGTGCCCGCACGCAAAGCAGCGAAAAGCGGGGCAGGAACGCCCAACGCTTCGAGATCCTCATCGCTCGGACCGTGCCAACCTATCTCGGTCCTTGTCCACAAAGCCCGTCGGTTGCCCAAGGCGTTGAACAGACGCCGGACGTCTTCTCGGGCTGCGTTGTCAAAGCCGATTTCCAGTGATGCCTGGATGGTCGACAGGCTCACTCCCGACTGCTGTGCAAGCTGAGGTGCATCCCACCCTTGGCGTTCCATTTTTTCACGCAGGCGTGGCCCGACAAATTCGCTGCTGGGCACGTCCGCTAAGGCGGCCAGGATGCAGGCAGCGGTGCGGGCCTTCTCGGCAGGAAGTTGCTTGGTGCCCCGTTCGCAAAACGAGAGCAAAGCGGTCGACATGCCCAGCATATCGGCCAGTTCCTTTTGCGAGAGGCCCTTGCGCTGGCGCAGGCTGCGCAGGGGCAAGTCTGCCTCACGCGTTGGCGTGGCCACCGTCGCGGGATCATCAGAGCGGGGTGGTGGTGCGCCGGAAGCCTCGGCTTCTGTCGCATGGGTATCGAAGGCGGCGGCGGGCATTGGGGGATTCAAATCAGCATCCGGATCACCCAGGTCGAGTGCGCGCGGGCGCAAGCGCACCAGCTCCCCTTTCATCGCTTCGGGGATTGGCAGCAAGGCCCGCAGCTTTGCCAACAGCGCGTCGGAGGGTGTGACGCGACCCAGCTCCAGAGCCGCCACAACGCCGGTGGGTACCTCCAGTCGTTCCGCCACTTGCGCCTGGCTGAGCGCTGCCGCTCTGCGCAAGCTGGTGAGTCGACGCCCCAGGAAGGGTGCCAGTGAGGCCAGTTGGTCGGTCGAGAAGTGCAGCGCCCGGGCCAATCGCCGGGCCATTTCTGGAGGTGCCCCTTCCGCTTCGATGCGAGCCAATGCCTCAGGGGTGATGCCCAGTTCGCAGGCCCCCTCTGCGAGCGTTTGTCCTCGCTGTTCCCGCCGCGCAGCGATGGCGGGCCCCCGCGTGTCGACTGCATTTAACTCGGGTAGCGCCTCAAGGGTCGCGCTGACCCGTCGCATCGCATCGACGTCCAATGAGACTCCGCGGGTTTCTAACGCATTCAGACGTTCAGTCGGTACAGAGGCCAAGGTGGCCAGTTCCCGCGCGGTGAGGCCCCGCGCCTCCCGGGCGGAGGGCAAATCGATCGCCCCCTCCGAGGCGGGAAATTCTAACCGCATCGGGTGGGCGTGCCGCGGCCCCCTGCGTTGTTTGTGATGCTCTGAATCGGGAGGGGCCTCTCCCGAAATAATGAACAAGGTGAGGGTGTCCAGGCGCACCCGGGGTGCTCGAATGGCCGAATGCAAGGCAGCGTGAGACTCTGTCGGCGCTTCATCGGCCCGCTTGCTGGGGAGGGGGCTCGCCCCCGCGGGGTGAGCAGCGCTGTCGCCCTCTTGCCGCACAAAAAATTCCATCACCGCAGTTTGCGTGCGCAATTTTTCTTGCGCTTGGGCCACGGCGGCGGAGAGGCCTTCTTGCAATATTTCTCCCGGGACGTGTGTTTGCAAAACCGGAAGCAGTTCTCGGACCAATGGCCAGTCTCGGTGCCCGCCTGGGACCTCGGAGTAAGGGAGGTTTAACACGCTGAGGGTCTGCGGGTCGGTCACCTCCTGTCCCGCCAAATCAATAAATTGCGTGAGATGTCGGGGGGGGCACAGCGCATCCGCCTGGCGCTTCACACAGGCTGCACTGGGCGCTTCGTCCTGTGTAATCGCCGTCAGGTCGTGCCATTGTGTTTCATCCGCCTCAATCACCCAGTCCAGGCGCAGGCCTGTCCAGGTGCTTCCAGCGCCTGTCGGCCAATCCTTCGCTTCTCGCCACACGGCGGCGCATTGGCCGCGTGCATTCCACGACAGCGTGGAGAGAATGGTGTCCACCAAGGGCGTCCCGGGGCGGAGAAACGCTTTGTGCGGGTTTCTGAGTGCATCGACGCGGCTAAATTCGTGTTCGGTGGTGAGCAGGGGGCCGAGCCGTTTCCAAAGACCTGACGGGATATCTTCGGTGCGTTCGCTGGGATGACCGGGAGAAGGAAGAGGCAAGCGCAGCACGTCGTACATCCAGCCCTCAAGCGCCGCCTGCCAAACCACACAGGCGGCGTCTTGTTTTGCGAGGGCTTGGAAGTCCGCGTAATCACGCGAGGTGAGCTTCACGGCGGGATCCCGTTGTTCTTCCGCGTCTTGAAGTTTTTGAAGGGTCGATTGCGCGCGTTGGAGATCGTCCTGAATGGTGGAAGGCGCCTTGGGGCCCCTTAAAAATGCGTTCAGTCCGTGGGTCGTATCGAGCGATCGCCAGACACCCATCGCGTGGAGGCTCCGTGGCTCGTCAGACCAGAAGGCCTCTTTCAAAGCGGCTTGCCAAAGCCCTGGATCGCCCGAGTGGCTGATGTCTGGCACGCGGATGACGTGCTCTGCAGCGGCCGGATCTTCAGCGTCCAATCTCTGAAGTCGTTTGGCCCACGTAGAAAATTGCCAGGGCGTATCCACGTGAACCACCACGTCGGCCCGCACCTTGCGATCCCCGTCGAACAATGCCTCGTCAGCCATCAAAACGAGACATGAGGCATCGTGATTGAACCTGTCGATTTCCCGTGTGCGCTCGGCCTCGCTTGCTTCTGTTGTCACCAGGGCAATCGTGTCCGCACCCAAGTCTGCCGCGCATCGCTGGAACAACTCGTGGGCCAAACGACCATACATCGTCACAGCCAGCACCTTTCCCTTGGCTGTGGCGGAAACGATTTGAGCGGCAGCTTCTCCTTGCGTAGGGTGGGGCTCGCGTCCCAAGGCCAGTTCGGAACTCAGCGCTTCCAAATGCTGTAATTCTCCGGCGAACAAGGGTGTCTCGGTGAGTGCCTGAAAATCGTTTCGCGGAATCGTCAGATTCGCGGGGCCGGGTATTTCAATCAGGGGGCCGACGACACGGTGCCGCAGGCTTACAACCTCTTTGAGGGCTTCGGGCGATGCGCCCCACGCATTGTGAAAAGCCGTCCAAATGGCCGCGTACTTTTCTTGAGACTCCTCGTCATTTTCCGAAGCTTGGTAGGCCGTCTCCCTCCAGTGGCCCAATATTTCGCACACGGCTTGGTGGGGGCTTTCCAGAGGCTGTAGAAATGTCGGTTCGACAGGAAAAACAAGACGTCTCGCTCGCAGACAAGAAGCCCGATCGCTGATAAGTCTTTCGCCAGGTCGCCCAATGGCCTCGTCTGGGTCCCGCGAAGCGAGCCAATCCGCTTTTTTTTCCAACGGGTATTCGTGGGGATCAATCAGGTGCAGCAGAGCGAACTGTATGTCGAGAGGGCCTTGAACCGGTGTATCAGCCAACAAGATAAGATGCTCGCATTGCTGCGAGAGCGCGCGCAGCTTATCAAATCGACGGCGTTGCGCGCCGGCCAGCCAAGCGCCTTCCACCAATGGCGCCGCGCCCTCGATCACCATCATGTGGGGAGCCTGCGGCGACTCGCATATCTCAGTTTCATCCGGTGTGAGCGTCATCAGCCGACGAATGGGGCTGTGTCGGATGTGGTCTGCAAGCTGATGCTCCCACCAACCGTGCCGCTCACCCGCTGCAATCACAAGGCAGCGTGCACGGGGTTGCTCGGCAAAAAGTTGACGTACCAGTCCCACCAGGGCACTGTCGCGGGCCTGAGAATCAGGGTCCGCCAGAACACATCGCAGCTTGTTCTGAGTGAGGGCACGGGCGATCAGGCTGAAACCCTGCGCTGAGAGGGGCAGACGGGATGAGAGCCAGCCCGTCAGGCCGCGGCTGCTCGCTCGCCATTGCGTCATAGCCGCCACGAGGTTGCGGCGGCGGTCGGCTGCCAGCGGATTGCCATGGCCCAGGCATTGCAGTAACGTGACCGGGTCAGCCTCCGCGTGCTGGGCGTAAATACGGATGTGGGCCTCGGGCACCGTCAAAAGTGCGCCATCTGGAAGCGCTAGTTCATAGCTGTCGCCCAAGCATCGACGCACCCAACCCACCGTCAAAGGCTTCCCGGGTTCCGACGGTGTGAAGCATAAGGTGCCGGGGATGAGTCGCACCCGCACGAGAAAACGCAGGGCGTGGTTGCAGATGATATCGCGGCCGACCCCTAAAAAGTATGAAACGTCTGCGTGAGTCGAGGAAGCACTGTCGACACGACCAATGCCACGATCCCCGTGGAGCGCTCGTACGAGCTGCCCCGTATGAAGCACATTTTCGCCCGAGTAGACATCCTCGCTGCTCCAGCTACACAACCTGAGCGCCTCCGCAAATTTTCCGCTTGAGGTGTTATCGACTCTCAAGGACCCCTATGATAGCCTGATGTTCAGGCTGACACCAGATTGGGCCGTTGCCGGAATGACTTTTGAGATGGATACCTCGTTCGAAGAGTTTGTGCTTGAAGACGATCCCGGTTTTTTTCTGCCCGCGGCAGAAAAACAGACCTCCTTGGACCATCACCCGGCCCTTGGGGCTGATGGCGGCGATGTCGCAGCGTCCCCGTTCGGCGTTTTTGGCGCACCCGAACCCGGTCCGGAAAACCCGTTTTTGGCTTTTGCGGGGCCGGAGGAATTTGAATCTCCCTCCTTTCTGGACGCAGGGGCATCCCCTCTCCCGGCGCCAGGGGCCCCAGAATTCGACTTTTTTAATCCTATCGCCAACGCTGAATCGGAAGGCCCGGTTCCAGAGCCCATTCCCCTGCAACAGCTATCGCCTGCGTCGGAGAGCAACTCCCCGGCGTTCGTTGACTTCCTTTCTTCCGACTCGCCCCTTTCCGTGGCTGCCGATGACGCGCCCCCCCCGGTTCAGTGGACAGAGCCACCTTCGCCTCCGATTGAGTGGGTGGAACCGCCCCCCCCTCCGCGTGAACTACCGGTGTCCCCGCAGACGGAAACGCGCTTGCCGATGGGGCCTGCGGATGCTCACGTAGGTGCGTTGTCTCGTGCGGAGGGGGATGCCCTGCGAGACGAAGTGGCTGCATTGCGTAGCGCGCTGGAAGCGCAGACTCACGCCGCGGATTTACGCTTCGAAGCGCAGGATTCAATGGCGCGCGAAATGGCGCGATTGAAGGCTCTCTATGCGGAGTTGGGCGGCCTGGTGGAGGGGGAACAGACCACGAGTCAGTCGCAGATCGCGGCGTTGCAAGCGGAAAACCAGGACTTACGACAACATGTTCAATCGCTGCTCACCGGGCTGGAAACGCTGCGGACTGAACAGCAGCCACTCATGCGAGCGTTTAACTCCCTTCACGCCCAGATGACTCAGTGGGCCCAGAGCACGGCTTCATTGACGACCGAGACCCAAGCCCTGAAAAAGGGTCTCCATGTTCTTCATTCGATCCAACGGGCGGTGCGCCAAACTTTTGAAAAGGTGGAGGGGGATATCCGCGCGTTGCAGCATCTGGGTGAAACACTTCAGGCCGAGATGGCCCGAACCCAGTCCGCTCTGAAGTTGACTCGTGCGTCGCTGGTGCGGGTGCGCGGCGAGGGCGAGGTTCCTCACGCCAAGGGTCACGTCAATCGGATTGAGTTTGCGACCACTCCTGGCACTTTGACCTCTATTCATTTGTCGGCCCCTCTGCGCTTTGATCGGGATCGCCACGACGTCATGGTATGGCGTCGAAATGGTGATGTGGAGAGATTGTGGGCCTTGGCCGGTGAAGAGGACCTCTTCCGCTGGCGCTGTCCTCTCGATCCCGATGATTCCCCCCCTGTGGCCGTCGGCCTGGTCCAAGATGGCCTGTGTGTCGGCGCTTGGTGGTCGCCCGAATGGGTCCAAGGCTTGCCCCGTTTGCTCGAGAATGGCCCGGAAGAGGCCTTTTTGCTGCTGCGTTGGCTCGAGTTGCCGGTGGCCGATCCAGAGACAGACGAGGAGATGACACGTTTGTTGCAGGCCCACCCAGAGGCCGCCTTGGTTGCCTGGAAACCCGGTGTTGTGGAATGGCCCTCTTTGGGGGCGCGGATGGAGCCGTGTGCTTGGCTGGATGTTGTGGCCCCCTTGTTGGCTTCTTTAGTCTTGGAAGCGACGGTTGTCGAAAATGTTTTGCACCGTCTGGCTCTGGATGAGATCGATTGGGCGCCAGAGAATCGAACCGACTGGTTGCCCGTGTTCGAACGATTCGATGCCTTGTTGGCTGAGAAGATGCGAATAGCGGTGGGGCTTGAAATTGCCGAACCCGCTCGCAAGTCTTTGTAGGTTTCTGGGATAACTTCCTTGATGGGTTTTTCATTTCAACGGTTAGTCTCCGTGGGTTTTTTCGCTCTCCCGTTGCTTGGCACGGGGCTTTTTGCGTGTCAAACCCTTGCGCCGGGAGCGACTCTATCTGGGGCACAACCTCGTGGTGTCCGCGCGGCTACGCTTGTTTGGCGCGAAATACCTGCACCGGCTGATAATCCCGTCACTCAGGCCAAGGTGGAACTGGGATTTCGCTTGTGGTTCGAGCCGCGATTATCGGGCAATGGCCGGATGACCTGTGGCACCTGTCATCAACATAATCGTGGATTTTCCAATGGTCAGCGCAATGCAGAGGGAATACACGGCCGTCGAGGTCGTCGCAGTGTGCCGACCATCTATGCGGCAGCGGGGTCGAGTCAACAATTCTGGGATGGCCGGGCAGAGAGTCTAGAAGCACAAGCGCTGGGGCCGGTGACCGATCCGCTCGAGATGGATGCAAAGCTGGATGACGTGGTAAGAAGGCTGAATTCTCATCCTTATTATCCCAAAAAATTCAAAGAGGCCTTCGGTGAAACTGTCACTCCCGAGGGCATCGCGCGGGCCTTGGCGTCGTTTGAGCGCGCGTTGCAAACGGAACTATCGCCGTACGAGAGGTTTTTGCGCGGTGATTCGGCGGCACTGACCGAACAGCAGCAACTCGGCAACCGGCTGTTTAACTCGTCTCGGGGGCGCTGCTTTTCGTGTCACAGCGGTCCCGACCTGACGGATCGCTTGTTTCACAACACAGGGGTCGGCGCACGAGATGCTTCTCCCGACTCCGGTCGATTCTTGGTGACCGGCAACCCCGGTGACAAAGGACGATTTAAGACCCCCACATTGCGGAATGTCGCCTTAACGGCCCCCTATATGCATAATGGAACGCTGCCCACTCTCGAGGCGGTGGTGGCATTTTATGACCAGGGGGGCTTCCCCAATTCGAATTTAGACAGGAACCTGGTCCCCCTTGGCTTAACGGGCGAGGAACGGGATGCGTTGGTCGCCTTTTTGTCCGCTTTGAGCGCTCCAGACAACCTGATCACCATTGCCCGGTTACCGGGGGTGCGTGACCCGAAGCGCCCGGACGAGCCTTTGTCGCTTCCGCAAGACCTGTTGCGATGATCCCCATCGCGGGGCGCCCCACGTCACATCTCACGCCGATGGGGTAAAAAAAGCTCGGTTCCTGCCGGAACCAAATGCCTGTCTTCGTATGTTTGCGTGAACGAATTACAAGCCCTTTTATCTTTTGCGTTGCTGTGCGCGGCCGGGATTCTCATTGTCCTGGTCGGCGCTTCCCGTACGCTGGCCGCCCATTCCCGGCCTTGGTTCGCGGCGCTGAGTGGGGCGTTTGCGCTGAAGACGATTCTGTTGGCAACCCAGACGTGGGTGAGTTTTCACGGACGCGCAGATTGGGTCTCTTACGCCGAATTCGCCTTTGCGGGCTTGACCGCCGGTTTTATGGTGCTGGCTGCGCAATCGCTGAACGCTCGCCATTCTGTCACGGTGGGCGCTGTTTTTCTTTCAGCGGCGGCGGCAGGGGTCTCGGGCGCTTGGTTCTACGGTGGCGTGCCTTTCATTGTCGCGTGCCTGCCTGTTTTGGTTTTTTATCTGTTGGCCCATGTCTGGTTGGCTTGGCGCCTTTTGACGCGTGCGCGGCAGCGGAATTACCGTTACCTTTCGCTGTGGGGTTGGTCATTGCTCTCATACGCTGCGTGGGTGAGTGCGGTACTCCCCACCCTTTTGAATTCACGCGGGTATTGGTTGGGGTATCTTGGCGAAGCCTGGCTTCACGTGATGAGTGGTGTCTGGCTTGTCGCGGCCCTGCTTTCCGAAGGCGTTTCGCAAGCCGTGGATTCGCCGCAAACGAATCCCTACGAACACCTGACGGCAGCCCTCGAGCAAGAAATGCGAACGCCCGTTGCGGCCATCAAGACAGCAGCCTACGTGGTGGGCACCTCCGCGCGACCGAGGCTCAACTCGGAAGAATCTGAAATGCTCAGAATGATTGCTCAGCGAGCGGATTTCCTGATTCGCCTTTTGGAAAACTCGCAGGATTATACAAGAATTCTGGCCGGTGAGCTGCGCTGTCATTTGCAGGTTGAAAACATGGTGTTGTTGGTGAGGCAAGTGTGCGGGCAAGAGCACGCCGCGCTCAAGCGTCGCGGGGTGACCCTGGATATGACTTTGCCCGCGACACCGCTGATGGTTCAGTTGGATCGCGCCCGACTGCAACGCGCCCTGGAAACACTTTTGTGGTTTGCGGGAAGGGCGACACCCAATCAGGGGGCCGTCCATCTTAAATTGAGTTCTATCGGCGAGCTGGCGCAGATTGAAATTGTTGATTCTGGGCCGGGACTGTCACCTGAGGCATTGGCCGTGATGCGTGACGGGACAGGCTTCGCGGATGTTGACGGGTTGCGAAGGTCTGATCAGGTGGCCTTGGGAGTGGTTCGTTACGTCATTGAGCAAGCACACGGTGGACTGTTTGCCGTTCAGAACGGGCCGCAGGGTGGAACACGGCTGGTGGTGGCTGTTCCATTGGCTGTCTCGGCGCCGGTTGAGGCCCCGTTGCCGAAAGAGAGCGAGGCAGGTGGGCCTGCGACCAGTCCTTGGGAGGAGGTGCTTGACCGGCCCAGACAACCCAGCGCGGAGGGACGCTTGTAGGCGCTCTGCATTGAGGTGGGCATAACTGGACTCGAACCAGTGACCTCCACGATGTCAACGTGGCGCTCTAACCAACTGAGCTATACGCCCTTTGCGAATGTAGATGTTGTAACATGGTACGGGGCGGCTCACAAGACCGTGCGGAACGTTCGCACCGGCCGGCCTCTTGGGCGGTCTCGCTTTTTCTGCGAGGGAAGACCTTCTCGCACGGCAGAAACCCTTGTGCTTGACGGGGTATAATACGGCCTGGGTCGGGCATTACTTGACTGTCATCGTTATCAATAGAATTTGGAGTGTTCATGGCGAGCCGCGTCACCACTTACGGTGCCTCCATTTCTTTCTCCCCGCAGTGGTGGAGTTACGTCAGTTCCACCCGGATTATGGTGGCGAGTTTTTGCAATGTGCAACTGGCGAACGAGGAAATTGCCGACAAAGTGGCGATGTCGGCCCAAGAACTTTTGGAGAATGCGGTCAAATACAGTGCGAGCCCAGACGACAACGTGACGCTCGAATTCCAAATCCATGAAGGTGAGAGCATTGTTCTCGAGGTGAGAAACCGCGCCAATCGAAGCCAAATTGAAGGGCTGCGCGCTCACTTCGCTGAAATTTCTGAAGGGGACCCTCTGATGGCCTATCTGGCTCGGATGCAGCGCATTGCTCAGAATCCCGAGGCGGAGGGCAGTCAGTTAGGTCTGGCGCGCATTCGCTATGAAACAGGCTGCGATCTCGAAATGCGTATTGATGACGATGTGATAACGATGCGGGTGGAATTTCCTCTCGCTGGAAAAGAATAGGTTGGGTACACGAATGAGCGGATTTCAGGGATTGGGGCACCACGGTGACAAGGCGCAGATTATCGTGCGAGATGAAAATTCGCCCGTCACTGTCGCTTTTATTGGGCGCATTGATGATGTCGACCCGGGCAGTTTTATGGACCCGGCGCTTCAATCAATTCACGACCAGATTTTGGCGGCGGGGTTGAGCGAAATTGCGGCGGACTTCACTGAACTCACCTTTTTGAATTCGAGTGGGATCAAAAGCTTAATCAAGTGGATTATGCGACAGACTGAACTCGACGATGACCAGAAATACAAAATTAAGCTGCTCTATAGTTCTCGGGTGACATGGCAGCAGACCAGCCTGAAAGCCCTGACCTTCTTGGCGCCCAAGACCGTCTCCACGGTACCTGCCTAAGAGGATGAGCCATGAACGAACAGACTTCCCCTTCTGAGATTCACCGGGGCTCCTCGGGGGCTGCATTCGATGCACTGCCAGGGGCCATTGCTGCACTTGATGCAGTGGTGGAGACCGAATTGGCGCGGGAGAGGGATGAGCGTTCGCTCAAGAATATCTGGCGGGCCCTGATTAACGAGGTGACCGCCGTGTTGCGTGTGACGGATGTGGTGCTGTTTGATGCGCGTGGGCGCATCCGTGCGGCCTCCAACGCTTCGGCTGAGACCGCCTTTCCGTTGCCCGATGTGGCATTCTGGGGCAAAGAGCAGTATGTGGCGCACCACGACGACCTGGATGGGCCAGGAGGCTCACGGGTGGCCGCATTCTTCAGCCAGCCCGGTGGCGAGCGTTTGGCCCTCGGAGCGATTTATGCTCCGGGGGAAAACCCTTTTCCCGATCACCTGCATTGTCTCCAGACCCTCATACGGCACGCTGCGGCCTGCGCGCGGAGCCTGGACGCCTTGAACCGCGTGGATATGCTGATGGAACTCAGTGGCCTGACCCTTGAGAACCTGGGCAACGAGGCTCAGACTGCTCGCACGGACGGCTTGACGGGGCTGGCGACCCACGATTTTTTCCAACAGCGAATGGCGGAGGAATTTGCCTCGGCGGATCGGCACCGTACGCCCTTGAGCTTTATGATCTTCGACCTTGATCACTTCAAATCGATCAATGACAATCACGGGCACCCGGCGGGAGACGCGGTGCTCAAGGGGGCTGCGCACTTGTTGAAGGAGAGCGTTCGGAAGTATGACCTTGTCGCCCGCTATGGTGGCGAGGAATTCGCGGTGGTGCTGCCCAACACGGATGAGGACAGTGCATATCACTTGGCTGAAAGGCTCAGGCAGTCGCTGGAAGGGATGTCTTTCCCGATTTCAGAGGAGCGTTCACTGCGGGTGACTGCCTCGATTGGGGTGGCCACGCGCATTGAGCGGGATGGCTCCCCAAAAGACCTCATAAAAAGAGCCGACGTGGCGCTTTACTCAGCGAAAAGTGGTGGACGGAATCGGGTTGTCCAGGCGCACAGTGCCACCTCCGAAGCGGTCAACGCGATCGGCGTGCCGCGGCAGGGGTCGCACGAAATGTACTATTCGCTGGCGCGCGCCTTTGCTTCGGCCATCGAAGCGCGAATCCCTCTTATGCACGGACATTCTGAGCGCGTGGGAGAGCTATCGGCCGCTTTGGGGCGCTCTTTGGGTTTGCCGCCCGACAAACAAGAGGCCCTGCAAATTGCCGGCCTGCTTCACGATGTTGGAATGATGAGTGTTCCCGAGCGGGTCATCTTCAAGACCGAATCGCTCGATGACTCTGATTGGCAGTTGATGAGGGAGCATCCGGCGCGGGGCGTGGGCCTGCTGGCGAAATTTAGCACGTTTTCAGGCTTGCTTGAAGCAGTGTTGTACCACCACGAACGCTGGGATGGAACGGGCTACCCGGAAGGTTTGTCAGGCGGAGACATTCCCGTGGGTGCGCGTATCCTGTCGATTTGTGATGCCTACGATGCGATGATCCGTGGTGATTATACTTTTGGTCGTGGGATCAAGCCCGCGGACGCGCAGACCGAGCTTGAACGGTGTGCAGGCAGTCAATTTGACCCTGATTTGGTCCCTTTGTTTCTCAAAATTGTCCGGGAAGAGGAAGATCCTGTCGTGGGGGTTGCCTGAGCGGCCGCGCCGACAGAGAGGGTGTCTGACCTCGGGTTGCGCGGGTATAAAAGGCTTGCTAAATTCCTTCCCCTGAGGATTTGATTGTGAGCCTCAAGGCCTTTTCGGTCTTCAATTCCTTGACCTGTGCCCTGGGTGTGTTGGTTGCTCTGGCGGGATGTCAAGGGCCGTCGGTGACTCCGGTGGTGGTGCAAACTGCGTTCGACCCCTCAACGCAGACCAAGCCGACGAGGCGGGTCGAGGCTGGGATGCTGACGGGGCGGGTGGCGTTTTTCGATGGCTCCGCGTGGCGCCCCGTCAGTGGCGCGCGGGTGACGGTGGCAAGAACGCGGTTTGAGACCCTCACGGACTCTGCGGGCAACTACACCTTCCGGGGCCTGCCTGCGGGGCATCACGTCTTATCGGTGAGCAAGGCGGGTTATAGCCAAGAAGAGACAGTGGTGCGCTTGACGCCTGCCAGCGGTCTTGACCGTGCTCACGTCGCCGTTCGGCCGGTTGGCTACGCCTTGCAGCAGGCAGGCGCCTCGGTGACGGTGAGCGGGGTGGTGAAGGATCCGCGCGGGGCGGCCCTGGGGGGGGCGACGGTGCGTTATGCCGCGACGGGTTCCTCCGGAAATGGGCAAGTCAGTGCGACAGCCACCGCGAACGGGGAAGGATTTTTTACCTTTCAGTTAACGGGCCTGACGGCCACTGAGGCGTCTCCAGCGTACTTGCAGCTCGCCTCCTACGGCGCCAGTCCCGGAGGGGTGCGTCTTGAGTCTCAAACGGCGCTCACACGAACCGTGACAGGGAACACAGTGGTGTTGCACCCCGTGTGCGATGCCTGGACAACACCCGGTGCCATCACCTACCCAGAGGGGGCTTTTTTGGGGGGCGTCGCGCCCCGGGCGGAGGCTGCGATTGAACTGGAGGGTATCTCTCGCCGGGTGGACGAATTTTTCGTAGAGGTCGAAGACGCGGCGGCGACGTATGCCATCATTGCCAATTCTGTGACGCCAGTTCCGGGGGCTTCAGCCCCTTTTCGCGCGGTGGTTCGCTTTCGTCCCCCGGCGACGCTCACTGGATCGCAGTTCAATGCCTACGTTCGACCGTTCGGTGGGGTGCGGGCACCGCAGTGGGCCACGTTTGTAACCCGGTACGAGGCCTCAGAGTTTGCGGCCGATGTGTTGGCGACCGCGGGCCGGCTTCAAGATGGCACTGAAACCCTGGCCGGCGGTAACTATAACGCGGGGGTGTTTGTTCCTGGGGAAACGGCCATCTGGACCTTGGATATCGTGAACGGTAATGGGCGTATTTCGCAAGATTTGCGCCTTTCGGGGCAGAGTCCGCCCGGCACCAGAATATCCAGCTTCCTGCTGTCGACCCGCACGTCGGAAGGGGCCTCCGTATTGGCACGTGTCCCTCAAAGTCCGGGGGCCAATTTTAGCGTCAATGCGGGCACGGGAAATTTTGAGTTGAATGGCTTCAGTGTGCTGCCCGGAGGCTCGGCCACCCTAGAGGTTGAGTTTGAGACACCGGTGGCCTTGGCCCCGGGGGTCCCCTTCCAACTGGCCAACCTGCGTTTGCAACGGCCGGATTCAAACCTCACCCATTCGACGCCCGTGACGTACGTGGATGAATTGGCTCCGATACGAGGTGATCTTGATGTCGGAACGTGGCGCGTGACGAAAGTGATTGAGGACGCCGGGGGAGGCCGAGGCATTGTTCGCTTACGCATTGAACCGGTGGGGGCGAGCGCGATGGGTGCCATCCGCCTGCAGGATACGACGTTAACCAATTTGGATCAGGAACCTCAAGCCGCGATGATAGAGGGAAATGCGCTCGCCACCCCCGCCCCTCCTCCGGGAGCGCCGTTGGGCTTCTCTCCGGGTGAGATTTTGGTGCTTTCGGTTGATGGGGCCACTGTTTCCATCACGCCCCTCCCTGCCTGGACGCTCGAAGACTTAACCAGCGCCATCGAGATCATCACAGCGGGGCGTGTGCGAGCGGAACGAAACCCGTCGAATCATTTGCGCATCACCCATCGCGCGATCGGTGCGAGCTCGACTCTGGAGGTTGATTCAGCGACCACCGACAATCTGGCTACCCTGTTGGGCCTCACCGAAGGGGCGCTTTCCGTGGGCGAGAGCGGTCTATTTACAATTTTTCCCTCGGTGGCTAGCCTCCCCATCTTTACCGAGGGAGCACCGACCCGTGGCTGGCGTTTTGCCGAACCGGAAGGGCGGCACGTTCGCGTGGGGGGGCAGGGACGGGTGAATGTTTCTTTCACGCTGGTTCCCCCGGCGGACGCGCCAGACCCCTTACTGGACGCCTCCGACACCTACGATTCGCCTGTGCGGGTGACGTATTTCATTCAACGCGATACGGGGGCCTCTTTCTCCCTGGGGGGAGGGGGAGACGCCCTGGGCCCTCGAATTCTGAGTGTTAACCCGGTGGCACCCTACTCGGACGCCTTCAACGACGTTCTGGTTACGGATTTGGTCGCGTCAGACGCTTCCGCGACGGATATCAGCGGTGTTATTTAGAGGACGAGAGGGCCACCCCAAGGTGCCTTGGGTCGCTTATTTTCTTTTGGCCTGTTCGTTGGCAGCGTGTCAGGGGAAAGCGGAGGAGGCCCGTAGCCGGGTGATGGCTAGAAATCCCGTCACGGCTCCGGTGCCCGCGGGCTCTCCCGAGCTGTTAATGGGCGATCAGTTGCCCGCCACCCCGGTGCCTTCGGGTTATCTCGAGGCCTTGCCCGAGGGGGTCGTCTTGCCACCCCTCGCGCCTCTCCCTCCCCGCGATGTCAGCTTGCCGCCTGCCCCCGTCCTCTCCCCTCCGGCGGTGACAAAGACCCAGATACTGAGTAATTCCCTATTATCGGGTATAGGGATCGTGAGTGGTTCTGTGGTGCAGCAACTCGACGGGCGCTTGGTCGGTGTCCCGGGGGCCTCGGTGCGTATTGTCGCTGTGCAAGACAACACACGAATTGCCTCGATGCTAAGCGGCGACCAAGGGGGCTTTTATCTCGCGAATGTTGCGCTGGGGAACTACTATGTTCAAGTTGAGAAGTCTGGTTACATCTCGGATACTCAGCCGAGCGTTATGCGCCTTTACCCCGGCTACACGGCGGCACATTCGAGTTTCATCTTGGTGGCCGCAGCGCGTTAGCGCACTCGTGCTGACCGCCTCGGGGGAAACGGTCCTCACCCGTTGGGCACTTCAATCACGAGGTTCCTGCCAT
Source organism: Candidatus Sericytochromatia bacterium (assembly GCA_035284745.1). Lineage (GTDB taxonomy): Bacteria > Cyanobacteriota > Sericytochromatia > S15B-MN24 > JAQBPE01 > JAYKJB01. Next base: position 8,233 of record JAYKIL010000010.1, on the reverse strand, counting down.
GGGCGCTAAAGGCTTTTCGTGTGCGTGGGGCCTTTGCGCGGCTTTTTCACTGCTGTTGAGCAGCGGCTGTCAGACCGGGCGAGGGACGAACTCGCTGCTATTGAGCCCGGTCTCAATGCCCAGTGCTACCCTGCAATATCAGGCTTCGCTGGCGGGTGAAACCCTTCCTGTCGGACGGGTGGTGGGCAAGGTGGGGCGGTTTGAACGAGAGTCTTTCGTGCCCGCGGTTGGCGTGACGGTGCAACTGGACGACAGTGGGACCCTGGCCCGCACCGATGAAGCAGGCTGTTATGGGTTTGAACGGGTCAATGCCGGGTTGCACCGAGTTTCTGTTCGGGAAGATGGTTTTCACGCGATGCAATCGGCTTTTCTCGTCACCACCTTGATGGGGACGGGACGTGTCAACTTGGCGATGGTCCCTCTCGATTTGTGGTCTGATGCGGATGGGGATGTCATCTACGTCGCGGGGCTTGCGACCGATCCCCGCGGTGTTTCACTGCCCCGTGCCGTGGTGCGGGTGGTGGATTCGATGACCGCCGTGGGCAACTGGATGGCCACGGCCGATGACCACGGTTTTTGGTGGTTGGCATTGCGCGGGGCCGATCGCAATGCTCCGGTGGCAGGCACCGCCAATTTAAGCGTATATGGCAGGACGCCGGGCGGCGTACAGGTAGAAGCCACCACCCTGAAAACTTTTTCGGTCGGAACGGAACCCACCCATTCGATGGTGGCTGGGACCACTGCGTTTGCTGTGCCGCAGGAACTGGTGTGGGAATCAACCGGGGCGCGGCAAGGGGCACTGCGAGGTGAAGCCATGCCGCGTCGCCGTGATGAGGTGGTGTTGCGATTCCGCAAGGCGGACGTCGTGCTGGAAATGCTGGCGAGCAGTGTGGAAGCCGATGGCCTCACTGTGACCTGGCCGCGGGCTTTCGAAGCGCCTGGCTCGCTTGAGGTTTTGCCACTCGGCTTGCTGCCTGTCCGGGGTGACCCTCCGAGCGTCAGCCTTCCTTAACAGGTTGTGCGCTGTCTGGGGCGTCGCCTGGGTCCAGCAACTGGAGGATGGCGGTTCGTGTTTCGGTCATGAGGCTCTCCAGTTGCGGTTTACCGAACTGTGACGCGTAAATGGGGGCGGCGAATCGAACTGTCACGCACCCTGGCGAAATCCACCACTTTCCTGCGGCCATGATGTCTCGCGCGCCTGTGAAGGCAAAGGGGACAATCACTGCGTTTGCGTCAACGGCCATATGGAACCCCCCTTTTTTGAAGGCGCCCAGTTCTCCGTTTCGTGTTCGCGTCCCTTCCGGGAACACCAGGAACCAGCAGCCTTGCGCCAAAATTTTGGCGGCATTCTCTGCTGCTTGCATGGCCTCTTGCAGATCGGCGCGCCGGCGGACTTCGACGTTGCCCCATCGGCGCATCATCGGACCATAAATCGGTATCTTAAAATTCTCTGTTTTCTCGAAACCGACCAGCGGTGTGGGCAGAGCCGTGGCCAAAATGAGGTGGTCCAACCAATTCACGTGATTGCCCATCAAAATGGCAGGGGCCGATGGTGGAACTTTCTCTATTCCAAACTGTTCCACGTGGATACCAGCCGCCCACAGTGTCAATCGGAAAATCTTCTGTATGAAGCCCCACGCTTGGTGTCGCGGCCAGATGCTAATCGCCAGGAATATGATGGGGAAGCCCAATAGCAAAAGAGCCAACAGCACCCCGTACACACGCAGGGACCCTGTGATTCGAGCAACGAGATGGAGGATTTTTGTCATGGGGCCCACGCCACCGAGGGGTTATCTGTCGCGAGGAAGGGGGTTGACGCCGGCGATATCGAGACGGTCGTGACCATTGTACAGAACTTTCAACGGGCCCCCGTGTACGTCGGTTGCTCGCATGTGATCTGCCACTTGAAAGACGGGATAACCCCCGAATGATGACATTTTTACGGTACCGGGGCGCAGGGTGTTGATCAACCAAGCGCTGAGCTCGGTGCAGTAGAATTCGGCGGTGGTTGCGTCGGTGGGGGTTTCGGCGGCCAGTAAGGTTTTGTCGTAGGGGCGCCCGAGGAAGGTGCGCAGGGTTCGCAGGGTTTTTGCAACGGCGCTTGGATGGGCCTCAAGTTCAAGCAGCACGATGGTGTTGCGTTTAGATTGCACGGCATATTCAGTCCACTTTTGCTCGGTGACCCCAATCAGAGCGCGTGTGTCATTGCCGTTGAGTTTATCGAGCATTTCACGAATGGCGCCCCCGATGCCCGCGTAGTTTTCCGGCTTTTCACCATAACTTGGCAAAGCGTGGGTCACCCGCACTTGTCCTTTCGGGCCGACGCCGGAAACGACGAAGCAGTGCACGGTTTCGAACCCACTGCCAGAAATTCCGATAATCACTTTGCCGTTCTGTGGGCGAAATCGATCGGCCATGACGCGCTCGGCTTGGTGTATCGTCGCCTGGCTCAGGAGCGGGGGGGCATTGGTTTGCGGCGGTTTGGCCCACGGCTTGAACACGTTGTTCACGATGAAAGGGCCTGCTAAATTGCCCACGGCTTTCACGAAAGGAGCCGTCACGTGGCTCACGGCCCTGTTCGCTTGCGGACTTTGCAAAAGCCATTTGTGCAGGTTCCGCCCGACAGGGGCCATGAGACTGTCCGACGTTTGAACGTGCTCGGTAACGCCCTGCGTGGCTTTTTTGTCGGCAGTGACGCGCAAAGGCCGTCGCCCATCAATGGACGGGCTTCCCGCCATAAGAGGACGTGGGCTCAAGGGGTGATTGAGAACTGTTGAAAACGACAACTTCATTCAGGCGCACTCCCACGGGTGACCGTGATTTTGTGCGCGTGATCCGGAAAAAAATGGTAAAGCCAAAATGGTTTTAAAAATAAAAATAGGTTAAATAAGCGTCCTCGGCAGGCCGGTTCAGATCGGTTGTTTATAAAAATTTACATTCCGATTGGCCCGCCATACGTGGCTTGTGGCTGTCTCACCTTCCTCTTCTTACCTTCTAGAGGCTATTTTCGCGCGTGGCATGACGAACGGTGCGACTTGAGGGAACCCGCGTGATTCCCTATCCTGTGTAAGATCATGATCACTTCTGCTCCTTCGACGGCGGCGGCTTGGCTGCCTGGACCCGACCCGATACATCTAGAACCCGGCGAGTTATCGCAAGCCTGCACGCGTTTTCGTGAGAGTGCCCACGTGCTCAAGCACGCAGAGACAGGGCGGGTAGCGGTTGGCTTTGGAGGACACGTTGAGTGGGTTGAAGGGCCGACGGAGTGGATCCTCTTGGGTGCCTTGCCCCCTTTGTGGCCTGAATGGCTGGGCGATCGCGGTTTCAACGAAACGCATCGCGTTCGCTTCCCATACATCGGGGGCGAGATGGCGAATGGTATCGCGTCGGTGGAGATGGTCATTGCCCTCGCTGAGGCAGGCATGCTGGGATTTTTCGGGGCGGCAGGTTTGTCGCCCGTGCGAATCGAGGAATCGGTCAAGATTCTGGCGGAAAAGTTGGGTACCGAGGCGGAGCCGGGATCACGGCCGTGGGGAGCCAACCTCATTCACTCGTTGCACGAACCGGCCCTGGAAGAGCGAACGGTTGATATCTTTCTTGCCCACGGCGTCAGCCGGGTATCAGCCTCGGCGTTTATGGGCCTCACGCCTGCCATCGTTCGCTATGCCTTCAAGGGCGTTCACCTCAATGCTGAGGGGCACCTGGTGCGACCCCATCACGTGTTTGCCAAGATCTCTCGCCCCGAGACGGCGCGCGCTTTTATATCCCCGCCACCTGCCGCGATGCTCCAAACCTTGGTTGAGCGGGGTGGATTGACTCCCGAAGAGGCAGCCCTCGCCGCACGGTTGCCGGTGGCTGAAGACATTACCGCCGAGTCAGATTCAGGGGGGCACACTGATAATCGTCCCTTGGGGTCTCTGTTTCCCACCATCCGAACGCTGGCGGACCAACTGGCGCGAGAGTATGGTTACAAGCGCCCCATCCGGGTGGGCGCGGCGGGCGGCCTTGGTACGCCGGCCGCTGTGGCCGCGGCGTTCGCTTACGGGGCCGCCTATGTCATGACTGGATCAATTAACCAAAGCGCTCGGGAGGCCGGTCAGTCTGAGGCCGCGCGGAAGATGCTGGCGTTGGCAGACATGGCCGATGTGGTGATGTGTCCGGCCGGGGATATGTTTGAACTCGGAGTGAAGGTGCAGGTGTTGAAAAAAGGCACGATGTTCGCTTCACGGGCACAGCGCTTGTATGACCTTTATTCAGGCTATGATTCGCTGGAAAGCTTGCCTGCTGATGTGCGAAGCAAACTTGAGAAGGACATCTTGCAGCAATCGGTTGAAGCGGTGTGGGATGAGTGTATGCGATACTTTACGATGCGCGACCCGCTCCAACTGGCGCGTGCAGAACGTGACCCCAAGCATCGTATGGCGCTGGTGTTTCGTTGGTACTTGGGGCAATCGAGCCGGTGGGCGATTGCCGGAATCCCGGAACGTCGTATGGATTATCAAATATGGTGTGGCCCTGCGATGGGAGCTTTCAATGCGTGGGCCAAAGGAACATTCCTGGAAGACCCGGCGCAACGAGGTGTTGTGCAAATGGGCTTGAATCTCCTGGAAGGTGCTGCAGTCGCCACGCGCGCTCAACAGCTGCGTTGTTATGGGGCGCCCATCCCACCCAACGCCTTTGATTTTCGTCCCCGCCCCCTAACCATTTAGTATGGTTGCCTCGAGGAACCCCGAGATGTCCCGGTCTTCCACCCAAATGCCCCCGATCGCCGTCGTTGGCGTGAGCGCACTTTTTCCTGGCTCGTCCGATGCTCAGGGGTTTTGGCGTGACATCCTGGGTGGTCGGGACTTGATTACGGACGTGCCGGAAAGCCATTGGCTGATTGAGGACTACTATGACCCAGACCCGAAGGCCAAGGATAAAACCTACTCCAAGCGGGGTGGATTCCTATCTCCGGTGGCCTTTGACCCTGTTGAGTTCGGCATTCCCCCGAGCATTGTGCCGGCCACCGACACGTCCCAGTTGCTGGCACTGATTGTTGCCAAACAAGTACTGGATGATGCCACCCGGGGACAGTTCGCCAACCTCGACAAGGAGCGTTGTAGCGTTATTTTGGGGGTAACCTCTGGGCAGGAATTATTCATTGAGATGGCCTCGCGTTTGCAACGCCCCATCTGGGTGAAGGCGATGAGAGAGGCGGGTTTGCCCGAGAGCGAGGTGCAGAGCATCGCCGAGAAGATCGCTGACTCGTATGTACCGTGGCAGGAGAGCTCATTCCCCGGTCTTTTGGGAAATGTCGTGGCGGGGCGTATCGCCAATCGGTTCGATCTGGGTGGAACCAACTGCGTGACCGACGCCGCGTGTGCAAGTTCGCTGTCGGCGCTGGCGATGGGCATCAATGAATTGGTCTTGGGCCACTCAGACATGGTCATCACGGGCGGGGTGGACACCTTCAATGACATCTCGATGTACATGTGTTTCTCGAAAACGCCAGCGCTCTCGCCGACAGGAGATTGTCGCCCATTCTCAGACCAAGCGGATGGCACGATTTTGGGCGAAGGCTTGGCGATGATGGCGCTCAAGCGCTTGGATGACGCTGAACGCGATGGCGATCGGATTTACGCGGTTTTGCGGGGGCTGGGGAGTTCTTCGGATGGGCGGGCGCTCAGTGTTTACGCCCCTCTGTCGGAGGGCCAGGCCAAAGCCCTTCGTCGGGCCTACGATAGCGCGGGCTATGGTGCCGAGACGGTCGAACTCGTAGAGGCCCACGGAACGGGAACCAAAGCGGGGGACGCTGCTGAGTTCGGCGGCCTGCGGATGGTGTTTGACGAGACGGGACGCGCAGATCGCCAATGGTGCGCCCTGGGCTCCGTGAAGAGTCAGATCGGCCACACCAAGGCGACGGCTGGCGCAGCCAGTCTGTTTAAAACTGTCTTGGCGCTGCACCATCGGGTGCTCCCTCCGACAATCAAGGTAGACCGTCCGAATCCGAAGCTTGACTTGCCTTCGACGGCATTCTACCTGAATACACAGGCGCGGCCTTGGATTCGCGGCAAAGAGCATCCCCGTCGGGCGTCCGTCAGTTCCTTCGGGTTTGGCGGCAGTAACTTCCACGTGACTTTCGAGGAATATCGGGGAACAGGTGAGCGCGCACCACGGTTGCGTACCTTCGCCACTGAGTTGGTGCTATTTTCGGCCGGCACCCCTGAGGCGTTGATCGCAACGATTGAAAAATCTTTGCCGCTGGCCGGTGATGAGCCGTTGCCCCAAGGTCTTTTGCGTTTCTTGGCACACCGCTCGCAGGCGAATTTTGATGCTTCCAAACTTTCCCGCTTGGCGGTCGTGGCCTCAGACGAGTCAGATCTTCGCGCGAAGCTACAGCACGCGATCGCAGCCATTTCAGCCAACCCGGAGACTGCTTTTTCAACCCCTCATGGGACTTATTACGCCCACGGGCCAACAGATGGCTCAGTCGCTTTTCTTTTTCCGGGGCAAGGGAGCCAGTATGTGGGCATGGGGTCCGCACTGGCGATGGGGTTCGAACGAGCAAGGCAGGTCTGGGACCAGGCGGCGAATCTTGACTTGAATGATCCTTTGACGGGGCAGCCTTCCGAGCGCTTGCACGAAGTAAATTTTCCTATCCCAGTTTTCGATGACGAGGCCCGCGCGGCCCAACAGCAGCGTTTAACGGCAACGGAATGGGCGCAACCGGCCTTGGGTGCAGCCAGCCTTGCAACGCTGGCGCTTCTGCGTGCGACCGGTATTCGCCCGGCCAGCGTGGGAGGGCATTCGTTCGGTGAGGTCACCGCCTTGTCTGCGGCGGGCATCTTGGACGAACGCGCTGCGTTGCGAGTGGCCCGTCGGCGCGGCGAACTGATGGCCAAGGCAGCCGCTGAAGGAGGCGCTCCGGGGGCGATGTCGGTTGTTTCTCTGCCCGCTGCAGAGTTGCGAAAGCATCTTGACGCCTGGGGGTTGCCAGTCGTTTTGGCGAATGACAATGGCCCGCGGCAGGTGGTGATTTCGGGGCCGACGGATGCTGTTGCGCAAGCGGAGGCCCAGTTGAAGTCGGTGGGGGTGACCGCTCGCCGTTTGCCGGTGGCGACGGCTTTTCACTCGCCGGTGGTGGCGGGCTCGAGCAAGCCGTTTGCGGAATTTTTGGCCTCCATCGAATTCAGGGCGGGTTCGCTTCCCGTGATGAGTAATGCGGAGGCGGCTCCCTACCCGGTGGCGGATCCCGCGGCCCAACGCGCGCTGTTGTCCTCCCAGATTGCCTCCTCGGTCCGTTTTGTGGAAATGATTGAGGCCATGTACGCGTCCGGTGTCCGGGTGTTCTTAGAAGTGGGGCCTGGCTCGGTGTTGACAGGTCTGGTCAGCGAAATTTTGAAAGGACGCCCGCATCGTGCCGTTGCGACGGATCGCAAGGGCCAGGACGGTTTGCAGACTTTTTGGCAGGCGGCCGGCCAGTTGGCAGTGGCCGGTGTCTCGCTCGACCTCTTGCCGCTGTGGGATGGCTTTGCCGTGCCTGAAGACCCTCGCGAAAAGAAACATCCTGCCTTTGCGCTTCCCATCACGGGTACAAATTATGGCAAACCGTATCCTCCCGCAGGAGGAACGGAGGCCCTTCCCCCGCCGAATCCAGAGCGTGAGCGTGCGCCCGAGGCGCCCTCTCTCACGCCCGCTGTTTCCCTCCCGGTGACCCCTGTTGAGGTTACCCTCGCTGTGAGCCAACCGATGACGCAGAATGCTTCGTCTTCCGACCCGACATTGGCAGCCTTTGCCATGTACCAACAAGCGATGGCACAAAGCCATCAGGCGTATCTACGAACGATGGAAGCATCGCTCGTGCATACCCAGATAGCCTACATGCGCTCGCTGGAAGCCTCCTTCCAAGCGATGGGTGGGGTTCTCCCTGCTGCGCCGGCGGGCTTTGGGGTGCCCCCTGCGCTGGACCCAGCGGCTTGGACTGCGACCACGATTCCCCAGGCACACGGGGCGCCCCCGGTTCCCCCCTCGGCGCCGTCATACCATCCCCCCGCCGTGGCCTCGGCGCCCGCGGCCCCCGCCACCATCAGCCCGCCAACGCCCCCATCGCCGGCTTCCGGGGTTTCTCCGACGGTGTCCGCCCCCAGACCCGAACCGGCGGTGGTGGTGGCCTCGGCTGCTCCAGTTGTGTCCGCGCCGTCGGCGCCTGCCGCTGCCCCTGCAGTGGCACCGGCGCAGGAACACCTCGTTG
>JAYKIL010000009.1:0-7367 GCA_035284745.1 Candidatus Sericytochromatia bacterium | reverse complement strand
TCGAGACCTGCCGATGACGGCCCCTGTCACCTTGGAACCCCAAGCAGAGGAAGCGTCGGAAGCTTTGCCCATGACCGCACCCGTCTCCCTCACCGCGGTAGAAAATGGCTGGTCGACCGCATTCGTTCTGCCGGCGGGCATCACCGCCGACAATGCGCCTGTGCCGTTGGACGCCGCGATACGTATTCGTGATGTGCCGGCCCGCGAAGTCGCTGCGATAAGATTTTCCGGCCTTTTCAGCGAGTCGGAATTCCGCCGGCACGAGGACCGTTTGCGCGCGTGGCTGCCTGTCGAGCGCGTTCCGGCCGGTCCTGCTCGCTGGGCAGGATACAATCCCCCGTTTACCTTGCCTTTTCTCAGGCGCAATGAAGTGCTGCTGCCGCTCAAAACCAACGACGCAAAGACCCCCTGATACGAACGATTTTGCTTGTTTTTGGGGTTGTGAGCGTGCTAACCTCTGGGGTGCGATGGTGGTGTGGGTGTGCCCCCCCTAATTACGCCTGTGCTTGGCGAGTGGGGCCGGTGAAAGAATGTTGGAGGATTCGATGAAGGCGCTGAAGTTTGTCACGGTGGCTGCCCTCGGGTGGCTGGTGATGGCCCCCACCCCAAGCGAAGCCCGTCCCGCTGCGCACATCGCCTTTCTCTTCGGGCCGGATGACGACACGATTCAGGCATTTGAAAAACTTAAGGCCGATCTCGAGGCTTATGAAAAAGCGCTGGCTGTCCCCTTAAAGGCGCAAAAGTGTTACGACCTGGCACATCAGCTCTACAAAGATGGGTCGCCTGAATTTATCAGTGGCGAGCAAGCGCGGAGCCACCCGGATTGGTCATCCATGGCTCAAAAAGTGGATGCCGTGATCGCTTACGTGCAATCAGTACAGACCAGCACCGTCGTATATCATCCCGGCCTTGGGGTGATGGAGGATGCGAACATCAAGCTGTATAACGCCATTCAGGATCGGGCCAACCTTGAGGTGGCGTCTCCTGAGGAAATGTTGGTGGCCTTGGGCCGCCTATCGAACCTGGGCAGCAAACCTGAGGTGAAGGCGATGCTGGCCGCATATCGCCGTTCTGAAGGCCAGGCCATTGTCAAAGAAAAAATGTCCGAGTATCTGACGATGGTGCGGGAAGATTTTGTTCACCTCTCCCAGGCCAGTGGGCCGTTGGCGCGGACCGATGCGAAGAAACTGGAACTTCGCATCAAGACGTTGTTCGAATTGGGTGAAAAAGGAGACACCCCGTTGCTTCTTGCAGATGATCCCCTCGCCCCTCTTGAAAGCAACTTGGGTTCCATACTGGCGGTCGCCAGCCGTCGTGCGGCCGGTCAACCCGCTTCAGATGCTCTGAGCAAAGCGGCGCAGAAGGTTCAACTGAAGGCAGAGAACTACAATGCACGCGTCCGCGCTTTCGCCTACGAAAACACGCGGGGTAAGCCCAAGGCGGAGGCCTTATTGCGCGAGTATGGCTTGCCCACCACGACGCGTACAGGACCCAATGGCACTGTGCAGTGGCTGTATCGATACACCCAAAACAACATCGGGCGCGTGCGGATCCTGACCATTTCGCCCAAGGATGGCAGCCTGTTGAACGTGAAGGAACGCTTCCAATAAATGGTGGGATCAAGGTCGCAATAAGGGTGATGTGGGGCCACATCCCGGGCCAACCAATTGACTTCGCCCTCCCGTTCGACGGGTCACTTGAATTTGTGTGCTGATGCGTTCTTTCAGGGCCGGGACGTGGGAGATGACTCCGATCAGTTTACCGTCCCTTTGCAGGCTTGCGAGCGTTTCGAGGGCAGTATCGAGGGCCTGCTCGTCGAGAGTGCCAAAGCCCTCATCTAGAAATAACGAGTCGACCCGAACATTCTTGCTTGCCATGTGAGACAAGCCTAACGCAAGGGCCAAGCTGACGATGAAGCTTTCCCCCCCTGAGAGGTTCTTTGTCGAGCGAATTTCTCCTGCTTGGTAGTAATCCACGACGTTCAGTGCCAAAGGATCAGAATCGTCGGGGATCAATCCATAGCGATCGGTCATTTTGCTGAGTTGTCTGTTGGCGTGCACAACCATCCGTTTGAATGTCAGCCCCTGAGCAAACGTTCGGTATTTTTTGCCTTCACTCGAGCCGATGATGGCGTTGAGATTTTGCCATCGCAAGCATTCTTGCCTTTGTTGCTCGATGGCCGCTTGTTGATGGCTGAATCGCTCTTTGGCCTTTTGATTGTTCCCCAATTGAAGTTGTGCCAATGAAATTTTACCTTGGAGGGTCTTTAGCTCCTCTTTTTTTTCTGCCAACTCGGTTTCAAGCTCTTGGGCGGTTCGTGTGGTGATGCGTCGCTCTCTTTCCTGCAGTAATTGTGCCTCGCGATCGATCTTCAGAGTTTGCCACGCGGTGTGGCGGTCGTTCAGGTCCTTGGATTTTTGCATCAGGGTGTCCCACTGCTGTGCGGGCAATTTGGCTGATTGAAAGGAGTTTTCATCGGCGAAACCGGCTGTCTTTAGTTCATTCTCGAACAGCGTTTCTGCTTGGGTTAATTCCGGCGCCCGTTGTGTGATTCTTTGGGTCAGGTCGTCGGCGAGGGTTTTTGCGTGGGTCAATTTCTGATAAATGGTTTGATGACTTTCTCTCAGATGTTTTTCTGCCCTCTCAGCGCTTGAAACGGCCTCATTGAGGCGGCGCTCTTGCTCGCTGGGCACGCTGTCCCCGTAAAGGTGGTGCCTTTCCGTTTGTTTCTCGCTCAGCGCCTGTTGCGCTTTTTCCAAGCGCAGGAACGCCTGGGCCTTGTGTTCGAGTTGACTCTCGCTCAGCGCGTCGAGACGTTTCGATTCGCCATCAAGTTCGACGAGTCGCTTTTCTAGAGCGTGCGCCTCCTGTTGACGTTTCAGCCACCCCTCGCGCCTGTCCTGCAACTGTCGAAGAAGGGTTTCTGGCTTCTCATCTGCCTCTGCCCCACATCCCAAAGGGGTCAGCTTTGCATTCAGTTCTTGCCACAAAATGCTCCACTCCTGCGCGAGTTGTTCGCCCAGCATCCGGCTCATTCTCCGGTTATCCTCTAGGCTGTCTCTGCGTTGCCCTGCAATAGATTCTAATCTTTGCGCTTCCGCCAGGTGCTGTTGGGCCTGGTTTTGGGACGCTTCGCGTTTTTTTATCAGGCTTTCTGTTTCCTCTGCCTGCGCGATAAAGGTGTCCAGGGAGGCTATTTTTTGTTCTATTTCATCAGGCAAGGGAACGTGGCCTGCCGCGAAAGGGTGCTTTTCGGCGCCGCATAAAGGACAAGGCTTGTTTTCTTCGAGGGTGTTTCTAAGTTCCTCCAAGTCACTGATGCGCTTCAGGTAGGCTTTCTCTCGCAGCAGCGTTTCCTTTTCTGCACGATACTCTCGCAGCAATCGGGGTCCGAGCTGATTCTGAAGCGTCGCTTGCTCGTTCTGCAGGCTTTGGTTCGCATTTTCTAAATCCCGCTGAGACTCACGGGTGTGGGCCTGGGCCTGCTCCAGTTCCAGCGCGGCTTTTTCGAGGGATTGAAGGCTTTCCGCCTCCTGGGTTGCCTGCTGCGCTTGTCTGTATCGCACAGCCTGCAGACCCTTCATTTGCTCTTCGATGCCTGCAAGGCCGCTGATCAGCCACTCGTCGCGGGCGTGGGATTGCATGTTTTGCCGCACCACGGCCAGCGCGTCGCGGATCGAGGCTTGCTCTTCTTGGGCCTCCAAACCTGCTTCCCGCGTTTTTTTAAATGCGAGCTCAGCGTGTTGGTGCTCTGAAACAACCCCCGACACCTCTGTCTGAAGATCCTGAATTTGTTGGTCGAGGACTCGGACCTTTTGCAGGATTGGCCCCGCGATGTCCCGTTCCGCTTTCGCAGCGAGCGTCCTTTCCTCCGCGCTTTTCAGCGTGCGCGCAATTTCCGCTTCCTCTGACACCAAAACTGGGAAAGTCTTCTCGACATCGTACAATGCCGACTGATCGGCCGCCTGCTGTTTTCGTGTGCTCGTGAGCGCAGCGAAAGTTCCATCCAGCATCGCTGCGCGCGCGGCGAGCGCAAGTTTTTGGCTGTCGGTCTCGAAGGCACTTCGTTCGTTTTTTAGGGTTAGTTCTTCCTCGGCGAGTCGATCGAGTTCTTGTTGAATCTTGGCCACGCTCCGCAACCACGCGCACGCTGCTTCCGTCTCTTGAATCGTGGTTGTGAGGGCTTGTAAGGCCGATTGTTGATTGTTTAGTTCCTCCGCGATGTCGCGTTCTTGGTCAGGTTCGAGCAGAGTGATGCCCGTGGTCTCTGCCTGAAGTATTTCAAGCTTTCCACGCGTCTCTCGGAAAATCTCAAAGACGCGGATGGAAATTTGCGAATAGATTTGGGTGCCCGTGATTTCTTCGAGCAATTGGCTGCGCTGTTCCGAATCCGATTGCAAAAAGGCCGCGAATCCACCTTGAGCCAGCATCATTGAGCGTATGAATCGTTCAAAATCCATCCCGGTGACCCGTTCGACGTGTTTGGCCACTTCTTTCAGCTTGTTCTCGTAAATGACGTGGGTGTCTGCGTGGGCGACCTCGTGTTTGGGAGCCTGAAATTCGCCCTCGGGTCTTCTGCGAGCGCGATGCTGACTCCAATGGCAGCGAAAACGCCCGTGCTGGGTTTCAAACGTGACTTCCGCGAAACATTCCCCCGTCTGGCGGGACATAATTTCGTTGCTGCTCTTGGAAATGTTTTTCAGACGAGGGGTTTGTCCATACAGTGCCAGACATATGGCGTCCAGAATGGTGGTTTTTCCAGCCCCGGTGGGGCCGGTAATGGCAAAAATACCGTCGCCCAAGAAAGCAGGATGGGTCAGGTCGACGTTCCACTCTCCCACCAGCGAATTGAGATTTTTAAAGCGGACTTGCAGAATTTTCATCGTCAGATTCTCTATTCCGCGCGCGCATCGTCGTTGCGAAGCGAGGCCAGTGTCTCTTCGTGGGTCTGGAGCAGTTCCATCCGTTGCGGTTCGCTCAGGTCCAACCCGTCCAGGCATCGCGCAAAGACCTCGTGGACCCCGAGGTCTTCGAGTGTTTCTTCCGCTGCTTGCTGTCGCAGCACCTGTTCCATGACGCGGTTGTTTTTCACGCGAAGGATCTCAAGCCCGCGATTGGCTGTCAGCGTCTCAAGCCTTTCACGCAGATCCCCCAAGACCTCGGCTCCCTCATAGATGACTTCGACCCAAGCGCCGTCCTTTCGAGCGGCAATTTCATCCAGGCACTTTTTGATATGCTCCCAGTCGCCTTGTATGCGCTCTAGGGGCTGAAAACAAGGAACTTGAATCAGGCGGACAGAGGCCTCCGAGCCCCGAAACTGGACGTGGCTGAGGCTTTTTTGTTGTTTGGCCTCTCCGAATCCCATCGGGATAGGGGAGCCACTGTATCGAATCGTTTCCGAGCCCCCGACCCTTTGCGGCACGTGCAAATGCCCCAGCGCCACATAATCGAAACACGCTGAAAAAATTCCCGCCGTCACGTGGGCCAGCGAACCAATGTATAGGTCGCGAACCCCGTCGCCGTCGATGATATGCCCACCCGCCGTAAAGAGGTGACCGGTCACCACGACAGGGATGTTTCCCCCGAGTTCTGCTTTTTTTTGCTCGGCCAAGGCCGCGACGCGGGCGTAGTGGCCGCGGATGCCTTCCACCAACTTCCGTTCTTTGTCGGCGATGCTCTCCCCCGCTTCCGCGGTGCGTAGGTCTTTGTCTCGCAGATATGGAACCGCGCAGACGATCATTTCAGGGGTTGCGTTCGCATTACGTAGAACCAGCACCTGCTCATCCATCGTATCGGCATCGCCATGCCCCACCACGTGTACGTTGAAGGCCCGCAATAAGTCGCGGGGTGCATTCAAAAAAGTGGGCGAATCGTGATTGCCCGCCACAATGACAATATGGCGACAGGTGCCGCACGCCGCGACGCGGGCCAGAAAGTTGTAATAGAGTTCTTGGGCTCGGTTGCTGGGCGTGGTGGTGTCGAATATATCGCCCGCAATGATGAGGGCATCCATTTCTTCGCGTTCAATGACCTGTATGAGCCAATTCAAAAAAGCGTCAAATTCGTCGTAACGCTTCTTGCCATAGAGTGTCCGACCCAAATGCCAATCCGAGGTGTGGAGGAGTTTCATAGCGGCAATGTCAGTGGTGCTTTGGGGGGTGTTGCAAAAGCCAATCGCGAAGATAGGTGGCAGCCGCGTGGCCGCTTTGTCCACAATTGTACACCCAACGGGCGCGTTCGGTGCGAATGAGCGATTGCCACTGACCGGCGTGAGCGATCACTTCACAGGCGCTGGCGCCTAAATCATCCAGTTTTTCAAGCGGATGAATGATACCAATTTTCTCGCGGATAAATATTTCCAACGGGGACAAATTGAGGGCGGCATAGTCAGGATTTCTCATCTTTGGGGGCGTGTCGATAAAAATCACAGGCCTCTCAAACCCCAGGGCGTACTCGATGGCTGCGCCGGACCAGTCACTGATCATCAGATCAGCACTTTGCAAAGAGGCGTGGGAGTTGAAGTCTGTATCGAGAGAAAAGCTCGGATTGTTGCAGTGGCGTTCAGCCATCTGCATGATGTGGGGCGCGTGAAATTGAAGGGTTCGCGGATGCGGACGAACAGTGACGCGAAGGTTCGAACTCAGAAGGCTCTGCACCGCTGTCGCGCCATATTCCTCCAAAAACCCTCGCTCGCCCCAACTGGGTGCGAGCAGAACGTGAGGCGGGTCTTGCGGGGAGCGTTCCAATGGACCTGCCGATTCGGTCGCGAGAATGTCATCGAGCCGCCCGTATCCATGAGGGATGAGTTCTTTTGCCGGCAGATTACACAGTGCCTCGCGGGCGCGAATTTCGGCGCAATGATGGGGGCCTGCGCAGAAAACCGTGTCAAAGTGGTCGAAGGCCC
Organism: Candidatus Sericytochromatia bacterium; assembly: GCA_035284745.1. Classification (GTDB taxonomy): domain Bacteria; phylum Cyanobacteriota; class Sericytochromatia; order S15B-MN24; family JAQBPE01; genus JAYKJB01. The sequence goes on along the minus strand of JAYKIL010000009.1, from coordinate 463 downwards.
CCGGCAGATAGGTCATGTGGGTGCTCACCAGGGAGTGGTGGGTGTACACGTAGTGAACGGGGTTCAGCGAGCGCTTGATGTGAAACGTTTGCAAATCGGGCATCGTCATCAGCAACAGGTCCACATCAAGGCTGGCGAAGAAAATGGTTCGTGCGCTGTCCATTCCCACGTAAAAGCTGCGCATGCCGGAGAGCGGGTTTTGAAGCAGAGGGTCATCGGCTTTTGAGGTGACATAGAGCACGGGCTCATCGCTGATGGCGCGGAATGCGGTGTAGATTGAGCCGAAATAAGTCCAATAACCGCCACCCTCGGAATAAATGACAACGCGGCGTTCGGCGCGTGGGACGGACTTGAATTGTCGCAGACCGCTCCACCCAGCCAGGAAATCTTGTAACGCACCAAGCATCAGCCATCACCGTTCTAGCATTTTGCGGGGGTGTTCGCGCGTCTGCTGAAGATGCGC
>JAYKIL010000008.1:0-407862 GCA_035284745.1 Candidatus Sericytochromatia bacterium | reverse complement strand
ATTGTTTGTGGCCTTGGCCTTGGCCTTCGGCTGCAACGCGATGCCGTCTGCGGTCTCTGGCCCGAGCACCAGGGGCTCTGCTGTGAAACGCACCACGGCATCGTCGGGCAAGACCCGACTGCCCGAGACACCGCGCCCAGGGGCCTCGCCCTCAGAGCGTTCGGACCTTGTCTCCTCGCCTGAAACCGGTGAAAATGCGCGGATCATCGCCTTGCAAGGCCGCGTGACCTTGACCGCCACGATCCTTTCGAACAATGGATCGGGCCTGATATCGAACAACGGCGGTGGAATTCTGAGTGAACAGGGCGGATCCCTGATAGGAAAAACCAAGTTTTATGGCTTGCGTGCCGTCCGCAGCGTGAAACAGGCGAACAACCTCGTGCCCGTCGCCAATGCGTTGGTGGTCTTGGCTGATGCAGCGGGTGACCCTGTGCGCGATGAGCAGGGGGAGTTGTACACGGCCCGCACCGATGCAGAGGGCCGCTACGTCTTTGCTCGCGCGCCCCGAGACCGGGCCTTGGTCGCGGTATGTCAGGTTCCTGAGGGCCCGACGCAGGTGGCGACCTTGGTCCCGCCCAACGTGGCCACTGCGGATATGGATGTGGCATCGACCGTGATGACGGCTTATGTCTTGGATCGGTATGCGCGGTCGCAGTCGGATCCGCAGGCGGCCTTGGCACGCCTGCCTGCGGACCTTGAGGCCAAAGTGCGTCAAGCCACGCGGGCGGCATTGACGGAACCTCCGGCGCAATTGGATGTCGAAACAGCCTTGCGGGTGATTGATAAGCTGCGCGCGGAAACAGAGTCGCTGGATGCTCTGTATGAGGAGGTGCGGCGCGTCATGGTGATCGCCGGCCAAGCCGACTTGGGCACCGGCGGGCAGGCCACGGAAGCCCGTTTTGGGAATCTCACCGCTTTTGTGACGGCTCCGGACGGCACTCGCTATCTCATGGATGGAGGCAATGGGCGTTTGTGGCGCCTCGTCGACGGTCGCCTGCAAATTGCTGCGGGTTTGGGCGGCGGGATTGATGACATCCCCGATCCGCCTGCCGGGGCCCCCGCGCTGGCTGTGAATTTAGGGCGTATTGTTGATTTTGCGCTGGACAGCAATGGGAGGCCGCTGTTGCTTTCGGAAAAGCGCCTCGATCGCGTCAACAACGAAGGGAACCTGGAACGCCTGTGGGTCGCGGGCGAAGAACAATCAGCCCGAAGTGTCATTCCTGTGCCCAATGGGGGCGCGGTGATTAATCTCGGGAATTCTCTATTGGGGGTCGCGGGGGCGATCGCGCCGGCCGCGCCTCCTTTGAATCGGGTTTCCATCGAGTATGTCGTGCGGACCCCGGAAGGAGATTGGTATTACTTGGTGGGAAGCCGAAACACCACATGGTGGCAATCCCAGCAAGGTGGTGGCGCGACACAGTTGACTGTGCCGGACTCGATCAAACTGTCGGACCCCTTTGCGGAGGACTACCACTTCGTCCGGGGATTGGATGGGGAGGGCGCGTTTGTCGTCTCTGATGAGAGGGGTGCACTGATTTTTGTGTCTCCACGGGATCAAAGCGTGACGCGCATTTCCCCTGATGTGACGAGTCAGTGGCCGGAACTGATGCGCCCTGGCCCCGTGAGAACCGATTTTTCGGGAGGGAGTGTCATGAAAAGTTACCGCACCCTCGGGGTGGGGGGCAGCCCGCCTGGGGGGCGCTGGATCCGAAGTGGCCGCGCCATCGGGATTTTAGATGCCAAGGGTCAAATGACAATGCTGGCAGGCAACGGGGTGGTGAGCCCTTCTGGTTCGAGCGTGAATACGCCGACAGCGCTGCAAACGCCACTTTCGGCGTTGCTTGATGCTCAGGGGCGCCTGTTAGTGGTTGAAAGCAGTTCTCGTCAAGTTCTGCGCGTGCAGGATCAAGTGGCCTCTTTGTTCGTGGGGGTCCCTTGGGACCAAGGGTCGATCATCAGGCCGGGTGAGGGCGACCCGGGTAACTATGTGCTAACCCCTGGGGGCACCACCTTGAATCTCGCTTTTGGCAATGGTTATTCGGCGGGGCCCCAAGAAGCCTATTTATTGGGACCACGTTTTTTACGCGCGGCCTCGGACGGCGCCGTATGGCTCCTGGATGGCACCCGCTTTGTTCGTAAGGTGAGTGCTCAGGGTGTGGAGACGATTGCTTCCTTGCCGATTCTTGGAGAGATTCGGGACATCTGGCCGACGTCCACCAACGAGGCGATGGTGATGGTGTGGACCAAAGAGGAGATGATGGTCGTGCCTATGTCCCGTTTGCTGGCGGGCCCGGCCTTATTTACCATTCCCACACCCCCGAAGCCTCCCTATGATCCGGATGCGGACGATGAAGAGGAGTTTGTGAATGAACGAAATTTGGCGGATGGGATGGTTCAACTTCCGGACGGCACTTGGTTGCTGCGGGCCTTTCAACACACGTGGCGCTGTGAGACTGGCAAACCGCCTGTCGATTTGGGGGCCGATGGTTTGAATCTTTCTTGGGGCGAAAATGAAAGCCACGGAGCGCGCATGGCGTTTACTGAAAGCGGTGGGGTGGTTTTCGCGGCACGTCGCCACATTTATCGCATTAACACGACCTCGGGTGTTTACACGCCCATCGCGGGGTCGGGCACGGGTTTGCTGGGTGGTGATATGCCAGACACGGGGTTGATACACGTGAAAGGCATTTCGACGACTCCCGAGGGTGATTTGCTGATTGCGGATGTGGGCGCGCGCCAGGTCAAACGGGTGCCCGCTGCGTCCTGGCGGGCCAATCCCTAGGGGGTCTCGTCCGTTCTATTTCAAATGGATGTGCGAGCCCCCAGCCCCTGTGGGTGACACCCGGGGCGCACGAGGAGACGCGTAGCTTTCGCTACATTCCCACCCACTCGGCCAGGGGAAGGCGCCTGCGAGAAGCGTCCGTCGCCTGCAACGTGACGCGGCCGCCGGTGTTCGTCACCCGCATCGGGCGATACCAGCTGAATCCATCATTTTGAGCGGCGATAAACCACATCCCGGGAGGAATATCAAAAGCGGCCACCCCACCCTCTCCGGCCACGCTCTCCACAAAATTCAAGTTTGGGTTGCCGCCTGCCTCGTTGGCGACATAAAGCAGGGCTTCGTTACGTTTACCGAGCCATTTGGCGTAGCGGCGTTTGAAAGTGCGGGCCGCCGCCTCTCCCACGCCGTTTCTCGCGTTGTAATTGTTGATAATGGTATTCAGGTTGGTCGTTATCTGTTGACACCAGATTTGTCGCCCGTCTTCGGTGTTGATCAAGCCGCGGGTAAAGTCACTGGGGCTGTCCCCAAATTTTTTGTACACAGCGTCGAATTCCGGCATTAATTCGCGTATGACCGAGTTGTCATCTCGGTGAGCGGCGGCAAAGTTATCGCGAAATTTTTCTAATTCCGTGGCTTGCACCAGGAAGAAACTTTTGACCGGCTGCAGGGGCACAAGCGGGCGAAAATTCGCCCGAGGCGCCGGCGGAACAGGTCGCGACCGAGCAAAATGGGCCTCTACACCCGGGAATATTTTCTCTACGTCGTAGGAAAACAGCACCACGGGAACCCCTGCGCCCACCGGCCCCAAGGGACTGAGCACTTTGACCTGTACAGGCACGGCCGAGGCGATTCCCCCGAGCGTTACCCACGCGGCCGCAGCCAGCGCGGTAAGGCGCCCTGCGCGGTGCTTAAACAGGCCCTTTCCAGGTTTTCTCGACATGCTACTACCCCGGTTGGTACAGATACGCTTCATGTATCGTCAACTTTGCCCCTTTTTAAAGGGCTCCTCTCCTAGCCTGTTGTCATAGTCTGCCTTGTATGATGCTCCGGGTTCTGTGACGGGCCCGTCATTGAAAAAAAAACGCCCCGGGGGGACCGGGGCGTGTGAGGGATGATGGCTTTACACAGTTGCCAAGCCGCGCCCCTGGGCTCTGGATGACTCCATCGCAGCGCGCAGGGCTTGAACTTCTGCGATCATCTCGTGGGTGCCTTCGTGACGCGTGATCGCTTGACCCACGCCCAATGCGTCTGCGCCGGCTCCCAATGCAAAAGGAGCACTGATCGTGTTGAAGCCACCGGCCAGCAACAAAGGCAGGTTGACGACGCGACGAATTTCCGCGGTATTGCCCAACGCTGACACGGCGCTGGACAACGCAGCGAAGGTGTCATCCGATTGCGGCCCCACCTGGCCTTCGGTTTGGAGGATGTCGACACCCAGCGCTTCAAGGTCCTGGGCCAGTTGGGTTTGCTCTGCCAAAGGCAGGAGTCCCGACACGGTGACGCAGAAGGGGCGAGAGCCGCCCACCGCGTCTTTTACCTCCCGAGCCCACGCCAAAATTTCGGCCGCCGTTGGATTTTTGCCTGCACGGTACATGGCGTCAAAGTTACCCAACTCCAAAACGTCAGCGTGCTCTGCGCACGCGATCAAGGCCGCTGGATCCGTCGACGACACGAACACCACCAACGGCGCGTTCGCTTTCACTGCTTGAACCAGGGTGGGGTCGGCCGCGATGTCCACTGCGTCTGCTCCACCCGCGTGGGCTGCTTTCGCGATCGCCACCACACGCTCGGTGTTAAAGTTGGTAATTCCCGCAATGACTTTCAGCAGGCTGCGGTTTTTCAAGGCGGTGTGCAGGGTTTGGAGTTGGTTCATTGTTGTGGTGGCTCCTCGTGATGACCTGCGGCGCTTGGCGCACGCGGGCAGTAAAGCGAAGCCATTATAGTGAGCGCCTCCAATGGATACAAGCCGTCGCCGCGATGTCCGTGCCTTGCGAAGGGGCGTGCGAGCCCGTTTGCTTGCCGCAAGACACGAATGGGGAGTATGATCGCCCCGCAGGCGGGTGGGATTGCGAGGAGCCTGGCAGATGCAGGAATTTACCGCTCATCCGTCACCCGTATTGTTATTGGAGCGGGTGTCACGACAATATATCCGCACCGAATCGGGGGATGGAACCCCGGTGGCGGCTTTGGCCGGGGTGAGTTTGGCGATCACCGCGGGGGAGATGGTGGCCTTGATGGGGCCAAGTGGTTGCGGCAAGAGCACGCTGCTCCATTTGGCGGGCCTGCTCGACCAGCCGGATGAGGGGGCGGTCTGGATAGAAGGCCGGAACACCCGCGATTTGGACGATGATGCGTTGACACTGCTGCGACGTCATCGCGTGGGTTTCGTCTCTCAGTTTTTTAATTTGTTGCCCACGCTCAGCGCCGGGGAGAACGTGGCCTTGCCCCTGGTGCTGGCTGGAAAACCGGGGAAGGAGGTCCAGACAGCCGTGGCCTCGGTGCTTGAACAGATGGGCATTGGAAGCCTCGGGCATCGTTACCCGCACGAGATGAGCGGCGGGCAGATGCAACGGGTGGCGATCGCCCGGGCCATCGTCCACGCGCCGGCGCTGCTGATTGCGGACGAGCCGACAGGCAGTTTGGACAGCGCGAGCGGGCAAGCAGTTCTCAGGGCGTTCCAAGCGCTTAATGCGAACACAGGGCAGACCATCTTGCTGGCGACGCACGCCGCAGAGGCCGCGCAGCACTGTCATCGCGTGGTCAAGATGCGCGATGGTGCCATTGAGGCCGACGAAAGAGTCTCCGTGTGAGTCACTCGCAATTGCCCGGCAACAGCCCCCCTTTGCTTCGCTTGGCTTTGGTCTGGCGACATTTCACCTTGCACCCTTTGCGCGCGGCCCTGAGTGTTCTGGGGGTGGCATTGGGCGTAGCGGTCGCTGTGGCTGTGCAGCTTGCGAATGGTACGGCTTTGGATGCGTTTTCACAGACCGCGCGGGCCGTGGCAGGCCCCGCCGCTTGGCAAGTGGTGACGCCCGGTGGAGACCTCAATGAAGACGTTTTGCCGCGCTTGGCGCCCCTGTTGCAATGGGCAGAACTAAGTCCTGTTCTGGAGGTACCCGCCGTGACCGCGGAGGCTGCGCCGCGGCCTTTGCGGTTAATCGGGGTCGATCTTTTGGCCCCGGGAGCCTTTCGCGGCTATGCGACCCCTCCATCCGACGCAGCGACCCCGCCCGAGGCGCCCCGTGATGGCTGGCCGCGAGGGATTTGGCTGACTGCCGATGCGTCGCAACGATTGGGCGTGACGCTGGGCGGCTCGTTACCGTTGTTGGTTCAAGACCGAGCCGTGGACTTGGCCGTAGCCGGGGTGCTGCCGGCAGGTCGAGAAACGGCCGCGCTAGACCCCTGGGTGGCATTTATGGATGTAGCAGCCTTGCAAGAATTGGCCGATCGCGTGGGACGTTTGGACCGCGTCGATCTGGTCGCTCGGCCCGGCGTGAAACCCGAAAGCTTGCGTGCCGCCGCGAAAGAACTGAATGTGCCGGGGGTTGAACTCTTGGAGCCGGCGGAGGCGACCCGCACGGCAGAGCGTATGTTGGCCTCTTTCCGCATGAACTTGACGGCGCTGTCGTTTGTGGCCCTCGTGGTGGGGGCTTACCTTATCTATAACGCGATCAGCATCTCTGTGGTGCAACGTCGCCGTGAGATTGCAATGCTGAGGGCTCTGGGCGCCCTCCGGCGCCAGATTTTTTCAATCTTTGCCTTGGAAGCCTTGCTGGTCGGCCTGTTGGGGGGGGGCTTGGGGCTGCTGTTGGGAAGCCTTTTGGCCCGTGGCGCGGTCGCAGCAGTGGGGCAGACGGTGGACGCCTTGTATGTGGACACCAGCGTGAACCAAGTGGCTTGGAGTCCGACACCGTATGCGACGGGCTTGGCCGCAGGCCTTATTTTGTCCCTGGTGGCCGCATGGGCGCCTGCGCACGAGGCCACGACAACCCCCAGCGCTTTGGCGATGCGCGCGGGCACGTGGGAGTCGGGGCAGCGTCGCCGCACCGGGTATTGGACGCTGTGGGGCGGGGGATTACTTCTGTTGGCTCTCGGGTTCGCCTCCATCCCCGCGGGAGGGGGGCCCCCGTGGGGAGGGTATGCCGCCGCAGCCCTCGTGGTTTTGGGAGTGTCTTTTTGGGCACCTGTCACGGTTCGTGCGTGGTCTCAGGTGGCGGATGAAGTGGCCAGGACCTTCCCCCGTTGGCTCACCTTGCAGTTGGCAGCCCGGAATTTCCGGCGCGCGGTGGGGCGCAACGCCGTGGCGGTGGCGGCGTTAATGGTGGGGGCCGCGATGACGATTGGGGTGGCCACGATGGTGGGTTCCTTTCGCTCGACCGTGGCAGCGTGGGTCGATACCACTTTGCCCGGAGCCTTCTACGTGAACCCTCCGGCGTCGGGCACCACCAGCGGGCTCGGGGCGATCGCCACTTTGGATCCGTCCGTGGCGGATACATTCGAAGCGCTGCCGGGAGTCGTCGCGGTCGAGCGTTTTCGTGAGCGCCCTTTGCCTTATCGGGGGCTCGTCATCCGACTGGGGGCTCCCGATATGCAGGTCCGGGCTCGTTATGGTCGGATGGTGCTGCGCGATCCCGGGAATGCGAAGGCGTTGATGCAGGCGTGCATCGGGGCGGACAAGGTGCTGGTTTCAGAAGCTCTGAGTATCAAGCACGGGGTCGACGTGGGGTCCCCACTCACCCTTGAAACTCCGAGCGGTCCAAAGAGTTTCCAGGTAACCGCGGTTTATCACGATTATGCCTCCGATCAAGGCTATGTTTTGATGGATCGCGGGACTTATCAGCGTTACTGGTTGGATACCAGCATGACGCATTTGGCGGTCCACGCGGCACCTGATGCGCCCCGTGAGTCTTTGCGGCTGGCGCTGCAGCGGGCCTTGGGCGATCGCCGGGCGGTGATATTGTCTTCACAAGAGTTGCGTGCCCAGGTCATGAGGGTTTTTGATGACACGTTTGCTATCACTTATGCGCTCCACGCCGTCGCGATGACCGTTTCGCTGTTGGGGGTGGCGGGAACGCTGGCTGCCTTGGTGCTGGAAAGAGGCCGCGAACTTGCGATTCTCAGGCAAATAGGGCTTCTGAGACGCCAGGTGGCAGCGATGGTGATGACGGAGGCCGCCCTCATAGGCTTGGCTGGCGCGTCGCTGGGGCTTCTGGGGGGATGGTTCCTTGCTGAATTACTGATCCGTGTAATAAACCGCGAGTCTTTTGGCTGGAGTGTCCAATTTCAATGGCCGTTTGGGTTTATTGCGGCCACTTTCGCGGCCGTCGTGCTGGCCGCCGTGGTGGCGGGTTATTTGCCTGCGCGTGCCGCTGCGCGAGCCAAATTGGTGGAGGCGATGCGCGATGAATAAACGCCCCTGGCTGTCTTTGGCGACCCTCGGATGCCTGTTCGCAGCGGCCCCCGTGGGGGCTGTCGCAAAGTCGCCTGCGGCCTTTGTGCCCGCGTTGCCCGGCTATCAGTACGTGTTTCCACGCGACCACGGGGCGCACCCCGGCTTTCGCACCGAATGGTGGTATTACACGGGCCACCTTGAAGCGCCGGGCGTCCGCCGCTTCGGGTATCAGTTGACCTTTTTCCGCGTGGGGCTGGAACCCGGAAATCCACTGGGGGCGAGGGCTTCTGCTTGGCGGAGCGATGCGATCTATCTCGCGCATTTCGCACTCAGCGACATCAACCAGCGACGCTTTCATTTTGCCGACCGCCTGCAGCGGGGGGGCACGGGCCTGGCGAATGCGGCGCCTCAGTTTTTGAATGTGTTTTTGGGCCCCTGGCGGGCTGGGCAAACCGTGCCTCAAGGGGCCCGTTCGCCCCACCGCCACAGCCTGGTCGCGGCTGATCCGGCCTTTGCCATTGAACTGGAGGTCGATGCGCTCAAGCCGCCGGTGATCCACGGTCACGAGGGCATCAGCCGCAAGAGCGACTGTCCCACGTGTGCCTCGCATTATTACTCGCTGACGCGCATGGCCACGCGGGGGCACGTGCGCGTGGGGACGGAGCATCTGCCGGTCACCGGCACCAGCTGGATGGACCATGAATTTGGCTCGAACCAGCTTGGCAAGGATGAAGCGGGCTGGGACTGGTTCAGCCTGCAACTGGAAGACGACAGCGAACTGATGCTGTATCAGTTGCGCCGGCTGGACGGGACACCCGTGGCGCAGTCCAGTGGCACATGGGTGCCTGCTCAGGGCCCCGCGCGCCACCTGGAGCTGTCAGCGTTTGGAATCGTACCCCAGGGCCGCTGGAAAAGCCCGACCTCGGGGGCGAACTACCCCAGTGGCTGGCAAGTGCGCGTGCCCGGACAAGGCCTGGAATTGACGGTGAAGCCTAGCTTCAAGGCCCAAGAATTAAGAACCCCGGGCTCCAGCCGGGAAACCTACTGGGAAGGCAGCGTCGAGGTGTCGGGCAGGCGCGCAGGGCGCCCCGTGAAAGGCCGTGGCTACGTGGAGCTGACGGGTTACGCTCGGCGTTTTTCCGCCCCCATTTGAGGGTGGCGCTTTCCGCAATTTTGCACATCTGTGGGCCGCACTGTCGTGCTTCGAGGGCGGGCTAGAGCGGAGGCCGCGGCGCCTTTCTCACCCACACGGTGGCTTCGCGCATCCCGATCAACTGTCCGTCCCGGGTGAAAGCACGACACACGATGTGGTAGGTGCCTGCGGAGGCGGGCAAGAAATGAAACAGCCGCTGGTTGGGGTAGCCTAAAAACGTGGACTCCGAGTTCCAGCGGTAGCTGAGCTTTTCTGCGGGCACCCCTGAGGTGACAGGCTCAAAGGTCATCGGGCGCATGGATTCCCCGGCAAAGGTCTCAGCCATCTGCCCGTCGAACGCAATGCCCACCAGAGCGGGTTCGCCCGCGGGCTGGGCCATTGATTGCATCCCGGCCGGGGTTCTCAGTGCGGTCGACACCGGCTGCGGCGCACGGCCGCAGGCACCCGTGAGGCTCGCTGCTGCCATGAAGCACATGACAAAAATTATCCGAGACATCGCCCTCTCCATTGAACTCTCGCCCGACCTCGGGGGCACGCTTTGATCGTAGCCCCAATTCTTCTGGCCGTGGAGCACGGCAGAGGGCTTCGTGATGCTTTCAACATTAAGAAAGGATAAAGATGTGTCGTTGTTTTTCGATTTGGCCCGGCGCCCTAGACCCAGAGCTTTGCGTGGGGCACGTATTGCGCCAGCAGACTTTGCAGCGTCAGCAGCAAGCGCTTGCCTGCTGTTTCCAGTGACCGTTCAAAACGCTTGATGGCGGCGCTAAATCACCAGCTCTGGCAAGCCTTGCGGGCGTGCGTCGAATTCGGCCTTGTAGGCCGCCATATCGGGACGCCCCAGGTTGCCGAACATGAATTTCTTGTAGGCCTCCACCCCCGGCTGATCCAGCGGGTTGATGTTTTGCAAGTAGCCTTCCGCCAATGTGGCCACCTCAAATAAATAAAACAGCTGCCCGAGCGTGTAGGCGTTGATTTCCGGAATCTCCAGGTTCAAGCTGGGCCGCCCGTCCTTGGCGTAGGCAAAGCGCGTGCCATCCATCGCGCCCCGTTGCATCTTGTCAAGATCCCAGCCCTCCAGGTAGTTCAGTCCATCAAGATCCTGGGTATCGGACTCCACCATCAAGGGGCGTGCGCTGCGCCCCACCACGAGGTTGGTCACCACGGTGTTGAACGGGCCTTCTTGTACCTGCTGCCCGCGGGCGTGTAAGTCGCGGCTGTTCACGGAGGTAAAGGGAATGCGCCCGCCGCCTGCCTTGCCCAGACTCTCGGCGCCTAACTGGTCATACCAGTAACCGAAGAATTCCAAGCGCTTGGTCCAGGCGGCCATGATCGACACGTTGCGACCCGCGCGGTAGCTGAGATCCATCAAGGCGGCGTACATATAGGCCGGGTTCTTGAACATGTCGACTTCGCGGCAGCGCGCGGCCATGGCGCGGGCCCCCGCCACCAGGGCTTTGATGTCGACGCCCGCAATGGCAGCAGGCAAAAGCCCCACCGGCGTCAGCACCGAAAAGCGGCCGCCCACGTTGTCGGGGATAACGAACTGTTCGTAGCCTTCTTGGTCCGCCAGCTTTTTCAGGCTGCCCTTGGCCTCATCCGTTGTGGCCACGATACGCCGGGCGGCTTCTTCCTTGCCGTAGACGCGCTCCGCCCACTGGCGGAACACGCGGAAGGCGATCGCCGTTTCAATGGTGCCGCCGCTTTTGGAGATGACGTTGAGCGTGGCATCCCCCGCGGCGTCTCCGGGCGAGGTTGGCAGGCGATCGAGCAAAGCCTGCATGCTGTCAGCATCGAGGTTGTTGCCTTCAAAGTAGATGCGCGGCCGGTCTTGGCGCTCGGCGCGAGACATTTCGTTGCGAAACGGGGAGAAGAGACTTTCCAGAATCGCTCGGCCGCCGAGGTACGAGCCGCCGATGCCCAGCACCACGTGGATGTCGCCTGCGGCTGCGAGGCGATCGGCCGTGGCTTGGATGCGGTCGAGGGCGGCCGGATCTTGCTCGGGCAGGTCCAAGAAACCCAAAAAGTCGGACCCAGCCCCGTCGCGGGCCACGATGCGTTCGTGGACGCGCGCCAGCGGCTCGGCCATGGCCTTCACGGCGTCCAGAGACAAGCCACGCTCCGGCCCGATCAGCCGGTCCAACATGTAGTTGAACTCCAACCGGACGGTCATCGCGTCACACCAGGCGGGGTTTGTGTAATTGGACAAGGCTACATCTCCAACAGCAAGGGCACCTGCAGGCATTATGCCCAATGGCTCGCCTGGCGTCGACCGCTGCAGCGGCAACGACGTTGGGTTTGACGCGCCAGCGGCCCCGAGCCTGTATTCATGCTCCCCACCCGGGGTTCGGGCTCGCGCCGGGAGGGGGTGATCGGCTAGAATTGAAATACGGCCATCGGTGCCGCTGCGAGCGCGGCCGATCGCCACAACGGAAACTCGCGGTGGCGCGAACAGTGACGGAAATTTGCGGTGGCGGTGGCAGTGGCGCTGGACGCTACTCAGGAAAGACACGAGAGAGGCAACCATGGCCGAGCGGATTGCAATTGCGATGAGTGGGGGCGTCGACAGCAGCGTCAGCGCTCATTTGTTGACGCAGCAAGGCTATGAAGGCGTGGGCATCTCGATGGTCATCTGGCCTGAATCGCGGTGCTGCAACACAGAGGCCATGCGCGATGCCTCTGACGTGGCGGCGCAGGTGGGCATCCCGTTCCACCGCTTTAATTTTGTGGAAACCTTCAAGCAGAAGGTGGTGGATCACTTCACCAACAGTTATCTGGCGGGCTTTACGCCGAACCCCTGTGCCATCTGCAACAGTGATTTCAAGTTTCTGGAGCTGTTTGAAATGGCCCAAGAGAAGTTCGGCTGCGATCGCGTGGCCACAGGCCATTACGCCCGCGTGCGCTTTGATGAGGCCAGCGGGCGCTATCAACTGTTGCGCGCGGTCGACCCGAATAAGGACCAGACCTACATGCTGTATGGCCTGACGCAAGACCAACTGGCGCGCTGCATTTTTCCCTTGGGTGCAATGAACAAGACTGAGGTCCGAGCGATCGCCAAGGAACTGGGCTTTACCGTGGCGGACAAGCCCGAAAGCCAGGATCTGTGCTTCAGTGAAGACCCGCAGGGCTTTTTGCGTGAGCAGGTGGGCGATCGCATCCGGCCGGGCAACATCGTCGATGCGCACGGCAAGGTCTTGGGACAGCACCAGGGCGTGGTGAATTACACCATCGGCCAGCGCCGCGGCCTGGGCATCGCTGCCAGCGAGCCGCTGTACGTCATTCGAATTGACGCCGAGCAAGCCTTGGTCGTGGTGGGCCCTAAAGAGGCCACGCTGGGCACGCAACTGGTCGTCGAGGCTATCAACTGGATCAGCATCGCCGCGCCGACCGAACCCATGACCTGCGAGGTCAAAATTCGCTACCGCTCCGAGCCGGCCCCGGCTATTGTCGAGCCGTTAGAGGGTGGAGGCTACCTGGTGCGCTTCTTCACGCCGCAGGCGGCCATCACGCCGGGGCAGGTGGCCGCGTTCTACGACGGTGACGTGATGCTGGCGGGGGGCATCATCTCGAAAAACACGCCCTCCGAGCCTGTCGCGTCGCGCCAGGACGCGCCGGCTGCCGTTTAAGACCCTGCGGGCACAGTGCTCGCGTGCAGCCGCTCGTGCTTGCTCGCAAAGACCGTCGACTTGCACCCATCGCTCGCCATTGGGATGTCGCTGGCGGGCCGCCACCCCGATACCTAAGGCGCTCTTCCGGGCATATGATTAGCGGGCCCTCGCGGGTGGGCAGCGGCGCCCACCGATTCGCGTCAAGGCCTAGAAAGCGAGCCTGGTCGTGCGCCCAGAAACCTGGCGTGATGCCATCGACACGCACATTACGCTGCACGACCGTTCGCAGTTCGAGGTGCAGTTCACCTACGGCATCGCGCCCGAACACCTGAGCCAAGGCAGCGATTGTGAGCACTATCGGGTGGAGGCCTATCACTTTTTTCCTTCCAACATGGGCATTACGGCGCTCAACTACCCGGTGGAGGCTTTCTACCGCAACCTGCACGCGTACATTCGCTTCAAAACCCCGCGGATGTCGGAGTGGGAATTGCTCGACCCGTTGAATCGACGGTCTCCGTTGAACATGTTGTCGTTCCTGCTCAAACGCCTGGCGATGGGCGAGAAGCTGGACGACTTCGCAGCCCCCGCCGAGGCGCGCCTGTTTGGCACGATTGCCAGCCAGTTGATGCGCACCCGCCGCGAAAACGCCGAAGATTTGCTGGCCCGGGCCCAGGCCAGGCCCAGTGACACCGCGCCGTGGCGAGAACTGCAGGCCCAGGTGTGCGATGCGGTGCACCAGTTGGCAGAATTGCTAGAGAAATACCGCGGCCTGATGTGCGATTACGCCGGGTTTGAGCAACGGGTGCCCGCCAGCGTGCTGCAAAGCCTGCGCCACGTGGACGAGTTCCTCACCTACCGCTTTGACCACACCCTCGCCGCCCTGCACTTTACCCTGGCCTCGGCCTGGCAGTCTCCCGTTTCCCTTGACCAGGCCGCCGGGGCCGTACACGCCGCAGCGGCGGCGGAAACGGATCACCGCCAGCGCTGCGGCTACGTGCAACTGAGCCCGGGCGATGAAGAGGCGCTGGCCCTGTACACCTACCGCTCCGGAGCGTTGCGCAAGCTGGTGGATCAGGTCTTGTATCTCGATGTGCGTACGGTGCAGCAAACCAACCGCTGGCGCAACCTCGCGGCGGGGTTGGGTGCTCTGGCGGCGGCTTTTTTTGCCGGCGTGACGGACCGCAGCGTGACCTTGCCGCTTTACCAGCACGGCCTTTGGCTGGCTGTGACAGTCTTTGCTCTCTTTTATGTGTTGAAAGACCGCCTGAAAGAGGTCTTGCGCGAGTACGTCTGGGAAAAGGTGTCACGTTTTTTTCCGGATAATCGCCTGACGATTCAGGATCCTTCCACCGATGAAAAGGTGGGCCGTTGCAATGAAAAGGTGAGGCATTTGCCCAAGTCTCGCGTACCGCCAGACGTCTTAGCCATCCGCAACGCGGCCCACGTGGTGGACTTGGATTCCGAACGCAAAGAAACGGTTTTGCTCTACCGCAATGACCTCAAGCTGTTCGCCCGCAGCATCCTCACGGAACACCAGCGCCGCACGCACATCAAGCATATTTTGCGCTTCAGCGTGGACGATCTGCTTGTCCGACTCGACAATCCGACTTCGGGCGTGCAATTCTACGACGCGGACAGCCGCGCGTTTTGCCGCTTGCGGGCCCCCAAGGTGTACCACTTGAATGTTGTCTTTCGCCTCACCCGGCGGGAAAATGGCAGCCGGGTTTCAGAGCCTCACTTCAAGCGCATTCGTATCGTGTTGGATAAAAACGGCATTCGACGCATTGATGAGGTGACCACCAATATCGATGGCACATCCCGCACACACACCACGATCAAAGGCGCCGCCCACGGACCCGTGGAGGGGGCGCCGCTTTCGTGATCAGTGCAATGCGCCGTTCAGTTGTATCACCCGATAAGCGACGTGGTTGGCGTGATCGACCGCGTCGTCGGTCGCATCGAGAATATCCTTCCATTTGAGAAGGTCGAGCACATCACTTGGGTTATCAAACAGCACTGCCAAGCCTTGCCGATACACGTCATCGGCCTGGTCCTCGAGAGCGACGACGCGCAAACACGCCGCATCTATCTCCTGCCGTAACTTACGATTAGAAAGTTTCTCCAACGCCTCGCGCAGCGCCATGGTGCACTCTTTCAGGATCACCACCATTTTCAAAAAAGCGTCGGGTGGTGATTCGACCCGGTATAACAACAGGGTGTTGGAAATCTTAAGGGCCCAATCGACGATGTCATCCAATTCCGCGGTGAGGGCGTAGATGGCCTCGCGATCACCCGGGACAAAAAACGTTTCTCGCAGGTAATCCTGTAACTCACGCAAGAGCCGATCACCCTCGTGTTCACATTCTCGAATCGCCTGAAAACGCCCCTCGCGTTCTTCCCAGTGAGTGACCATGTATTCGAAGCGAAACAAGGTCTGCTCGAGATTCACCCCAAGGGCGGTGAGGTGATGGAACAACTCATCAGCTGAGCGAGAAAAAGGTTTTAACACAAAGTGACTCCGTGCCGGCTTCACCATCATAACAGGGCCAAGGAGATTACGGACCCATCGTCATGTGTTTCCCCGGCTCACGGCGGAAAACCCACGCAGAAAAAAATGCGCGGAAAGGGCTAAAGGTAGAGTCCCCCAAGATCCATCGTGCGAATCCCGTGGGCTCCCCGATCGAGGATAAACAATGTCTTGCCGTACATGCCCAACTCGACCGGATCACCGAATCGCGCCCACATTCCGGATCCATCTTTGGCTTCTCCACCGCGGTGGCCGCCTGCGAGGGTCTGAACGTTTTGCCCCAGGGTAATGCGACGGATGGCGCGATTGCCCGAGTCCGCCACGATCAGGTTGCCTAAAGGATCAACAATGACACCGTTTAACTCTTTCCAGTGAGCGGCCTCTAAGGGGCCGTCGATGTACCCGCCCACCCCACATCCCGGATGTGTCTTGACCATTCCCGATGGGATGTTCAATTCCCTCATTCGGTTGTTACCGGTGTCGACGAGCAACACGTGATCCTTGTCGAGCATTCTCATTCGTGTGACATAGCGGAGTTTCGCGGCGCTCCCTTCGCCGTCTGATAACCCTGGTTCCAGTCCACCCGCCACGGTCGTCACGTTGCCCTGCGGACTGACCATCCGAATGGCGGTCCCGTTATCGATCACGACAACGCGGCCGCGCCAATCTGCGGCAACCGCCACGGGTCGCGCAAAACGAGCGACTTGAGGCCCCCCGTCAATGAACCCTGCCACGCCGTCACCCGCCAATGTCCCGACACGGCCGTCGGGAGTTAAGAAGCGAATGCGCGTGCCATCGATAAAGTAGTAATTGCCCGCAGGATCAAGGGCACCCCCCGTGGGTGCTTCAAGGCGGGCCTGCAGCGCGGGGCCATCCGAATAGCCGGGAACGCCACTGCCTGCCGCTGTGATCACCTTACCATCAGGCTTCACGAGGCGAATACGATGGTTGCCGGTATCTGTAATTAACAGGCTTCCATCGGCTGCGACGGCCATCCCCGACGGACGCGAGAAACGGGCCAGCCGGCCCTCTCCGTCTGCAAACCCTGCCGATCCCCCGGCCAATGTTTTCACCTGCGGAATCCAGCCCTCGCGTGCGTTATCACGCAGCCAGTTCCGGGCCTCGATCCCCATTCGATCCTCACCCCCCTGGCGGAGCAGCGACTCCCAAGCAAAACGTGCATTCATCCATTGATTGTCACGCCACAGGGTGTTCGCCAACAGAAAGCGCACTTTGCGATTCGTTGGGCGGAGGACGATGGCCCGTTGGAAAACATCAACGGCTCCCCGGTAGTCGCCCTGCCGGTCGCGCAAATAGCCGTCTCGGAGGAAGTCTTCAAATGCGTCGTCGGTTATCGTTTCACGAGAACACGCATCAGCGCGAGTGGTTTGGCCCAATGAGAAACCCAAGACCAGTGCCAATATGATTGTGACAGGCTTCACGCCATTATCCTCTTACCGTGATCGCTGGCACGTCACGTATGGACGCGGGACACCGTGGAGTCGGGATTATAGTACCCACGATAACAGTATATGTCTTCGCCTTTAGAAGAGCCGTGTCAGCGGTACAATAGAAGGCGTGGGCCGGGTGGATGGGAGAATTCAGATGTTTTTGGGACCGCGTTGATGCCGGAACCACAAATTGCCCTTGTCGATGTCGCTTACGACACTTACGTGCCGTTGTTTGCCTCTATCGAGCTGACTTTGCGCTGCAATCTTCGCTGTACGCATTGTTACAATTTCGATCGCGATATGGCCCTGCCTGCGGGAGAGGAACTCACGCCGGATGAGGTGATGTCCGTGATTGATGAGTTGGTTTCAATGGGGGCGCTGGAAATTTGTTTTACGGGGGGTGAAGCGCTTTTACATCCTCATCTGTTGGATTTTGTGCGTCACGCGCGCCGATCTCTCGCGGCCGTCCGCATCAAGTCCAATGGGGTTGCCTTGACGGGGCACTGTGCCCAATTGCTTTACGATGCCCAGGTCCATGCAATCGATCTCAGCCTGTATGGTGCCAGCGCCAAGACCCATGATGCCCTCACGCGGGTGGCCGGCAGTTTCTCAAAAACCTTGGCCGGGGCTCGCGCGGCCCGCGATGCCGGAATGCGGGTATCGCTGAGCTTCTGTGTGACCACAGAAAATTCGCATGAAGTTGAGGCCATGTTGGGAATATCGGAACGCGAGGGTTTTGGCTTCACGCTGGATCCCCAGATTTCCGCCCGGTACGACGGCACCCGAACTTCCTTGGCGCATCGTGTGCCCCTGCCGGTTCTGGAACAACTCTATCGCGGGCCCCTGCGCGAGGCCCTCGGACAACCTACTTGTCGCAATGGGCAAGACATGCAATGCTCCTGCGCCCGCGCGGTGGTGGCAGTGAGTGCCCAAGGAGACGTATATCCGTGTATCGCTGCGCCGATTCCCAGTGGTAACATCCGTCAAGGAGGCCTCAAGCGTATTTGGGAGACGTCTCCAGAACTCACCAAGGTGCGTGGGCTCACCTTGTCAGATTACTCCCAATGTGCGCCGTGCCCGGATCGCGGCTACTGTCGGCGCAGTAACGGCGTATCTCTCGTGAACACCGGAGAATATACAGGGGTGGACCCTTGGAATTGCGGCGAGGCTGCGATTATCCGCGCGATCGCTGAGCAAAAGCCCCCTTGTTTCAGCAACGGGTCACCTGCTTCGCCTCATTCCACATCGCCTTGAAGGTCGCGATGTCTAAACTGTCCCAAGCCAGATTGCGGGTGGCAGCCAGTTCCTCCATTGCCTCGAAGCGGGAAATAAAACGGCGCGTTGCTTGACGCAGGGCATCTTCAGCATCCACACCCAGCATGCGCGCAACATTGACCAAGGCATACAGATGGTCCCCAAATTCTGTGAAGGCCTCAGACGCGCTATCGGCGCGAATGGCCGACTGTAGTTCCAACCATTCTTCGTTGACCTTCGCCAGGGCATCATTCAAGTGAGGCCATTCGAACCTGGCTTTTGCTGCCCTTCCAAGGACTTTGTCAGCATAGGCGAGGGCCGCATTGGGGGAAATTTTCCCCAGGCGACTGCTAGGCAGTTCTCCGGCAGCCTCCTTTTCCCGCTGCTTGAGCACCTCCCAGTGACTCAGTACCTCATCAACATCTGAAACCTGAACATCGCCAAACACGTGGGGGTGACGGTAGATTAATTTATCGCAGATCCCCTCGGCGACTTCGTCCAGGTCAAACGCCTCGCGCTCTTCCGCGATGCGGGCATGTAACGCAATTTGCAGAAGGACATCGCCTAATTCCTCGCACAATCCGTGCTCATCCTCATCATCGATCGCTTCGACCGCTTCATAGGCTTCCTCTAGCATAAATTTTCTTAAACTGGCGTGCGTTTGCTCCCGATCCCAGGGGCATCCATTCGGCGCGCGCAAACGGGCCACGATATCCCTCAGGCGGTCCACGCCCATCGCTGGCGCAGGGGGCAGGTATAGGCTTGTCAGGTGGTCGATGAGTTCTGGATGGCGGTCAATGGCGTAAAGAGGAACTTCCAAAATCTTTTCGGCCCCAGGGACCGACGCCGCTTGAATGAGCTTGACGGGATGTTCATCTGGAAAAAACTTCATCAGAAGCAATTTGGCTGCGCCCGCCACCCGCTTGTTGTAAACCTGAACCACCAAGGCGCCTAACGCAGGGTTTATTCTCACCCCCTCAAGCGCCAGCGCATCAAGCAATTGCAGGCCGTTGGTGGGGTCAACGCCCAACAGTGCGTATGTCGCCTCAACACCGGACAAACCGGGAACAATCTTCACGTGGGCGGCAGGGTGTTGCAACAATCGTGTGACCGTACTTTCCGCGACCAAGGGATGACCCGGGACCGCGTAGGTGACGGCGGTCGTTTGGGACCGCGAAACCAATGTTTCTACAATCCGCGCATAGAGTATGTCGAAGTTGCTCTCCTCATCATAGAACGCGTCAAACGAATCATAAGCGCGGCCGGACTCGTCCAACTTGGAAACGGTTGGATGGCGCGCCGTGCGCAGGAATAATGGGGCATCGCTCTCCAGGGCAGCCTCGGCTGCGAGAGTCAAGAGACTGGGGTCACCGGGGCCGAGTCCAACAACGGTAATAGGATATGACATCGCTTAGTGTCCTTCGTGCGCGTGGTTCGCGTGACCGGGATCGCTGGCCCCCGACTCATAGCCGCGGCCATAAGTAATCACAGCACGCTGGCGCCGTTGCTCAAGCCACGCCGCGAAGGCTGCTTTACGGCGTTCGCGAATCAGGTTTGCCGTGATTTCGTTTTTAACTTCTCCAAAAGGTAGGGTTCGAGAGGGCTTGCGGCTCTCTACTTTGATGAGATGATACCCAAAGTCAGACTTCACGGGTTGCGATATCGAACCCACCGACAGGCTGAAAGCCGCCGCCTCAAATTCTTTGACCATCTTTCCGCGGGAGAAAAATCCCAGGTCGCCACCCGAGGACCTGCTGCCAGGGTCTTCGGAATGCTGGGCGGCCAGTTTTGAAAAATCGGCCCCGGCCGTCAGTTGTCTGCGCAGACTCAAGGCCAGATTCTTGTCTTTCACCAGGATGTGACGGGCTTGCACCTGTTCCGCTTGCTGGTACATCGCGACGTGTGCCGAGTAATATTTTTGCGCCTCTTGCTCCCCGATGACGCTTCCGCCCGCGAGATGATCCTGCAATCGGGCTTCAAGCATCCCGGCCCGAATTTGACGGCGCAGACCGTCGACATCGGCGCCTTGGTCTTTCAGTAATTTGTGGAAATCGTCGGCGCTGGGAAATCCGTTTTTGATGCGAGCGAGCTCGTTTTCGACGGCGTTATCAGGGACGGAAATTCCCCGCGACTTGGCTTCCATCCCCACAATTTCGCGTTGGATGAGTTCGTTGAGTACACTCTGCTTCAGGTCCGTTTCGATTTGATGGCCCGACGCTGATTCGAAGTCGACCTGAAACTGTTGTTGGTAGCGATGATGCACTTGTTTGTACAAACGCTGAAATTCTGATTTTGAAATTTTGTGGCTATCCACCGTCGCAACGCTTCCGGCGTATTGTTCACCGTAGTGGGCAAATCCCCACGACATAAGCCCCAAGATGGTCGCTGCCAGTAAGCCCTTGAACGCGCGGACCTTTGGCGCGGGATCCGGCGATCGCAAGCCGTTTTCCTGGTCTTCGCCGGCCGCGGGTACTTCACCTTTTATTTCTGGTTTCATTGGAACCTCACGACGCCATCGCGACCTGGGCTACGAGGGGCTTCAATAGCTTTTCCACCGCGTTCAGCTGCTCTTCTGGGAGTAGACGTGCCCGGTCGATCTGTAATTCGTTGGGCGTGAACTTCCAATTCACCAGCGCCTTGTCTCCCGCCGTTGCTTTATAGAATGCCGAAGCGGGAACGCTCCCTTGGATGCGAATGAATTTGCTGTCCGAGCGAATGGCATTCAAGCCCAACTCAGTCGCCATCAACTTGATGCGAACGACGCGCAGTAAGTTTTTCACACTGGTCGGCATCGCACCAAATC
This sequence comes from Candidatus Sericytochromatia bacterium, assembly GCA_035284745.1. Lineage (GTDB taxonomy): Bacteria > Cyanobacteriota > Sericytochromatia > S15B-MN24 > JAQBPE01 > JAYKJB01. The sequence goes on along the minus strand of JAYKIL010000008.1, from coordinate 386,895 downwards.
GATCTTTCCATTCCGCCTCCAGCATTTCCAATTCTTTCTCCGACCCGACCCCCGCGAGGCGGCGATAATGCGCCATCTTATCTCCTCCTTCGCCCAGCCAGTCTTCAGGAATGAAGGCAGATACGTGGAGATCGACGGTGGTGGGTTCCGCCAGGGTTTCGTGACTTTGGCCCTGCGCTTCTTCCACGGCTTCTTCCAGCATCCGGGAATACAGGTCGAAACCGACCGCGATCATGTGGCCATGTTGCTCGGGCCCGAGCAGATTGCCAACGCCTCGAATTTCAAGGTCTCGCAGGGCAATTTGATATCCAGACCCCAAGGCGGTGAACTGTTGCAACGCACCGAGGCGATCGCGGGCTTCATCCGTTAACTGCTTGCCCGGCCGGTAGAAACAGTGACAATAGGCCTTGGTCTCGGAACGCCCGACGCGCCCACGCAACTGATACAACTGTGCCAACCCCAGTCGGTCCGCGTCGTCAATGATCATTGTATTGGCACGGGGGATATCTAAGCCGCTTTCAATGATCGTGGTGCTCAGCAAAACATCAAACTCGGCCTCCTTGAAGCCAATCATGATGTCTTCCAGTTCATCCTCACTCATCTGTCCATGTGCGGTTCGGACCCTTGCCTCGGGCACCAAGGCTCCCAGTTCGGCAGCCACACGAGCGATGGATTCCACGCGATTATGCAGGAAAAACACCTGCCCTCCGCGTTCCAACTCGTGTAAGATCGCTGTTCTGACTGCGTCCGGGTCGAAGGGCCCGACAAAGGTCTTCACAGGCTGACGATTGAGTGGCGGCGTGGCAATGAGGCTCATGTCGCGGGCACCAGAGAGGGCCATATAGAGCGTGCGCGGGATGGGTGTCGCACTCATGGTCAAAACATCGACCAGGCGTTTGACCTGTTTGAGCCGCTCTTTGTTGGCCACCCCAAAGCGATGCTCTTCATCGATAATGACGAGGCCCAGATCCTTAAAACCCAGGTCCTTGCCCAGAATACGGTGAGTACCAACCACCAGATCGATTTCGCCGGTCTTTAGTTTCGAGACCACTTCGCGCTGTTCCTTGGGTGTACGAAAGCGCGACAACAGGCCTACGCGCACGGGATAGGGCGCAAAACGCTCGCGAAATACCAAATAGTGCTGCTGGGCCAATACGGTCGTTGGCGCGAGGAGGGCCACCTGTTTTCCCGACATAATGGCCTTAAAGGCGGCTCGCAGCGCGACTTCTGTTTTTCCGAAACCCACATCCCCACAAATGAGGCGATCCATCGGACGCGGGCGTTCCATATCACGTTTGGTTTCTTCGATGGCTTTGCGCTGGTCGATGGTCGGTTCAAAAGGAAAAGCCTCTTCCAGTTCACGCTGCCAGATGGTGTCGCTCGGGTAGGCAAAGCCCTCCAGGCTTGCTCGGGCGGCATAAAGTTTCACCAGGTCATCGGCCAATTCTTTGAGGCCTTTTTTCACGCGTTTCTTGGTGTTTTCCCACTCGACGCCACCCATTTTGTGCAGCTTGGGAGCCGGTCCCTCACCGCTTCCTCGGTAGCGATGGAGCATATTCACTTGGTCGACCGGGACGTAAAGTTTATCCTCGTTGTGATAGACGAGGGCGAGATACTCACGTTCCTGTTGATCCACGGGCAGGCGACTGAGACCGACAAACCGACCAATGCCGTGTTTGGCGTGAACCACGTAGTCTCCGGGCTTGAGTTCACCCGCATTGGCGTAGGCAGCCCCTTGGTAGCTGAATTTCTTTATTTGTCTCGCATTGGCACGCCGCTGTTGACCGAACAACTCAAGGTCAGTCAAGACCACCAATCTCAACGACCCGAGCGTGAACCCCTCTAGAAGATTTTCGCGCACCACCCACACGCCGCCAACGGTCCCACTGGGGTCTGTGGGAGGGGCTGCCATCGCCGCATTCACCCCTCTCTCGTCCAGGATGGCAAAAGCGCGGTGGGGTTGCTGGGTCACGATGATAACCCGCTGACCCTCGTGCTGCCAGCCGTTGATACGAACGGCGATTTGGTCGAAGTCACTATGGAACCGCGGGGATGCCGGCGCATCAATCGTCATCGTGGTCTCAGTGTGGAATGAAAAATCGAGTTGCGCACGATCACCCCCCAACAACGCCACCCCTGCTGCATCGAGGTGTAATGGGTAGGGCAGGGGCAGGGAATTTCCTTCTTCCAGCGCCTTTTGGTAAGCCCGTTCAAGGGTCTCAGACCATTTCAGCATTTCTCCGTGCAATGCAAGGCGCTCATCCCACACCACGATCGCCTCAGGCGGGAGGTAGTTGAGCAAAGTGTCCATGCGTGGATAAATAAACGGCGCGTAGGCCTCGCAACCTTCAAAATAACCGAATGAGGCGAAGCGAGTGATGTCTTGATCCGTTTTTGCCTTCAAGCGTCCTGCGACAAACTTCAATTGTTTCTGGGCTTGTGTAAAGGCCGCGCGAATGTGTCGCTCGATGTCTTGCCAGCCTTCCTCGGGCAGGACCACCGAGCGAACGGGAAAGAGCATGACGCGATCCAAGCTTTGATCCGAACGTTGGGATTCGACATCGAAGGTGCGGATGCGCTCCACCTCTTCATCGAAAAACTCGACCCGCACGGGTTGATCGTTTTGTGGCGGGAAGATATCGATAATTTCTCCCCGGCGGGAGAACTCACCCCGCTCTGAAACCTGCGGTACCGGGCGAAACCCCAGGCGCACCAGTTGCCCGACTAAACCCGTCGGTGGGGTGATTTGACCGGGCATTACACTGAAGGCTGCCTGCCCCCACGTGGTGGCGGGTGGCAAACGAAGCATCAAGCCCTTCGGCGTTGTGACCACCCAACGCTGATGCCCCTCCACCAATTCCGCCAGCACGCCTTGGCGTTGCGCCAATAATTCGTCGTCTGGCGAAACACCCTCGTAGGGTGAGGATTCAATGGGCGGAAAATACGCGGCTGTGACGCCAAAGGCCTCCAATTCAGCGATCCAGCGGCGCGCACTTTCAGCATCTTTGGCCACCACCAGGCCGCCTTGAAGGTCGGGGGCCAAAGCGGCGGTTACAAAGGGACGCGAGGGGCCGGCGACACCGCCGAGGGTCACCGGAGCGGCCGACGCAACACCTTGTCGGTCACGTATCAATGTCTTGAGGTGGGCGCTCATGCCAGCGGACGCGAGCCAAGTAGGAAGGTGATGAAGTGACATATGAGAAGGGGGCGCACGAGCAACCAAGACGAGGTTGGCTCCTTGCGGCGAGTGAGGGAGGGCCTGCGGAACTTGCATCTCAGTGTAGCACTTGAGAACTGCTTTCCGGAGCGGCGGGGACCCTGTTCATGAACCGTTCGCGGGAAAGTTCTCAAAAATCGCCCGCAACAGCCAGGCCTTGTGGCAATATGAACAAATGTTCGAAAGGGAGGTTGTCATGCGCGTCGTTGTTTTTTATTGTCTTTTGATGCTTGCTTTTTGTGGCGGTTTGCCCGGCTCGGAATCGGCTGCCGCTGCCATGTTGGTTTCTGAGCCCGCCATACGGGTCCATGTGGGAGGGGCTGTCAAGCGGCCGGGGGTCTATCGCCTGCCCATAGGCAGTCGGGTGGCTGAAGCGATTGCCAGCGCTGGCGGAGTGGCACGGCGGGCCGATTTGAGTGATCTCAACTTGGCGGCGGTGCTTCAAGATGGCGAACAGTTCGTTGTTCCACTTCCTGCCCCGCCGGGAGGGCGGGTGGCGCCCGCACTGCCTCGCCACAGATTGTCCTCACGGGTCCAGGTTTTGCGTCAACGGCAGGCCCGGGTGGTGCTCAATCGAGCCAGTGTGCAGGAGCTTCAAACCCTTCCGGGGGTCGGGCCGGCGATGGCGAAGCGAATTCTTGAAGTTCGCGCTCGTCTGGGGCGGTTTGAAACGCTAGATGATTTGCGGGAGGTCCCGGGCATTGGTGTCAAGCGCTTGTCCAAGCTTCGCGCGCGTTTGGTTCTGGATTGATGCTGCGGGCATTGGCCTTGGGATTGTGCTTTGGGGCGCTGGGGGCTCCCGTTTTGCCTTGTTCGTCCGTGTCCGTGGCCACGTTGCCCCTGGCCGTGTTTCTGCTACCGCGTGTTCCTCCGCCGCTGAGAACGCCTGTCTGTGGTTTGGCAATGGTTTTGCCCGCAGCGGCTTGGAGACAAACCCGGAGGGCGAGCCCGTCTGCCCTTGACCCTTGTCGTGCAGCGCCTCGACGTTATTTTCGCTTACGCGGAACGGTGGTGTCAGCCCCAGAGGGCGGGCCTGGCCGTTGGCGCAGTGTCGTCCGCGTGGAGCCGTGGGCGGGAAAACCGTTACGAAATTTACACTGGCGGGGCTTGGTGGCGGTCAGGTTTCCCCCGGCAGCCAAGCGCCCGCGGCCCGGCGAAGTGTGGAATCTCGCGGGTCGTCTCTCTGAGACGCTTCATGCGCAAAATCCCGGGGCTTTTGATTCTTATGATTTTTGGGCCCAGCGCGGTGTTTTTAGCACGATGCAAGCCCAAGAAGGAGCCTATGAAACCTTGAGTTCCCGTTGGAACGATCGGACAGGATGGGCCCTGGATGTGCTGCGGCTGCGACTTCTTGATGGTCTGACCCCGGGGTTGAGCCCGGCTTATGGGGCTTTACTGGGTTCGTTGGTTTTAGGGGCCGGGGCGGCGCCGGTCCCGCCAGAAATGGCGTCTTTATTTCGCGATGTGGGTCTCGCTCACCTCCTGGCAGCCAGCGGAGCGCAGGTCGCTATTCTGGGTGGCTTAATTGTCTATTTGGCCCGCAAATTGGGTTTTGGGGATCGGGCCGCTGTTGCAATGGCGTTGCCTACCCTGTTGGTGTATTTCGGTTTGACGGGTGGAACACCCGGTATGCTCCGGGCCACATGTATGGGAATGATTGGGCTCGCGGGAATCGCTTTGGGGCGCTCAGGCGTTCCTTTTGCTGCGTTCTGGGGCACGTTGATCCTGATTGTCACGCTTGATCCTGGTAGCGTCAGCGACCTTGGCTTTCAATTCAGCGCCTTGGCGACCTATGCCCTGCTGCGCTTGAGTCACCATTGGAGGGGGCGCCCTTGGCTTGGGATGGCTTGGCTCGCGCCTGCGGTGTTGTCCCCCGTGGTGACTTGGTTGTGGGTGGCCCCCTTGCAAGCTCATACGTTCTTCTCTCTGCCATTGATGGGGATTCCCGCAAATTGGCTGGCCGGATTTCTTATTTCTTTGCTAACCCCTTGGGGGTTGGGTTTATCCGTTCTCGGTCTGCTGAGCCCCAACGCGGTTCGAATGGCCAACGCGCTGACTGAATATGGCGTGGGTGCCTTGTGTTTGATTGCGGAAACGGCCGCTCGTTTTGACGGGCAGTTGCTTGCAGTGCCTGCCTTGCCCCTGTGGGGCATCGTCGCGTGCTATCTGATTCTGGCCATACCTTTCTGGCGCGGGAAGGCCATCGCGGGCGCTATGTTGCTCCTATTTACCACCTTCGCACCGGACGATGAAAGGAAGCATTTGACCGTCACGGTTTTATCCGTGGGACAAGGTGATGCCGTCGTCGTCCAAACGCCCCAGGGCGGAACGGTTCTGGTGGATGGGGGGCCGTCGGGCGTGTTCGGTGATAAAGGTCGACAGACCCTGATTCCGTTCTTGAGGCAGGCAGGCGTGCATCGCATCGATTTAATGGTCGCGACACACCCTCATATCGACCACATTGGAGGCCTTCCCAGTGTGGTGGCGGCTGTACCTGTTGCACAGGCATGGGAGGCCGGGGCCGCCGGTTCCCAAACGGCATTGAATCCGCTTTTCGGGGCCTGGTTGAACGCCGGGGTGCCGTGGAAAACAGGCGCACAACCCTTGGTTTGGAGGTCTCACGGTGTCACCATCGAGGCACTGCCAGTATTTACCGGCGCCCAGAAAATCAATGACGCATCCCTGGTCTTGCGGTTGACTTATGGCACCTTCACCATGTTACTGCCGGGCGATCTTGAGCAAGCCGGAGAGGATTACCTGCTGCGCGTCGCCCCTCAGAAGTTGCAAGCAGATGTCCTCAAGGTCGCGCATCATGGGGCGAGAACCTCCACGGGGGATGGCTGGCTTCGAGCGGTAAAGCCGCAGCTGGCTGTTGTATCGGTCGGGCGAAACAATGTTCACGGCCACCCGCACGAAGATACCTTGAAACGTCTAAAGAGGCATCAAGTGGCCATCGCGCGGACCGATCAAGCAGGGGCTGCTCAAATACGGGTGACAACCGATGGCTGGACGTGGAGCACGGCCGTCTCCAACTGGAAATACTGGCACTCCCCCGGGAATGGCCTAGGGGGTCGACGGGCCTCTTGAATTCGGTTCCGGCTTCAGCAGCGTCACGAACGCGGTCACCGTCGCAAGCACTTGTGCTGCCACAAGGGCCCAAATCAGGCCGTCGTGGTTTAGTAATTTGGATTCCTCGGCGCGCCGGGGCGCGGGAAAGAGGGGTTGACCATCGAAGGAGATCCCTGCGATTTGCTCGTAGGGGATCATCAACGATCGACTCTCCGCCATCACCAGCACCAATCCAGAGGGCTCAACCTTCAGGGCTCCGTCGAACACCCGCCCGTCGCGAGTATACACCAAGGCCGCCTCCGAGGGGGAGCCGAGCATGTTGCTGAAGAGTGCCACTCCAAGGCATAGTTTCCAAAGTTTCATGCTTCATTCGCTCCGGCGCACGATGCCAAGAAACGCTACCACGGTCCCGAGGACATTGGCCGCAAACCACGACCAAATGAGTGCATCGTTGTTCAAAAATTTGCTCTCCTCCAGTCGTTGCTGCTCATACCCAATGGGTTCGTCATTAAAAGAGACCGCGCGGACGGTTTCAAGCGGGAAGCTGAGTTCTGCGCCTCCGCCGGAAATCAGCAAGGTGTTCTCCTTCACCACAACGTTGCCGCGGGCAATGGTTCCGTCCTTGAAATAGACGATGTGTGCCTCGGCGGGTGCTGGGTTCGCCCCCAAGAGAGCGAGGACCAGAAGGGTCGCAGTGATTGTGCGCAAAATGCCTCCAAGCCAAAATGATGACAGGTGTTTTTCACGGAATGAACCCATCCCCGGTCTCTTACCCGTCTTGTTGAGGGGTGTCACCTGTCGGAATTCGACCGGCCGACGTTTCATAGACGACCCGAGCCCGCTGATGTTCTCCCAGCGCGATCGCTTCTCGCACGGCAGCATCCGCGGCGGCCTGCTCACGTAAATTGACGATGAACAAGCTTCCTTCGCCCAATCGCAACCTTTCCGCCTCCAAAACGGCAAGTCTCTCCGCAACCTCCCGTTCACCCTGAGCAGCTACGGCACGCCGGGTGGCCGCGACCACCGCAGAGACTGCGTCCTTGACTCCGGCCCGCGCTTTGTCTTGTGCGAATCGCAACTTCGCTTCGAGGCCTTTGACCTTCGCTTGAGATTGTGCAATTTTGCCGCGCGGCGTTCTTGCAATTAGCGGAACATCGACCAACACACCCGCCTCAAGCTCGGGCGTGGCGCGCCCCACTTGCCCCGCCCCCAGGTCTTGAGAGCCTTGAAACGACAGATCGAAGGCAGGCGCCAACTGGTTTTCGGCCAAGGCCAGATCAACCCGCGCCTGTTCCAGTTGCGCTTCAACCTGCCTGGGTTCCGGGCGCAGTGCTGCGACCGCCGAGAGGTCGGCTTGCACGAGGGCCTCTGAAAGGTGGCGCGCCGGGGGTAATGTGGGGGGCAGTTGGCCGGGGGAGGGCAGCCGAGGTGAGCCCTTTTCATCGCGCAAAAAAAGCGATAAGGCGATTGCGGAGCGCTCGAGTCCTCGCTCGGCTTGGGCGAGATATCCCTCTCGCTGTTGAATGGCCCGCTCATTTTCTTGGCGATCCAGGGCGGGCAATGCACCCGTTCGGATACCCGTTGCCAGGTCGGCATCCCGTTTCCTTGCAAGATTCAGCCAACGGCGTGCGATGGCGACCTGTTGCCCGGCTGCGACCCAATCCCAATAACGCTGAATCGCTTGCTGGGAGGCTTCAAGGCGTTGCAGACGCAGCGAGGCCTCTGCAATGGTGGTTTGCGCCTCCGCGCGCACGAGTTCCGCCCGGCGGCGGTCGATAGGACCATTACGCCACAATGGAACGGTCAGCCCCGCGCGCCATTCTCCCCCATCATTCGTCGCGAGCTTACCATCATAGGGGGCAAAGTTTCCGTCGCCCCGTCTCCAGCCCCCGAAAAAAGTGGTGCCCCACCAGGGGGTGGCTTGTTCGAGATTGCTATCGATCCGCTGGTGGGGATATTGGGAACTCGGCCGGGCCGCCGCCCGCGTTTTCCACGCAGGGTCAAAAGCACCTGCAGCGGCCATCAGGGCCGCCTGGGCCGCCTCTTTTTCGGCCAGAGCGACCACGACGGGAGGATAGGTGGTTTCCAGGCTTGCGAGGATCTCAGCCGGCCTCAGAAACGCGATGGGGTCTGCGTATGCTGGGGCGTGGAGGTTGAACAGCGTCGTCACAAGAACCAACAGCAACCGTGGTTGTGTCATTTTCGTACCCGGCTTGCAGGGGTGTCGATTTTAAACTTGTCTTGGACGTTTTCAGCCCCCACGTAATTGGGCGGAAAGCCGTTGAATTGTCGCCACAGCTCATACCCTAGCGTCACGACATCGAGCAGCACCCAGATGTTCGCTCGCATTCCTTGACGCAAGATGGCGGGGTCTGGCCAGTCGCGGTCGTGGTCTGGGACCACGACCACCCTGAATTGTCCTTTGCCGTTATCGGTGGTTTCCACAAAGGCGATACGGCCGCCAAAAGTGCCAATGGAAGCCTTCGGCCATCCGGAGAATTGGATGGCCGGAAATCCTTCAAATTGTATGCGCACGACGCGGTTCGCACGGACCAAGGGGGCGTCGTTCCCGCTCACCCAGGCTTCTACAGCCAGGTCATGCGTTTCTGGCACAAGGAGCACCAACGGGTCTCCCATTTTGACGAGGCCGCCCGTTTCAAAGGCAATCAGACGAAAAACGATGCCGTCCCGGGGGGCTGAAACCGTCTGAGCAGCCTGTCGTGCGCGACGAACCTCCAGTCGTGCCAGTTCTGCCCGCCCGTTTTCGATGTCAGCGCGCGCACTCGCTGCGCCGCCTTTCGCATCTTCGATGCTTGCTTGGCCGTCAGTGTCGATTCGTGAGCGGTCAGCCTCTAATGCGGCTTGGTCTGCTTGCGCCGCTGCCAAACTGGCGGATGAACGGGCATATTCGGTGGTGGTTCGCGTAAATTCCAACTCTGCCAATTCCACCGCGCGATTCGATGCCAAGCCTTTCTCTCGCAATGCCAATTGCCGGTCGCGATTGAGTTGGGCTGTCATACGCGCGGCCTCAGACGCTTTTAAGGATTGCTCCGCCGCGAGGGTCCTCTGCACCCCCATGGCGACACGACGTTCCGCCGCTTTTAAGGCCCGCTCTCGAGACAGGGTCAGGGCTTGGGCCCGCCGTTTGAGTGAGCTCTCGCGCGTCTGGGCCGCCGCGATTCGACCGCGCACAGCGGTCAGTTCTCGCTCTAATCTTCCGACCAGATCGGGATCCACATCCCGAAGTTCAACCAAAGGATCGCCCGCGGCCACTCGGGTTCCTTCCTGAACGTGCCACCGTGCGACACGAGCGTCAACGGGTGCCTCAACCAGTTGCTGGCGAGCCATCGGGGCAAAAGCGATGACCCTCCCTTGCCCCGGCGCCGTTTGCCGCCACGGAGCGATAATTAAAAACAACAGAATCAGCAGACCGCCGACGACTGCAATGCGCGCCAACCGGGTCATTATTTCTGGCAGTTCCACGTTTTTCAGCGCGGTGAAAACTTCTAAATCGAGAGAATGGTCGGCGGAGTGCGGTCGCATCACGTTCGCCTCTCCGTTTCGCCGCGCAGCGTCAGAAGACCATTTTCAAGCTCATACACCTTGTCCATCAGCTCCAGAACCGCGCCATTGCGACTTAAGATGATCAAGGTCCAGCGTGCGCGCGGGTCACACAACGTCGCCAGCACGCGCCGTTGCGTCTGCGGATCAAGGCCATCAAGAACTTCATCGACGACAATCAATCGCGGATTCCCAGCGATCGCGCGTGCCAAAAGCAGTTGGCGAGTTTCTCCCAGGGTGAGTGGCTCACCCTGGGGGGTGAGGGGGCTCTCCAAACCCGCGGGAAGTGCTTGGATGCGCTCCCAAAGACCCACCGCTTCCAAGGCCCCGCGCAAGTGAACCCATTCAACCCCCGGACGTCCCAATTGGAGGTTATCCAGCACTGTGCCAGCGAAGATACCGGCTGGCTCTATGTATGCGATATCGCACCGCAAGCCCCGCAACGCCAAGTCACGCAGGTCCCGTGTATCATATTCAATGGCCCCGCTTTCAGGTTCCCGCAGGCCGGCCATCAGTTCCCCCAGGGCCGCGAGGTCAACGCCCGTCGCGCCCGTGAAACCCACGCGGGCGCCGGGTTCTACGAGGGCCTCCCCGTTCGATAAAACGGTGCGTTCCGCACGCGACAGTCGGGCCGAGGCAAGTCGAACGTGCATTCCTGTTTGCACCTCGGGCAGGTGGATTCCGCCAGAGCGTTCCACTGGCAGGTCAACCAAAACGCCGAGTTTGTCAGCATTGGCCAGGGCGTCGAAATACACTTCGAGTTGTTTGGCGAGTTTGACCAAGCCTGCAAGCACCATTGAAAGAACGAATTCGGAGGCCACCAATTGGCCCAGCGTCAGTTGTAAATTGATCACCAACCAACCGCCGATGCTGAGAAGCATCGCACTGGCGACCGCCTGAAAAATCAGCAGGGCGAGCAACTGCTGAAACAAGATTCTCCAGTGCGCACGACGTGAGTTCAGCCACCCCTCCGCCAAGGCATTCGCTTTCTCCAGGGAAATACGAGCGGCACTCTCCGCCCGAAAAGTGGTGGGATTTCCCGCCAGTTCTTCGAGCCACGCGGCTGTCTCAAACTTACATTTTGACTCTTGCAATGCGGTGCCCGTGGCCTCGCTCAAGGTCAAGCGCAGCAACGCCAACAGGCCCGCGACCACCAGGATGCTGAAATTTAAGAGTAATGGATGATACACCGCAATCAAAGCCAACCCGATGACCGTTTGAAGCAAGACCGCGGTGCCCTCTGCCAGAAGCGAGCTCATCGCTTTTTGCAGGGCAAACATCGCAAAGAAGCGGTTCAGGAGTTCGGGGCCATGCTGGCGATCGTATCCTTCTTGGCGAACTCGGATGAGCCGCACGGCCAAATCGACGACGGTGTTGATGAAAAGACGTCGTTGGACCAGTTCAACCACCCAAGCCTGGCCCGCCAGCATCACTCCCAACAGTCCGAGGGCGGCAAACACCATCGCCCCAAGAACCAGGACGGGCTGCATTAAATTGGTGAAAGCGATGGAGTTCACCAATTGCTGCACGGCCAAGGGCACAGCCAGGCTGAGAATGCCTGCCGCAGAGGCATACGCTAACACGTAGGTCAGCTCACGCCGATGGACCCCGAAAAGTTTCCACAGCCGGGTATGGGGGTTCACCTGGCCGCCCATCGAATCGAGCGGGGCACCAATTCGGTTTTGGGGTTCGGAAAGGGAACGTACCGGTTCGGCCACTTTTGGGAGAGCTCCGTTCGGACTCACGCGTGAAGCAGCCGAACAATTGGAATGCTGTCAGGATAGCACAATGGCTTTATTTTTTGGACGACTGGGGGTTTCCATCCGGGTGTTGGGTGGTACAGTGAAGAAGACCAGGAGCCTTGGCCGTGTTGCCTATTCGACGATTTTTGCCGTGTTTGTTGGCTGCGGTTTTTCTGGCCGCCTGCCAGACCCGGTTTGTTGAGGTGGCCCAGCGTTTACCCTCTACACGTCGAACGTTGGCCCCGAGACGCGTGGCGACCCCCAAGCCGTTGCCCTCCGTGACCCCCGCGGCACCCCGCTTGTTGCAGCCTTCTTCTTCGCCCTCGCTCGCGGTGGTTTCTCCGTCTCCCTCTCCTTCTCCCTCGTCGCCGGCCACCCCCTCGTTGCCAGTTCGGAATGTCCCGCCGGCCATTGCCGTCTTGCCCCTGGCATTGAATGCTGGCGAAGGAACCGGTTTGGATGAGGAGACTGAAAATCTTTTGGTGGTGAGCTCCGCCTTGGTGTCACCCCTGCCCCAACTCCGCCTGGTGGCGCAGGACGTGGCCGCTGCCTACACCCTGCGGGCCATCAACGAAACAGGTCCTCAACTCCGTCCGGCCCACAGAGGCGATCGTCACGCCGCGTTTCGACGCTTGGAGCAACGGCGAACTGGGCTCATTCCCCAGAACACCTATTCACTCAAGCAGAGCGTGCCACTTGAGCGGGGTGCCACACGAGACTTCTGGGTCATCACCGATTTTGTGGAGGATCGCTACGTTGAAGCAGAGGTGCGCGCGGAGGTGCTGAAAGTGAGCACCCACTGTTACGTGATGGTGGACCAGGTTGCACTCAGAACGGCGGTGGGGCGCCGCAAGATGCAGGAGATGGCGGAGGAAATCGGGGGCACTTTTGACACGGTGGTGTACCCAACGAACACCAAGCTTTTTGGGGCGGAACCCCGGCCGGGGGTCGACGGAGACCCGCGGATCTTTATTCTTATTTCGCCCGCAGTAGGCAATTACGGGAGAGATACGACGTTGGGGTACTTCTCCCAACGGGATGCTTTCGCCCGAGATTCCCGGGCGGGCTCTGCGCTTGCTCGGAGTAACCAGGCGGAAATTCTTTATGTCTCCAGCCTCGTGGTCGCAGAGGGTACCCCAGAGGATTACATGGGAACGATCGCCCATGAATTCCAGCACATGATCAATTTTAATCAAAAGGTCTTGGTCCACAAAAACCGAACGGCAGAGGCTTTATGGGTGGACGAGGGAATGGCCATGTACGCGATTGAAGCAGCCGGCTACGGATTAAAGTCGGGTGGGGCGGTCCTGGCGAGTCACGTGAAGGGTTTCCAACGAAAACCGTGGGCGTATTCTCTTTCCGATTGGGACCAAAACCCGGAGGGTATCGGTTATGGTGCCGTATATTTACTGATGGTTTACATGGCCGATCGATTTGGTGCAGATATTATCCAGTCCATTGTGACCTCTTCGGGCTTGGGGACAGAGAATTTGGACAAAGTTCTCAGTAGCAAGGGATCGAGCCTGAACGAAGTGTTTCATGATTGGGCGTTGGCGAATGTGCTTGACTCTTCGATACAGAACCGCGATGCCCGCTATCAATACCGCTCGTTGAAGATGCGGGGGGCGAATGGGAAAACAGAGTTAAGCGGCTTCCTGAACCAAAAGTTAGAGATGCCCGCAGAGGTGGTGGGGGCGGGGCGCCCATTCAGCGTGCAGTACTACCGCTTGCCAAATGGGGTGATCGATCCGCGCGTGGAGATAAACGGGACCAGTGCGTCGAATTGGCGCCTTTTTCCGCGACTCGTTTTGCCCCAAGAATAGGCGCCGCGGTTAAAACACTTCCTTGACGATGTCTCGGTCGATGGCTGCGATGGCCATCTGAACGCGTTCGACGAAAACAGGGCTCTGGCCCGGAACGTCTTTGAACTGCGATAGCATGTCGATGACCTGACGCAGGTGCCGCACCAACTGCCCCTCGTCGATCCCCGACATTTCGGTGACGTGGGCCCAGTTCGCCTCCATGGCCCACGCTTGGACCATTCCGCAATAGTCAGAAACGACCGTCACTGGCTGTTCCGCGCCCGGTACTTGGTCTTGCAGGGTGAATATTTGTTCAGCCAGCCCGATGATGCTGTCGGTCACCTGAACGACGTGGGGGCTTGGTCGGATGGGGCGCCACGCCATTCGTCCCCGGATCGGTTCTGCGACAATGGCGCTCGTCACGGCGGCCAGTTCCGCCGGTTCGAGATTCTCAAGTAAACCGGCTGCCATCGCTTCTGATGCGACCAATTCGTTGGCCGTTCTGAGATTGGCGAGCGCAACCCCTCGTGGAAGCAGGTCTCGGCCTCTCAAAAAGTCGCCCCGCTCTAAGACCGTTTGGAGTGCCACAAATTGATTCCAAAACCGGCTTTGAATGGTTTCCATTTGGGCATCCAACGCGGCAAGGGACCGCATCAGCTTGTTCGCTTCTGCTTCTTTGCTGCGACACGTTGCCAGGTGGCGACACTGGTAACAGGGCTCCTGGTGCAGTTGGGCATCTCGGGAAGCGCATTCGGCACGGGCCTTGCGCAGCGCCGGCGGCGCTTGCTCAAATTGACTGAAATCCTCCAGTCTAACCTGTCCCGCCGTCACCCAGTGCTCCCAACGTTCGTGATCCCATTCCACGCGTTGCATCTGCATGTAACTGAATGCTTCCGTTGCGTGGCGCCACGCCTTGGGAACGCCGGAGACCGTGACGCCGGTTGCAAGCAAAAGGTCGCGTGCCGCCAAGCGCACAAGATGCCCGGACCCCAGTACTGCGCCAAATTGAACCCCTCGCTTGGTGCGGTATTTATTCAATAGGATTGCCACCTCGGGCCCCGCCCCCCCCTGCCGCCTCACAATCACGACAGAGTCAAAGGGCGCGGCGAGGACGATGCGCTGGGCGTCTTTATCGGTTTGCCCTCGCAGGTTTTTCTCGAGACTGCGAACCGTTTCGACGGCATCTTCAACGCGTTTTTTTCCGCTCAGGTAGCCCGATATTCGGGCACTCCGCGACGCATCAGGGTCTTTTGGGCACAATGCACCGAGCTGTTCCTGGGCTGATTTGAGCGCGGCCCGCCGACCGCCGAGTTCCGCGACGGCGGCGTTGTTCTGAAATTGACTGAAGCACTGCTCTACAATTCGGCGGGCGTGTGGCTGCTCATACCGGTGGGCGAGATTGATTACCATGTTGTAGTTCAGGGTGAAGCGGCTCCGTAAAGGCTCAGGCTCTCCCAAAAACATGGCCGCGGCATCCTGCACGGAATATCGATGGCTGCCCAAAACGACGCCGTACCCTACGGTATCCATCCCTCGCCGGCCGGCTCGGCCCGTCATTTGCGCAAATTCGCTCACCGTGAGCATGCGATGCCCCTCGTCCGTGCGTTTCGAAAGGCTTGTGATGACCACCGTGCGCGCCGGCATATTGATGCCCGCTGCCAAGGTCTCTGTCGCAAACACGACCTTTAAGAGATTGGCCTGGAAAAGCTCTTCAATCAGCAGTTTGAGCGGAGGAAGCAAACCCGCATGATGTGGCGCGACGCCAGAAGGGAGCCTTTCAAGCCACGCCCTCGTCGCGTTGGATGTCATCATGCCTGGCGTTTGCGCAATCGCCGCCTCTACCGCCTTGCGAATCTGGGCTTGTTCTGCGGGTGAGGTCAGAGGGTCTCCTCCGCGAATGGTGGCGATCGCCTCTTTTTCACATCCCAGTCGAGAAAAAACGAAAAAAATGGCGGGCAACATTCCCTTGTCCGCAAGTTCATGGGCCACTTGACTTGATATCGGCGTTTCGACCCAGCGATCCGGACTCCACGCCCGAACTCTCATGCGTCGCCGCTTGTCGAACAAAGGCTCTATTTTGTCAGTGAATACAAAGGGCTCCAAAGGGACAGGGCGTTCCTCGTGCAGGATGACATCCATCGGTTGGTGGACGTCCGACACCCACGCCGCGAGCTCGTCAGCGTTCGGGATTGTGGCTGATAATGCAACAATCCGCGTGTTTTTCCCTAGAAAGACAATGGTTTCCTCCCACACTGTGCCTCGGCCGTCGGCACCGATGTAGTGGGCCTCATCCAAAATGACGTGTGAGACGTCGTCCACCTGGGCCGGGTCCATCTGCAAAATGTTTCGCAGAATCTCCGTCGTCATAATCAGCACCGATGCGTGAGGGTTGATGACGACGTCGCCCGTGACCAGGCCTACTTGATCGCCCAAACTGCCCCGAAGATCGCGGAACTTCTGATTAGAGAGTGCCTTCAGTGGGGTGGTATAGATACAACGCCGACTGCGTTCTTTGGCGAGAAACACAGCGAACTCAGCCACGATCGTTTTTCCAGAGCCCGTCGGCGCTGAAACCAAAACAGAACGCCCCGCTTCTAATGTCCGCATCGCCGACAACTGGAATTCATCCAGCACGAACCCTTGTGCAGCGGCAAACCGCTCCGTGAGAGGAAAATCGATAGCCGACCCATTGCGCCCGGTATCGGGTGGCGCGTTTCGGCGAGGGGCGGTGCGGCGTCGGGGCTTGGCAGACAGCGGATTGGACATCTGGGACCATGATATACCATGTTCCGTGACCTGGAGAGACGAGATGTTGGAACTCGAACGTGCGGCGTGGTTGGCTGGATATCGTCGCGTGGCGGGTGTCGATGAGGCGGGACGGGGTTCATTGGCGGGCCCGGTGGTGGCAGCGTGCGTCGTTGCGGATGAAGCCACTTTGCTGGCGTGGCAAGGTCTGACTGATTCCAAGAAATTGACGGCACGGGCGCGCGATCATTTCTACAATCGCATTCGAAATGAGGCTTGCTCGATAGGTGTTGGCGTGATCGACGCTGCGACAGTGGACCAAGTGAATATTTTACAGGCGACTTTTGAGGCGATGCGGGAGGCAATTTTTCAATGTGAGCCGGTCGAGTTCGTTTTGGTGGATGGGCCATTGCGCATCCCCAACTTGCTTGTGGCGCAATCGCCGGAAAAGCGGGGAGACGCTCGCTCGATATCCATTGCCGCGGCATCTGTCATCGCAAAGGTCACGCGCGATCGCCTGATGGTTCAGGTGCACCAGGTGTATCCTGCGTATGAATTTGCCCGTCACAAGGGTTATGGTACGGTGGCTCATTTCGAGGCATTGAAACGTTTCGGACCCTCTGAAATTCACCGCAAGACCTTTTTGAAGCGGGTGGCACTGACGCCTTGCGGTGGTATGATGTCAGCGTGCGGAGAGCCTCTTCCCGGCGGGCGTGCCGGTTCAGCACGGGGTCGCGAAAACTTGCGTGAGGAATGATCGAAGGGCCTTCCTCGCAACCTTGCGTTAGACTTTTCGCGAGTGGCTGAGGATGCCATGCCTAATAGAAAACGTCGTGTGTCTTTGCTCGGGGCCTTCGAAATTCAAGCCGAAGGGGGCGTTCCCGTCCGCGATGGCTTGATACTGGGCTCGCGTCGAGAGCAACTCGGATTTGTCATCGAAACAAGTCGTGAAAGCATTGAGCATATTGTGGCGTTGATTGCTCCTCCGAGAGCCGGTTTGCCGCTCCGCTTGACTGCCTCGTTAGGGGATGTCCTGGAGTCACTCGGATGTGAGTTGCTTCGGGTCGAGTTAGAGCCCCTTCCGACCGAAAAACAGGACGTGAAAGAAGGATATGGGGCCTACGTGCAAGGCTTTTTAATTTTTAGAAACGAGGGGCGTCGATCTCGCAAACTGGCGATGACGGCGACCGAAGCTATACAGGTGGCCTTGCGACAGGGGGTTCCGTTGATGGCGGCCGAGGAGTTGTTGCAGTTGGATGTCACTCAGTTGCTGCAGGATATGGACAACATGCACCACGAGCGAGAACGTGATGATCGCCAATTTCATTCGTTCGTTAGTCGGGTGACAGCGACGGACTTTCAGCGTTTTTATGAGAAACATCACCGGCGCCCCCCAGATTCATCGGACGGTAAGTAGCGCCGGGAAGGCTGATTGCCGGGAGGTGTTGTGTTACCTGGAGACCAGACACCAGGAGCGGGCCTCATCGACTTTCACACCCACTTACGCGGGGCGCGAAGCATCAGTCATCCGCAGGCGCCTCACCTGCCTTGGTTACATTTTGCCGCTGAGATGTTGGAGCCCGTGTTGGCGCAAGGCGTGGAATTGTTCTCTCAATATGGGCGCCATCCTTACTTGACTTCCCTCTATCCCCGATTTAAGCAGGCCGGTTTCAACGAGATTTTGCGTCAATTCAGCAAATATCAAACGGAACAGTTGTTGAGCAGCATGGAAAAAGCGGGGGTTTCGACCAGCGTTATTTGTTCGATTGAGCCGTTTATTGATACGTTGGACCTGCTCTATACCGTCGAGTTAAATCCCGGACATTTTTTGTTATTCTGCTCCGTTGACCCCCTATCTCCCGTCTTGATGGAGCGGTTGCGCTTATATGCCTCTTTGAAGGGGATTGTGGGCTTGAAGATACACCCTCCTCTCGCCGGCCCTCTTCCCACCAGTGATCGGATGTTTGAATTGGTCGAATTCGCTGCCGGTTGCGGCTGGCCTGTGATCATCCATACGGGCACCTTCCCATTTCCGCTGCTCGAAGGCGCGGACAGAGCCCTTGACCTTGAGCCTTTGATACGAACATTTTCGACCGTTCCCATTGTGCTCGCTCACGTCGGCTGGAATCAATCAGCCGATGTCTTAGAGCTCGGCGCCCGCTATCCCAACGTGTTCACGGATACATCCTGGCAGCCCATAGCCATCATTCGAGAAGCCATCTCGGCCTTTGGCGCGACGCGTGTTTTATTTGGTTCCGATTTTCCGCTGTTCAGCCAAGTGCGCGCCAAAGAAATTTTGCGCTCGGCGTTGGAACCGGAGGAATTTCGTCGGGTGGGTTATGAGAATGCCAGGAACCTGTTAAGGACGTCAGCAGGCTTGTGATGGACGACTTGGAAACCATAATGCCAAGCGACCTGAAATGGCGCTGTTAGGGGGTTGTAAGTCCAGGGTAATTAACAAATGGGGGCTGCATCACATTTCTTTTCGCGCCGGGACGCTCCATTGCCATGAAAACCTGGAAAAAGTTTTTTACTGCCCTGGCTTTGGTGTTGACAATCGCTGGGACCGCTGGCTGTGAGGCCGAAGAACTGGGATCACTGTTGGGGATTGGCGATGAGCCACCCCCACCTCCGCCGCCTGCCAAGCCGAAAGCGCGACGCTACGTCCCGCCCCCACCTCCTCCGAAACCAGCCCTGCCAGCCTCAGCCATGCACCTCAGAGCCAATTTGGCTTTTGACATGGTGAGGGCGAGGGGAATTGCAGAGGTCTACGAGGGGCGGACCAAGGTCGCCCTGGCGACCTTTAAATCTGCCAGGGCGATGAAGCCCAACGATCAGAGTGTTCAGCTTTGGATTGACGCCATCAACGACGCCATGCGGAGCAAACAGGCCAAGGCACCGCCACGGATGCGCGTTGGAGGCCTTCCGGGTTCGGACGTGGGAGATTCAACCCCCCCGGTGCTAAATTTTCCGACCCTGGTTCCGACCCCCGGTCCGATTCCGAGTTTCGATCCTCGATTGGTCTTTTAGCCCGCGAGTAACGTCACCCCCATGCACGACCCTGCCGCGTCCCCCCCGCCCTCTGGGGCGGAACACTCTCCATCTCCGGCATCTGAGGATCAGAACTGGGGCGCAGGCCCTGCCGCGTGGTCTTTACACCCGGCCCCGGAGGCAACTTGGGAAGGGGTTTTCGAAAGCGCTGCGACGCTCCAAAAGGATGAAGGTTCGCTCCAGGCTGCTTGGGAGCAAGAGATTGCGCCCCCCGAGAGTTGGCGCTTGCCCCAACAAGAACCTGTCTGGGACTTTGCTGTGGCTTCGGAGTCACAGGATACCTTGGAAGAGATCGGAGAGGCCAAACCGTTTGAGCCGCTTGCCCACTACCCAGACTCTCCGTCCATTGGGAATCAAGCAATGGAAACGGTGTTGGACCAACTGCAACCGCCTCCGACCATACCGCAGGAAAATCCGGATGCAGGGCTTCCCCCTGAGGTAGATGGCTTCGTGCAAGCCGACGAACTGGGCCCGACGGATTCCAGCGAAGATCTGCCCCTCTCCGCTGAAGCCGAGTGGGGGTTATCGGAACCCGCCGAAGAAGGGCTTGTGGTGACGTCCACTCCCTGGAATTCGCAAGAGGCGTCCACCGCGTTTTTTCCAATCATCGAAGTTCCGGCGCAATCCGTTGCCGAGCCCTTCTGGGGGTCTCAAGAGCCCAGCGAGCCAGGTTTCTCGCCGGCGGCGCAACCCGGCAGAGAGAAAGCCTATTTTTTGACGGGCTGGCCGTGGCGTTCGGGAGCAGCCTTGGCTTCAGGCAGCGTCGCGGCCGCACTGGCAATTCTTTTTTGGGGAGAACTGCTGCCCAGCGATCGGGCGGAGCATGTTTTTTCTGAGCGGCTGGAATTTCTGGTTAAAGCTCCCCCGCTGGCCTTCTTGCCGGGTGCGCGCGAGCCTCAATCGGTTTTGGATTCTCATCATCGTCACGCGCGGGCGGTGGAGAACGCACTCAAAAAATATGTGGCGACCTATGGGCGTTATCCTGGAGACATTGCGCCTGTTGAGCACGCCCTGGAGGCTCTCGGGGTCCGATTGCAAAATCCGTATGACCGGACACACACGGTGATGCTCACCTTGGGCGCTCGCCCCAGCGAGCCGGGCGGTCTAGGGATACTGCGTGAGAAAGACAATTATTTTATCTATGCCGCCAATCGCCGCGGTGAAGTGGTGAGCAATGGCTCGTACGATTGGATTTTGCGCGGCGATGTGGCGGGTTTGTATCGCGGGGCGGCGCCGCTCTCCGCGCGGTGGTCCGTGGCCGCGTGGCCGCCGAATGTACCGTGGCAATCCCCCTTGTTAATGCCACCGAAAAAGCCAGAGAAGCCTTCCCCCCCGTATTTCAGCGCCCAGCAGTTGGCGGTCAGGCACAGTGCGCTACGTGGCCAGATGGAACGATCGTATCGAGACTGGCATCGTCGGGGGGTCGCGCACGCCTATGACGGCAACTTTGTCGCCGCGGAGGCGAGTTTTCGTCAGGCATTGATCTACAAACCTGATGAACCCACTGCTCTCGCTTGGTTGCAACGAATTGAGCCTGTGAATCGCACGGCCCATCGCACGGGTCGAGAAATGCCCTCCGCGGCGCTTCGAAAAGCCTTGCAACAGCGCGATGACTTCATTCGACAAAAAATGCGTGAGGTGGGAAGCTGGGAGCAAAGCGCTCGAGTTTCGGAGAGAGGACCGTGATGCCAAGGGCCCCCCATCGATGAAAACAAAGCCCGTTCAGTTCGTTACCACGGCGATGACCTTAGAGGGGTGTCCTTACTTCGGCCGCGACGAGTTTGCGGTCGTTGGCCGTTCGAATGTTGGAAAGTCATCTTTGATCAATACCCTGGCGGGGCAAAAGGGGCTCGCGCGTATTTCAAAGACCCCAGGCAGGACCCAAGGCATCAACTATTTTGATTTTGATAAGTTTTTGCTGGCCGATCTCCCGGGTTACGGCTATGCCGCAGTTTCACAGGCGATTCAGGCGAGGTGGCGCAAAGAACTTTCGCGATATTTGGCGGGCCGAGACACCTTGCGCGGTGTTCTGCACTTGATGGACGCTCGGCATCCTTTGCAGCCCAACGACAACCAGATGCGGAGTTTCTTATTGGACCACGGGGTTCCATTGCTGGTGGTGTTGACCAAAGTGGATGACGTAAAACAGGCTGAATTACATAAGACCGTTCAACGCGTGCGCTCTGAAATTGATCAAGAGCCATATCTGTTTTCTTCTCGCACGGGACGCGGACGAAAAGAAGTGTTGCGCGCATTGATACAGGGACCCACCACAGAGCTGGAAGAACAAGAAGGCGATACCAACGAATAAGGGGCACGCCTCATCGACGGTTATTCCTGGGATGATTGAGGGAGCCGCCCCCGTTCAATCCTAGGCGGCCAACGGGTGAAGATGGGTTCCCAGGCAAGCCATCATTTCGTCGGGGGTTTTCGCGGCATTGATTCGCTGGCGCAACTCTGCGGACCGAGGAAGCCCCGAAGTGTACCACGCCAGATGTTTTCGACACTCGAACACACCAACCCTTTCACCCTTGTAGGCAATCAGCTTTTCAGCGTGGCGTATCGCGACGGACAGCCGTTCCGACGGACTGGGCTCCGGCAATAGTTCTCCTGTCGTCAGGTAATGTTTCGTGCGCGCCAATAGCCACGGATTACCCATGGCCGCCCTGCCAACCATCACGCCGGCGACCCCCGTTTGAAGCATCCGAGACCGGGCGGTTTCTGGTGAGTCGATGTCCCCATTCCCGATGATAGGTATCGAAGCAGCGGCCGCGATTTCCTTAATCGCTGCCCAGTCCGCCTCTCCACTGTAGCCCTGCTCGCGGGTGCGACCGTGCACAGCGATTGAATGGGCTCCCGCTTCTTCTATGATGCGAGCGACGGTGAGATAGTTTCGGGAGTCATCGTCCCATCCCAGTCGCATCTTACAAACCATGGGCAAACGGGTCGCTTTCACGCACGCCTCCACGAGTTCCCCAATCTTTTCGGGGGTTTTCAAAAGGTAGGCTCCGTCACAGTTTTTGACGATTTTTTTTGCGGGGCAGCCAAAGTTCATCGAGATAAGGTCAACGCCGGCGTCTTCTATCATGCGACTGCCGGTTGCCAACGCCTGGGTATCGTGGCCAAAAATCTGGATCATGACAGGTCCGCGAACGGTCTGAAAATCTATCATTTCGGTTGTGTTGCGCCCGCCGTGCACCAGTCCATTGGCCGAGACCATTTCAGTTGCCAATGGGCTGACGGGGTCTATGTCCCGGCATATTTCAAGGTATGCACGGTCACACACTCCGCACATCGGCGCGAGGAACACGGGGCTCGCTAAACGGAGTGTGCCAATTGAAAGATGATCAAACTGCTTCATTGACGGGGCCTTCAATACGAACAGGAAATTGTTACGCCCACTCTTTGAGCCAAGCAAGCATTTTCTCTGCCGCGGGGTACATTCCCCCTTTGCGCCGAATGGCATCTTGGAGGTTGTCCATCGCGTCTTTTCGACCCTCATCACCTCCCAAGCGGTAAGCCTCCTCGAGTTTGTCGCGCACCCCTTTTTCTTTGAACGTCAGCAAGGCCAGGGCGTGGTTGTAGCGTCCTTGCGGGATACTTTTGGCTTCCTTGCAGTAATGGATAGCCCGATCCTTTTGACCGGCAAGGATATACAGCCAACTCAACGCGACTGAAATCCTTAAGTCGGCCTGTTCTTGTCGCATCGTCTGGAATTGAGGGATGAGCTCCTCAATCGGCGCGCCCGCTTCATAGCGTTCGATTAACGCCTCGTAGCGTGCGTCGTAACTCAGGGTTGCTTCGCTCGTCATTCCCTTGGCCTCTTTCTCTTAGCAGAACTAAACGCTAGAGGCATTATACCGCGGAATGACTGCGGCCCTATGCCGCCGGCGGCGGTGTGGATCGGCGGGCAGGATATTCGCCAAACAATGGGCCATACGTGCGCTCAAGACTTCGTTGCTGTTGACGGAGACGCTGCAACATAAAATATATAAAGTCGCGCAGTTGTTCGCTTTCAGTCTCGATCACAATTTGCAGAGCGTGAGGCGTTTCAATGTGTTTGACCCGCAGTTTTTGCTGGTGCTCTTGGGCGAGGTCTTCGAGCAAGATGAGTTCTGCCTTGGTGCAGGTGGCAAAGTAACTGGTAGACAACTCCACAAGCCCCCTCCTCTCCCCCTCGGACCTTTCTTCTTGCACTCTATGCAAAGGGAGCTTGTGGGTCAATGAGCGACCTTTAATTGACAAAAAGCCCGGTCCATTGGACCGGGCAATCTGTACTAGTGACGCCGGGGATTTTCCCTGTGGGATTGACCAATATGGAACACACGAGCCTCTGATTGGTCAGAGAATCCCCTGTCCCCTTTGTTGACGCGAACGGGAGCGGCGTTTTCGATGTCATCAAGCCCTAATCCGGTGCGCGTGAACCCTGGTCTGTCTCCGTTGACAGCGTGGAAGGTCATAGCATCCTTTCTTATGAATTCGCACGTTTTGCTGTTTCAACGCACGAGAGGCGGCAAGACGGGCCCTCTTTCCGCTACACTTCAAAAGGAAGTGCCGGAACCGACTCAATGTACTTTCGTCCGACTTGACCGCAGTCTTGAATGCAGTAGTGCTTTCGTCTTGGAGGACAAAGGGTTTGTCAAAAAAAATTCAATACGAGCAAGACTGTCAATTGTATAGTTATTTAAACATATAACCACTGTTCTGTAAAGAAAACAAAAAAAACAGCCTGCGAAGCAGGCTGTTTAAAAGAGCGGGGCTGACGGGGCTCGAACCCGCGACCTCCTACGTGACAGGCAGGCACTCTAACCAACTGAGCTACAACCCCAGCGCTCTAAGAGCTTTTTCAACTATACACGGGATGATTTAATTTTGCCAGTCTCATCGCCTGTAAAACTAATAGGTTTTTTGTGCATCAACCAGGGTGATCAAAGAGATGTACAAATCGGCCAAGCCGTTCATTTGTTGATTTGGCATATTGTCATTCATCGGCACTAGAATAAATTCGGCGCCCGCCTCAGCCGCTACGGCCAGCGCCGGGTCGTTGGTGTCCATCGCGGTGATGCAAGGAATGTCTCGGTTGATGCAGGCGGCGGCAAATCCATGATCCGCGATGGCAAGGTCTGGCGGCGATTCCAATTGTTCCAAAAATATTTCCATCGCGCGGGTCATGTGGGTGTGGTGCACGTTGCACGTATCGCTCACGCAGGCCACAGCCCCAATAAAGTCCAGATACCAATCTTGTTCAACTTCAGCCCCGGCGCCGGCCGTAGGGGTTGAGCATCCATAACTCCGCAGGTAGTCTGCGAGGCGATTGTAGGCTCCGAGCATCGTTCCAGGGTGGCCGCTCCCAAAAACCACGGTGCCTTGGATGTCTCTGATGTGGTGAAGCATTTGAGCCGCCTCCCAGAGTCCGTAAAGGCAAGCTCTGGGATTGATGTAGTTGGGACCGCGCGTGATGGCAGGGTCGCGGCTGCATCCTGTTCGTGATGCCACCTGCGCGAGAACCTCGAGGCTGTCCAAGCTCCCTTGGGAGAGTAATTTTTCCACGACTGTCAGATTGAGCGTGTAAAAATGATGCCCGGCCATCAACTGTTCGATCGCTTTTAAATTGGCTTCTCGGGTGTGGCTCAGGTCTCTGCCTGCCAAGCGAAGCTGGAGAATTCGGTTGATCAGGGACGGATGTAATTCCTCCGGTAAATCGAGTCCGAGGAAAGGGCGACGGGGCGTCAGACCGGATTGGCTGGATTCACCGAACATCGCTTGGGTTGTTTTTCGGGCCATTGGGCGGGCTCCTCTCAATCGCTGCGGGAACGGAATGGATCCCGCGAAGGCTGCAGGGCGCGGCATTCGCGCGTGACGGGGGTCAATAACTCATCGAGTTGCTCTTGTATCCAACGGTATATGGTGCTTTCTGAGATGGTTTGGCGTTGCCTGTCCTGAGCCCATTGGCGTTTCGCCGGGTGTTCACTGAGTGCTTCGTTCAGTGCTTCGCAGAACCCTTGGATATCAAAGGGGTTGATCACGTGGCACGCGTCTTTCAGTTCTTGGTATGCTCCGGTGTTTTCTGAGAGGATCAGCGCGCCGGAGCACGCGTTAATAACGGGACCTTCCTTGGCAACGAGGTTCATCCCATCGGACAGCGAATTCACGACCAGCACATCATAGTTTTTCAACAGCGCAATGCCTTGTTCGTAGTTATGCTCGAGCCAGAGGTGCAACGGCCTCCATGTGCCTTGTTTCCATGTGTTATTGATGCGCTCTGCCATCTTGCATAATTCCTCGCCATAGTCGCGATAGAGTTCGTTGCTTTGGCGGGACAGAGGCAGTAAGGCGACGAGCCGAACGCGGGTGCGCCACTCAGGGGATTGCGTCAAAAAATAGTCGTAACCGCGCAAAGTTCGCACCAAGTTTTTACTCGGGTCCGTGCGCGCGATGACCACTATCAGTTTTTCTCGTTCATGGCGGCACAGTTGCGCTTGGGCCTGAAGAACCTCCGGACTCTCGGCGTGCCGCTTCAATGCACAAGGGTCAACGGAAATGGGGTAGGCTCTGACCCGAACCCAACGACCGTGAGCCTTTACCAAGTTTTGCTTCCTATCCACCGGAAGCCCAAGCAACTCTTCACAGCCATGGAGAAAATTTTTGATATAACGCGTGGCGTGAAACCCAATGAGGTCCGACTTTAGCATCTGAGAGAAAATAGCATTACGGATATCCCGTGGCAGTTGGCGCCACGTATCGGGCCCGGGCCACGGGATGTGGGTGAAATGAAGAATGGGGGCGTCTGGGAAACCATCGCGAAGAAGGCCGGGAAGCAGATAGAGATGGTAGTCCTGCACCAGGAAAACAGGGGGCTGCCCTGAGCGGCGAACGCTGGCCCGTAAATGCTCAGAAAAAAGCTGATTGACTCGCTCGTAGCCCCATTGCCAGGCTTTCCATAGCGTGTCGTCAAAGGTGGGATGCGTCGGGGCGTGATTCGCTTGGTGTTGGAGAAGCCACAAAACCCCATTGGCAATGACATCGTAATATCGAGCGTATTCTTCTTGTTTAGGGGTGACGAGGCTCAGGTCAATACAGCTGTCGGGGCCTGAAATTCTCAGATTCCCCCCCCGTGCGCGCATCGCTTGTCGTTCGGTTGAGTTCATTGCACAGGCGACCCAGCAGACCGAAGTAACCTGTCCGAACGCGCGCAGCGCGCTCGCCATTCCCCCGTGCCCCTTTCGTTGCAGGGTCTGCTCATTGTCCTGAAAGAGTTCAACCGGACCCCGGTTTGAGGCGAGCCAGACCTGATGGTTGCCGAGTTTGTCGCGACAAACTTCGCGCGCAGCGGCTAATTGCCGCCGGGTCGCCGTGATGCACGGGTCGGGGCCGCCGGGCCTGAGATGTCGAGCTGCCTGGCTCATGAAACCTCCTCCGGCTGACACGCCAAAGAATGTCTGCCTTAACTTGGGTGTCAGGGGGCGAGACTAGCACGCTGTTTTCTTGGCCTCAAGGCAGGCTTGAGTGTTTGACCAAGGGGAGTTGCCGCATACCTTTTGGAAAGGTTTGCGTGAGTGCTTTTCGCGGAGGTCTCACTTGAGAATCGCCTTGATTGCGCCACTGAGTTTTCCGATACCGCCCACGGGTTACGGCGGTACAGAGCGTGTGGTCGATGGTTTGGCCAGGGGACTTGAAAGCCTGGGGCACAGTGTCACCCTCTACGCCAGTGGGGACTCACGCGCTTCGCGTCTGCGCAGCCTCTTCCCAAGATCACTCGGAACCGCGGGGCTAGACCGACAAAACTTAGAGGTGTGTGAGCGTCGCCACGTGGAGTTTGCGTTGGCGGAGGCGCACCACTTTGACATCTTGCATGACCATACCAAATTGGCTGGTATTGAATGTTTATCGTCATCGCCGGTGCCTGTGCTGACAACCGTTCATAATGACGCGACCCCCGAGCGACGTGAAGCCTACCGGGGACATTCGGCGCATCCGTTGGTCGCACTCAGTCAGTCTCACGCCCAGCGATTGATGGGAATGAACATCTGTGCCGTGGTGCCCAATGGTGTCGACCCCTGGGGTCTACCGTTCTCTTCGGGCAATGGCGACTATTTTGCCTTTTTGGGCCGCCTCGATGCTGCCAAGGGGGCCGACCGGGCAGCGCGCCTTGCTGCTGAATTTGACTGGCCTTTGCTGATGGCGGGGCCGACTCACCAGAACCCTGAGTTCTATAGAACAGAAGTCTTGCCTTGGCTCAATGGAAAAAGTAGGCGCTACATCGGGGAACTCGGTGGCACACGCAAATGGTCATTTCTCGCGGGTGCCCGGGCTCTGTTATTTCCGATTTGCTGGCCAGAACCCTTCGGCCTGGTAATGATTGAAGCGATGGCCGTGGGGACGCCCGTGCTGGCGACCGACTGGGGGGCCGTGCGAGAAATTGTTGTTTCGGGGCAGGTGGGTGAAGTGGTTGGACGCGACGCCGCGAACGAGGATTTTGCCCGCGCGGCACAGCGGATGAGCGCCATCTCCCGGGCTGAGTGTCGCGCGCACGCCCTTAGACACTATTCCGTGGAGGCCATGACTCGGAAATATGTGGAGGTCTACCAACGCCTCGTCTGCGCGAAGTAATTCTTTCTGCGCTACGCCAGCGTATGTTGAGCCTTCAATGCGGAGGTGATGGCGGGCTCGAAGGGGGGGGAAAGCACTCCGATTTCGGTGACAATTCCTGTTATGTATCGGGCAGGGGTTACATCAAAACCTGGGTTTGCAACGGCGATGCCGTTGGCTGCCACTCTCTTGCCATGAACGTGGGTGAGTTCTTCCGTGGGGCGTTCTTCGATCGGAATTGAATCGCCGTGGGCGCATGTGGGGTCGATGGTTGAAAGGGGGGCCGCGACGAACAACGGGATTTCGTGTGCCGCGGCAAGAACGCCAAGGGTGTAGGTGCCAATTTTGTTGGCCGTGTCCCCGTTCAACGCAATGCGATCCGCCCCGACGATGACCCGGTCAATGCGTCCGAGCTTCATAAAATGGCCGGCCATGTTGTCGCATATCAGGGTGGCATCGATCCCCATGTTTACCAATTCCCAGGCAGTGAGTCGAGCCCCCTGCCAGTAAGGGCGGGTTTCATCGACCCACACGTGTAAACGACGGCCGGCCTCCCGTGCTGCCCGTAGAATGCCCAGTGCCGTGCCATAATCAGCGGTGGCAAGCGCTCCCGCGTTGCAATGCGTGAGCACTTGGGAACCATCGGGGATGACCTCAAGCCCAAAATGGCCGATGAGACGATTGATTCGCGCATCGTGTTCATAAACCGCTTTGGCTTCTGAGAGAGCCCCTGATGCCAGTTGAGCACCCTCTCCCGGTATCGCCGCGAGGCGCTTTAGCAGACGATCTACGGCCCACGACAGATTAACCGCCGTCGGGCGCGCCTGTCTCAGTCCGCGGGCCGCTTGTGTGATGCTTCTCCAAGCGTTCTCGCGCGTTTCGTCACAGACTTTCTGGGCGGCCAGAGCAAGCCCGAAGGCCGCCGCTACTCCGATGGCGGGTGCTCCGCGTACCACCATTCGGGCGATGGCATCGGCCACTGCTTCAGCGGTGTGGCATTCGACCCAACTCTCTTCGTGGGGGAGACGGGTTTGGTCGATTAAAGCGAGGCAGTGACCCTCCCAACGCATGGTTTGTAAATTTTTCAAAGCGTTCCCTTTCCTCCCACGTGGGCAGGGCCCAGCGTGATGACGTGGGCGCGCGGTGGGCAGTTCATTCGAAGTCGAATGAGCGGGCCGGCGCCCAGTCCCTCGCTGATGTGTACTGCGGTCCGTTCATTCCAGTGCAGGCCTCGAGCCAAAGAACGCGGCAGGTCACACTGAGTGGTGAGGGCGCCGATGCCTGGAAAACGCACCTGACCTCCGTGAGTGTGTCCGCTTAACACGAGGTGAAAACTGCGCTGGGAAAATGAAGCCAGGTCTGTGGGCACGTGCACCAGTCCAATGAGGCAGTCGGACCGTTTGATGCCCCGCATTGCAAGGGCTAAGTCGCCCCCCCCTGTCATCGGATCGTCAATTCCCACGATGGTGACCGTCTGCTCGTCCACACGGTGGGTGACGGCTTCATTCACCAAGACGCGCCAGCGTCCCTGCGCTTCGTAACGGGCTTTTTGCTCTGCCACCAGGGAACGTTGCCCTTTTCCCGTATATTTTTGGGTGATAAATTCCTCCAGCATCACCGCCCAAGGTTGTCGCAAATGGTCGTGGTTTCCCAGAACGATATAGGCGCCAAGGCGCGGGGGCCGACTCAAAAGGTCGGGTATCAATGCCTCCGTCTCGGGAACCTCCGCGACATCCCCGGTGAAACAAATTAAATCGTAGTCATCATCCGTGATGCGGCGAATGAACTCGCATTTTGCAGTGTCTCGAGGCATGATGTGCGCATCGGAGAGGTGCAAAATTCTTAACGACGCGGACAGCGATGGGCACGGAATATGAAGGTGTTGCAGACGAAAGCCCCATCGATCGTCGCATACGAGCCACATCAGCCGACCTCCAAAAATGAGAGATTGGCTCGAAAATAGCGGTAAAGATCCGCCTTGAGCAAAGGATACTGTTCTAGATTGGGGTCGCTCGACACCATCGCCCGCGCGGTATCACGCGCACGTTCAAGCAAAAGTGTGTCTTGTATCAAGTCAGCTGCCTTCAAATCTGGGAGTCCACTTTGGCGTGTACCGAGAAATTCGCCAGGGCCACGCAGAACAAGGTCTTGTTCCGCGATGACGAAGCCATCATTGGTCGCAGCCATGATGCCAAGTCGCTGGGCTGTTGTCTCGGAACGATTGGACGAAATGAGAAAGCAAAATGACTGATTCGCGCCTCTCCCGACCCTGCCTCGCAGTTGATGTAACTGGCTCAACCCAAAACGTTCTGCGTTCTCTATGACCATTACGGACGCGTTGGGTACATCCACTCCCACTTCGATGACGGTTGTGCTGACCAAAATATCCGCCTGACGGGAACGGAAAGCGGCCATAATGCAGTCTTTTTGTTCTGGAGTCATCTGGCCATGCAACAGGGCGACTTTGAACTCAGGAAAAATTTCGCTGGCCAGTCGTTCACTCTCGGCGGTGGCTGCTTTGACGGTCTCGAGTTTTTCGGTTTCGTCGATCAAAGGGTAAACCACGTAGCATTGACGACCTTGTTGCACTTCGTGGCGCACGGCCTCCCACACGTCCCTCTGTTCGCGGTTGGTTCGAGCCCAATGGGTCGCGACAGGTTTTCGCCCCGGCGGTAGTTCATCAATGATGGATACATCAAGATCACCATGAAGCGTGAGTGCCAGCGTCCGAGGAATGGGAGTGGCCGTCATCACGAGAACCTCGGGATTCGTTCCTTTCTCTTTCAACATCGCTCGCTGGCGCACGCCGAAACGATGTTGTTCATCAATGACGACCAATCCGAGACGCGCGAAATTCACTTTCTCTTGGATGAGCGCATGGGTTCCCACCACGATATGAATGGCGTGGTTTTCGATGGCCCTCAATGTTGCCTGGCGTTCTTTTCGCCCCTGACGTCCTGTGAGCAACGCGACCTTGAGACCCAATGCCTCGACCCATTCACGGAGTTTATTGTAGTGCTGCTCCGCCAGTATTTCGGTGGGCGCCATCATGGCCCCTTGATATCCATTTTCGACGGCCACCAACAGGGTGAGCAGTGCGACGATTGTTTTTCCGCTGCCCACATCCCCCTGTACGAGACGGTTCATGGGCGTCGCCGCTGCGAGGTCCGCCTGGATCTCGCGGAAAACACGTTCTTGGGCGTGGGTTAACGCGAATGGCAAGAGTGCGCGCAGGCGGTCGACCAGTTCCCCCGCCGGCGGAAGTTGGAGGGCCTGTGCTTCCGATTGCAGTTGCGCGCGCCGCCAGGCCAGGCCCAATTGCATCCAAAAAAGCTCATCGAAGGCGAGTCTGATCCGCGCGGCGGCTGCCTCCTTGGGCGATTCAGGAAAATGAATTTGTTCGAGCGCTTTTTTGAGAGGCATCAGGTGAAGGGCTTTTTCGCTGGGCCCTTGCGCCAAAGATTCGCGCCAGACGGCCGGGAGACTGTCGCGAACCAACGGGAGATATGAATCTAAGGCCACCCGCATCGCTTTGCGCAGAACTTTTGCCTGGAGTCCTTCGGTCAGATCGTATACCGGCACAATGCGCCCTACGTGAAGGCTTTGTCCCATTTCGTCATCGCACGCCCCCAGTAATTCAACTTCCGGACGGTCGAAGATGAGCTTTTTGCTGAAATTATCAATTTTGGGTTCCCCGCTCAGCAGCAGCGTTCCTCCCACCGGGAATCGCGCTTTTTGCCGATCGAGTTGGAATTTATTTCCTTTGCGCCCAAACCAACGTGCTGCGACGGTTCCACTGCCGTCACTCACGTACACTGTCAGGATGCTGACTGACGAGGCCCGCGGTGGATTGTAGGCCTCGACGCGCCTGATTTCTCCCCAAATTGTTGCCTTACTTCCCGCGACGAGTTGCTGGATGCGAACTCTTTTTTGGTAATCCAAATGCTGTCGTGGATAGTGATGCAACAGATCGTCAACGGTGTGAAGTCCCAGACGGGCCATTTGCTCCGCAACACGGGGACCGACGCCCTTTATGAACTGAACTGACTTGTCCCGCCAATCTTCGCGCTCATCCCGGGTGTCCTTTTGCCAGCGAGGAAGGAGGGCGGCCAGGTCCGCGACTGCGCGGGCACGCAGCAACGGCTCGAGGTGATCATAACGGGCAAACGCTGTTGTGATTGGGGTGAGCGCTTCACGGTCGTGCGCGGAGATCTGCGGCATCCATTGGGTCAGCGTTTCGAGAACGAAGTCTGCGAAATGTTGACTCTTGCCGCGCAGATTGGAAAATTGGTGTCGGGTTTCGATTTGTAATGCCCGTTGAAGTAAGCGTGTATCCGGCATGCGGCTATCCTGTTGTGTTCCGGTGGCTGTTTAGAAACAGGCCAATCTGATGAATCCCTGCCGGACGATCCACCCTTATCGGCAACCAAGGGAGGGTGAGAAAATCGACCAGATTGTTATGGGGCGAGGTGCGCTTCTGGGTCAGCCGCATCGTCTCCAAAATTTTCATCACCCAATCCCATTGGGGGTGGGGGGAGGATAAAAAAATGAGTCCGTGGGGCTTACAGAGGCCCTCGATGGCAGCCACGCAATCGACGTGTTCAATCACTTCAAGCGCCACCACAACGTCAAACGACCCCGCGTCCAGTGGGAGGGTTCGCCAGTCTTGCACATCGCCGATGACATCAGCGGGTGGATGAAGGTCGATGGTTGTTACGTAGTGTCCGGCGGAGCGCAGCCGGTCGGTGAACCAACCGTCACCCGGTCCGATCTCCAACACCTTCGAGGCCACAGGAAGATGTCGCGCCAGCAAGGCCCATTTTTTATTCCGTGAAATTTCGCTGAGCAAGGGTTGGCGGGGGTGAGGCACTGCATTCACCGAAAAATTGACGCATCACGGATTGACCCCTCCATGGCAACACGTTTCCGCGAAGTGCGTCCAGTCTTGTGTCGCCGACCCAGGGTGTCAGGTGTTTCAAGCGAGTTGTTCTTGATGCACAAGGGGCATTGAGCAGGCGCACCTTTTTCTTTTTTTGGAAAAGTTTACATTTGAGATGGGTGAGGAGGTGAAGTATATGGGGCCTCATTATCTTCTTTGCCGGATGGCCTCTGGGGGGCTGGCTGTTGCCCTGAGTATCGTCCCGCTTCAGGAAGCGACAGCTCAAGTGGGGATGACGCGGGCTGAATTTGAGAAAACAAGCGGTTCCGCCGTCGATACTTACCGGGCCGTCGACGGTTCCGAAGGCTTCATTTATCGCGATACGTGGATTTCTGAACGGAACCGGAAACAATTTCCTGGCCGAACAGCGATTGAACTGGGGGCTGATCACCGCGTGCTCAAAGAGGTGTTTTTTTTCGACGAACCGCTCCCCAACAATGCGGACGGCGCGGTGGATGCGGTCGGGATTGCCTATCATTTAATGCCATCCGATACCCCTCGTAAATTCGTCTCTAGTGGGAAGCGACCCTATGAGTACGGGTGGGTTTTATGGTTCGACTACGGGCAAGGACGCTACATCAATTTTTTTCTCGACGCGGACGAGGAGCGCATTGAAGCGGTCGTAGGCGGCGTCGAAAGCACGGCCATCTAAGCGGCTGGAGCCGTTTAGGAGGTTGTCTGGGTTGCGTCTGCTGTTTTGCTGGCTTGGCCTATCAGCTGAAGAACGCTGTCAAGTAACCGGCGATCGGCCTCTGTCGCACAAAGATCCGGAACACTTTGCATCCTGCCGCCAGGGCCCATATAGTCGAGCCAGTGCTGGCCCTGGGTCTCGCGTCGACCGAGGAACTGTAACTTTCCTTGCCTGGCAAGCAGTGCTGACAACAGTTGCTTGAGCACGCCTTGGACGACGTAGCTGGTATCAAATTCGACATCAGGTTTTGCTGCCTCGTTGGAGCTTAGTGGCGGGGCCTCGACGGAGGCGCCGAGGGCCTCTAGCCGAGTTTGAAGTTCGTGGTGGGCTGACACGTATGATTCGAGCAGCGTGGTCTGTTTTTGTATCAGGGCGTCTCCCTGGCTGTGCATCTCACGCAAACGCCGCAGGGCATTCCGCAATTCGAGGCGTGGATCGTATTCTCCTTCGCCTTGGCGTTCCCGCCGAAACTCTTTGAGAGAGTTACCCGCGTCAAGCCACGACCGCAGGGCGCGAAGTTGGTCTACATCTTCCACGCTAAAGAGTCGGTGGCCTTCCGCGCTTCGGCGAACCTCCCAATTCATGTACGCAACCCACGTCCGCACCAGAGAGGGTGAAACCCCCAACTCTTTTGCGACCTCAGATGTGCTCCAATCGGTGCGCACGTCCTGATTTTTCATCACGCTATTTTGCCTCTTTTAATTTCAGAATTTCAGGCCACAGGGCTTCTCGGTATGCTCGTGCAACTTTCCATTGCTCCAGAGGAGGGGTTTTAAATTGTACGCGCATGATCGCCTCCGAGTCTTTCAGTGCTTCGACCCCCACCAACTCAACGGGTTCTAGGATGTTCGAAGGCATCTCTTCTTGAACTAACTTGGCGGCCCGAAGCATTGCAACGCGGAGTTGGTCGGGCGGAATGTGAAGAGGAACGTTGATATCCACAACCGCCCGCGCCCATTGCTTCGAGTGATTCACGACGGTGGCGACCTGGCCGTTAGGGATGCTGACAAGCGAACCTTGCCCGTTGCGAATTTGAGAAAAACGCAGGTTCATTCTCTCCACCAAGCCTTGATGTCCATTCAATTCCACCACGTCACCCACGCCGAATTGGTCTTCCATAATGATGAAGAATCCGCTAATCACGTCTTTAACCAGGCTTTGGGCACCGAAACCCACCGCAAGCCCCACGATGCCCGCAGAGGCAAGTATCGGGCCGACATTGACCCCCAGTGATGAAAGCACAGTCGTGGCGGCAAAAAAAATGATGGCGGTCTTACCGAGGCTGCGTGCAATGGCAGCCGCGGTATCAAGACGTTGCACCAGGCGCAATTCGGGGGTGGTGGTGGTCCGATTTTTGAGTGCTGTAAAGAAAGTACGCAACGCCGCTTCAAACACCCGCAGAAAAAACCAGGTCCCACCCGCCGCGAGAAGGGTTATCAGAGCAAAATTTCCCATCTGCGCAAAGGCGTGAGAGAGCCAATTCAAAAATTTCGGGGCCGAGCCGGACAAATGTCCTGGAACATCGGACAAGACAGGGGCGTTCAAAAGAAACGTGCCGAGCAGCAAGATTGGGTCTCCCTCAGGGGCTAACGCCTGGGTGCCAGAGAAATACTCACACGGGCCCCACTCTTCCCGTTCACCGTCGTCTGTGCGCCACTGGTTTGGTATCCAGGGCGTGATACTGAAACCCGGTATCGTCCGCTGGGCAAATCTGTAATTCGAAAGGTGCCATCTGGGCCGGAAATTGTCAAAACGGTGAGTTCTTTGGCCTCAACAACGACTTTGGCGCCCGACAGAGGGCGACGGGTGGCTTGGTCAACAATTTTTCCAAACAAAGTCCCGCCCTTCTCGGCGAGAGATTCCTGCGGTTTTGTGGTGACGTTCTCTGTGCTTGTCTCGTCAGATTGCACTTTCACTACGGTGGTTGCGAGGCGTTGCGACCCTTGATTGAATATAATTTGGTGTTGCCCCGGCGGGACGTCTTGAAATTGATACTCCCCCGAACCGTCCGTCAAAGTTTCCAATTTGAGCGCCGGAAGCGCTACGGAAACGCCAGCAAGCGGCTTTCCTTGACCGCTGGTCACTCGTCCCACAAGAGAGCCGGGTTTGGCCTGGAGTGCTGCCTGCAGAGTGGTCTCACGCTTGGCCGAGATAACGACTGTTCCTTCAAGGGGTTTAAATCGATGGCGGGTAATGACATATCGATAGTCGCCCGCGGGCAAATCACTGAAATGAAAACTGCCATTGGCCCGGCTTTCTTGCATAAAGCTATTGCCCACCCGAAACAAGCGAACCGTCGCGTCTGCGATGCCCTGTTTGTTTTGAGCATCCACGATGGTTCCTTTACAGTCACCGGTCGGGAGCGTCACCACCATCGGAAGTTCGAGACCGCGCGGTGTCACCAAGCGGACCGACTTCGTGAGGTGTGTCTTTCCCTCAGGGTCGCGCACCAAGAGTTCGAGGGGGCCCAAAGGAAACACGAGCCGATATCGCCCTTCTGCATCTGTCGTCGCCCATCGGTTCTGAGCTGCCACGCCGACAGACCAACCGGTCAAGGGCCGGTTTTTGTCGTCGACCAAAGTCCCTGAAAGAGGGGCTGGGGCATCCGGGTTCAGGAAGGGGTCTGCCGATGGCGATGGCAGCACAGGCGCCGATGGCGGCGGCGATGGGGCCGGGGAGGGGGCGGGTGAGGGGGGCTCTGAGGGCGCGACGGGGAAGACCGTCGTTCGAACGTTATTTTTTGAGGGGATGGTGCTGGGGAGGGGGGACGGGGCGTGAATTCGTGGTTTATACGGGGTCGGCGCCACAGGCACCGGTTTTGGGGCTGCTGCCGTGTGTTGTTGGGGCAGGCCTTGGACACTCCGGCTGCCGTTGCCCAAGATGTTGCCGCTGTAGCTCACGGCGACAGCGTAATCGCGGTCCAGCCAGTCTCCGTCTGGGGTTCCCATCGAGTACAGGCGCAGTTGCCAATCTCTAATGGGGCGCCAGGCCGCGCCAATATTAAAGAATCCGCTGTTGCGACCGAGTGGACCCATAAAGTCCCCAAATAACGAGGCCTGATTTCCCAACGGCAGTTCTGCGCCTGCCATCATACGGGCACCGAACGACAAATTGCCTGAAAAACCAAAATGTCCCACGAGCCACGTGTAGGTCTGCCCAGCATAGGTCAGATTGAAATCTTGACTGAGGACCAGGTACAGGCTATTTCCCTCGACATACCGCTCTGGCCCCCCCACTCCAATCAGGCTGAGACCCACTGCCACCGCCGTGGGGCGCTCTCGAGTCGGCTTTACCAATTGATACTTCGCATGGCCAGACAGCCCAGTAAATCCGTTCAATGGAACCCCATAAAGGACCCCTGCCTCCAAACCTTCGAAAAGTCCAGCTGTCACGAAGGGGGTGAGGCCCTGAACATCTCCTGCCTTTGAAACGAGACTTGACCCCGCTGAGTAGTCCCTGAATCCGTGGACGACGCCTGTGGGCATTAAAACCAACCCAGAGTAGCCCCAAATTGAAAGGTTGGACGGCGGGGTGTCGGCCATCGCGGGCGACACGGTGGCAAGACTGGTGAGGGTAATCAGCCCGGTTGTGATGGCGACGGCCGGAAGGGTGCGGCACAGAAACGAGAAAGCGGAAGACACGGAAACCTCGTCTACGGTGATTTCGTCGGGGCCGGAGATGGCAAGGCTCCCTGATAGGCATCTGACACCGACCAGATCTTGATGACAGCATTGGCGCCGAGAGAAAAAACGCGCACGAAACTTCCCCCTGTCAGACTGTCCACTGCATAAGCCAACGGGAAAGTTAACCATCCCGCGAGCATCGTTGACCCTTTTTCCGGCTCACCGTTATAAAATTGCCCCAATCCGTTGCACGCCAGCGACAAAGACACCGCTATCCAGGGCTGGTGCTTCGGTAGAAACAGCCATTTGTCCTCCATTGGGCCCGGGGAGGGTGTGGCGTTAACCGGCAGTGGCACCAAGCCCAGTGCGACCATCAACAGGCAGGCAACAAAACGGCGAGACACCTTCCGATTCTAGCAGACCATTGCTAAAGGCGTCAGAAACACCAATTAATTCCCATTATCTCGCCAGACCCATTCCAGCCCAATGTCCATTCCAGCCCTGTCATCACCTGATAGCCGATCTCAAAGCCCGTGAGCGGTCCTTCCGTGAGGAACAGTGTGCCTTTTGGATTCTTTGTGGGCCATGGTGAGTACCCCAAATTCAGATGAGCAGTGAACTTGGAAATGGGTTTGATATGAAGCGCGAAGCCAAAATAAGGAGTTAAAATCGGCAAGTTAAGGGACAGGTTGTTGTATTGTCCCCAGAGACCGCCAGTCACAGCGATTCCCGGAATTAGGCCATCAGGCGGCACCAACGCAAAGAGCCCTCTGACACTGTACAGCCCGCCCCCATTGGCTTCTCGACTGACACTCCATCCCAAGCCAATGTGGCGGCTGACCCGCCTATCATAGGCGACGGCGAAGGTCCCGGCTCCCGAAATTCCGGGGCCTAAGGCGGTGGCGATGGCATCAGCGAACGATTCTCGCTGCAGGGGCAAAGTGCTGGCCTCTGCCGGTGGGCTGAAGTGGGTCGCCACGATGATAAACCAGCCAAGGCCCCGAAAAGTTTTCAACACGCTCACCCTCACACCCTGCCTCTGTATTCTAGGTGCCAAAGGTCAAAATTTAGACGTGCAAAGGGGCCATCGGATGGCTAAGTGGACGCGCGTCCTTGCTCGTAGGCGCTCTTAATGGCTTTCGCTTGTTCTGCGCCGTGGCTCGGGTCCAAGCCCAAAACGGTGTGCTGCCACCAGCCTCGTTCATCTGTGTGTCGAATACGAACGTACTGTTCGATAGCGGAGTTCTCTGAAAACGCATCGGGTTCAAGCCCGCGAACCGAACTCGCCGCGAGTTTCATTTGCTCAGGCGTGAGGACCTTCACTTCTTCAACATCTTTCCAAAGAATGTTCATGAGCGATGATTTCCCGGTGGTATCGAAAATTTCGCAACGGTCCTCATAGAGGCCAACCCAAGGGCTGTCGACCGGAGAGGTCCACGCAGGGTGTCCGCCCAGGTAGCGCGCGGGAGTCAGGCTCATTTTTGGGGTTTCCGGCGACCGTTTGCTCCCGAATGAGCGACGAAGATCGCCGGCTTGTGAGGAGGCAGGCGACAGCAGGTGCATCAAAGCGATGGCCATCGCCGCGAGCAGCAAAGGGGCCAATAAAACGGAGAGCGGCAAATGTGCATCGGACATAAAACAAAGCCTAACACGGCGACGTTGCAACGGGGCCTGATTATCGGGCCTGATTGTCAAATGGTATGATGTCGAGAGACGTCGTAATTTTTTGGAAAATAATTTCGTGATCGCCTATCCCAATTTTAGTCCAGACATCCTCTCCGTGGGGCCCATTCACATCCGTTGGTACGGGATGATGTACATCTTGGGCTTCGTCTTTGGTTACCTGCTTTTGAAGAAGCGAAACGAGGAAACGGGCCTCAAGGTCGATGCCAATTTTTTGATGGATTTTGCGTTTTACCTTTTTGTTGGGGTCCTGCTCGGCGGTCGCATCGGCTACGTCCTTTTCTATAACCCACTGGTTTTTGCCGCAAATCCACTCGAGATTTTCGCCCTCCACCACGGTGGAATGTCCTTTCACGGGGGCTTAATCGGAACCATCATCGCTGGTTATGTTTTCTGCTGGCAGAAGGGAATCCACTACTACCGGATGGCAGATGCGGTGATTCCTGGCATTCCCATTGGATTGGGGCTGGGCCGCCTTGGGAATTTTATTAACGCCGAACTGTGGGGGCGGCCGACCGATGTCTCCTGGGCGATGGTTTTTCCGACCGATCCGGCAGGTTTACCTCGTCACCCGTCTCAGCTTTACGAGTTTGCGCTTGAGGGCGTTTTGATCTTTACCGTGCTGATGCTTCTCAGGCGCTTGCGTCTTCCGCAAGGATTTTTGTTCTGGACCTTTTTCATGTTGTACGGCGCCGCGCGCATCACCGCCGAGTTTTTCCGCGAACCCGATGCACACCTCTCTTTTTTGTTTTCGCAGGTGACTGCGGGAATGGTACTGAGCGCTCCGATGGTCGTGATTGGCGGCGGGATGATGCTCTGGCTCTGGTTTAAACAGCCGCGGAGGTCGGTCGAGGCCTCCGTGTAGACCATTCAGCAAGGGTCGTCTAAGTCTGCCCCGACTACATCTCCTACGAAGGGTCTCCGCGAGACCCACGGCCATCTTCCCATTTATTCAGCCTGGGTTTCGTCTGGCACTACCGGGGGACCCACAGGCCCTCCATCGGACGGGGACACGGTAGACTCGGCAACAATGCGAACGAGACGAATGGTTCCTGATGAGCCCTCTGGGTTCTGAGTGGTGTTTGCTCCATCACTGTCGTCTTGCAACCAGCTGAGGTGCCTTAAGATTCCCAAGGAAGCTCCCAGGCTTGCAATGCAACCGAAAAGGGTAAGCCAAGGGTGCGCGGCAATGGTGGCTGCGAAGGTCAGATACATGACTCCCCAGGTGTTGTTCCACGTGTGTGCCCAGGTGGAGCCCCACAGGGAACCTGTTCTCCACGCGAGAAATCCGAACCAAACCCCCATCAGCATTCGAGGGATGACACCCGCCACCTCCATATGGGTCAGGGCAAACAGGGCTGAGGTCAGTCCAATTCCCCACGCAATGCCCCAACGAATGCTGATAGCGGGTTGCAAGAGCCCTCGGTATAGTAGCTCCTCGGTGATCGCGGGCAACAATGCGTAGGCGACCCACAAGCCAATCCACGACCACCACGCGGTGTCCGGGGAGGGAAAGCCTGCGGAGGAACGCTCATCTCCAATGGCTGTGAGGATGGTCGCACTCAGGGCATACAGTGGCAGCGACATGAAAACGATCGCGAGAAGCAAGAGGGGCGAGGGCATCCCATAATTTGGAAAACTACCCTCTCCGCGTTTTATCATCCATCCGAATCCTGCAAGAGCAGGAAGCAATACGGCAATCAGCGCGACCGCTGCCACGAAAACCGGCATGGATGCGTGGGTTGGAAAAGCGGTGAAGCCCAGCGATAGCAAGCCCATCAGCAACAGTGAACAGGCCCATATCAATAGAGCCGGGCCCGGGCCCAGATTGAAACCTGAACGTCCACCGCCAGGTGGGGGCGTGACTTTCAGCCACCTCATAAACCGGGCGACCTTCGCTGTATCATCGCCAGGTGACGCCCGGTTTGGCCCTTGTCGCGCCGCCAGGAAAAAAAGTCTGAGGGGAGACAGCTTGTACACATTTCGCTGGCATGAATGTTCTGTGCCGCGATGCCGGCCGCTTCCAATTGGAGTCGATTCGCCAAGACCAGGTCCACGGTGGTGTGTCCATTCACTTGGTGCACCAGCGAAGGCCGGTACCACGCCTGCGCGCTGAAAGCGGCGATAACCTCTTGCCCCACGGCAAAACAGCAAGGCCCGATGGCCGGCCCCACGGCCACCACAACTTCAGACGGATGAACTCCGAAACGGCACATGCCGTCGAGTGCAGACAAAACCACCTCCGCAGCAGTTCCCCGCCATCCAGCGTGGGCCGCTGAGACCACGCGACCATCCATTGTGCTCAGTAGAATGGGGACACAGTCCGCAGTGTAAACTCCCACCGCGCGATCGCTCATTGCGTTGACCAGCGCATCCCCCCGATGGAATCCGGGTTCGGAGTTGTCGTGGGCGGTCACTTCATAGACCGTGGCCCCGTGGATCTGGTGCAGAGTCAGCGGAGGAGGCGTTATTTCAAATGAATCAGCCCAAATCTGTTTATTTCGAACGACGCACTCAGGGGCATCTCCTGCGCTGGCACCCAAATTGAGACTTTCCCACGGGCCGGAACTGCAACCACCGTGCCGCAATGAAAAGGCGTGCGTGGCGGTCAGGGCGTCGCACCGCAGAAAGGCAGGGGCACCGGGGCGTTCTATTCTTCTGAATGAGGACGGCATGTGCCCATTATAGCCTGGGAATAGCGGGCTGAGGTGGCTTTCGATGTTCGTGCCTTCTCTATCAGGCAAATTTGTTGGCAGGGATGCCTGGGTTCACGTGCAACGCGGAAAATCGTTTTTTGTGGACTGCCGGGTCTTCCTTCTTCATGTCTCTCGCCACAGGGAGCAAACGGCCGTGCAGACCGAAACGAATCACGCTTGCTGCGCCCAGCAAGAAAGGTCGTTCCCCGTCTGAAGGTCCCGTTACCGCGATGAACGACTTGTAACGGTTCAAAAGTTGTTATCGACGGTTTCGGTCTGGACAAGGTTAATTTCTGGTTAGGCTATTGCAAAATTTAAATTAAAAAAGTAGGCTGGAGAGGAACCTTTTTTTTGCAGGAGGAAGCCTCTGTGAATCGGACCGCCATCACGTCTGCTGCTATTCTCGTCGCACTGCTCACTGTCGGTTGTGGAAACATGACCCCGTCGCGGAACAGCGCTCCGTTGGCGGCGGCCCAGACCCGTTTTCCTGCGGGGAACTTCACGGCTCAAGGGGTGTCTAAGCGTCAAATTGTTGTGAAACTGAAGGGTCAACGCTTGCCCCAAAGCTTGCTTCGCCAAGGCCCCGGCGCACCAAGAATCACCTCGAAGATACAATCTTTGAGGGCATTGGTGCTGGATAACGCGCCTGGGGCAGACAGCACCAAACTTCTGGCCAGTCTTCGGGCGGATGCGGCTGTCGCGTACGCACATCCTGTACAACTCGCCCAAATGGAGAAGACGGTGGATGATCCGAGGGTGGCCGAGCAGTATTCCCTGAAAATCGCGCAGGTCGATCAGGCATGGGATTTACAGATGGGTGGAGCCGGTGTTGTGGTCGCGGTGATTGATTCAGGAATCGATATGGGACATCCGGATTTGAAGGGCAACATTGTTCCTGAGAGTTGGAATGTTCTTGATAAGAATAATGATCCGAGAGACGACCACGGCCACGGGACTCACTGCGCCGGAATTGCTGCGGCGATCGCGAATAACGGCGAAGGCGTTGCGGGCGTAGCCCCCAAAGCCGGTTTGATGGCAGTCAAGGTGCTTGATGCCCGCGGTCGCGGCTCGGACGCGACCATCGCAGAGGGTGTGGTCCACGCAACTGATAAAGGCGCGAAGGTGATCACGATGAGCTTGGGCCTGTACAAGCGCTCTCCTGTGCTTGAGGAAGCGTTGCAATATGCTTTGGATCGCGATGTGGTGCTCGTCGCCAGTGCCGGTAACAA
This sequence comes from Candidatus Sericytochromatia bacterium, assembly GCA_035284745.1. Taxonomy (GTDB): domain Bacteria; phylum Cyanobacteriota; class Sericytochromatia; order S15B-MN24; family JAQBPE01; genus JAYKJB01. The sequence continues at coordinate 344,258 of JAYKIL010000008.1, read as the reverse complement.
CAACGCACTGAATGATCCCACCTCAGCGCCTCACTTACCGTCCACGCACCCCGGTGTGATCGAAGTGGCAGCCACAGATGACCAGGACAAAAAAGCTCGTTTTTCGAATTTTGGCAAAACCGTCTCAGTGGCAGCTCCAGGCGTGAACATTTTGTCGACCCTGCCCACCTATAAAGTGGGTCGTGAGGTGGGTTATGGCAAGATGAGCGGCACATCGATGGCGTCTCCGTTCGTGGCGGGCTTGGCAGCGTTGGTACGCAGCGAGTTTCCGGCAATGAAGCAGGCGGAGGTAAAAGCTCACATCGAGAAAATGGCCGATGACTTAGGGGCAGAGGGGTTTGATCAATACTTTGGCCACGGCCGCATCAACGCGTTGAAGTCGGTGTCCCCTCTTCGCGCTAACCGCCGCTGATTCCATCCTACGGTTGACCGGGCGGTCGTCCTGCGTTCGCGCGCACTGCCTATCCCAATAAAAAAAGGAATCCCTCCAGGGGGATTCCTTTTTCATTGGTGCGTTATGTCCAAGAACAGCCTGAGACCTGCATCACACGTCCCTGTTGTAAATGGGGATCGGGGTCACAACTCGCGAGGTGCAGGATCGGTCTGAAGCAGGCTGCGCGTACGTTACGAGGCAACCCAAAAAAGTCGCAGATCCTGTGCCAGAGCGCACTTATGGCACCTGGGGAGGCCTGCTAATATACATCTATACCCAAAGCGCATCGTAAATGGATGCTGACCACCCCACAGAGTGATATTCGATGGCCCAAACACCTCGGGAAAGGATTTTCCCAATGCCCCGCCCAGCTCTGGCAGTGGTGCCAGGTGATCGTGAGCAGGTGAAATTAACAAGGATGCAACACAAAATCCGAGAATTTCTGGACCATCTTTTGGTGGACCGCGGCCTGGCTGAAAATACGATCTCAGCCTATCATAACGACCTGATGCAGTTTGTTCAGCATCTGGAAGCGATGGGCGTCAATTCGTGGGCGGAAACCACGCAAGAGTCCATTCAGGATTTCTTGCGTTCTCTGAAGGAGAAAGGTCTGTCGGCCTCAAGTGCTGCGCGAAAATTGGCGGCGTTAAAGACCTTCTACCACTACCTTCAGCAAACCAGCGTCATCGACGACAATCCTGCGGTCAGCCTGGAGAGGCCTAAGACGGGGCGTTATCTGCCGAAGGTACTCAGCCGCTCTGAGGTTGAGCAGTTGCTCGGACAAGGTTCTTTGGCGCCGCGGGAGCGAGCCATTTTGGAACTGCTCTATTCGGGCGGTTTGCGGGTGTCTGAGTTGACTCGGGTTAATATTTCTGATGTGAATCTTCACGAGGGGCACTTGCGTATGGCGGGGAAAGACTTGCGGGAGCGGATCATTCCTCTTTCGGAAACCGCCATCCAGGCCATTGAAATTTATCTCAAGCAGGTTCGACCGACCCAGAAGAGTCGTCCCCAAGAGCGTGCTCTGTTCCTTAACTATGCGGGTCGTCGATTGTCTCGGCAGTGTATCTGGAAGATCGTGAAAGAGGGGGCGAGAACTGCGCAAATCGCTCCGGATATCACACCGCACACATTGCGTCATTCCTTCGCGATCCATTTGCTCGAGCGGGGCGTGGATATTCGTTCGGTGCAAGAGTTGTTGGGTCACGCAGACATCTCAACCACGCAAATTTACGCACACGTCTCGAAACGCAAAATGGGTGGCGTGGAGAGAAGCGCTTGAACCCCTTGTAACCAGTTTTAATCTAAAAGAGGCGTCCCGGTTGAAGGGGCGTCTTTTTTTTAGTCGTTGACCAACTGTGCCACCAACGCCTCATAAAAACCCGCGATGGACTCCTGAGCGCCCATCATCAATCGTTTCCGCATCAGGTGCAGTGGAAATGCTTCGAGGCCGGTGCGCGGAAAACAGATAGACACGTGATCGAGGTCTTGTCTAAACGTCCAGTGCCCGCCCAGATTCTGTATCACCGTTTCTCCCAAATAGGCGCCCCAGTTTGCAACGATTGCATCGAGAGCATCTGGATCCTCGATCGGCTCCGGCCACAGAGTCTCAATCAGGCCATCCAGTTCCGTGAGACTCTCTTCACTAAAATCGAGTTCCATCGGGTGGTCGTCAAACAACGTGGTAATTTCCAAGATCATTTTGTCGCTGAGTTCCGCCAGTTCCCTTTCCATGATCATACGGCTTGCAGGATCCTCCACCGCCACCCCGTAGAGGGTGTCGGCCTCTGGTCTGAACAAGAATTCGGGCGAACGGTTGATGCGATTTTTTTCAGAATGAGCGGTCATTGGACTCCATCCACAACGGGGGGCAGAACTTTAAGTAAAGCATCTTCGACGGCTTCAACAGGTATCTCGATCAGACACGTTAAGGCTTCGCAGCTCGTTTGACGCTTATCCCAAAGGCAAGGGCGACAGGCCAAGGGGCCACTTTGAACAGGACGATGAACCGAACCCGAAGGGAGAAGCTTTCGAGGGTCTGTGGGGCCGAATACGGCGACGGTCGGAGTCGATACTGCCACCCCAACGTGCATCGGTGCAGAATCGACCGCCACCAGTACATCGGCCGCTTCGATCAGGGCCGCCAACTGGCCCAGCGTCTCGGTGGCGGTGGAGGCGTCTATCACTTGGGTATTCAATTGGGAGCGTAATGCGGCGATCACCTCCTTGTCGTCGGGCCCGCCCGCCAACACCACACGCTTCCCGCTGGCACACAGGCGGCGCGCCAGTTCGATCCAATTTTCAAGGGCCCAGCCCTTGATGATATTTTTTTGAATCGACAGCTTGCTGACCCCGGGGTGAATGACGACCGTCTGGGTTTTCTCTTGTTGTTGAGAGGATTCTAGAAATTTTTCTGCCCACGCCCGGTCTGAAGGCGGAACGGTCATCTGAGGGGGGCGAGGTGCTTTACCCAAAAAACCGACTAAATCGTGGTACATATGGGCCGCATATTGTTGCTTATTGAGGGGAACGGCGTGCGTCAGTAGAAAAGTAAAACGGTGTGTGGCATAACCGACCCGATGAGGGGCACCGGTCAAACGAGCCAGTAAAGCCATGACAGGACTGCTCCCCGCGGTGATGACCAGTTCAAAACACTCCTTCCGCAATGCGAGAACCAACGTAAAAAAATCGCGCACGCGGGGATTGTGTTTGGCATCAAATGTGTAAACATCGTCCACGGCTGGATTAAAAGCCATAATCCCTTTACATCTTGGCTCTACGAGGGCGGTTATTCTGGACGAGGGATAGGCCTCTCGGAGGCTCTGGATCACCGGAAAAAAGAGAATCTCATCGCCGATGCCTCCAAAATTTATGACCAAGATTTTTTCAAAGTCGATGCTTGCAAGCTTTGATTCTGGTGGCATAAAGGGCCTCAGTTCGTTGAATTCTTCGAGATACCTGAGGTGGGCGCGATGTTACCAGACCAGGTAATGGTGAGTGCCAGCAAGAGCCAGAATTGCAGTTGAATCGCTGGGCGATAAAAAACCGTATCAAACAACCCCATCACCCAGGTACCAACGAGAGCCGCCGTGATGCCCGCCGCCATCCAACGTGCAGGTGGGTCCCCTTGGCGAAAGGTCCGCCAGTTGGTTTTCCAGGCCAGTAAATTGATGAAAAGAAATGCGGCCAGACCCAAGATTCCAAGCTCTGCGAGCACTTCTAAAAATATGTTGTAGGCCCCCAACGCCTCGTATCCACTGACCATGTACAAACTATACATTTTTCGGAATGCGTTGTTGCCGACACCAACACCTACCAACCAATTGTCTTGTATCATCTGCCAAACCCCAGTCCATACATTGAGACGGAAGGAGTTGCTGCTATGTCCCCGTAGCGTGAAAATCGACGCCAGCCGTTCAAGCAACGCGGGGGTGCTCACGACTTTCCAAACGACTCCAGCGCACAGGGCGGCCAACGCGGTGACCATTGCTGTAACGATTCCGCGCTGGTGCTTAAACCGAGGCCACATCAGCAAGGCTGCCATTCCCAAGAAAATACCCAGAGAGGACAAAAGGCCCAGGTAAGCGCCGCGACTGTAGGTAAAAAAGATACATATCAAGGTCGTGCACGCAGTGAACGCTGCAACGGCCCGGTAAATGCCTCGCGAAAAAACGGTCACCGCCGCAGCGATGGGAAAGGCGGAGAGTAAGTAGCCTGCCAACAGATTGGGATTCATCAGTGAGCCATAAACGCGTGTCAGCGGGTTCAAGGCTTCGGGGTCCTCCCAGTTTGCGAGAGGCTCCACCCCGACCAGCCACTGATAGACGCCATAAGTTCCTTGCAGGCCAGCGGTCACAATGAGAGCCCCAATGACCCATAAACTGGCTGAGCGCTGTGTGAATGCCATTCGAAAACAAAGGTAGGCGAGCCAAAAAATCAGCATTTTGGCCCCCCCTTTGACGCTTTGCATAAAAAAGGGCGAGCAACCGATGCTGACAACGTGTGTGGCAATAAAGGCCATAAGGGCAAGATCAATGGAGTGCGGGAGCGGCGGGTTTGACCGACGCGAGAGGGCGTTCGTGAGCAGGAAGACACCCGCTAGAAGAGCCAACGCTGCGTTTACTCCGGTACTGACCCAGGGAGAGCAGAAGAAAAGTAAAACAATCGCAAAAAGCAGTAACTCGCGCGAGTGGTTGAGGATGACGCTGTTTGCGGCAACACCCTCCGAGGCAGAGCGTGCACAAGTGATCAAACGGTGCCCTGCGCTGAGTATTTGGCTGCTCTCGAACGCGGCACGCAACGAATGGTTTGCGCTCGATTCATCGGGAGCGTCGTAAAGAGAGGTCATGGCGAAATAGCAAGCATGCGCCCCGCTTGCTTCGTCCCTGTCATACGCACATCGATGACCGAGCCGCGCAGACGATATTTGAAGCCTTCCACATCAATGGGAATTCCGAGCTTAAGTTTTTGCCCGCCCCAAACGATGCCGTCTTCTGTCTCCATACCTTCATCCCGCAACGTGAGAATTATCTCCGATGCGTATGGATTGGTGGGATCGTCAATCAACCGAATGTTTTTGCCATCGTCAATTGGAATGTAAATTTGCTGGCGCCGGGCGCTGACAGCGGCAATTTCCACTTTGTCATAGGGCTGATTGCGGATTGTGATGAAGGCTTTGTCTCCAGCTTTGAACATTGACAAGTCTTTGATGTTCGCACGAATCATCAAGTCAACTTCCGCAGGGCCTTGTGCCAACGCGATTCTATGGACCGCACTGTATCCGTTTTTGACGGCGAGTATTCCGATAAAGCCCCCAACGACGGCCACCGTGATCAGTCCGTCAATGACGTTAAATAGTCCCAAAAAGCGTCCGCGTTCATCAATCAATGGCATGTTTTTTCCTTCAGAGGGATTACAGGGTTTGGATCCGAGCAACAATATCGGTTGTGGAGCGTCCAGGCACGAAAGGAACGATGGAGATTTCCCCTCCGTAGGCTCGCACCGTCGAAGATTCAGGCAACGTGTCGGCGGAATAGTCTCCGCCTTTGGCATATATTGCCGGACGCAACGCACTTAAAAGCTTATCAGCCGTTGGCTCGGAAAAGATGACCACGTAATCTACGCACGCCAGAGAGGCCAACAGCTCGGCCCTTTCGTTTTCGGGCAGGATGGGCCGGGTGGGGCCTTTAAGGGTTCTGACAGAAGCATCGCTATTAATTCCGACAACGAGTCGGTCCCCGAGTCCCCGGGCTGCTTGTAGGTAACGCGTGTGTCCCACATGAAGCAGATCGAAACAACCATTTGTAAATACGGTTTCCCCCTGCACTTCAGCTAATCGCAGCGCGAGGTCTGCGAGCGAAAGGATTTTTTCGGAGGGACGCGTGACCTCAGGCACAGGGTTACATCTCATCACTGGCAGCCGATGCCTCCGCAAGGCGGCCCTGGGCTCGCGCGCGCAAATAGGCGTCTATAAATTCATCGATGGCACCATCAACGACTGTCTGCACATTGCCCGTCTCCTCCCCTGTGCGGTGATCCTTCACCATGGTATAGGGATGGAGAACGTATGAACGAATCTGATGACCCCAGGCCGCCTCCGTTTGCGGCCCTTTGAGGTCTGCAAGTTTCGCGGCGTGCTCAGCCATCATGCGGTCGAAGAGTTTTGCCTTCAAAATTCTCATGGCCGTTTCTCTATTCTGCAGCTGTGACCGCTCATTCTGGCAAGCCACCACAGTCCCCGTCGGCAGGTGAGTAATTCGAATCGCTGTCTCAACTTTGTTGACGTTCTGCCCTCCTGCACCGCCGGAGCGGAATGTATCGATGCGGAGGTCTTTGGGATCGATGTCGATGTCAACATCAGCCTCAATTTCGGGAACCACATCCACCCCAGCGAAGGCTGTTTGACGTTTGCCCGCTGCATTAAATGGCGAAATCCTGACGAGACGATGGGTCCCTTTTTCCGCCACGAGGCGCCCATAGGCGTAGGGCCCCGTAATAATAAGGGTCGCCCCTTTGATTCCCGCCTCTTCGTTTTCACTGTAATCGGCCATTTCGGCCTTATAGCCATTTTGCTCCGCCCAACGGCCGTACATCCTCAAGAGCATGGCGGCCCAGTCGGCTGCATCGGTTCCGCCGGCCCCGGCGGCGACCGATAGAATGGCCGGACTGTTATCGTAGGGACCAGAGAGCAATTGGGTCAGTTCCCATTTGTCTAACTCTCGCGTGACCGACTTGACGGTCTGGGCCATTTCGGCAGCCAGTTCCTCGTCGTCTTCCGCCAATTCCAACATGACAGAGAGGTCTTCCGTGGCGCGATCCCAACGGGATATCATTTCCTGTTGCGCCTTGAGTCCGTTCAGTTCCTGCATAACGGACTGAGCCTTTTGGGGATCGTCCCACAGCGAGGGGCTGGCCGCGCGATGCTCTAGCGACTCGATCCTCTGTGCAAGCCTGGACGGGTCAAAGATGCCTCCTGGCCGAAGCCAAACGCTCACAAAGGCCTTTCGTCTCCTGCTTCAGTTCGTAAAGCACGCCCGTTAATTCCTTTCTGAAGCCTCATCGCGCGGCGCCCTGTCATCGGGAGACGGTTCGCCGGACGGAGGGAACAAGCGAGTGGCCCGCCCAAATACATAGGGGGTCTCCTCGTAACGCATCTCGTCCTGTTCGTCCTCGGTGGCGTTGACCTCTTGGACAGGGAGGCCCAATGCCCGAAGTTCCGCTTGAAGCTCCTCGGGAGATTCAAGTCGGGCGATGTCAGCGTCATCAGGGCCCGAATAAAACTCAGGCATGATCATCTCAAACGCACTCGGCGGCGGCTCATACATCACCTGCATGTGGAACACTTGGGAAATAAAGTCTGCCTGGATGGCTCTCATCAGACCTTGGAAGGTTGTGTATGCCTCGCGCTTATACTCTAGCAAGGGGTCTTTTTGACCATATGCTCTCAGTCCAATATTTTCCCGCAGGGCATCAATGTCATGCAGATGTGCAATCCATTTCTGATCAATGATTCGCAGCAACACCTGACGTTCCAGTTGTCGCATCATGTCCGCATCGAGCGTGGCTTCTTTCGCTTCGTAGGCGTGCAGAGACTGCTCCACCAAATGCTCCGTCAATGCATCGATGCCCATTCCGTCTAGCTCTTGCACTGTCAGCATTTTGAGCAACGGAACCACCGCCCCCAAGGTGGTCACCAAGCCTGCTAGATCCCACTCCTGCGAGGGAACGGCAGGGTTAGCGTAATCGAGGGTGGTGTCTCGCACAAATTTTTCGATCATTCGGACGACCACCGGCCGCATGTCTTCGCCTTCCAGGACTTTTCGACGCTCCGCATAAACAATCTTTCGCTGGTTGTTCATGACGTCATCGTATTCCAGAACCTGTTTGCGCATGTTGAAGTGATACACCTCAACTTTTCTCTGCGCCCCTTCAATCGAGCGACTCACCATGCGAGAGGTGATATCGATGTCGTCATCGGCCTTGAGGGTTTCCATTAAACCTTTCAACCGGTCACCCCCAAACAACCTCATCAGATCATCTTCGAGAGACAGAAAGAACCGAGAGCTGCCGGGGTCACCTTGCCGACCCGCCCGGCCTCGCAACTGATTGTCAATGCGGCGGGACTCGTGACGTTCTGTGCCGATGCAATGTAATCCACCACAGGTGATGACGTCTTGGGCATTCTCTTTGCAGCGGTCCACAAACGTGTAGATGGACGTCTGAATTTTCTCAAACGTCGCAGCATCTAACTCAGGAAACTTTTCCGCATGAACCTTTTGTGCCCATTCAGTATCTTTGCGCAATAAAGCCCTGGTGAGGTCTTCATAAGGGTATGGCTCGAGCCCGAGTTGCGTGAGGTAATCTTTCGCCATAAATTCCGCGTTGCCCCCAAGGATAATGTCGGTCCCTCGGCCCGCCATATTCGTGGCGATGGTGACAGAGCCTTTTTGACCCGCCTGGGCGATTATTTTGGCCTCGTGTTCGTGGTATTTGGCGTTGAGAACATTGTGTGGGATGCCAACCTCTTCCAGGAGTTTCGAGAGGTATTCAGACTTTTCGATGGACACGGTACCCACCAGAACGGGCCTGCCTGTTTCGTGCATTTCCGCCACTTCACGCGCCACTGCTTTGAACTTCGCTTCCACCGACTTATAGATGGAATCCGGTTTATCGACCCGGATGCGTGGCTTGTTGGTGGGAATCACAGTGACTTCCAGGTTATAAATTTTTCCAAATTCCGCCTCTTCGGTGGCGGCCGTACCGGTCATGCCGGCCAGCTTGTCATACATCCGAAAATAGTTTTGAAACGTAATCGTGGCAAGCGTTTGCGTTTCCTCTTGGATTTTGACCTGCTCTTTTGCCTCGATGGCTTGATGCAAGCCATCAGAATATCTTCGGCCTAACATCAAGCGACCCGTGAACTCGTCCACAATGACGATCTCATCAAATCCCTTTTCATCGTTGTAGCGGACCACGTATTCAACGTCCCGGTGGTAAAGTTCTTTGGCTCGTAGCGCCTGTACCAGATGATGCGCCATTTCGGGGTTGTTCGGGTCATACAGTTCAGCCACATTGAGAATGGCTTCCGCGTGCGCGATACCCTCCTCATTCAGCAGAACGTTCTTGGCCTTTTCGTCTACTTTGTAGTCTCGTTCCTTTGCCAGTTTCGGTGCGACTTCCGCCATTTGGACATAAATGTCCGTGCGTTGCTCCAACTGCCCGGAAATGATCAAAGGTGTTCTCGCCTCATCCACCAAAATCGAGTCCACCTCGTCAACGATGGCGTAGTAAAGGCCGCGTTGCACGCACTCGTGGGTGGAAGACGCCATATTGTCGCGCAGGTAGTCAAAGCCGAACTCATTGTTGGTACCGTAGGTAATGTCGGCTCCGTAGGATATCTTGCGTTGGCCGGGATGGTAATGGTGCTGAATCAGGCCGACCTCTAACCCCAGGGCGCGATGGAGCTGCCCCATCCATTCCGAGTCTCTTTTCGCCAGGTAGTCGTTCACTGTAATCACGTGCACGCCTTTTCCTGCGAGGGCATTGAGATACGATGGCAAGGTTGCCACCAGGGTCTTTCCTTCCCCTGTACGCATCTCCGCGATCTGTCCGCGATGAAGGATAATCCCCCCCACCAACTGAACATCGAAATGTCGCATGTTCAATACGCGGCGACCCGCCTCGCGCACCACTGCAAAGGCCTCCGGCAATAACTCGTCCAGGGCTTCTCGCTCCACCTGCGCCCGGTCCTCTGCGACGGCTCCTCTCACGGCATTGTCGATGCGTTGGCGAAATTCAGCCGTTTTTCCGCGCAGCGCTTCATCAGTCAGCGCCATCATGTCGTCTTCGAGGCTGTTAATGTGACGAATAATGGGGTCAAGCCGTTTGACCTTGCGTTCGTTCGGGTCACCCAGGATTTTTGTGAGGAGCTTGAGCATACCGGAAATAAAAGCCTTTCTGCCAAGTGAATCAGCGCACGCTGGACACCTGCATTGAGTATACCAACTTGGTCTTTCAATCGCCAGAATTTCCGGCCTTGACTGGTACTTCGAGGCCGCGGTACCATTAGTTTTCGGCTGCTTGGAAACCAGCCACTCGTCGACCTTTTAAGGAGTTGTTCGCAATGAAGCCCGGTATTCATCCCAACTATACGGAAGTTAACGCCATCTGCGTGTGTGGAAACACGTTCAAGACCGGTTCGACCAAGGGGTCGGACATTCGGACTGAAATTTGCGCTGCCTGCCACCCCTTCTTCACGGGTACGCAGAAGATTATCGACACGGAAGGCCGCGTTGACCGCTTCATGAAGAAATTCGACAGCCAAAATAAGAAACTGGCTGCTCGTGCCGCTCAGTCTGCTTCCGCAAGCAAGGCGCCGGCCACCTCTGAAGCCGCCGCTGAACCCAAGGCGTAACGCCTGACGCGAAGAATGGCAGGGCCGCCCGGCCCTGCTTTTTTTGTAGGCCGATGTGACTCAAACGCTTTCTGTCTCTGGCGCAGTTGTTCGACTGGCGCGCATCCGCGACCTGCCCTGCGTCATCGCCATGTGGGAGCAGTTTCATCGGGAGATTGGCCGCCGCTATGTGCCACTCGTCCGTCTGACGCAAAACAATCGGCGGCAAATCACCGTTCATTTTGAGTACTTGAGAAAGTCGCGGCAGCTCTGGCTGATGTGGGCAGCCGACCGTCCTGTTGGTTACGCGGCCGCCGTACCGAATTTATCCCCGTTGGAGTTACCGTTTAGTTCGGCGTCCATCAGCGATCTCTACTTGATGCCAGAATGGCGCCATTGTGGCCTTGGGCGTAAACTTCTGGTGAGGGTGGTCCGTGATATCGCGGCGCGGGGGCTCGATGCGGTGACCTTGACGGTTGCGCAAGGGAACCCAGCCCGGGAATTGTATCGTTCCATCGGATTTTGCGCGTGGGAGGAAAATATGATTCTTCCGTGTACAGGACCGGCACAGAAACGACTCTCGCGCCTCTTGAGGGGGGGGTGAGGGATGCATCGATTTTTTGTATCGCCAGAGGTGATCCGCGGTGACACGATAGCCCTCCGCGGCCCTCTCGCCCATCAGTTGAGCCGCGTCTTGCGGCTATCGGTTGGGGAAAGCGTGCTCGTGTTGGATAATCAAGGCGGGTCATTTGTTTCCGAGATCAAAGGCATTTTCGCTGATTGGGTAGAACTTCACATACAGAGGCGCATAGACTGCGCTCCGTCTTTTCTGAATGTTGTCTTGTGTCAGGCCTTTCCGAAGGGTGATAAGTTCGAGTGGATTATCCAGAAAGCCACTGAATTAGGGGTTCGCCGTATTCAGCCACTGTTGGCTGCCCGTTGTGTGACCCGATGGGTTCCTGAACGTGGAGGGAGTAAGTTGCAGCGCTGGCAATCCATTGCCACGGAAGCTGCGGAGCAATGTGAGCGCTCTGATATTCCCAGTATTTCTGAGCCCGTGACGCTGGCAGAGGCCTTGAGGTCATCGGGGCGGATCCGCCTTGTTTTGGCGGAACGAAGCGAGGGGGAGCCCCTTCAGCGGCTCCTTCCTCGGGAGCCCTCGTATGATGGCTTTGACCTTTTTGTGGGACCGGAGGGTGGTTGGACCCCGACTGAAATGGACACTTTCAGAAAAGCTGGTTGCACGATGGCCTCGCTGGGGCCTCGAATCCTTAGAACAGAGACGGCTGCCTTGGCGGCATTGGCGGTTCTACAATCTGCATATGATTGGCCCTGAGGCCAGGATGTTCAACGCCGTACCGTGACCGCGAAACCTCTCGCGTTAATCTCTTGAGCGACATAAAACGCCCGGTTGCGGTCGGTGAACGCTCCCAGCTGAGCCCGATAGCTTCCACCGTCCCATACGACAACGGCATTAAGTCCCTGCGCTTGAAGGGTTTCAACTTGGCGTTGCGCCCCCTCGCGGGTGTCAAAGGCTCCCACTTGAACCCTGTAAACCAAATTAGTCCCTTCGGTAGCGCCGGCTTCCGTAATGCCTCCCGCCTCTGTTTGAAATACGTCGGTGTCGGCTGGGGCAGGCGTTGCGGTTGGGGCCTGGGTCGGCGAAAGGTTGACTGTTTCAGGCCCTGGAAGTAGACCCCCCGATGTTGCCACAGGGGACGCCGGCGGTGGGTTTCTCTCGGGCCGTTGCGAGACGGTTGGGGGCACCGGCTGTTTGACCGGAACATTCGCGGTTGCGCTGTGAGTGTAGTAGAAACCAGCATAGAATGCGCCGCCAGAGCTTATGAGCAGCACAGACCAAAAGGCGAGATTGGCAAGGACGTCAGTGACGCTGGACATACAATCGGTTGACACCCCAGAGAGAGCATAAAGCTGCCCGCATTATTCCCCACAAAAATGTGGGCCCACGCTCACGCATTCGACCACGCTGTGAGCTGACGCTCTAACGTTTCAAGCTGCACGGCCACCTCTGAGCCCCGCGCGCGGATTTTGTCGACAACCGCGGCAGGGGCCTTGGATACAAAGGATTCATTACTCAGTTGTTGCCTAATACGGGTTTGCTCCTGTTCAAGGGCCCCGACTTCTTTTTGCAGGCGCTTGACCTCTCGTTCAAGGACATCTCCAAAGCCGTCAAAGGGAAGTATCACCTGATTTTCCCCCACCATCGCGGTGGCGCTTCGGGCCGTTTCAACGATTTGCCCATCTTCCAGGAGGGTGATGCGCTCCGCGCGTCCCAGTCGGGCAATGAGATCGGAGAGCCGCACGAAGGCAGGATGCGCATCCCGGGTTACACGAATTCTGACCTCCGGCGCCACTTTGCCTGGTTCAACACGCAATTCGGCCCGCATGTTGCGCAACGCCCGCACTGTTCCGATGAGCAGCGCCATTTCCCCTTCGGCCTCAAGGTCGATGGCCGCGGGGTCAAATTGCGGCCAGGGGCGGTGCTGCAGCGTCTGACTTGAGACAGCCCACTGCCGTTCAACCAGTTGTTGAGATATTTCTTCGGTAATGAAAGGCATAAATGGATGCAAGAGGCGCAACAGAGTATCCATCACCTCCGCCAACACGCGTCGGACCGCGGTATCGTCCGATTCGAGACGCGGCTTGGCCAGTTCTAAATACCAGTCGCAAAACTCATTCCAAGTAAAGTCGTACAGCGCACTGATGGCATCCGCAAAGGCATATTGGTCGATATGCGCTGACACATCGCGAATCAGGCCGTGTAATCGACTGAGAATCCAACGATCGATGGGCGAAGAAACCGTCGATACTTCCGCAGGAAGTGAGCGACTGGAATCTGCTTTCGTCGCGGCCTTGGTCAGGATAAAACGACTGGCATTCCACAGCTTGTTTGCAAAGTTCCGGTACGTCTCGATTTTCTCCTCCCGAAAACGGACGTCTTGGCTGCTGGTGCCCGCACCTGCGAGCCAGAATCGGGTCGCATCTGTTCCGTACTTATCCATAATGAGCAATGGATCGACCCCTGTGCCCTTCGATTTGCTCATACGACGGCCTTCTGGATCAAGAATGGTTGCGTGAATGATGACGTCTGAGAATGGAATCTCGTCGAGGAATTCGAGCGAGGTGAAAATCATTCGAGCCACCCATAGGTAAATGATGTCACGTGCCGTGGAGAGCACTTGCGTTGGGTGAAATCTGGTCAGCTCTGGAGTCGCATCAGGCCAGCCCAAGGTCGCATAGGTCCACAAGGCGGAACTAAACCAGGTGTCGAGGACATCAGGGTCTTGCGTTAAATGGTTGTCCCCGCAGGTTGCGCACGCGGCAGGGTCCTGTTGTTCGACGGTCACGTGTCCCGCAGCGCAGGTCCACACAGGAATTTGATGGCCCCACCACAACTGACGACTGATGTTCCAGTCTTGGATATTTTTCATCCAATCTAAATAAACATCGCCCCAACGTGAGGGATGAAATTTAATCCTGCCCGATTCCACCGCCTGAATGGCGGGGGTTGCGAGTTCGTGCATCTTTACGAACCATTGGTCCGATAAATAAGGCTCCAAAACAGTGTCGCAGCGGGAGCAGCGCCCCACGGCATGGGTGTAAGGTTCCGTCTTCACCAGAAAGCCCGCTGATTCTAGGTCTGCTACCACTTTCTTTCGGGCCACCTCGCGTGTGAGGCCCGCATACTGGCCTGTGGTTTCATTCAGAATCGCGGTGGCGGTCAATGTATTGAGTACCGGCAATCCGTGTCTTTGGCCAATGGCAAAGTCGTTTGCGTCGTGGGCGGGGGTGATCTTTAAGCAACCCGTCCCAAACTCGCGCTCCACGTATGAATCGGCGACGACAGGAATTTTTCTGTCTGTCAGGGGCAGCTGCACCTGACGATTCAAATACTCGCGGTAACGATCATCTTCTGGATGAACAGCCACCGCCACATCGCCCAGCATCGTTTCTGGTCTGACCGTGGCGACCACCAAGGCGCCCTCCCCATCAGCCATCGGGTACCGAATATGGTATAACGCGTCATCTTGTTCGCGGGTCGTGACTTCTAAATCGGACAAGCTGGTCAGACAGGAGGGACACCAGTTAATCATCCGGTTTCCGCGATAGATGTAACCCTTTTTGTAAAGCTGCACAAAGGCTCTGCGAACGGCACGGCTGTATCCTTCATCCATGGTGAAGCGCCAGCGGGTGTAGTCCAAGCTCGCGCCAAGGCGCTTGAACTGCTCAAAAATTCGGTCTCCAGATTCTTGTTTCCAAGCCCAGACCTTCTCCAAAAAAGCGTCTCGACCGAGATCGTGACGCGTCTTGCCTTGCTCTCTAAAGAGTTTCTTCTCAACCACATACTGGGTCGCAATGCCCGCGTGATCCGTGCCCGGTTGCCACAAGACCTCATAGCCTTGCATCCGTTTTGTACGGGCCAAAATATCCTGTATTGTTCCATTGACAGCATGTCCCAGATGCAAAGAGCCGGTTACATTGGGGGGAGGGCAGGCGAGAACGAAGGGTTGCTTCGCAGACTCGACCTGGGCTGTGAAAACGCCCAATTCCTCCCAGCGCCGGACCCATTTGGCCTCAATAGCCTGCGGCTCATACGCTTTGGCAATTTCAACATGTAAGTCTTGTTCGGTCGGTTGCATGCAAGGAGCTCATACAAGCGGGTTTTCGCCCGTCCACTTTCGAAGCGACCGACGAAAACCTGAGGGATGATCTGGGTTTAAATCTGCTAGGCCGTTTCGCCCCGAGGCTTGGGAGCCACCGAGGGGGCTTTCTTGTCACTGACCACCAATAACGCTGCATCCGCCCGCCGCTCGATCAAGTCGCGCGTGATGACGCACTTTTTAAGCTCGGGTCGGCTGGGAGCCTCAAACATTACGTCGATCATCACCTCTTCAACGATCGAACGCAGGGCGCGTGCCCCCGTCTTTCTCCGGATCGCCTCTTCGGCGATGGCTTGCACCGCATCGGGGGTGAATTCAAGCTCAACGTCATCCATCGCCAGCAAGCGTTTGTACTGTTTCAGAATAGCGTTCTTCGGTTCTTGTAAAATACGGACCAGCGCAGCTTGGTCCAAAAGATCGAGCGTCGCCACCATAGGTATACGACCGATGAATTCGGGAATCATGCCGTATTTAAGCAGATCCTCCGGGGCCAAAGAACGAAAGGTCTCGCTCAAGTCTTTCTGCTCAACACTTTGAACATTCGCTCCAAACCCAACACTCTTCTTGCCGATCCGGGTTTCAATCACTTTGTCTAGACCGACGAAAGCACCCCCCACGATAAATAGAATGTTCGTCGTGTCAATCTGAATGAATTCCTGGTAGGGGTGCTTACGGCCTCCCTGCGGCGGCACATTGGCGGTTGTACCCTCCAGCATTTTCAGCAGAGCTTGTTGAACGCCTTCCCCGCTGACGTCACGTGTGATACTCGGATTCTCCGACTTGCGCGCCACTTTATCGATCTCATCGATGTATATGATGCCCCGTTCCGCTTTTTTGACATCGTAGTCAGCCGCTTGCAGCAACCGAAGCAGAATGTTCTCAACATCCTCGCCCACATAGCCCGCCTCAGTCAGCGTCGTCGCATCTGCGATGGCAAAGGGAACATTGATGACCTTCGCCAAAGTCTGCGCCAACAGCGTCTTACCCGAACCGGTCGGCCCAATCAGCAAAATGTTGCTCTTTTGAATCTCGACATCGTCGTCTTGAGCGGGCGAACTGATGCGCTTGTAGTGGTTGTATACTGCGACGGACAACACTTTCTTCGCAGCATCCTGGCCCACAATATGTCCATCTAGAATTTTCTTGATGCTTGCGGGTTTAGGGATGTCCCGAATTTCGAGCGGAGGCGCATCGGCAGACTTTTGCTCCTCATACAACTCGTCGTCCAAAATTTCGTTACACAGATCGACGCACTCATCGCAGATATACACCCCAGGAGCCGTAATGAGTTTCCTCACTTGCTCTTGAGTTTTTCCGCAAAATGAACACTTGGGGTGCCCCTTAGAGTCGTCGTACTTGGGCGCCATGGTTCTAGGTTCCTCCCGCGTCAGTGCTCCCCGCCTCCGGCATCGGCACGTTGTCAGCACCAATCCGCGGCGTTAACACTTCATCAATCAAACCGTATTGCTTTGCGTCCGATGGGGACATGAAGAAATCTCGGTCCGTGTCCTTTTCAAGCTTTTCCAGCGGCTGACCGGTATGAATTGACAGCAACTCATTCAATCTTTTCTTGATGCGCAGAATCTCTGCCGCTTGAATTTCAATGTCTGTCGCCTGACCCTGCGCACCACCCAGAGGTTGGTGAATCATAATGCGTGCATTCGGCAGGGCGATGCGCTTGCCGGGGGCCCCTGCCGCCAGCAGAAAGGCCCCCATCGAAGCAGCCTGCCCCAAGCAAATCGTCGACACCTGCGGTTTGATGTACTGCATCGTGTCGTATATCGCCATCCCGGCGGTCACAACACCGCCCGGACTGTTGATGTACACCATGATGTCTTTCTCGGGATCCTCTGCCTCCAGAAAAAGCAACTGGGCAATGATAAGGGAAGCCACGGTGTCATCGATCGGCGTACCCAAAAATATGATTCGCTCTTTCAGGAGCCGAGAGAAGATGTCGAACGACCTCTCTCCACGGCTTGTAGATTCAACGACCATCGGGACGAGTCCCATTTTGAGATTTAATGCCACGATGTTCTTCCTCCGAGATTCAGTGTAACGGATATTGGCAGAAAATGACGACGACTGCTTGGGCAGATTCTGGCCTTATGCTTCGGCTGGCTCGGCCACTGCTTCTTCGGCCTCAGCGGCTTTCTTCTTGCGCGTGGTTTTCTTTGGTGCCGGCGCGGCGTCGGTTCCTTCCGAAGAAGCGGCCTCCTCCATCGCATCACCCTCTGGTGTGGGCGCATACTTTTCTGGGATAGGCCCTTCTTTTACATCGGCTTTTTCAAGCAACCAATCCAAGATTTTGTTGGATAACACTTCGTCGGCGAGTGTGGTCCAGCCACCGCTTTCGATTAATTGGTTTCTCACGGCCGAGGGATCGACCCGGTACATTGCCGCATATTGAGTTATTTCGGTGTCCACCTCTTCTTGGGTAATCGCGATGCCTTCGGCCTTGGCGATGGTTCCCAATGTGAGACTGGTCCGAATGCGCTTGACGGCTTCCTCGCGCAATTCTCCACGCCACTGCTCCACACGCTCGCGGGTGAACATACGATTCACATCCATCCCTTGTGCTTGCATCACTTGAAGATACTGACGCATCAGGAATTCAATCTCTCGCGTGACCATCACCTCGGGAATTTCCACATCCGACTTCTCGATGACCTGATCGAGCACCTGCTGCCGCAGAAGGCTGTCCCGGCTTTCTTCCGCTTCCTCGGTGAGTTCCTTGATCACGTGCGCACGGAGGTCATCCACCGTGTTGAAATCGCCGCACGCAGCAGCGAACGCGTCGTCCAGTTCGGGCACAGCCTTGGCCTGCACCTCACGCACCTTGATGTCGAAGATCGCAGGTTTCCCGGCAAGATTCGGCGCATGGTACTGCTCTGGGAATTGAACCTCGAAGCTTTTCTCTCCGCCGGCTTCCAAGCCGATCAAATTTTCCATAAACCCATCAATGAAGCGCCCGGGGGCTACCTCGGCCCTGAAGTTCTCAGCGGTTCCGCCTTCAAAAGGCTGCTCTTCGTCTTTCAGGCGACCCGAGAAGTCGATCATTGCCACGTCGCCCTGGACGATGGCTTTGGGCGCAGCCACGTAGATGGCTTTCTCCTCGCGCATTTGTGTCAGTTTCGACTCAACCGCATCAGGGTCAATCTCGATCTTCGGGGCTTGGGCGGACAACTCGGTGTAGGAACTCTTGAACTCTACATCCGGGCGAACAGGAACCTGTGCCTTGAAGACCAATGCCTTGTTCGTTTCAAATTCCACAACCTCTACGTTAGGGCGCTCAATCACTTCGAGCGATTCTTGCTGAACCGCATGTTCCAAGGCCTCAGGGATCAGTTTTTCAAGCGCAGTGCTCTTGATGTAATCTGACCCTACCGTGCGTTCTACCAGTTGGCGGGGGGCTTTGCCCTTTCTGAACCCTGGGATGTTCACCCGTTGGCTGGCCTGCCGATAAGCATGCTCCAACGCTTTTTTAACTCGATCGATATCGACTTCCACCTCGAGGTGGACCTGGTTCTTTTCCTTTTTTTCGAGCGTGACCTTCACGAGTGGAACTCCTTGAGTCCAACGCCTCTCGTAATAAGAAGAGGCTGGGCCGGGGACCCCCGGCGGGGTGACAACGAAGGGAGCCGAGCCACCGTCAGATCGCAACCTCGATGACTGACTCCCACAGACGCTTCAACAAGCTCAGTTGGAAGTATACCATACCCCTCCTGTTTTGCTCAGTGCCCACTGCGTTCTGGCGGGGCTTCGAGAAACTTGTTATGACGCACTTTTGCGGAAAGAATAGACCTCTAGTACCATGGGGATGTCGAAACTTTCGGGCTCCTGAAGGTCTAGCGATTCACTCCCCGGCCACTGTTGTACAGATTGAGGTCCCCTTTGAATCATCATCTCCGGAACGTCGCGATCATCGCGCACGTCGACCACGGTAAGACTACGCTTGTTGATGGGTTGCTGAAGCAGGCTGGCGCGTTCCGTGCCCACGAGCAGGTACAAGAGTGCGTGATGGATTCCAACGATTTGGAACGCGAACGGGGGATTACCATCCTGGCAAAAAACACGGCAATTTCCTATGGAGACCACAAGATCAACATCGTAGACACCCCCGGTCACGCGGATTTTGGCGGTGAAGTAGAACGGGTGCTTGGGATGGTGGACGGTTGCTTGCTGTTGGTGGATGCCTTCGAGGGGCCGATGCCCCAGACTCGATTTGTTCTGCGTAAGGCCTTAGAGCAGGGTTTGAAGCCCATTGTGGTGGTTAACAAGATCGATCGCCCGGGTGCTGACCCGGCGAGGGCCGTTGACCGGGTGTTGGACCTGTTTATAGAACTTGGCGCGGACGACGACCAAATCGAATTTCCCATCGTTTATGCGTCGGGGATTAGCGGTTATGCCATCAAGTCTTTGGAGGATGAACGCCGCGATCTATCACCCCTTTTTGACGCCATTCTGCATCATGTTCCGCCTCCTATCGGAGACGAGTCCCTGCCTCTCCAGTTGCAGGTGACGACGCTCGACTATTCGGAGTATTTGGGTCGCATTGTGATTGGGCGAATCCACAACGGTGTGGTCCGGCAAGGGGAGCAACTTGTCTTGATACGGGCTGATGGCAGCCATACGCGGGGTAAGGTTTCCAAACTTTTTTCGTTCTCTGGTCTCAAACGGTTGGATGTGGATGAAGCAAGGGCGGGTGACATCGTGGCCGTTGCAGGCTTTCCTGATGCAAACATCGGGGAAACGTTGGCCCTGGCGTCCGATCCCCACCCCCTGCCCTTGATTCGCGTGGATGAACCCACGATGCAGATTCGTATGTCCGTCAACGATTCTCCTTTTGCCGGGCGGGAAGGAAAATTTGTCACGAGTCGCCAACTGCGTGACCGCCTCACCCGGGAACTTGAGAGTAATGTGGCCCTGCGTGTTGAAGATACGGACTCCGCTGACACTTTCCTGCTTTCGGGCCGTGGGGAATTGCACTTGGGTGTCTTGTTTGAAACGATGCGTCGCGAAGGCTATGAGTTTCTCATTGGAAAGCCGAAAGTCATCAATAAGACGATTGATGGCGCCGTGTACGAGCCCTTTGAAACACTCGTTTTAGATGTGCCGGACTGGGCCGCTGGCGCCTGCATTGAGCGCATCGGGTCACGCCGCGGAATGATGCAGCACATGCACAGTGATGGGACGCGGACACTGGTTGAATTTTTGATTCCGGCGAGGGGCTTGATCGGCTTTCGCAGCGATTTCATCCGAATGACAAAGGGCGAGGGTATTCTCAGCCACTCATTCTTTGATTACGAGGCACATGCCGGCGACATCGGACAACAACGCAATGGCGTCATGATCGCGTGGGAAGATGGTGAGGCCACCGCCTATGCCATCCAGAACTTTGAGGATCGCGGATTCTTCTTTATCAAACCGGGAACCAAAGTCTACTCCGGCATGATTGTGGGGGAACACAATCGTTTACAGGACTTGGACGTGAACGTTTGTAAGGCCAAAAAGTTGACCAACATGCGCTCTGCCGGCGCAGAAGTCCTGACTGCCCTGCAGGTTCCGGTCGAGATGACTTTGGAGCGCTCGATGGAGTATATCGCCGATGATGAACTGGTTGAGGTCACCCCTCAGTCGATTCGATTGCGTAAAGCCAAACTTTCACGCCACGATCGTTAAGACGGGGCTTCAATACAGACCGTCCATATAGACGGTTTTCCACTCGGTATAGAACTCGAGCGACTCCCAGCCGGCTTCACGTCCACCGAAGCCGGAATCTTTGGTGCCGCCGAACGGAAGATGAGGTTCAGAATACGTGGTGTTGACATTGACGTGAACCATTCCTACTTCGCTGTCACGGGCAAAACGCATCGCCGAATTAAGATTGCTTGTGAAGATTGAAGAGGAAAGTCCGAAGGCACAATCATTGGCAAGGGCGAGCGCGTGGTCATAATTGTCTGCGGTGGTGATCGCGAGCACGGGGCCAAAAACTTCCTCGCGAAAGAGGCGCATCGCAGGGGTGACTCCGTTGAACACCGTTGCTTCAATGAAATAGCCGTGGGAAAGTGCGGGGGCGCCGGGGATGCCCCCCCCGCACAGCAATTTTGCACCGTCTGCGTGGGCCTGAGAAATATGGGCCAAGATTTCCTTTTGGCGGTTCATATCGACGCAAGGGCCCATGGTGGTCTCGGACGCGAGTCCGTCGCCCATGACAATTTGGGCCACTTCCTCCAACAAGAGCCGTTCGAACTCATCTTGAACGGGCTTTTCAACGATAATCCGGGAAGTTGCTGTGCAGCGTTGCCC
Source organism: Candidatus Sericytochromatia bacterium (assembly GCA_035284745.1). Taxonomy (GTDB): domain Bacteria; phylum Cyanobacteriota; class Sericytochromatia; order S15B-MN24; family JAQBPE01; genus JAYKJB01. The sequence goes on along the minus strand of JAYKIL010000008.1, from coordinate 322,945 downwards.
CGTGCTGCCAAAGGCCCCTAGTGAAGCTTGTTTTGCGGCCAGTTTAAGGTCGGCGTCAGCCAAAACCACCAGTGGGTTTTTCCCCCCCATCTCCATCAGGCAACGCCCGGTATGGGCCGCTGTCTGTTGATAAACGGCTTTCCCCACGTGTGTGGAACCCGTGAAACTGACCGCTTTTACACAGGGATTCTGCGTCAATTCCAAGCCAACATCCGTGGTGCCGTGAACCAGGTTTAGAACCCCCGCCGGTACGCCCGCATCGACGAAACAGCCAACGACCATTTCCGCTGTGATGGGTGTCAACGGAGAAGGCTTCAACACGGCGGTGTTACCGGCCACGAGGGCGGGGGCAATTTTCCACGCCGGAATCGAAACCGGGAAATTCCAGGGCGTAATGAGGCCGACGACTCCTAGGGGTTCACGCACGGTGTAATGAAAGCCCGTCGTACCCGCTGACGGGATGGTCCGCCCCACAAGTCGTACGCCTTCTCCGGCGGCGAAGGTGATACAAGCGATCGCTCGTTCAACTTCACCCAGGGATTCGCCCAGGGTTTTTCCTTCCTCTTGCGTAAGGGCCCGAGCGATCGCCTCTTTGCGTTCGAGCAAGAGGCGAGCAGCCTGCTCGACCAATTTCCCACGCTGAGGCGCTGGCACCAACCGCCATTGGGTAAACGCTGAACGAGCGGCTTCGATCGCTCGCGCAGCGTCGGCGCGTGATGAGTCAGGCGCGTAACCCAAAAGCTCCCGTGCGTCAAAGGGATTGCGGTTCTCAATCAGTGGGTGCTGACCAGGGGCTTCCCAGGCGCCGTTAATGAGGTTGCAGGCTGTTGTGACGGCATTTTGAGTGTGTGGGTAGGACATATACTTGCTCCTTGTGCGCACAGGCCACGCGTCGCACCAGAGATGTACCCGACTTGATGTGGAAGGGCACCGTTTGGTACGTTAAATCCCTGTTGCTTTTGATCCCGGCGACGACACCGGCGGACAAGCGGCCCACGCGGAGAGATACAGTGACGGGTATGCAAGCGCGCCTCATCGCACATTTAGGGTGCGCGATATTGTTTTTTTCAAACGGTGCCTGCACTCAACTCAAGTCGGGCAGTGTGGCCTCTGCGTCGGCGGTGCCACTGAACCCGGCTGCGAGTATTGACCCGGATGCGACTCCGGTTCCTTTTCCTTCTGAGGCCCCTCCCGCGGCAACCCCCGCTCCAACGCCAACACCGGAGCCCCGGATTACTCTTCTGGAGCCGGCCTCAACCACCGATTTTTCTCGGAATTCCATTTCTTTCGCTTTCACGGCGGACACCGTCGACTCACGTCCGATTGTGCGGGCTCGCATTCTGTTCGACGGTCGTGAGTTGGCCCTTCTCGATGGTCCGGGCCCACTCTTTCGTCTTGAAAATTGGAACCCCAACGTCGAAAACAGCCTCTCTGACCCCCCATTGTTAACCCAGGTTCCGAGTGGCGATCACACCATCATTATCGAAGCAACAGACACTGAAAAACGAACAGGTCGGGTGGAAGTAAAGTTTTTCAAACCCATCAAACTGGTGGAGTGGCAAGAAATGGCCTCGATGCCCTTGCCGACCAGTCATCATCAAATGATGCCGGATAATGCGGAGCCACCGGCCTTTGTTTCCCTTTGGGGCAGTGTTGACGGCGTTGAAAATCCTATTTTGCCCCGTAATCAAGCCTTCTCGTTTGTTCCCGGCGAGAGAAGCACTTGGTCGACCATTGCTTTGACTGGCACTGGGATTCCGCGGGCGGGCTATGCCGTAGCGCCACATCCGGGCGGGCAGTTTCAATACATTGTAGGCGGACGGCGGGAGAACAGCGATACCGGGGTGGTGGATCTTCATTCTCCTTTACGGAAGGTTGCTGAAAGACTGGAGACGGTCGGCTTGATTGCGCCCCGGACGGATGCGTGTGCCGCCGTCGTCAATGAACATCTGTATGTTTTTGGCGGCCGCCAAGGGGGCCAAACATTAAACTCGACCGAGCGCATCGAACTCAAACGGGAGGATGGATTGCCTGTCGGCACTTTCGTTGAACGGGCAGCCAGTCTGAACGCGCGGGCGGGGGCATATTCGTATGTTCAGGGAAACGAGGTCTGGTTGATCGGAGGGGGGCACCGTCCGATTGAAGTGTACGATACGGTGAAGGACACGTGGCGTTTGCTCACGGATTCTTCAGGGCGCTCCATTGGCACCCCCGAGACGTGGTCTTTTGCGGCAACCGTGGAGGTGGCCGGCAGAATTTTCTTTTTCGGTGGCATCCGCGATGATGGAACCCCGACAGAGAGAATTTACGAGTTTAATCCTGGGCAAAAGTTGTGGCGGGACTTGGGGGCTTTGCCCGTTGTGGAGGGTGAACCCGTGGGGCGGCGGCCGATCTCGCGAATGGCCGCCATTTACCACGGCGGCTATTTCTACTTGGCGGGCGGTCTCACATACCCAGACAGACGCTCGTCAGACCGCGTATTCCGCGTAAAGACCCTCTAAAGGCGAGCCCCCGTTGCGCCGCCGCCAGTGTCAAATGGGGTGCGACGGTCTAAAGTTCCATCATCGTGACATTGCCCGATACGTGGTCAAGTGCGTTGGTACTGTCCAGGTCGGTGGTGTTGTTACCGCACCCCATATTTACGACCAGTCGCAAACCATAAAAGATGTTCGAATTGACGTACGGGAAAATGCCTTCAATGGGAATTCCCACCGACCACAACCCTTCCACCCGGCCGCCCACAAATCCCGAGTCATAGACCGGCGTCTCAGCGCCTCCTTGTGGGGTCACCAGCGCCCGGACCCGGACTACCCCTTGGGCCGCCGCAGCCGAGCGCATACTAAGGACCAAGGCACCGGTAATCTTAACCCCGCGTCCGAAGAGCGTGGCCTGATAATCGGTCTGACGATTCGCGATGACGCGTTCGCCGGCCGCCGTGGGCGGGGGACCAATGGTCAGCCCTCCGGTCGGGACAATGACGGAGGAAAGGCCGTTGCTTCGATCGATGCCGCGCACGCCATCTGCATTAATATCCCCTACGTTCACTGTCGTAGAAAACCGAATGAGAGGCCGGTTGGCTGTGGTGCCCTGTTCTCCAGCAACGCCGACGAGCGAGCCGACGTCGAAGAGGGTCGGAGCGGCCGCGTCATTGTTGTACTGCAATGGTCTGACCGTTAGGACATTGCCTGCTCTCGAGACCAGCCGCAAGTGAGCACGCGCCGTTCCATCGGCGCGGGCGATGAGCAATACGCTGCCGGGAATGAAGCTCTCTCCGTTCGCGACCGTCAAAGGGCCGTCAATGGGTGGCGACATGGTCGTGTAAGCGTTCGCCGCGGTAGAAATTGAACCCACTGCACCCTGAGGACCCGGGTCGCCTTGAACGCCAGGGTCTCCTTGCGGCCCGGGACCCCCCGCGGCCCCCGCGGCCCCGGCAGGACCTTCAACCCCTTGGGGGCCCGCCACCCCGATCAACGCAAATTCATTGAACACGAAGCCAGGATCTTCATCTCCAGGGGCATCGAGCGGGGTCACATTCAGTTGGGTGGCGGTTTTCGAATTCAATCGAACGTGGACTCGATTGGCACCTTGGGAGATGATCAAGGTGCTTAACGGAACAAACGCCGTGGTGTCCTCGGCCCGGATGTCGCGCGGTAGGGTATCAACGGTGTAGGAATTCCCCGCTGCGATGCGGGTAAACGGACTGGGCCCGTTCAGGCCCGCGGCCCCGGGGAGTCCTTGAGGGCCGACGGCCCCCACCACCCCAATGACAGCGCCGTTGTTAAAGACTGTCCCTACAGGAGCATTGACGGCGGTTGCCACCGGGGCGATCGATAAAGAGGTGTCATTCTTCGCGACGAGCGTGACATACAATTGATTGGTTCCCTGACTTAACAGCAACACACTGTTGACGATGAACGGGGTTGGATTCGCGACGGCGACCGAAATGGTTCCTGTTGCGACCACGTAAGGAACAGAGAGGGTTGTGACAGGCGCAGGCCCTGCAGGCCCTGCCACACCTTGAGCCCCCGCAGGGCCTTGAGCCCCTTGGACCCCCCGCAGGCCTGCCAGGCCCACCATGGCGCCCACAGGAAAATCAGTCCCAGGCGCCGCATCCCCCGAATAGTTGAGTGCCAAAACACGCAATGAGCGCTCGGTGACGTTAATGACTGTGGCGTGAAAAAGGTTGCTGCCGCTGCGAATGACGAGTACGGCGCCCGGAACGAAGGCCCCAGAGTTCTCGACCGCCAGAACACTTTCTGCTGCCGTTAACTGATAGGCGTTGGTTAAGAGGGTTGCAGGGGTCGCCCCAGCAGGGCCCTGCTGCCCCACACCTGTGGGCCCACGGGCTCCCTCTGCACCCGCCGGCCCTGTTGCGCCAGCGGCCCCCACCGCGCCGGGATCCCCTTTGGGACCCTGTGGGCCCGCCGGGCCAATGGGGCCTGGGTCGCCTTTGTCGCCTTTTGCGCCAATGAGCCCTGCTGTTCCTTGCCCCGTCGCATTGGTTGAGAGGCGAGCGGCGCGAATTCCGCCGTTGGTTGCGTCAAGAATTGATAGGTTTTGCCCGCAGCCTGCTACAGCAAAGCCCGTGAGCGCGGCCAGGATCCGAAAGTGTCGAGATGATGGGTTATTTGGTTTCAGCATAGCGGTCACGTTGGATGTATACCGATGTTTATCGGAGACGAAACAAGGGTGGCACACTAGAAAAACTACCTGTTTCAGGTTGGCGGGTCTGCGATCCTGCGCACGACGGGCGGCCTGAATGCTGCAGGGGTCACTGTTTTATGCTTGCGCTGTCGGTGATAATTTTCTGGAATCTATATTATGGTCAATACGTGTCCGATACAAGATGAGACACCTCGACCGCCCGAGGAGGGTTAGCTTTTTGCAGCCTCAATTTCCAATTTTCTGCCGTGCTGCGGTTCTCCGCCGCCTTACTCCGTTTGTGAGTGATGGGGTGCGACTCGGCGTGGCCTTTGCTTTTCTGACGGCTTTCGGTTGTGACGAGATTCCTGTAGGGGTTTCGGGCGGGCCCAAGCTTCCCGCGAGTGTTGCTCCCAGCGCGGTGCCTTCAGGAGAAGAGTCTGTCCCGCCGGATGAGAACGCTTCTGGGGCGATTGAGTCGGATCCGGTCGCCACCCCTACGCCAGCGACAGACGAACCGGTTGCGGAACCTGAGGCAACGGAGCCCGTCGCGCCCACCCCCGCCCCTTTGCGGATTACCCCTGCGCCCACAGGCACGCCGATCCCAGGTGTGCGGCTGAGTTTTCTGTCACCGACCCGGGAAAGCGACTTCAGCCAGGACGCCCTGAATATCGTGACACGCGTTGACATTACGAATGGCGCAAATCTCGCTGTGGAAGAGGTAACGGTCTTTTATAACGGCGTGCCCCTTGACACGCAGGAGGGTGGGACGGAGCCCGAGTTTACGATTGAAAATTGGAACCCCCACGTCGTGAAGAACTTCGAGGGTTTAGAGGATGCCGATGACACCCCCTTGCGTTTCGGGCGACAAACGCTTCGAATGGAAGTTCGTCTCGCGACCGGTGATCGGCAAAGCCTGGAATTTAGTTTCGAAAAGCCTGTGCGATTCGCCAGTCCTGCGTGGGTGGGTATGAATGCCTATCCTGAAAACAATCCTTCGGTCCGGTTGGCTTTTCCGCAATTAACCCCCGGGCGCGCATTTCACGGGTTGGTCGGTCATCTGATGCCCACGCCGGAGCGGGCCGCTCTGAAAAACGCGGTTCTGTTTTCTTGGTTCGGGGAATCTGACACGCCCGGCGACCTCGATGGGTTGTTTCGACTCGATCTGAATGAGACGACCCCCGGCTTGAATCGCTGGAAACAGTTTCCAGATACCAACGTGACCTACAGACGCAGGGCGGGGTTGGCGGCCTTTGGAGACCTCCTTTACCTTGTGGGGGGAGAGGTTCGGAGTGGGCCGGGTCTTGTCTCCACCAATGACGTCTTGTTGTTTCAGCCGAATGAGGCGACTCTCGATCCATTGGACCCCAATGTGCCTGATCTTCCGGCCCGCCTGGTTGACGCCGCGGTGACCATTCACGATGGTTTTTTGTATGCCGCGGGCGGTTATGAAGACACGGATGTTGCGACCACGCAATCAACCCTTTACCGCTTGGCATTGAACAAGACGACGGGGCAGGTTTCTGGCGCGGCCTGGACCCGGATGGCCGATATTCCAAACAATGCGGGTCGTTCTGGGGCACGCCTGGTGGGGCTTAACAACTCGTTGTACCTGGTGGGGGGGGTGTTGCGGTCGGGCCGTCGCGACAACACTATTTTGCGTTATGACGTCGCGGGGAACCGGTGGGAACAGGTGGCTAAAGGCTACCCCGAGAATGTCAGTCATCCCATGGTTGCAGCACTTGGGGGCAAACTGTGGATTTTTGGAGGAGATGCTAGCTCCGTGACTGAGAGCCGGGTGGTGGGGTTAGCGGGAAGAATCGACCCGGAAACCAATACATACGAAGCATTTCCTGCAGCCAATTTGCCAGCGGGCCTTGAACGCGCGGGCGCCGGGATCGCTGTGGTGGATAATTACATCTATATGGTGGGCGGATATCGTTATTCGGGGCTGAATACACCGGTCTACCTCACGGATGTCATCAGGGCAGATACACTGTAATCGACCCCCATCGTTTGAATTGCGAGGAACCTTCGTGGATGCTATCCAGGCCATTACCTTAGGCGTCGTACAGGGGCTCACTGAATTTCTGCCGATCAGTAGCACTGCGCATCTTACCTTGGTGCCCTGGTTTTTGGGTTGGAAAGATCCCGGCCTTACCTTTGATGTGGCCCTCCACGTGGGAACCCTGGTAGCGGTCACTATTTACTTTTTCTCCGACTTGAAACGGATGGCTGTGGCGTGGCTGTCGAGCCTGATGCGAATGCTGGGCCTTTCGCAGTTTTTTCAGAAAGAAATGGCCGGGGGCGACGCCTATGGGACCTTGGCTTGGCTGGTTATTGCGGGTTCTGTTCCTGCGGTTGTGGCGGGCTTGTCTCTGGAAAAATGGATTGAAACGACATTGCGTTCACCGGTTGTCATTGCTGCGACCTTGATTGGGGTCGGAATTCTAATTGCGATTGCCGATCGGCTCACGCGCCAACGCCGGGACTGGACCTCGCTGAGGCTGAAAGACGCTATTCTGATTGGTTTCGCGCAAGCGTGTGCTCTTGTGCCTGGTGTGTCCCGCAGCGGTGCGACCATTACGATGGGCTTGTTTTTGGGGTTGAATCGAAAGGATGCCGCTCGCTTTTCGTTTTTGCTTGGGTTTCCCGTCATTTTTGGCAGTACGGTATTCAAGCTTCGTCATATCTTTGACGATGTGGCGTTACAAGAACTGGCCCCGTGGATGGCATTGGGTGCGCTGGCTGCAGCCGTGAGCGGATATTTCTGCATTGCTTTCTTGCTGCGATTTTTGGCGAGTCAAACAATGACCGTGTTTGTTGTTTATCGAATTGGCCTTGGCGTGTTGATTCTGACCCTCATTGCCCGAGGTTTTTCGTTGAGCACCGCAGCGTGAGGTGTCGTTGCGCCAGATTACAATTTACCTGGACGGCGTACCACACACCTTTATGCAAGGGGCTGAGGTATGGATGCTTGTGGCGCGGTTACCAGAATCGCTCAAACGCCAATGGAAGAGCGGTGGAATCGTATTCACCGATAACGAGGGCAATGAAGTGGGGTCAGGGGGGGCGTTACTCGATGGTCACTCTTACCGCACCTCTGCGCTGAGAGCTGGGAGCCCTGATGTGCCGCCGCGTTGAATTGGGTCGAACAGCGTTTTATTTGTCAGTGCGGGGCTGAAAACTCGTCAAGAGCCACACGCCACCCGCCACGCAGGCATTGCGAAGCAACTCATAGATGGCGAAGAGCGTGTAGCGCAGGCCCGCTGGGTCGGCAGGAGCGAGGTCTTTATTGCTGGTAGACAGCCAACTTCCCGTGTCCACGACCCCATAGAGCAGAAAAAGGAGCGCCGCCACACGGGCGGGGCCGACCATCCGCAGATAGAGGTTGAGTAATGAACCCGGACTCCGCCGGCGCCGGGAGCGTCTCGGCGCGGGTGCCGGGGTTTCCAACTCATCAAGCGGTATGCCTCGGAAAACGTGTTCGGATACAGTCAACTCAGAGCCACACTCGCCACAAATTTCCGCGTTGAACGGGTTGGTACTTCCGCAGGCGCCACAAACGACCGAGGAACGGGCAAGCTCAATTAGGTTGCTTCCGACAAATTCTTTTTGGGAGAATCCAATGTCGAGGTGGCAGTGACGGCAACGCCTTGCGATAGGCAAGTTGGTCGTGCCACACCTCGGGCACGGAACATCGAGTTTTAGGTCGGGTTCGGCCATCCCCAAAATATCCCAGGTCGTTGTTTTTTGAGTGTTGTCGTCGCCAAAAGCAAACGCGGCGCAACAGTCACGGAACCAACGCGCCAGTCATGATCATAGCAGCCAAGAGTGAGCCTGCCCAGTGGGGATCGAAACTTGTTGGAAATTTAATATGGGCTTACTCAAGGGAGGCCAGCCTGTGAAATGAAGCGATGATTTCGTCTTTGAGAAGCCTCGAGCGATTCAATGGGTCGTTTGTTTGTCCTGGAACGCCCGGAAGGAGCTGCTCTAGTTCATACTGGAGGTCGTCTTTGGTTAAGCCTTGCAATTGGCATTCTTGGGCGACTCGTCGACTCATTTGAGTGATGAGGGCGGGTTCTAGGGTGGCAAGCGCTTCGTTTGATGTGTCAGCAAGCGCAGTGACCTGGAAAAAAATTGAACGTACGTCCCCGGCGTTAGAAAGTCTCGATGCGTTTGAGGCGTTTCGTAATACCCCGTCGAAATATGCGATCTCGGCGCGTAAGGCTTCCATAATTCGCTCTAAATTGGGATACCGCAAAATATAACGGGGGGCGAGTGTACCGCGTTGCAAATCGCGATAGGAAAAACAGGCGATATCGATACACCCGATGAAATGCCATTGATAACCAAAAACGCGGTGTTGCTGACGAAATGCTTCGATGTCCAGATCTGATAACCACAGGAGCCTGTCGATTCGTCGTCTGACCCGGCGAGGGTCTTCGTCAAAAAGGGCAGGATGCGTGTGGAAGGCACCCAATGCAGGTAAGTCAATGGCGTCGGGATCGCATCGGTAGCGAACGCCCACCACTTTCTTGGTCTTTGAATGAAATACCCCCGTGGTCATGTTTTTATAGGTCTGGATGTGCTGGGCCCGCCCGCCCATCACCCCGCCTCTTTCGTCGAAGACGTGGATTTTTCGCCGATGGGCCGTCAACCTTAATGACTTGGAAGTGAGGGTGTTGAGCATATTGAGCCCAAAGTCCTTGACGAAACGTTCGTGTACCCGCGGATCTATGAACACCGGCTACCTCTGCGAGACATCCACCCTGACTCAGAAAAGAATGAAGGGTAATAGGGGTTTGCACTCTATACTTTTCAGTTCTCGGATTTAAGGTGTTTAAACTCGACTCAACTTTTGTAAACTGGATTGGCATATGACGTGGCGGATAGAGTCCAGTTCAAACAGTTCAGACGAACAACGCTTCTTGCGACGCATGTTCGAGCGGGCTGCCTTGGCGTCCCACCCCGGTCTGCATAAATTGGGGCGCATCTCGCAGCGGGAACAGTTGGATGCATTGTTTGAGGACCAATGGGACTCGCCCCGCCGTCATCTCTTGTTTGCTAAAACGGCATCCAATGCATGGGCGGGCGCGTTGTGGCTCCGCTCGGAGATTCATCCTGTCTCGGAGGACCCTGTGTGGTTGATTGTTTGTCTCGCCGTCGAGGCGGGGTTTCAACGACAAGGGGCGGGACGAGCGCTTCTTGAAGCGGCGCAACGATTTGTTGCGAATAATAGGCCTGCGGCGTTGCGCCTTTTTACCCACACCTGCAATGCGGAAGCAATCGCCCTCTATCGTGCGTGTGGCTTTAGCCCTCAGGCGGTCGAATACACGTGGCAGGCGACGGATCGATCAGGTTGTTAATGAATGGCTGGCTGGGTGTTCATGTATTGCTGAACCCCCTCGTAGATAGCTTGGGCCGCTTTTTCCTGATACGTTGGATCTTTCAAAAGAGCTTCTTCCTCTGGATTGCTTAAATAGCCAATTTCAACGAGAGCTGCCGGCATCTTCGTATGATTGACGACGTAAAAGTTATTTTTGCGAACGCCTCGATCCGGCCTTTTGAGAGATTTCACAAGGGACTGATGAATAGAACGCGCCAAAGGGTAGCTGGCGTCATTAAAATAATAGGTTTCGATTCCGTTCACGTTTGAATTATTCGGGAACGAGTTGGCGTGGATGCTTATAAACACATTGGATTGGTTACGGTTGGCCATTTCAACCCGGGGACGGAGTAAAATTTCCAAATCACGCATTCTAGTCATTTGGACGCTGATGCCGCTTTTTTCGAGGTTTTGCGCCAGACGAGAGGCCACCGCCAGCGTAATATCCTTTTCCTGGGTCCCCGCCCGCCCTTTTGTACCGGTGTCGGTTCCCCCGTGTCCAGGGTCAAGGGTGACCCGTGATTTCCCTGAACGGCGCAGGGTCAATTCGTATGCGCCGGACTTTGTCATCTTCCGACCACGGAATTTGATGGGTTGGTCAAAGTCAATGGTCAGGCGAGTTTTATTGGTGCCGTTGGGTATTGAGCGCACCCGCGCGATCAGACCGTTATCGATGTATACCGAGTCGCGTGGCATCGTGAGCCGAGCGCCCGAAACATCAAGATAAAGGCGATCTTCTCCCGATGGCTTCAGCGTGTAATGCGCATCGCCGATCGCGTTGAGCGTCAATATCCAATCCTCGCCGGCTTGTCTTAATGTCAGCGGCGCTGTGCGAGACGACGGAGACACGATATCAGGGGAGGGGGAGGAAGACTGAGCCGTGCTGTCATCAGCGGCGTTCGGCGTCTTGCCGCCCACCAGCAACCAACCGTTCTCCTGTGGCGCGATCTCAAACTCGGGGGTTCCGTTGCAATCGAACTCCACTCTCGCGTCTGGCCCGCGTTGGGATGCGATGATGCGTTCAACCCCATTTGACTGGACCATCACGGTGCCAAAGACTCCCGGCGCCAGGATGGTTTGAGGGAACACAAGCGTTAAGCGAGTTCTATCATCGCTCAAGGGCCAGACGTGGCTCCAATAAGGGCGTCGTCTTGACATCGCGACCAAGAACGTGCCCCCTTGCAGCCGGATGCCTTCGATGACTCCTTGTGCCCCCGGCAGGGAGAGCACCGGGGCCCTCGGGATGTCATCGAGATAAATCAGCAGGCGGCGAGGGGTCGTTTCGACGCGAGGATGAATGGCCCGTTGAAGATCAAACACCACCCTGACAGTGGAGGCATTCACATGACCCACGCGAACCCGATTGACCCCGTGGCGTCGAACCCCCGGCAGGCCCAAGTAGGCCTTGCTCATGCGCGTGCCGGGCAAATCGATGACGTAACGGGCCGGGTTTTCCAGTTGTGATGCCTGGGAGTTTAATCGCCCATCACTCTCTATCACCAAGGCATCGCCCGCGGCGTCCCAGAATATATGACTGACTGCCCGCATTTCCCTCGCGACCGCCGGTTGCGAGAAGATTCCCAGAAATAAAAGGCACAACAGGGAGGTGAGAAGATTCATATTGGAGCCGTCAAAGCCTTGCGACGAAGTGGTTGTGCCAAGTCGTATTGACCCACCTTCTCCGGCAAAGGTACCGCGTTATGAAGAATTTGCACCGCCCGCACCTCGGGGAATTCTGTCAAGGTCAAGCCAATTGCTCGTATGCTGGCCGCGGCCGTCTGGGGAATCGGCCGTCCACCGTGCCAGTCAAGAAATACGGTTCCCTTTTCAAGTCTGTTCCAGTGCAGGTCGTTCGGCCCCACTGCCAAGGCTGTCAAGAATTGCCCTCCGCCAGACCCTGGGCCTCTCAATAGGCGCTGCAGTGAATCGCGAGGCGGGATCCCCGAGGCCCCCTCCAAGCTCACCTCCACTGGAATCAGATCCCGCGTATCTGCCGCAGGCCACCAGAGCGTCGCCTTGATCGGTCCCGCCTCGCTCGTATTGCCCAGCTGATTGCCCACATCTGAGCGGGTCAATGGTGCGGATAAGTCGGTATGGGCTCCGCTCAAGGGCTTGTCTTGGGCATTGAGGAGCGTGATTTTCACATCTTTCGCCTCGGGGAATCCCGCCAAAAAGGTTTGCACCAGTGCCCCAACCATTAAACGCTCACCATTCGATCCGAGGTTTTCCTTAAGCTTGATCTTCAAGAACCAGTGGGGCCTGCGATACTCCGCCTCAAGCAGACGGGCATCTGTGGGGATTGCCGAAAAATTGGGCGCAGAAACCCCGTGCTGCAATTTTTGAAAGACCCCTTGCGCCCAATCTTCCGGTGAGGCGACTGGCTCCAGTTTGGATTGAAAACGCACAAGAAACATCCCATGGGGATCCGCCGCGAACACGTCACAAGGGAGTTCGCTGGAGGCCGCCGTTGACTCTGCTCGCTTTTGTGAGACGCCGTAAACAACCCCTCCAATGAGTAAGGCACTCAACAGAGCGAGAGATAGGCGTGTGATTGAAGGACTCATGAGCTCTCAGAAATAGGGAGGCAGTTAATCCTAACATCCTCCGCCGAGTTCGCGCACAACGTTCGTCGCGGGCCGCTGCCCTGCTGCTATACTGGAGCGCACAGGGGGTAGTCTGTGTTACGTTGTGTGACCTTCACGATGGTACTTTTTAGCCTTCCTATCTCAGCCTGGGCGGCCATTGAGGAAGACGTAAGCGATAAGCAACGACGGGTTGATTGGTTTCAAGAACGGCGCCTCATTATTGAGAGTGATACCGCGAACAAACCAACACCGGACGACGCAAAAAAAGCAACAACGGAACAGCCTCTGGTGCTCAGGCAGGGGGCCGATCGAATTTATCATTCAGACTTCGTCGAGTTGATGAATGACCCTTCGTTGACGCGCGACTGGGAATTCCAGCGCAACAAGGATTGGTTGTGGTGGATTGGTTCGGGCACCGCGGGTATTCCTTTGGGAGGACTTCTTTTTTTTCAGAATTTTCGCGGGACTGGGCCTCTGGCCCCTTTCTATGATTCTGGGCGGGATGAACGGGCCAACGCAGGGGACTTGCGGAGTTACACCTTGAGTGTTTCTGGTATCGCGATGGCCCTTTATGGGGCTTATAACCTGGGTTTATGGATTTCCGAGAGTCTTGACAGCTACCACCCGGATCGTCTAGAACCGGTTTCTATTCGTCCGAGGGTCAGTGAATGGAATGAATTGTTGGCCGCAAAGGTCAATCTTGAGCCTGAAGACTGGCCTTCGCCTCTTCCTCCCCGCCCTTCTGCGACGCCGACGCCATCACCTGCCCCCGGAAGCACTTCCTCGCCAGCCCCTCTCCCCACTACGCCTGTGGGAGGGCCAGGGACGTCGCCTTATGGGGTCGATGTACCGACGATGCCGACGCCCTTGCCTTTGATCTCTCCGGGCTCTTTTCCCTCCCCGACACCGGGAAAATTCGGTCGCCCAGGGTTTTTTCAGGAAATCGATACGCCCGCGGATTCAGATTCCTGAACCGTTTTCCTCCTTAGCAACCAGGTTTTTATTTCGTAAGGCTTGAAAAGCACGAGCGTGTCGTCTGCCGGCTGATAGCCCCCGATCATTTTTTCCGCCAAGTCCGCGGGCGCGCACGAGGCGTCGCGCATTTCAGGGCCAAAGGTCATCGGAGAGGTGATCGGGCAGGGGCTCGTGTTGTATGCACGCACCACGACCGCGTCTCCGCTCTCAGAGAGCTTGCAGGCTGATGCGATGATTTCGGGAGCACGCCATTGGACCAGCGGTCCATTAAACCCCGGCCCGGGACCACACCAGCTGCGAGGCGGCGCAAGCAACCCCCAGGCCTCTTTTGACGCTTCAGTTTCGGATTCTTTGATAGGAATGATGGCGTACCGGAAACGCAGTGGTCCGGGGCATTGCGCTTCCGGGGTTTCAAACCGCGGCCCGGCTCCACCGCCCCGCGTTCTGAGGTCGTCCCTCGAAAGCCACCCTACGGCCCGAATAAGGGTGGTTGCCAGGCTGAGTTGAGCGCCCTCTCGCAAAATACTGACTTCGTGTAAACCCTCGCCCGCCAAGGCCAAACCCGTTCCGTTGGACTCCCGCAACATCGAGAACATCCCAGTAGGAACCTCAGGCATCACCGCTTCTTGACCCTTTGGCACCGGCAGATGACTGATTGTCGGATGAGGTCGCTCGAACAGGCCAAAGGTACCATCAGTCAACAAAGTGGCGGATTCCGATGCCGGGCCAATGACCACGCGCAAGCGATGGTCTTTATGCACGTGCTCAACAGTGCTCTCAACGTGGACGCTTGTCGATGCAGATCGCAAGGTCAATCGAGACACCACACGCAATGGCGCTGTTTCATTGGAACGACCTCGCCTTCCAGCATCGAGAGACAGCGGAACATCCCCGGCATGCACGACTTCAAGCGTGCGCTCGAAGGGATGGTGGGGCGTTAATAGGTCATGAGCGACGATAGGAATATCTAGACCTTCATCGGCTTCGAGGGGCGAGAAATTATAGCTATCGCCGGCATCCGCCTCGTCAATGAATCGGTGGATGTTGTGAAATTTCTTACCTGTTCGCTTATCTTGCAGGTGGAGCGCACCGTTTTCAATCCAGAGGTGTATCAGTTCATTTTCAAGCCCACCTTCAGACGCCTTCACCTCACCCAGGCCGGGAACTACAGAGGCAAAGGGGCCTTCCTGTGCATCGAGCGTGATACCTGCCCAGGCCTTCAGGCTCAGATATACGGAGGCCCGATAGCAGGTGGCCGGATACCAGTCTGGCAGGAGATCGAGGTCGGCGTGGAATTGTGGTTCTTGAGTAATTTCGCGAACCACCGTTGGCAGTGGTTCACCTATCGGGGTGCACAGGGTGATGCTGGCTGGAGATGCCGCCGTTTCCTCGCTTGCCCATTTGACCTCAATATCGACCCAGCCCTCATAGGGGAAGGGGCTGGGGTTGAAAACATAGGTCTGCGGGCGTTTACTTGGACGCTTATATACCCGAACGGCCTCTGCGATGACCTCTTCTGTCACTTGATGACAGCCGGAGAAGCGAGGCATCATTTCTTGATGAACCTCATCGATGGAACATCCGCAGATAGAATCGTGAGGATGGTTCAACAGAAGGGTCCGCCAAGCATATTGGAGGCCACGACGTGGATCATCGCTGGACGAACCGCTCCACCAAGACAGCGCAACCAGGGGTTCGGCATAGCGTTCCAATAGTATTTGAGCGCGTTGATTGGCTTGCTTCAGATAGATGCGCGCCGACAATACGCCCGGCAGAATATACGCGAGGCCTACGGGTTGGCGAAGCTCTCCACTCAGCGTTGCCTCGGATTCAAAACCCTCAAAAATATCGTTGAGGCTTCCCAGGCGAAGCTTGAATGGCAACAGGCCGTCATTTAATTGGTTAATCAGACGGTTTGTGTCTTGCCGAGGGGCCATATGGTCGGCTCCCGCCAGCAACCAGGCGCGAGGTTGCCCATTGAATGCGTCGGTGTAATCTCGTAGGAGACCGGAGCGTTTCTGGATGTCAATGTCTTCGATCAGTGGGGTTTGGTAATAGCCTTGAGGCAACCACGCGGTCGCGACACGGCTGCCATCGGCGCCTAACCACCAAAATAGCGGCCTATCGGGATTGGCACCGCGCCAGACGACCGCTTGAGATATCCCAAATCCTGCAAGGATTTGGGGCATTTGGGCGATGTGTCCAAACATATCGGGCAAATATCCCACGACGGGCCCCTTCGGGGCGCCCAATTTCTCCATCGCCGCACGCCCCAGCAGAAGGTTGCGAATCAGGGATTCACCGCTGACGAGGAACTCATCGACCAGAACGAACCAGGGACCGAATCCCAATTGCCCCGATTGAATGCCTTGGGCAATGTCTTGATAGCGTTCGGGTCGTGAGGCCAAGTAATCGTCAACCAACGCGGTCTGCCCGTCGAGGACGAAATGAGGCAGGTCGCTCTCGAAAATCGCGTCCACCGCCTTAATCAGACGATATCGATAGGCTTCAAAAGTTCGGTACCACTCGCGATCCCAATGGGTATGAGCGACCACAAGAAGTTCGCGGGTGGTTTCGTTTTCGGCACTTTGCGACACGTGCGTGTTTCTTTCAGCATCGGACCCGCCCCGAAGAGGGGGCGGCGGAGAGGGAGCGGTGATCGTTTTCGTCCCTATGGTAGACTGTGGTCGTTATTGTTGCTATGTGTTGGAGGATACATCCGATGGTTTTACCTCATACCGAACGGGTAGAGGAACTACGCCAGAGTGCAGAGCAATTGGCAAAGCAAGCTTTAGACACTGCAGAGTTGGGTTTGCGGCTGGTTCGCGAACAGTTCAATGTTTCCGCGATTCCGCAGCCCCCCCAAGTCACCGAGATTCATCGCAATATACAAGATTCGGCCCTCGCTGCCGAGACCAAAGCGAAGGAATTGTTCACCCTCGCGACGCAATTTTTGAATGAACTGAATGATAAGTGGCAACCGGGGGGCGTCAACGAGGGTACTGGGCGAACCACCGAGCCCCCCCAGGCGCGCGTTCGGGTGGACATCGATTAAGCCGACACAGGCTCCGTTCACCCGTGGGCATCGGATGATTTAAAGCGGTCAAGCCATTCTGCAACCTCTGTACTGCAGTGAACGTCCAGTTTGGCGGCCGCTTTCATCAGTTGGATGGCTGGGGTACTGGTCTGAACCGCTTCAGCGGCTTCGATACTCCATTGATCGTGCTCAAGGTAGACCTTCAGCCATTTTTGCGAAAAAGAGTCTGGAAAATATTTGGCGACGGGGGAGAGAAGTACGCCAGCGCAACGGGCAAGCAAGCCATAGTGTGCCGGTTTTCCGCAATCGTGAAGCAATGCCGCCTCGATGACCCAAGCGGGGGGGGCGTCAACTGCCAGACGTTTTGCGACTCTCACCGCGTGGGCTTGGTCGGAAGGCCTCATCGCCAGAAAGAGCGAGCGCTGGGGGGCATTCAGGTGCCCCAACGCCCACTCAAGGTGGGCTGCCGGCAGGCGAGGGAGCAAAAAATAAACGACTTGGAGAAGGCGGGGCGACATTGGTATCTGACTTAAACCAACGCCATCATTCCACGGGCTGCCAAGGCATAGAGCCAGCGCAGGGGATTGTAGGGTCCCGGAAGTAGAACCAATAACAGTAATATGAAGACCCCATAGGGCAGAAGACGTTGGAAACTTGGTGCCAGCGAGCGGGGAAGAACCGCTTCGATAAGATTGCCCCCGTCAAGCGGTGGGATGGGAAGCAGGTTAAATACCATCAGCATCAGGTTCAGGGAGAACAGAATTTGAAGCCACATCTGGGTCCCCGCTGATACAGAGGGCAAATGTTTCATGGCAAACAATGCGACCAACGCGAGCGCAAAGTTGGTCGCCGGGCCTGCTGCAGAGACCAGAAAAGAACCGAGCCTCGGTGATTTGAGGCGGCTGGGGTCAAAGGGAACCGGTTTTGCCCAACCAAATCCGGCGAGTAAAATGAACAAGGTTCCGAACAGGTCAAGATGGGCCAGAGGGTTCAGGGTGACACGACCCGCGTCTCTCGCGGTCGTATCGCCGAGTGCCAGGGCCGCCGCGGCATGTCCGAATTCGTGCAGCGTGATGGACGCAATGAAGAGGGGAACCAAGGCCGCCAATACCAGCGGGTCTTGGTGTAAATTACCGAACATCTTGAGACTCCTCGCTTTGCTGAGCAAGACGGTTTAACCAGGTGAGTTCGTCGTCCGCCCCGATGCGACCGTCGAGCCTCAGCGCCAGTAATTGATTGAAGATACGGGAATACTCGGGCCCCGCCGGCACGCCGAGATGTTGCAAATCGCGCCCAGAAACCCTCAAGGAGATGTGGCGCCAACGGAAAAAAAATGTCAACACGGCCCGACGCACGGCGCGTTCGGTTGTACAGGCATACAAGGCAGCGAGCATGGGTATCGAGAGGGGACGCAATAACTCCACCATCGCTAAAGAATCCTTGTCTGCGATGTCCCGGTCATGTGCCAGTGTCTCCAATTTTTCAATTTGAGAGATTTGCTTGCCGGCCAGGTTGAGCTTCTCGCACAGGGTACGCACCCTGTCCGCCCCGAGGGGGTGTATGCAAACTGCGAGCCATGCCAACCATCGGTCATGAGTGTCCTCCAGTGCCATGCGACGCAATGTCACGTGCAATCTTCGGAGGCGACATTTTGCGGTGTCATCCAGGGTGAGTTCTGGTGACAGCAGACGCAGGGCTCCTAGTTCATTCAGGCGCTCCAGGGCCTTGAGCGGCGCTCGGGTCGACAATAAGCGAGATATCTCGAGCTTGTTTCGCTCACCTCCGAAAGCGTCGAAGGCGCCTGTCGCGAAAGCAAACCGCGCGAATTCTTCGGTTCGCGCCTCTAGATGAAAGCCGAGGGTTTGCTCAAATCGAACGGCCCGAAGAACCCGCGTCGGATCCTCAATGAAGCTGAGATTGTGCAACACACGGAGTTCGCGATGCTTGATATCGTTTTGGGCATCGAAAAAATCGATCAACTCACCACGGGCGTCAGAATCGATTCGTATCGCCAGACAGTTAATGCTAAAGTCACGGCGTGCCAGATCCTGTTTGATCGAGCTGAATGCGACCCGAGGCAGGGTGCCCGGGCTTTCGTAGTGCTCAGTTCGGGCCGATGCGACATCCATCGTTTTTCCATCGGCCAGATAGATGTGGGCGGTTCCAAACGTCGGATGCGCGCGAAAAGTGGCTCCGGGTTGTCCCTGAACAAACCTTTTAGCGACTTCGATGGCATCACCTTCGACGACGAAGTCTGCATCAAGATTTGGACGGCCAAGGAGCAGATCGCGAACAGCCCCGCCGACCAAAAACAAGGCCTGGCCCTCGGCTGCCAGCGTCAACTGCTCGAATGCCTCAAGCCAGTCAGGCGGCCAATAGCTTCGGAGGCGCGAGGTCATCTCACGGGTTGAGCGAGCAATGGCTGCTCGACGGGTGGGGGCCTGGTCATATTGGGCTCTTAATATGTCGCTGCGCGTCACGATGCCTATCATCGCCCCATCCCTCACGACCGGTACGCGGCCTATGTCACGCTCAACAAAGAGGTGGAGGATCTCTGAAAGCGATGCCTCAGGGGTCGTCGTGACGACAGTCGAGGTCATCAGGTGTCGAACCTCAGTCGCCTTGAGGCCGTGTCGTGACGCACGTTCCAGGTCACGCCGCGCGATGACCCCTGCCAACCTTCCTTCCCGGGTGACCACCAGGGCGTTGTGGCCGTGATCATCCAGAAGCTTGATCGCGTCTTCAGCCGGGGCTGTCGCTTCGATCGTTCGGACGGGACTCGACATTAGGTCGCGTGCCACTGGTTCAGGCGGCAAAAACGTTTCAAGCGCTTGCCAGGTTTCGGCAACCACTTCACCATACGGTTTGTATTTTAAATGGGCACTGGCTGCTCCGGTGTGACCCGCCGGCGAGTAGGCCTGCAAAAGGAGCCGGAGATCAAGCCCTGGGTTTTGACTTCGGCCTACAATTTGGGTTCGCCGTCCCTCCATTTCCACGGCGAGAATCACGACCTCCACATCAAAGATGGCCTGGAGTTTGTCCGCCACCTGGGCAAGCCCACTCACGAAAATTGGGGTATCTGCCCCTACCACCAGGCTTCGGACGCCTCTTATCGCCCTCGGGTTCGCTTCCTCCAACAGTCTCTCCAGAAGATGCTTTTGGGGTTCAGACAGGACGCTTTCTAGCCACTTGGCAACCATCACCAAGTCAGCGCCTTGCGCCAAAAGCCAGGCGACGGCTTCGACATCTGCCACGGTGGTGCTAGGGTACAAAAGGGAGCCGGTATCCGCGTAAATACCCAGTGCCATCAGTGTCGCTTCGATAGGCCCCAGGGATAACTCTGGTCGACGTCTGAGCGCGTCAACCATCAGACTGGACGCAGAACCTCGTATCTCACGCACACCCTCAGAGGGAGGTAGCTCATCACGGGCCACCGGATGGTGATCGAATACGGTCCAGTCCAGCGCCATCTCCTTTAGGCGCGTGAAGAGATCGCCAAGCCGCGCGGTCGAGCGTGTATCGACGACGATGACGTGCTCCAACTGCGACAGGTCCACTTCCTTTAGACTGCGGAAGCACAATCGATCACGATGCAAAGCCACCAATGTGCGAACCGATGGGTCCAATGTGGGCTGCAGCACGGGAACCGCACCTGGATAGAGAACACTGGCGCCTACCATGGCGCCCAAGGCATCAAGATCGGTATGGATATGGCTGACGATGATGGTCTTCGGAGCGAAGGGCCGTTGCTCCTCCGTCGTCATAGCAGGACGAGGTCGGGCAGCCGGATTACCTGAATGCTCGGGTCTACTTCTCGCTCAGACAAGACGGGTAGGTCTGGCAGGTCTCGCTCGAGTGCCCTTCGTGTTTTCAGTCGCAGGTCGTGGGGCGCAAGAAGCACGGGACGCTGAAGCGAATCTCTGCCATCGGCCAAGCGTTCGCGCAACTGAGCAATGAGGGGCTTGAGGTTCTCGTCCGTGAAGGAATGAGTCCTCAGTTGCTCCCAGCGAGTGCCCAGGGGTAAAACCCGTAACTCGTTGTCGGGCCCGCAGAGGTCTCGGCTGAGTTGGCGGCGGAGGCCCAACCTGACCCGTTCTGTCAGTGTATCCGTGTCAATGTCTTCACCCGCTGCATCCGCCATGGTCTCCACCACAAACCCAAGGTCACGCAAGCTCACTTGTTCACGCAACAGATTCTTTAGCACCTGTTGAATTTGCCCCACGGCCAGTCGGCTACACAACTCATCAACGGTTCTTGGAATGAAACGCCTCGCATGATCCAAAATGTGATGTGTCTCTTCACGGGTTAACATTTCGTGCAAGTGTCGCCGGACAAGGGTGTCGACGTGCAGCGCCATAATGAAAGACGGGTGCAAAACATCGTAACCAAGTAATCGTGCCTGCCCGGCATCTTGCTCTTCAATCCATACGCCCGAGCGGTTGGTGACCACTTCGGTAAAGGGTTCGCCTGGCAATTGCCCCTCGGCGGTGCCCACGGTCTGGATGGCCAGAAGCCCCGAAGGCCTCAACTGACCTCGCCCGACGGCCAGACCGCGAATGCGAAGTTCATAGGTCAATGGCGGCAATTCGAGATCCTCCCGCCAAGCCAGGTTCTCCGGGGCAAAACCGAGCGCCTCTCGAATGGTTTTGGGAACCTGCCCCAGTGTGTCGCGTAAGGACCAGGCGGCCGCGGACAATTCTGAACCCACGTGCAGGGCAATCTCAGGGCGCGGTGGGGCAGTCGATAGCCCACGGCGCCCCAAAGCGAGAGGGTGACGGCCCGTGGCGGCCAACGCACCAGCCACTGCCCCGATACCCACAACAAGCAACCAAGGAATTACGCTACGTTTCGCCATGGACGCCTCCCAAATTTCGATTCTATCGCAAGGGCCACAGTTTATGCGATCCCATTAAACATTCGACATCTTCAGTATGGTGATCGGAGAGGTGGGCAGGTCCTTGATGCGGGGTTCAATCGTGCCCAACACGCGCAGGCCATAATGAGGTGAAAGCTCCTCTGCACACACGACGGCGAGATCCGGATGGGTCTGCTGGACAGCGGCTGCAACACGCATTCTCATCGTTTGCGGCACCAAAATTGCGACGCGTCCCCAAGACTCGATTCGGCTCGCGTTCAGGGCTGCGCCTGTGGCCTGGGCCAGATCACGCATCAGCCAAGGGGGCGGTTCGTCGCAATCCAGTGATGCCAACCATTCTCTTGAGAGTTGATAAATAGATATTGTTCCGTTCTCATCGGCCAGACTCAGGCTGATGAGCAATCCAAGTCTCCGTCGCACCCCTTCCAGTAAGGTGTCCGCCGGGGTGCTGGCGTCACCACTCGCCCAGGCTGCCTCGAGGACGGAGACCAGGTCGCGCAAGGGCACCTGTTCCCTCAGCAACGACTGGAGTAATCCGTGTAAACCGACCCAGCCAAAGCGAGAGAGGGTTTCAGCGACGGTGGCGGGATGTGTTTCCGCAACTTCATTGAGCCACTCGCGAACGATTTCCATCGTCAGAAGATCCCCTGCGCGTGACTGAACACAACGGAACGTCACCTCGGCCAACTCATTCGCGCCGGCCGCCGCTTCCAGATCACCGCTAGACCAGGTGACTCCACGAACAACAATCCGGTAACCCCGTGGGTCGAGCTGAGAGGCAGACACAAATTCGATGCGCCCGAGAGGAAGCCCAAATTCCCTGCCGACACGTGCCCGGAGCGCTTGACTTGCCTCAGCAATGAGACGTCTGTTGGCGGCCAATTCTTTTCCAGTCTCAATCGTCAGGTTGCTGACGCTGTCGTAGCCCGCCACTGAAGACGCACTCTGAGAAACAGTCTCGGCGATTGATTCTAAGGCTGTGACCAACCAGTGGCTTAGGATTGCCCCGAAAATCACCGCAGGCAGGAGTGTGGTCAATTGCTCGGCCGCTGATGCCGTGGTGTAGGCGGCCAGCGTGAGTGCAAGCGGCCAACCCTTGAACGCCAACCCTGTAATCAACCCTGCTGTGAGAACCACCGTCACGCCCGATACTGCCAGCCACGCATCACTTCGCAGCAACCGGGTTACCTCCGCGCCTTGACTGAGGATCAGTAAGTCGTCCCGCAGAGCCTGTTCTCTTTGTTTTGCCTGGCGGGGAGGCACCACTCCGCCCGTGCGATCCAACTCTAGTCGCACGATAGCAGCATCAATAACCCGTTGCGCCTCTGTCAGTCGCGCTTGGCTTGAGGTGCGTCCACACGCGAAGTATGCCACTAGCACCATACCGAGCGCTGCCACGCCGATTCCAGCGTGGCCCCGCAGCCCCTGCTGTGCCACCCCATCGATAATTGCCCCTGCGCTGCTGCCCAGTAAAATCGCCTTGGTGATAGCCAAAGAGAGGGCAAGTCTGTGCAGAGTCAGGCGCCGAAGAAAACCGGGGAGGGTTCTCAGTGCTTCCCTGGGCTCTAGTTCCGAACCTACCAGCAATAGCAGGGCGGTCAGCGCGCAGGAAACACCCCAAGCGATGGCAATCCACAGATCCAGCACCCAGCCGGGCCAGGGAAACAGCGCGGCGGCGATCAACAAAAACAAGCCCCAGGCATTGTGGATACCGGGGTGCTCCTCGAGCCAATGATGGAAGCGTTGCAGGGGCGAGAACAGCCGTTCAATCATATTGTTGCCTAACAGAACGCCTCATTTTAACGCATCCAGTGAACAGAATACCAGGCAACCCTCGCGTGCAATTCCCTAGGACCTTTCCAGCCCCTTCAGGTGCATCTCCCAGTCTTGGAGGTAACTTTCCTGCTCTACGCTTTGTACGTATTCTCGCCTAAAATTCCTCACCGCTGTGAGCGCCTGCGCCGCTGTCAGGTGGTTCGACCACATTAAGTAAGCAGCAAGCAAGGTGCCTGTACGGCCAATCCCGGCCAGGCAGTGGACCGCCACGCGGTGCCCCGCCGTTTTGCTTTCATCCACCAGCGAGCAGAATTGGGCTGTCTGGTCGTGGTGCGGGGCGCCAAAGTCCGCGATCGGCAAATGAAAGCTCGAAAATTGACTTCCCATCGGCAGGGCCAGGGAGAACTCGGTCAGTGTGACAATGCGCGTGACCCCCTCGGCTGCCAGGTAATCGAGGTCTGCTTCAAGCTCGGTAAAATAGCCTGGGCAGGCCATTCCAGCGAGCAAATCCGGAACAATCCAGGTAAACCTGTATGCCACGCCTCGCTCCTCATTTCCAAAAATCAAAACCAGGACGACATCGTACCATCGTGCTGTGTTCTCGATGTCGCGTTTCGCTTTCGTTCGCCTGAGTCTTCGTGTTAGGATCAGGCCGTTTCGTTCCCCTTTTTTGGATTTCTCGAGAGAGCGTCGCTGCCCATGATTTCTTCCAACGACTTGCGCCCCGGAAAAACTGTCGTGATCGATGGTAACCCTTGGACTGTGCTGGAGTTTCTTCACGTTAAACCAGGCAAGGGGGCTGCCTTTGTCAGGAGTAAGTTGAAGAATTTGAAGGCGGGGAACACGGTGGAGCGGACGTTCCGTGCCGGTGAAATGCTGCCTGTGGCCAACATTGACAAGCGGGAAATGCAGTTTATGTACGAGGGCGCTGGTGAATACAATTTCATGGACCAGGAGACGTTTGATCAGGTGGCTCTGACGGCAGAACAGTTGGGAGACGCCGTGAAATGGATCAAAGAAGGCACGATCGCTCAGGTCCTCTACTTCGACAGTGGTGTCATCGGCGTTGATATTCCCAACATGGTGGAACTTGAGGTTGTTGAAACCGATCCGGGCGTGCGGGGCGACACCGCGACAGGCGGGTCAAAGCCGGCCAAGCTCGAAACTGGAGCCGTCGTTGCCGTGCCCTTCTTTATTAACCAAGGCGAGAAGATTCGCGTAGACACTCGCTCCGGAGAGTATCTCGGTCGTGCCTGATTCCATTGACCCGTGTGCACTTCCCATGGCGGAGGTGAAAGAGTTACTGGCTGCGTTTGATGCTTCGGAGGCAGCAGAACTGAGTCTGTCCCAAGGAGGCTTCAAACTGAAGCTTCGGAAGCCCACGGCGTTTGACCGCCTCGCCTCCAGCCCCGTCGCTTCGTTTGTCCCTGCACAGGCTGCGGTCAACGCTCCGGTCGTGGAGCCACCCTCGCCAGTGGGAACGCTTCAAGCGGGGCCATCGCCGACTGTGAGTTATGTGAAATCGCCGATGGTTGGAACGTTCTATCGCGCACCGGCTCCGGAATCGCCCCCTTTTGTTGAAGTGGGTGATCGGGTCACGGCAGGCCAGACCGTTTGTATTATCGAGGCGATGAAGCTGATGAACGAGATCGAGGCGGAGCAAACCGGGCGCGTGGTTCGGATCTTGTTGCAAAACGGCGACTCCGTCGAATACGGTCAAGCCATGCTCGAGATTCAACCTGACCTGGCCTGACCAATCCAAGAGGCTTTCTGTGATCAAAAAGGTATTAATCGCCAATCGCGGTGAGATTGCGCTGCGTGTCCTGCGTGCGTGCCAGGAAATGGAACTCAACGCGGTGGTGGTCTATTCCGAGGCGGATCGAGACAGTCTGCCCGTTCGTTTGGCCCAAGAGTCGGTCTGTATCGGGAAGGGGCCGTCCCAGGATAGCTATCTCAACGTGCAGAATGTCCTGTCGGCTGCTGCCGTCACCGGGTGTGATGCCATCCATCCGGGCTACGGCTTTCTGTCGGAAAACGCACGATTCGCGGAAATGGCACGGGACCACGGCTTTACTTTTGTCGGCCCTTCGGCCCACGCGATTTCACAGATGGGTGACAAGGCGACGGCCCGAGAATTAATGAAGCGTGCAGGAGTTCCTGTCGTACCGGGCTCGGAAGGCGTCGTGAACGATTTTGAGAGCGCCCAGCAGTTAGCCGAAGAGATTGGGTATCCTGTTTTGATCAAGGCGACGGCGGGTGGCGGCGGGCGCGGAATGCGGGTGGCCCACCACGCCCGGGACCTGCAAGAAAACTTAAAAATGGCAATGAAGGAAGCCCAGGCTGCATTTGGGGTTGCCGATGTCTACCTAGAGAAGTATCTGGAAGAACCTCGGCACATTGAGTTTCAGGTGATAGCTGATTCACACGGGGCGGTCGTGCACCTCGGAGAACGTGATTGCTCTGTTCAACGTCGTCATCAAAAGCTTCTTGAAGAGGCCCCTTCTCCGGCTTTAAACCCCTCGATTCGGGAAAAAATGGGTCGTGCAGCGATAGAGGCGGCGCGTTCAGTGGGCTATGAGGGGGTGGGGACGATTGAGTTTTTGCTCGACCGCCACGGCGAATTCTATTTTATGGAAATGAACACACGCATTCAGGTGGAGCATCCGGTGACAGAGCTTGTCACCGGCATCGATTTGGTTCAAGAGCAGTTGCGAATTGCCTCGGGTGAACCTTTGCGTTTCTCGCAGGCGGACATCCGAATCCAAGGTCACGCCATTGAATGCAGAATCAATGCCGAGGACCCTGAGAAAGATTTTCAACCCTCTCCAGGCACCATTCAGGCATATGCCGCTCCCGGCGGACCGGGGGTTCGCGTAGACAGTCACGCCTACCCTGGCTATGCAATCCCCCCTTATTACGATTCGATGATCGGTAAGTTAATTGTTTGGGCACCGGACAGAAAACAGGCCATCGAGCGGATGTCCCGTGCTTTGGGTGAATATGCCATCACGGGCATCAGTACGACAATTGGTTTGCACGAACGCATTTTGGGCAACGCGTTCTTTCGGGCCGGTGAGGTCTACACGAATTTTGTGCAGAGACGCATTCTGGGCTCGTGAATCTGGGCTTGCGGTCTGCTGCGCTGGGTCTGTCCTGTGGCCCCCGCGTAATCGTGATTTTCTTGCTATGATCGTGCAGAGGCCAAGCCGTGGCTGGGGCTTCTCGGGGAGGCAATGTCGTTATGTTAAACATTCGTCGCGTGTCACGTGAACTTGCGTTGCTCACGCTGGCTCAAATTTCTAATCGTCCGGAGCATAGTGCCATTAACGTGCATGAGATGTTGGCACGGGCGGCTGATATGCTCTCTCACGAAGCGCGAGAGCGCCTGCAAGAAGCTGGTGCAGACCTTGTGGCAGCCGAACGGCGTGCCCAGGAAGCCTATTTGGAGATCGGGGCGGGGGAGACGCTGTCTCGAGATGATGTGACGCAATTGCTCGGGGGGCTTGAGCGCGCCCAGCAGGCCGTCGAACTTCTGGGGTCAGCGCTTGAACTGCCGGCACAGGTGGCGTTGGTGGGCAGTGATGAAGTACGGGATTTTGTCGCGGCCCAGGTGCAACGCTACCTGGCGCGTGCAGCGGATATTGATGCCCGATTGACGTCGGCTGCCGATAACTGGGCGGTGGATCGGATGGCAAGTCTTGATCGGGACGTTTTGCGTTTGGCGGTCGCCGAACTGCTCGGGGCGCCGGAAACCCCTGTTGAAGTGGTGATCAACGAAGCGGTTGAGTTGGCTAAAAAGTATGGAACTCCCGATTCAGGGCGTTTCGTGAACGGTGTTTTGGCTCGCTTCGCGCAAGAGGCGCAGCAGTTGCGAGCAGGTAAACCGCAGCATGTGGTTTAAACGGCAAGATCCAGAACCGATTCTTTCAGTGCCCGAGGAAGCTGTTCCTGTTCAGGCAGGGCCAGAGCCAGTCGACGTGCCCGAGAACCCGAAGCGAAGCTGGTGGGCGCGCGCTTGGGAAACTCTCAACAAGCCCGTTTTCGATAAAGATGAGGACTGGGCGGTCAAGACGCGTGAACGCGTGGCCGAAACACGCGCGTTGCTGGTGAATCGGGTTCAGGTTCTGGTACTCGGCAGGGGGCGTATTGACGACGACCTATTGGAGGAACTGGAAGAGATACTCATTTCCGCCGATGTCGGCGTTGATACGACGGATGATTTGCTGGGCCATCTAAAGGTGCTGGCCCGAGAACAGGCATTGAAGCCTGAGGGGATCCCTGCGGCGTTGGCCGCATTTCTTGAGGCACGCCTTGGTGCTGCGGCGCCTTTGCAGATTGATCCGGATGCCCTGAACGTCATCATGGTGGTGGGGGTCAATGGGGTGGGCAAGACAACGACGATCGGAAAGCTTGCGGCCCGCCTTCAAGGTCAGGGGCATCCCACGGTTGTGGCAGCCGCCGATACCTTCCGAGCAGCGGCGATCGATCAAATTGAGGTGTGGGGGCAACGGGCTGGGGTTGAGGTCGTGCGTCATCAGCACGGTGGGGATGCCGCGGCTGTTGTGTTTGATGCGATACGCGCCGCCGAGGCTCGCAACAAGAGGGTTTTGTTGATCGATACGGCTGGGCGCCTGCACAACAAAGCAAATTTGATGGAAGAGTTGCGTAAAATACGCCGAATTATTGATCGCGAACTCCCCGGGGCCCTGGTTCAGGTTTTGCTGGTTTTGGACGCAACGACCGGGCAAAATGGCCTTCGTCAAGCCGAGTTATTTAAGGAATCTGTGGGCCTGACCGGCGTTATTCTGACGAAACTCGATGGCACAGCGAAAGGCGGCGTAGTGTTTGCCATCCAAAGGGCCCTGGATATCCCTGTTCAAATTGTGGGGTTGGGTGAAAAATTGGAAGACATGGGAGATTTCGACCCCCACACGTTTGTTCAAGCTTTATTTGGCCAGGATGTTCAAGGGGCTTGAGTCGGTGTGCCGTGTGGCATCCATGCTAAAATAATCCGGCTGCGGGGATGTGGCGAAATTGGCAGACGCGCGGGTTTTAGGTACCCGTACTTCGGTGTGTGGGTTCGAGTCCCTCCATCCCCACTGTTTCTAAGTCAACGTGCCCGCACGTGGTCATGGTTTTTTTGGTCGTCCATTTTCCTGAAAAGGAGCTTTCACAATGTTCTTATGGCGCACCCCTTTGGCTCTCGTCGTCGGGGCGACGTTCGGTTGGGCGGCTCTGCTGCCTTCTCCGGCTTTTTCAGCCGTAGCAAAGCCGGAGCCGGCAACGTTGGCAGGGGTTGAAAAAGCGGCGGGACATAAAGTTGCCGCGCAATCCAAGGTGGTCTTAAAGACCAGTGCCGGTGACATTGAAATGGTGTTGTTTCCCAAAGAGGCACCGAAGACCGTGGAAAATTTCATCAAGCTGGCCCGGCAGGGTTTCTATGATGGCACCACATTTCATCGGGTCATACCCGGATTTGTCTCGCAAGGAGGCGATCCGCTCTCGAAGAGTTTGCCCGCGGGGCATCCTCGGATCGGAACCGGTGGTCCGGGCTATAACATTCCGGACGAACACGGAAATAAGCTTCGCCATTTACCGGGAGCCGTGGCGATGGCGCATTCTGCCATGCCGAACTCAGCCGGGAGTCAGTTTTACATCGCTCACGCGCCCATCCCCCACCTCGACGGTGGATACACGATTTTCGGTCACGTGACCAAAGGCTTCGAGCACGCAGTGAATATGGCGCCGTCGGACGGGGGCGGGGTCCCCACCAAAATCTTGAAAGTTTTGTTGCAGTTTTCGGGGCGTGAAAAGCCGGCGCCTGCTCGTCGGAAGTGAGGCTGACTTGCTCACAGGCCTGACATTGAATTTTGGTAATTTATCCCCGGAGGACAGTCATTTTGACAGTTCTCGCGTGTGCGTCATTCCATTTCCTTATGAAGCGACCACTAGTTATCGGGGAGGGACGAAAGACGGACCTCTGGCCATTTTGCAGGCATCCGCTCAAGTTGAATTGTATGATGACGAGCTCGATTGGTCTCCTTATGAGGTCGGAATCGCGACCACAGCGCCTTTATGGCCTTCTCGTGAAGATTATGACGCACCCTTGCGGCAGTTGGAGGAAACGGTCGACGCGGCGTTGAGTCGCGGGATGTTCCCGGTGGTTCTCGGAGGTGAGCACGCCATCACTCAAGGGTCCGTGCGTGCTGCTTTGAAACGTTTTCCAAATCTGGTCGTTTTGCAAATTGACGCGCACGCCGATCTTCGGCAGTCGTATGAGGAAACCCCCTACTCACATGCGAGTGCGATGGCGAGAATTGTGGATCTCGGGGTTCCTTTGGT
This sequence comes from Candidatus Sericytochromatia bacterium, assembly GCA_035284745.1. Lineage (GTDB taxonomy): Bacteria > Cyanobacteriota > Sericytochromatia > S15B-MN24 > JAQBPE01 > JAYKJB01. Next base: position 293,324 of record JAYKIL010000008.1, on the reverse strand, counting down.
GCAGGTCGGCATCCGTAACATTTCGCTCGACGAGATGCGTTGGTGGCGCGAAAAACAGCCTTCAACGATTTTTTGGGCCCGAGACTATTGTCGTGGCAGGCATTCCGTTCAGGAGGTCCTGGACGCTATGGGTGAGCGACCGGTCTTCCTCACCATTGACCTTGATGGTTTAGACCCCTCGGTCGTTCCTGGTGTGGGAACGCCAGAGCCGGGAGGCCTCGGCTGGTGGGAAACCTTAGAGCTTCTGCGCGGGGTTTTTTCACAGCGCCAGGTCATTGGGTGCGATGTGGTTGAATTGGCACCCATACCGGGTCAGAATGTGTCTGAATTCGCGGCTGCCAAGTTGGTCTACAAGCTGATTGGCTATAAATTTGATCGGCAGCGCGAAGGGCGCTGACGCCATGGACAGACAACCGACGCTTCGGGCTTCGCTGCGTTCGCTGCCGGCAGTCGGCAAGCTGCTATTGCTTCCGGCCATCCGAACGGCCGCGCACAAGACCTCGGAGGCCGTTGTGCGATGGGCGTTGAGAGAAACCGTAGAGGAAGAACGTGCCCGACGCCTGCGAGGAGCGCCCTCCCGGGATGAAGCCGAACTCGTTGCGTCTGCCCTGCACCTGATAGATTCCCTGGCCTCGTGGCAGTTGCGTTCTGTAGTTAACGCAACGGGAGTCGTGATCAACACCAATTTGGGGCGTTCTCCTTTGCCTGAGGAAGCGTTGAAACAACTCAACGCGACGGCCAGCGGTTACTGCAATCTCGAGATGGACCTCGAATCCGGGCAACGCGGATCGCGGCACAGCCATATTGCGAAACTACTGAGTCGCCTCACGGGTGCGGAAGCAGCCTTGGTTGTCAATAATTGCGCGGCGGCGGTGTTGTTGTTGACAGACACATTTGCCCGCGGCCGCGAGGTCATTGTTTCCAGGGGGCAACTGATTGAGATCGGAGGCAGTTTTCGTTTGCCTGAGGTTTTGGAAGCCTCGGGTGCGAGATTGCGCGAAGTCGGCACAACCAACAAAACCTATTTGGAGGACTATCGGCGCGCCTTGACCTCGGAGACCGGTTTACTGTTGATTTCACATACCAGCAATTACCGAATTCTCGGCTTTACGGCTGAGGTGGCCCGGGCTGACCTGGCTGAACTGGGTCGTGCCGAAAATGTCGTGACGGCGGAAGATCTTGGCTCCGGTTTGTTGGTCGATTTGAAGCGTTACGGTCTCCCAGAAGAGCCGACCGTTCAGCAGAGTCTTGCGGCAGGAATCGATGTGGTGATGGTCAGTGGAGATAAGTTGCTTGGAGGGCCCCAGGCGGGCTTGATACTGGGGCGCGCGCGATGCATCGAGAAAATGCGCAAAAACCCCTTGATGCGAGCGTTAAGGCCGGATAAATTGGCGCTGGCCGCCCTGGAGGGCACGCTGCGTTGCTACCTGGGATCGGCTCATCCACACGAACGAATACCCGTATTTCACATGCTCAATCGCGGGGTGGCGGAATTGAAGATGGCAGCGCAGGATTTGGCGGACCGATTGGCGCCCCGAGACGATCTCTCCGTGCGACTCGTCTCTGGCGTTTCGACAGTAGGCGGGGGAACTTTGCCTGGGGTAGAAATGCTGACGTGGCTTGTGGCTGTGCGCCCCAAGACGTGCTCGGTAGAGCATCTTGCGGGAGCTTTGCGACGGGGCTCGCCCGCGGTGGTGGCACGGATTGGGGACGGTCAACTGTTGTTGGATCCGCGCACCCTGATGGAAGGGGATGTGGGGCGAATTCAGGGGGCGATAGCACAAGCGCTGGCGGAGGTGTTGTGACGCTGCCGTTTGTTTTGGGTTTCGCAGGTCACGTCGATCACGGAAAAACGTCACTCATTCAAGCCCTTACGGGGGTCAATACCGATCGCCTCCTAGAGGAGCAGCGTCGAGGAATGACGATTGATCTAGGTTTCGCCGCCTGTGATCTGCCCGGGGGCGGAACAATATCAATCATTGACGTACCGGGTCACGAGCGGTTTTTAAAGAACATGTTGGCAGGGGTGGGGGGAATCGATGCCGCTTTACTTGTGGTGGCTGCTGACGATGGCGTGATGCCTCAAACGCGTGAACACCTATCTATCCTGTCTCTTTTGGGGATCCGGGAAGGAATCGTGGCCCTCTCGAAGACCGACTTGGTGGACGCTGATCTGGTCGAATTGGCGTCGCTCGATGTGCGGGAAGCCCTGAAACGCTCTAAACTCCCTGACTGGAGTATTCTGCCAGTATCGAGTGCTACCGGCGCGGGCATCGATCGGTTGCGCTGTGCACTCGCCGAACTGGTCGCGACGCATTCGAGGCCCTCCTCCACAGGCGCGATGCGTCTGCCGATCGATCGGGTTTTCTCCAAACAAGGTTTTGGCACGGTCGTCACTGGGACCCTGCGCGGGGGAGGGGTGGCCGAAGGCGACACCTTAACGCTACTGCCAGAGGGAAAAACGGTGAGAGTTCGCGGCGTTCAGGTTCATTCCTCCAAGACTTCGCGCGCGTTACCAGGGAACCGGGTGGCTGTGAATCTCAGTGCCATTGAACACTCAGAACTGCGGCGCGGGGATTGGTTGACGGCTTCTGGGGTGTTTGAAGCATCCCGGCGCTTGGATATTCAATTGTCTTTGCTCGCGGAGGCCAACCCGGTGACGCATCGAACCCGAATTCGTCTTTATCACGGGAGCGGGGAGTATATAGGTCGTTTACGCCTGCTCGACAAAGAGGAGGTTCTCCCCGGGGATAACGCCTTCGCTCAACTGATTCTTGAAACGCCTGTGGTCGCCTGTTTTGGGGATCGATTGCTGCTTCGCCGCTATTCGCCCACAGAGCTTTTGGGTGGGGGGATGGTTTTGCACGCGACGCCCGGCCGTTCTCGACGTCACCACGAGCCAACGCGACAGGTCTTTTCCTTACTTTCTGAGGGTGACATTCATCGTGCGGTGCGCGAGGTCTTGCGGCAGTCGGGCGAACGCCCCGTGAGGGAAGACCTCTTACTCGCCTATTTTCCCCCAGAACTCCGAGAGCCAGCGCGAGAGTGGCTGCGGGCGGAGGCTTTTATGGTTGACAACCATACCTTCTTGCATCCGGACGGCGCAGAGCAGGTTGCCTCATCCATTAAAGGTGCTCTGGCAGCCTTCCATCTGGCGTTGCCTTGGCGACGAGGCTTAAGCGCCGAGGAGTTGGCTAAACGTACGCGTCAACCTCTCCAGAAGATGGCGCCTATCCTGAAGGCGTTGGGTTCGCGAGGACAGGTGCGGGCAACGGGGAAACTACTTCATCTGGTTGAGCACCATCCTGTCCTTACAAAGGAGCTGAAGTCTTGTCACGCGGAGATTATAGCCCTCTTTGACCGGCAGCCATTGGCCGAAAGGGCCGACTTTGAATTTTTGGGAAACACCGTCGAGTGGCCAGCCTTAATAGAGGATATGCTGGAGGCGGGCGATCTTTTGCGAGTGGGGGCACAGATCTACACCACACCTCAGGTTCTGGCGGCCATTCATACGCGTCTGCGGATGGCCTTTGAGGCCCATCCGCTCTTGACGGCCTCTCAAATGCGAGAAACCATTGGGACCTCGCGCAAATATGCCATTCCTTTTTTGGAGTATCTTGACACGTGCGGATTCACCCGGCGTTCGGGGGATCAACGCGCATTGCTCGCGCGCGAACCGCAAGAGGTCAACGCCTAATGAGATGCCATGAGGCGTCGTACGCATTGGTTATGACGGCGTATCACGCCTGGAAGATCGAGGTGCGGTAACTGACCGTTTTCTACGCACAAGCGACCATTTACGACCACGTGCCGTGGCGGTGTCGGGTGGCAGAGCAGTAAGGCGCCCAAAGGATCCTGTTCGACGGCACCGGCGTATTCTATGCGATTCAAATCGAAAATAGCTACATCTGCGATGCTGCCCGCCGTCAGACGACCGAGCTCGGGCCGTTTTAGCACGGCGGCCCCTCCTTGCGTCGCCAGCGTGATCATTTCCTGTGGGCTTATCGCCGCAGCTCCCGAGCGTAATCTCGCCAACAGCAGGGCCATACGGGCTTCAAGGAGGAGATTGTTTCCGTCATTGCTCGCTGAGCCATCCACCGCCAATCCCACGCGCATGCCGCGCGATTTCATTTCAACGATCCGCGCAATGCCCGACCCCAACCGCATGTTTGAACTTGGGCAATGTGCAACCGCAGTCTCCGTGCGGGCCAACACGTCGAGTTCGTCGTCATTAAAGTGGACTCCGTGGGCGAGGTAGACGTCTGGCCCCAGCCAATTCATTCGCTCAAGATATCCCAGTGGCCTGACACCATATTTTTCCAGGCAAAATCGCTCCTCATCAAGGGTCTCAGCAAGATGCGTGTGCAGCAACAGGCCCATTTGACGAGCCAGGTCACGACTGGCTTCCATTAACTCGCGGGTCACCGAAAATGGTGAGCACGGCATCACGTCAATACGGACCATCCCGCCTGGGCGAGGGTCGTGATAGCGTTCGGCCAGTCGGGCTGTGTCTGACAGAATGGTGTCGGCATCTTGTACGACGTGATCGGGCGGTAGGCCGCCGTCACGTTGTCCCAATGACATACTGCCGCGGCCTGCGTGGATGCGGATGCCCAGGGTACCCGCTGCCTCAATGACCTGGTCGAGGGCTACGTCGGAGTGGCGGGGAAATACGTAAAACATATCCGACGCGGTGGTGCAGCCGGAAAGCATTAATTCGCTCAGCGAAACCAAGGCACTACAGTACACGGCCTCGGCGTCCATCTTCCCCCAAACCGGGTACTGCGCTTCAAGCCAGGGGAACAGTTCGGCATTCTGAACCGCTGGCATTCCGCGGGTCAGCGTTTGGTAGAGGTGATGATGGCAGTTAATCAAGCCGGGGATTGCAATGTGTCCCGTGGCATCAATTTCCCGCCTGGCCGGAGGAATGTCCACATCCACATGACTGACAATGCCGTTTTCGATTCTTAGATGCACTCCCTGGCGAATCTCGCCGCCCTGTGCAACCGCTAGATTTCGGAAAGCCAGTGAGTCCACGGGGGCCTCCTCTTTTGTAAAACACTCTTCAATATACCGTGCGCGTTGTAGAATAATACCCTTGCGGGCTTTGGGACGAGAGGCGGTCAAGTTTTTGGGCAATCGTTGGATGCAACTACCCTCGCTGTATGGCTGGGCGGGACTGTTTCTATTCGCCGTTGGCGTTTACGGCGGCAGTTACCTTCCGATTACTCGCCACCTCACGCTGGGGCCTTGGGTGCCACTCGATTGGTTTTTTCTCAGTCTGCTGCTCTGTGGCGGAATTTTGATGTTGGTGGATGCGGAAGTTCATCCGGCGTCCTCCCCGCCGTCGCCAGATCCCGAGTCGGACATTGCCCCGTCTTCTCGGGACCAAATTTTGCGAAATATATGGCGAGGTCTGTCCTGGGGGGCGTTGGCTGCAATGGCGTATTGGGCCATCGCCCGCTAGCTTTTTCACATCGCGATGGTCCCCGAGCGGTTTATTCGAGAGCCAAGACGGCTCTCAACTCGCGGATCGAGGCGGCCCTGTCACTCGATTTGAAAATGGCCTGACCCGCAATCAATACGTTGGCGCCGGCCGATTTGACGCGACGCGCTGTGGTCGCATCGATTCCTCCATCCACCGCCAAATCGATCGAACGGTCCGTCGATTGAATCAGGTCACGCAATCGTGAAATCTTTGGCACCACCGCTTCAATAAATTTTTGTCCCCCAAAGCCCGGGTTCACCGCCATCACCAAAATTTGGTCGAGCTGGTCGAGGACATAATCCAAATCCCCAATGTTCGATGATGGATTGAGAGCAACGCCCGAGCGGACGCCCAGAGCACGTATCTGACCCAACGTGCGGTGGAGGTGGGGGCAGGCCTCTAAATGAACAGTGATGGAGTCGGCGCCCGCGGCGGCAAAGGCTTCAAGATGCCTTTCTGGCTCAATCATCATCAAATGGACATCGAAGTGTAAGCCACTGTGGGGGCGTAATGCCTTGATAAGGGGGGGGCCGAAGGTCAGATTCGGAACAAAAACACCGTCCATCACATCCAGGTGCAACCAATCGGCGCCCGCCTGTTCAACCGACTGGATTTCTTCGGACAGGCAGGCAAAGTCTGCAGAAAGCAACGAAGGGGCAATCAGTACTTCACTCACAGGGAACCTCCTTCGGCGTGTCTAAATTTTTAAGGGCCAGCTCCGCGGCCCGTTGGCTCGCCTGGCGTTTGCTGCTTCCTTGGGCCTGGGCCAGCCGCTCTCCGTGCAGCGACACTTCTACTGTGAAAAGGGGCGAGCGACCCGCCGCAGGGGGTTCTTCGGTCACTGCATAGGTGGGCAAGCATTGCCACTTTTTTTGAGTGAGCTCTTGCAACACCGCTTTATAATTATCTTGGCCTTTTTTTGTTAAGGCCTGTTCGAATTCGGGTGAAAGCCATTCTTTTAGAAACCTCCCGGCAACACCCAGCCCGTGGATTTCGTAAATGGCACCGAGAAGGGCCTCGAAAGCACTGGCTAAAATACTGGTTTTCTCCCGTCCGCCCGAGCGCTTCTCCGATGTTCCCAAAATAAGATGAGGGCCCAGATTCAGTCTTCGAGCTGCCAGTGAAAGCGTTTCATCGCTCACCGTTTGTGCTCTCACTTGTGTCATGGCGCCTTCGCTCAGGGGTGATTTTTGAGCGTAAAGCCAATCACTGACCACCAGCTTGAGGACCGCATCGCCCAGGAACTCCAGGCGCTCATAATGGGGGCGTGATTCCGACGAGGGATGGGTCAGAGCCGCGCTGTAACGCGCGTCCTCGTGCGGACCTGGCAATCCCGCGCGTTCCAAGAGTGACGAAATGGCTTGTGTCATAAGGTCTTTCTAAACAACAAACTGACGTTATGCCCTCCGAAACCCATACTATTCGACATGGCCACCTCCGCGGAACAAGGCCTGGCTTTCATCGGGATGTAATCCAAATCGCAATCTGGATCGGGAACATCAAGGTTGATGGTCGGAGGCAATACGCCGTGATGCAGGGCCAGCACGGTCGCGATCGCTTCAATGGCGCCTGCTGCGCCCAAAAGATGCCCTGTCATCGATTTCCCGGACGAAATGGGCAGCCGCGTTGCGTGTTGCCCAAAAACGGTCTTGATTGCAACGGTTTCGATGAGGTCGTTAAGCGGGGTCCCGGTTCCATGGGCATTGATGTAATCGATCGAGTCTGGGGTGATTCCCGCATGCTTCATCGCGGCGTGCATCGCGCGTACCATACCGTTTCCGGTGGGTTCCGGTGCGGTCATATGGTAAGCATCGCTGGTGGACCCGTAGCCGATCAATTCTGCGTAGATTCGGGCTCCTCTTTTTCGAGCGTGGGTGAGGGTTTCTAGAACCAAGACCCCGGCTCCTTCCCCCATCACGAATCCGTCCCGACTCCGGTCGAAGGGACGACTCGCGCCCGCCGGATCGTCATTGCGTGTGGAGAGAGAGCGAGCAGCGGCAAAAGCCGCCATACCCAATGGGGTAATGACCGCCTCGGTGCCGCCCGCGAGTACGACATCGGCGTCTCCCCTCGCGAGAATCCAGAGCGCATCTCCGATGGCATGCCCGCCCGAGGCGCAGGCGGTCACAGGGCAAGTATTCGGACCTTTCGCACCGATGGCAATGGCCAAATTGCCCGCAGCCATATTCGGGATCATGAGGGGGGCAGTGAAAGGGCTGACGCGTGTGGGCCCTTTGTCTAAAAGGATCGTATGCTGCTCCTCCATCACCCCCAATCCGCCCATGCCGGAGCCCAAACAGACTCCGACCCTGGGAGCCGTGGCTTCGCCGATCGCGAGATTCGCATCCTGGAGTGCCTGCTTTCCTGCCGCGATGGCAAATTGACTAAAGCGGGCCAAACGACGTGCATCCTTGCGATCCTCAAGCCAATCAAGCGGGTCAAAATCTTGAATTTCCCCCGCAATTTTCACAGGAAAATCTTCGGCGTTGAAGCTTTTGATGCGTGTAATTCCGCTGCGGCCCTGGATCAGAGCGTTCCAAAAAGTGCCCACAGTGTTTCCGAGTGGCGTCACCGCACCCAAGCCCGTGATGACGATGCGGGGCAAGCGGAAACCAAGACCCCCGACGGGGTTGGAAGACTCAAGCTCAAAGGGCTCGCGCGACACAAAAGACTCCAGGGCGGCTCGCCAAGTTTGGCCCAACCGCGTTCTGCATGGCAGTATATCATCGGCAGATCTTTACGCGCGGAAGCTGGTGGGCCATGACGACCTTGCTCTTCTATAAACCCTACGGGGTTCTGAGCCAGTTCAGCGACGAGAACGGCCATCCGGGCCTGTGCCACTGGATTGAAATTCCGCATATTTATGCAGCCGGGCGCTTAGACCACGACAGTGAGGGGCTCTTGTTGCTGACGGATGACAATTGGCTGAAAACACGTTTAACGGATCCCAGATACTCTCATCGCAAGACCTATTGGGCGCAAGTTGAGGGCAGTCCGAGCGAGGAAGCCTTAGCCACCTTGGCAGGCGGTGTTTGGGTTCAAGGAAAAAAAACCCGGCCGGCACAGGCTAAACCATTAGAGCCTCCGCCAGAGTTGCCGCCGCGCAACCCGCCGATACGTTATCGGGCATCGATCCCGACCACGTGGCTTGAGATCGTCCTGACTGAGGGGAGAAACAGACAGGTGCGCCGCATGACGGCGGCCGTGGGACACCCCACGCTTCGGTTGGTCCGGTGGGCCATCGGCGATCTCACGCTCGCAGGACTGCTCCCTGGCGATCGTCGCACCTTGCAGGACGCCGAAGTGTTGAAACTTAAGCGAACACTCACGGGCGGCGCAACCCATTAACCAATCAGCGCAAGGTCGTTCCCAGTTTCGTTTCGAGATCAGCGCGGGCTTTGTCAGACAGTTGAATTTCTTGGCCTGCAAGTGCTTGGCGAATGCAGGCCAATTCCGAACGACTAAAACGCCGACCCTCGAGAACATGTTCTTCAAAGGCGCTGTAACACAAAGGTGCTACCCGTTTCGCTAAACTCGCCATCACCTCCGCGTACGCTCTCACCTCGTATTGAGCGTGCCAATCAAGCCGTAAACGGAGAAAATGAAAAAGATTATGCAAGTCGATTTGCCAATACCATTCAGTGTAAAGGCTCAACGGGAGGTTGACTCGGGCGAGTTCACGGGCGACATCCCACTCCAAGAACTCTTCGTATTGCTGATACAGGGCGCTTTGCTCATTCTCCAGGGCTGCGAGCACTTTGCTCGCCACATCCTCGCTGAGGGGGGCTCCGCTGCCTTGCTTATTGACCTGACTCTGCGCTTGAACCCTTTCCGGTGCCGGTATGTAAAATTCATCCTTCATTACAGAATATCGACCGGAAATTTCGTTCAAGCTGGCTGTACGATGGCGGATCACCTGACGCGCCACAAAAATTGGCAGTTTCATATGGAACGTGAGGACCACTTGCTCAAAAGGACTGGTATGGGCATTGCGCATGAGGTAATTAATGAGCCCGGCATCCTCCCGCACTGTTTTAGTCCCACTGGCGTATGAAACCCTTGCTGATTGAACCACCCGGGCGTCCCCTCCCATGTAGTCGATAAGACGAACAAACCCCTTGTCGAGCACGGGGAATGCTTGATCGAGAACTTCATCCGCTTCCGGAACGGTCAAACGGGACATCGTGCGAAACTCCTTTGCCAAACCAATTTTTGACGGAAAATGCGACCTGCAACAGTCATTCTACTGGATGCAATGCCACGCTTCCCGGCTATTTTAATTTTGTTTTTAAAAAATTTTAATAAATAATCAAACGGATTTGGAGAAAAATTCACGACAAGATTTTTGAGATGATGGGGAGCAGCGGGTTTGCGAACTTCTTTTTTCTCACTTGGAAGTGATGCCAGTCCAATTTCTCATTTTCGCCCCGGCGCCGATGTGGCGGCTTCGGGGGCCACAAGTTTTTCCCTCGATTTGTGGGCGGGGAAACCACTCTCGCGCTTGACCCCCCACCGCGTCAATCGCCCCTCCGCCTTTAGTGCGGCGCCGGTTCTGGCAACTCGACGCTCCTTTGTGCCGCCGCAAACCCCCAGCGTGACACCCTCGCCGAGAATCCCATCGTCTGGACCGCCCTCGGCATCGCTCCGCGCAGATGAACTGGCTTATGCGGAGGCCGTAAACGCTGTCATGGCGCTCCAAGATCAGCGCACCAGCCAGGGCTTGTTGGGAACCTCGCGCGCCGGCAACCGTTTTCTCGCGCCTTCGTATGGAGTTTCCCCCCCCTCCGTCGGGCCTTCCCCGCCCCCTCCGCCACCGCCTCCGCCACCTCCTCCGCCTCCGCCATTTTCACCCGGAGTGCCTGCCCCTCTGCCTCCTTTGGGCCTTAATCCGGGGAGCGATGCGCCCCTCTCACTTCGCTTGCGCGCGATGGCCCCAGAGGAATTGGCCCACCTGGGAAAAACTAATAAACGAGCATTTTTGGATGCTTTACGTCCGGCCGCGGAGGAATCAGAGAGGCGGTATGGCATTCCCGCGGCCGTCGTCTTGGCCCAAGCAGCCCTTGAGACCGGTTGGGGGCGTCACATCATTCCTGGATTTAACCTTTTTGGGATTAAGGGACGTGGTTCGGCAGGAAGCGTAAGGAAGGGAACGTGGGAGGTTTACAACGGTCGCCGAGTCAATATTGATGCGAATTTTGCGCGTTATCACGACTTTTTCGATGCGGTGATGTCGCACGGGCGCCTGTATCACAATGGGTATTATGATCGGGCTGTCAGCGGCTACGCGCGTGATCGGGACCCTCACGCATTTGCCCGCCGGATTACAGGGGTTTACGCCACAGATCCAAGCTATGGTTCAAAGCTGTCGTCCATTATGAGAGACTGGGGATTGGCTTAGCGACGCTCAGATGTCGCTTTGGTAGTCTCAGGCTCTTCACGGAGCCGTTTTTAGGGTGTAAGCAGTCCGTATGGAGCAGGAGACGGAATTCAAGCGCGTCGCGCTCGTGACAGGTGGGGCACGCGGAATAGGCCGCGCCGTGGCTGTGGCGCTGGGTGCTTGCGGATTTCGTGTGGTGATTAATTACCGCGAGCAACGGGAGGCCGCGCAACGGGTTGTTGAGGAGGTCTGTCTGTCTGGGGGCGAGGCCGTGGCGATCGCCAGCGACATCTCGCGGGAGAGCGAGGCCAGTGGCTTGGTTGAACAAACGGTCGCGCGGTGGGGGCGGCTCGACGTGTTGGTGAACAATGCGGGGGTGACTTCAGATTCGTTGCTGGTGAGAACCCGAACGGACGAGTGGCATCGGGTGCTCGACACCAATTTAAACGGCGCTTTTCTGACGACCCGGGCAGCTGTTAAGCAAATGATCCGGCAACGCGGTGGCCGGGTGATTAATATTTCATCCGTGGTGGGCTTGAGTGGGCAGGCGGGTCAAAGCAACTATGCTGCGGCAAAGGCGGGTTTGATTGGCTTCAGCAAAAGTCTTGCTCTAGAACTCGCCCCTCGAGAAATTTTAGTGAACGTTGTGGCACCGGGGCTGATCGTGTCCGATATGAGTGCGGCGATGACGCCGTCGGCCAGGGCGGCGCTGGTGGGAAAAATCCCGCTGGGAAGGCCTGGGCAACCCGAGGAGGTGGCCTCGCTAGTAAAGTGGCTGGCGACCCAGGGTTCGTACGTGACAGGGCAAGTTTTCGTTGTAGATGGCGGACTTCACATGTGATTGCCCGATTCTTGAGATTTTGATGTACAGTGAAGGCGTGAGGAGGAGCGTTATGGCCGCCAATGAACTTGAAGTATTCGAACGGGTAAAAAAAATCGTCGTCGACCGCTTGGATGTTGATAGTGCGGCGGTGACTCTTGATGCTGGATTTACAGAGGATCTGGGGGCAGACTCTCTGGATACCGTTGAATTGGTGATGGCATTCGAAGAAGAGTTCAACGTTGAAATTCCTGATGAAGACGCGGAAAGTATCAGGACATTGCAGGACGCGGTTTCCTACATCGCCAGAGTCGCTTAGGCCTCTAGTTTGCCGTGGGGCCGAGTGGTCCGCCGCTCCAGGTGGCAATCGCCGTACCCCACGCGAGTCCGGCGCCGAAACCTGACAGGCAAATTTTTTCCCCGCGCTGGATTCGCTCTTGGGCGACTTCGTGTGCGAGAAGCATGGGGATTGAGGCGGCGGAGGTGTTTCCAAAGTCGCGGAGAATCATAGGAACCCGCTTCAACGACACTCCGAGACGTTCTGAGATGGCTTCCAGCATCCGTGCGTTGGCCTGGTGAAAAAGAAAATGATCGATGTCCTGGAGTGAGAGGCCAGCGGTTTCACACGCTTGCTTGATCTGTGCGGGAACGGTCTCCAAAACAATTCTATAAAGTTCACGCCCCTCCATGGTCATATAAGGTTTTCGCTGCATCCGCTCAGGAGCCGGGGGGCCGTCCTTTTTCTCGCGGATCATTAACAATTTGGCTTTGCCGCCATCGGTCGCCATCAACTCGGCGTGCAGGCCCTCTTCCGGGCTTGCTTGCATCACCAGAGCGCCCGCGCCATCGCCGAAAAGAATACTTGTGGTTCGATCGCACGGATCCATAAAACGGCTCAAGGCGTCCGCGCCAACAATTAACGCGTTGCGATAATGCCCCGCTCGAAGGAATTGAGCGCCTGTGATCAACGCATAGATGAACCCAGTGCACGCCGCCTGAATATCGAATGCGACGGCTTTGGAGGCACCCAAGGCTGCCTGAAGCAGTGCGCCCGTCGAGGGCATTGGAAAGTCAGAACTGCTGGTGGCAACGATGATCAGATCAATCGCATCGGGGGAGACGGCCGCCATCCGCAGTGCGTCTTGGGCGGCAGGTACACACAGTTCCCAAAGGCTCTCGTTTGGAGTCATCACCCGCCTGTGCGCGATCCCCGTACGGCTGCGAATCCAATCATCCGTGGTATTGATGCTCGATTCGAAGGCACTATTTGCCAACACCATCGCCGGGGCGTGCGCCCCGACACCGGTGAGTTGAACCCCCAGAGAAACCGACGAAAATCGCATATGAGCACTCCACGAGGCGAAAAAGGTCCCTTTTTTATCCACCGGAACTGCCAGCGAGGGCCACTTGCCGTGCGCTGAGAGCGGCAGGAGTCGCCTGCCCCAGAAACATTAAGCCAGCCCCCCGACTAAACGGGAAGCTGGCTCAAAAAAACAAGGGCGCGCCGTGTTGCGCTGGGCCCAGGGCGCCGCGGTTGTCGAGAGCGCTAAAGGCTAGGCCTCAGACGAGGGCACGCCATATTGGCGCCCTTTGTAGGTCCGGCAGCTCTCACACAGCGTGTGAGGAAGTTTCGGCGCCCGGCACTGAGGGCAGGTCGACAAGTTCGGAATTTGAATGCTGTTATTCCAGTGAGCACGGCGGTGACCAGTGCGCATATTCGTGTGTTTTTTCTTCGGCTGTGGCATAGGGAACTCTCCGTGCTAGCCTCGGGCCCTGCGCCCCAGGCAAATCTTTGTGAAGTTTTCGTCTAGTTGGTGTCGAGCGGGAAAGCGCCAAGCGCTGCCCAGCGCGGATCCACCGTCTTGGTATCCACAACACTTGTCTGGGGTTCGCATCCACACAGACGCCTTGGCGGCAAGCTGAGTATCAACGTTTGACGCACCAGATCACTTGCGTCGAGGTAACCCGTCGCTAACACTGACTCCTCAACTTCAAAGCTGAGAGGCTCGCTATCAACGACTTCCAGTGCCTCATCTAATGTGAACCGCGCAGGGAGAGTAAACATTTCCCCGCAGCGGTCACAATTTGACTTCAGCACCGTTTGGAATGTGCCTGACACCTGGAGCAGTCGGTCGCTGATCCGCTCGACCGCCAGTTCGCCAGACACGGGTTCCAAGAACTGCTCTCCCTCTTCAGGGGCTGCCATCGACTCGGAAAAGTCGTAGCGAGTGACCGAATCCGGATCCTGCAGAATGCTCGTAATAGATATTTGCATCCTACGCCCCCGAAAACACGCCAGAACAGCCTTTCGATCATAGGAGAGGGAGACCCAAGTGTCAAGGAAAAAGGAGGAAAATATTATCTATTTATGACGTTCCCTTAACTCCCGCGCGACGTCGCGCGCCACGTCTTTCTTCGCAATCGCGTCGCGTTTATCGTGCAGCTGTTTTCCCTTGGCGAGGCCAAGCTCTAGCTTGGCCCAATCGCCATCCCAGTACAATTTCAGAGGGACGAGTGTTAATCCCTTCTCGCGCGTTTTTCCCAACAGACGGGCAATTTCCGTCTTGTTCAGCAAGACTTTCCTCCTGCGAAGCGGATCCACGTTGTAGATATTTCCGTGGGTGTATGGAGCCACGTGCATATGGTAGACCCACACCTCTCCCGATTCGATCCGAGCGAACGAGTCGGTGAGGTTGACCTTGCCCATACGAAGGCTTTTGACCTCTGTACCGGTTAAGACCAGGCCACAATCAAACCGCTCCAGAATATGGAACTCGTGAAAGGCTCGGCGGTTGTCGGTGATGATACGGCGAGGGCGGGTTGTTCCAGTGGGGGCAGCCATGCGCAGGAGTCTTTCTTCAAGGGCGGTAAACGGATGCACGGGATGCCATAAAAACACCTGCACGCACACCTCATTATAAGAAATTTTTCCCAAGGGGGTGCAACTGTTAATGGGTCAGGGAATAAGGGGGTAGCGAATGTCATCAACCAAGGGTGCAGGCTTTGCGTATTGTTGTCGCAAGTGACCATGGTGGTTTTACGCTGAAAGAGTCATTGCTCCGCTGGCTCGTATCATCAGGGCACGCCACGAGAGATCTCGGTACCCTGGACGCCGAACCCTGTGATTATCCCGATTATGCCCTGCTGGCCGCTGCGGCGGTGGCTCAAGGGGAGGCGGAACGCGGCATCATTATCGACGGTGCAGGGATCGGTTCGGCCATCGTCGCGAACAAACTTCCCGGAGTTCGCGCGGCGATGTGTAATGACCTTTATGCCGCGCGTAACAGCCGCGCACACAATGATGCCAATGTCTTGACCCTCGGGGCGCGCGTTATCGGGGAAGGACTGGCGCAAGAAATTGTGAAAACGTGGCTAGAAACGACCTTTGAGTTACGCCACGGCCCGCGTATCGAAAAAATTTTGAAGCTGGAACAAAAGTTGTTTGGTTCGTTTTAGTCTTTAAGGCACGCACGGTTTGGAAGCGGATATTATGGATACTCAGCAACGGGTGGCCCGTGTTCTCGAAGAAATGAAGGCGGGTTTGGCAAAAACGTCGCAGCCTCCGGTTTCAAAATTCGGCCATGCGTTGGTTGCCTATACCCGCTCGGTGGCGGGCCTTGAAAAACTGTGTCAAGGCGTGCTTTCGCAAGGGGGGCGTGCATCCCTTCTGATACCGAAATACGGCCATTATGGGATTAACACCCAGCGCATCCGCGAGTCGGGAGTCCGCGTGCTGACGTTGGAAAGTTCCTCGGCAGAATGGGTATTGCCGGGGCAAATGGCTGGATTTACGTGTGTTTTGCTGCCTGGGTTGCACGAGGTTGCCGTGCGTGAGTCGGGCGGAATTGTCGACTTGGTCTTGGCTTGGGCGCGGGCGCAGAACATTCCAATGATTGCACTGCACGAACCTTCGGAAACGGCCCCTCCGGAATGGCTGCCCTCAGGGGTCGCTTGGCAGTCTTTGGCCTCTTTCACTCAACCTCAAGCGAAGGGGCCTTCCGCTGATGAACTGGCCCGCATGATTGACCACACCCTGTTGCGGGCTGATGCGACACGTGAAGATATCGACAGACTTTGCCAAGAGGCCGCGGAATGGAAATTTGCGTCGGTTTGCGTCAATCCCTCGTGGGTCGCGCGCGCGGCAAAGTCGTTGAAGGGCACGGGAGTGATGGTTTGCACAGTCGTTGGTTTTCCTCTAGGGGCCAACGATGGGGAGGTGAAGGCGGAAGAAACTCGCCGCGCACTGGCTCATGGAGCGGATGAAATTGACATGGTGCTGAATGTCGGGGCTTTGAAAAGCAAAGATTACGAGACGGTGGCCCGTGACATTGCCGCCGTCGTGAAAGCTGCCGGAGGAAAAACGGTGAAAGTGATTTTGGAAACCGGTCACTTGACCGAGGAGGAAAAAAGTCTGGCGTGCTTGTTGGCGCAGGAGGCCGGCGCCCACTTTGTAAAGACGTCGACGGGCTTTGGTCCCGGAGGAGCAACGGCGGCGGATATTTCGTTGATGAGGCGTCTTGTGGGAATGGAGATGGGGGTCAAGGCGTCGGGGGGAATTCGTGACACGGCCACAGCACTCAAAATGGTGGCCGCCGGAGCCAATCGGATTGGAGCCAGTGCCAGTATCTCGATTGTGACAGGCAATGTGGAGGGCGCGGCAGCCTCAGGTTACTGACCGAAGCCTGTGCTGTTCGCACAAACTGTGAAGACGAAAAGGGTTTCTTAATGGACGCGTTGGCACGGGCGACAACCCGAAATTTCCTCGCCTTGAAGGGCCCCCACCGAGGGAGGGGCCGGACCCCGCCGCTTGAGTCCTGGAGACTTGCGGCCCGGGATAGCAGTACTTTGAATGCCTGACCTTTCAGAAAGGACATCACGGATGACGACACACGCTTCGAAACCGAAAGTAGTACTGCGAGCCTATGCGTTCCTAGATACCGTTCAGCCGCAATTTGCCTCGTTTATCTCAACGACAGCGCAAGGGTACTTGCCGACTGCCGGGCAGTCGATGCTGTTTGTTGAGGTGGCTCCCGGGATGGCCATCAACGATTTGGCGGACAAAGCCCTCAAGGGGACCAATGTACGTCCTGGCATGATGATTGTGGAACGGGCCTTCGGTATGCTCGAAGTTCACGACGACAGTCAAGGAGAGGTGCGTCAGGCCGGACAGGCTATTCTCGATGCCATCGGCGTGGAATTATCGGAGGTTCTCAAACCTAAAATTGTGAGTAACCAGATTATTCGTCACGTGTCGGACTTCCAAGCCCAAATTATTAATAACTTTAGGCGGGGGAACATGCTGCTCGGTGGGCAAACCCTTTTTATTATGGAGACGGAGCCTGCTGCCTATGCCGTGCTGGCCGCCAATGAAGCCGAAAAGGCAGCGAATATCAACATCGTACACATCCAGCCTTTCGGTGCCTTCGGCCGCATTTACCTTGGGGGTGAGGAAGCAGACATTGAAGTAGCGAAAGAGGCCGCTCTCCGGGCGATCGAGGGCCTGGGGGGTAAGTCCTGGTAGTTTTGGGTTTGTGGTTTTTACGCAAGGAGTAAAAGAATGTCAGATGCATTGGGAATGATTGAAACCAAAAGCTTCGCCGCATTGGTGGAGGCGGCGGACGCGATGGTGAAGGCGGCCAAGGTTGAACTCACGGGATTTGAAAAAACTGGCGGGGGTTATGTGACTGCGGTGGTAAGGGGTGATGTCGCGGCAGTACGCGCTGCCACAGAAGCGGGCGCCCGTGCTGCCGAGAAAGTGGGCAGTGTCGTGGCTGTTCACGTGATCGCTCGGCCTCACTCGAATGTCGATCGCGTCATGCCCCTTGGGCGCGAAGCAGCATCGGATTCGGCGAGGGCCTGATGAATGCACCTCGGTGTAGTCTCGGGAACGGTGGTTTCTAATCATAAAGACCCCCGTCTCACGGGTTATAAATTCCTGATCGTTCGCCAGGTAAACCTGAAAGGCGAGCCGACGGCGGCTTACGTCGTGGCTGTTGATGCTGTGGGGGTCGGGCCGGGAGAGTATGTTTTGTACGCAACCGGCTCATCCGCTCGTCAGACCGACAGTACAGAGGGACGCCCGGTCGACGCCACGGTCATTGCGATTGTCGATATGTGGGAAATCGAGGGTCAGGTCATGTATCAAAAAGACGTCCCGTTGGCGGTTCACGAGAGTTAGCGCGGGTTGTCGGAGACGACCCAAAGCGTTTGAAGGATATTCAGAATGACGCAAGTCAATGAATCCCATGTGCGAGAGTTGGTGGCTCAAGTCGTCCAGCGACTCCAAAGTGACGGGACTCTCCCGCCTTCGTCTGCTCCCGCCGCTGCCTCACGTGTTCTGATATCTGGCGAGGGGGTCTTTGGAAGTGTTGAACGCGCGGTGGAGGCGACGCGCCACGCTCAAGCGGCTTGGGGCGTCGCCAGTTTAGACCTTCGCCACAGAGCGGTGGCCGCCATACGAGCGACAGGGCATCGTTACGCAGAGGAGCTTTGTCGACTGGCTGTTCGGGAGACGGGACTGGGTCGGTTTGATGACAAGCTTGAAAAACTGCGGCTGGTGCTAGACAAAACACCGGGCCCGGAGGATCTCGATTCGCGCCGTCGAGTCTGGTCCGGGGATCATGGCTTGGTCCTGATTGAAATGGCGCCCTATGGAGTCATTGGCGCCATTACGCCGACAACCAATCCCGCCGATACCGTTTTCAACAACGCCATCAGTTTCATTTCGGCCGGCAATGGCGCGATTTTCAACGCGCATCCGTCGGCAAGACAGGTCTCAAATTTATCCGTCTCCCTGATCAATCGGGCCATTCGGGAGGCAGGGGGGCCCGAGAATTTAATCACTGGGATCGATGAACCCACCATCGAGACGGCGGGCGCTTTAATGACTGCGAAAGGCGTTGACCTCTTGGTGGTGACAGGGGGGCCTCACGTGGTGAGGGCGGCGCTACAAAGTCGAAAAAAAGTGATTGCGGGCGGCCCTGGGAATCCCCCTGTGGTGGTGGATGAGACTGCAAACATTGAAAAGGCGGCTCGCGCCATTTACAAAGGGGCATCCTTTGACAACAACGTGATTTGTACCCTGGAGAAGGAGTGTGTTGTCGTTGCATCGGTGGCTGACCGCTTGAAAGAAGAGTTAAGGCGATGCGGCGCCTACGAGGTTCCCCAATCGATGCAGGAAAAGCTTTTCGCTCACATTTTCTCGAAGGATAACGGCCCCGGCAAAGAGGCGCTCGTGAACAAAGCGTGTGTGGGGAAAAACGCCAGCGAGATACTTGCTGCGATCGGCGTGCAGGTGGACCCTGATAAATGTCGGCTCGCCATTGTTGAGGTGAATCGCAACCATCCATTGCTGTGGACCGAGCAGTTGATGCCCGTCTTTCCCATCACTCGGGTGCGGGATGTTGATGAAGCCATAGAACTCGCAATAGAACTTGAGGGTGGCCGGGGGCACACCGCGTGTATGCATTCCCGCAATATCGATAAATTAAGCAAGATGGCACGACTGATTAACACGGCCATTTTTGTCAAAAATGGTCCATCGATTGCAGGACTGGGGGCGGGCAGCGATGCGCCGACCGCCTGGACCATCGCGGGTCCAACAGGTGAGGGTTGCACCTCGGCACGCAATTTCACCAAAGAACGTCGCTGTGTTCTGACGGATGCCTTCAGGATCGTTTGACGTGGCCGATCATGCGCGCATTGATGAGGCCATCGCCATGCTGGAAGTTGCCAGTATCGCGATGGGTCTATATCTGTGCGACGTGTTAGTCAAACAAGCCCCCGTTCGACTCCTGAATGCTGAGGCAGTCAGTCCCGGAAAATTTCTCATCCTCTTTGCGGGCGATGTCGCCTCCGTGGAAGAAAGCTACCGCGTGGGTCTCGAGCACGCGGGATGCGAGGTTTTGGAAGGGTTTTTCCTGCCGCACCTTCATCGCGAGATTCTCCCCGGATTGGCTGGTCATGTCCGCTCCGACGTGATTGATGCGGTGGGTTTATATGAGCTGCAGACGGTCTCATCCGGAATTGTCGCGGCAGATGCAGCCCTCAAGCAGAGCGACGTTCATCTGGTTTCCTTCCGAATGGCCAGAGGAATTGGGGGGAAATCTTACTTTGTGTTAACAGGGTCGCATGCCGATGTGTTGTTCGCGTTAGAGGTTGCCGATCGCCATGCAATAGAGGCGGGCACCAAAGTAAGGGGGTTTGTCATTCCCAATCCGCACGAGGAATTTCTCCCCGTTATACTTGGTATTCAGGATGGATTGCTTTAAAAAGGAGGCTGCACGATGTTTGTGGGCCAGGTGATCGGAACCTTGATTGCATCCGAGAAGCCCTCGGCACTGTGCGGGGTTAAATTGATGATTGTGCAACCGATCGACCAACAATTACAGCCCGACGGGGAGCCCCTCATCGCGGCGGACACCGTTGGCATCGGCGTGGGTGAACGCGCATTTTGCGTGATAGGTAAAGAAGCGGCAATGGCACTTTCAGAGACTTTTGCGCCCGTGGATGTCGCGATTGTCGGCATTGTGGATGCCGTTGATATTGGATGAGGGCTTGTTTGTGTTATTGGCCCGTGTCTTGGGAACTCTTACCGCTACAGAGAAACATCCAGCCTATGGGGGGCAGCGGATCTTGTTGCTTCAGCCCCTCGACCCGGAATTAAACCCCACCGGATCTGTGTTTTACGCCCTCGGACATATGCAGGCGGGCGTTGGCGATCTTGTTTTGGCCGCGCGAGAGGGTGGCAGTGCCCGTATGCTCTTGGATGTGGGCGAGGAGCCTATTTATGCAGCGATCGCTGGGGTCGTTGACTCCGTATCTTTGGGGTCATCATGCTGAACACCGAGTGGCGCCACCGCAGGGACATTGTTGAAGTTTGTCAGGCGATGCACGCCAAAGGCTTCTTGGCAGCCACAGACGGTAACGTCAGTGTGCGATGGGGTGACAAAGTCTTGATCACCCCTACAGGTGTCAGCAAGGGGCGCCTCAAACCAGAGGATATTCTGGTCACCTCATTAACGGGCCGTGCCACGGCAGGCGCGAGTTCTGAGTTGTCTTTGCACCTGTGCGCATACCACGCCCGGCCGGATGTTCAATCGGTCGTGCACGGGCACCCCCCGAGAGCCATTGCGTTCACGGTGGCCGGGCGAGAGATTCCCGGCCTTTTGCTGCCCGAGGTCGTGACCACGTTGGGTGGAGAGATTCCAACCATCCCGTATACGACCCCCACCACCGAGGAAGTTCCCACAGCCTTGGGGCCGGTTCTGGGTTGCCACGATGTTGTGATGATGGCGTGGCACGGGGCGGTATGTTTGGGCCTCAATGCGTGGGATGCCTATTACAAGCTTGAAAAATTAGAACACCTTTGCGAGGTCGCGCTGTATGCCGAACAACTCGGGGGAGCGAGAATGTTAACAAGCGATCAAGTGTCTCGCCTGCGTTCGCTCTCCGGCGGGGGCGGCCGTGAAATGTCTCGCTATCAGCGTTCATAGGCCAGCCATTCCAGGTCAGGGCGGATGTGATACAGGTAGTCAGAGCTTGGTAGGCGCGCCAAAAGAAAGGGATTCTGGGATTTGGTCGCCTGAATAGCCAACAGCCAAGCCATGTACTTCCCTTTTCCCCCACTGCGGGGACCAAAATAGTCCACGCGGTGATTCGGATTTGAAGGCTGGGCGATCGCATTCAGTAAAGATTTCGCCAATTGTTTCGTTTGTTTTTCACACTGGCTCCATTCTTGAATTGTGATTCCCGCAAGGAGATACGCTGGTAGGCGAGGGGCGACCCGGTTCGTTGATACCGCACGCAGTCCTTCCAGTTGCAAGCGTCGCGCGAAGGTTAGAGGTTCGGCAAATTCCGCAGGTGCCTGACGGGTGAAGGCATCAAAATAGATTTGAGCCATCTTGAGCCGGGTGATGGCGCGCGGGTGGGGGATTAAATGGCGCGCATTCAGCCCCAGGTGAGCGACTCCTTCGGAGTGATGCAAGACCCAGGATTTTTGGCTGTCTAGGTACCACGTGGAGACCTTGAGGGTCGCCTGCCCCGAAAGCGCTTGAAGGCTCTCGTGAATGGCCGTTATATCTCTTTTCCAATGGTGAGAAAATTGTTTCAAGTGTGCGTTGCGAACCCTTGGCGGCGGTCTCTTAACCCCTCTCTGAGCGGCCTCTGTGGGCGTCAAGTGTGGGTAAAACATTGACAGTAGTTCAAGTTCATCGCCTCCTCCCAGACCCTTTGGGTCCGCACTCCATTCAAGCCCTTGTGTGGGTTGAGGCGCAAACAGATGCTCTTCGAGCAACACGTCAGCCGACGCCGAGAGGGTGGAGAGGGTCCAGAAGGCACCGACTGCTGCAAACAATGACGCACACCTAAAAAAAATCAAGGTCAAGGTGCTCGCCGCTCCAGCCAGTAGCGCCAATCTTCTATCGGGTCATCGTCCCTGCGTAACGGCAGTTGGTTGAGATTCGTGAGTCTTGGCTTGTTTTGGCGGTAGCCATGATAGACAAGGGTTGTTCCCAGTGCTTGTCCCCCCCCTAGCAACAATCCGTATGGGAGGGGGGCCAGGGGTTGGCCCGCCCCCAGCCATCGTGCCGCCGAATACGCTGCGCCTATCCCCAATAATCCTCCTGTCGTCGCGGCGATGAAATCATCAAGAGGGAACGCGGTCCCCTTGGTTGCAGTCATCAGGCCGGCGGGCAGAAAGACCGCGCTTGCCACCGCAAGACTGGAAAGCATGGCACTCGTTTGGGGTGAGGCATTCGAAAGGAGGTTTCCGCTGTAAGAAAGAAAAACCCAGAGCGCGGAACTCGAGCCCGCTGTCATCAGCAAGTCCGACATCCAAGCGGGCGACATCAGGGCATCTGCGGCTTGGTGGGTGACCAACGGGGGCGGGGGCGGTGCCGGAGGGGAACTCGGCGTGGCAGCGGCGACCCCTGTAGGAAGTGAGCAAATAAGCAGCGTGGCACAGAAATATCGCACTTTTACCTTGTACCCAAGCAGCCTCCAAACGCTGTCGTGGGCAGCGCGCCTTCACTGCGTTGATAGATCCTGGATGGCGCGTGGGGTATAATGCCCCGGTATTTTTAATTGGCTCGCGGCGCTGGCTTGTGTCAGGCACCGACAATCTCCCCCGAGAGGAACCCCCGAGTGGCTGAACCTTTGCTCAAAGTGTCCGGACTGAAAACCCATTTCCAGACAGAGGAAGGGGTTGTTAAGGCGGTTGATGGGGTGGATTTCGAGATTCCCCGGGGTGGAATTCTTGGAATTGTTGGGGAATCGGGATGTGGAAAAAGCATTACGAGCCTGTCAATTATGCGCTTGGTTGCACAGCCCCAGGGAAAAATTGTTGACGGGCAAATTCTTTTTAATGGGGAAGACCTTTTAAAGCTTCCCGAGGCAGAAATGCGAAAAATCAGGGGTAATCGCATTGCGCTTATTTCGCAAGACCCGATGACTTCCCTGAACCCCGTCCTGACGGTGGGCGATCAAATTATGGAAGCCATTGTTCTGCACCAAAAATTGTCGCGCAGCGCGGCCCGGGCCAAGGCGATAGACATGCTGGCCCGGGTAGGAATTCCGAGTCCAGAGACACGAATCGACGATTACCCTCATCAATTTTCTGGAGGCATGCGGCAACGTGTTGTCATTGCGATGGCTCTGTCGTGCGAGCCCGATTTGCTCATTGCCGACGAGCCGACCACTGCATTGGATGTGACCATTCAAGCGCAGATTTTGAGTCTGATGCGGGATATTCGTGACCGAAACAACGCAGCGGTCATCATGATCACCCACGACCTGGGTGTCGTTGCTGAATTGTGCGACACCGTGGCGGTGATGTATGCGGGCAAGGTCGTCGAGTACACCGATGTAGAGAGTATATTTCGTGCCCCTCAGCATCCTTACACCCAAGGGTTGCTGAATTCGATTCCCCAACTGGGCGTTCAACAGAAGCGCCTGACTCCTATTGAGGGTCAACCGCCGAGTTTATCAAAGCTGCCTCCGGGGTGTTCTTTTGCGCCGCGGTGTCCGCACGCGTGGGCGAAATGCACAGAATCGCCCAAATTAGATACGTCTGAGCCAGGTCATCTGGTCCGCTGTTGGTTGACGAAGGAAACGGGCAATCTCGTGAAGGAGTCTAAATAAGTGGCGGAACCTCTAATTGAAGTTGTTGATCTGGTCAAACATTTTCCTATCACGCGGGGAATTTTATTTCAGCGCCAGGTCGGTGCGGTCCAGGCCGTCAACCGGGTATCTTTTTCGATAAAAAAAGGTGAAACCCTGGGCTTAGTGGGCGAGTCAGGGTGTGGGAAGTCGACCACCGGGCGCCTCATCCTTCGCCTGCTTGAGCCCACATCGGGGTCCATTCGTTTTGAGGGACAGGATGTCCTCGCTTTGAATTCCCGTGAGATGCGGGAACTTCGGCGTGATATGCAAATCGTTTTTCAGAACCCCTATGCGTCGCTCGATCCGCGGATGACGGTGGGTGATTCCGTCGCGGAACCGCTGCGCGTGCACGGAACTCACAAGGGGGAAGCCCTTCACAAGCGCGTGCGAGACTTGCTGGATAGGGTCGGTTTAAATCCCTCCTATGCGGATCGATATCCTCACGAGTTTTCCGGGGGCCAGAGGCAGCGCATCGGTATCGCGCGGGCGCTTGCGATCAACCCCAAGTTCGTGGTTGCGGACGAGCCAGTGTCGGCCCTGGACGTGTCGGTGCAGGCCCAGGTTCTGAATCTACTGGATGACCTCCAGGCTGAATTTGGTTTGACCTATTTGTTTATTGCTCATAACCTCAGCACTGTGCAGCATATCTCTGATCGGGTCGCGGTCATGTATTTAGGTTCGATGATGGAGTTGGCATCGTCTGAGGACTTGTACGCGAACCCGAAGCACCCCTATACGCAGGCATTGTTATCAGCCGTTCCCGTTCCCAATCCAGTTGAGATGCGGGAGCGGGTAAAACAGCGGGTCATTCTGCAGGGGGATATTCCAAGTCCCACCAATCCGCCCTCTGGTTGTGTGTTTCATACCCGCTGCCCTCACGCGATGGATGTCTGCCGCTCGCGGGTCCCCGATTTTCAAGATGTGGGACAGGAGCATTTTGTAGCGTGTCATCTCTTCGGGGAGGGGTCTGCCAGCAAGGTTGTGCCTTCAATGGCTCAATCCTCCGCAACTTTGGGCGATTCTTAAGCCTTTATGCAGAATTTTTTACTCCGAAGATTTGTCTCGACTCGCTTTACAGCCCTTCTTTTACTGACTTCTGCAATCCTCTCAACGTTTCCGGGTTGTACACGTGAGTCGAAACTGGTCGATAACGGCCGTGTGGTGGTTTACCATCAACAACAAGAGCCTGATGCCCTGAATGCCCTCATATCTGACATGGTGGCCACCTCCGATGCACTGCGACCGATCCAGGAGGGATTGGTCAGCGTGAACGAGCACCTTGAGACGATCCCCGTTCTGGCGAGGGAGATACCCACCATCGAGAACGGTGGCGTCACGCTCACGGGGACAGGCATGTCGGTTACTTGGAAGTTGCGCAAAGGGGTTCGCTGGCATGACGGCGCTCCTTTTACCGCGGAGGATGTCAAATTCACCTGGGAAGTCATCATGCACCCAAAAACCCGGGTGACGAGTCGAGATGGCTTCGACAAAATTACTCAAGCCGTCATCCTTGACCCTTATACGATACGCTTTGATTTCAAACAGATTTATGCGCCGTACGACCTTCTGTTTTCAGGGGGCGGCGCCATTTTGCCAAAGCACATCTTGAATCCATATTTACAGGATCCCCGGGGCGATTCCATCAATAAAGCGCCCTTCAATCGCAGCCCGATTGGCACGGGGCCATTTAAATTTAAGGATTGGGTGGCGGGCGACCATATTTCCATGGTGGCATTCGATGACTATTGGCGTGGGCGCCCGAAGTTGGATGCGCTCAAGATGCGAATCATCCCGGACGAGAACGCGGCCTTTACGTTGTTGAAATCGGGAGAGATCGATCTTTACCAAAGTGCGAGCATCAATCAGTACGCAGCCCTTCGGCGTTTACGACACGTTCGCGTCTCCCCGTTGGCCTCTTTAACGTGGGAGCACCTGGACTTCAATCTCGGTGATCCCATATTCCAGGACGTGCGAGTCCGCCGGGCGATTGCTCATGCCATCAACAAGAAGCAAATTTCTGAAAAAATTTATCAAGGCCTCTACGCGGTGGCACACTCTGATTTAGCTCCGCTGTCTTGGGCATATAACCCCACTATCGAAAATCGTTATCCGTATGATTTGGACGAGGCGCGTCGCTTGCTGGATGCCGCAGGCTGGAAAGTGGGGCTTGATGGCATCCGAGTGAAAGATGGGAAGCGGATGGCCATGCGGGTGTCTACCACCGCGGGCCGAAAAACCCGTGAACTCACAGAGCTGGTTTTGAAGTATTACCTCAAAAAAGTAGGCATCGATCTTCTCATAGACAACTATCCCGGTCCAATTCTCTTTGGTCCAGCGCCGAGCGGCATCTTGAAGGGCTTCAAATATGACATTTCGATGTCTGCGTGGTCTGCAGGCCCCGACCCTGATAATTTTGCGCTCTGGCACTCAAGTCAAATACCGCCGGCGGGCCAGAACCACGTTCAATTTCGCAACGCTGAATTAGACAGGCTTTTGGAGGCCGGCACGCAATCAATTCGGCGATCGGAGAGGCGAAAGATATACCATCGCGCCGCGGAGATTCTGGCGGAGGAGGTCCCCATGATTCCGCTGCTGTATTGGTCCCAACTCGACCCGATAAACATCAGGTTAAAGAACTTTAAACCGAATCCTTCCAGCAGTGGAAACCTATGGAACTGCTATGAGTGGGATGTTGTTCCGCTGGCGGAGGCATTGTCCGCGCGTGGCAAGGAGGATTAGACCGTGGGTCGCTATATTGCTCGGCGCTTATTGGTTTCCTTGCCTTTACTGGTTGGCGTCTCCCTGATTCTCTACGTGCTGATGCGACTGGCCCCTGGTGGTCCCGAGGCAGTCTATGGGCAGAATCCTCACGTGAGAGCGGAGGATCTGGCTCGTTTGCGGGAGCAAATGGGCCTAAATGACCCCATCTTGGTGGCGTATGCCAAATGGTTTTTTTCCTTTATTCAGGGGAACTTAGGCTTTTCGCTGTTTACGGGGCGCCCGGTGGCTCAAATGCTGCTTGAGCGGTTACCCAATACCATGGTTCTGATGGGTTCCGCTCTGATGATCAGTGTGGTGGTGGGCGTTACTTTTGGGGTCATATCCGCCATTAGACAGTATTCGTGGTTTGACTATGGCGTGACGACATTCGCTTTTTTTGGCTACTCAATGCCCACATTTTGGTTTGGGATTTTAATGATGTTGGTGTTTGCCGCCAATGATTACACCCTGACCTTTGCGGGCCATACATTTTCAACGGGGCACTGGCTGCCCGCTGCGGGAATGTTTGGAGCCGAGCGGGAAGGTACGTTGCTGAATTTGCTGCGCCACCCAGAGTTTAGTGGATTCGTCGACCTCGCGGCCCACATGGTGATGCCGGTGGCCGTTCTAAGTATCGTCAGCATCGCTTCTTGGAGCCGATACTCTCGTTCCAGTATGTTAGAGGTCATTCGAATGGATTACGTGCGGATGGCCCGTGCCAAAGGCCTCGCGGAGGTGAAGGTCATCGGGAAGCACGCCCTTCGAAATGCCCTCATTCCCATCATCACCCTGGTCGCACTCGCTATCCCCAGCCTGTTCGCCGGAGCTCTCATCACGGAGCAAATTTTTGCTTGGCCGGGCATTGGTCGCCTGTTCATCGATTCGTTAACCAAGTCTGATTACCCGGTGGTTATGGCTGTCATGTTCATATCTGCTGTCCTTGTCGTATTTAGTAATCTTCTGGCAGATATTCTGTACGCTGCTTTGGATCCTCGAATCCGTTTTAGTTAAAGACCTTACAGGTGTGGTGTTTCCCGCAAGAAACGCCTCAGGAGCTTATCTTTGTGGTAATCACGGAATCAGTTTCGGAGATCCAGGACTTAACAGGGGCCGCGGAACCCTATTGGCGGGGAGTTTGGCGTCGCTTTAGCCGTCATCGACTCGCAATGGCTGGCTTCGTTGCGTTGACACTCCTCGTGTTGGCGTGTTGGGTGGGGCCCGCATTGATGCCCTATGGTTTTGACGATTTGGATTTAGACCATACGAAAGAAGCATTCTCGTTGGCGCATCCTTTAGGAACGGATGAACTGGGCCAGGATACGCTTGTAAGACTGTTGATTGCGGGGCGTACCTCCTTGACCGTTGGTCTGGCAGCTGCTTTATTCGGCGTTATCATCGGCGCCGCGCTGGGGGCGCTCGCCGGATTCTATGGCAAGTTCGTCGACGGTTTCGTGATGCGCTTGGCCGACGTTATGTTGGCTGTTCCCGTGTTAATGCTCATGATGGTGTTGTCGACGTTTTTGAAGTCAATCGCCTTCCCGGGAGGGCAAATTGGAATCATTGTGTTTATATTGGGATTGACGGGCTGGATGACCGTTTCTCGCTTGGTCAGAGGTGAGTTTTTAACGCTGCGTGAGCAGGAGTTCATCGAAGCGGCGCGTGCTCAGGGCATGGAGGACGCGGGGATCATCACCAAACATCTGCTCCCGAATGCCATGGCCCCTATTTTTGTGGCGGCGACACTGGGGGTGGCTGATGCCATTATGATGGAGTCCGCATTGTCCTTCTTGGGTTTTGGGATACAACCGCCGGTACCCACCTGGGGAAATATGCTGACGAACGCGCAGCAGTATATGATCGACACGCCGTGGCTTGCGGTGTATCCGGGCTTACTGATATTTCTCACGATTGTCAGCGTCAACTACGTCGGTGATGGCCTGCGCGACGCCCTGGACCCGAAGCTAAAACGCTGAGCGCTGGTTTTGCGTTTTTCAGATATCAACCGGCGTAGGTATTTCCTGGGTGAATGGTTCTCGTCAACCAGGAAACATTTTAGTCTTTTTTGGGCATGTGTCACGCCTCGTGATGGTTACCGTTGCTGGTCCCCAGGGATTGCTGGATGGCTGATGCGACCGGGATGGGGTATATATACATAGTGGTTGCCTGGTGCCTCGATCGCCGGCGCCCCTCCATAAGGAATGAGCATTGGCTGTTTTTATTGGCATAACTGGAAATAGTGAGGGCATGTCGACCCATGCCGCGAGCGGGGATTTTGGTGGTTTCGGCGTGAAGCCTCCGCTGTATCTTATTTCTCAAGATTACTGCAAGGCTATTTTGGAATCGGGTGCCATTCCGGTTTTTATTCCTCCGGTCGCCGAAGGCCTTATTCCCGACTTAGTGGCCTCGTTGGATGGGATTCTTTTCACCGGAGGGGTTGATATCCATCCGCAAGAATACGACGAGGCCCCTCATCCCTTGCTCGGCGCGGTCGATCTCGAGCGCGATGAGTTCGAGATGGCTTTATTTAGACACGTGTGGTTTGAGACAGACTTGCCAGTTTTGGGTGTATGCCGTGGATTGCAGGTGTTAAATGTTGCACTGGGTGGAACCCTTTGGCAGGACCTCCCCAGTCAACGTCCCAGTCACGTTCATCATTCTCAGCGTGACCATCGGTACAAGGCGGTGCACCCAGTTCGCGTAGATCCGGACTCTCATTTGGGAAAAATTTTACCAAAGGTCATTGCCGTGAATTCGCTACATCATCAAGGGATCAAGGATCTGGCCGATGGATTGCGGGCATCAGCCTGGAGCCCCGATGGCTTGGTGGAAGGGGTAGAGGCCATTGAGCATCCTGCGCGGATGGCCGTTCAATGGCATCCGGAAAACCTCTGTGCCAGCTACCCTGAGTTTTTAGGCGTCTTTCAGCGATTCACGGAATACGCAAAAGGTATCAACCGGCGCCGACTGGCTTTGCCCCCTATAGCGTCAGCTTAATTCCGAGCACATCACCGCGACCGTTATACCCGACCGTGAGTTCCAGGCGGCTGTTATAGCGGTAGGCAATTTCCAGGCCCGACGCTCGCCAAATTTCATCGCTCGGATAGGCGCCGGCGATGGTCGCCCGCAGAAGCCAGTTGGGAAAAGGCTGGAAGGCACCCACGATGCCAATGAGGGGGGCTATCTGCTCTAGCTTATCAAAGGAAGGTCCCTTAGCCTGTGCACCCACCAAGCCCGCCAGTTGATAGGGTGCTCGAAGAACGCTGTCTTCCAAGCGATACATCGCTCGAAACTCTGCGCGCGCTCCGACAAATGCGCGAAGCCCAAGCGCAAGTCCCATCGCCCAATGGGTGTTGAGTGGGGTATCAACGCTCAGCCCTACCGATTGGCCGCCCCCCAATCCCAGCACAGACTCGGTTCCAAAATCTGCCCGTGGAAGGGTAGAGGCGTGGGCTGCCGACAATGGGGCCATGACATTGAAGGCTAAAGCGTAGAACAGAACACGTGACAAAAGGAGTTTCTCCATTACCTGGACCCGTGACGGTCGTGAGTCAGTGTATCTTGCCATGCTCAAAGCCCGGGTGCGACGAAACACAGCCAGGGTGGCACGTGTGATGTCTAGGTCGAAGGGGGATCCTGGGTATTCTCCAAACAAGCTGAACGAATGTTTGCGCCATCAAAGTCGGCTGAAGTGAGAATCGCACCTGTGAGGTCAGCACCGGCTAAATTCGCCTCCGATAAGTCGGCGAGTCTCAGGTTAGCATTCCGTAAATTCACGCCGGCCAAATTTGCCTCCGCCAAATCTGCTGCGTGAAGCGATGTGCCCTCAAGCACGGCGCCGGCCAGGTTGGCTTCAGACAGGTCAGCCGACTCCAAATTAGCTTCCGCGAGCCGCGCACCGGCCAGGTTGGCCTCAGAAAGATCAACTCCAACGAGAAATGCCCGGTCCAAATTTGCCCCTGCCAGGTTCGCTCCCGCCAGATCGGCGCCGGCAAGGCGTACGCCCGCCAATTCGCAGCCTGCAAAGTCTTCCTCTGCAAGATCGGCACCCGTCAAATCAACATTTTCAGAGGCGGCCTGTTTGAGTGCGGAGGCGAGAGTTGCGCCCTCACCAAGGTGTGTATAGAGGATGCTCTGAGAGTCTTTGTGGACGATTTGAATGACCGGCATTCTATCCCGCTTTCTCGCTCGCTTATTGCTGGTTCCACAGGTGCGCAGCATCGTGTGCCGACTGATAATATTCCGGTTTTAATTGGCGTTCGATGACCTCACCGAGACCCGCTTCGAGACGCTGTGTTAAAGCCAGACATGCGTCCCCGGTAACCCCCTGTACCTCGAAACTCACCTCGCCGTTGGGAGAGATTATAACCTTCAACTCTTCCATCCGATCCTCTTTCGTTCCTTCATAAAAAGGGCATCCTGCCGTTTTAGGGGGTGGGTCAAGAGGTCTCCAGAAAAGACAGTTTGACGGTCAACGGATGGTCCGGATCGGCGCAGTATCCAGAATCTTTCAAGAGCTTGATGGCCTGGTCGGAAAGGCCGAGGCGCCAGAGCGTCGAGGCCAGACCGTCTATCGCGTTGACAGAGTGCGATTGCTGCCCCAGTGCCATCTCAAAGGTCTCACGTGCCGTCTCCAAACGCCCCTGATGGTAGCACGCCCACCCCAGTCCGACCCGGGCATCAATGAGCGACGAATCAAGCTTGAGTGCTTTTTGAAACGCCCAGAGGGCACTTTCATACTCCTGTGCTTCCAAATACGTATTACCCAGATTGCAGATAATTTCAGTATTCTGTGGCGCGCGTTTGAGTGCCTGTAAATAGGCATCGACAGCA
The DNA here is from genome assembly GCA_035284745.1 of Candidatus Sericytochromatia bacterium. Taxonomy (GTDB): domain Bacteria; phylum Cyanobacteriota; class Sericytochromatia; order S15B-MN24; family JAQBPE01; genus JAYKJB01. The sequence continues at coordinate 261,890 of JAYKIL010000008.1, read as the reverse complement.
TCTGTCCAGCGGCTTGCTAAAAAATGGGCATGTCCAAGGCCCTCAAGCGCCGCGACCTCGCTGTTCGGATCTTCTTGGACCTCCTTGAATGCGGCGATGGCAGCCTCCGATTGGTTGGCTTGAAGCAACGTGTCTGCAAGGGACAAGGCTGCGGAGCGATCCTCAGGATTCTGAACGGTCACCTTGCGCCAAAAGACCGCTGCCCGGTCAAATGCCCCGTTGTCACTGAAAAGTTGAGCGATTCGTCGATCCAGCGTGGTGTCATCGGGGCGCGCGTGGGCGAGTTGCATCAGATGATATGCGGCCGCCTCCCAGTTGCCCAAGTTTTCCTGGACCCTCGCCAAGCTCTCGTGCGAACGTAGATCCTCCGGCCAAAACCTCAGCGCATCTTCTAGCAAGGGGACGGCTTGCGTCAGTTCACCCCGCATTTCGCACGCCGCAGCGAGACCAAAATACGCCTCAGGATCCTGGCTGCCCAATGAGATTGCGCGGGCAAAGGCATCTGCTGCACGCCCCAGAACTGGCGGTGTGTCCACCATATGTGCCCAACCGAGTCCGACCAATGCAGGGTCATAATGTGGGGCCGCCAACTGAACCCGGCGGAAAGTCTTTACAGCAGCCCGCGCCTCCCCCACCCATAATTGAGCCCACCCCAATGCAGTTAAGGCTTCTTTATCCTGAGGACTGGTTGCCAAAACCCCTTTGAGGAGCGTGATCGCGTCATTATAACGACCCAATTCTAGATGAATGACTGCCATGTTGTAGCGAGCATCCGGGTCATCCGGAGTGCGTTGGAGTGCTTCGAAATATGCCTCTAGCGCAAGATCGAAGTCTCCCGCCAACAGTGCCTCATCTCCCCGAAGTTTCCAGTCGTCCAGCACAGCGTCTTCCGGTCCCTTTGGGTCGGAAACGTTGCCCTCTCCCATTGACTCGGGCGAGGGATAGAAACGCCAGCTCAGGCCATCACTGTCCATAGCGCGCCTTGAAAAATTAACGAACAACCACTTCGCAACAGCGTTGACACAAAGATGGATGTTCCCTGGATTCACCAACGCTGGGAGAATACACCCAACAACGCTGACATTTTTCGCCGTCGGCCCGTTCAACCACCACTTGAAGGGGGGCAGCCGGGTTGGAAGACAGTGGGTCCACCACCACCTGAGACACAATAAACATTTGCGCCAACTCGGAGGACGACCACATCCTTAGGGCCGAGTCCATTCCCTCATCCCCCGGTTGAAGACGAACCCTGGCTTCGAGAGATGCGCCAATGAGTTTCCCTTGGCGCGCTTCTTCAAGCGCCTTCAATGCGACGTTTCGCCAATCAACAGCGCGGGTCCATTTTTGTTCGAGTTGTTCGTCCTTCCAGTCGTTTTGGGCCTGGGGCCAATCCGTCAAAAAGACGCTCGAGGCCGTAGCGGGAGCCCCAGCCGGCATATGTTGCCAAATATCCTCTGCGAGATGTGAAAGAACCGGTGAAATGGCCCGGGCCAGGGCAGATAAAATGATATCCAAAACAGTTTGGGCCGCCCGGCGGGTATGGCTTTTTGCCGCGTCCGCGTAGAGTGTGTCCTTACGAAGGTCGAAATAAAAGCTCGAAAGGTCCACCACGCAGTAGTTCTGTATCAGTTGATAAAAGCGAAAGAATTCGTAATTCTCCAGCGCTTCTGTAATGTCACTCAACACCGTGGAAAGGCGATGCAAAGCAAACCTCTCCAGTTCCGGCAAGTTTTCAAACGGCACGGCGTCATTCGTGCGATCGTAGTCATACAGATTGCTCAGCATAAACCGCGCCGTATTACGGATTTTTCGGTAAATTTCGGCCATCTGCTTCAGGATATTGTCTGAAATCCGTACATCGTTGTTGTAATCGACCGAGGTCACCCACAGGCGCAGAATATCTGCACCGTACTGGTCAATCACCTTGGACGGTTCAATCACATTGCCCAGTGATTTCGACATTTTTCGCCCTTGCTCATCCAAGACAAAACCGTGCGTGATAACCGTACGGTAAGGGGCAGTTCCGCGCGTTGAGACAGCTGTGAGCAAGGAAGATTGAAACCAGCCACGGTATTGGTCGGTTCCCTCGATGTATAGGTCTGCAGGCCAAGACAAACCGTCTCGGGTGTCTAAAACGGCCGCGTGACTGGACCCAGAGTCAAACCAGACATCCATAATGTCCTGCTCTTTTCTAAACTCGGTTCCTCCACACTTCTCACATTTCGCCCCAGCCGGTAGCAACTCGCTGGTATCAAGTCGCCACCAAGCATCGGAACCTTCGACGGCAAAACGCGCACGCACGGCCTCGATCGTCTCCGGGGTCATTAAAGGGGTCTGGTCTTTTACACAATAGAAAATAGGAATAGGTACGCCCCACGTCCTTTGCCGACTGATGCACCAGTCCGAACGTTGAGACACCATATTTTCAATCCGCTTCTCTCCACTCTGAGGGATCCACTTAACGCCATGAATCGCATCGATGGCCGCTTGACGGAAACCATCCACCGATGCAAACCATTGCTCGGTTCCGCGGTAAATCACGGGTTTATGGCACCGCCAACAATGCGCGTACGAGTGTTGCAAGTCACTTTCGTGTATTAAAAAACCGGTATCTGCGAGTCTTTTCGTGATGATTGGGTTGGCCTTGCTGTATCGAAGACCGGCAACCAACGCACCTGCCTCCTCAGTGAAGATACCCTGTGGGTTAACGGGCGCGAAAACGGGTAGATTGTACTTCCTGCCCACCTCAAAGTCTTCTACACCATGGCCGGGTGCCGTGTGAACCAGGCCTGTACCTGCTTCTGCGGTGACATGGTCCCCAAGAATCACCAGACTGGTTCGCGGTAAAAAGGGATGCTGGGCCTGAAGCATTTCGAGCTCCGAGCCGAAAAATTCTTCCACCACTTCACCCGTGATGCTTGTGGCCTCAGTGAACGCACTCAAAAGGTCCGCGGCGACCATCAAATACCCGTGCTCCTTGGTTCGAATCACTTGGTATTTCAGCTTTGGATGCACGGCGATGCCCAGATTAGCTGGCAAGGTCCACGGGGTCGTCGTCCAGATCACCAAATTAACGGTCTCAGGAATGCGGGCCAAGGTTGCCACCATCGCCTGACTCGTCATCTTCAGGGGAAATTTTACATAAATACTGGGTGACACGAAGTCTTCGACATATTCTATTTCGGCTTCAGCCAATGCGGTTTCACACGTGGGACACCAGTAAACCGGCTTGAGGCCTCTATAAATGAAGCCTTTTTGAACCATTTCACCAAACACCTCCACTTGCTTGGCTTCAAATGCCGGATCCATCGTCAAATAGGGACGGTCCCAATCAGCCAAGCCTCCGAGGCGTCTAAACTTAAGCTGCTGCCCCTCCAAATTTTTTTGCGCGAAAGCACGACATTTGGTTCTGAGGTCAATCGGGGACATGGCGTGCCGTCCGCCCTCGACGTCCCGTAAAACAGCGTGCTCAATGGGTAGACCATGGCAATCATAACCAGGAACAAAGGGGGCACGAAAACCATTGAGCGAACGATACTTCACAACAATGTCTTTCAAGATGCGATTCAACGCGTGCCCAATGTGAATGTTCGGAGAACTTAAATAGGGCGGACCATCGTGCAGCATGAATGTCGGCGCCGAGACCCTGCGAGCCTGAATTTTTTCGTAAAGACCCATGGCGTCCCACCGGGCCTGAAAGTCGGGCTCCCGCAAGGCCGAATTGGCCCGCATCGGGAACTCAGTTTGTGGCAAATTCAAAGTGGTTTTATAGTCTCTCGCATCCATAACAGAATCCGACTGGGTTTGCTCCACGATGGTGTCCTTTCAACCGTCAGCGAGTTAAAACACAACAAGCCTCTCGTGGGTGGCGAGAGGCTTGAGTCGATATTAACCAGGGTGATGGCGTCTGTAAGGACGCCATCCGCATTTTCGAACCACTCGCAGTATTAGAATTGCCTCCGGATGCTCTGCCGCAGGAAGTCAGGAATGTCTGGGCCATCTTGCCCACCCCCAGAGCTTCCGGCTGTCGCATTGCTGGCCTCCACGGGCGTCGGAGAAGCCACTCTCGCATTTTGGAAGATCGGTGGAACGGTCGAGCGCTCACCAGAAGGAGTGCGCCCCAATAGTGTGGGTTGATGAACAGGTATCGAACCATTGGAGCCCGACTTCACATTTTCAAACCCAGTAGCAATCACGGTAATACGAACTTCGCCGTGAAGTCGTTCATCCAACACCGCTCCGAAGATGATATTGGCTTCGCTGTCTACCGATTCGTAAATCACCGCAGCTGCATCGTTGACTTCGTGAAGCGTGAGGTCCGCACCCCCTGTCACGTTGAAGATTACGCCGCAGGCCCCTGTGACACTGGCTTCGAGCAGAGGACTGCTCACCGCAAGCCGGGCCGCCTCGACGGCGCGCCCTTCACCACTTGCGGACCCGATGCCCATCAGGGCGGAACCTGAACTGTTCATGATGGCCTTCACGTCCGCGAAGTCCACATTAATCAAGCCGGGAATTGTAATGATGTCCGAAATTCCCTGAACGCCCTGACGCAGGACGTCATCAGCAATCTGGAACGCCTCTTGCATGGTGGTTCTTTTCTCGACCACCTGCAACAGCTTGTCGTTGGGAATAACGATTAACGTGTCGACGGCATCTTTGATGGACGCAATGCCGTCGGTGGCTTGCACCGAACGTCTCCGTCCCTCAAACATGAAAGGACGGGTGACAACCCCAACGGTCAGGGCCCCCACTTGCCGGGCGACCTCGGCGACAACGGGCGCCGCCCCGGTGCCAGTTCCGCCACCCATTCCTGCCGTGATGAACACCATGTCGGCGCCCTCAAGGGCTTCCACCAGATCTTCCCGACTTTCCTCAGCGGCCTTGCGTCCCACCTCAGGGTTCCCGCCGGCGCCTAGGCCTCGTGTAATTTTTTGACCAATCTGCAGTTTGCGTTCAGCCTTTGCTAACGCCAACGCTTGCGCATCGGTGTTGACGGTCCAAAATTCAACCCCCGTCAACCCATTTTCGATCATTCGGTTGACAGCGTTGGAACCGCCTCCGCCTACACCAATGACCTTAATATTGGCTACGTTATTGAGCTTATCGTTTCTCTCAGGCACCGCGTTCAGTCGGGACGCCCCAGTGCTTTACATTGGGCGGAAGCCGACATCCCCCTTCCTTATTTTGATGTCATTGTGACCAAAATCGATTGACTACCAACCGGCGAACCACTGCGGAATTATCGAACAACCTGACGCCGAACACAACTACAGCAGCAAGATACAGATCGATCCCCAGCATATCGCCCAAGTAGGTGAGGGCGGCGGCGAGCAAAGAGTTGAAGGTAAATCCGCTCACGAATGACGTAAGGTCGAACCTGTCTTCAAGGCCTGCCCTGATCCCCCCTAAACCAGTGTCCAATGCCGCGAGTATTGCAACCGCCGTATATTTTGCCAAGGAATGCGGAATGCTTACTGGCGCCACTACCCCTAACCCAATTCCCGCAACGAGACCAAGTAAAGGTAGCACCACCGCGCTTGTCATGTCGCTTTTCTGGATGAGAGCGGACGCGCATACTGATATGAAGCGCCGCCAACGTACATAGGGACTTGGATATCGGATTTCTTGGAAATCGTAACTTGGATCCCATAGAATTGCAAGTATTCGACCACTCCGCCTCGTAATTGTAACGCCGCCAACATTGTTGTGGCATCTCCAATCGCTCTGATGACAAAAGGGGGTGCCAGTCGGGACTTGTTCACCAATATGGTGGGACCGGCGCAGCTGATTTCAGACATTTCAATGAGACGTTGATCGTTAATTGAAAGGGCCTCCGCTCCACTGGCTCGAAGTTCGTTGATAATTTTTAGCAGGTCTTCATTGTGAACAATTGCGATATTGGGGTTTTCCCCCTTGCCAAGGGGTTTTGCACTGTCCGAAATCTCAATTTCGATGCCCGTACCCGTGAGAGCCAACTCTCGGGCCGCGACCAATTTGGCCGCTTGGACCGGCTTCCCTGCCTCCTTAATGCCCTCTCGCAAGCTTTCCACCTGGGCCTGCAATCGACTGTTCTCGGCCTCGGCATCCTTGAGCATTAATACCAGTTCTTCAACACGTCGACTGGGGAGGTCGTCTCGGTAGGCGGCCTGGGTCTTTATTTGCGCGACAATCAAAGTACCCGAAAGACCAGCAATAAGCGTTACAGGGACAATCCAATTCTGCACAAACGGTCCAACTTTCAACGGGCCTGAGGAGACTTTTCAGAAGGTTTCACCGACGGAGACACCCGAGGGCTCTCACTGTCCTTCTCAACCTTCACCTCGTCCCCTGATTTTAAAACCAGGGTGGGATTCAGGGGAAAGCGAAGGTTGATGTACTTGAGGCGCTCCCGATAAGGCTCGGCGAGGGGTATGAGCTCTTGCAGGATGGCCACCTTTAAGGTGGCCTCCTCTGGGGCCCCAAGCCGCACCGGCCAATTGCTGTAACTCAGAAAGATATCCTTCTCGTTACGTAGGTCAATTCGTCCAGTCAGCCCTTTGGGCCAAATTGCAAGTAATTCAAGCAGGTGGGCCTGTAACTTCGGCGGGATTCTTTCTCCTGGCTGCGCGTTGGTCCAGACTTGAACAGAAAATCGTGGTGTCATCCGGGCAACGGGAGCTTGAAACACTACCCCCGCGCGGTCAATCCAACGTGCTGTCATATCTTGAGAGGAATTCACGACGGCCACAAACGCATCTCGTTCGACAATTGTCACATCAAGCCGCGGCGGAAAGAGCCAGCGCTGGATGACCACCTCTTCAATGGGAGGAAGCGCAGACAATTGGGCAGAGATAGTTCGCGGGTTCAGAGAATACAGTGGCCTATTCTGGGGGATGAAGAGCCGAGAGAAAATTTCCTGCCGGCTCACAAGGCGATTTCCTGTCACCGTCATCAGGCCTTCCCATCGCCAAAAAGACCCCAACCACAGGAACCCGATAGCGGCCAGCGCAAACACGGCAACCAAACGCCTCAGAAGAGCACGCCGCCGACGGGTCCCCCTGCGAGACCGGCGTCTTGCCAATGCAGGACGAATGGAGGGCTTTTCCGCAATCGCTCCTAATTCGGCATTTGCTGGGGGCCCTTCGCCTGAGCGAAGCCTGCGGTCACCTGCACGCCGTGAGGGGTCAAAGTTCGCCAACTTGCATTCCTAAACCCATGACTTCGGGCACAAGCCTCACTCCGTATGTATCATACACCCGCTGCTGCAAAGTCACGATCAGGGCATTAATCTCTACCGCCTTGGCGCCTCCACAATTCACGATAAAGTTCGCGTGCTTCTCGGAGACCTGTGCATTGCCTTCTCGAAGCCCCTTTCCCCCCACGGACTCAATCAATGAGCCGGCGCTGGGGTGACCCCCATCAGGATTGCGAAAGGTGCTGCCGCCCGAGGGAAAATTAGTGGGCTGTTTTTCGTGTCGCCAGCGCTGAAGTTCGCGCACACGTTCTTTCGCTGAAGGCACCTCGACGCGTGGCAAGTGCCATACGCCTTCGATAAAAACCCCTCCGAGGCCCTGCAATCGACTGTGGCGATATGAAAAGCCAAATTCCTCCCTGTCCCACACAACCATTTCGCCGGAAGGCAGAAGAACTGTGCCTTCGAGCATCAAATCGGAGACTGAAACTCCGTGAGCCCCCGCATTCATTGCAACGGCGCCCCCGATACTGCCTGGAACACCGACCAGTGGTTCAAGGCCGCCAAAGCCCGCCTGGTTTGTCTTCACGACGAACTGAGCGCAGGGGAGCCCCGCCTGGGCACGGATTCGAGCATTATCCCCGTCGGGCTCTATCGCGATCTGACTAAACGCTGCCCCCAGCCGGATCACCAAGCCACGAAAACCCTCATCGGAAACCAGCAGGTTACTCCCCCGCCCCATGACGTACCAATTAACCTTGTTCTCAAGGGCCCAACAAAACGCCTCGCGCAGCACCTCTTTGTTTTTCGGTTCGAGAAAATACTGGGCTGCACCACCGACCTGCCACGTCGTGTAGGGGGCCAAATTCACGTTGTGTTGGATATCTGCAGGTATGGACACACCAGCGCCTTTCAATCAGCAGGCACCCAAACTAGGCCGACTGCGCGGCAGGATTGAAGCGACTCTCCAGCGCGCCAAGAAGGGGTTGAGCGACCAAATAAACATCGCCCGCTCCAAGCAGCAGAACCAGATCGCCTGGCGCGACGGACTCTAACAAATATTCGATGGCCTGCGACATCTGGGGGCAGTAATTCACCGGAAACGTTGGATCGATCGATCGTACGAGGTCGACCAACGCGCCTGCATCAACACCCCGAGGGGCTTCCCCTGCAGAATAGGTACTCAAAACGGTCAGGCTAGAGACGCCAGAAAACGAGGTCGCAAATTCACCAATGAGGGCCTGCAGCCTGGAGTGTCGATGGGGCTGAAAAACGGCACGAATAGGCCGCCCCAGGAGGCGCGCAGCCGCCAAGGTGGCCTTTACCTCCGAGGGATGGTGAGCATAGTCATCGACGACGGTGACTCCAGCCACCTGCCCCACGGTCTGAAAACGCCGCTTCACTCCCGTGAAGCTGAAGAGACCAAGACGAGACTCTTGGGGAGCAACGCCTGCAAGATCGGCCGCCGCGAGGGCTGCCGTTGCGTTCAATACGTTGTGCTGCCCTGAGACCTGTAAATTTATCTCGCAGCCACGGACCTGGAACGTGGAACCCGTCGCTTTTAATTCGATCGCATCAATCGAATAGTCTGCAGAATCTGACAGGCCATAAGTGACGACGGGAACCCTGACGTTTGCGAGAAGCTTTTTCACCCCTGCGTCATCAATACAGGCCACGACCGAGGACCCCTGCGGCAATGCGTTAATAAATTTCGCTACGACATCGATAATCTCGTCAAGATCGCGATAATGCTCTAAATGGTCCCCTTCGAGGTTGGTCACGATAACAATTCTTGCGCAGAGATTGACCAGAGACTTATCGCTCTCATCCGCTTCTGCAACCAAGTGGGGCCCCTTGCCGGCACGCGCATTTCCGCCCATGCTCGGCAGGTCACCCCCAAGCAACACGGAGGGGTCTTTTCCGGCTTCAATGAGGATGGATGACAACATCCCGCTCGTTGTCGTTTTTCCGTGGGTCCCCGTGACGGCGAAACTGTCTTTCTGTGCCATTAACGCGCCAAGAACCTCCGAGCGATGCATGACAGGTAACCCGCGGCGCTCAGCCTCGACGATTTCCGGGTTATCACGTGGGACCGCCGTGGACACCACAATGGCCTGCGCCTCTAACGGAACGTGTGCCGCGTGATGACCGATCTCAACCGGTAAACCAAGCCCTTGGAGGCGCCGAACGGCGGGCGAGGCATGAGCATCTGTGCCACTGACTCGCATTCCCTCGTGATGGCAGACATAAGCCACCGCACTCATCCCCGCGCCACCGATACCAATGAAGTGTAAATTTTGCGGACATTTCACGGGAGCGGAATCCTTACTTGTGGGGCTGGGAACAATCCATTATGACCGGCTTTACGGCATCCAGTCGTGTTTCGCGTCACCCGCCACGGCCGTCACGTGTGCGAGCGGGCTGCGGAATATGCCAGATAACTGACATGAAACAGAATACCTGATAGAACACGGCCTAGCCAGGCTGCACAGACAGTCACTCATCGTCCCTCCTGGACTGATTTCAAGCACTGAAGTACTTCTCTTGCCAGTTCTTCCGCGGCATTGGGTCGGCCAAAAGCCATGCTGTTTGCTGCCATCTTAATCAGCTTTTCAGAGTCGGAGAGCAGCGGAACCAGTACTTTTGCGAGGTTTTCCACAGAACAGTCTTCGTCTGTCAAACATATTCCCGCCCCCGCCGCCGTCACGGCGGCTGCATTAAATTTTTGGTGGCCGCCGGCATAAGGGTAAGGTACCAACACCATTGGCTTGCCAAAGGTGGTCAACTCAGCCAGAGTTGTTGCCCCCGCGCGCGCAATGGCGAGATCGCACGCGAACAAGGCGGTCGGCATTTGGTCAAAATATGCGTGCAACTGAAGTCTCTCACCGAGGTATTGGTGCACCAGTCGATGCGTTGATTCAAATTGAGCGGGCCCGCAAATCAGACAAACGGACCAATTCGTTTTTTCCAAAAGTTCACCCAGAAGACCGGCCACCGCCTCATTGATGCGTCGGGCTCCTTGTGAGCCACCCGTCACAAGCAAAAGCGGTGCATCCAATGGAAATCCTAACTTCCCTTTGGCCGTTCGGGGTGAATCGCAGGATGCTGATTTACGCACCGGATTACCGATGAGCGTGACTTTCCCTTTGGGTAAATATTTTTCGCTGCCCGGAAGAGAGGTGTAGACACGCCGAGCCCAATGCCCTAGCACGCGATTCACTTTTCCAGGAACGACATTTTGTTCGTGAAGAAAAAATGGAATCCCCAAACCACGCGCGGCCAAGAGGACCGGCGCGCTGACATAGCCTCCCGTTCCCAGAACAACATAGGGCCGTTCTCGAAGGAGCAGTTCTCTTGCCTTTCGGTATGCCGAAAACAGCGAGACCAGCGTTCGAAGGACCTCTCTGGGGCCTCCGGTAAAGCCCCGAGAGGAAATGGGGAAAAATCGAAAGCCGGCCTCGGGGACGACTCGGGCCTCTAGACGATCCGGCGTCCCTACGAAAAGAATGGATGCCCCAGGTGATTGCACGTTGATTGAATGGGCCACTGCCAAGGCCGGATAAACGTGCCCCCCAGTGCCGCCCCCTGTTAGAATGATGTCGCTCACAAACCGCTCTATGCCCCCTCGGTATTGATTCTTTAAAACTAGGCCGTCAAGCCATCCCGGGCATCGCCGTTCTCTTGGTCTTGGGCCTCCAACCAGGTATTTCGTGCATTGTTACGACTGATATTGAGTAACACGCCGACAGCGAACATTGTGACCGTCAGGGAGGTGCCCCCAAAGCTCATAAAAGGGAGCGGGATACCTGTCGTGGGAAGGCTTGCTGTCACAACACCGATATTGATGAAGGCCTGGGCGACAATGATAGCAGTCAATCCGATTCCCAAAAGAGAGGCAAAAGGATCGCGGGCTTGCAGGGAAATTGAGATACCTCGCCAAGCGAGGAAAAGAAAGAGCAAAAGCAAGGCCCCACCGCCAATCAGCCCCAACTCTTCGGCCATCACGGCGAAAATGAAATCAGAATATTGAATCGGAAGGTAAAAAAGCTTTTGTTTACTTTGACCCCAGCCTTGTCCGAACACACCGCCAGAGCCAATCGCCATCAGGGATTGAACCAGTTGATATCCAACCCCTTGCGGATCGGCCCAGGGGTCGAGAAACCCCTGCCAGCGTTGTTTCTGGTACGGTGTTATCCAGCTGAGATATAGCACACCCACCCCTGCCATTCCTGCCGTCGAAAGCAGCCATGTAGCGCTGACACCGCTGCAAAAGAGCAAAATAAAAACTGACAGCGCCAATACAATGGTCGTTCCCAGATCCGGCTGAAGGAGGACCAGGCCCAGAATCCCCGCGACAGGAACAAACACCTGCCTCAGGGCTCTGATGGTCCAGCCGGTGTTCCATCGCCGCGCCAGAAGATCTGCAAGATAAAAAGCAAGCGATACCTTTGCAATCTCAGAGGGCTGTACCGAGATGGGGCCGAAGCGAAGCCAACGGCTCGAACCGAGTTCAGTCACCCCAAGCCCAGGAATATGGGTCGAGAGCAACAGGACAGCGGTCAAAATTAACCCAAAACGAGCAAGCCCGCGCATCCACGACAGCTTAAAAAAGGTCCCGCAGAGCAACGCCACAAATCCAAAAACGGCCCACGTGCCCTGCCGTTGCACATAATACAAACTGTGCTGCAGTTCATTTTCGGCAACCGGGGCGCTCGCACTCAATATCGAAAGAAGACCCCAGGCCAGCAACAGGGTGACAGCCACCAGCAAACTGATATCAACTTGCGCCCCCTTCGGCGAACGACTCCGCCGTGGCGGGGGCGTTGGGCTCGAGGGCATCGACAAGGGATTTGAATGCACGACCACGTTCCTCGTAGTTATTGTAAAGGTCAAAGCTGGTGCAAGCCGGAGAGAAGAGTACCACCTCGCCGGGCAGCGCGATTTGTCTGGCGCGCGCAACAGCCTCCTCCAGAGTCTTTACTGGGGTGAGTTCGGGAAAATCGGCCTGTCTCAAAACGCGTTCGAAATATGGGGCAGCCTCCCCCATTAACACAACGTGACGCACTTTTTTTCGGATGGCTTCGACCCAATCCTGTATCGCCCCGCCTTTGTCACGCCCCCCCGCAATCAAAACCAGTGGCTCCGAAAAAGACGCAATGGCCTGACATGAGGAAGCATAGTTAGTCCCCTTACTGTCGTTCACCCATTGAACCTCGGCCACGGTGCGGACCGGCTCAATGCGGTGTTCCACACCGGCAAAACGACCCACCGCATTCCGCACGGGTTCCACCTTCAACGCAAGAGCCCCTGCAATCGCGATGGCGGCAAGGACATTTTGGAGATTGTGTTGACCCCTGAGTTGAATTTCTGAAACAGGCATCACGGGGAGCACGCCCAGTTCCGACCCGACCACAATCCAATCATTTTGAATGTAAACGCCCCTGCCTAGAGGACGCTCCAATGAAAAATTAAACTCCCGGGCGTTCAGGGTTCCAGAAAGGGTCGCCACGTGGGGGTCGTCCATGTTCAGAACGACCCAATCGTCTGACGTTTGAGCATTAAAAATGCGTGTTTTTGCCTGCCAATACGTCTCTCGGGTGCCATGGCGATTCAAGTGGTCATCGGTAAAATTAAGGAATGCGGCAACCTTTGGCCGAAACGTCTCCACCGTCTCCAGTTGAAATGAACTCACTTCTGCAACGATCATCTCGGCAGGATCCCGCAACATCGAAATGAGTGGGGTTCCAATATTTCCCCCCACCAAGCACTGGATGCCCGCGGACTCGAGTAAAGCACCCACCAAAGTGGTGGTCGTTGTTTTGCCATTGGTTCCCGTGATGGCGATGTAAGGTAATTCAGGACGCAAAAGATACGCCAATTCCATTTCCCCCAGCACGGGGACGCCGTCAGCCAATGCAGCTTGCACGATAGGGAGATCGATCGGCACCCCGGGGGAAATAACGATGACATCCGCATCGAGGCAAGCACTGGAGTGACCACCGCCCTCAATGCGAATATCTGTCGCGTCAATATCTGCTACCAGGGGCGCGATCTCCGCGGTGGCACGCGTGTCGCTGAGGATGAGATGACACCCCTTTGCGGCCAGTTCACGCGCGCAGGCAATGCCACTCCGCCCCAGGCCCAGTATCGTTACCGTCTTGTCGTTCCAATCCACGCAGTGACTCTTTCTATCTCTCTCGGCAAGTCCAGATTCAATCAATACCTTAACGTACAAACAGTGCGAAGGCCCCTATCGTACACAGGATGGTCGCCAGGGAAAAACGTGCGACCACTTTGGTCTCTTGCCATCCGCTGAGCTCCAAATGATGGTGCAACGGACTCATCTTCAGCAGTCGCTTGCCTTTCGTCCATTTAAAATAGGACACTTGAGCCATAACTGAAAGCGTTTCAACGACGAATATGGCTCCCACCAATGCCAGCGCGAGGTCCAAATGACTGATGATTGAGACCCCCGCCAATGCCGCCCCCAGACCCAATGAACCGGTATCACCCATAAAAACCGAGGCAGGATAGGCATTGAACCAGAGAAAACCAAGGCAGCCCCCTAACAGCGCACCAAGAAACACCAGAGTATCTGACTGGGCAGGAGCCATAGTTTGGTAATTTATTGCGATCAGCAGTGCAGCAAGGCCGACAACAGCCAAAGAGACAGTACTGACCGCAAGGCCATCGAGCCCGTCCGTCAAATTCACAGCATTGGCTGTTCCTACGATGAGAAAAACAATCCAAGGCCAATAGAGTAAACCCATTTCCAATGAACGCTCGGGAATGAAAGACGGGAGTATGACCTCCGGTCGCCAACCCAGCCCCCAGAGTCCGCTGGCGAATAACACGGCGAAAAGCGTCTGCCCGAAAAGCTTCTGCCTGGCCGTTAACCCTTTGTTCGTTTGCCGACGAATGATCAGCCAGTCGTCCAGGAAGCCGAGGGCTGCATAGGCGCAACACAACCCCAGTAATAGCCAAATTTCGTAACTACCCGGGCGAATCAGCGCAAGGACAAGCACCAATGGGAAGAAGATCAACACGCCTCCCATGCTGGGAGTGCCAGACTTTGCCTTGTGAGCCTCAGGACCTTCTTCGCGAATCACCTGCCCAAATTTGATCGCTTTGAGCCACGAAATCAACCCGGGCCCGGACCACAAAGATAGAAAAAAACAAAAGGTTAAAGCCAAGAACGACGTTTGAAGCGGCTCCAAAATCATTGCCAACCACCTTGGTCCGAGCGAGGAAGGGCGTCGATAAGTTTCTCGATACCAACAGAGCGCGAGGCCTTGAGCAAAAGACGATCTCCCGGGCGCAAGTGGCGCGAAATATACGCTGCGGCCTCTTGTGCATCGTGGCAAAATACAACTGGAAACTGGGTGGGGCCGTGTGCCGCATATGCTTTCGCCCCCTCGCCCACAAGTATGAGGCCATCCAATCCAAGAGCCTCGGCCAACTGGCCTATCTCTTGGTGGGCCGCTCGGGATAAGGATCCCAGTTCAGCCATTGCCCCCAAGGCCGCAAACTTCCTGCCGCTCTGACGGGTCTCACAGAATGCACTGAGTGCTGCTCTCATGCTTTCAGGGTTCGCATTGTAGCTGTCATCCAGGATCGATATCCCGTTCCAATCCATCTGGCGCGATCGGCCGGGCAGTAGGTCGGGCGTCAGTTCGAGTCGGGCATCAGGTAGAAGCCCGAGGGCCCACCCCACCGCCAAGGCGGCGAGCGCATTGCTGCGGTGATGCTCTCCCCAGAAGGGCAGCTTCACCTCTGAACGCCCGAAGGGTTTCTCACCCTCTCCCTTCCAGTACACGGTGAACACCTGGCCGCCCCGGGCCGACGACTGGACATCACTGGCCCATACCGTCGCAGCAGGATCATTCAAACTCCATGTGACAGCGGTGCCAGCCCGCCCTGCCGCGGCCTGCGAAGCGAAAGGATCGTCGAGGGGGACAATTGCGATTGATTGTTCGGGCATGGTCGTCCAAAGCTCGGCTTTTGCCGCCATGATGGCCTCTTGAGACCCCAGGCGCTCGATATGTGCCGTCCCGATGTTGGTGATCACGCCCACGTCGGGTTCTGCGAGCTCTGTCAGGTAAGCAATTTCGCCAGACCCCCGCATCCCCATTTCAATGATCCCGAAACGATGTTCCCGTCGGAAGGAGAGGAGCGACAGCGGCACCCCGAGTTCGTTGTTATGGTTCCCTTCCGTCTTCACGACCTTCGCAAATTTGCCGAGGTAAGCGGCTATCATTTCCTTGGTCGACGTTTTGCCGGAGGAACCCGTAATAGCAATCACGCGCATATCCAACTTGTGACGCCAGGCTTTCGCCAGTTTTCCTAGAGCAAGAAGGACGTTTTCGACCCTTATGACCGGCACATCGAGCCCAGGGTTGAGCGCTCCATCGTTCTCAGCCAAAATTCCGGTGGCTCCTCGTTCGACTGCCTGCGTTGCGAAAGAATGTCCGTCGGCGAGGTGTCCGCGAAAGCAAGCAAAGAGCGCCCCAGGAACGAGGTGACGTGTATCGATAGACACGGAGTCGAAAGGCGCGGAGGCGGGTGGCCCCGTTAAATTGCCCCCGACTATTTCACACGCCTCCTCCCAACCGAACATCTCTACCTCACTCACCGAAAAACAAAACAGCTTCCTACTGCCCGAAAACCACTTCCCGTCATTCCACGCGACGGCGAGAGGGATACTTGCCAGATAACGGAGAGGACATGGCCTCGGTTGGCTCTGTTCCAAACTGACGCAGAGCCTCTTCGGCGACGCGGGAGAACAGAGGGGCTGCAGTCTGGCTGGCCCAATGAATTTTGCGCGGAGAATCCAACAACGTGAGGATGACGAACTGCGGGTTGGGCAAGGGCGCATAGCCGATAAATGATGCAATTACATCGTTTGAATATCCTGTGCCGTCATCCCGAACCCTTTGCGCAGTTCCTGTTTTTCCCGCAACCCGGTATCCGGACACACCCGCCTCCACCCCCGTCCCTTTGAGAACCACCTGCTCCATCATGCTGAGCACGGTTGCCGCCGTATTCGGCGTCATGACCGGCCCGTACTCCTTGACGGGAAAAGTCTGAAGCACCTCTCCTTTGTTGGAAACCACGCGATCGATCAAACGCGGGGCAACACGCACCCCACCATTACCGAAGGTGGCTGCGGCGGATAGGATCTGCAACGGGGTGACAGAAATGCCTTGCCCGAAAGACACGGTGGCGTGGGTGAGACGTCGCCACGGAAGGGGCGGAAGAATGCCATTGGATTCCCCTGAAATTCCGCTTCCGGTCTTTTGACCAAAACCAGCTTTTTGAAGAAATTGGCGAAATTGGGAGGCAGGCAACTGAAACGCAATATTGACGGTTCCAACATTGGAACTTGTCTCTAAAATTTCCGAGACGGTGAGGCTTCTGGTCCCCACGCCCTTGTCGTGCTCTGCAATGGCCCGGCCATCAATTTTGACCTGTTCCGGACACAAGATGGACTGATTCGGATTTAACCGACGTGCATTCAACGCCGCTGCAATAGAGAAACTTTTAAAGGTGGAACCTGGCTCATAAACGTCTGTGACCGCCCAATTTTTAATATCGTTCCAACTATACTGAGAAAAACGGTTGGGATCGTAGGTGGGAAGGGTCGCAAAAGCCAGCAAATCGCCCCTGCGTGGGTCCATAATGATGACCGCGCCTCGAGAGGCACCCGACTCACTTAACGTTTTACCGAGCTCCCGCTCTGCAACGTGTTGCAGGTTTTCATCAATGGTTAAAACGACTTGGCTGCCACGCGACAGATACGAGTCGAGCGCTGTATTACTTCCCTCCCTGAGTATCTCGCGGCCGTAGGCATCCACTTCAACTCTCACCTTTTGATGAGGCCCTCTCAATACGTTATCAAAAGCGTGCTCAATGCCTGCGAGCCCTTGGTTATCAATGCCCACGAAACCAATCAGGGTGGCTGCAAGACGTCCCTTCGGGTACAGGCGGCGGCTCTCACGAACCACGCCAATGCCCGGCAACTTGAGCGCACGAATACGCTGATAGACACGATCGTCAGCCAATCGCAGCAACCAACGGAAATTTCTTCCTTCAAGCTTCCTCTCGAGCTCGGCCCGCGGAACGTTGAGCACGGGTGCCAATCGTTCAGCCGTCGCTTTTCGGTTGAATTTTTTTGCGTCCCGCGGACTGGCATACACAGAAAAAGCCTCTACTGAGGCCGCGAGTGCCTTGCCGTTACGATCTACAATCTCACCTCGAACTGCCGAGAGATCCACAAACTTTGTTCGTTGGGCTCTGGCGAGGCCGCTCAATTCCGAGGATTGAATCACTTGGAGGTAAAACAGACGAACAAAAAGCAGAAACGCGACAAGAGAGAAGCCTCGCAAGACCAACAGGCCCCGCTGCTTGAGCAGGAGCGCGCGAGCTGGCATTGTCTAATAGCCTTCCTGCACCACGGGTCGACGAGGAGGGATGGCACCCGCCCGGGAACTCAGTAAATTGAGAGGCTTTTTGAAATACACCACCTCTTGGGGCTGTTTCATTCCTATCAAAATTGCCTTTTTATCAATAACCTGAGGGTTTCGGGCCATTTCAAGCCGCATCCGGTCCTTGAGGGTCACCTCACGAAGCGCGTCAATGTCTTTTTTCATTCGATTCAAATTCGCTTCTTGGATGACGGTATGAACATACATCACCAGCACCGAAAAGAGCATAAAAGCCATCAGCATCCACCACGAACGCGGGAAGCGGGTTCGTGATGAACGCCGCTCGTAGGAACGGGAAGACGTGATTGGTGTCGACTGAGTCACGATAACCTCATTAATGCCCCACGGCATAGTCTACCGAGCAAGTAAGCGCCTCGCAACCCGGAGCTTCGCGCTGCGGGCCCGGGGATTCCTTGAAAGCTCCTCCTCCCCTGCTACAACCGGCTTTTGAGTGACACGTTCCAGCGAGGGTTGACGCTGGCAGGTACAAATGGGTTGCCGGGGGGGGCAAGTGCAACCCTGGAACTCTTGCGCAAAGAACTGTTTCACGATGCGGTCCTCTAACGAATGAAAACTGATCACACCGACCCGCCCTCCCGGCCTCAAAAGGCCAACCGCTGTAGGAAGGGAGCGTTCAAGCATGCCCAATTCATCATTTACGGCAATCCGCAACGCCTGAAAAACTCTTGTTGCCGGGTGAATTCCACCGGGCTTGCTGGGAATCAGACGCGATAAAAAATGAGCGAAGTCCGTGGAGGTCGACCAAATGGGGTGCTCAAGACGATGTCGTACAATGGCTCGAGCAATCCGCCTCGCATACCGTTCCTCCCCATACTTGTGGAAGATATCTGCCAATGTCGATTCTTCTGCACACCGCAGGATATCCTGGGCCGCTTGGGGCGTCGCGGGGTCCATTCGCATATCAAGCGGACCCTTCAGACGAAAACTGAAACCACGCTCGGCGCTATCAAGCTGAGGAGAAGACACTCCCAAGTCAAAAAGAATCTTATCGACGGGAGGAAGGGGGAGATGGGACATCGCATCGAACGGAGCGTGGATAAGTTCGAAAGGATTCCCGACCGAGGCCAGCCGCTGCTCCGCTGCTGTCAACGCCCGTGGGTCGCGATCGAAACCAATCACCTTTCCTTGAGGCCCCACTGCCTTTAAAAGGGCAGACGCGTGACCTCCGCCGCCGACGGTTGCGTCAAGAATAACGTCGCCGGGACAAGGGTCTAGAAGCCTAATGACCTCATTAAACAAAACGGGTTCGTGTAAAAATTGCAATGCAGCCACACGCGATTGTCGAATGGTTGTTGCGTCCAATACCGTGAGACGTCTCACCGATCACTTGGAACATAATCCGAGGGTGTATGAATGCTACCGCGGATTCAGGCACAGCAAAAGGGGGGCACGGGCCCCCCTTTTGGAAGCAGGCTTGTAAGCCGAGTTCTGTACCCCGTTTGGGGCAGCCATCATCTATCTCGAATCGTTGTTACCAACGACCTCTAGCGACCTAACCCGGGGATCAGCGGGCAGCCTCACATCCCCTGTTCGATCTTGCTCCAGACGGGGTTTGCCGAGCCAACAAGTCACCCTGTTGCTGGTGGGCTCTTACCCCACCTTTGCACCCTTACCAGGCGCACGCCCTGGCGGTATCTTTCTGTGGCACTGTCCTCGAGGTCACCCCCACTGGGTATTACCCAGCGTCTTGCCCTGCGGAGCTCGGACTTTCCTCAGCCGCTCTTGACGGCCGCGATGGCCCCGCCTACTTCAGTTATATCCTAGCATCCGCGCCCGCTGCGGTCATCATTCACGCGTGAAAATTACAAGAAGCGAGCGGAATATAGCGGTCGGGCACACGATAATTGCGCAACCACGCCCTCAGAGAATCGGCCTCCTGCGTGGACGGTTTTAATTGCAAAACCCGTTTAAATGCCCCGGCAGCGCGATTTTTCAGCCCAAGGGTGTCGTAAATCCGCCCCAACGTGAGGTAATAAGTCGCTTCTTCGGGGGAGAGGGCAACCGCCTGCTCCGCTTCCCTCCGGGCTGCGGAAATTTCATTTCGGTGCGCATACAATTCGGCCATCAGGTGATGGGCGGGGGCCGAGGGTGCGCGGAGGCGTGACAAAACACGCAACTCTAAGATCGCTTGGTCCACCTTGCCCATTTGTGTCAAGGCATTCGCCAGTCCTAGATGTGCGTCCGCGTAGGTGTCATCCACCTTGAGGGCATTGCCGTATACCCGCGCTGCTTGCGGCCAAGCCTCCGCTGCCACCAACAAAGCTCCCAGGTTGCCGTGCGCCGTCAGATCACCCGTGCTTTTATCGATGGCTGCTTGGAATGCTGCAACGGCGGCAGAGTTCCTTCCCTGCAACTGCAACGCGTAACCCAAGTTATTCAGGGCCCAATAATCGGAGGGGCGCCCGCAGATTGCCAATCGAAATTCATCTTCCGCCTGTCCCCAACGAGATTGCGCGAGCAGGGCCAGTCCCAGGTTCAATCGATATTGCGGATCTTCTTTTTTCAACAGCGCTTTTCTGTAATAGAGAATCGCATCATCGTGGTGATCGAGTCGATAATAAACATAACCCAACCCATTGAGCGCAGCTGCATCATCAGGCCCTAATTTGAGCGCGCGCTCAAACGCCGACCGGGCAAACTCGTAAGCACCCAGGTCTGCCAGGGCAATTCCTATGTGAACCAATGGCTCAATCTGTTCCGGTGTTGCCGCCAACGATCGCTGGAACAAAGCTCTCGCCTGCTCAACCGATCCATTCTTAGCAGCCTGCAAGCCTTGTTTAAAGAGGGACTCACCGTCGATCACCGACCCGGCCGCGCGTGCACTCAGTTGACCGGCGTGCGCCGGAGGATGGCCCGCGCAGAAGGCAAGAGACAAAATTGCAAGAATGGTCAGACGTTTCTTCATGCTTTCGGTCCTTGCGGGTTTCACGCTGCTTGTATACCCGCTCAACGCTTTTCCTGTCTCATTTGCTTGATGCGGAGCAAAGAGTCGCGATTCTTCTTAGGGTCACTGCTGGACAGTGGGCGAGGCTTAAAGGGGGCAGATTCAATGTTCGAACGTTTTATCCGCTTGATCAAAGACCGGATACTCCAATTGTGACGGGCCGCTTCTCGCAACCATTTTTGGCGGCCTGTCAGACTGGCACTGGGCAGTGCGCCGAGCACCGCCGAATGATACTCCCAACCCACTCCCGAAACTCGTTTCCGCCGCGGAAATGCCGTAGCGACCCTCGCGTAGCGTTTAAGGTCTGTGACCGGCACCCCAATGGCCTCCGACAGATCGCGCCACGATATTCCAGCCGCGTCAAAGGCGGCCGCCAACTGTGGCGTCTTCTCGAAATCGCTGTACGTGTGGGCCAGGAGATCCCCCAGAGCCCAGCGTGCTTGTTCTATTTCTCGGGCCCTACAGCCCACCTCGCGTCTCAGTTCTGACCAGTTGAGGTAAGTGAAATTCAGCGCAGTCCGCTGGATAGAGTGTTCCGGTGTCGCCATCATCTCCTCCCTTGCCGTTCTGAACAAACATAGTGGAAGGGGGCGGAGACCCTTAGGTAGTCTTGGCTGAAACCTTCATCTCAAAACGGCCTTGACGCGGTTGCCGCAATCAACCCTTGACGGCACCCGCCGTGGCATCACCGATGAAATGCCGCTGCATCAACAAGAAGAATAAAATAATCGGTACAATGGCGAGCACGGAACCCGCCGCTATCCAGCGCCAGTTTGCACTGAAAGTACCCGCCAGATATGCAACCCCAACGGGCAGGGTGTAGAGTTTCGGGTCGTTCAAAATTACCAGCGGCCACAAAAAATCGCCCCACGAGCCCACAAAGGTAAAGATCGCGAGGGTCGCCAGCGCGGGTCGAGACAGCGGAAGCATCACTTTCCACCAAATATGCCACGCGTTCCCTCCGTCCATGAGAACTGCCTCCTCAAGCTCTCTGGGAATGGCTGCAAACGCTTGTCGCATAAGAAAAATCCCAAACGCCGAAACGCCTGTGGGCAAAATAAGCCAAGTGTAAATCCAATAGTCGTTGTGCAAGGCGCCAGGTAACGCACTGAGCAGGCCCCCGTGGAGCTTCATCACGAGAGTGAACAACGGAATCATAATGACGGGAAAAGGAACCATCATGGTCGCCAGAATAGCAAAGAAAGCGGCTTGGCGGCCCCGGAACTGCATTCGTGCGAGGGGGTACGCTGCGAGGCTGGCGAGTACTAGATTGAGCACGACGGACACTAACGCGACGGCAATACTGTTCACCACGTATTGAGGGAAAGGGACTGCCACCCACACCGCTGAAAAGTTTTCCAGGGTGGGAGCCTGGGGCCACAAGACAGGCGGGTATTGAAAAATATTCTCTCTCTCACCGCGCAATGCAGTAACGAGGAGCCACAGGAAGGGCCCGGTCGTAAAAAGCGTCAAGGCAACCAGTGAGGCGTACATTGCTCCACCCTGCCAACCGAAACGGTTCATCGCGCACCTCCCTGGGAACGGGTACTCTCCAGCAGCGGAGCCAGCGCCTGTGCTGCCACTGTCGCCGCCAATTCACCCAGCGTTAATTCTGCTCCAGAAAAGGGTGCACGCGACCTTCGATAGAGGGTAAGAACGCCAATCACGCGATCGACGGTCAAAAGTGGGAAAGCGACTGCTGCACTCAATTCCTTTGCGGTAAGCCAATTTGGCGCCATAAATCGTGGATCACCCGCCACATCCATCGTTCCCGCGGGAACACGACACAGCGCGGCGTAAATTTCCAGGCTCTCAGCTTGGGCACGGGTACCCCGAAGGTCCGCAGGCAAGCCACGGACCTCTGAAAGAGTCATCAACCCGCTGTCATCACGTTCCCACAAGATTGCCGCATCGTGCGGACACAGCTCCTGAAGTGTTGTCCAGAAAACGGGCGGAAAGCCCCCCGAAAACGAGAGGGCGGCCATCCTGTGAATGGTCGAAATGAGACGCCCAGCCAGCGATGTCAGGTCGGGGAAAAACCCTTCAGCAGTTGGGTTTTCAGAAAATTCCTGCTCTTCGGTCACCGTGTGGGGGACCGTCACCGGATCCGAAAATAACGCCTGAACCACTACGGGGTCATATTTCAAACCTGACTCCAGTTCTAGACGACCCCGCACGGCGTCGGCTGTTAGGGCTGGCTCCCGCATCGGTAGGGCCGTGGCGGTCACGAACGCACTGGCGACTGCAAGGATTCTTGCCGCCAAGGGGATTTCGTCACCCTTCAATCCCGAAGGATACCCGACACCATCCCATCTTTCGTGATGGTGCCTGATGGCGGGACCCAAATGGCGTAAAACCGAGATGTTTTCAACCCAGGCGGCCCCTCGCTCGGGGGTTTGTTGAAGCATCTCTAACTCTTCCGGCCAAAGTGAACTGGGGCGACGCCTGAGTGCGTCCGGCAAGAAAACGTGACCGATATCGTGCAGTTTTCCAGCTTGTTCTAACCCGTGACAGTACGACTCTCCCAAGCCCAAACGCTGGCCGATAATGCGAGACACTTGACCCACCCATTTGCCACGTTCACGCAAAAGTGGATCAGCAAGCCCCAGCATCGTCTCAATCCACGTGTTCGCCTCTGACTGCGCGTCTTGCAGAATCTTTCGGCTTTCCAGGACCTTGACCGCCAGTGCCAATTGGGTTGCGATAGCCGCCAGCCAATCGTCTT
Source organism: Candidatus Sericytochromatia bacterium (assembly GCA_035284745.1). GTDB lineage: Bacteria > Cyanobacteriota > Sericytochromatia > S15B-MN24 > JAQBPE01 > JAYKJB01. Next base: position 238,542 of record JAYKIL010000008.1, on the reverse strand, counting down.
CATAAGCCTGCCAAGGACGGTCGTGAGTGCGGCTTGCGAGACACAAGACACCGACTACCGTGCCGTGAAGGCTTAATGGATAGGCGAGCATATCTGAAAACCCTAAGCCCTCGAGGGTCTGCCTGCGCCGCAGGGTCAGGTCTAAGTCAACGATCGGGTGAGCTGAGCTTGCGGGGGCTCCGGTCAAATATGCCTGGGCAACAATGCCAGTTCCCCCCAGTGGAAAAGTCATTCCCCGCGTGGCTCCAGCCAACAGGGGCGGGGCCTCGACCGCAGCGATATGCAGAACCCCACGTTCGGATTCACTGGGTAACAAGACCGCCGAAAATTCGCAATTAAGAACCCGGGCCGTTTCTTTGACCACAGCGTTCAAGGCATCTCTTGGGTCGCTTGAGGTTTCGAGAAGCCTGGAGAGACGGCGAAAAAATGCCACCTCGTCTCGCAATTGAACTTGATGCCCGTGGTTTATGCGCCCCCAAGTCACCAATTCATCCATCGTGAATTCAAAAAAACTTGCTTGCCACGCCACCAACGCCTGCCAGTCAGGAGCGGATAACCCAAGCTTCCACAGTGCCTCACGGAGCGTGTGGTCAAGCTGTAACAGAAGGCGCGAAATTCCCTCAAGACTCAAATCCTGCCGAACTGAGGCCAGCCAGGAACCCTCAGAGGGGTCGAGGGAAACCCTGCTGCCATCGTTTCTCGCGCAAAAAACGACGGCACTCCAGCACTCGTGGGCGGCCCGCCGGGCCGCATCCGGAGACAGGCCAACTCTCTCTCCGCGGGACGCTATTTTGGCATCCCAGGTCTCGAAGAATGCCTCTGACAAAGGGCTTTCCAGCTGGTAAATATGTGAAAATTTCCCGGGGACCGGCACCATAAAAAGACCAAGTATCGAATTCAACGCCGCAGGCTGATCAGAATAGCACAGCCCAGTCGTCCGTATCATTTGTCGAGCGGGGATACCTTGACGATTTTGCCCAAAGTTGGGGTATACTAGAAATTGTAGAATTGTAAGTAAAGTCAGTTAAAGACCCCTGCGAGGTTCCTTCAAGAGGCAGTTTCCTGCTCTGGGCCTGGGTGGCGTCAAGCATGAGGTAGGCCGTCAGCGGTTTTTCCGCCAAATTGCTAAATATGTGTCGGTCTCGTCTTTTCCTTGGTGTCTAAAACCGGGATTAAATAGGCGGGGGTCGGCGTGTCCCTCCACTTGATTGTGCTGGAGGAGCAAACGGTTCGTGCAGGTTCGTTTTTCGATCCCAGAGTGGTCGTGTCTTCAGAGCCTGTGTCCAGACAAGAGAACGAGCCGCGTGAACAGTCCAAACCCTTGCATCTCCCGCTGGCCGAGACACGGGATTCAAGGGGCCATCAAGAGGAGTAGGGCTATGACAGCAACGTACAGCGGGCGGATCGCGCTCCAGTGCCCTGACTGTGAGACGCATCTCGTGAATGCGACGCCGTATGGTGAACGGTACTTGTGCCACGACTGCGGCCTTGAAATGACCCGTGATAAAGAGTGTTTTCGGAAAGTACGCTATGGGGAGGTCGTAGGGGAGGTGTCCGTTTACGACGTGGCCCTGCAGATGACCTGGCGGTCACTGGGTTACGCGCACGCAGTGTAGGGTTTGAGCCCCCTCACCCCACTCTGATTCTTCGTCTTTATCATCAAGGGCCAGGCGCGTTTTGTCGCTTGGCCCTTGATGCTCGCTGTATTTGCGGGTATATCAAACTCATTGTAGCTTTTCAACGCAGGACCTCGTATGGAATTGGACTTCCCCCTAATCGACTTTCACGCTCATTTGAGAGGAACCGCTCCAGTTACCGAGCCTGCAACTATAGGAGGAGTATTCAACAGGGAATTCGCGAACCTGATGGAGCCATTGACGCGTCAGGTGGCGGGTCTTTGCGGGATGCATTTTCGAGACCCCTTCAGCCGGTTTCTTTACAGAAGTATCAATGAGTATGCCTTCCAGGAGATCAGCCGAGTTCTTGAAAAATACACAATCACGTTGCTGCTGGAAAGCATGGATCGAAGTAACATCTCACACGTGGTGGTGTGCCCCATTGAGCCATTTTTTGGCACTGATGATGTGGCTAAAAGCATAGAGGGGCACCCGGGGCGTTTCAGTTTGTTTGCATCTGCCGATCCTGCAAATGAACGAGCTGTGGAGGAACTCGAGGTTGCCATCGCGACGCATAAGGTTGCGGGCGTCAAGATTAACCCGGCGAAGAAAGACTCTTTGGGGGAAGAGCATCGGCTGTATGAGATTATGGCCGTGGCACAAGACCACACACTGCCTGTTTTTTTTCACACGGGCTCTTTTCCCTTCGAAATGGATGGCTTCGACGATGCCACGACGCTGAGGCCCGTCATCGCGGCGTTTCCGAGGGTTAGCATCACGATAGCCCACATTGGCTGGGATCAGCACTTGGCGGTCATTGAAATGGCGGAGAAATACCTCCACGTTTCTGTTGAGACATCGTGGCAGCCCCCCAAAGTTATTCGGACGGCTGTCGATCGCCTGGGAGTTCATCGTGTATTAATGGGTTCTGACTTTCCGCTTTTGCAACAAAACGTTGCGCTCGAGAATGTTCTGAGTGCTCTCAGTCCCAGCGAGGTTCGAGCGGTGGCGTGTCGAAATGCGCAACGCTTACTTGGAGTATCGCCGTGATTTTTCTCACTCCGTCTCTCAGAGAGCAACCACGACCGTGACACACAAGGGAGTGAGCGAGTTCCCGTATGCCGTGTTCCGCAGGATATTGGCTTCCTGCGCCTCCTATTCAGTGGTTGCGACGGGGAGCCATCACGTCCCGCGCTCGGGGCCCGGAGTCATCATATCGAACCACCCAAGCTTTCTAGACCCCTGGGTTATCGCCACGGCCATTGAGCGACCGATTCATTGGGTGTCTGCATCGTTTGTCTCGCAATTACCTGTGGTGGGTTTTTTTGCAAAATTACTTGGTGCAGTCCCGTTGCGCCATACCCAGACCCTTCGATCTCGGACGCTCATACAGGATGTGGGGCGCTTGTTGCGCGACGGGCAGGTGGTGGGTATTTTTCCTGAGGGTCTGGACGGGATGCGATGCGGGCAACCGTGGCGTGAGCCTGCGGATTTTCACAAAACCTTTGCGCTGGCCGTTCTCAAGGCTAAGATCCCGTTTTTACCCATTGTTCCTGTTGCGCTGACGCCTCTCAATTCGCCGTGGCAGATCACCCTCCCCGCGCACCTTGTGCAGCGGCTCGATCCCTTTGAGCCCGCTTTCCAATCCGGTACACTGAATCTTGTTATTTATCGCCGAGTGGCTTGTTGTGTCGGGCGCCCCACGACCTGGGATGCTTCCTACCCACTCTTTGATCGCTTTGTCAGCCAAAACCACAACGGAGCGGCTATCGCTTTGGCCTCCGCACTTGCTGGTCGAACGCGGGCAAAGGTGAAGGCTCTGCTCTTGCGCTCGCACCGCACCGGGAACACGAGACAAGCCATAGAAAATCATCTCAAGCAGACGCTTGCTCCCCCATTAGCCTAAGGAGACTCGCATGGCCGACCTGAATACGCTCACTGACTCTTTTCTGGCGACGGTTTCCCGCAGTCCTTCAAGGCCTGCGCTCAGTTGGAAAACAGCCGGCGGCTGGAGGTCTATCAATTATGGGGACTACGGCACAAGGGTGACCCGCCTTGCCTTGGCCTTGATTGAGCTTGGAACTCAATTTGGGGACAGGATTGCATTGCTTTCGGAAAATCGACCTGAGTGGGTGATGGCTGACCAAGGCATCCTGATGGCGGGCGCCATTACAGTTCCGTTGTATCCGACGCTGACGGCCGCACAAACGGCTTATATTCTGAATAACTGCGGCGCAAAATTAATTCTGGTGTCGAGCGAAGCACAGTACCAAAAAATTGTAGAAATCAGAGGCTCAGTGCCCGCCTTGCAGCACATCGTGGTGATGTCACCGCTTCAGACTCAGGCCCAAGAGCAACGCGTTTACTACCTTGACGACCTGTTAGCTCTGGGAGAACGGGTGGCTCACCACCACGAAATGGAGTTGCAAACGCGGCGTCAAATGCTCACGAAAGAATCTCTGGCGACCATTGTATATACCAGTGGAACGACGGGCGAGCCGAAAGGAGCCATGTTGACCCACGGCAATCTGATGTCGAATGTACTGGAGGTTGTTCCCATCGTCGGGATTCATCGAGAAGATGTGGCTTTGTCGTTTCTGCCGCTTTCCCATGTTCTGGAGAGAATTTCAAACTTTGGGGTGGTCCATGCGGGTGGCCACGTCTATTTCGCACAAAGCGTCGAGACGGTCGCTGATGATCTGCTTGAAGTTCGTCCAACGATGCTGACCTCCGTCCCGCGTCTCTTTGAGAAGATTCGCGCGCGCGTGTTTGACCGAATGGCTCACGAATCGGCTGTTAAGCGCACAATATTCGAGTGGGCGTGTGACGTGGGGCAGGCCTATCGCAAAGCCCAAATGGCGGGTGCGCCGCGTCCTTTCGATTTGGCATTCAAACAGCAAATTGCTGATTCGCTGGTGTTTAGTCAAATTCGCGAGCGCACGGGAGGACGTTTACGACTCTGCGTGAGCGGGGGGGCGCCTCTGCCTGCGGATGTCGGATTATTTTTTGGAATGATAGGCATTGAAATTATTGAGGGCTATGGCCTGACGGAAACCAGCCCCGTGGTCGCGCTCAATCGACCGGGACAGGTGTGCTACGGCACGGTGGGTCACCCCCTGCCTGGGGTAGAGGTCAAACTCGCAGAGGATGGAGAACTTCTCGTGCGGGGCCCGAATGTCATGAAAGGGTACTACAACAATTCCGAGGCAACGGCTCAAGCCATTGATTCGGAGGGGTTTTTTGCGACAGGTGACGTTGCGGAATTCGACAGCCTGGGGCGTATTCGCATCGTGGACCGCAAGAAAGAAATCATCGTTATGTCGAATGGCAAGAATGTAGCCCCCCAGCCTATAGAAAATGCTCTCAAAGGAAGCCACCTGATCGAGCAGGCCATGCTTGTTGGGGATCAACGTCATTACATCACAGCGTTGATTGTTCCAAACGTTGATGCCTTGCAATCGTTTCTGCAAGAACAGCGTTTGAGTGGTCAACCGCTGGAGGAGGTCTTGAGACATCCCCAGGTAGAGGCTTTGTTCGCCAGAGAAGTGGACAACGCCGGGCGTTCATTTGCGCGCTACGAGCAAATTAAGCGGTTCAGTTTGCTGCCCCGTATGTTTATGGCGGAATATGATGAACTCACCCCCACGCTGAAGTTAAAGCGCAGGGTCATTCAAACAAATTTCGCCAAGCAAATAGAAGAGATGTACCAGACAGCCACCGTCGTGACCTGAGACGACAACCCCGACTCAGAGGGTCATTATTCGCCCTTTTCCACCCCTTCGCTTCCTGCCTCCGCTCCCACCAGGTTGCGGAGGTTCAAGTTTGCAAGTAACAAAAACGCAACCCCCACGAGGGTGACTGGAAGATACTCCATCACATTCAGAACAAGGCCGTAGCTCACGGCCAACTCTTTGCTGATTCCGAACAATCCCAGGGACAGCCAACAAAAGAACTGAAAGGTTCCCAGGTAACCCGGGGCAGAGGGAATAAGGGTGCCCAGATTCACAATGACCATCGTAGTGAAGTAAGCGCGCAACGGTAAATCCAACGAAAAAGCGCTTCCGACCAGCGTGTAGGTGACTCCTTCGATGGTCCAAATGAGAAGCGAGCAAAAAAGGACGAACACCATCGTTCCGAAGCTGCGCACGCAAGCAACTCCTTCGCGAAAGGCCGTGAGGATACTCAATAGACGTGTTTTTAAGGTGACAGGCGCAAAATTCTCAACCCCTGCCGCCAGAAGAAGACCAAATGGGGGGTAGAATTCGAGGGCCAGTACAGCCAGGAACGCCAGTGAGAATATAATGGCGGCACCGATTCCGGCCCATTGTATTGAGTTCGGAAACGGATGTTGCAAAGAGAGCCACCCGAGTTGGTAGGCGATCAACATGGCGCCCAAAATAAACAACAAAGATAATCCATCAAAGATGCGCTCGATGAAGATGGTCGCGAGGCTGCTGCTTTTTCTCACGCCCTCTTTTTGAGCCAACACGTACGCGCGAACGACTTCACCGAGTCTTGCCGGAAGCACATTGTTCGCCATGTAGCCAATCATCACGACGCCGAACAGTCGGGAATACGGCAATGGGCGCGTGGGGCGCAATAAAACCTGCCAGCGCAATGTCCTCACAAGAAATGTGGTGAGAAAGACAGCGAGTGCGACCAACAGGAGATCCATTCGGATAGTGCTCAAGGCCTCCCACAGCTTCTCTAGGTCGAACTTTCTGAAAATCAGGACCAGACACGCTGCTGAGAGCAGCAAACCCAAAAAATTGGTTCTTTTGCCGAACAAACAACCGCTCCTTGTGCAATCTCGACGCGGGACTCTGGAATCCTACCACGGTGGGCCTCGCACGCTTTACCCAGGAAGGGTGGCTTATTGGATGGGGCGATACCGGTAGGAGTGACCGAGAAGGGGCAAAAGCTCCCGCATCGCTTTATCGAGCGCTTCTTGGTCCAGTTCTCTCTGGAGAGCCGGGTCGAGGGGAGGCAACGCGCTAGAGGGAGGCGCCATCACGTCATTGCCGGGCCAGGCGATTTGCACCACCCGACTGTCAGCGGCGACCCCTTCAAAATCACTGCGCCACAGTGGTTCCCCTTGCGCCGCAAATAATTGAACAGCGAGCCGGATGTGAGACTCTTGAAGTCTATCCACCTCCCAAACAAAAGGGTCGGTCATCTGCTGTACATTCCCCGCTGAGGCACTTGAAGCCCTCAGAACCCTGCGAGCCGATGTGTACTGGGCCGGGCGTTTCGCTCGAGAAATACTCCCGACGAGGCGAGCCAAACCCGTCCCACTCGCCACATTCACTGTGCCTTTCTGCAAGTGAGCCACAACCTGAGAACGCGCGCGATCGGAAAGAAACCAGCAATCGGCAGGAGCTTGAAAAACGGGCACTTCCACCTCGCGAATCAGCAACTCCTCCCAGGGGGCCTGCGCCGTTTGCCGGTAGAATTCTCGCGTGACGCAAGAGGTCAATAACGTGACACCCAAAAAAATCGATAATATGTTTCCAAACATGAATTCCCACCAGTTATTGAAATTCCCAAGTCGCGCTTGCAACGCGTGTTTGCCCGTTTATTCGATAGGGGAATTCTACCGTCGCGGACTGCAGTGCCGACACCCGTGGGAAGGCCAGCCAGCCCTCATCAACGGCCACGGGACGCAAGTGGCGCTCGATGAGTAACGTATTGAGAATATGCTCATAGGCAGTTTGCCGGTCCAAGGCTTCCTCCGCACTGTTGATGGCCCATTTGGGCCATTTTCGGCGAAAGTCTGTCAGGGTTAACGCGGGGTGCAAGCGGGACTTCCCGGTGATGATTCGGGCCTTCGCCGGCTGAATTTCTATCATTGCGTCTGTGGACTTTGTTTCAAATCGCACGTGAACAAGCCAGGAATCCGTGCCGTAAGGGTTCACCGCGCGCGCGATTCGACCCCAAAAAAAATACGCCGTTGGAATCAGTTGCCCGGGCCCATCCCACCTCAACGTCGCCAGAAAATGAGGACATTGGAAACGCTGGATGCGCTCCAATGGCTCCTCCTGGGACGTCACCGTCGGAAGGAGGGCGCGACCCAACAAGCCTGCACACCCTGTGTTTGCCCCCAAAGCCACCGCGGCGACAAGGACGGAAAAAAATCGAGTCAACGCCATGTTTGAATGAAAATAAGAAGGAAAAGAACTGGTCTCAATATGACACACTTAGATGATGAGCGTGATGTTATCGCCTGGTAACAGCGACGCTTGCGTGGTACACCTTTTTTAGTTTGCGTTGAGACGAATTTCAACACGGTGCCCATGAAGCTTGCCATATTTTTTGACCGCGATGGAACGATCAATGAAGAGGTTGGTTACATCCGCAATCTCGACGATATGAAATTGATTGCAGGGGCGGGGGCCGCCCTGAAGTCAGTCAATGAAGCAGGCTTTCTCGCCATCCTGGCGACCAATCAGAGTGGGCCTGCCCGTGGTTATTACGATGAGACGTGGATTGAAAAACTCCACGAACGTCTGGAATTGCTGTTGGCTGACGAGGGGGCTCGCCTGGACGACATTTACTACTGCCCACATCTGCCGGACGGAACCGTTCCGGCGTATAGCGGGGTCTGTCGCTGCCGGAAGCCCGAAGTCGGAATGCTTGAGGATGCGGCGAACAAATGGAACTTGGACCTGAACCGGTCCTACATGATCGGCGACAAGGCCACTGATGTGGAAGCCGGTCAAAAAGCGGGTTGCAAGACGATTCTCTTGCGTTCTGGTTACGGGGCGCAGGTGTTGGCTGGAACCTACCAATGGCCCTGTACGCCTAGTTTTATCGCTAATGATATCTTCGAAGCAGTGGCTTGGGCCTTGGCGGACGCAGGCAGACGTTTAGACGCCTGTGAGTAGAAGTTTCTTTGGCATCGCATCTGTCATCGCAGGCCTGACGCTGCTCAGCAAGGCTCTTGGCTTTGGTCGTGAACTGGTCATTGCCGGCATTTTTGGGGCCGATGTCGCCAAAGACGCTTACACAGCAGCCTACATCATTCCGTCTTTCGCTTTGATCATGCTGGGCGGCTTGACGGGACCTTTTCACACGGCCACACAGCGCGTGCTCGCAACCTTGCGCGAAGGAGGGGCGCACGACGAAGCCCCGTCCGTCTTGGGGGCCGTAGCCGTCTGGGTCACGATCGTGATGGGGCTCCTCGCCACTGGTTGCTACGTTCTTGCCCCGTTGCTGATTGGGGCTGTCGCGTCTCAGGCCTCACCGGAAATGTCCGCTTTGGCCGTGCAGCAATTGCGCATCATGTCACCCTTGGTGCTTCTCGGCGGATGGATTGGCGTTCTGTGTGGGATCAGCAATGACCAGCACGATTTTGCGCGTCCGGCATTGTCACCGCTTGTCGCGAGTGTCGTGATTATTGTGGCGATATTAATGCAACCTTCACCGCTGGTTCTGGCTTATGGGACATTGCTCGGTGGGATCGGGCAAGTTCTTCTGCAAACCCCCGCCGCCTTTATGTTTTGGCGTGAAACGAAGATTTCGCTCTCAAAACTGCCTTACCGCCACCCGGCGGTGCGCAGCGTTTGGACAATTCTCTTGCCCGCGTGCATCAGTTCGGGGGTTGGCACTCTGTCCGTGATTATCGGAACTAACTTTGCTTCGGCATTGGCACCGGGTTCAATCAGTGTTTTTGACTTTGCCAACAAACTCATTCAACTGCCATTGGGAATCCTCATGACGGCACTGTTGATACCTATTTTTCCATTGCTGACCAAGGCGGTGGTCAAACAAGATGACACTGAATTGGGGCTGCGATTGTCACAAGGCCTTTCAACAATCGCCATTGCAACGTTCCCTTTAACCGCAATATTCGTCGTCAGTGGCTACCCCCTGGTTCGGGTCATTTTTGAACGCGGCGCATTCGACCGCATGGACACCCATGCGACAGCGCTTATTCTTGGTATCCTGGCCGCAGGAATCGCCGCTTACGCTGCACGAGACCTTATCGTAAGGGTATTCTACGCTCACAACGATGGTCGAACCCCGCTTTTTGTCAGCGCAGCCTCACTGACTCTCACCGCAGGAGGAATGGCCGCGGTCGTCAAGCCCTTCGGCTTGCCCGGGCTTGCCGCCATCAGCGTGGCTGTCACGTTCTTCAATTGTATGATTTTGATTTGGTTGTTGCGGCGAAAATTTGGTAATTGGCGGCTGCCTGGCCTGACACGGAATGTGGGCTGGTCTTTCCTGGCGGCCTTGATTGCGGGCAGCGTGACCCACGCGACAATGAGTAGCGCCGCTTGGGAAAATACAATTTTTGATTGCTGGAAAATATTGACGCTTCAAGTTTCGACCCTTCTTCTCCTCTACGGGGGAGTACTCCATCTCGCAGGCATACCGGCACTTCAAACTCTACGCCTCCGTTTGACTGAGGTAAGTCGGGAAAAATTAGCGCGCTGGAGACAGTAATATGGAAATTAACAGCACAAATGAGCCACTTCAGGGTATAAGTGGAAGCATCTTTTACAAAGTTTTTGAGGCCAAATTGTGACCATCTCCTCTAATGTTCTTCTTGAGGGAAACCTTGGGCCTATCAGCTTGCCGAACTTATTGCAGTTAATTGCGCTGGAACAAAAGACGGCGGTTCTGTCGCTGAGTAGGGTTGAAATTGGCCAAAGCGCTGAGCTGGTTTTTCGCACCGGAGAACTGGTAAATGCTCGTGTCAATTCCCTGGTGGGGGATTTGGCGGTGTATCGCATCATCGCGTGGTGGAGCGCCGGTACATTCAAATTGGTCTCGCTGGACAACGAGGTGGACCTGCCGCCCCCTGACATCAACAGTCGCGTGGATTACCTGCTTCTTGAAGGAATGCGTCAGATGGATGCGACCCAGCAATATCGCGAACTTGTTCCATACTTAACCAGTGCAGTTTCCTTTACGCAGAGCGCTCTGAATTCATTCAATTGGGACACAGCGGATCCACCAGAGTGGATACCGTCCTATGTTCGAGGACTGCCTCGCTCTTTCACGATGGCGCAACTACACCACGCGTGTAACCTCGATGAGATACGCCTGGCTCACCTGATGCGGATGCTTCTCGCCACCCAGGCGGTCAGGGTGCATGGGGAAGGGGGAGGGCCCTCAGAATCGGGTTACGGCTTTGGAGGGAACGGGGCACGCGCAACACGGTATGAAGCTTTTGCGCAACTGTTGATGGAATATGTTGGTTACGAGACGGCCTATGGACTGCTCGACCAGGTGTTATATGATTTGGCGTGGACGGATATTGATGCTGCGACATTTGGTCAATTGCTGGACCTGTGTGACCGTCTGAGCCATGCCCTGGCTAATCATCTGGAACGCCGACAATTGAATGATGTGATGCGACGCCTGAGGGCGCGTGCCACCAGCCTGGTTTAAAGCCAGCGCTGGTTAATATCGGGGAGGAAAAAAGTGAGTTTCGTCGTCGTGGGCCAATGTTCAAGTTGTGGGCTGGAAGTCAAGGTGCACGAAAAGCGAGATGCCGCCGCCATCCCTATCTTGAAAAGGGCTGCCCAAAATGGGCGCCTGACCTGCAAGGCCTGCGGATCCCAGGGCGCTAAAACGGTGGACAGAGATAATCCCCCCGATATCTTGTCAAGAAACTAAATCCGGCAAAGCCTCGTTCGTTCGGTGTGCGATCTACCACGGCAGGGAAAGACGCTATTGGTTAGGATGACGATGCATCCATATAGCGGGCTAACTAATGAGCGAGTCGTGGGATTCACAAGGTTTACCCTCCCAAGGGGCCGAAGCCAATTCCGATAAGAACATTTTGCCGGAATCCCTCTGGTTTGATGACGCGATTGCGGCACTTGGCCTGGAGGGCGCACCGGCCGCGCGGCTGGCCGCGCTGCGTTTGCTTTCGCGGACGGCACGCAGCTGGGATTCTGTATTGTTGGTGGTGTTGACATCGACGGACGAGGAAGTCCAAGCCGCTGCCATACAGACTTTGGTTGCTGTGGCACAGCTTGACCCGTCACGCTTAAAAGCCTTCGAAAGGCTCAGAAGCCTGCCTGTGATTAAGCCTCGCGCCAGGGAGGCTTGGGAACAAGGTTGGATGACGCTCTCGGATGTTCCTCCCAGTGATGAACCCGTTGGTTTTGAGCAGGCCTGCATTGAAGTAGCGGGTTTGCGGCAAGAAAATGAAGACCTGCGAAACACGGGACAAGCGCTTCAGGCCGATCTGATGGAGAGTCACCGCCGGATTGAGTCTCTGGAAACTCAATTAAAAGCTTTTGTTGCTCAAGAATACGAGACCCGGAGCAAGCTGGAACAAGATTGCCGATCCAAGCAACGCGATATTGACGCATTGGTTGAACAGATAAGGTCGCGAGAGCTTGAGTTAGATCGCCTTTTCTCGCTCGCAGCACACGCTGAAAAGTCGCGTTCGCGTTGGCTCTATGCGACGGCCCTGAGCGCCTTTACATCGCTGGGTCTTGCGGCGCTTTTGATTTGGGGACGCGCGCCTGTTCTTGCCTCAGAACCGTCTCACGAGGTGATTCAAGCGTCTGAGTCATCGGGGTATAGAGTGGCAATGGCTGCGCTTGCCAGCGAAGCCAGTCGCCTGGAGGTGGACGGCGATCTCGAGGCAGCCTTGGGGGCTTGGCAGTGCATCGCACGCAGTTCGAAGGATGAAGGACTCGGTGCCCACGCGATCCAACGGGTTTCTGAGCTTTCAACCCGAATCGAACAAGGAGATAGGCTGGGTGCCCATCAGCAATTAGCGCCACCCAACGCTGCGCCCCCGATGGTTCGGCCCGCTCGAGTGGTGGCGACCGCAAGGCCGATGGCCGTTCCCAAGCACAAGCCCCCCTTCAAAACATTGGCTCGCAAAACGGGGGCCGCCACGAGTCGTCCGGTCTTCCACGGCGCACCTGCCATGCCCGAACTGCACATTCCGGCTGCGGTGCGGGAAAAGTTTTAAATGATGATGCACGAAAAAACGGTCGTGCGGCTGTTGGTCTGCGCCTCTTTGTTCCTTGTCGTGAATGCCCCGGACGACCCAGCCCTTGCACGGACTGCACCCCGCCTTCTTCCTCTACAGGCGGTCAAAGCAGTGGCCGCTAAAGAGGGGTTGGCGATCACGTCGGTCTATGCTGAGGCACCCCGGCGCTTGATTGTGTTGTGCAAAGGCCCGATGGATCGCGCTCTTTTCCTCAAACGCGCGAGTCTGGTTGCCTTCGCAGCGTTCCAGAGTTGGGCCGCCCCCGTGGAGGTGGTTTTTGAGCACACCCATGACCACGTGATCCAGCGTTGCCGCATTCGCCACTCTGATCTCCACGCTTATCTGAAAGATCAGATCACGCGTGATGAGTACGACCGACGGATTGCTTATCGCCGCGAACGGCCTGAGGAAATCCCCTCGCCACCGGAAAACTTCACGGTTACGAGAGAAACACCAGGGACGCCAGCGCCCACAGTGGCTGCAGCCGAGGAGCAACCCTCGCCTCCCGTGGTTTCACGAGCACCCTCGCCCGTCCAGGGGGGTACCTTGCGTCCCCGAATCTCATCAAAGATTGAGCCGGAGAATGTGGCCTTAAAACAGGACGTTCCCGGGGTTCTCCGCGAATCACCCCCTGGCTTGAGTGATTTACCGGAAGTAGGGTCGAGCGAGGCCTCCTCAGGGCCTTCGCCGGACACCGCGGGGCGTTTGGAAACATCCCGTCCAGATCGGAATTCCAAGCCTTCGTTTTTCACAACGCCCGCGCCCTCGACGCCCGCTGCGGCGACTGTCGTCTCGGAAACATCTTCCCTTCCTCGGCAGTTTCCTGGTGAATGGAGGGCATCCTATGGGATGGCCCTTGGAGGGAGTTTTTTCGATATGTTGAGCCTTGAGTACGGCCGAACACTTCTCCCGACGTTGGACTTACGGCCCAGTATATGGATGATTGGGGGGTTGGCCCCAAAGACATTATTCACCCGTTCAGTCGATTCGCTTGATGGGGTCTCACTGGCCTTTGACCTGCTTGCGACGGGACATCGGACCCAATCAGGTGAAGACATCAATTTTGAGGGGGGGGTTGGGGTCAGGGCTGCCGTGTTGCAAGGAGCCACCTCCGGACTGTGGCCCGCGACGCACCTTCGAGTGGGTGGGCGCTGGAGATCCCTCAGTCTTGGATTGCGTTATCCTCTCCTGGCTCGACCCGGCGACCCCACCGCCATATGGGACTTGAGCATCGGCTATCACTGGGCCCCAGCATCCTCGTCGCAAAGGCCTTAGAATCCTCGCGCAAATAACGAGTTCAGTGTACGATTGGCGCGTGATAGAGACCAGTCGAAGCGTATACCAGCGTTCGACCCTCAAGAACTCCATGGAACAGGCCAATCTTCGGGGCGCCTGGTTAGGGGTTGACCTGGTGGGGGTCGCTGAGAACGTGCGCGCCATCAGGAGCGCTTTGGGGCCCGACGTTCGCTTGATGGCCGTCGTGAAGGCGGATGGTTACGGCCACGGAGCCGGAGCTGTCGCTGAGGCGTGCTTGCAAAACGGAGCCACGGCGCTCGGGGTTGCCACTGTTGAGGAGGGAGTGCGACTGCGACGATCGGGTCACACGGCGCCGATATTGATTCTGGGAATTATTCCGGATGCGGCCTACGCTCTGGCGCTTGAGCACAGTTTGCAATTGACAGTGAGTTCGGGGCGCCAGATACAAGTGGTCGAAGGTGTGGCAAAGGGTCTCGGAAAACCGGCCGAACTGCACCTCAAGGTGAATACCGGGATGACCCGGGTGGGATGTGAGTCCCACGAGGCCGGGGCGCTTGTACAATATATACTGCACGCAGCCGATTTACGATTGGTTGGTTTATGCTCCCACTTGGCGACGGCTGACTCATCGGAAGAAGTGGATGCAAGAAGGCAGATAGAGCGTTTCTCCACACTGGCAAGTCGACTTAAGAGCGGGGTTCCGGGGCTCATTTGTCACCTCGCGAACAGCGGTGCAGCGTTGCATCTGCCAGAGTCACATTTCGACATGGTCCGTGTGGGTTTGGCGTTGTACGGGCACTCCCCGCGGCCACTTGAAGGGTCTCCGGTTCGACTCACCCCTGTAGTAAGCGTTCGGGCCCGAATTTCGCAGGTAAAGGATGTTCCCCAGAATACCCGTGTCGGTTACGGATTGAACTGGGCTTCAGAACAAGCCACTCGATTGGCATTGGTCCCGGTGGGTTACGGTGATGGTCTGCCTCGTGCCCTTTCGAACTGCGGCCAGGCGCTCGTTCGTGGGAAAATTTGCCCCATGGTGGGTGTCATTTCAATGGATCAAACGGTATTGGATGTCGGACGCGTGCCGGTAGAGCCAGGAGAAGAGGTGGTGCTGCTTGGGGGCCAGGGTGATGAAGCCATTGACGCCGCCAGTTGGGCGGAGGCTTCGGGCACCATTACCTATGAAATCCTTTGCGGACTGGGTCAGCGACTGCCTCGGGTGTACTATCGCTGAGTGACGGTGCGGAGTGTCATTGACGGGATGCGGCGCCTGGCTGTACGATCCCGACGTTGTGTTCGGCCTTGCCACGTCCTGGCAGGCGGTCCCCACGATATTATCGCGGCCATATTCTTGGTTTAAACGTAGAAGGAGTCTCCTGATGGTGGGCAAAGTCTTTGAATGGCTAGACCTGCGCCTTGGGGTTCGAGACATCGATGCGGCATTGGTTTCTCGCAATGTTCCCAAAATTGATTGGTGGTACACGCTAGGGTTTGGCGCGTTGTTCACCTTCATCATTATGGCGGTGTCTGGGATGTTTTTGGCGGTTTATTATGCGCCAACTCCGGACCACGCATATGACAGCGTTAAATTTTTGACCGAAGAAATTGCCTTTGGGAAACTGGTTCGTGGGTTGCACCATTATGGCGCGAGCGCGATGGTCGTCATCGTGGTGATGCATATGCTCCAGGTGTTCTTTTACGGAGCCTATAAGTATCCTCGAGAGCTTACATGGATGTCGGGGGTCGGATTGTTGGGGTTGGTTCTGGGGTTGGGGTTCACAGGCTACTTGCTACCCTGGGACCAGAAAGCCTACTGGGCCACCGAGGTGGGAACCAAGGTTCCGGAAAGTATTCCTATCGTTGGAGAGTTTTCGAAGAAGTTGCTCCGCGGCGGGGAAACTCTGGGCGCCCTCACGCTGACACGTTTCTACGCAATCCACATGTTGATGATTCCAGCGTTGATGCTGGTTTTCCTCGGAATCCATCTCTATTTGGTCGTAAAAATAGGAATTACGCCCCTGCCGGAGCGTCTTGATGAAGCTTACGATCGCGTGAAGGGGGGCAAGTAGTCATGGGAGGCTTCTTCGAGGATCCAATCGAAAAACAGGTCTACGACGTCGAGTACAAGAAGATGAAGGAGGCCGGGTACCCCTTTCATCCGTTCGCAACCATCAAAGACGTGATCGTGGCGGCGGCCATTCTTGGGTTGTTGATTGTCTTGACCTACACCTTGGGAGTGCACTTAGATGCGCCGGCTGATCCAACCAGTCAGTACCTGCCCCGTCCCGAGTGGTATTTTATGTGGCTCTTTGAGCTCTTAAAGTATTTCCCCGGCCCTTGGGCAATTTTTGCCGTTGCCATCATTCCGGGCGGCATTGGTGCGGCGTTGTTGCTACTTCCTTTCTACGACACCAACCCCTATCGACGCTGGACGAAGCGTCCAGTGGCCGTGTCTATGATGTCGTTACTGGTCTTTTTCGTCGTGGGCCTGACAGGTCTGGCCTATTGGGCTGACGCAAACGATCCGCACGCCCAAGAGCTTAAGAAGGCGGGTGCAGGGCACGATGCGAAGTCGGGTGGTCACGATGGTGGCGATTCTGGGGCACCCGCTGTGGCGGATGCTGGGGGTGGTGAGGCCATTTTCTCGGCCAAATGCACGATGTGTCACGGCGCAACGAAGAAGAATATGCCCCAGGCCAACTTGGCAAGCAAATCTTTCCTTGAGGGCCGAGATATCATTTCGTCCATCACCAACGGCAAAGGCGGTATGCCATCGTTCAAGGGACAGCTCTCGGATGATGAAATTAAGCAAGTGGCGAATTGGTTGAAGGAATCGGCAACGGAGCCCTAATTCGACAAGAAAAGAAGGGTCTCGACTTAAGTCGGGGCCCTTTTTAGTTTCAAACAAAACGCCCCTGCAGGAAGATGCAGGGGCGTTTCTGATGGGTCAGAACTTTACTGGAGGGGCAACGTAACTTGTTGATTCAACTCTGCGTAAATCACCATGGGTGAGCTTTGCAGTTCACGCAAGAGGTCTTGCACGGGGCGATCTCCCAAGAATTCCTCGATGTAAACTCCCAATTCAGGAATGGCTCCGACATTCGTCAGGCCGTATGTGCTCCTAAAAGCTGCGATTTCGGAAATTCGCAATTCATTGCGAAACTTGATGATGATCTGGGGGCGTGCGTTCACGGTTGCCGTTGTATTGGAAGAACCGGTCCCGGCACTGCCCACCGTCGGTGTCGCCCGCCCAATGACGGTGGTAGGGCCCTGGCAAGCCGTCAGGCTGACCACGGCCAGTGCCGCGATTAAGCAGGATGAAGCTAACCCCGACCAAATTTGTGGTTTTAACATCGCGCCTCCTTGGCTCTCTATCATCATTTTCTAAAATATTCTTTACAGTAATATAAAACAGATTTAATATCAAATCATGCCCGCTTGCCTTCATTCGCACCGCCCATACGGCTATACGATTTTTTTGCAAATCGCATCCGTTGCTTTTTCTTGTCTGGCAGGTTGCCAGGGCGGGGTGAGTGCACCGCTTCACGTGGGGGCTCGCGAGATAACGTTTTCGGGTCAATCTGCTTCTGGGCGTTCCCTGTACCCGACTGCCCAAGGCCTGACCTGGCATTATGCGACACGCGCCATACGCGACGGAATTCCAGGGAATGAGACGCCGATGGAGATGGCTGTGTTAAGCGTCGCTGAGACAAAGGGGCTTCGCGAGGCGGTTCTGCGCCGTCGCTACCGGGACCTTCAACTCCCAGAGACACGGGTGCAGACCACTCCTCGTGAAATTTCGCTCTCGCGTCTCGCGGACCCGCCGCCTCCCGGAGGGCCTTTTTTGAAAATTTTAAAATTTCCGATAAAGGCCGATCAGTCGTGGGCAGGGAGACAACTCCCACTGGGAAATTCTGAAACGGTTTCCATCGTCGGCTGGGAATCCATCAGGGTCCCGGCCGGGAGCTTTAGCGCCTTGCACGTCCGCCATACACTTCAATACGCGAATGGGGGGAACGATTCGCTCGACTACTGGTACACCGAGGGATTGGGCTGTGCAAAGATGGTAGAAACCATCACCATCCTCATCGGTGGGCTGCCAAAAAAACTCGTCGCCGAGGGCTTGCTTCGCCGCATGGAAAAAGGTGGGCCCGTTGTAACCGCAGATAAGCGGCCACCCGGAACCCCGCGGTTCGGTGGCACTTTGAACTGGCTTCCGCTCGAGGCATTCAACGCTGAAGGCCAGTCACGATAACACCTCTTACGGCAGCCGTTCCGGCGATTTTAGAATGTCGAGCAGTTCTTTCGCGCCCGGAGCCCGTCGGGCATCCAGGCCGGATTGAGCCTGGATCAGAAAATATCGAGCGCTTTCATCCTCGGGGGCCTCTGCCAAAGCCCGCTCTAGTTCACTGCACGCTTTGTGCAAGTGTCCTGTGAGATAATAGCAAATACCGTTTTGTACGTGCTTACGGAGCGTGTCTCCTAATTGCCCATAACATTGGGCGAGCAGCGAGCGAGACTTGGGAAATTTAGGGTTTAATCGAATACTTTTCTCGAGAAACGGACGGGCCAAATCCCATTCACGCCGAAAGAAATGCGCCTGCCCGAGCCAATACCAAGGCGAATACAAGCCTCCATACGCAGCGGCAATGGCCTCCAGATGGACGAGAGCCTCTCTTTCCGGTTCCATTAACTTCGCCAAAAGGAGCCGTGACAAATAGTCTTGTGGATTGCCCCCCACCGCACGTTCAAGCTCTTGAATCACCCCTTGTTTCGCGCTTGCATCACAAAATAAGAGACTCCGCGACGCAAAAAATCGCGTCAAGGAATCGGACTTATCTTGCTCCAAAGCGCGCCGCCACAATGGAGCAGCCTGGGCGACGCCGACAGTCTGGTTGACGATCCACGCATAATTAAACAAGGCTTGGGACGAGTCAGGAAATTTCTCAAGAAGTTTTCGCAGGTGGGCTCGGGCGATTTCGCCTTGGCCTGCAAGGTAAGCGTAGTTCGCCGCGTTAATCATCTCTTCGTCAGAGGTTGGATGACTGAAGCGTTCAACCAAATCGTGAAAATATCCGCGCTGAAGCAATGGGCCGTGCGATGCAAATAGCACGGGGCACTCATCCCAAAGTAATAACGCTTCTGTTTGGCGATTTCTCGCAATTTCGGTTCTTCCTTGATTCATCTCCAACCAGGCAAGGTCACAACGGTGCTGCGCCACATAGGGTTCGATGCGAATCGCCTCCCCGAGAGATACGCGTGCCTGCTCCGGATCCGAACGCCAGAGCGCCATTGCTCTGAGTGCGAAATATGAAGGGTTCTCGGGGGCACTGGCCTGAGCTTCCTCAAGTGCCTCCAAGCCTACGTCATTTTTTCCCATCAACAAACAGGTCGCCCCCAGTTCACCAAAGTAAACCGCCTGCGGTGAAAGACTATTCACTACTCGCTTGGCGTGCAAAAAAGCAGCATCGAGGTACCCGAGGCGTCTGCTCACGTGAGCCAGCAACGCCTCAGCGGACGTCTCGTGCGGTGCCGAGATCAATGACGCATACAGTGCCTTCAAGAAGGTATCCACGCCCGCAGCCGCTTCATCCTTGACTTGGCCTCCAATGCGCAACCAGGCATAAAACGTCGCTTCAAGATGCTCGCCTGTTGCGAGGCACACGCGAGCCAGCAGCGCGAATGCCTGGGTTCGATTTTCTTGAGACCACTCATCGAATGAGGGGTCGTCCAGGGTCTTCAGCAGAATACCCCGGGCGCGTTGGGGGCGATTGACTTGCAACAACGTCTCGCAGAGGGCGAATGCCACGACGGGTTGAGAATCATCCGACGCCAGTGCCTCAGAATAGGCGCTGACCGCGCGTTCAGGCATGCCAGCCGCTTTGAATGAGTTGCCAAGGTTGTTCAGCACGACCGCCCGGTTGCCGGGCTCAACAAGCAGCGGCAGTGCCTTTTCATAGTAACCAATCGCCCGCGCATAGAATCCCAATTCGTGACACAAGTTGCCGGCCGAATTAAGAACAGTGAAGAACTGTGACGACACTTCCAGGGAGGCATCGTAATATGCCAACGCATCCGGTGGGCTTCCAATGGCCTCGTGCAGGATGCCCAAATAGGCGAGGGGCAGGGGGCTTTCGGGGGCGACCTCCGCAGCCCGATGCAAATAAAAACCAGCGTGCTCATAGGCCTGGGAGGAAAGGGAGCGCACCCCGTGTACCAGAAAAAAAGTGGATTTATCCAAGCCCTCCTCGCCGCCCGGCCAGTGGCTGATCCAGTCATCCCACTCGACGCATTGGCGGGCAAGCTCGTCGAGCAGTTCAACCCATAAAGTGAGTTCTTCCCCGCAGCACGCGGCGTCGGCCAGCAACAGGTTAAATTCGGAAATGGCTGATGGCCAGTCCCGGTCGCTCAAGCAAACCTGAAACCCAGAGGAGAGAAACTTCGGATAATCCCGAGACGTCTGGAGCACGAGCCAATGTCCAAGGTGGAGTCGTGAATGCCGCCGATAGTATACTCGTAGTGTCGAGTTTCTGCGCATTATACGTGAAGGCGAAGTTCATCGCCTTCACAATGACAGAAGTTCACTTTTTTCTCTTGCGTTTTTCGCTCATGCGGTCACCCTATGCAGGACCAGTTTGTCACCGTCGAGACCCGGATTGCCGGGGTTACATTCGATAATCCGGATGGTACATCCCGCCAGGCGTTGGCGCGCCTCCTTGTCCCTGGCGATCCCCTCCTGCTCGTTCGTGAACCGATGAATCCTTTTGACCAAAATGCTATCGCTCTGCAGGCTCGAGACGGGAAAGCGGGGGGGCGGAAACTCGGTTTCTTACCCCGAGCACTTGCAGCCGTTCTCGCGCCTGTTGTTGATGCCGGATTGATTGTCGAAGGCCGTGTGGTCAGAGTGCAAAAAATTCCTCGCCACGGTCTTTGGACGCCCCCTGTATGGGGAGTTCGAATTGAACTCAATGGTCTTTTATCAAGCCTGGCATTACCTGTGCGCACAGGCCTTGAACCCGCTTTGATCCGTGCGTGCCGTGAAGACGAGGATGAAATGGGCGATGCTCCCGCACTGGGTGGATTGCGCTCGCGCCCCTGAAATACGGACTGAGATTCATAAAGCCCGAGAGATTTAACTCCAACGGCGCAAAGTCATTTGGATAGAACGATCCTGTCCCTGATGTTCGTGCACCAACTGAAAACCTTGGGCGGCCAATGCATTTGAAATGACTTCATACGCATAACGTTGATTGACCTTGGGAAGCACATCCTGCTCTCGCAGGCCTGTATCTTTCTGCACTCCCCACCAGTCCGCCACCACAAAAAAAGTTCCATCCTTGTGCCGGGTGAAACCAATATCATAATGGCCGCCGGGGTCTACGACAAAGTCTGCCGACTCAACGCGCCCCACATACCCTCGCACCAAGGCGTTCTCCCGCACTTGGTAATTCAAGGCAACCAAAGCCCGATGCAGACAACCCGCGTCTGTCATCTTGGTTTGCACCCGAGAAAAGTGAGACATATTTCCCCTTAAGGCTCGCCAGGAACAGTTTCGCTGCTCGTTTCGGATGTCGTCTTCTCGGGCGGCATACCGGGAGACACCGGCCCCGACGAGGGATTCTTGGGGTCGAAGTCTGGTGGAAGCACAGGGACCCCGGGCACATTCTCGGGCACCCCTGGTGTTACCTCGGGCTCAGGCGTCAGCGGGGATGGCGAAGGAACCGGCTCGGGCGTCAGCGGGGATGGCGAAGGAACCGGCTCGGTCACGGCAGGACGCAAGGGCCCCACCTTCTCGACGCCAACGCCTTGGCCGGTCGGTGCTGTATGAAGATTTCGCTCCTGCTCAACCAGGGGCGGTTCGTTCCCGCCCTTCTTCTCAGGGCGAGTTTCCGGAGGGGGCGGAAGGAGTCGACTGCGTATGGTACCGGAACCCCGAGGTGCGTTGTCGCTTGGCGAGCGCCGCTCAGGCAAAGCTTGTTGTTGAGGGCTGTCTCCGTCGACAGGCGATTCAGGGGACTCAAAGCTCTCGTCGGGGGGGAGGCCATCATTCATATTGGACGCGGGCTGTGCTCGGGCCACTGAAACAAAAATAGCACGACCTGTCTGCTGAACCGCGAGGGTGGGCTCCGGAGAAATTCGCGGTTCGATAACAAGCCTCACAACGGGCGGGGTCAGAGAGAATTGTGCGATTCGGATGCGTTTAATCAGGGGGTCACGCACCACCATCTCGCGGTTCGGAGTGACAAGTCGAGCGCGGGTTAAATCCACCACCAAGCGAGTCGGAGAGGATACTGTTCGAGTACTGATGGATACCTGACCCGTCACCCGCAGGCTCACCGTATGTCGAACTTTATCAAAGTGCATCCCGCGAACCAGAACCGTGCGTTGAGCGGACGTCAACGAATTACTTGGCGCCGTGGCTGCTCGTCTGGCTGAATCGGCGGGGGAACCAAGAATTGCGAGCCACAGGCCAACAAACGCAAGGCCCCAAAACGGGCGAAAGGTAGAAAACAACATTCCATACATTATACCGCGCCCTCAACGCTGCGCCAGCGTTTTTTGACGGCAGGCACCGGGCGATTGACACCAAAGTTGTTTCGGTGCTATCTTGCTTGGGAAGTGGGGGGCCTTTAGCTCAGTTGGTAGAGCAGCTGACTCTTAATCAGCGGGTCCCGAGTTCGAGCCTCGGAGGGCCCACTTCTGGGCAGGTGCCTGAGTGGTCGAAAGGGCATCACTGGAAATGATGTGTGCGGCTTAACCCCGTACCGAGGGTTCGAATCCCTCCCTGCCCGCCATGTGTTGTCACCGGTCAATGGGAGATGACAGAACAGGAAAGCCTTGCACACTGCAAGGCTTTTTTTGTACGCCGGCACCGTATGATTGAAATGGCTCAACGGGCTGTACTAACTATCCAATGCCCCTTCTTGTCCCCTGTGCTATCATATCGCTCGGGCGATACGACGTATTGCTTGGGCCTTTAGCTCAGTTGGTAGAGCAGCTGACTCTTAATCAGCGGGTCCCGAGTTCGAGCCTCGGAGGGCCCACTCAGTCTCCGCCCCGCCGATTATGAGGCGGGGCGGCGGTTTCAAGGAGGAATGGAGTGAATCCGATAGCACAATCTCTTCCGCACGCCGTCATCGCTCAGCGACGGGAGATAGAGTCCGCTGCAGAATTCATCCGGGGCCACTATGGGCAAAAACCCAGCGTTGGCATCATATTGGGCAGCGGCTTGGGCTCCATTGCAGGCGCAGTCAGTGACTCGGCGGTTCTACCCTATGGCACGATCCCGCATTTTCCCGTTTCGACTGCTCCGGGACACGCCGGAAATTTAGTCTTGGGAACTCTTGAGGGTCACACGGTGGCAGTCATGCAAGGCCGTTTCCATCTGTATGAAGGATACACTCCCCACCAGGTGGCCTTTCCAATCAGGGTGATGCGGGCCCTCGGTGTCGACACGTTGATTGTTACGTGTGCGACAGGGGGGCTCAATCATCGCTTTAAGGCCGGCGATCTCATGTTGATTCACGATCATATCAACCTGATGGGCGTGAATCCTTTGGTGGGACCGAACGACCCGGAGATCGGTGAGCGATTCCCTGTCATGTTCGATGCCTATCGCCCCGACTTGATTGAGCTTGCCCACCGAGTGGCACTAAAACAAGGAGTTGTATTGCGTGAAGGTGTCTATGCCGGCATCCAGGGGCCCGCATATTTTACAAAAGCTGAATTGCGGTACCTGATTAAAATTGGTGCCGATTCGATAGGGATGTCGACCGTTCCGGAGGTGATTACCGCGACGCACGCCGGAATGCGTGTGCTCGGCATTGGAACCATCTCTGATATGGCCATTCCAGACTCCGGCCACCACGCGACGGAAGAGGAGATACTGGCGGTTGCGAGGCGTGTTGGCCCCACGCTCGAGCGGCTCGTTCGAGGAATTCTCGCGGCACTTTAAGGGGGAGCCTACGCATTAGATGCCGCATAAGTATTTGTCTTGGCCGCTCAATGACGAGAGCCGTGGCCTTTTGCTGTTGGCCTTGCTGGCAATTGCCTTGGCGGGGGTGACTGTCTTAGGCAAAACCCTCACGCCGTTCTACATTGCGTTTGTGTTGGTTTATTTGCTGAATCCGGCGGTAACGTACATTTCTCATTGCGCCATCGGAAATAGAAAACTGGGGCGTCTCACAGGCATCGTGGCCGTTTACATTGCCTTTGCCATTGCGGTGTGGTTTGTCAGCCTGTTCTTGGTGCCGCAGATCTATCACGAATTTGCGCGAATGGCGCAAATTGTTCCCGCCCAGTTCGTTCACTTCGAGCGGGAAGTGCTTCCGAGTTGGGTGATTACGTGGCAAACGCACCTGGACACCTACAATGTACCCTTTGACATCAAACGCAATTTACAAGAAAGCCTGACGGGCGGTCTCGATGCCGTAAATAGCCACGTGATGGAACTCGCCAAGCGCGCGCGCGATCTCATTGCGGGAATTGCCTCTGCCATACTGATGGTTGTTTTGGTCTTTATGCTGACGGGATTCCTACTCTACGACTTGCCGCGTCTTCAGGAGTGGCTCGGCCGACTGATACCCGAGCGTTATCGTCCTGGAATCGGGACCTTGGTGGTGGATATCGATCGAGGATTGACGGGTGCGGTCAGGGGGCAAATTGGGGTTTGTATTGTCAATGGCGTACTCACCACGGTTGGCCTTCTCTTTATCGGGGTGAAATTCGCCGTCTCGTTAGGCTTGCTTGCCGGTGTTTTCAGCCTCATCCCGGTGTTCGGAACGCTGATCAGTACCATCCCCATCGTTCTAGTGGCTCTCACGACTTCCCTCCTGACGGGCGTATTTGCGTTGCTTTGGATCCTTGTGATTCATCTCATCGAGGCGAATTTGCTCAATCCGAATATCATCGGTCACAATGCCGAGCTACATCCCGCGTTGGTGGTGTTGGCACTTCTGATTGGCGAGCATTATGGAGGAGCCGCGGGCCTACTCATTGCCGTCCCCATCGCTACCGTGATACGCGCCTTATTGACCTATACAATCGGACGCTTGCTTCTGCCGAGGGAGGTCCTATCCCCTGTGGAACTCGAACAAACGGGGGCTTCTGCCTCAACCGAGCAGTCAACCGCTTAGCGTGGCCGCATGTGCCGTTGCGTCGCGAAACCCGTTGACGCAAGCCTCCGCAGCGCCTAGAATGACACGGTTCTCCGTCTATTGAGAGGCAGCTGAGAGGTTTCGGTGGATTTCAATTCCCACCCATCAGACGACACCACTGGCCGTCTGACACATGCAGAATTTCCCGTGCCTGAGCCACCATCAAGCTGGAACGGACCGGGAAGCTTGGTCGAAGACACCCGCATTGGTCAGTTGCTTTTAAGAAATAGGGTGATTGATCTGTCGCAGCTTGAGGAGTGCCTGTCCTTCCAGGATGAAAATCCAGGCACGCTGCTCGGAGAGGTCGTCGTTGAAAAAGGCTTTGCCTCCGTTGAAAGTGTTCACGAAGCGCTGAAATCGCAACTGGCAGATCTACGACTTGGACAGATTCTCGTAAGAACCCGCTGTATCTCTCAAGAACAGCTGGATATCGCATTGGTTGAACAAGAAAATACAGGGGAACTTTTGGGTGCCATTCTCATCGGGTTCAACTTTTGCACACCCGAAATGATTGGCTGGGCCATCGATCAGCAAAATAAGAACCACTAGAGTCCACGATAGGGCCCGAAAAGAAAAGAGCAAGCGCCCGATGGCGAGTTTCTCCGCTGAAAAGAAAACCCTCAGGATCGTCATTTCCGGTTACTTTGGGTTTCATAACCTGGGTGACGAAGCCATTCTAGAGGCTGTTTGCGAGCAACTTTGGGCCATCGAATCGGACCTAGAAGTGATCGCACTGGGGCAAGCCGTTAAGAGTCAGCACGATCCTCGCCTACATTACGTCTCAAGAGTCTCGCCGCCATTAATTTGGCAAGCGTTGCGCCGTGCTGACCTGTTGATAAGTGGCGGCGGCAGTTTACTTCAAGATGTGACGGGGCCTGCCTCTGTCCCATACTATCTGGGCATTCTGGAACTGGCGAGACTGGCTGGCGTTCCCCGTATGGTTTTTGCCCAAGGCGTAGGGCCTTTGAAGTCGTTTTGGAGTCGTCGAATGGTGGGTGGTGTCCTATCCCGTGTCGATTCCATCACGGTTCGCGACCCGGCCTCTCGAGACTTACTCATTGAATGCGGCCTTCGCTCCAAAGAGATATCCTTAACGGTCGATCCCGTTCTCGCATCCAAACCACAGGCGGCTGACCTGACAGACGCACTGTGGGAACAGTGGGGCCTTAACCGTGTCCGACCGGTGGTCGCCGTGTCCATCCGCCCGTGGCCCGCGTGGCTGGAGAAGCAACTGAAGGCGTTTTCTGCTGTTCTGGCGCAATGCGCTCGGGCTTGGGATGCTCAGATTCTCCTGCTTCCGTTTCACAAACCGGGGGACGATTGGCTTCTCGAGGAGTTGTCACATTGCCTGGCCGCGCGCCCAGAAGGCCAAAAACCAGTCGTGGTAATGGCGAAACAGGCGCTCACTGCCAAGGAAATGCTGGGAGTCTTGGGGCGCGTTGACCTTCTCATTGGAATGCGGCTACACGCCTTGATCATGGCTGCCGCGGCTTCCACGCCGGCCATTGGCATCATTTACGATCCCAAAATCGAGGCATTCGCCCGTCTTGCGAACCTGCCCACCATTCCATCGGTTGAATCGTTAGCAGACAGCGCAGAACTTCAATCCGCCTTGCATCAGGCGTGGGCTCGGCGGGGCGCCTTACGAAGTCATTTACAATCGTTGAGAGCTGCTTGGACTGAAGCGGCAATGAAAAACTCCCAATTGGCGGTGGATATTGCAAGGAGGTCTCGTGCCACCTGAAACGAAACGAGCAAATGTTCTCGGCCTTCCCGTTGATGCTTTAAGCCTCGAAGAGGCTTGCAGTTGCCTGATGAATTTTCTGCAGAACAGAAAAACGGAGTGTCCTGAAATATTTCACGTCGTGACCATGAACGCTGAGATGGCGATACAAGCTCTGGAGGACGCAGATTTGGGGGATATCATAAAGCGAGCGTCGCTGGTAACCCCTGATGGCATTGGTGTGGTGTGGGCCATCGCGCGGCAACAGAGTGGCCCTCGTGTTGTGAAAGTGGCAGGGGTCGATCTGGTGCAGGCCCTGGTCGCACGCATCGCACAAACCGGCCATCGGCTCTATCTACTGGGAGGAAAGCCGGGGGTCGCTGAGGCCGCTGCGGTTGCGTTGCAGCAAAGGTATTCAGGCTTACAGATCACAGGCTGTCATCACGGCTTCTTCAGCCCCGAAGATGAACCAGACCTTCTGGATAAGATAAAGGCCGCTCGCCCAGACATTCTATTGGTGGCGCTTGGGGTTCCCCGCCAGGAAAAGTGGATTGAACGCCATAGAAACGAATTGCAGGCCACCATCGCAATCGGCGTCGGAGGATCTCTTGACGTTTTTGCTGGCAGAGTGCGCCGGGCACCTGCCACCTTTCAACGCTTACATTTAGAATGGTTATACCGATTAATTCAAGAACCGTGGCGTATGAAGCGTATGCGCTCCACATTGCCGCCATTCGTTTATCGAGTGCTGACCCAGAATAGCAACACCCAGAGGGTGGAGGAAAAGCCGTGATCAGTCTCAGGCAAGTGACCAAACTTTATCCTAACGGAGTCCGGGCGTTGCACGGCCTGAATTTAGAGGTTCAGCAAGGGGAGTTCGTCTTTATCGTCGGCCCCTCGGGCGCCGGGAAATCGACACTCATGAAGCTGCTGTATCGGGCCGAAACACCGACGACGGGCCAGGTGATCATCAGCGGCGTCGATATTGGGCAAATCTCTTCGCGCAACCTGCCTCAACTGCGCCAGCGCATTGGGGTCGTCTTTCAAGATTACAAATTACTCATGGACCGCTGTGTTTATGATAACGTGGCCTTCGCGTTGCGGATCATTGGAACTGGCAAAGCAGAGATGCAACACCGCGTGCGGAGCAGTTTAGATCTGGTCGGCCTCAGAGATTACGCCGATGCTTTGCCGACCGAGTTGTCAGGAGGCCAGCAACAACGCGTTTGCCTGGCGCGGGCCATCGTAAATACTCCTCCACTGCTCATCGCTGATGAACCAACGGGCAACCTCGACCCGGAAACCTCATGGGATATTATGCGCTTGCTAACCAAGATAAATTTGCACGGAACGACGGTGGTGGTGGCCACCCACAATAAACTGGTCGTTGACAACATGAGGCGCAGAGTTCTTACCATTGATGGTGGAAAACTGGTCCAAGACCAAGCACGCGGGGTTTATTCTGTTGGAGTCAATTAAAACCTTTTTAAGGATTGCCGAATTTGTCAGTCACGAGGCGCTGTCCAGCATGGCGCGTTCGGCCCTGATGAGTTGGCTGGTCGTTGCGACCATTGCCGTGAGCCTCAGTATACTGGGTGGGTTTTGGTTGATCGTTCAAGACCTACACCGCGTCAGCTATCAGGTCGGGGGTAAAGTTCCAATCGCCGTTTTTTTGTCGGACGATGCGGACCCCCGTGGCATCGAAACCGCTATCAAAGAATTTCCTGAGGTTGAAAGCCTCAAGTTAATTACCAAAGACCAAGCGTGGAAAGACATGCAACAGGATATGCGTTCGCGCATGACCTTTGACTCTTTACTCGACGCGAACCCGTTGCCGAATAGCTTTACCGTTCAATCAAAGAGTCCTGATCTAACGCCCGTCTTGGCTGAGCGTATCGCAAAAATGCCGGGCATTGAGGACATTCAATACGGGGCCGAATTACTTAAGAAGCTGTCAGAATTTTCGGCCTTCATTCGCGCAGCCGGACTTGGAATTGGTGCGATTCTGGCTTTGGCGAGCTTGGCGGTGATTATGAATACCATCCGCTTAACGGTCATGGCGCGTCGGCGCGAAATAGAGATAATGCACCTGGTGGGTGCCAGCAATTCATTCATCGCGTGGCCTTTTTTGCTTGAGGGAATTTTATTTGGCCTATTTGGAGCGATCTTGACCTCTGTCGTCCTCATTGCGTGGCGTTCATTTACGCTGACAAAATGGCAGGAACTCTTTCCATTCATTCCAATGAGCCTAGAGCCATTCGCCCTTGCTGAAACCCTCGCCGTTCTTACGGTCTTGGGCATTGCCCTCGGGGCGGTGGGAAGCCTGTTATCGGTTCGTCGGCACATCCAATTGGCAGCCAACGACAACTGACCCAAACACCAAAGCGGGCGGATGCAGAGCCATCACGCTGCAACCGCCCGCTTCGCTGTCATTGGGTTACTCTAAATTGTCGACGCCAGTTTCGACATCAGTTGTTCTTTCGACATGAAACCAACCAGCCGCTCAACTGGCTGGCCATTTTTGAAAAGAATAAGAGTCGGAATACTCATAACACTGTACTTGGCGGCGGCAGACGCGTTTTGGTCCACGTCCAGTTTGGCGATGGTGAGCTTTGCGGCTTGTTCTTTCGCAATCTCCTCCAAGACGGGCGCTATCATTTTGCACGGACCACACCACGTGGCCCAGAAATCAACTAACACGGGCTTGTCAGAGTCGAGGACGTCTTGTTGAAAACTGGCGTCGCTGACTGTAATGGGACTGCTCATTGGGAACCTCCTAGTTCAGACCGAGAGCCGACATGCTAGCCCGGTCGTTTCTCGTGCGTCAAGAAGGCG
Organism: Candidatus Sericytochromatia bacterium; assembly: GCA_035284745.1. Classification (GTDB taxonomy): domain Bacteria; phylum Cyanobacteriota; class Sericytochromatia; order S15B-MN24; family JAQBPE01; genus JAYKJB01. The sequence continues at coordinate 208,995 of JAYKIL010000008.1, read as the reverse complement.
CCTCACCTTGACCTTCGGAAAATGTCCGTGATAGTATGCAAGGGCTTGGAGAGGTGGCTGAGTTGGTCGAAAGCGGCTTCCTGCTAAGAAGTTGTGCCGGCTTAAACCGGTACCGCGGGTTCGAATCCCGCCCTCTCCGCTTCTGATGTGCCGACCGGCCCTTGTGGCCGGTCTTTTTGTTTGGGCCAATGCTCAGGGTCCGCCCGATCACCTGCCGCCATTGTGGTATCAAAAGTCGTCGTCGTCCTCAAATTTGGATGAAGACGAGCGGGCGTGGGGTAGTTACCCTTTAGGATTCCGTTCACAAAAAATTCCCGCGAATCCCTAGGAGAAGGAATGATTGTATGAAGAAAAAACTGCTGGCGGTTGCGTGCGCACTGATGACCTTTCCCGCTTTCATCACTCCAGCGCAGGCTGCTGCCGATGACGCCATTGTAACTTCGCCGGCCCGAATTATTTCCGCGGGTGGTTTGGTCTACTCGCCGGTCTATCTCGGAGTTGGACATAACGAGTTTGGCGTGGCGGGGGGCCTTCTCAATCAGCGTTTGAACACCCAGGCTCCCACCTTGCCCTTTGGTTTGGCGGGCGCAGGCGGCGCGATCGACGATGGTCTAAACTGGGCGGTTTTACTGTCAGCAGAGAGCCAAATAGGACTGAGGCAGCGCTATGCGGCGGGAAATGGATGGTCGTGGGGCGGTGCCTATATCGGTCGATTCAACTTAGCCCCGGGTGGCGCGATGGACTACGGGGCTACCTACAAAAATTCATTGCTGTTGAAATTCGGGGGCTTGGAACTCACCGCGCAACCTGAGGTGGGTTATTTGATGAATGGTGGGTTTCGAGGGGCTGCAGCCCTCGGGGCCGATCTTTGGGTGAATGATCGAATTTCAGTGGGCGCGAACGGTCAGTACAACTGGAATCTGGGCAACATGGCGACGGCCCCGGATCGCCGCTGGGGTGCTGGGGCCAAGTATTTGTTTAACGAAAATGCTTATCTTTGGTTAAACTACGTCAGCTCGATGGACACGAATGTCGACGTGGGCTTGATTGGATTCGGCTATTACAACTAACGAGGCCTTGAGTTCCCCGACGCGATACCGCATTTTGGTCAATCATGCGGCACGCAATGGGGCCGACAGGCGTTGGCTTGGAATCGTGCGGGCTGCTTTTGATGGCACCGATCACGAGGTCGTTGTTCCCGGATCACTCGACGCGATGCGTCGGGTGGCCCGGGAATCTGTTGTTGAGGGGGTGGATGTCGTCGTCGTCGTGGGAGGAGATGGCTCTCTCAACGTCGTCGCCAATCAACTCGTCAATACTGAAACTGCTCTGGGGATCATCCCTGCCGGAACTGCGAATGACTTGGCCCGAGCACTGAAAATTCCCTTGACCCCACGGGAAAGCTGTCGGGCAATCCTGAACGGCGAAATTCGAACGATTGATGTGGGGCGCGTCAATGGTCGTTATTTTTTAACAGGGGGGGGCATTGGAATTGTCAATGACGTCGCAGAAGGGGTGCATGCGCTAAAAAGCCGCAGCGGATTGCTAGGCGCTTTCACCCGGGCCTTGGGAAGCGCGGCCTATCCCCTCTTTAGTGGTTGGCTCGTGCTGAGTGCAGCGAAAATCCCACAGACTGTCACACTATGTGTCGATGGGCGAGATAGGGTTCAAAGCGTTATTTTGGCCCTGTTTATTCAAAACCAACCGTTCATCGGCCGAACCGTGACATCGTGTCCCCACACCCGGCAATTCGACGGTTCATTGGGGTACTGTCGCATTGATTGGCGGACGCGTGCGAGAAGCCTCTGGATTGCAGCCCTATTAAACCGGGCAGGGGCTCACGAAGGGGCCGAGGAAGTTGAATTGGGGGAAGGGAAAACATTTACCCTCGTTGGGGATGAACCGTTATCCTTTATGGCCGACGGTGAGCCCCTGGCCCGGGCAGAAACCCTTGAGATAGCGGTGATCCCTGCGGGCTTGCGAGTGGTATCCCCGTCCGCTTGAGCACGAGTCATTGAGCAAAAAAAGTACCGGTTTCAAAGTGTGCATAGGGAAACCTATCGGCATACGCGAGCTCGCATGAGCGTTCCGGCTGGAGGTCCACGCCCTCTAGTACAGGGGCCAGGCGCGGCTCCAGTGTACTCCAGTAGCACCAACGGGCGCCTGGTGTGGCGGCCATTGATGCCTGTCTCAGGGAGGCGATCCGCGCGTCGTCACTGAGCCAGTCGTACAAATTAGACAAATTAAACGCATCGAAGCGCGCCGGTCCCACGGGTTCCAGGACCGCTGAAAGGCTGGCGTGGCGAAGAATCAAGCGATCGAGGCGTGCGCGCACCAGTGGAAGATTGTTTTCCAAAAGGTATGGCGGCAGCGCAGTCTCGGAGGCGTAGTGCCCCAACATGATGAGGCCCAAAAAGTAATTTTCGCGCACAAGGCCGGTGGTGAATAAACGCTCCACGCGGGCGTAGATCCTCTCCCCGAATCGATCAAACTCAACATAGCGAAAATGGCTGGGGTCCTTGGCGCGGGAGATAATTTGGCGGTGGAAGAAAACCTCGAACAGCTTGCGCCAACGCCATCCATCCCAATGCGAGCGGTAAAATTCAATCTGCGCGTCCAGTTCGGCGAAACCAAAAAACTGCTTGACTTTGCTCTGGCCAAACAAGGTCCTTACAAGGGTGCCAAAAGCCATCAAATATCGATCGGTGCGACCCGTGCGATACAGTCCCTGAGCAATCTGTCGTCGACGTGCCCTCCAATATTCTCGATCGGCCAAAGGCAATTCTGGGAACAGTGTATCAAGGAGTTCAATCCGACGGCTTGATACGCGAACCCCCAACAATTCAAGCAGTTCAGAGTATTCTAGTTGTCGAATGGCCGCTATCTTGAGGCGTAACAGCGTCAGTTGATGAGGGTTTAAATCGACACATAAAATGGACGCTGGATCGTCGAGCAACAGGCTCAATACATTGCATCCGCCCGATGCAATCGACAGCACACAGTCTCCCGAGCGAACAGCCAGTGCCTGGCGCAAAACAACCGGATCCTCCCAGCACGATGAATACCCAATCTCTCGAAAGAACGGCTGTGCGGCCAGGCTATTTTCATCGGCAAAGGGGGGCGACGGCACGCGAAGTCCTAGAACTCACCAGTCACGCGAGTGATCGCGGGCGATAGGCTGGAAACCCCTTACGAAGTGCCCGCATCTCAGGATATCGATCCAACAATCCAAAGGTGCGAGGCAAGGTCTCCCGGGAATAGTGGGCCTCCTGATACGCCATATTTTGCCCCAAGGCGGCGATATCGCGAAAAAACTCATCCCGATGGTTCCATAAATGAGGCGAATGCAGCAATACCTCTTCGATCGCCGCACGGGGAGCCGCTACGGGAGAGGTCACCTTTGATACGATGTGATCGAGAAGGCCAACATTCATCACGCGCAGCCAGCGCGGAGCAGTATCCCAGAGTGCCTCCAGAACGTGGTGGTCAATCGACACGTGACGCATTTCATCCATCATATGGGCCTGATAGACGGCCTCAAAAAGTGGTTCAACCCGGTCGTCTTGTCGATACTGCCGGTACAGGTCGACCGTCAGTTCCTCGATGAACATCGCAAGCCAGACCCAAAGTATTAAAGTATCAGGGAACTGGCGAAGGGCACCCGGCAGCAGTTTGAGGCTAAAATAACTGCGGTAAATACGAAGATTTCGCGTCGGATAAAGTTCCGGCGCAGCGGTTTCGAGCAGGCGCCAGAACATCTCGGTGTGTTGTAACTCCTCCCGGTGAAAGTCGCGAAGGCAAGAAAGAAGCCCGGGTTCGATACTGAATCGCTGGGGCTCTGAAATCAGTCGTTGTATCACCGGGGCCAACAGGTGCTCTTCAAAATAGATGAACAACTCTGCCTTGGCGAAGGCAACGGTACGGGCATACAGCTTCTTCTCTGTTTCATTGAAATGGCGATAGCTCGGACTCTGAAGTAAGTGAGTCATCGACTCCGGAGCAAACCAATTTTCCGGATTCACGCCATCGGCCCACGGTAAACTGTCAAGGTCCAGGGGGCGGGCTGAAGCCTGACGATGCAAAATAGCGGTATCAATGAGCGCGTTAGACACTGTTTCCCTCCCCGTCTACAATGCGAACCACACCCGTCTTCCCATCCATATGTACCCGCTCACCCCCCCGTAGGCGCTGACATAACCCGGGAATCCCGACAATTGTCGGAAGACCCATCTCTCGAGCCACAATCGCGGAATGTGACAAAACGCTGCCTTTCTCTACCAGTAAGCCCTTTGCTGCCGGATACAATGCAACCCAGCCCGGATCAGTGCGCGCAGCCACCACGATTTCTCCCTGCAAGGCCCCTCCCTCACTGGGATGCCGAATGATCCGAATAGGGGCTTCGACTTCGCCCGGAGAGCAGGGTGTTCCTTGAAGGACCATTTCGTCGCTGTTGAGTGTTTGCGCAACAGGAACTTTGACCGCAGGCAATCCGATGGTTACAAAACGGTCGGGGGGTTCCTGCGCTGGATATTCGGCGTATTCACGACGACGCATGTCGGCCAAGGCCCCCAGATCGCGAGTGATTGAGCGGCCGTCGACATACGCCGTGAGTTCCTCCACCGATAGAAAAAAAACATCGTCTGGACGCCTTAAAATCCCCACCTGAACCAAGTCACGCCCCACCGCTTTGAATAATCGGCGAAGGACCCCGGTTAAACGGGTGCGGGCAAATCGCATATTCTCGCGGTTGCGAACATGCTGGCGTGTCCAATGCAGCAAGCAGCGAACCACCCAGCCTCGAACGGGGCGACCCTGCAAAACCTCGTGAAGCCTTGACTCGGCACGTTGGGTGGCCTCCATTGCTGATTCAGGACCAGCACCCCCGCGTTTCTGCTCCAGAGCCACATAAGTCCTCAATAATGGCACGACCATCGCAGGTTCTTCGCGCGGAGTAGGCGCCTCAAGCCGGAGTTCCCCCATCGCGCGATCGCCATAGCAGGCCAGCCAATCTTCAAGCATCTTTAATATGGGCGTCAATTCAGTGTTCTTGTGCAACCCGGGCCAGAAGGCGGCGTCGTCGCCCTGCAATAACGCGAGCGCAGCAGGAGACGCTTTAAGAAAACCTGCGATTTCCATTAAGCGTTCCGTCGGACGGGTGCTTTCTATATCGCCCGTCGCCACAAGCAATGGGCCTACCCAGTCATCATCGCCAGCCACCCATGCTTTGAGAGCTTTTTGCAAAGCAGCCATTGAAAGCATCGCGCCCACGTCCGTGAGAATGGGAGCCTCCCAACGATGTAACACTTTCACAACCAATTCGTGGTACAGAGCCATCAGGCGGGGAGTTTCCCAGGTGTCGAAATTGTGCTGATGCCATTGGGCATACACATGCTCAAAATTGCTCCAAAACCGATTCACGCGCACCTGAAGGGTGCCGAAGGCCCACAAACCCCGCAGCAGCATCCAGACAAGCCGTGGAAAGTCCTTCGTCCACTTTTCGAGAGGCGCCCCGGCCTCCGGCAACTCAACATTCAGGCTTTCTCGCACGCCCATCATGTTTTCCATCGCCCCCCTGGTGAAGGCGTAGCCAGGTAAGTGCGCCATCGAGAGATACCACATCAACAAGTTGTAGTAGACTCGGCCATTCAGCAGTCCTATGTAGGTCATCATTTGGCGCTCATGCCTGTCATAGGTCGAACGCGGGACGCCCAACAATCGGCCGAACTGCGTGTATACCAGGCGATACGCGTTGCAAGCATGAGAAAAAGTCAGGGGCGTCGTAACCCCGTCATAGCTCTCAACAATGTTGCTGTTGTCCCACAACAGACGGTGGCGGCTCAAAGGGGTCGTGATGGGGCGCGCCTGAAGCACCCACAGCGTATCACCAAGAAAAGAGGCTTCAATATCAACGGGGCGATCGAAATGCTCCGCAATGTTTCGGGCCAGGCGGCGGGCAGCTTGTCGGTTCGCAGGAGACAGGACGGGTTGACCCAATCGTTCGGAGGGAAGCGCGAGCTCGGCGATCTCCCCACCTGCCAATAGCGTGTGATAACGCGCCTGAGAACCCGTACTGCGTGACTTCAAGGAGCCGTCGGGAGTGAAGATTTCGGTATCACCCTCTGTGTCTCCAGATACGAGGGCTGCTCCGAGGCCCCACACAGAAGAGACGACCACTTCATCAGCATCTCCGGTGGCTGGATTTCCGGAAAAAATAACGACAGAGCGCTCCGCGGGCACCATGGTTTGAACGACCACTGCCATCCGGGCTCGTTCGGATGACAAACCGTGCTGTTGTCGGTAAGCAGTCGCCCTCTCGCCTTGCAGCGAAACCCAGCAGGCCACCACCTTGTCGGCAACCTGGTCCACATCCTTCGGAACCCCCAAAAAAGTGTCGAATTGGCCCGCCAGAGAAAAACGGTCGCCGTCCTCTTCAGCGGCACTGCTCCTCACCGCAACGGGGGCATCGGGTAGCTTTTTAAGCGCTAACGCCAACGTTTCTTTCAGGCCCGGAAAGTCCGCACAGAGTTGGCCTGTTTCTTGGGCTTTCACCATCACGTCAGAACTTAAAATAAAAAACTCAGGAACCTGGAAGCCGCCTGCAACCAGCCGAAGCAATCCTCTTCCCTTCCCCCCCCAGCGAACGGCCGAGGCATCGAGAGCGGGCTGAGCGGACGAGGCCAACCATTCTGCCGTCCATACATCAGTCATCGAAAAACTCCCCAGAAAAGGATCAGGGCAACATTCAAGTTCACCAGTGTGAGTGCGCCTGTCGCCTCAAGTCTTTTTGAAGCGGCTGGGGTCGGATTCAAGTAGAACATCCCATAGCGCACCGCGACAAATGCTATCGTGAGCCCCCCCCATAAAAATACTCCCCAGGGAACGTGAAGGGCGGAAGACGCCAAGGCCAACATGGCGAGTCCAGAACACTGTGTGGCGAGCACCAAAACCAGAGCCCCCGGGATCCCCAATCGCCGGGAATAGGTGTCGACCTGCGGACGCTCCAATTCGGGCGTGCGTATCTTACGAGCCACCTCCAGCGAGTAGATCAAACAGAAATTCATCCCGGCAAAAAGCAATAATCCTGGGTGCCAAACCCGGGATGCCAAGGCGGGCAGAACGCCGTGAAGGGTGGCATCGAAGCCTTGAGCACCACTTAGATGGCTCACAACGGACCAGGGCAGCGCATCAAGGATGGCTCCATAAGCAGCCAGGGACATCAGCGAGATGATCGCCATGTGGCTTGCCCCATACATCACCAGATGTCGTTTGAGCCAGTCTCCCACATAAAATTCACGCAGCATCAACCAGGAATAGGCAATGAGAACAAGGGTCCACCCCAATAAGACAAGGCTGGTCGTGGCGGCCAAAAGAATTTCACTGACGATCACTCCCGCAGCCAAAAACCGCAATTGACGAAGCGTCACCCAACCCCGCGACAAAATACGTTCTGGGAAGGCCACGCGATCCACGGCCCAGTCTTTGTGTTCATCAAAAACCCGCAGGTGAAAGAAAACACCGATAAAGATTGCCACCACAATCATCATCTGGGGCAGCACTTCGCGATGAAGAGGTTGGTCTATGAGAGCCAAAGTTGCCAGGCCGTCGGTCGCGACCATCAGCAATACGCCGATCAGGGTCTGCAGCAGGGGAAAGCGTTCGCGCAAATACAGGCGCAGCGCCTCGAGAAAAGGGGGCGGCGAGGCGAGAGGGGGCAAGCGCGGGGGATCGTCGGGCAAGTCAAGCGTTAAGCTTTGCAAGTCGATGCGGCTCATATGGCGAGCATCCAGGGGCATTTGCGGGTGGAATACGACCCGTGTCACCGAAAAGGGCTCCAGAGCCCGTATTAAGGCCTCCTGCACTTCGTGAAGGCGCGCGTGGGGAGTCGGCTCGACCACAACCCAAGCTTCCATATTCCGTCCCAGCAGCGCTGCTCGCTTGACCCCCGCCACTTCCAAAGCGGTCAATTCGACGGGAATCGTGTCAAGGACACGTTCCGCAAGCTGAACCCTTTGCGCCCAACGGCCCATGAGGAAGAGGCATTGTTGGTTATCCTGCCACGCCAAATCACCCATCCGGTGCCAAACAACTCCTGTTGGGTCAACCATCTTGGTCGAGTGCCCCCCAGGGTCAGAGGGTTCCAAAAAGGTGTTCACGTGAGGACCCGTGACCCAAATCTCTCCCACTTCTCCGGGTACCACATCCCTGGCACCACTCCATTCACTGGCCTCGACGTCCGGCTGGACCAAACGCAGGCGAATATTGGGATGAAGGCGCCCAATGGGCACCCCCACGCGGGCAGGGGTTTCGACCAGATCACGAGCGGATAACGTCGCCACAGGGTCGGCTTCTGTCGAGCCATAGACCGCGACAGCCTCTCCTTCCAAGGGAAGGCAATTTTGCGCCCGACGCAACACGCGCGGTGGCACCAACGCCCCCCCCACGAAAATGTGTTGCAAGGCCCTCGGGGACCCGTGAGCTTCGAACTCATCCAGTAATTTCTCCAGAGGTCCCGGTGGCCCAATCCACATGGTGACACCACATCGCTCCATCTGCCCTATCAAGACATCTGGAGAAGAGAGGGCGAGGCGTCCACTTGTCGCGGCCGGTATGACGCAAGTTCTTCCGTGGCACAGCGCATCAAATACCAAATTAGGCCACATCGGCAAATCCACCGCCTCTGAATGCTTCGCTGGATGCTGATTCAATGCCGCTAGCATCGCAAGCATATCGGAATGAGAGCGCCTCACAGGCTTGGGGGCTCCCGTACTCCCAGTGGTATAGACCAATGAAATTGCGTCATCTGGCGATACGGGGCAAATCTCTCTGTCTTCGGGCACCCCTGGAAACAGAGACTGGTCGATGTTCACAAAAAAAACGCACGGAACATCCCGAACACCGGGTAGCAAACGGAAGAAACGGGCCACGCCCGTCGGAATAAAGACGGCCCGCGGCTTCGCATCCCCCAATGCTGCCATCAAACGCGCCGCGCCGCCGACAGGATCCACGAAAACGGACGAAGCCCCCACCATCGCGACGGCGAACATCACCGAGTACAAGGCCGGCGACATCGGCAAAAGCACCAACACCTTGTCACCGTAACCGATGCCTTTCTGTCGTAACGAGAAAGCAACTCGATGTATCTCGGCGCGTAATTCACCGTAAGTGACGGCTTGGTCAATATTTTTTTTATCTGGTAAATGCCAAAGCGCCACCTTCTCCGGAGCAACCTTCGACGCTCCCAAGGTGGCCTGGTAACAATTAAACTCAAGCGCAGTGAGTGCCATAGAGTACATAGTGGCGAACCGGCCGGGCATATTTCGAACTCATGCGAGCGGACGAATTGTTCACGTGCATCAGAGCGTGTTGAACCTGCGTGATGCCGCGATGAAACAGGCGCCTGTGAAACTCAAAAGTCAGGGCCATGGCACAACGGGTCCCCTGGGCATCAGGACGGACCGCGACGGTTTTCAAAATTCCACGGTTCTCTGCCACGAAACCTGCCAGGACCCCAAGGACTGTGCCATCGCCGTCAAAGGCCCCCAAGCGAACGGGTTCGACGCCGCCGGGCATCGACTGCATCAGCCAATCCCCAAACTCGGCCCCGCTGAGGGCCACAAAATAGGGGTTGTGAACAAATGAGGAATTGAGCCATTCAAAGACTTGGGGAGCCAGGCGTAAACCATCCCCTGGCGACAAGGGCAAAACCGCGACACGGCCTGCGCGCCGGCTGGAAATCCCGGCCTCACGATCCAAATGAAACATCCAATAATCCGGATCTTCTGGGGGCGCAGTGGTCACGTAGCGATCGGTGACCTGCAAACCAGCGGCTCGGTAGAGTAAGTTATAGGCGGCTGGCTCGACTCCTTCGCCGGGAAACCCATTTGTCTCATTGGGCCTGTCATCCGCAAGTACTCGGTAAGGGTTCCATGTTGAGAGCATCAGTGGCCCTCCCAATCGTTCCGCGCCCCGCGATCGCCCCCACTGCGCGGCCGCCTGAAGCAAGCGACCGACCACCGAAACCTGTTCCGCGCTTGACAATCGTTCGTTCACGCGCAGTGCCGAGAAAGCGACCAGGCGCCCCTTCGTCATTCTGGAATCGTGAGAAACGAGCAGGGCGGCCGCATTTTCAACGAAGAGGAGCGACGCCGACCCCCACTGGAAAAATGGGCTGTCGGAACGGAGCCAATGTGAGAGCAATACGGGGTCAAAATGCCATCCGCCGGGGGTCACCCCGAGAAGGATGCCGAGAGCCTCCCGCCCGAATGGGAGCTCTTGCACACCCACCTCGTCATCCCAGTTTTTTGCCCGCAACCTTAACCTCTTGCGCAAATTGAGAACCCAAACCGCATCAAAGTCTGGACGTTAAAGCCTCACATCCTGCATCATAGCACCCTTGTCGCTTGCTTGTGGGCGGTTGGAGGGACCCGGTGGTTGACTCTTTCCAGCGATTTCGCCGCTGGGGCAAATGGATGGCCCGATGGCGCTTTCTGGTCATCTCTTTCTGGTTGTTGCTCGTTGTCTTGGCTTCAAGCTATGCCAAAGATCTTCCGCTTCACCTTCGAAGCGGCACGGGTGCAATTGCTGGAACACCTTCTTCGATCGCCGAGCGAATGCTCGCGGACGAATTTTCAAACCCTTTCGTCCAGTCTCTGGTTGTTACCCTTCGCGTCCCCGAGCGCCTTCTCGCGACACCCTCGGGTCAAGGCCTGCTCAGTGAGCTACAGCAGGCGCTAACGAGACACAAACAAGTGGCTCAGGTGTTAAAGGCGGGAGACCCGGGAACCCGTGCTTTTAAGAGTGAGGACCCGGACGCCGCGCTTCTGCTGGTTGGGCTGCGGGCCCGTGACGTGGCTTCGGCGGAGATGGCTGTGGCAAGTGTACGGGCGACCGTCAACGCGATCTGTGAACATCACGCACGCGCCTTGGAAGGTCTTTCTTGGAATGTCACGGGGCGTGCTGCACTGACTTATGACATTAACCGTTTCAGCACCATCGACACGGGAAGGGCCGAGGCGCGAAGCCTGCCCCTCACCGCCGCCGTCCTTTTGGTTGCCTTCGGGTCTCTGGTCGCCGCCGGCGTGCCCTTGTTCATGGGCATTGTCTCCATTGTTCTGACTTCTGGACTTTTGGCCCTATTGGCACCGCAGATCGACCTGTCAACATACACCCAAAGCGTCGCCTCCATGCTCGGCCTTGCGTTGGGAATTGACTACGCCCTTTTGGTCGTGAGTCGTTTTCGCGAAGCCCTCAAATCAGGTGAAGGCGTTCAACAGGCTGTCGGAGAGACGGTCCGAACGGCCGGGCGCGCCGTTGCGATATCGGGCCTGACGGTCGCCATCGGATTCGCTGGTTTACTCGCCACGCCCGTATTGGACAGTCGCTCGATGGGAGTGGGGGGGTTTTTGGTTGCACTGGTGTCCGTCACGCTCGCACTGACGCTGCTGCCGGCCTGTCTCGCTCTCATTGGTAATTTTATCGATGCGCCCCGTTGGTTTTCCATAGATATCCCATGGCTCCGTCATCCAAAAGAGCGCTGGGAGGCTTGGTGTCGCTGGGTTTTGAAACGCCCGTGGCGCCACGTCCTGGCGGCTTTATTTCCAATTCTAGTCCTCAGTGCGCCCGTTGCCTGGTTAAAAAGCGGTTTTCCCACGGTCCCTTGGCTCCCCCGGGCGTTACCCTATGAGCGAGGATTCCAGGAACTTCAGGCTATGGGGCAGGGTGGACTGGTGGCTCCCATTAATCTCATATTGAGACTCGAGCAACCCTTGGGGCACGACACGCCCCCGCGCAAGGATTACGCACTGGGAATCAAGCATTTTGGCGACTTGCTGGCATTCTCGAAGCGACTCGGCGCAGATTCAAGGGTTGCACACGTACTGAGTCCACTCGATGTCGATCCCCCGCAGTCCCCAATGGCACTGGCAATGCTCTATGCGAACCCCGAACAGGCGATCGCAAAATTTCCTTTATTGGGCGATCTCTTTCTCAGTCACGATCGCCAAGCATGCTACTTTCAACTGATCTTAGACAAGGGCGTTACCTTTGAGCAAAGCAAAGCTTTCGCCGCAGAATTAAGCCAATCCCCCCCTCGGGGGTTTGAGATACTCATCGGCGGACAATCCGCCTTTTTCAACGACTTTGACCGAACCTTAGGGGCCACAATACCTCTGGTGATTGCCTTCGTTGTGGCGGCCACTTTTTTTGCACTTGCGTTCGCATTTCGCTCTGTTCTGGTGCCCCTGAAGGCGATCGCTCTCAATGTGTTATCTGTGAGCGCAGGGCTCGGTGTCGTGGTCGCCGTTTTTCAATTCGGATGGGGGGCGGGTGTATTCGGATACCCCCAACCCCTCGGACAAATCCCTTTGACCGTGAGTCTGAGTCTCTTTTGTATCGTTTTTGGCCTATCAATGGACTATGAAGTATTCCTCCTGAGTCGAATTAAAGAGAATTATGATGCAGGGATGAGCAATAGCGATGCCACTGTAGAGGCCATTGCATCCACCGCTGGAATTATTACCAGCGCGGCCGCCATCATGATTTGTGTCTTCGGTGCTTTCGCTTGGGCGGAATTCGCGGTGGTTCAAATGCTTGGACTGGGGCTTGCGGTCGCGGTATTGGTTGACGCGTCCCTTGTCAGGTTATGTCTACTGCCTGCCCTCATGGAGCTACTGGGTGACAAAAATTGGATTCCCGGAGGGCGAAGGCAGAAACACAGCCCGTAGTTCTCAGTACGTATCGCCCAAAGAAGACTTAAATAGGGGTCACCCGAGAATTGGCCTGCCAGAAAGGATGAATGATGTCACGGTCTAAGGTTAAAAAAACAGATGCCGAGTGGCGCTCTCAACTCACTGCGGAACAGTTTCGCGTTCTGCGAGAAAAAGGCACAGAATGTGCGCTGACAGGGGCTTTCTGGGACAACAAGGTGCCGGGGCGATATTTTTGCGCGGGATGCGAACAATTGCTGTTTGTATCAGATACAAAATATGACTCTGGAACAGGCTGGCCCAGTTTTTTTCAACCAGCCACACCGGAAGCTGTGGAAACCTGCGAGGATCGAAGCCACGGCATGGTGCGGACCGAAATCGTCTGCAGCCAGTGTGACGGGCACCTCGGGCACGTTTTTCCCGATGGCCCTCCGCCCACGGGCCTGCGTTACTGCACGAACTCGGCGGCATTTCGTTTCGAGCCCTCTGCGAAGGGTTGAAACGTTTTCACTGCCTGCGGATTCCGTGAAAACACTGTTTGGCACGAAGCGAACAACAAAACTGTATTTTCTAAATATTAAACTTCCATCAAGCGGACGACAGGCGACCCAGAATCCTGGGAATGTATCTATTGTCACAGAGGAGGATTTAAGCCGTGTCAACAAGCAAGCTTGGTTCTCAGCCCACGCCTGTACCACCCGCGCCCCGTACTCCTCAGAACCGCACAGTGGGGGCTGCTGCGCCCCCTGCTTCGTCGGGTAACGGCGCCCTGACCCCGGACACCGTCACACGGGGTCTCGGCGTGGCCGAACGCACCGTCGGCCTGGCCGGAATTGCGAGTGATGTTTCGGACGGGATCCAGGCCATCGGCGAAGGCAATTACTTGGAGGGTGTCAGAAAAACGGGTAAGGCAAGCATCGACGCCATCAACGACACGGTGGCCTTGATTAACGAAATCAATAAAGGTCCCGGGGCGGCCAGCACCCGCTTGCAAAAATTAGCCACGTCCCTCAATAACACTGTGGGCGCCGATACACGTTTGGGCCAACGACTGGCGATTGCGGGCAGCGGATTCAGCGTCTTGGGTGGCGCCTTGAATATCAAGGGCGGCGTTGAAAATATTCAGGCCGGAAACGTGCTCGAGGGGGGCATTCAAGTGTTTGGAGGCACCGTAAATTCGGCCCAGGGCCTGGCGAAAATTGGTGCGGCGACGTTGAATACCAGTTCGAAACTAGGAGCGGCCTCTAACACGGCAGGCATATTTCTCAAGAAAGCGGCTCCCGTTTTAGGGGTGGCCTCTGGCGTGATGCAGGCCACGGTTGCATTAAATAAAACACCCCCTCAGTATGCGAAGGCCGCGACCGGCGCCATGACCGCTGCCGGCAGTGCTTTAGCGCCATTCCCTCCCATCGGAACGCTGGTCGGCGGTTCCCTGGTTCTGGGGGCGGCGGTGATTGATAACTGGGAGGCAATATCAGGGGCGGCCAAGGGGGTCGGCGGATTGCTGAGCAAAGGCTGGAATGCCCTAAAGTCTTGAACCCCCTGCACTGCGGGCGAATGGAAGAAAAGAGGTCTGAGTGGAGAACACCATTACCCGAGAACAACTGTTGGATCTAATGGAAACGAGTGGCCCACCGGGCACTGGGGAATTTATTTCTGAGGTCTTGGCACATCTGGCGATGGACAAGCAGCAGAGTTTTTCAAAGGCCGATTTCGTTCGCGTCATGCAGGGCGTAACCCAAGTTGGCCGACAACGCCTCAATCAAGCGGGTGATGAACTGAAGGCCTCGGCAACCGAACGAGCGCACATGGATGCACTCCTTGATGCCATCGATCGGCATGCGCTCCCCCTTTTAAAAGACGGTCCCACCGACTTTCCCTCGTTGTAACGCTGAAACCGACGAAAACAGTACCGAAACAGATGGGTCACCCAAGCGCTTTTTCGCGAGATTTTTGTTCTGCGAATTTATATCGGACCGCCCCAAGTCTCTCCCAAGTCATCCGATAATTGAACCAGTCTTGTTTCCAGCAAAGGAAAGGCCTGTGAGTTTTTGGCCGTTTGAGGGTGTGCTACGCATCCTGTCCCTGTGGGCCGTCGTGTCCGGTTTCGGCTGCATTCTCGTGGGTGGCCACGGGGCCTGGGCTGCCCCCGGCGGGGCCGGAACCCCTTCGAACGCGCCAGAGGTACTCCTGTCTCAGCTCATTGAGGAGCGTCTAGCCATTCCGAAGCCCGAGCTCACAGCCCTCCAAATCGAGGAAGCCTATCGGCAGTTTGAAACCAGCACGTGGGGCCGTCGGGTGCGTATCGAAGCAGAAGTACTGGATGCATCCAACCGCCCCGGCGGATATTTTATCCATGCGCAGGTGCCTCACATGAGCCGGCCCATGTTGTTTCAAGCCCACAAAGAGGCGGCGTTGGCCGTTCGAAAAGGACAAAAGGTGGTCATTTTGGGCACCCTGCGAGGGCTGCAAGGGATTCACCTGGAACCCGATCTTGATCAAGTCTCCTTTCCTGAACTCCCTCCGCCTGGGGGGCGGGTGAGCCCGTCTCCGACTCCCCAAAAATCATAAACTTCAGGGGTCTCTCCCTTTCAGGGACGGTGCAGCCAGGCCTAAACTGGCATTAATTGAAGCGTTTTCGGGAATATTGAGGGGGCTGAGCCTTGTGTTGTGTGCCCTCTGCTTCTGGAGTTTAAGCCCTTGCGCCCGGGAGACCTGATCGCCAACCGTTTTCGGATCATCGACGAGCTGGGAACCGGCGCGATGGGAGTCGTCTGGCTGGTCGAGGATGTCGATTCCGGTCAGCGTGTTGCATTGAAACGGGTTGCAGACCAGTTGGGCGAAGACGGGGCGTTGCGCTTCAAACAAGAGTTTCGGCTCATGACACAACTGCGTCATCCAAACTGCTGTCGCGTGCACGAATATGGGCAATTTGAGGATGGAACGCCGTTTTTCACGATGGAGGTGGTCCCCGGAAAAGGACTTGACGAGCTGATTCCCATGTCGGAAGCGGACGTCAAAAAAATCTTGCCGAATCTGCTCGCCGCCTTGGGGCACGTTCACGACTTGGGTTTCGTGCACCGTGATTTAAAGAGCGTGAATGTTCGCATCACGCCCGATGGAACATTGAAGCTGATGGATTTCGGCCTCATTGAATATGCAGGCAGCAGCGACCTTCCCATCACAGGAACGTTGGGTTATGTTGCACCCGAGATTGTGCAACGCAGTGTGGTTGACGGCCGAGCGGACCTGTATGCCGTCGGCATTCTGGTCTTCGAATTACTGACAGGCCGACTGCCCTTTGAATACGCCAGTCGGGCGGAGATATTGAAGGCCCATGTGGGCGAACTGGCCCCTCGGCTTTCGTCGGTCATGCCTGATTGTGATCCAACCGTCGACAATTTGGTTGCTAAATTACTGGCAAAAACACCCGCTGAGCGATATTCGACCGCTGCAGATGTCATGTTGGCCTTGGGCTTTGAGGCGGGAAGGGCGGGTCGTTCTCTTCTGGCCCCCCCTTTGGTGGGGCGCCAGGCCGTGACACAGACTCTCGGTGACGCGGTGCGAGAACTTAAAAACGCACAACGGGGGACTACGCTTGTCTTAGAGGGCCCGCCGGGGATTGGCAAAAGCCGAATCTTGCGGGAATTTCGGGCGAGCCTTCAGGTCGAGGGCGAGACGCCGGTTGTAACGGGAACGGCGCGGGGTGAAGACAGCACTCCTTACGCCCCATTCCGCGAAGTACTTCGCGGCCTCGTTCCGACCTTGAACGAGTACGTCCCGGAGATTCTCTCGGCGCAAGCAAACCTTCTCTCATCCTTGCTGCCCGAATTATCGAGCGAGGGTGCCCCCCCCCTTGAGGATGCCAGCAAGGAAAAATTGCGCCTGATGGGTGCTGTGGTGGAGCTATTCGGCCGTTTGGCGAATCGGAAAGGATTCGTCGTCATTCTTGAAGACTGGCACGCCGCAGACCCCTTATCGCGCGAATTGCTTGAATTCTTGCAACGAAATTTGGCCGATGCCCCCACAGTCTTTGCCATCTCCACCCGTTCCGCGCCGGCCGCCGCGCCATCGGGCGCCTCACAAGACGTCCGAATGCCCATCGGTCCGTTAGCTTTTGAAGATATTCGCGAGATTCTTAACCGTATGCTAGCCATCGCGACGGTGCCCACGCAGTGGGTTGAAACGTTGAACCAGCTCGCGGAAGGCAACCCTTTTCACGTAGAGCGCCTGCTCGAATACTTGGTGCGGGAAAAGGTTGTACAGCCGACCTTCGCGGGCTGGAACACGGATACCCCCATAGACCCGGCCAGGCTGCCCCGTAACCTTCAAGGGTTGTTGCTGCGCAAGCTCTCTGAGCTTCCAGAAGATGCGATCACGGTGGCCCGTGTGGTGGCCGTGCTGGCGCGGGGTTTCGATCGGCCCCTCTTGCAGGAGTTGACAGGTTTCCCGGATGATCGCCTTTTTGAAGCCCTCGACGCCCTTCAACGACAGCAGATACTGTTTCAAAACGATGACAAGGCCTACGAATGGACACAAGCCC
This sequence comes from Candidatus Sericytochromatia bacterium, assembly GCA_035284745.1. Taxonomy (GTDB): domain Bacteria; phylum Cyanobacteriota; class Sericytochromatia; order S15B-MN24; family JAQBPE01; genus JAYKJB01. The sequence goes on along the minus strand of JAYKIL010000008.1, from coordinate 191,748 downwards.
TGTTCAAGGAAGTGGTTTACGAAAGTTTCACACCAGAACATCGCACGGCGATGCACGCCAAGGTGGCAGGTGCGCTTGAACGCAGGATCGGCCGAACCCAGTTGCGGGAGGCGCCTTTTGAACTCGTCAAGGCGGTCGCTGACCACTACATCATTGGTTGCCGACCCGACAAGATTGTCACTTTCGCCATCGAAGTCGGACGGCGCAGCGCAGCGTTGTTTGCTAACCGGGAAGCCGAGCGATATCTCAGCACGGCCCTGACCTTACTGAAGGCGAGCGATGACCCCAAACAGGACAAGCCTCGCTTGTTAAGTCTGCGTCTGTTGGGGGATTCACGTCTTCTCTCAGGCGATGTTTCAGGGGCTAAGTCATGTTATTCGGAGGCAATTCCGATCGCGCAACGGCTTCGTGCGACCAATTTTCTCGCCAGGATGCTCACTGCACTCGCTGATTGCTACACCAGTGAAGACAACCTGGCGGATGCACTCGCCTGCTGTGAGCGATCTCTTCAGGTGTCGCTGGACTCTGGCGACAGAGCCTCCGCAGCCAAAAGCTACTTCACGTCCGCGGCGCTCAGGTATATGCAAGGAAATCTTGCAGATGCCCTCAGTCAAGCGCAAGAGGCGATGAGATTCTCACAGGACGCGAACGACATGGCGAGCCTTGGTGAGGCGCAAGCCTTTCTAGGTCACCTGTTGGTAGCCAGTTTCCCAGAAAAAACCAACGAAGGGATCACTCACCTGCGGGAAGCCATCGCAACACTCACCGACTTGGGCCACAAAATGGGATTGCTCAACGCACTCAACCTTCTGGGTGCGGCCTATTTTAAGACGGGGGAATTTGAACGTGCGCAAGAATCGTTTCTTGCGAATCGAAAAATCGCTTTTGAATTGGGTTTGCGTGAAGAGGAGGCGTTCGCTCATCTCAACCTCGCCATCACGAACTACGAACTGGGTGACTTCGAGTCTGGGTTAATTGAGGCAGAAATAGCCCACACGATTTCTGCAGAAAGCAATCTGAGCTTGGCGATGGCTTTGGCGGTGACATTCCGAGCGCCCGGGTTGCTTCATTTGGGTCGGGTGGGAGAGGCGATCGCGATGGCTAATGAGGCGATGGCGCTGTTCAAGCAGAGCAACAACAAAGTGCTCGAAGCCAGGGTTCTTGAACACCGGGTGCGCCTCATGCTTCATTTAGGCCGTACAGAGGAAGCATGGGAGATTTCAGAGAATCTACTAACCCTCTTAGAACAAACGGGCAACACGGATCCGGTGGCCCAGGTGAGGGCACTTCGCGGAGAAGCGAAAGCGTATTTAGGTCACTATGCAGAGGCCGAAAGTGATCTACAAGCGGCGTGGGAGCAAGCAGCACTCGGAAATGCCCAAGGACTTCAGGTCCAAATCCACAGGTGCCGTGCGTGGTTGGCCCTGAGGCAAGGAAAGCACGAGTGTGCCGGCGAGGAAATTGAAAAAGGCATCACGTTGGGAAAAAAAATTGGGGCAAAATTGCTGGAAGCAGAACTAGAAAATCTTCGCGGGGAGGTTTTTCTGGCGGCCGGCGATGCGCGAGCCATTGAGACCTTCGGACAGGTTACTCGTCTCGGGGAGGCTTTGAAGTCACCTCTCTTGCGGGCCTTGGGTTGTTTCGGACAAGCTGCTTCCCGGCCTTACGATGAGGGAGCACAGGCCAAGGCGACCCAGGCACATAAGCTCATCACGGCCATGCTCACAGGCCTCGATCACGCGGCCATCGAGGCGTTTTGGAAGCCCCTTGAACGTCAACGCATCCTGAAGGGAAATTACATCGATCTCAGCTTGGTTCGCCGCAGACAACCCTCACAGCAGCCTCCCCGTGGACTTCCCTTTGGGTTAAACAAATTGTAAGGCCGGCCGAAGTCTCCTTCAACATCCCCTTGCGGTCTGCGTAAAGAGCTGCTAGGATGACGGAGTCAGCGCCCATAGCTCAGTTGGATAGAGCGTTTGACTACGAATCAAAAGGTCCCAAGTTCGAGTCTTGGTGGGCGCGCTGATTTCCCCCTTCACTTCCAATTGAAGCGAAGGGGGTTTTTCTATATGAGGAGTTGAATCGTGGAAACCCCTACCGCTTTTGCGGAATGGGAGCTCCGTCCGGAGCTTTTGGCCGGTTTGGCCGCCCAGAACCTGACTGTTCCGACCCCCATCCAGCAGGCAGCCTTTCCGGTGGTGATGGCAGGACGAGATGTTCTCGCACAGTCTCAAACCGGCACGGGAAAGACACTGGCGTTCGGACTTCCGTTGCTGCAGCGCCTTGAGCCAGAGTCTCCGCCCCGGGTTGAAATTCTCATCGTGCTTCCCACGCGAGAACTCGCCATGCAAGTGGCACTCTCGTTGGGCAAATTAGCGAGACCTCTTGGCACGGAGGTCGCCGCCCTCTTCGGTGGAGGGTCCTACCGAGACCAGTTACGCGCTATCGCTAACGGAGCACGCTTGGTGGTGGGCACACCCGGGCGTTTGGTAGACCACCTAGAACGCGGCCGATTGGACTTGAGCGCTTGCACCACGCTCGTTTTGGATGAAGCCGATGAAATGTTGGATATGGGCTTCGCCGAGGAATTAGATAAAATTCTTGCGGCCCTGCCCACCGAACGTCAGTCGTTGCTTTTTTCTGCCACGATGGCTCCCGGGACCAAGGCCCTGGCCGAGAAAACCTTGCGTGAGCCTTCAGAAATTACCATTTCGAGGGGTGAGCGCTCAGCTCCAGAAATAACCCACCAGGCCTTCGAGGTATTTTCTGACCAGAAAATCGAAGCCCTGGTCAATGTTCTCCACGTCGAGCAGCCTGGACTTGCGATTGTGTTTTGCCACACGAAAGTGGAAACAGAACAAATTGCCGAACGCCTTCGGGAGGAAGGCTTTTCAGCAGGGTATCTCAACGGCGATTTGCCTCAAGAAGCCCGCACGCGGACGCTGAATGCCTTTCGGCGCAGCCTGATTGATATTCTGGTTGCGACAGACGTCGCGGCACGTGGCATTGACGTGAAAGGTATTTCACACGTTTTTAATTTGGGAGTACCGCGAGATCCGGACACCTATACCCATCGGGTGGGTCGCACGGGACGCGCCGGCGCAAAGGGAGTAGCCATCACGTTTGTTCCTCCCCGGGATGCCGCCCGATTCCGTCGCATGTTACTACAAGCAGGGGTGAAAGTAGAGCTTCGACCGTTGCCACAGGCGGCCGATGTTAGAAAGCGACTTCGAGAGGCTTTTCACGAGACCCTGAGCGCGCGGATAGCGAACGGTCCTGATTTGGAACTGGCCAGTTTGGCTGGAGAATTGCTGGCTTATATCGATAGTCAGGATCTCGTCGTTGCTTTGTTGGCCGGAAACGATGCTGCCAAGGCTGCCATGACCGCCGGGGCCAACTTGATGGTTCCTCGCAAGCCAGAAGTAAAGACGCGATCGGCGTTGAGGGAAAAGCCCTCCGGCACCAAAGAAAAGCCCCAAGACCGCCGAGAGAAAACCACCTCCAAAAAAGCTCCTAGGCGCGAAGTGTCGCCCATCAAAGAGTCAGGGGGACGTGAGCCGCGGCGCCTCAGTGAGCATCACGAGCCAGGGTTTAGTCGCGTGTGGCTCAATCAAGGCAAGTCGCACGGGTTAACACGGGGTGCCTTGGTAAAACTGGTGTGTGGAGCGGGGGGGGTCTCGGGCAGTGCGATCGGTGCGATCGCCATTCATCCATTTTTCTCGTTCTTTGACGTCGTCGAGACGCAAGCGCCCCGTGTCGTTCAGCAACTTAACGGCTTGCAACAGCGGGGACGTGCCATCAAAGCCAACCTTGTGCCTCCGGTCCAAGGTTAGCGCTCCGGCTCGCGTGGCTCAAACGCGGCCAGACCCGGGGCTGGGGGGCGAGCCACTAAACATCGACGGCGTGGCGTTTAAGATCATCCAGGCGACAAAACTCAAGGGCCGCTAAATGCGTCGAGGCCAATACAACCTTTGGGGCCGCGTCCGACTCAAGTGCTTCTTGCCACCGGGGAGCGCACAAACACCAGCGGTCTCCCGGTTTCAGTCCTGGAAAAGCATATTGAGGCATCGGGGTGCTCAGATCATTGCCACGGGCCTGGCTGAACGCCAAAAACTCCCGTGTCATGACCGCACACACCGCGTGAAAGCCCACATCATCTCCTGTGACCTCACAGCACCCCGTACGGGTGAAGCCTGTCAGGGGGTCAACACTGCAGGATTGCAAAGGTTCCCCCAGCACGTTGAGCTGGGTCGAGGTGGCGCGCGGCGGGTTTTCCGAAGGCATCGCAGGGATCTCCTGGGCAGAGTGGCTAAAAAACCACTCAGGGCGACTCGAACCATTTGATACCATATCAGGAGGCTCTACGGTACTTGCCAACCGGCCATCATCTGCTATTTTAATTCTATGTAGTCCTTTCAGTGAGGTTTTTTTGATGGTCACCCAGAATCAAACGCTAGACGATACGGCACTGGATCTCCTTTTTCGGGCGGCTCGCACGCAAAATGGCTGGCTTGACACGCCGATCAGTGATCGTGAGCTTGAATCCCTTTATGACCTCCTGAAATGGGGGCCAACCTCTGCAAATGGTCAACCCGCCCGCATTTTGTTTTTGCGAACAGAGGAGGCCAAGCAACGTTTGCTTCCCGCTGTCGCTGGGGGAAACGTCGACAAAATGAAAGCGGCGCCGGTTGTTGGGATTTTGGCGTGGAGCACGACTTTCTATGAGGAGTTGCCTCGATTGTTTCCACATTACCCGCCGATGCGGGACCTCATGGCCCAGGACCCTCAATTGGCGGAGACGACGGCCTTCCGCAATTCCTCGATGCAGGGGGGATATCTGATTTTGGCAGCCCGCGCGCTAGGCTTGGACGTAGGCGTTATGTCGGGATTTGACAATGCAGCGGTGGACGCCGAATTCTGGCCGGATGGTTCCTGCAAGTCGAATTTTCTTTTCACGCTGGGGCACGGCGACCCGTCAAAGGTATATCCGCGCCTTGAGCGCCTGTCATTCTCGGAAGCGTGTCAGTTGCTATAGCACTGAGGTGTAGGCAGGGTGCCGCCAGCCCCCCCTTTCTTCCTTGTTGACTCGGGAAAAAGTGGTAGGCACCCTGAGAACTGTAGTGCAACAGCAAGGAGGGCAAGCGCGTGGCAACCTATGAAATTCCCAAAGAACATTGGCAAGATTTCCTTTGCACAGTGGGCAATCGTCGCTCTCAACAACCAGTGAGCATTCAAGTGACAGGAGAAAACCTGGGCAGTCAGACATTGTGTGAACATCTGCCGTTGGTCGGCTTATCGCTGGAGGAGAAAGGCTCGCTTCGTGCAGGGATTGAAGTCACTCTGGAAGCAGGCGAGGGCGCCTTCACGCACTTGGTGGCGGAGCCCACGGCGTTGTTTGTACAAGAGGACGAGGGGGGCCGGGTTCACTCGCTGGACATCCAAGATACCGCACAAATTAAGACGTTGATTTTTTTCGAGGAACCAGTGGCAGCAGATGAGGAAGGGCTTCCGGTGGTCTCCGAAATGGATTGATAGCGCCAGTGGCAGCCATCGGCGGAGCGACCTCATCCGACAGAGGAGTGTGGAATGAAGGTTCTGATTGCTACAGACGGCAGCTCTTGGTCGCATCAAGCCGTCCGTCGCGCGGCCTCTTTGCTTCCCCTCGCCGACGCGGAGGTGCATCTTGTCAGCATTGCCGAGGTCGTTGCCCTCATCGCCTTAGGCGAGTTCCCCTTGGGCGGAGCATCGGCTGCACGGGAGCAGAGTCTGGCGCGAACTGAAACAGATGCGAGGCAGGCGGCATCAATCTTAGAAGAAAGGGGCATTCGTCTCAGCGTCCACACCCGACACGGCGAACCCGCCGAAGAAATAGTGGCCCTTGCCAACGAATTGGGCGTTGACATCATTGTTTTGGGTTCGCACGAAAAAAATTCTTTGGAGCGACTCTTCATCGGGAGCATTTCGGACGCCGTATTACGCAAATGGTCGGGAGCCACTGTGGTGATCCACCCCCAAGTCGACGAGGGTAAAAGAGGGGACCCACCTCAATCTGGGGTATGATGGTGCTTTAAATGAGGAAGGGCACGAAACGGTGATCACTTTTGATAAAGTCTTCAAGAATTACGGAACGACACCCGTCCTACAGAATGTGACGCTTGAAATAAACGCAGGACAGAAGGTGGTCCTGGTGGGTCCCAGTGGTTCTGGGAAAAGCACGCTGTTGCGTTGCATTAATCGACTTGAACATGTCACCTCAGGACGGTTGATTGTGGATGGCTACGCAGTCCACGACCCCAGGACGGACATACGCAACCTGCGAGAAGAAGTCGGAATGGTATTTCAAGGCTTTCACCTGTTTCCCCACCTTTCCGTTCTCGAAAACGTCACCTTGGCCCCTCGCATCGTTCGGAAAGCAAACACTGCGGAAATTGAAAGTCGTGCGCGGGAAATTCTTGAGCAGGTTGGCCTCGCGCACAAAGCCCACGTCTTCCCAGGTCAGTTGTCGGGTGGGCAGCAACAGAGAGTTGCCATCGCGCGAAGTCTTGCCATGCGCCCGAAAATTATGCTTTTTGATGAGCCAACCTCAGCCTTGGATCCTGAAATGGTCCAAGAGGTTCTGGAAGTAATGAGTCAAGTGGCCGACGGCTCGATAACGATGGTGGTCGTGACTCACGAGATGGGTTTTGCAAAAAACGTGGCGGATCGGCTGCTGTTTATGGACGGCGGCCAACTGATCGAGGATCGCCCTCCTGAACACTTCTTTTCATCGCCAGAAACGGAACGAGCCAAGCAGTTTCTAAATAAAGTGCTCAACCACTGACGGCCTTGCCTAAAGCCCGCGTGACGCGAGATTTCTGCGCGCACATTGTGCACCCGGAACACCGTTCAGCACCTAGACAGCGCCATCTTTCGCGCCAGGGAATGTCCAAGCAATCCCCAAGTCGCCCCACCTCGATTTCGTTCATATGGAAAAAAGGGAACCAGGCTTGAATTCCCAGGTCGCCCATGATGGCGGCGGCCCGGCGCCATTGAAGTATCTCCCGGGCACCCAGGGTATCCGGGCGAGAGACCGGAATTAAAAGCGTTCGGCAACTGGCCGATTGAGCTGCCAGCACAATCGGCCCCCATTCTGCAGGATGTTCAAGGGTGCCGCAGGAGGCGAGGGGCGATGGCTCAACGTTCTTTTCCGGTCGCCTCGCAGAAAACAGCCGAACGGGAGAAACAGCAGAGCATCGTAAGACCATTTCCCAAGCAACATAAGCCTCGAGAGTGTTGTGCCACCAAAATCCGAGTCGATCGTCGGTGCTCCCAGGCCTCGACGAGGGCCAACAACCGCTCAGTGTCTGCCCGACCACGGCGATTCATTCACGATCAAGGCTTCCCGCTCGGGTCCAACCCCAACCAATGAGATCGGTACCCCTACGACAGCGCTCACTGCCCGAAGATATGACTGAGCGGCCGCAGGCAAATCGTCTGGGTTACGCGCACTTGATGTGGATGTCAACCAGCCTCCGTGGGTGTCATAGAGGGGCTCGCAGGCAGCCAAGTCTTCCACTGAATCCGGCACGTGATGAATCACTTTGCCGTGAAGCCGATACGCGACACACAATTTCACCTCAGAAAACGTATCAAGGACATCTAATTTTGTGAGGGCCAGCGAGGTGAGGCCATTCATCCGAACAGCATGCTGCAACACCACAGCATCCAGCCAACCGCAACGACGTGCCCGGCCGGTTGTCGTACCAAACTCTCCACCTGCCATCCGCAGGTTTTCTGCCTCGTTCGGACGCATTTCGGTAGGGAATGGGCCGCTTCCGACTCTCGTTGTATATGCTTTCGTGACGCCCAGAACTGCATCAACGGCGGTCGGGCCGATCCCCGTTCCCAGGCAAGCGCCCCCGGCCACAGGGTGAGATGAAGTAACAAACGGATAGGTTCCCGCGTCCAAATCCAGCATCGTTCCCTGAGCGCCCTCAAACAAGACCGCATCCCCCCGACGCACCGCCTTTGAAATATCCAACGAAACGTCGGCTAAAAAAGGACGCAATTTTTCGCCGAACGCCAAATATTCCTCGAGCGTCTCGCACAAATCAACGGGCGGTTCCCCAAAAATCTGCGTCAACAGTGCATTTTTAGGAGGCAGAAATGCACGCAGCCTCGCTGTCAGAACCTCTCGATCGAGCAAGTCCAACAACCGCACCCCGGCGCGGTTAACCTTGTCCGTGTATGTCGGACCGATGCCCCGCCCTGTCGTCCCGATAGCTGCTCCCCCCCGTTGACGCTCCTCTGCGTGATCCAATCGCCGATGGTAAGGCAGTGTGACGTGTGCTGTTCGGCTGATGCTCAGGCGCTCCAAGGAGATCCCCCCTTTTTGGAGGGCCCCCAACTCGGAAAGCAAGGCCGACGGATCAATCACGACCCCTGAGCCGATAACACACTGGACGTGTGAGTACAGGATCCCAGAAGGCACCAAATGCAATTTGAAGGTCTGGCCGCCCCGAATGACCGTGTGTCCAGCGTTGCTACCCCCTTGATAACGCACCACCATATTGGCACGTTCAGCCAGCCAGTCGGTGACCTTGCCCTTGCCTTCATCTCCCCACTGCGCCCCAACCAGAATTAGAACTGACACGCTGACGACCTCCTTGAGGCCCTAATGATGCCTGATAGAAATCAAGTTGCCAACTGGGAGGTCGTGGACTCAAAAAAGCCCGGTCTGAAAACTCAGACCGGGCAGAGCGATTAAATCAATAACCGAAGTCGGGAGCCGGGGGCGGGGGACCCGGAATCGGATCGCCCACGGGAGGGGCCGGCGGAAAGGGGTCGCTCGGCACCGGAGCAGCACCACCACCGCCACCTGGGGTGCCCCCCAGAGCCTCTATCACGCTCTCTATGTAGAGATCCTCAAACTCAGCCTGGCCGAGTTTCCCATCACCTGTCTTGTCGGCAGCAGCAAAAGCCGCGTCGGAAACCTTGGAAACCTTCACCACCACGCCCAAGCGCTTGTATTCAAAGGTCAAACCTAAGCGCTTAAGGTCATTGTTGCTCAATTCTCGGTTCGCCAACATCCCATCGCGCGGGGAATTGTCTAAGCGAGTGAATGCCTTGCGCAAACCCGCGCGCATCCGTTCCGTGAACGACTTCGGATTGTCCCGAAAGAAAAACAGGTTCGTGATCGCGTAAGACTTGAATTCAGTAAAAGTGAGTTTATTGTTCCGATTCCTATCAGCCTTCTTGAAATCATCCATCGTCAGATTAGGGCCCGCTTCGTACTCATCAATTTTGCCGTTTCCATCGACATCGATCTTGTCAAAAATAGCCTTGTGGATTCTCGATAGGCCCTTCATGAGGGTATTGGTGGCCTCTGCCTGCAGGATTTCTTGAGTGCGGTCCATCGGACGAACAGCCAAGCCAGAGGACCCGCAGCCGGCCAAGAGCGTGGACACTGCAATCACAATGCCAAAAACGGCAGTGGTTGGGATCTTCGACGACTTGCTCACGTGGCCTCCTCCTTAACGGTTGGCCCGCGTCAAGCACTGCCAACCCAGCACATCTTATGCTTCTGTTATGGAGGATAACCTTTTGTTACTGACGTGTTAATACGGAATTATTTTTACAAACTGCACGGTTTGATCAGAGCAGGGATGTTCGGCGCCGACACTCGGCCGCAAAAGCCTGTGAGGAGAGCGCATCCGGAACCTCCGCTAAATGCTCCTCTGTTTCCTTCTCCCACAGCAACGCGACGGCGCGTAAAGCCTTGTGGGTTGACCCCACCAACACCTGCGCGGCTTCTGGCTCGGAGAGGAAACAATGGGTTCGGATGTCCATCACACGAATGGCAGAGGCAAGCGTCTCGCAGAACTCTTCCCACTCCGCCTCCAAATCCAGCGATTTGAGTTTTTTCACGGAGGCAGGTGAACACAGGACAAACGAATGCCCCGCAATGATTTCTAACAGGTAGGCGGGACACCTCCCCCCTTGTTGATCCTCGAGACTAATGCGCCGATCGAAAGCGAACATGAATGTCCTTTTGGGGGTTCGGCACTCTGACCACTTGGAGAGAGCCTGATGCACTATGTCCTAAGTCACCTATACCCAGCCACTGACACTTGAAGCAAGGAATTATCCTGGAAACGATTCACGCCGGTGTGTCATCAACGCGGGAGGCGGGCATCCTTTCATCCGCAGGGGTAACAGGTATTGTGGAGACGCGTTCATTACCCAGCAAATTTGCAACAATTTCACGCAATCCTGCAGCCGTCACCTGGCCGGGCACGACAGGATCTGACACCAACAATTCAACAGGCGACCAAAAGCCGCGGCGAAAAGGCCGCCTCAGCGGCTGTCCCTCAACCAAACTAAAATAGCTGCCCCAAAGCCCTTTTAGGGCCATAGGAATTACAGGAACTGGGGTTCGGGCCACAATCCTCTCAACCCCCGTTCGAAATTCACACAGGTTTCCATCGGGGGTTAATTTCCCCTCTGGGAAAATACATACCAATTCCCCCGCCGACAACTCTTCTGCAATCTGGTCCAGCGCCTTCGCCAACGTTTCTGGATCCTCCTTCGATGGATAAATTGGGATAATTTTGGCATCTTTCACCAGCGCCTTCATCAATGGATGCTGGGCAAAACCGGCCCACATCACGAAACGAACAGGACGACGAATGGCACCTCCGATGAACAACCAATCCACATATGTTACGTGGTTGCAAATGAGCAACGCAGCGCCGGAATCAGGGATGCGATCCCCGCGGGTGACTCGTAGGCGATAAGCGGCTCGCGTCAGCAAGTAAGCCACAAAGCGCAGCGTGAATTCGGGAATCAGACGATAGATGTGAATCGCAACCACGACATTCACCAGGGCCATCAGGGCAAATAAATGGGGAATGGTGAGCGTAAAGCCCAGAAAGGGCAGAGGTCCTCCCGTCGTGAGACCAATAAGATAAATTTGGATTGGCGCGTAAACAACAATAAACAGCGAATTGATGATGTTGTTTGCAGCAATCACACGGGAGCGCTCTGCGGGTTGGGCCCACAGTTGTAGACATGTATACAAGGGGACCAAAAAAAATCCTGCGAATATCGATATCAGCAACAGATCCGCGACAACACGCCAATTGGCTGCTTGGAGCAACAGCTGCGAGACACCTTGTCCTCCTAATGGGGCGATTTCCGCGGCCCGTGTGGCCGCAAATGCCAAGTCCAGGGTAAACAGGCTGACGCCGAGGGACCCCAGCGGAACCAAGCCCAATTCCAGCTTATTGAAAGAAAGACGTTCACACAGAAGGGAGCCAACCCCCACGCCGATTGAGAACAGGGCAAGAAATAAAGTGGCGACCCCTTCATCCGCCCGCAAGGCCCCCTTAACCCAGGGCGTCATCAGGCCCAAAAAGGCGAATCCGAAAGTCCAAAGCCACGAGATGCCGAGGATCGAGTTAAACAGGCCTTTGTCTTGAGCCACCCCATAACAGATGCCCCAAGTTGTCTTCAATGGGTTCCAATTTAAAGACAAGTCTGGGGCGCTCGCAGGCACAACAGGAAGCCAACGCGTCGCCAGCCAACCGACGACTGAGCAGCCCAGCAACAGCAACGAGAGGCCCGCGACACCCACTGAAACCAAGCCTCCCCACAACGGCTGACTGATGGAAATGAGCAAGCCACCCGCAACCCCTCCAAGGAGTATGGAAAGGTTCGTCCCCCCCTCGACCAAGGCGTTTCCGGTGACCAATTCCTCCTCTTTTAAATATTGAGGAAGAGCACTGTATTTGAGTGGACCAAAAAATGCGGACTGACTGCCCAGCAAGAAAAGGACGGCCAGAAGCATCGCAGGAGAATCAAGAATGAAGCCTGCGGCGGCAAATGCCATCAGGCCCACTTCCAAGAGTTTGTAACGCTTCACTAAAAGCGTTTTCGGAAATTTGTCCGCGATTTGCCCCGCCAAGGCGGAAAAAAGGAAGAATGGCAACACGAGCAAGGCGGTTGCAAATGTACCCATCTGTTCGGGGCGAATCCCCCAGACCACAATGCCCTGAAATGTAACCATAATGACAATGGCCTGCTTGAGGACATTGTCATTGAATGACCCCAAAAACTGGGCCCAGAATAACGGCGCAAATCGCCGAGCAGCAAGTAATTCAGTGGTATGTGACATGCCGCCACTTTACCCGCAAACAAGCGCGTGTCAACACGTGTTATTTTTGCCCTTGGCGCGAAAAAAATTCTTTAATTGCGCTTCGCAGTCGGCTTCACGAACGCCCGCAAGTACTTCGACACGATGATTGAGATGCGGATTCTCAACCAAGTTGAAGCGACTTCCTGCAGCACCCGCTTTCGGATCCGATGCGCCGAAAACCAATAAGGAGATCCTCGCGGCCACCAAAGCCGCGGCACACATCGGGCAAGGCTCCAAGGTGACATACATGGTACATCCGTTCAAACGCCAACGCCCCAATGTCTGGCCAGCCATCCGCAATACATTCATCTCAGCGTGACCCGTGGGGTCATGCAGGCGCTCTCGCGTGTTACCACTTGCAGCGATGACTCGACCGTCCAAGACAATCAGAGCCCCCACGGGAACATCACCCGAGGCCTCGCACATTTGCGCCTCCCTCAGCGCGAGCGCCATAAAATCCGCGTGACGGAAATGACCTTCGCTTGTGGAAAGTCTGGCGTCAGGAGGATGCATTCGCACGTCCTTCGACAGCGTCTTTCCAGACCTCCCTCACCCGCCGTTCCAAATCAGCTCGATCGCCGTCGTTAGAGATAATCCGCGTGGCACGGCGCCGACGCTCTTCCCGGGTCATTTGAGCCGCCAATCGGGCCTCAAGGGATTCCTGACTCAAGCCGTCGCGCGCGAAAAGACGCGATCTTTGTATTTCCTCGGGCACATCAACGACCCAGGTTTCATCCACCCAGGAATCCAATCCCCCCTCGAACAACAATGGAACGACCAGAACAGTGACTGCGGGGGGATTCGGCCGCATGCGCAAAGCATTCAAGCGAGCGACGAGAACCTCTCGAATTCTGGGATGGGTGATCGCATTCAATCGCCCAAGGGCCGCGGGGTCTGCAAAGACCCGTGCTGCCAATCGGGTGCGATCAAGTCGCCCATTGGCAGCCACAACATCCTCACCAAACTCAGCCTTTATCTCAGTCAGGGCAGGCATCTCTGGCTCCACAATCTCTCGAGCGATGAGATCGGTATCCAAGACAACAGCACCCAAACTGGCCAGAATATCAGATACTGCGGTTTTCCCACTTGCAATGCCCCCGGTGAGGCCCACGACGAGCACCGCTTCAATCTCGCCACACGGTTCGAAAGACACGCAACCAATTTTCGCGCAAAATTAAGCGCAAATCCGACTCGGAGAAACCGTCGGCCAAAAGTGCCGCCGTCAGGTTGGGAAGGCAGCCCACGTGTTCCAAACCCTCTGGAGTCTCCGTAATGCCATCGAAGTCAGAGCCCAGTCCCACACAATGAAGCCCTCCGACCTGGGCCACATGTTTAATGTGACGCACCACATCGTTAACTGAACTTCTGCCCTGGGCTAAAAAAGCAGGAACGAAGGTAATCCCCACAACCCCCCCGCGGTCCGCCAGTGCTTTAATCTGCGCGTCACTTAAGTTGCGGCGATGGTCATGAACGGCCCGTGCGTTGGCATGCGAGACCACCGCGGGGCCCTGCAGGCTATCGAGCGTGTCCCAAAAAGAAGGCTCTGCCACGTGGGCGAGATCGACCACAATCCCCAATTGCTCCATGTGGGATACCAACGCTCTTCCTACTTCCGTCAATCCCCCCGGATGCTGACCGACACCGACACCATCGGCCAATTCATTGCGTCCATTCCATGTTAAGCCAATCATCCTCACACCCGCAGCGAAGAGGGCCTCAAGGTGAACAACACTCCCCATACAAGGAGCGGCGTCTTCAAGGGACAAGATAAAACGGGGCCCGGGTTCATCCAGGTTCGCTCTTGATCTCACCAATTGCAGACCCTCTTGTCTCGCCAATTGATGGTAGGCTCCAATTTTTGCCATACAGCGAGCGAACGCTGCGTGGTGCGAGTAAGCCGGCTCGTTCCAGCAAGCGAAAACCTGAATTCCAACGTGAGCGCTTCGTAAGCGAGGCAGATCCACCTGGCCTCGCGCGTCCCCCGCGCAAAAAGCCAATGCGTCATCAAGAATCAGCGAGATGGTATCACAATGCGCATCCACCACTGGAGAGGCCCTATGAAGCGCCAGTGCGCGCGCGTGGTAGGATTGAACTTGGCTCACGCCCTGCCCGCCTTTCTTTGGAGTTGCTTGTTTGTTTGAATCAGCATCCAATTCATCTGAGTGGAGTTCTCCCCCCGCGCCCATCCTAACGGAATTAACCAAAGTCTGGGAAGGTTTTTCAGGCAGTGTTAACCTGGCAGTTTGGCATCGTTTCACAGGCGAGAAATGGGCTGTTGGCGCTGCGGTCTGGCCGGCGGCCAGTCTCATCAAACTGCCTCTGTCGATTGCGGCCTACGCTGCGGGGGTCCAAGGCACCCTAAACCTCAATGACACCACCGAGGTGGCGGACGACTTTTTCGACCCTGAGGCCGACTTTGATCATTTGACCAGAGCCCCTGGCGGCACCCGCTTTACTTGGCGAAAAATTATCGATCGAGCGCTCACAGAGAGTGATAACGGGTCAACAAATGCGCTGATTTCGCACCTGGGGCTGGGTGCGATCGGGCCGTTGACCGAAGCATTGGGTCTTCGTTCCACGGTCCTGGCAAGAAAAATGCTGGATGTGGAAGCACGGTCCTCGGGGCGAGAGAACACCACCTCGTGTCAGGATATGGCCACATTGCTGGTCGCACTGGCTGAGGGCACTTTGCTGCCCCCGGCAGATACAAAAGAGCTTTTGGCACTGCTCGGCCAGCAACGCAGCCGAGAAAAATTGGCCTTTGGTTTACCCTCAAAGATTCGTTTCGCGCACAAGACGGGTGAGTTGCCGGGCTATCGGCACGACGTGGGCTTGGTGGGAGACGACTGTTCGTGGGCCATTGCTATGATGTGCGCAGGCGCCCCCGAAGAGGATGGCCGGGCTGATCAAGTGATGTCCGAAACCATGAAGCGGGTGGTCGATTGGATGGCGCAGCAAGAAGCGCGTGAGGCGGTGGCTCAGGCTTGGCTATCGGAAACACGAAGACAGATGATGAGCGATCCGCGCCTCCATTACGACAATGTTTCGCTGGTCTGGCGTGCGGGTCACCTCACATTAACGGGCAAGACAACCATCCCAGACCTCCTTTCTCCTCCGCGCAGTCTTCACATCCAGCAACACGCGAGCCACCTTGGGGGTGAAAAGGCGGTGGTATCAGTCCCCTGCCTTCAATTGCGGGGAGGCCCCGGACATCACCATGAACTGGTCAGCCAAGCACGCCTCGGAGAACAGCTAGAGATTCTTGACGGACAGACCGATTGGGTCTTGCTACGAAGTGCGGATGGCTATGTGGCTTGGGGGAAAAGCAATAACGTTGTGCCCCGTGCCAGTTATCGAGCCAGCGACCGTATTTGCAAACCGCTGATTTCGGGGCGTACATCGGATCAGCGTTGGCTGCAATTATCCGCAGGAACCTGCCTGGAGCGCCTGGAAGACGACATTTTCCGTCTGCCTGACGGGGCGACCATTCAGTTGCCGCAGGAAAGCACCAAAAGTCTGGCCGCCCAAGGAACTGTGGCGCAATTACTGGAATTCGCGAAGGAATTTTTAGGCCTTCCCTACCTGTGGGGAGGAACAACAGGATGGGGAATCGATTGCAGTGGCCTGACACAACTGGCGTATCAAGTCATGGGTATCTCGCTCCCTCGAGATGCCGACCAACAACAGGCATTTTTGCCCGTTGTGGGCCGTCTGAGCGATCTCGAACCAGGAGACCTTGTTTTTTTCCCAGGCCACGTAGGCCTGTATCTGGGGCGGGGGGAATACATTCACGCAGGGGCCATGCCGGGTTGCGTCACGATTAACAGCTTCGACAGTGATTCACCCCGCTTCGATCAAGAACTAAGGGCAACTTTCACTGGCGGTGCCAAAAGCCCGATTCGACAGGGTGTCTTGGGCCCCCTGAACGCGGCGTCTTGAAAAAGCCCAAAAAATCGTGCGACGCCCCCATGCCTACAGTCCCAGTCGTCTGAATACTTATGCACGTTGTCCACGTCGCTATTACTTTCGGTACGTCATCAAGGCCCCTGGGAAATTTCTGGCCGCGAGAACCGTAGGAATTTTTCTGCACGAAGCCCTCGAGAATCTTGTACGGTCGGGCCTTGCCCAAACTGCCGATGAAACGGTCGCCGCGCACACACTGGCACAGGTGTGGCGCAAGGACGCTTTTCCCGACGAACTCACATCCGACGAGCAGTTTCGATGTGCAATAAAGACCCTGGAGCAACACCTTCTTCGCTCTCGAGCCGACGAATCGTTTCGCGAGACTGCTTTACTGGAGGCGCGACTCAAGGCCAAGATTCTTGACGTGCCATTTATCGGGGTGATTGATCGTCTCAATCGCCTGTCCGATGGTGGCCTCGAATTGGTGGATTACAAATCTGGGGCTGAGCCCCCGAATGAGCCATCATCCGACCTACTTCTCCAAATGGCCATATATCGAGAGTTAGTACAAAAGAATGTGGGCCGCGCCCCCACACGGGTTTCCATTATGCATCTTCATCACGGAACACAGCTCCTCGAACGTTCGGACGAGCAATGGCACGTCGAGGTTTCTCGTGCAATTGCATTGGCGAGAGCGATTGACTTCGACGAAGACTTTGATGCCAAGCCAGAGCCGTCGTGTCGGTCGTGTGACTACTCGAGCCGATGTATTCCATGGATGAAAAGCCACGCCGAGGGGCCGTCCATCGGGGTGGCTAGGCATAGTCGGGACGGCGTCTCTCCTTCAGTGCCCTGATTCCCTCCGGCAATTCACGGCCAGCGAATGCGTCAGCCTGTGCCTGCGCCTCCACTGCCAGGGCCTCCTCGAGGCTGAGCAAGGCATTGGCCCGTAACAACGCTTTGGTTTTTCGCACGGCCTCGGGGGCTCCGCGGGCAACGCGCTCTGCCCACCGTAAACCTTGCGGCAGCAAGTCATCCGGCGGCACGACGTACTCTGCCAATCCCCACCGGTGGGCTTCTGACGCTTCTATTGAGCGCCCCGAAAACGCCAAATCGGCTGCTTTGGCGTACCCGACGATACGAGGCAACAACCAAGTGCCCCCCATGCCAGGCGTTAAACCCAAATGGGTAAAGTTGAAAGAGAGAATAGCATCCTCCGCCAAAATTCGGACGTCGCAAGCCAAGGCGAGACATAAACCAGCACCGGTTGCCCGCCCGTGGACCAGCGCCAATGTTGGAATGGGCATGTGATGAATGGTCAGAAATTTATCGTAAAACGCCCGCATATCCCGTTCGTTGGCATCGTGGTCACGCGCCAGATTGCGGCTCAAAAAGTCTAAATCACCGCCCGCACTGAAGGCACGACCGTTCGCCCTCAGAATCAAACAGCGGAGCTCGGGCGAAGCGGCCTTCACCTTGAGGGTTTCCTGCAAGGCATCGCCCATTTCATGGGTCATGGCGTTCAGCTTGTCGGGCCGATCGAGAGACAAAATGCCGATCATTCCCCGGCGTTCAAACGAAACCGTCATGCCCGCCCCCCAGCATCCCAGTCGGCCTGTGCCACCGAGGTCAGAATCACATTTGTATAGTCAACCAGCAATTGCCCAATGGTCTTGTATGCAGCCTCCAACGATTCGGGGGTGGCCCCATCCATTGCCCCACAGCCGGCCAAGCGTTTTAAAACAGCATCGGTGGTTCCGGCAATGAGTTTTTGCCAATCGTCCTGAGAGATTAAACCTGCCAATCTCTGAAAATGGGCCTCGACCTCAGGTGGCACAAGGTCGTCGCGCGTTGGGTCCGTCATAAAAAACTCCATTCACAATGCCTATGCATACTACCACCTAAATACAGCAGTGCCATCGCCTCCACGCTGCTCCACAGCACCCGCGTGTTGATCATTCTCCGGCCCGGTATAATTGTCCCGCGTGTGTGGCTCCCATGAACTTACACACGGGGACTCCGTGGGACGCGTGCCAGTGAGGAAGTGCTATGACTCGTCTACTTTTCGCAATATTAATGGGCCTCACGGGATGCCAGGGAGCATTGCCCGCACGCCAGGCTGAGGCGGGTGCGTCGCCGGCCACCACGCCGATGGCCTCGATGCCGAGCCCAGAACCGACCCCTTCGAGTCCAACGCCTGAATCATCCGGATTGGAGATGGTTGCACCGCCGCCGCCTGAAGCCTCGTGTACACCCACCCAGGCAACGTCACGGGTGACTTTCAAAACCTACAGCATTCCCGTTGATCTCGCATGGACACCCGAATCACGTCAAAAAGGTCTTTCGGGACGTCCCTGTCTTGCCAAAGACACGGGTCTGGTCCTGGGCTGGGATGAACCGACTCCCGTCAGAATCTGGATGCCCGATATGAACTTTGCGATTGATGTTGTGTTTGTAAGGAGTAATAGCGTTCTCGCCATTTATGAAGATGCGCAGCCGTGTGTACCCGGCGAAAACTGTTTCTCCTTTGGCCCACCAGAACTTTCCAATTATGTATTGGAAGTACCAGCAGGCTCTGTTGCGCGGTGGAAGCTTCGGGTCGGCGACCCCATCACGCTCATCAAGTAAAAAGCGCCCACTACATGTTCCGGCGGTATTGGCCGCCCACAGAGTACAACGCCCGCGTGATTTGCCCCAGTGAACAGACCTTTACGGCCTCCATCAGGGCTTCAAAGATATTTCCCCCACGGGTCGCGGCCTCCTGTAAGCGCCCGAGCGCCTGCGGCGCCTGAGTGGCGTGCCGCAGATGAAACGCGGCCAGATTGTCCAGTTGCTGCTGTTTTTCTGTTTCCGTGGAACGGATTAATTCAATCGTATCGCCGTATGAAACAGGTTTCGGATTCAGGAAGGTGTTCACCCCCACAATGGGCAACTCCCCCGAGTGCTTAAGATGCTCATAATGAAGGGATTCTTCCTGAATTTTTCCCCGCTGATACATTGTTTCCATCGCGCCCAGCACCCCCCCGCGTTGCGAAATTCGACGGAATTCCTCCAGAACGGCCTCTTCAACCAGTTCAGTCAATTCCCGAATAATAAAGGCACCCTGCAGGGGATTTTCATTTTTAGCGAGGCCTAATTCTCTATTGATGATCAGTTGAACGGCCATCGCGCGTCGAACGCTTTCTTCTGTCGGGGTTGTGATGGCTTCGTCATACGCATTCGTGTGTAAAGAATTGCAGTTGTCATAGATGGCGTAGAGTGCCTGCAAGGTCGTGCGAATGTCATTAAAGTCAATCTCTTGGGCGTGCAGCGAACGGCCCGAGGTTTGAATATGGTACTTCAGTTTTCCCGAACGCTCATTCGCACCGTAGCGGTAGCGCATGGCGGTGGCCCAAATGCGTCGGGCCACCCGACCAATCACCGCGTACTCCGGATCAATGCCGTTTGAGAAGAAAAAGCTCAGGTTGGGCGCGAAGTCATCGATCGCCATACCGCGACTGAGATAGTACTCAACGTACGTAAAACCGTTTGCCAGAGTGAAGGCCAGTTGGCTGATAGGGTTCGCTCCCGCCTCCGCGATGTGGTAGCCGCTGATAGAGACAGAGTAATAGTTACGCACGCGGTGATCAATAAAATAGCGCTGTACATCCCCCATCATGCGAAGGGCGAACTCGGTGCTGAAAATACACGTATTTTGGGCCTGATCTTCCTTCAGGATATCGGCCTGCACCGTGCCCCGGACCGATTCAAGCGTTCTGGCCTTGATAAGGGCGTAGGTACTCGCATCCACAAGACAATCACCACTGACCCCCAAGGTTCGAAGGCCCCGGAGGCGCTCGCCGGAGGGCACGTCTTGCCCTACGTAGGTCGGTTGCACCTGCCCGATTTTTTCGAAATGAGCCTCGACAAGTCTTGAGAGCCCGTCAGCCCCCATCGTTTCGAGTAAATGCCGCTCGACTTGTTGATCGATCGCGGCATTCAGGTAGAAAGCCAAGATGATAGGTGCAGGTCCATTGATGGTCATCGAGACCGACGTCGAGGAGGCGCAAAGGTCGAACCCCGAATACAGTTTCTTTGCATCATCGAGGGTACACACCGAAACGCCGGAATTTCCAACTTTTCCCAGCACATCGGGAGGAACGGCCGGGTCTTCCCCGTAAAGGGTTACCGAATCGAAGGCGGTCGACAAGCGAACCGCCGGCTGCCCCTCAGACACATAGTGAAACCGCTTATTGGTACGCTCTGGGGTGCCTTCGCCGGCAAATTGGCGCGTCGGGTCTTCGCCCTGGCGCTTGAAGTCAAACACACCGGCCGCATACGGGAAATGTCCTGGCAAGTTCTCAAGAAGCATCCAATGAAGGAGGTCGCCCCAGTCACTGTAGTCGGGCAATGCAACCTTTGGAATCGACAAATGCGACAGACTCTTTACCACATTTTCAACAGAGATAATCTGGCCACGAACCTCATACGTGTGCCCAGGTTTACGGTAGCGAGAGGACACGTCCGGCCACATTTGCAGCATTTCAAGGTTGTCACGTGACAGCTCAAGAAGTGTGGCCTGGTAGCGTTGTCGCAGCAACACAATCGCCGAATCTATCTCCGCGGCTTTGAGTTCTGCAGGCGCATAGAGCTGTGCCATGCCCGGAACGGTATCTCCCAGGGCCCGCAAGGCGCCATAAAGGGCGTAAGCCTCACTTGCACGCGCGGCTTGCGCACGGGCTTCACGCTTTTGTAGCGTCACTGTATCCGCTATTTCCGCCAGATATCTCTCGCGCGCTGGCGGAATAATCGCCTGACGCCGACTGTCGCGATCCAAAACCTCCCGAGGAGACTTCAAATCAAGGCCCGTAATTCGCGCAATCTCCTCCATTAAATTGGCATACAGCCAATTCGTGCCAGCGTCGTTAAATTGCGAGGCCACGGTGCCAAACACAGGCATTGCGTCATACGGTTCATCAAAACGTTGATGATTGCGCTGAAATTGTTTCTTTACATCGCGCAATGCATCTTCGGCCCCTCTTTTATCGAATTTATTGATCGCCACCAGGTCTGCGAAGTCCAGCATGTCAATTTTTTCTAATTGGCTCGCTGCGCCGAACTCACTGGTCATCACATACAACGACAAATCAACCAAGTCGACGATAGCCGAATCAGACTGCCCGATGCCGGCCGTTTCAAGCAAAATAAGGTCAAAGCCAACAGCCCGCATCAAAAGCACGACATCACTGAGCGCGCCCGACGTGGCGACGTGCGCCGCGCGAGTGGCCATTGAACGCATAAACACACGCTCATCGTAAATAGAATTCATGCGAATACGATCACCCAGCAATGCCCCGCCCGTCTTGCGTTTGGAAGGATCGACAGAGACGATGGCGATCCGCTTATCAGGAAAGTCAAACAAAAATCGACGGACCAATTCATCGGTTAAACTCGACTTGCCCGCGCCCCCCGTGCCCGTAATCCCGAGCACGGCGCAACGATTTTCCCCCGCCGCCTTTTCCAAGAACGGGCGCAGCGCGTCAGCATGGCCATCCTCAATCGCCGTCACCGCACGCGCGACTGCCCCAAAGTGACGGACATTCAATTCAGTGACGGCCGGAAGACCGCGATCGACGACACGGTAATCACAGGCAGACACCATGTGGTCGATCATCCCCTGTAAGCCCAAGTTGCGCCCGTCGTCAGGAGAAAAAATACGGGCGACCCCGTAGGCCTCAAGCTCAGCAATTTCAGAGGGCACAATGACACCGCCACCACCGCCAAACACTTTGATATGGTCGGCCCCCCGTTGCCGGAGAAGGTCCACAGCATACTTAAAGTATTCCAGATGGCCGCCTTGGTAGCTGGAAATCGCGATCCCCTGCACATCCTCTTGAATGGCCGTCTCAACGACCTCGGCCACACCGCGATTATGGCCAAGGTGAACGACCTCTACGCCACTTGACTGCAGAATCCGCCGCATAATGTTAATGGCTGCGTCGTGACCGTCAAATAGCGCCGCTGCGGTTACGAAACGGACCTTGTTTCGTGGATGGTAAGGAGATTTCACCACAGGATCTGTCACAGGCGCTTCCAGATTCACACTAACGTCCTCCTCATCGAGTACACCAGGCTGGATTGATGGTATCACAATCGAAGGTAAGCGCTCTCTTCGTGCGCCCGCGCCCCTCCTTGGGTATGCAACGGACGGACGTCCACACTGGAAAATCCGTTGATGATCGCCTGTCCGAGTTGTACTCGTTCTATGCCGCCCCAATGCCGCTATTGCGCGGTATGTGGGGCCTTGTTGTTGAACGGATTAACCCCCGGGCAAGTCGTCGCAGGGCGGTTTCAAATTTTGAAGATGTTAAGCCAACGGCGTCTCCACGCGTTGACATACCAAGCCGTGGAGCAGCAATCCGGGCAATCGGTTGTTTTGCGTGAGATTCGTGAGGACCTGCGATTAGATCCCGCGTCCCAACAAGAGTTGCTTAAAGAACTCAAACGCCTGAGTCAATTGAAGATCGCAGGGGTCCCCGCCATTCGAGGCCTGGTTCGCCACGAAAATCGTGCTTACCTCCTTATGTCTTTCACAGAAGGCCACACCCTGCGACAGGTTGTGGCACGCCAGGGTCCGCTCAACGCGTCTCAGGCGCGTTCCGTGTTGCAAGCGTCAGCCACTATATTATTCCGATTACATCAGCTCTTTCCACCACTTCTTCACCTCGACATCACTCCAGACACGCTCCTGTTGAGCGATTGGGAAAACGTCACCCTGCTAGATGGCGCTTGGCTCAAGACCCTCGGGAATCCCTTTCCTCAGGCCGCACCCTTTTATCGCTCAGAGTATGCTGCCCCCGAAACCCTTCGCGGGTGTTCGGTTCCGGCCAGCGACATTTTTTCATTGGGCGTCGCCATCATCGAAGCAATGACCCACGTGCCTGCCCCTCAACTGCACAATGGACATATCAACCGCGTAAAATGGGACCCCATTTCGGACACACGCTTGAATATCTGCCTACAAAAAATGGTGGAGGGCGGACTCCAAGAACGATTCCAAAATTCCGGAGAGCTCGTAGAGGCGCTCCAAGACAGAATTGTCTCCGCCCCCCCGGTTCCTGTCCCAACAGCCGTCGCGCCCTCTGCTGTGCCAGGTCATCCGCCGCGCATCGGCTACGACGACATGAGGTTGACGGCCGCTGCCCAAGAAGACAGCCACAGCCCCCCATCCGCCTCCATCCCACCCCGCCCGACCGAGGCCCCGGCCGCCCCCCAAGCCCAGCCCGCAGCAAGAATGTCTCCCCCTGTGCGACTGATAGAAAATATAGACGAGCTATCGCCAGAAGAGGGACTTGACGCGCTTTTGACCCTCTATGAAGACCTCAACACCTGAGCGTCTTTATGAGTGTCCCTCCCGTTTACATCCGAAGAGGTGTCCAGTCGCTTCAAGCGAAACAATACATCCTCCGTTAAGCGGCGGTTGCCTGCAATCAGGTCAGCGACGATACCCGCGACCAGGGCCTGAAAACCCGCAACTCCCGCGACACACGACAGCGCAAGTAAGACATAATCCCGCGGGTGCCAACCGCCATCCGCCCGGACAAGGAGCCAGATAAACAGGGCAGTTGCTGGCAAAACCAGGGCTAAACCGAGCAGCCAGAAAAAACGAAACGGTTGGTACATCGCGTAGATACGCACGATGGTCGCCGTTGAGCGCAGTATATAGGTGGTTACGCCATTGAATAGACGCGATGGCCTCAAAACGGGATTGGTCCGAACATCGGTATGAGTAATCCTCAACCCTCTATGACCGGCGTGTATCAGAGTTTCTAGCGTGTACGTAAAATCCGAGAAAACAACAATCCGCATAGCTGCGTCACGACTGTAGGCCCGAAAACCGCTCGTCGCATCGGGGATGCGTGTATTCGAGGCATGCCGCACCACCCAACTCCCCACGCGCTGTAACCAGCGTTTGATGGAAGAGAAACTTTCAACCCCTGCCCCATACCTTGCGCCCACAACAATGTCAGCCTCACCGGCCAGAATTGGAGCAATCAACGCGGGAATATCCTGGCTGTCATATTGATTGTCAGCGTCCGTATTCACGATGATATCGGCGCCAACACGCAAGGCCGCGTCTACTCCGACACTAAACGCGCGGGCCAAACCTTTGTGTTGCCCCAATCTTACGACATGGTGAACGCCGCATGCGCGCGCTGTCGCAGCCGTCCCGTCGGAAGAGCCATCATCGACGACAAGGATTTCGATCGACTCAATGCCCGGTATCCGCGCCGGAAGTTCCCGAAGCACGGCAGGAAGAACTTGCTCCTCGTTAAGACAGGGAATCTGAATGACGAGTTTCATCACCCGTCATGGTAGCAGATTCCCACCGGAGGCCCCATCCAAGAGGAAAATTGGAAGCCAAGACTACTTCGCGGAAGCTGAACGCACGACCGCTTCCCGCTGCCGCCACCAGGCATCGGCCTTGCGCCGTGCGTCATCGCGCTGCGCAAGACTCAAGGAGGCCATCGTTTTATCGAGCAGACCCCGAGCCTCCGCACGTCCACGCCGAACCGCCAGCTGATACCAAGCGGCGGCGGCAATCAAATCGCGTTTAACCCCCCGCCCTTGCGCATACATGTCACCCAAATGAACCAAGGCTTCGGTGCCCCCCTCTTGAGCAGAGCGCTCCAAGAGCCGTAGTGCCTCAACATCATCCCGATTGACACCTTCGCCATTGGCATACAGCACAGCCAAATTAAAAAGCGCTTGTGAATCGCCGCGCAACCCTGCTTTCCGAAACCAGACGGCTGCCCGACCCGGATCCCGATGAACCCCCGCCCCCCTGTAATACATCACGCCAAGGCAAACTTCTCCGCCCGCGTGTTCCTGATCGGCAGCCCTTTCAAACCAAGTCACCGCAAGCTTTTCATCTTTTTTCACACCTTTGCCAGCATCCAACAATAACCCCAAAGCAACTTGGGCGTCGGCGTGATTATGCTCAGCAGCACGCGCGTACCACGTGACGGCCCGCGCTGAATTGACTTCTGTCCCAATCCCCGCGTCATACATTTGCCCCACACTGTACATCGCTTGAGGAACACCTCGCTCCGCCGCCTTCAAATACCAGCGAAACGCTGCGGCTTTGTCCGAAGGCAAACCGATCCCGTGATCGAACAGATATCCGAGGCGAAACTGGGCTTGTAGCTCACCTTTTTCGGCCGCGAGGCGATACCATCGGGCCGCCGCAGCCTCATCCTTAGGGACACCTAGCCCATACTCGTGCATCACGCCCAAGTGAACCAGGGCCTCCACGTTTCCCGCGGCAGCAGACTTTCTGAAGCCCTCGACCGTCGCGGTCAACGATTCATTAGGCGCTGCATACGCCTCGAAGGTGGCCCCTGCGCACGCGATAAAGGCGGCCACAACGGAAAGTCGCAAGTATGGAATGAACACAACGGCCCCCAAGAGACATCAGACAGCGCGGGCAATAGCCCCAACCTCTCGACTCTATAGGCGCGGAGACACTTGGTCTGTGACCAAACAACCTGTCCGGTAGGACCGCCGAATGAAAAGAGGCCCGCTTGTTTTTAAGCGAGCCTCTGGGTTCTACTCGTTCCGCCAGAAACAACGATAAACGAGGGGCCTAGGAGGCAGCTCCAGCCGCTGACTTTTGACGCAAAAGATTCAAGGCGCCACCAGAACGAAACCATTCGATCTGCTCTGGGTTCATGGTGTGGCCAAACGTCAACTTCTCGGAGGTGCCGTCGCTGTGATGCAGCGTACCCGACAGGGGGACCCCGGGCATCAGCGCATCCAAGCTGTCCAGGGTTAATGAGTCACCTTGCAGTACCTTCTCGTAATCCGCCGAATTTGCAAAGGTCAAAGGCAGAATCCCCTGTTTCTTCAAATTGGTTTCGTGAATGCGCGCGAAAGAGCGAACAATCACCACCGCGCAACCCAGGAAACGGGGGCTCATCGCCGCGTGCTCGCGACTGCTTCCTTCCCCATAGTTTTCATCCCCGACGATAACCCAGCGATGCCCTCTGGCTTTGTAATCGCGCGCCACCTGGGGTGTTTCTTGATCTTCTTCTGCCGTGAACTGGTTTTTTGTGGTCCCGCGACCCCCCGTCCAAGCGTTGATAGCCCCGGTCAACATATTGTCTGAAATTCGATCCAAATGCCCCCGGTAACGAAGCCAGGGGCCTGCAGGAGAGATGTGATCCGTCGTCGTCTTCCCTTTGGTTTTGACAAGAATCGGCATCTTGAGAAATTCTTTCGGTGCGCAAGGAGCGAAAGGCGACAGAATCTGTAGACGTTCAGAGTCCGGACTCACCGCGACGTTCACTTTGCTCGGATCCGCTGCCGGCGCTTCATACGCGAAGCGTCTCCCCACATATCCCTCCGCGGGAACCTCAGGCGCAGGGCCCGGAGGTGTCAGTTTCCAACCACTCCCATCGGCCGTTTTCAACTCATCCACCACAGGGTTGAAGGCAAGAGTCCCCGCAAGGCCCAAGGCGATGGTGATTTCGGGACTCGCGACAAACGCATAGGTCTCAGGATTCGCATCATTCCTGCCAGGAAAGTTCCGATTAAATGAAGTCACAATCGTATTTTTCTGCCCCTTCGGGATGTCATCCCGCTTCCACTGACCAATGCAAGGGCCACACGCATTCGCCATCACAACCGCCCCGATGTTTTCCAGCGGCTCCGTGAGGCCGTCGCGGCGGGCTGTCTCAAACACGGAAGCAGAACCTGGCGAGATCGACAACTTTGCAGCACTCGAAACCCCTCGGCGGCTCGCCTGCTCCGCGACCTGAGCCGCGCGATGCACATCTTCGTAACTGGAATTGGTACAAGAGCCGATCAGCGCCGCAGAAATTTCTAACGGCCAACCGGCAGCTTTGGCCTCTGCCGACAACTGCGAGATCGGCCGTGCAAAATCAGGGCTATGAGGCCCCACGATATGGGGCTCCAGGGAGGATAGATCCAGCTCAAGGAGCTGATGATAGTAGTTTTCGGGCGCGGCCAATACCTCCGCGTCGGGAACCAGCATCGCACGGAAGTCTTCAATTACCGGAACGAGATCCGCCCGTTCTGTGGCCTCCAGGTAGACCTTCATGCGTTCGTCATACGGGAATACGGAGGTCGTCGCTCCAATCTCCGCACCCATATTGCAGATGGTCGCCTTGCCTGTGCAAGACATAGCTTCAGCTCCAGGACCAAAATACTCGACGATGGCATTTGTGCCACCCTTGACCGTTAACTGCCCGGCAACCCAAAGAATCACGTCCTTCGGAGAGGCCCACCCCTTTAGCTCTCCAGTTAATTTGACCCCAATCAATTTAGGCTGTAGCAATTCCCAGGGAAAACCAGCCATCACGTCTACCGTGTCGGCTCCCCCCACGCCGATGGCCAGCATTCCGAGGCCACCCGCATTGGGCGTGTGTGAGTCAGAACCAATCATCAACGTGCCGGGCGCGGCGTAGTTCTCCAATACGACCTGGTGAATAATTCCCGAACCGGGGCCCCAGAAACCCATGCCGTATTTCGACGCTGCAGAACGCAGAAAGTCATAGACTTCCTTGTTGGTGATGGAAGCTGATTCCGTATCTTTTTCCGCCCCAAAATGTGCTTGGATAAGGTGATCCGCATGCACCGTCGTGGGCACCGCCGTTTGAAACACGCCAGCTTGCATAAATTGCAAAATCGCCATTTGCGCCGTTGCATCCTGCATAATGACCCGATCGGGGCGCAGCATCAGGTAGGCGCGACCAGCCTCCAGAACCTGTGTGTCCGGTTGATCCAGATGGCCAAAAAGAATCTTTTCCGCCAATGTCAAAGGCCGATTGAGGCGTTTACGAACGACGTCAAGCCTTTCAGCCATCCGCTGGTAAACTCCGCGCAACGCTTCCGGTGTTGTTTCTATGGTTGGCACAATCTTCCTCCAACAGTGAAATGCCCTGAAGCCGCTGACCCTTGCGCGCGGCAACAGAAACCGCCTGAATTTTACCAGACGCACGTTAAAAAAGAAGGGCTGCTATGGACCAGCAACCCTTCCAACGATAAAGGGAACAGCACGCCCCAACTCAAGCAGGTATCTTGGCCAGTTCCAGGATTTTCTCTTTAATCTGAGCGGGTTGCGGGACGCTGGCGTCTTCCAATAGGGGACTCAATCCGATGCCTGGGACATCGACGCCAGCCAGCAACGTGGGGGGCGCCTCCATGTGGTAAAAACAGCGGTCAATCAACTTACGCAACACGTGCTCTCCAAAGTTGGTAACCTCAGTGTCTTCATTGACCACCAAGACGCGGCGAGTTTTTCGCACCGACTGTTCCAATGTTTCCATATCCAGAGGGTAGAGCGTGCGCAGGTCGATCACCTCCGCCCGAATACCCGTCTCCGCCTCTATCTCTGCAGCCGCCGCGACACAGAGCGGCAGCATGCGGCTGTATGAAATAACGGTCACATCCGTCCCTGCACGCACCACCGCTGCTTTGCCCAGTTCAATCGTGTAGTCAGTCAGTCCCTCGGGCCAGCGAGGTTGCCAATCGGCCCGATCGCCCACGGGAGCATTAATCATGGAGTCCAAGGCACGCTTGTCCGCAGGCTCTCCCGGGATCAACTCGTCACCCACGGCGCGCATCAACGCCTTCGACTTCAAATACAGTACTGGGTTTGGGTCTTTAATGGCCGCAATCATCAGCCCGTAGGCGTCTTTGGCATTTGAAGGAGCGACGATTTTCCAACCCGGGATGTGGGAAGCGACGCTCTCGAAAGAATGAGAATGGTAGATCGACCCGTGAATTCCGGCCCCAACCGGCGTCATCACGACCATCGGCAGGTGGTACTGGCCGTAACTCGACCAATGAAGATTGCCGGCCAACTTCAAAAGATCAATGGTGTTGAAAATATAGTCTGCGAATTGAATCTCAGCGACCGGCTTGCCCCCCGCCATGGCAATCCCCATCGCCGCCCCGATAATGCCTCGCTCATCAAGCGGTGAATTCCAGGCGGTCTCCAAACCCTGGGTCGCGGTGAAAACACCACCCAACGGAGGACCCACATCCTCCCCGAAGACATCCGTTACTCCGAGATTCTTTTCACCATAGTGAAGGGCCATCCGTATGGCCTGAGCTATCGTTGCCATCTCGTGTCATTACCTCCGGGGTGAATCGGGCGAGACAAACGAAGGTTTCTCTCCCGTAAAGGTGATGAATCGGTCACGATCGGAGGCCAATGGCTCCGATAGAACCTGTTTAAGATCTTCTTTCATCTGCGCGCGAACCCGCTCCCACACATCGTCACAAGCTTGGCGCGTCGCTAGCCCTTGCTCGATGAGATGGGCCTCGAATCGCGCAATCGGGTCAATCTCGTCAGGAACCCGGTTGGCCCCCGACGCGGAACTATGTCCATGCAGTCGACTCACATTCGCCTGCAAGCAAAAAGGTTTGCGTTCCGAGCGAATGTAGGCCATCGCTTCAGCTATCGCGGCCCAACTCGCCAGCAAATCATTGCCATCAACAACGCCCCATCGCATCCCATAGGCTTCCGCTCGCTGCGCGATGTTCGTCGAGCTTTGCACTTGACCCGCGGGGGTCGATATTCCATAACCGTTGTGGTTGACGATCACCAAAATCGGTAATTCTGCCCCCGGGCGGGTGGCCCAATTCAAACAGGATGCAAAATCTCCTTCAGCGGTCCCTGCATCTCCCCCATTAACGATCGTGAGGCCATCGCCGCCGTGCCGTTTCTGAACCCACGCGGTTCCGGGAGCCATCACGTATTGTGTCTCTATGGTCGGAGTGACAGGGGTGACGTTCCAGGCATGGATGGCGTAGTGGTTGACGAAGTTCCGCCCCCCTGAGTAAGGGTCCGTCTGCGTCGAACGCATCTGTCGGAGGGTATCAATCGGTAAAGCCCCCATGGCCACCAATATGGGGTTGCTCCGGTAGTGCAGGTGCAGATAATCATGATCCGGGCCACATCCCTTTTTGACCTGAAGCCCCAAGCTCACTCCAAACGCCTCCTCGCCGGGCCCTCCTATCCAGAAGAACCCCTGACCCGAGCGATTCATACTGATCGTGACTTCATCAATCACGCGACTGACAATCATCATCTCGTGGATCGTTAGTTTGAGCTCAGGCGTTAACGAGGGGGCCTGATGGACCCCGCGCGAGAGGGTGTCGGGACGAATGGTCATAACGCTGTCTTCCTCAATACTGGGGCGCCTGAATCAGAACGGGAGCCCCATCCAGTTTAACACACAGTTGAGAGCCGACTATTCCCGCGAACCAAGCCTCCCCGAATAGCCAGCGAGCGGCCTTGAGGTTTAAAATGGGAACCGTGGGAGGACGTATGGAGCCATCGATGAACTTGGGTGCGGACTTTGTTAAAAAAAGAAACCGCACGCGACGGCTTCTTGCTCTTGGTGGTGTCATACTTTTGGCAAGCACCTTTTGGTGGCAATGGTACTCCCGTGACGCACTGAGTCACCACGAAGCCAGAGTTATCGCGGGCGACTTCCCCGCGATAAGAATCGAAACAGTCAAAGCGCAGGTCGATGAATTTGGACGGGTCGCTGTCAATGGATACCTCACCGATCCCCCGCTTGCAGTGGGCTCCCTGCGGCTGACCCCCCAAGGAACCTATTCAGCCATCCTTGTCGCGCACGATGGGAACCCCGCTCATCGGAGTAAGACAGAGTTGGTGATAGGCGCTCGTGACGCACACGGGCAATGGTTCCCATCCTCAGCATCGTCCATAGCCGAGCGGCTACCCGTGAAGAATAACTAAAATTTCCGAGGCTTCCCCTACGAGAGACGCCGCCCGACGAAGAACGTACAAGTTCACGGGCTGATTTTTTAGCCAAACTTCGCCTGAAGTGATCGATACCCCTGAAAAGGGCCGAGACACTCGCTATCATTGCCACGTGGCGATGGTAAGCCCAACGAACTAGCCAGGGGCCACTTTCGCGTCAGAGAAAATACGACGCGCAGTAAGGATAGTTTGTATGGAATTTGAAAAGATCGCAGAAGCATCCCACCAAGCCTGGTTTGTTGCGATGGCGCGACAGGGTTGGGTTTTTGGGCCTCGTCTGAGTCAAGAGTTCAAGACCCATCCTTGGCTCAAGGCCTATCCTGGTTTGAGTGATCAAACCAAGGAAATTGTGCGTGCCCAGGTCCGAGGGACGCTGCAGGCCCTGGAGGGCCAGGGATTGAGCGACCTGAAGGGATTGGTCGCCAGCGCACCTGCTCCGGCCGCCGTCACTCCCGCTCGCGCAACGGTCGTTGCGCGAGAACCCGCATCGCCCCCCGAGAGCCGTCCAGTGGCCCCCAGCGTTGCGGCACCGGCACCGCCTGCCGTGGATGAAAGCGTGAAGAAGAATCCTCCGACACCCACCTCCAATGGCCAGGTTCTCGAGCGAAAGGTGGACGCATCGGGTCGCATGCGGATTGGCTCAGGCCTGGTTAAGAAGGCCGAATTGCTTCGTGGTGGGGTCAATCAAGTGACTATTACGCAATCGGGCAGTTGCATAGAGGTCTCCCCTTACGATCCGAATGCGGCGGGCGCTTTCTATGCCTCTGTAAACCCTGATGGTTTCATGCTACCCAAAGCCATGTTAGCTGGGGCGGGCTCGCAAGACTTCACATTGACAATATTGCCCGGGCGTTTGGTCGTCCAGCCCAAGTAGAAGCATTCAGAAGCGGTCAAAAGACCAGTTGATCGGCCGTCCGTTTTCATAAGGCATCGCGCCGTAAAACACCCGAGGGTCCTCGTCAAAGACGAGTGGCAAAAAGTGTTTATCGCCTTCCCACATCGGCAGTTCTCCTGACAGAAGGCGTGCCAGTGGCTGCCAGGCGAGTTCGCCCTCTGTGTTAGAGGTCAGCGGCTCGCCCGTATAGCCCTCGATGAGAAAAATAAATCCGAACCAGGGCTCTCCCCCCCGACCAAAGCCGGTCCAATTAATGGTGCCCCGAAGCCTCATCCGGGTCACGTTTAAATTCGCTTCTTCTCGGACCTCGCGACACATACACTGAGCGATGCTCTCCGAGGGTTCAAGTTTTCCGCCAAGCCCGTTCCATTTCCCCTGATGGGTGTCATTTGCCCGCGCATTTCTATGGACCATCAAAACCGATTGACGATCGGTCGTGACCACGTACCCAAGCGTGGCCACAATAGGAGAATAGGTCACCAACGAACCCTCACAGGCTGGGGAAGGGAATGGGTTGCGGCCTCTGAGTCATAGAATATGAGAAGGCCGTTGTTCACCGCTCTAGGTTCCGGTTCCGAGGGGCGACTGACCAATTCCCCGCCCACAACCATTTGGGTCGAGCCGCCCCCATCGAAATTAAGCGCATCCGTCGCACCCAGTTCTACTAACAGTGAGGCCAAGCCAGATAAACTCACCCCCACGCTCCGGGGGGAATAGCGACCTTCTACGGTACACAAAATAAGATGGCCCTGATTGTCCAGACCCACCGCAGAACGAGGCGCCAAGCCAAAAGAAACATCACTTAAAAATTTTTCTTCGGCGGCTTGAACCTTTAAACGTCCGGCGGATAAAAGCCGGGGACCTGCCCCAATACCGTCGCGAAGATCAGCCATACGCTCGAACAAAGGCCGCGAGACCTTTATTTCATCCCCCAAGGAAATCCTCTCCAAAAGCCATCGCGCAGCTTGGCCGTGAGCTGAAATGACCCAGCCATCCGACGGTATCGGGACGGGCCCGCGGTGAAAGGCCACGACCCTCCCCTCTCTGTCGAGAATCGCCTCAATGCCATCTCCAGAGGTGGGGGTCAGGTCCCCAAAACGTGAGTTATAAACAACAAGCCGATTCAGGCCGCGCCGAATATTCACGCCATCGCACTCAAATGTCTCGCCTCCCGGAACGGTCAGGCGTGCCCCAAGTGCCGTCTGACGAATCTGAACGCGTCCCTCGCCGAAAAGAAGGGCCGAGCGATGGTACAGAGGGCCACTCACTAATTCCCCATTCAGGACCATGAGCCCAAGTGGTTCCAGGGTCCGCATCGAAAAGTACGCGCCGTTGATTCCTCCCACGGCGCCGTTCCTCTTCACCATTTCTGGAATGGTTGCCACAGAAAAAATTTGATTGCCGGCGAGGACGGGGCGAACAGTCACCTTGGGATTTTTTAAGTCTACCCGCAGGACGTGAAAAGTAATGGGCGAGGATCCATCGGCGCGATGGACTTTTAGGTAATTAACGCCTGGAACAACCGTTCTCTCCGTGCGATGCTCAAACCTTGTTTCGAAAGTCACCCGCAGCTGACCGCCAGCATCCCATTCAATTCTTGTGGGGCACCAGTATTTCCAGGCCAACGAAAGGTTGAGCAACTGACCGTCTCGGGAGGCTTTAAGCCCTCCTAGAATTGATAAATTCAAGTCAGAAAAGGTCAGATCTTCGGGTGGAGAGGACAGCGCAAGACGCCACTCGGTATCTGTGACCCTTTCCTCCCATCGTGAGTCTGAGTTCAGAGGAATACTCAAACTCACCTCACCCTGAGGCGACACGTCCCAACGGCCCACACCACCCCGGGTGTTCACCTGTTGAATGTTTACGCCCAAAGCCCGTGAGGGAAAAAAACAAACGGAGACGCCCAGACAAAATCCAAGCAGTCTCCAAAACACTGGCGCTACAGAAAAGTTAACTCACCAACGCCGAGTCGGAAACCGAGACACGACTCAAACGGACACCCGCAGTGCGCAGTTTGTTCTCTATCTCCTCGTAACCCCGATCGATGTGGTGTAGGCCCGATATGTAAGAATCGCCTTGGGCGACCAAGGCTGCCAAAATCAGCGCAGCACCTGCACGAAGATCAGTGCTTTTCACTGGAGCCCCGGTCAAGCGCCGCTGGCCCAAGATCACTGCCGCATTCCCTTCGGTTTTTATCTGAGCGCCCATGCGCAACAATTCATCCACGTGCAAGAAACGGTTTTCAAACACCGTCTCACTGATCATACTCGTGCCCGGAATCGTAGCCAGCAGCGCCATCATTGGAGCCTGCAAATCGGTAGGAAAACCAGGATAGGGCATCGTTCGAACATCCACAGGCCGGAGATCATCGTGGCCTTTGACAATCACACATTCCGGACCATCCGGTTGAATGAGAATTCCCGCTTCAGTCAGCTTACTGACAATCGCTTGCATGTGATCGAGGCGGACACCTTCTAAGCGCAACTCGCCCCGCGTGATGGCCGCTGCCATCATCCAAGTTCCTGCTTCAATCCGATCCGGAATCACCCGGTGGGAGCAACCACCCAGGCGCTCGACTCCATAAATCACAATGGTTTCTGTCCCCGCGCCTCGAACGTCGGCACCCATCGCGTTT
Source organism: Candidatus Sericytochromatia bacterium (assembly GCA_035284745.1). Classification (GTDB taxonomy): domain Bacteria; phylum Cyanobacteriota; class Sericytochromatia; order S15B-MN24; family JAQBPE01; genus JAYKJB01. The sequence continues at coordinate 157,340 of JAYKIL010000008.1, read as the reverse complement.
AACATATCGGCCAGATCTACAATCTCGGGCTCTTGGGCACAGTTTTCAATGACGGTAATTCCATCTGCCAAAGAAGCAGCCATCATGATATTTTCAGTCGCGCCAACGCTCGGGTAATCCAGGTAGATATTCGCCCCATACAGGCGCTCAGCAAAGGCCTCAACAAATCCGTGTTCAATCTGCACACTTGCACCCAGCGCACGAAGACCCTTCAAGTGAAGATCGACCGGCCGAGAGCCTATCGCACATCCCCCGGGGAGCGGAATTTTCGCCCGCCCCATGCGGGCCAAAATCGGACCCAGCACAAAGAAGGAGGCCCGCATTTTCGTAACCAGGTCATAAGGAGCTTCCCAATGCTTCACCCGGGTGGCATCCACTCGCATGCAGCCTTCGTCGGTAAAGGTGACGTCAGCACCCAGGTGGCCTAACACTTCAGCCATGACCCGAACATCGAGGAGGTCAGGAACATTTGACAACTCAACGGCACCGTCCGCCAGGAGTGTCCCTGCAATCAGAGCCAAGGCAGAGTTTTTGGCGCCGCTCACGCGAACGCGACCTGCCACAGTCTGGCCCCCTTGTATGATGAGCCTCTCCACCGTCCCGAACCTCCTCAAACCGTTGCCCGCAAATAGACACTAAGGTTTAGTGTAGGTTTCGCGCACGATGCCCCTCTGTGATCGTCGACACAAATTCGACCAAGCAAGACCCCGGAAAGCTCGGTAATCAATGTGTTTCTGGTGATTTCTTACCACCTTATCAAAACTTCAATCCGGCAGATCAGGCATGGAGCGAAAAGATTATTAGAAAATCTGGCCAGAACATCTAAACTAGGCGGTTCCGAAATGGCGCGTGCCGGTAATGGCCCGGTGTCCGAGGTCCTTCGAAGGAGCTTTATCCACATTGTTTCGACGATCGCGCCCCCGGGAGACTTCCAGAGCAAAGTCTAGACCAATACTCGCCCCAACCACGGCAAGCAAAGGCAAAACGGCGCCACTGAATCCCAGGGCAAATGCGGCGCCAGCGGTCAAAAAGCTGCCTGCAGCCAGAAGACGGGAGCGCTGGGAAGAACCTGACTCCCCGAAAACATCGGCCAAAACCTTCCCGGAAAAAACGACGCCTGTAAGATTCAAAATCGGCAACCATCGCTGAAGCCCCCTCAAAGCCAGGCCCAAGGGTGTCTCAGCCAAGCCTCGCCCCAGAACCAATAGACTTTTGGCTGTCGGCGAGAAAAGCCGCACCCGCCCCAAGGTCTTGAGGCCGTTTTTAGAAATCTTGACCACGGTTTGGCCCAAAGAGGACGTGGTAATGGCCACTTCACGTAGACCGAGTCCAGCCTTCACGGCAGACTCCAAACGTTTGGGTTCCCCCTGCGGAGTATCCACCGCGGCCACCAGATGATGGCCCGTGTTCTTGATTTTGTCGATAAACACATTCTTATCTCGCAGTAACGTCATCACCCCAGCAACCGTTGCGAATCCGCCGGCAATTCCGCTGGAGCTCGCCAGCTTTTCACCCGCGGTGGCGAGTGCCAGTGCGGCGCCGGCGGCGTCACCCTCGGCGATTTTTTTTACACCCGAAATGATCTGACTGCTTCCGCTCAAAGGAGCGGCCACCGTTGAATTCGCTGCCACGGCTTGAGCACCCAAGCTCAGGGCATCCGCAGCAAGTTGCACAGGGTCATCGGCGCCATTTTTCAAAACAGATACAGCCGTTGTTACTGTCTGTTTCACTCCTGACGTGGCGGCTGTCTTCAGAAGAACCGATTGCTCTACCCCGGGCACGTTGGCTGGCGCATCCAAATCGCCCAGTGCCGCCTGTAGCTGTTGCACTGAGATCGATGAGCGATGGGTTGTTTGTTCGCCAAAAGCTGTCATCGCGGGGTCACCGAATGTCGTTTGGAGCACTCGCTCCTTGGGTGTTATCAGACTGTTCGCAGGAAACTTTCGTTAAGTCTCTGTGAAGGCCTTCGGAAATTGACCGGGCAAGTGATATTATGGTCACCTTGCCGGGGTTCTATCATTAGCTTTGAGATGTGAACGGCGTGCGTCATCACCTCCTCCGAATGCACGAAGCTGTGCTGCGTTCAGCGCCGATCAGGCCTGGCGATAAAATTTTGTATGTGGGCTGCGACAGCGAGGCCTTTACTCCCGAAATGGTTGAGCAATTAGGGCGCTCGCGGCAGCTGGTCGCTGTCGACCTCGCTTCAACACCGCTCGCCCGGGCGGAGCGATTGATGCAAATTGCCCCGCGAAAGAATATGTTGTTCCTCAAATTGCCAAACGAGCAAGTTCCGTTCCCTGACGGCTACTTTGATATGGTGATCGCCTTTGGCTCGCGGACTCGTTTGTCTCACACAGAGGCAATTTTGGACGAACTGGGAAGGGTTTTGAAGTCAGACGGGCGTATCTATTGGCACGACGTAGGCCCGGGGCGTCTAAAATCCCTATGGCATCACCTTTTCTCGCTTTTCCATAGGCAAACCAAGGCCTCCCGCTGGGAAGATATGCGGGGTCCGATGACGCGTGCGTTCACGATTGAATTTTACCGGCGGTGGACCCACACGTGGGGCAAACAGAGCTGTTTGCTGGTGGGACGCAAAGGCACAGTAACAAAAGAAACAGCGCCGCCCAATTAGTCGAGCGACGCTGCCGAGATCGATTCAACGGCTGAGTATTAGCTCAGGTAGCCGCGAAGTTGTTCCTTCTGGAGGGACATCCGCAACTTATTGAGGGCCTTGGCCTCAATTTGCCGCACCCGTTCACGGGTCACCCCCATATCGTGTCCGATCCCCTCGAGGGTCCTTTGCTGTCCACCATCGAGACCAAAGCGACGGCGTACAACATACCGTTCGCGTTCGGTTAGATGTGTCTCAAGCAAATTGTTGACATCCTCACACAACATTCTCTGCAAAGCAGTCGCCGGGGGACTCGCAGTATGCTGATCGCGGATGATGTCACCCAAGCGGGAGTCCTCCTCCTTGCCAATCGGCGTTTCCAATGAAACGGGTTCTTGGTCAGCCTTGGTGATCTCTCGGAGCTTCTCCACCGTTATCGCTAACTCGGTCGCGACCTCCACCTCATTGGGTTGCCGACCCAACTTTTGGCTCATCAAGCGGATGGTCTTTTTGACACGGCTGATGGTCTCGACCATGTGAACCGGAACTCGGATTGTCCGGCCTTGGTCCGCAATCGCGCGGGTAATGGCTTGACGGATCCACCAGGTAGCATAGGTCGAAAATTTGTAACCCTTCCGGTAGTCATATTTCTCCGCCGCACGCATCAGACCCATATTGCCCTCTTGTATGAGGTCAAGAAAGGACAATCCACGACCCAAATGCTTCCGCGCAATCGAGACAACCAAACGAAGATTAGCTGAGACGAGTTTGTGCTTCGCTCTCTCGCCTTCTGGGCCGCCGCGTGAAATAAGACGCGCAAGTTCCAATTCCTCAGCATGCGTAATCAAGCGGCGCTTGCCGATTTCTTGTAAATACATCCGGATAGAGTCATCAGACTGTTCAACCGACGGCCCGGGTGATGGCGCCACGCTGACCCGTAAGTCATCGGCGCTTTCTACTGTGTTCTCCGCCAAGTCCTCAACGACCGAGGCTTCGGGCTCAGATTCTTCAATGCTCGGACGGCCGCGCATCATGTCGGTATCTGGTAACAGCGTATTGTGCTCAAATGAAGAGCCGTTGGAACTATCTAACGCCAGTTCGTCAGAGATTAGATTCGGCAAGGGATAACCTCCTACGCATCGTCCCGCCTGCACGGGCAACGAAAATTTTTCTTCTCAACCCTTTAATTGTAAGTGGCAACATTTCTCGGAGCCTAACCCGAAATTCGAGCGAAATCAGGCAGTTTTTGCCTTGGCACAGCAGAGTGCAACGTTTTATCAGGGTCAGGCTCGTTTACAAACGAATTTTAAAACCGTTTTACGTATATTTAATAAAACTCCTGAGTGTTATATACCCCGTCATACTGCGCAACTTGCGTCAAGTCTTGATTTTTTCGTGATCTTGAACACACACTGAATTCTTTTTTTTGCTGAGCGCGCGAAAACTCGCGAGCCTGGCGGATTAAATCATGATTAAACGACCGTCTGGATCCACACCATATGAGGCACTTGCGACCGCCTATGACATATCTGGGCAGTCACGTTTCAGCCTCAAAATGGTCGGATATTTGCTTGAACTTTTGGCATTACACCGGATCCGGCCGATCACGATAGTAGATCTGGCCTGCGGCACGGGCGCTGCGGCCGTATCATTGGCGCGTCGCAAATTCACGGTCACGGGGGTCGATGGCTCGCAAGCAATGCTTGATCGCGCCCGGTGTCGGGCACAACGCTGGCACGCGGAGGTTCAGTGGCTCAGCGGAGATCTTGTTCACCTGTCAGAGACCCATTGGCAAAGCCCGGACCCACAGTTCGACCTCGCAATGTGCGTGTATGACAGTTTGAATCACCTGACCGACCCCTCCGATTTCCAAGGGGCAGTTCTTGCCGTTTCTTCATTACTCAAACCGGGGGGGCATTTTTTCTTCGACGTCAACACACCCTACGCCTATGAAAAGGCCTGGGGTGAAACCCAGGACACATACGTTGGCGCTCATCACGCGAGATATTGGCGGTCGCGCTTCGACTCAGAGACACGCCTCGCAACGCTGGATACCACTTACTTTGTTCAAAATGGTTCGGACGCCAATACTTGGCAAAGGATTGATACACGTCAACATGCGAGAGGATACGATGACCAGGCAGTCTCCGATGCCCTGCAAAAGGCGGGTTTTCTCACGCTGGTTTCATATGAAGCACTGACCTTCGCGCCACTGACCCCGCATACCTACCGCGCCGCATACTTGGTTCAAAAGTCCGAATAAACTTCGTTCGGGTTTCACCCGTCGCGTTCCCGCTGTGGCGAGCCACGGAGCGCAACCAGACACCAAGGCAGTGAGTGGCTTTGGCACGTTCGCGACGGTTTATCCTTGAACCTCAACCTCCGTCTCGCACGCGAAGCAAAAAGGAGTCTCAGGGATGGCTTCGAGGCGCGTTCGGGGCACCCGCTGATGGCAACGCACGCAAGTTCCGTAAGTATGGTCTTCAATCCGTCCAAGGGCGGCGGCAACCAACTTTAAACGGTGACGATATTTCTCGATGAGAGACACATCCAGTTCCTGATCATAGAGGTCTGAGGCAGAGTCACCAAATTCACTGTCCCCGGAGTTTGAGAAAGCGTCCTGCACGCTGCTCGAACCGTGAGTTCGAGCACTTGCGCGCCGGGCCATCAACAATTCCTGAAGGCGCTCTTTTGCGCGCAACAACTCTCGACGGCAGGTGACATAGTTTTTCATCGCGGGTCGGGCGCAGGCCCTCTCCTTTCTCTCTTGAAGAACATAAACATCCCACCCCTATCTTAAGCAGAGTCACAGAACTTGACATCGGCGGTTTGCCCGGTATTCCTTTGTGAGCATGCCAGTACCACCCTCCCCTCTCGAACGCTGGTTTACGCAACACCCAGCCCCTTACCAGGTTTTCTTAGGGGGCGCAGCAGCCGCTGCTTGGTGTCAGAAAGAGATCAGCGATCTGCTGGAGTTGGATTCTTGGCCTCATTTTGGCTGGGATTATGCCACGCCAGAGGGGGACCCAGAACTACGAGAAGCCATCGCAGCGGCAGAGGGTCTGCCCCATCGGAACCAGGTTTTGCTCACACTGGGAGCCTCTGAAGCCAATTATCTCGCCTTTTTGTCCCTCATCACGCCGGAGGACGAGGTGATCATCCAGTCCCCCAGCTATCCGCAGTTCGAATGCCTGGCCCAAAGTATGGGTGCGCGGATGGTGCCGTGCTGGATGCCTGCCGCCTCCCCCTCTGCGATCGATGAGGCCGAACTGATTAGCCTGATGACACCTCGAACCCGCCTCATCGTTCTCAACAGCCCTCACAATCCCTCAGGGCGTGAACTCACTCCCCAGCAACTGAAACGAATCGTCGATGCTGTTCGACGTCATCCGATCGCTTTTTTGCTGGTTGATGAAGTCTACCGGGATGTAGGAGGGGCGGGACCGAACAAATCGAGAATCCTCGCCACTTTGGGTCCGGAGCGCCTGATGGTGAGTCAATCGGTCAGCAAGTCGTGGGCACTGCCCGGCGTACGCACGGGTTGGCTGGCGGGGGATAAGAAGGTTATTCAGGACGCGATCATCTGGCGGGAGCATCTCGGGTTGGCCCTGCCATCTGTCGCGACCGCGTGGGTGAAACATTTGTGGCCCTATCAAAACAAGCTCATCACCGCCAATCAGACCCTACTTGGACATAATCGTAGACAGGTCGCGGCGTTTTTTTCACAGCATCCGTGGCTTCACTGGGACACGTCTGCTGCAACAGCTATCGGACTTCTTGGCGTACGCCCAGAGGTCTTGTCTGATTTTGACGCGAGAAAATTTGCGCTTGCGTGTTATGCCGAGGAGCGGGCGTTGCTGGTACCAGGTTGCACCATTGGTTACCCTGGTCGACTGCGAATCGGCTACGGTCATCGCTCCGCAGAAACACTGGCGGAGGCCGTCAATTATGTTGTTCGGCGCCTTTCATTTTGGGTTGAGTCCGTCGCCCCTCCCTCGTCCCAGGGCACCGGTTCGTCGTGACAACACAGGTCACGGGCACCGTTGAGCGGATTGCTTACGAGAATTCAAAGACGGGATACGCCGTGGCGTTGATCGAGTCGCAAGAAGGGTCGGGATTATTTACCGCCGTGGGGAATCTCGGGGGACTCTCTGTAGGCGAGGAAATCATCGCGTCGGGCTCGTGGGAGCGCCACGTTCGCCACGGTCACCAGTTTAGGGTGACGCACTGTCAACGCAAACTGCCAAATAACTGCGTTGCGATAGAAAGGTATCTTTCATCTGGCCTGATCAAGGGTGTTGGCCCACAGTTGGCCCGGCGTCTGGTGGCCCAATTTGGCCGCGACACCCTGACCATTATCGATCAATGCCCGGAGCGCCTGATTGAAACCCCAGGAGTGGGTCCATCAAAAGCAGGTGCCATTCAAAAAGCCTGGAAAGAACAATGTCTCATTCGTGAACTACTGATTTTTATGGAGAAGTACCATCTTCCGGGCTCATTGGCAGTCCAAATTTTTAGAAAATACGGCCAGGATTCACTGCGCATCCTCACAGAAAACCCCTATCAGTTACTATGGGTCACTGAGGACTTAAGTTTCTCGGCCATCGAAAAACTGGCCCGGCGATTAGCCTTGCCTCGGACGCTGAATGAACGTCTGCAAGCGGGCCTACTCCACGTCCTCCATCGGGCGTTGGATGCGGGTCATTTGGCGCTGCCAACCACCCGCCTGCTCCAGGCGGGAAGCCAGTTACTTAATTTGCCGGCATCGGACCTCATCCCTGCACTCGCCGCGCTGGCAAGCCGCCAAGGGATCACGCAAGAAAACTTCTCGCATCCGTCGGATCCGTGGTGTTGGCTGCCCCCCGTGTGGGAAAGCGAAGCGCTTCTCGCCATGAAATTAGGCCAACGACTCAAACGAAAGGCCGAGCTTCACCCCCGCCTGCATCAGTATCTGGATGAGTTCGAGTCAAGCTTATCGCCGCCTATCACCTCCGCACAGCGTCAAGCCATGACCACGGCAGCGGAAAGTCAGGTCTTTATCCTCACCGGCGGGCCCGGCACAGGAAAAACAGCGACAGTCGCCGCCATGGTCCGTTTGTGGGAGCGGTGTGAGTTGATCGTTGCTCTGGCAAGCCCGACCGGACGCGCAGCGAAACGATTAAGCGACATCACTCGTCGCGAAGCAACGACGCTTCACAGGCTGCTGGAGTACAGTCCAGCCCAGCATAAATTTATGCGAGATGAGAACCGGCCGATTGAGGCGGATATTGTCCTGGTTGACGAAGCATCAATGCTTGACATGTCCCTCTTCACGCATCTCATCGAGGCCCTGCCTCCGTTGGCGCAACTTGTGCTCGTCGGCGATGTCAATCAGTTGCCCTCCATCGGCCCGGGGCAAATTTTACGAGACTTGTTGGAATCAGGCGTCGTCCCCTGTGTGCGTTTGACAGAGGTGTTTCGCCAAGCCGCAAACAGCGCCATCGTGACCCACGCACACGATATCTGTCACGGCCTTGTGCCTAAAATACCACGGCCAACCGGGGACAGACGCAGCGAGTGCTATTTCCTCCCAGCGGGTGACGTGGAGAGAACCCAAGCACTGCTGTTAAATGCTGTGACAATCAGTCTTCCCCGTCGCCTCGGACTCGACCCTGCTCAGGATATACAGGTCTTAACGCCAGTGCATCACGGGGGATTGGGGACCTCGGCCCTGAATAAAATTCTCCAGAGACACCTGACAGCCCCGGCCGTAACGCACAGTAATGGCGGGCGTTCAGATGACACATTTCACGTGGGAGACAAGGTCATGCAGACAATCAATAACTATGAAAAGTCTGTCTTCAATGGTGACCTGGGCTGGATAGAGACATTTGATATTGACAGTCAGGTGTGGTGGGTCCGAATGGCAGAGCGTCGCGTGCCCTACAAGGCATCAGAGGCACACGAACTGAGCCTCGCATACGCCATCACCATTCACAAAAGCCAGGGAAATGAGTTTCCTGCCGTCGTCATTCCGGTGATGACGTGTTTTGGTCCCATGTTGCAAAGGAACCTCATCTACACAGCGCTGACGCGAGCCAGGACGATAGCGGTTTTCGTCGGAGAGGAAGCAGCCGTTGCTGAAGCCATCAAGAGAAACGACGGCCACGGGCGCCACACCGGGTTGGCCGGACGCCTGCGTGCGTTGATGTAAAAAAACCTCCCGCACACGGTCGGGAGGCTAAAGTGCTCAGGATGGGACTTGAACCCATACGGTTTCCCACACGCCCCTCAAACGTGCGCGTCTGCCATTCCGCCACCTGAGCGTTTGATGATTGTGCCACATTCCGCTCGGCACGGTCAACACAATCGCGATAATGGCTCAACCCGCCGCAGGCGGTTCGCCAACTGTCGCCTGACGCTCGAGCAATTGAGTGAGATGCAAAACCTTCGCCTCGAGGGCCGTCGCAGTTTCAGTCAAAGAACTAAACCGGGCCTGCAAGGACTCGTTTTCGCGCTTCAAATCGATGAAGGAATCGAGAACAGTAGACAATTCTGTAGGGGAAGGCGCGTCCAAGTCGTCAACAATGGCCTCCTCGACCGGATCCAACGTAGGAACATTGTCAAGATCCAGATTCCTGCGAATCGAACGCAAACTGCGATCGCTCTCCCGAAGATTTTTAATCTGCTGGAAAATGGCCACAATTTCAGGAGTCGCAGCGTCTGCAGAGAGCGCCGCACGCAGCGTATCGAAACTTGCCGTCCCCGGCACCGCGCGATCGCCGATTTGATCGTGGTTCATACTCGTCCTCCATGTTGCAAGCCTAGCATAGAGATTATGTTAATCGGCTGAAGATACCACATCTGTGATCATGATCATAGTCAATTCGCGGTTCGTTATGAGGGGCGCAAAGCGGAGTTCTCGTTCGTTCTCTGCAAAATTTTCAGCCGCGTGTAACATGTCCCGAGTATCGAAAGGTGCCACTGCATTTGGATGAGATCAGAGGTTTAAAGGACTTCCTGCCGATGGCGCCTCCGCACGCAGCGTGGATTGCGAGCGGGGTCCTCGTCGTGTTCATTGCTTCCACGGTCTGGTTTTTTCTGCACGGTAGGGAGCGCGCGGTCATCCAAGACCCCGCGCCGAACGTGCAAAAATCATCGCCAGGACAGTCGGCCAGAGAAGCGCTGGAGGCACTCGCTGCGGCCACGGTCGAAGGGCCGGAGACACGGCGTGATTCCTTCCATATGCTTTCTGTGCTGCTGCGTTTGTATCTCCGGGAAAAGGCTGGCATCGGCGCCATCCGAATGACCACACGCGAAGTCTTAGAGGAACTTCTCTTTGAGGCGTGGCCGCGGACGAGGCAAGCGCAAGTCGCTGAGGTGTTATCTCGTTGCGACCGCGCTCGTTTCGGGGGCCCGGGCCCCACGGAAAATGACTGGCTCCAATGCATTGAAACGACCCGTGAATTACTGACCGCGTGTGGTGATACAACTGTTGATGCCGCCCTCTTAAGCGATTTGATGACCCAACCCATTCATTCGGGGGGGCACCCGTGATCAGATTTTCTCAAGAGTATTGGCTGCTCCTTTTGGTCGTTGTTCCTCTCGCTGCCTGGCTGGCGTGGAGATCTGAAGCAACGATGCCAGGAATTCCCCTGAGTAGTTTCCGACACCTGCAGACCTCGGTCCTTCACCGGGCCGCATTCATCCCTGTCTTGATATGGAGTCTGAGACTGACGGCGATCATTGCCTTGGTCGTTGCCGTTGCACGTCCACAGGCCGGCGTACAGTGGGTCGAACAAAAGCATTTCGGCGTCGACATTATGCTGGCACTCGACATTTCAGGGTCGATGCGCGCCGAGGACTTTCAACCAGAAAATCGATTGGTCGCCGCAAAGCAAGTGATAGGTAACTTTATCGGCAAGTCAGCGGGGCATCGGGTCGGTCTGGTTGCATTTGCCGGACGTGCGCTGACGATCGCGCCTCTGACGACTGACCACGACATGTTACGAGAGACGCTCGCACGCGTCGATTTTCACACCGTTCAGCAGGATGGCACCGCCATTGGAGACGCCATCGGAAACGCCATTTATCGCTTGAATGAGCGTAACAGCAAAGGGAGGGTGTTGGTTCTGTTCACCGACGGCGAGAACAACGCAGGTTATCTCGACCCCATCAAAGCCGCCGGCATGGCGAAAGTCAAAAATATACGTATCCACACCATCGCAGTGGGGCGACCGGGGGGAGCTCCTATCCCTTTGCAAAACGCCTTTGGTGAAAAGATTTATTTGCGGGACAGTGACGGTCGTCTGATCCTGCCGCAGATTAATGAGGAAAGCCTGGTCCGCATTGCAGGGATCACGGGAGGACAATATTTTCGTGCGACGGATACGCGCGGGCTATGGGCCGTCTATGACGCGATTAACCGGATGGAGCACAGTGAAATCAAAGTCACCCGAGAGGTTTCTTTTGAGGAACGCTACGCCTATGCTGCCTGGTTCGCGGTGGCTCTGCTGCTCTTACTTTCCTCGCTGATGTCAGGTCGTTTCCGTATTCTGGAAGGTCGAACCTGATGTTTCATTTCGTATCGCCTGTTTATCTGGTCGCAATACTCCTCATTCCGCTGTTTCTCACCCTGTTGTGGGGAGCTGAAAATCGCGAAAGCCAATCGCTCGGCGAGTTCATTGCACCTGAAGGACACGGAAAGATTCCGGTCCGGGTTCGCACGAATATCCGAAAGCGCCAGGGACACCTTTTAATCGTCGCCGTGGTGCTTATCATCTTGGCACTGGCTGAACCCCGATGGGGGCCCCCACGCGCGCTGAGTTCCTCGAAATGGAACCCAGGCAGCCTGGTTATCGTCGTAGACTCAAGCAAGAGTATGCGGGCGATGGATGGAGGAGGGGTATCACGATATGAAGCGGCCACTCGTGTGCTGAACCAGTTATTCAAGAGAACTCAAGGTTGGCGTCTGGGCTTGGTTGCATTTGCGGGCGAGGCTGAGGTGTTTTGCCCTTTAACGACTGACCATCAGGCCATCGGAACCCTGCTTTCTCGGGCCCGGCCAGGCGGAGTGGCCGGTGTCGGGAGCAACGTGGAAGAAGGACTGAGAGCGGCCATTCCACTGTTCAGAGAGAAGGGTCACCACCAGATGCTGCTGGTCAGCGACGGCGAGGGGCACTCGGGTGATCCTTATGCGGCCGTCTCGGAACTCAAGAAAAAAGGGATTACGCTTCACGTGCTCATTTGCGGAGACGAACAGGGTTCCCCAGTCCCGGCTGAGCCAGACATTTGGGGAAATCCGACCTTTCTCGCCCACCAAGGTGAGCAAGTCATCAGTCGCGCAAATCACGATGTTCTGCTCGGCTTGGCGCAAGCGACTTCCGGCGAAGGCGTGACCGTCGATGGACTGCGAGCTGCAGAGCAACTGGCGCAAGCACTGGACCTCGGAAGGGCGTCGCCTCCCCCATCAGCCACATCGTCGCCATCATCACGTGTTCCATTCGAACCCTTTCAAGCACTTCTGCTGCTGGCATTCGCGTGTCTGTTATGCGAGGGTGCACTCTCCTTGAGCGGACGCAAGGCCTCCACATATGTATTTCAGGAGATTTTGCAGCAAACACTCTCACGTGCAGGCGTTATCAGCTTGCTGGGTCTGTTGTCTCTGGGGCTGTCGGGTTGGACGTGGAAGCCCGGGTGGCTGTTGAACCAAAATGCCATTGAAGCGATGGCGCAATCGGATTCACAGAGAGCAGAGGCCATTTGGCGAGCTGCCCTGGTCAGTGACCCACAGCAGGCTGCGCTCAACTATAACCTTGGATGCGCGCTGTATGCCCGGGGGGCCTATGGTGAAGCACTGGAGATGTTTGACCGGGCCTTTAGAAACGCAGGCCCTGAGACAGCGTCAGCCATCCGCTATAACCTGGGAAATGTCTGCGTTCGAATGGCTGAGAGAAGCGGCGATAAGCGCCACTATGAGTCAGCACTCAAACACTACACGGCCGTGTTGGCGGCGCAACCGAACGATGAAGACGCCCAACATAACCTTGAAGTGGTGCGCAGGCGATTGAAGCAATTGTCGGCATTCCCTGAGGGCAATTCGGCATCCCGCCCTCGCAGCGTGCCTGCATCAAACGCCAATACAAGACCGGTAGGGGTTCAAACACAATACCGACCCCCGCCCCCTTCGAAGTTACCAACCATGGATGAGGTAGACGCAACGCTTCACGCATTGGAAAATGATGAACGCAGGCGTCAGGCCGAACTGGCTCCTCAAAAACCGATACAACAGCCCGATATCCCAAATCCAACTCGCATGATCGAGCAAGCACTGCGCGGTATGGATGAAGACAAAGATTGGTAAACAGGCCACGCCACGAGAAAGGTGAACACCATGAAATCACGTATTTTTGCCCTCGGGGTCGCGGGCGCACTGACGATATTCCCCGCGCCATCGGCCCTTGCTATTCCCTCTTCCTTTACAGCGGTGGGGGAGGCCGAAACCTGGAATCAAGGCAAGGCGGAGCGGCCAGTCCCTAACACCTTGCATTACCAGGGGGGGCGCATACGCTTAGAAATGGCAGCGCCGATCAATGCCGAGGGCGTCTCGCCTTTTAATGTAGTCCTGGCACAAGAGGGGGGCAAAGTGATTACACTTTTGAATCCCGCAGAGAAACAGGCCATGAAGCTCGAAATGTCCTCACTGAATGAATTTGCGGAAAATCGCTCTTTGCAGAAAATCAGCCAATTTCAAATTAAAGACTTCACCACAACCTTTGTGGGGCAAAGCAAGGTGGTGGGACAGGCCGCGATTGCCGGGGAAAAGTGCACGATTCGGGAGCAGAAAAACAAGCAGGGACACTTTAAGGTCTGGCTCTCGAATCGCTATCAATTACCGTTTCGTTTCATTTATCTCGAGAATGACCAGCCTGCATTTGCGTGGACGGTTAAGAAATTCACCCCCGCCAGCAACCTGGGCCCTTCATCTTTTGCGATCCCACCGGGTTACGAAACGGTCGACCTGTCAGAAATGCTGAACGGGCTTGACGACAATGTTAAGCCATTACCTGCTCGCTAGGGCGCAGCAGACTTTCAACCAAATCAGCCAAGCCGTCATTCGCCAGAGACTGGGTGACCCTGTCAGCCACGGAGAGCAAGTCAGGGTGCCCTTGCGCCATGGCGACACCGAGGCCGGCGGCTTGGATCATCTCTATGTCGTTTTGCCCGTCACCGACGGCGACGCTGCGCTGCAACGGAAACCCCAGCAGTTGACACACCTTGCTCAGCGCGATGCCCTTGTTCGCAAGAGGATGAACGATCTCGAGAAAGTCTGGCTGTGATTGAACCACGTGCGCGACCCCTTGATGGGTTTCACGCAACGGAGAGACCGTTTCCACAACCCGTTCGGGAGTGGAAACTGCGACCAACTTGGTGACAGGTCCTCGAGCGAAAAATTCCTCCCAAGCCCCAATGAGTTGAGCCTCCGTGTTCGACAGGCGCGTGTAAGCGCGGGTATGGTCATTGTCGCGCAATGCGTGCACCTGGTCGTCACGAAAAGCCAAGGCTGTAAAACCTTGTTCTTCGAGGTGAGCAACCAGTGACAGGGCAATATCACCTTCAAGGGCCTGATGCCAGATATCTGTCTCCGTCTCCGGTGACCGGACCAGCGCACCCTGGTAGCAAATGATAGGGGCGGTCACATCCAGTTCATCGGCCACTCTGCGCGCCGAACGATACATTCTTCCTGTGGCAATCACAAGCGTCCGGCCGGCTTGCTGCCAAGCATCAAGCGCGGCTCGTGTTCGCCGACTTATCGCGAGGTCTCTTCCAAAGAGAGTGCCATCAAGATCAATCGCCAGAACGTCGTAGAGACTCAATTTTTACCCCCAAGAATGTCAGAACCCTTTTTTCGGTAAATCTTGTCGCGCCAGCGGCATCAAGATATCATAAACGCCAGTGGTCGCGGGTCGCTGGGAGGCCCTGTTGGCCTCACCTTCAACCAGCACTTATTCGGAAAGCCAAGCGATGGAACCGACCCAACAGATTCTCATCATTACGGGCCTGAGTGGAGCGGGAAAAACCCGTGCATTAAGATGCTTCGAAGATTTGGGGTATTTCTGCGTCGACAACCTCATTCCGCCGTTGTTACCTCAATTTGTTGACCTCACGCTGCCACGGTTTGGTCAGGTGGCCGTTGTCATGGATACGCGGGGAGGCGAATTTTTCGACGACGTCGCGGCCAGTCTGAGAACCGCCTTTGAAGCCGGACATCAAGTTCGGGTCATCTTTTTGGAGGCCGCCGACGAAGCCCTCGTGAAGCGTTTCAGTGAAACGCGGCGGCGGCATCCAATGCTTGGAGATGAGACCTCGCTGTTGGGCAGCATCAGGAAGGAGCGCGAACGTCTCACAGCGATCAGGGCGGAGGCACAGGCCATCATCGACACCACGGAGTTGTCGCCGCGGCAACTGAAAGATAAATTGCTTTCTCTTTTTATCCAAGAGGAACAACGTGCCTCGAGCATGCAAATCACGATGCAGAGTTTTGGTTACAAATATGGTCCACCCCTCGATGCTGACCTTGTCTTTGATGTACGGTTTTTGCCGAACCCTCATTACGATGAGGTCCTCAGACCATTTACCGGCTTAGATGCTCCCGTTCAGGATTTTGTCCTGTCCCACCCGGTGACACAGTCTTTCTTGACGCGATTCACAGGTCTGCTCGATTTTTTACTGCCCCACTACTTGTCGGAAGGCAAAACCCACCTCTCTTTAGGAATTGGCTGCACAGGGGGACGCCATCGAAGTGTTGCCATCGCGCAGCACCTTGTCAATCATCTGCGAACCAGCGGTTATCGCGTGGTCGAGAATCACCGTGATGTGAATCGTCAGCCTGATTATTACGCTGTCAGACCCAAAGAAGGGAGCCCACCCGCTCCCCCAAGAACCTGACGGTTCACCGATGGGTGTGTGGCGCGATCTCCGTACCTGGGCGCTTCCAGGAATGCGCATCAAACGATGGCTGTTTTTGTTGGTCGGAGGGGTCATTGCGACGAATTCTGCGGTGGCTCTCGCCGTCTACGAATGGTCCACACCCTCTCGGCTGAACCAATGGAGCCTTGTCGTTCCGTGCATCTTACTTTTTGCGGGTATCTTTGCCCTCACCCAAGCCCTGCAGCGACTCATTGCATTGCTCGTCGACGTCCTGCGCCCGGGGGCGCAATTGGTCGACGCTGTCTATGCGAATCGAGCCCGGAAACGCGGCCCCAAAATAGTTGCGATTGGGGGGGGAACCGGTCTATCAACCCTGCTCAGAGGCCTCAAGAAATATTCTGACAACATCACGGCAGTTGTCACCGTGGCCGATGATGGCGGCAGTTCCGGACGACTCAGGCAGGAATTGGGAGTGCTGCCTCCCGGAGATATCAGGAATTGCCTTTCCGCTTTGGCGGGTGAGGAACGTTTGCTGACAGATCTTTTCAACTTCCGATTTCCTGGAAAGCACGGGGTGGGAGGACATTCGTTTGGAAATTTATTCTTGGCGGCCGTTATGGGGGTCTCGGGCGACCCGTTGCGCGCGATCGAGGTGGCTTGCCAAGTATTGGCGGTCAGAGGCACAGTCATTCCTGCGACGGCTGAACCCATGACGCTTTACGCGCGGTTTGAAGACGGGGCAGTCGTGGAGGGTGAGTCAAACATTACGGCTTGGCAAAAACGTGTGACGGACCTGTGGGCTGCCCCCGCCAACCCAGCCCCGGTGCCTGCGGCTGTGAAGGCCATTGAAGAGGCGGATGCCATCATCATTGGGCCTGGTTCACTTTATACCAGCTTGGTTCCACATCTTCTTGTCCCGGGTCTGCGGGACGCTCTGCGTAACAGCCGGGCCCCTCGAATTTATGTGTGCAATGTCATGACCCAGGCGGGTGAAACGGATGGATTCTCCGCGGGTGATCACCTGCGGGTTTTGCAGCAGTATGGCGGGGCAGAACTCATACAATACATTATGGTCAACGAAGAATTGCCTCGGCGACTTCGTGAAGCCTACGAGAGCCAGGGACAATATCCCGTGCGTGTGGACTGGCCGGCACTTCGGAACATGGGAATAGAGATTGCCTCAGGCTCACTCCTGGATGAAGTGGATGGGGTGCGCCACCACCCTGATCTGTTAGCGACCGCACTCGTCAATTGGTGGGAAAGCCGTCAAGCCGCCCATCGCTCTTCAGGGCGTGACCAAACGACGCCATCTGCCGCATAGTCAGTGTCATTCTCACGTGATGTTCGGAATCAGCTTGCACAAATGCCCTTGGAGCGCGCGTGCTGCCGCCAGGCCCAATTGCTTGCGTTTACGGTCGTGGCCGGCTCCGAAGCCATTGCCCTCAATGGCATACCCCATCTGGTCTTCATCCTCGACAATGCTGCGATTGCAAGACATTTGTTTCGAATAGGGAAGGCCATCTACCACACCCATCCCATCGTAGAAACCCGCCACGATCCCTTGCATCAAAAGCCAACAAACTACCGCGTCTCCATTCCGATTGGTTCGAGCGGTATGTTGCCGACTGTCCTTACCCTAGAGGAGCTGCAATCAGCGATTTCTCGTAAATCGTGCTGTCGGCGTTCATTTTTGCGGGGCGCATTTATGGCGGGGGGCTCTCTGGTGGCTCCAACCAAGGCATACCATTTAGAGTTCAACGCGAGCAAAGCAGTGGCCGACTGGATTCAGGCCTTGCTGGAAACAGAGGAGGTCCCCGCCAAGACCTATCAGCGTACCCCCCAGACCGATGTTTGGACCGTTTATGTAAAAGACGGAACCGGCATCGCTAATTTTCTGACCTCACTGGGAGCACACCAGGCCCTGATGCGATGGGAGGAGGTACGAGTCGGTAAAGACCTGGTCAATACCGTTCAACGGGTGGTGAACTGCGAAACAGCAAATTTAAGCAGAACACTGTCGTCAGCCCAACGACAAGTCGACGAGGTCACGTGGCTGGAGGCAGAGGGTCTGCTTCAGGCGCTGCCGGCCGATTGTCAGGCGGTAGCGCGCGCACGCCTTGATGCCCCATACGCCAGCTTGAACGAATTAGGTGAAGCACTCAGTCCGCCATTGAGTAAATCGGCCGTCAATCATCGACTCAAACGCCTGCACGAGCTTTACCTCGAACATCATCGTCTCATTGAATGAGTTTATGCAAGCCTCACAAAATGCATTGCAAACGTGTCGTGCGAGGCTATAATGAGTACGCCCGCGGGGGCAGCCGTTGAGCACCGACGCTCGATGGCCACCGAACTTTCGATGGAAGAGGTGTCGCGATGGATTTGATCATCAAAGGCAAGAACGTAGAGGTGACGGAGTCACTGCGTGACTATGCCCAACAGAAAATCAGTCGAGTGGGCAAGTATTTTGATGGCATCATCGATGCCCAAGTCGAACTGAATGTGATCAAAAACAAACGCGTAGCCAACAACCAAACAGTGCAAGTAACACTTCACCTGAGAGGGGGAGTGATCCGGGCGGAGGAAGCCAAGGATAATATGTACGCTGCGATTGATCTGGTTGCCGATAAACTTGAACGACAGATCTCGCGCTTTAAACAAACCCACGGTGGAAAGGTTGATCGTACCCGCACGGCCAGTGGTGTCTTGGAGCTGGAGCCCGTTTCCATCGTCTCTCCCGAAGATTTTGAGCAAGAGAGCGAAACACAACAGATTGTCCGCAACAAGACCTTTTCCCTTAAACCTTTGGACCCTTCAGAGGCGGCGCACGAGATGGAAATGCTCGGCCACGATTTCTATGTTTTCCAGAACAGCCAGACCAACGAAGTCTCTGTGCTCTACCATCGCCGCGATGGTCATTATGGCCTCATTGAGGCAGTGAGAAACGCCTAAATGCCCAGGGGCCGCCATTGAAATTGGGTGAAGAGACGACTCTAGCGACCCCCTCCCCACCCTCGCCCGTCGGCGAGGGTGGGCCCTCAATGACGGTGATCGAACACCTCGAAGAACTTCGATGGCGAATTTTTAAGTCGCTCGGGGCTGTGCTCGCGGCAGCGATCGCTATCTTCGCCTTTCATGCCCCCATCATCCACCTGTTAGAGCGTCCGCTGCATCGCCCGACGGGCCCCTTGGGCCTTCCTCCGTTGGACGTCGTTTTAATCTTTACAGGGCCCGGCGAGTACTTCGTGGCCGTGATTAAGTTGTCTTTACTCGGCGGACTCTACCTCGCACTTCCGGTGCTGCTCTATCAGTTGCTGGCGTTTGTGGGCCCCGGCCTCCTGTCTCATGAGCGTCGCCTCGCCATCCCGACAGTGACCGGAGCGTTCGTCCTCTTCACGGCGGGGATGGTCTTCGCTTATTTCCTCATGTTGCCGGCAGGACTGCAATTTCTTGTGGGGTTCGCTCCACCAGAGGTAAAACCCATGCTTTCGATCGGCAAGTATCTGGGGTTTTCCGGTGGATTAATGTTCGCGACCGGCCTGTCGTTCGAACTCCCCCTATTCTTACTCGCGGCTTCTGCCTTGGGTTTGGTGACGAGCTATTCCCTCGCAGAGCACCGGCGTTCTGCGGTGGTCGTCGCCTTGATCCTTGCGGCGCTCCTGACTCCGTCTGTTGACATTTTTAGCCAGATTGTTTTGGGTGCTGCACTGTACGGCCTGTTTGAATTCAGTCTTTTGTTGATCCGCCTTACCGGCAAGTGACACGTGCGGTTGGCCGAGAGGCCTAATTTTTGGCGGCGGAAAAAACGATAACCGCAGGCTTGTCAGAGCCGGTTTCCCCCCGATGAAGACCCGTCACATAAAGGTTGCCGACAGAGTCGAGCGCGAGCGACCTCGGATTGGTTACATATTCATCGCCGAAAGTGACCAGGACCTCGCCGGAAGCATTGGTGCGCTGCAACTTGCCATCGGCAATCTTGTAATGATCTTCCGAATTTGGAAGCTTTATTTGCGCGGGCATCTCAAAAGTGCCTGGCCTGCTCTCGAGCAGGTTGGCGCCCGCATCAAAGACCCAGGTGTTGATATCATCGGCCACAATGACCTTCGTGTTCATCACCTTAACCTTCGTCACGGTCACTGGCAAATTTTTTGTGCCTCCCAAACCGATGTCTTCAAAGCTCATTTGCATATATTGCCCCGAGGCCGCTTCATATTTCCGGGCCGCCGCGTACTTTCCAAACAGCAATCCATTGCGTGCATTGTCAATGACGTATAGGTAGTCTTTCTCCTCATCGCCAACTTTTTCAGTGGATACACTGATTCCGGAAGCGCTGTGCAGGCTGCCCTCGCCAATGGCCCTTTGGTATTGTGGAGTCAATGCTCTCGCCCGTTCCGCAGCCTGGCGAATCTCCTCTTCCTCTTTCGCACGGGCCTCCGCCTCCGCTTTCAACCGAGCCTCTTCCTCCGCCTTGGCGCGTGCTTCTGCCTCCGCTTTCAATCGGGCCTCCTCTTCAGCCTTAGCGCGCGCTTCTGCCTCAGGGTCCACGGGAATGGCTTCGGTCGAAATGTCACTGCTGGCGATCTCATCGGACGCCTGTTCGTCTGTCGATACCGGATTCGGATCCACAAGCTGCTCGCCTGCTGACACGCCCGTCTCAACCTCAGTAAAGGACCCTTCGGGGTCTGGCAGGGGAAGAATAGGATTAGCAAGCGCTGCGCCTGCTCCGGCAGGAGAACTGAGGAGAATGGGGCGGGGTGCAGTTGCAGTCTGCCGTCCGCAGGCTGAGAGGAGCAGAGTGGCAACCACTCCCATCATCGCTACGGAGTATCCTTTGGCCCACATATAAATTTCCTCCCGATCATCAGGCACGACAGCTCACACACCCCTGTATTATCGCGAGAGGAGCGCGTTACGTGCGTCTCAAACTAAATAATGACGATAAGATTGGTTGAAAGTTTGGTAAAAGCTGCACACGCCCGTTCAGCGAGCCGAACCGATCCGCATCCGGTGAAAGGCTTGGCAATGGCTAGGGGATCAGGCATCATGACATCGCCATTGTTCGAAATGAGGGCGCGTGACTCAGAAGCCCAATTATCTGATAGTGAGGGACCAACACGTCGTGGGAACCCTCCCTTTTGGCGGACCTCCGGAGTTACCCGAGGAACTAATTTCCGTGTGGCGCTCAGCCGGTCAGAACATTCAAGCGTTTCTCGACGCGCTCCCAGAGCATTACCAGATCATTGTTCTGACGTCTCTTCAAGCAGGTGATGAGTCGACCGTCGAAATAGGCACCGCCGTCGATCGTCGGCTTTACTATCTGCTTCACCAGGGCGATCTTGTCGGCGTGCTCGATACGTTGTTTATTGCGGGTGAATTTGTCCACCTGCTCGACGAGGCTGACGTTGTTGACCAATTGCCCGAGGAACTTTCGCAGTTGTGGCGAGATAAAGAAGGCGATCTCAACGCTTTTCTGCAGGCGATGGAAGATGAGCTGCGGCGTTTTAACTACCTAGAGGCTTTGCCCGACGAGACCCCAGAAGCTCTTGCCGCCGAAATGGCGAGCGATCGGGCCGAGATAAAGCTCCATTGGGAACGTGGGTTGCAGATGCGGGATCGGTTCTTATTCTTACGCGCCTTACGTGAATTGGAGGTGGCGGCCTCGTTGTGCGACAAGTATGCGATGGTGAATTTACTCGCGGAACTATGTAACGAGATGGGAAATATTTTCATCGCGTTCGAAGACTATGATGCAGCCACTGAGGTGATGGAGGAGGGGCTAATGTACCGCTCGACGGACGTGGTTTCCAACATCAGACTCCGCACCAACCTGAGCCAAGCCTACGAACTCGCAGGGAAGCCCAAAAAGGCGCTTGAAACCATCGAACAGGCGCTGCAAGACATTCCAGAGAACATCTATGATAGCCTCCTCGCTGGCCTCTACGGTCAAGCTGCGTCGTTATACAACCAGGAGGGAAACTATGAACGGGCCATCCAACTTCACAAACTGGCGGCTTATCTCGCAGATAACAGCCAAGCCGTGTCGACTGCAGAAAGAGCCATGTTGCACAACAACCTGGGCTCGGCCTATCTAGAACACGGAGAATTAAAATTAGCCATCGAGCAGTTCGAATTGGCCGTTACGCTCCAACCTGACGAATTGACCTATCAGGACAACCTGGGCCATGTTCGCGAACGGATGAACGAATGAAATGGTTTGTGCCATTTTTTCTCTTGATAGCGTTCTTCTCGGCTCCGGGAACCGCGTTGGCCCTACAAGCATCGGCGACCAGTGCGTCCCCGCCCTTGGGAGAGGCAAAACCTGCCCTGAAGCGATGGGAGTATAAGGTCACCATTTATAATCGCCTGACCGTCTTCGGGGACAGTGACCACGAGATGCGCCTTTTGGGCCTGATGGGTTGGGAATTGGTGAGCACCACCTTTGACCCTCACGCGCGCACGATCGTATGTTTCTTTAAGCGCCCCATCGGCGAATTGCCTGCCCAAAAACAGGGCCCGCCATCCCCCTAAGAACGGTTAACGCGAATTGGCTCAAGGTCTTCGAAACGGCAACGGATCCGCTCTACGTCTCTGCGAGCGGGGTCAAAAACCGCCACAATGAAACGCGGCGGCGAAAAAGTATCGTCGACGTTCATCACGATGCTAGGCTGACCTATCAAGCGCTCCATCTGCGCATGTCGGGGCTCAGAGACCAATCGAACCAAGTCTCCGGGCTTGAACGGCGTGTCAATCAGCACGATTCCAAATCCTCGTTTCCAACCCGTCCCACGCTTAAATTTTAACATGTAAATAAAAAATTAACTACACCTTAATTTAATTTTTACCACATTTCTGGCTTGGCCTGCGAAAGACGATGGGATACGATCCAGACTATGACTCATCTCTATGTTTTCGTTTCCTGTTTAGTGTTGCCGTTTTTGTGGGGTGCCTCGTCGGCCATCACCAGCAATGAAAACGACCTTCGGGCTTTTTGCGAAGCACCCGTCGGCCGTCGATTAAGCGCCTTGGGCCACACGCCATTAACGACAAGGCGGCTAAAAAACGGTGAATGGGCCGTTTTAATTCACGCGCCCGAGCAAAGCACCATCAGTAACTGGGATGATGAAACGCGAGTGGTCCTCTATCGTCCGGGCAAAAACGACTTCCAAAGGACGCAATTCGTATCGCGCGCCGGCCACGCCGTTCCTGGGCAGACCCGACATCTTGAGGTGCGAGACCTTGATGGAGACGACATTGAAGAACTCGTCATCAAGGGCCAACCCCATGGCCCGGTGGGTAAATCGACCGTTGCCATTTACCGTCGTCAGAATTCTGATGCCCGCTTCTATGTCGTATTTCGGCGCAGGCAACTCAACAATGAGCTCATTGTGGGGCCCAAGGGGGTGAAATTGCGCTACCGAAATAATGGCAAGTCAACAATAGAAGAAATTTTTCGCTGGAGCAGTGGTCAACTGCTGGGGGAAGATCCCCATTGGCGCGCTGTTGTCTGGCAGTAAATCTGTTCCTAATCACGCGTGACCTTGACCTGAAGGGTCCCATTTTCTAGTTGAATCTGCGCGCGATAGGCACCGGGAGTGGACAGGTCCAACGATTGAGAGGCACGCAGGACTTTTTCTACGACCTCAACCTCCAGAGAATATACACCCAGAGGCACTTCAATTTGCCAAGGTGCCGAGGCGACCCGATTCATCAATCCCGCCGTCTCGATGAGGCTAAAAGCAGAGACACTTGCAGCCCCATCGCCATAAAACTCAACAAACAGGGAAGCGGAAGCGGCCGTCTGCGATTCCCCCCCAGCAGGCACAGGTTCGGACGAGGAAATCGGCGGGGCAGCCGTATCGGGAACGGCAAGGCCGCCGCCCGCAGAAGCATTCCCCGGGCCCAGAACGGGCGCAATCACACTCGACCCCACGTCGCGCGGTGGCAATGACGGACCCAGTGCACCAGAAACCGGGTCGCCCGAGAGAGGGGGCATCTCCCCCGAGACGTCGCGTCCCACGGTGTCTTTCTCTACCGCCCGGTCCAAACCGGGTTCTGGCAGCCGCGGCTTCGAGGTCTCAGCGACGGCAGCGGATTCTTTGAGCGTTTCCGAGGGGCGCGTCACAAGGGGGAAACCCGGGCCACCTGGGCGAAACACGGGTGGGATGGGGGGCGTGTCGGGTTGCGGCAACATGCAGCCAGAAAGCCCCACACCGATAAACCATAGGACCGCACACCGGGCGCAAACTGACTTTTTCAACGGCTTATTCCTCAAGCAGACTGATGAACTCAGCGCACGATGCCCACGATTTGAAGTCTCCTCGACGCTCCGCTTTGTAGTGTTCCCGGCTAGCGGCATTCAGCGACAACGCGCGCTTAACGTGGAACAAGCCCGCTCTCAGGTAGGCGGCACGCGAACGGCCTTTATCTGGTGTTTGCAGCGCAAGCAACGTCGATTTCACATAATGTGCAAACCAATAGGTTGGACAAAGCTGCAGCGTGAGGTCCACCAATTCCATGGCGTGTCCAGCGAAGGGCTTCGTTGTCTCCAAAGCACGATACGCATAGGCCATGAACAAGTGAATGTCCAACGCAGCGGTGGTATGGCGCACAGCGCCTGCGGTCTGGCGGTGAAGGAAGGCGCGCCCAAAGGTGAGCACCCGACGCGGGTGATCTGACTCAAGGCACAGGTAGCACAACGCCGAATGATACAAGTCTTGGCTCGCACCTTCCAGGGCAATCGCCCGCAAAAAATCGGCACTCGCAGCGCGACGCTGACGCTTTTGCTCATCCCCGGAAGTGCCTCGGGCAAGACGCTGATATGCCAAACCGCGGTTATAGTAGAGGTCGGCAGGCTCGACCCCGTTGTCTGAATGTTCAGGGATCGCAGCAAGCGCCTCTGTGAACTCCGCAGCGGCCGCCTGATGACGTCCGGCTTGGAAATGGGCCATCCCGAGACCGGCATGCGCGTTCACAAACGACACGCCACCCCGTTTGACAGCCGCCTCAAGCAAAGCGATCGCCCGATCAGTCTGGCCTTTCCCCATCGCCGAAAGGCCATCTTGGTACAGTTGTTGCGCCGTGGCCTGATATTGACTGTAGCGAGTAGGCCCGGTCAACCCAGTCAGCGCCCCCTCGGCACGATGGCCTGCGGCTTCGAGCAACAGGGTCTCATCAAGGTCAAGGATCTGGGCAATCTGCCGAACAATACCTTCGCTCGGCTTCTTTCGTTTGACAGCAGGCTCATTCACTGCCCGCTTATCCGCGGCGACCAGTTGCCACAGATAGCCGTGCGAGACCCCCACCAATTTGGCGAGAGTTCGATAATCCATCTGCTTCAGACGCATTCCTTCTGAGAGCAGGTGTCCAAAACGTGGCGGCATTTCGCTCAAAGGACTTCTCCGAGTGGATTTCACTCTTTCGACACCTAGTATACAAAAAAAGTATCCAAGATAAAAGCCATTTCGAAAAAAAACCCGCAGGAATACCTGCGGGCGGCGAAAGACGTCAAATCAATCGATTTGAAAGCGAAAAAAGGTCTTGCCTAACAAGATCTCATCAGAGTCTTTCAATCCTTGGGGTGAGCCGGGCATCAACCGTGATCCACGATTAATGAACGTTCCATTCAGCGATCCCACATCTTCCAGTTGATAGGCCCCATCCCGTAAGAAAATTCTCGCGTGTTTCCGAGATATCTTGGCCTCAGGATCATCCTGTGTAAGGTCTACTTCAGGAAAAGCACCGCCATCGGGGTCCCAACGGCCAATTTGCGTCTCCCCTTGGCGTTCAAGCGGAAACTCCTTGCCAACGGTACCACCCCGGGTGATGACAAGTCTTGCGGCCGGGCCACTCTCTTGAGAAGCCGCTGTCCCGGCCACCGGGGCATCCGACTGAGGCGGCGCGTCCAACTTGGTTCCGCATTCATCACAATAAGTGACACCGTCCATGTTTTCAGCTTGGCAGTTGGGACAAGTAATCATGAAGTGGGCGTTCCTTTCTCATATCGTTCACACTGATTGATGTCTGATTCAGGTATATTCGGCAAGGTTGACCAGCACCACGGAGATGTTATCTTCCCCACCGCGCAAATTCGCCACATTAACTAGATTCTGAGCGGCCAATTGAGGGTCGTGGTGCTCAGAAACGATTGATTGTAGTTCTGCGTCTTTGACGTGTCCAGTCAATCCATCACTGCACAACAACAGCCAATCGCCCAGTTTGAGCGAACGTTGGTAGGTGTCAACCTCCACATTTGGATAAGTCCCCAGGGCGCGGTAAATTAAATTTCGTTGAGGATGCACCAATGCTTCCTCTTCAGTAATTTGGCCTATCTCGACCAAGCGTCCGACGAGGGAATGATCCCGACTCACCTTCTCGATCCCGAAACGATTGATAACATACGCCCGACTGTCTCCTACGTGCCCAATGTAGAGCGTCTGCCCATAGATGACGGCGGCTGTCATCGTGGTGCCCATTCCACTGAGAGCCTCATCCCCACGACCCGTCTCGTAAATCCGCAAGTTGGCCCTTTTGATCGCAGAGACCAGCGCCTGATTAATGAGCTCACTGGGATCCACAGCTTGTTCGAGAATGGCAATCTGTAGGTCTTCCTCCAACGCCTGCATCCCCTCCTCAATCGCAATGGCCGAGGCGACCTCTCCCGCATTCACGCCCCCCATTCCGTCTGCCACAATGTACAGACCGACGCCCCGTTGCAAGGATAGATTCACGAAATCTAGCTCCTTGAGCCCGACCGAGTCTTCATTTCCTGCTCGCACCATGCCAACATCGGAGTAATGACCCGCCCGACGATGGGGGTTATTCACCAACTCCAATAATTCATTTTTGACATCCGTGATACTTTGATAACGCTCATCAGGATCCACCCGAAGCATCCGGGCCACAATGCGGGTCAACTGTGGGTGTATGGATGCAAGCGTTTCACTGACCGCGGGAAACTCATAACCCCATTCAGTCTCCAATACCTCTGAGGGGTCGAGCCCCGTGAGCAGCCTAAACCACACCGCACCCAGGGAATAGATGTCTGAACGCGCATCCAACCCGGAGGCAATGACACCCGCCTGTTCGGGACTCGAATAGCCAGGTGTTTGCTCAACCTCGGCCGTTGAGCCCGTAGGTAAAACGACTGAACGATGAAATCCCGTCAATCGAACCCGTTGGTTATCTGGGGCGACGACAATACACCGAGGATGAAGATCCAGGTGAAGAATCTGCCGTCGATGGAGTTGACTGATCGATTGGCACAACTGAATCATCCACTCCAATGACTGCTGAACCGTCACAGGATATTGTGTCAGATAGTATGCGAGGTCACGCCCCTCGAGCTGTTCTATCACCAGATAAGCGCGATCATCCGTTGTAAAGATATCCAATGCTTTTACAACGGTCGGATAGCTGACCGAGCGAAGGATCAGGAACTCGTTCTGGTAGGGGTTCCCGGCGGATTGCTCCGCCCAATCTTCAGAGGCAAGACGACTTTCGCCGTGCGCGATATTCGCCTGTTCCTTCACAATGACCACGAAATTGGTGGCTGTATCGATCGCCCGATACATATTGGAACCATTTTTAAATTCCAGAAAACGCTCAACTTGGTAGCGATCGGCCAATCGAATGCCTGCGTCGAGGGGTTGTAATTGTTCCAAGAGCATATCTAAATGTCCTTTACGTTCCCACGCTAATCATCGCTGACATTACGGACTGAACGACCTGAATTTACCGTTTTGAACCTGCCACAATTCAGCCGGACGTAGCGCCCCCCCCGTCTCGTCAAACCGCAGGGAGCCGACCAGTCCAGAAAACACAGAGAGCCCTTTGATTCCCCCCCCCACCCTGGACGCGTTCGCTGTATCCGACAAGGCCGCCAATTGAGTCCCCACAAGAGTGACCGCATCGTACGTCATCGCCGCGAGGTAATGCGGCTCTTTCTGGAACTTCTCGCGATACAGCAATGCAAATTGCCGTGAGGACTCTAAGTTTGTGTCAAGAAATCGGGGTACCGCGCAAAGAAGGCCTTCAGCATCCACCGGTAAGTCGCCATCCCCCAACTGCAAGAGCCATTCAGGCCCGCCCCAGACCTGTGTCTTTAAGCCTCCTCGCCGCAAGGCGGCGTTCACGCTGATAGCACGCGTGAGTGGACCGGCCACAAAGACCGCTTCGGCACGATTCGACGCACACGACTCAGCGACCTCAGAGGGAGCCCCCCGCGTCAGCAACGTCACAGGCATTCCCCGAGCCTCTGCCAACTTCGCCAACTCGGCACCCACGCCAGAACCATCTCCCTCCTGGGGCGAATCCGCTATGAGCAACGGAGGAGTCCCCCCTTTTAACGGGGCCAAAAGTTTCTCTGCCAATACGGACTCGGGGGATGCCAGCCGATAAAATCCCCCTTTGCCGCCTTCTGGTTCCGAACTGTACACCCCAGGGTGAAAAACCGGCAGTCCCGCCATCGAGTAAACGGGGGCAACGGCCCGCGTCGTTTCAGCGCTGAGATGGCCGACCACCCCCGCGATAGAAGGTTCTCGCGTGATCGCTGACGCTCCAGAGAGGGCACGCTGAGTGGAGTTTTGGTCATCCAGAAGACTGAGACGAATAAATGACGCACGCGAGCGTTCGTTAAATTGCTGCTGCGCCAGCGCAGCTCCCCGCAAGAAATCGTCAGCAGCCGCAAGGTCCGCATGAGACCAGGCTCCTGCCACGACAACATTGTACGACTTGACCGCGGCCACTTGAAGCAGCGCGTTGTGGTAATAAATCTGGGCTTCGGCATCACCCGATTCCTTCTCCAGATAGCGCCGATAAGCATCCGCCGATGACGAAAAATCTTTCCTGGCATACGCCGCCGCCGCCTCTGACTTCAGCGTATTTGAACGCCGATACAGGTGTTGCCCCTCACTCAGCAAGGGAGGAGCACCGGGCGAGGTGGACCACCAGACCGAAAAAACCGTCAGAGCCGTCAGGCCGATCCCCAATAAGCCCAGCGCCGTTGGAGACAAGCGACGCAAATTAAAGTCGACACGCCCCGTGGGAATGGCCAGTACGGTGGCAGTTGCGGATCGATTTCCACCCCCCAGAGACTCCGTGCGACCGGCTGCCTTCACTTGGTGCAATCCGGCGGCGTCGGTAATAAAGACACCACTTCCCTCTTGGCGTTTTAGCACGTGTGCCTTTTTGGAAATATACTGCTTACAATTGGGGCAGAACTGACGCGTGATGGAACTCCGATGCCCGCAGTGAGGGCAATCGCGAACCACATCGGTCTCATCACCCCCAATGGCCATTAATTCCCCAAGCATTTCATCGGCACTCTCGAAGCGATTCTCTGGCTCTGGGTCCAACGCCCTCAGTATCAACATTTCCATCTCAGGGGACACCTGGTCGTTCAATGAGGATACGGGCGGGAAACTAAATGGAGCCTCATTTTGAGGGTCTCGACACGTCAACAGATAGTGCATAGTCGCCCCCAACGCATAAATATCGGAGCGAGGATCAACCTGCCCCCTGTACTGCTCGGGAGGCGCGTAGCCTTGGGTACCAATCATCGTTCCGCGCGTGACCGGGTTAAAAAACCGGGCGATCCCAAAATCCACGAGATAGGCCTTCCCCCAATGCGTCGTGATGATATTGGCTGGTTTCATATCGCGATAAATGATGGGCGGATTCTGATGGTGAAGGTATGAGAGAACATCGCAACACTGAATGGCCCACGCCATCACATCCTTTTCAGAAAAAGGCGCGCCATGGTCCAAAAGGCGTTGCTCTAGGTCGATGCCGTTGATGTATTCCATGACCAGATAGTGTCGATTGGCCTCGGTGAAACGGTCGTACACCTCAGGGATGCCGGGATGCTTAAAAGTGGCGAGTAAATCCGCTTCTCGATGAAAGCTTTCAGTCGCTTGCGCCCGTTGTTCCGGATCGTTGAAATGATCAAGCATTTCTTTGATAACACACGTCCGGGAGGCAAACCGGGCATCGCTCGCAAGATAAACGGCCCCCATCCCCCCTTGACCCAGCAACTGAGTAATTCGGTAACGGTTCTGCAAAACGGAATCCGGCACCAGCAAACCGCTGCCCGATTGGGGTGAGGCCTCTGACACCACCGCCGCCGCCGCGGCGTGCGCTGGCGCAGTCGTGTGACCGTTCAGCGGTGAGGTGGGCTCCCCCTTAAAAGAACGTCCACAGGCATGACAAAACCTGCTCTTTAGGTCGTTCTCTGCGAAACATTCAGGACAAGTGTTGGTTGAAGACAACAAGGGAATCACCTACCTGTCACGGGCCGAGAGTTCACCAGTCCAACATCTGAACGAAAAAACGCTTGTTGTCCGCCTCATCAAAGTTCGACCGACCATTTTGGTCGGTATCTTCATCTAGAAAAGCAGAACAATCACCCACCACCACGGCTTTACCCCCTTTGAAGGGGCCTCCGCACACCAGCGACTGCTGACTTCCAGACAGCAAAGCCTGAACGCGAAAAGCGGTATCGCCGGTTTGAGCCAACGGCAACATAGGAAACAAGCCAAACACCGAAGCACACCCGTAAAATTTCAATGAGACCACATCTCGAGTGACCGGGTGATTGGGCTGAAATCGATTGATGGTCAACCAACTGGGCGCATTTCCATTCGAAAAATCGCGCAGCAGATCGGGAGAAATATGCAACCCGAAACGGCCCAGCACAGCGTTCGCTGAACTGTTTCGGAAGCCCTTGCTTCCCGCCCAGTCACCCAGTAAAACGAACTTACCCCCTTGGGCTACAAAATTAAGCACCCGTTCCTGCTCTGCGCGGGACAAGTCCCGTCCGGGAACAACCATCACCCAAGCCCCCTCGGCCGCCTGAGAAGGGGGGGCATCGAGAAGCTGCCAACCCTGCGTCTCCAGATACTGACGCAGGCCCGTCATCTCCTCAGGTTCAACGCCAGAGGCGACTCCATAGTCAAAATAAACCTTGGCCGTGGTCGCCTGCAGAATAAAATCGGCCTCCGTCCAACGCCCTACTTGCGTCGTAATGGCGCGCGTCGCGAGTGTGTGGCGAGGCTTACTGGCTGTTAACGTCAAGGTTCCCGCCGCGACCGAGCGGAGTTCGAACTGGCCTCCAGCGTCTGTCAAAGCCTGACTGGAGCCATCGCTCACAACAACACCCTCTATCGGTCGCCCACCCGCAAGAACGCGGCCACGAACCCAAGCGGCGGGTCGCACCGTGAATGGTTGAAGAGGAAAGTCTTCTTCTCGTGCAGGGATATCAATGGCGGTTTGCTCAATCGCTACAAAATTGGGGGCATCAACCCGAACTCGATAGTCTGAACTCGGAAGAAGGGGGCCCAGGCGAAGGCGCCCCTCCGAATCAGTCGAGCCTGCAGCCAACGTGGGCCCAAACACACTCACTCTTGCATTGGAAAGAGGGCGTCCCTCGTGCCGAACATCAACTTGTAAATGGCCCCCATACACCTCAAATCCCACATCGGAGTATACGGAGCCCGCAGGCGACGCCGACACAATGGGTTGGACGGAAGCAGGCGATGGTGTCGGACCCGGGCCGATCGTAGGCCTGACAGGGAATTCAGGGGCCTGGGTGACGCAGCCTACGCAAAACAACGACACGGCAGCCCCCACTCCCGAAAACGGGACCCGCCAGGTGTCCTGAGGCAATAACCCAAAGTGACCACATTGCTTTAAGCGATAAAGGAAATGCCTGAAAAACAAAGGATACCTGCGAACTAGCCCATCACAATCGGAGTCAAACTGAAACGCAAGGTATCAAACCCGGCGCAGGCATTATACCCAAATGAGCAAGCTTATCGGTCACCCAAGGAAGCCAATGCCGCCTCTGCGTTAAGGTTCCCATAGCCGAAATCCGGCGACCATTGCACGGGACGTTCGTTGGCCTGGGCGGCCAGACGGGTGCGAACCTGAGGCGAGGAGAATTCAGGGTGGACAGCCAACACCAAGGCTGCAGCCGCCGAAACGAGCGGAGCAGCCATCGACGTTCCCGCCAGCGTTCCATAGCCAGTCCCCAACCGCGCACTGTTCGAACCAAACGCCTGGTAGGTCGGCATCGTAGAGTAAAGTGGTGCTCCTTCACGGCGGCTCGACTGCCCCCCGCCCGGCGCGACGAGGACGAGTCCCTCCCCCCGACAAGAATAATCGGCCACGCGACCAGAATCTGTCGTAGCCCCCACGGCAACGACACCCGGGTATGCGGCCGGGAAGTTCACCACGCCCCCATCATTGCCCGCGGCAATGACAGGAACAGCCCCTTCCAACATCGCCTGATTCAGAGCCTCCAGTAGAACAGGACTTGGTTCTGGACCCCCGATCGAGAGATTGAGTACCCGCGCGCCCTGCTCAACGGCATCGCGAATTCCTTTCGCAATCGTCGCGTCATCCGTTTCGCCACTGAGTGGCGTCACCTTCACCGGCAAAATCTTGGCCTCAGGAGCCCCCCCAGAGACACCCCCCGATGCATTCGAGCGGGCGGCAATCAAACCACTGACGTGCGTGCCGTGGCCGTGACTGTCGCGCCCGTCAAAATTCAGGCGACCACTGTCGACATTGTCGCGCCGGCCCATGGCGACCACTTCATCAATCAACGGCAGCAGATTATCTTTCAAATCCGGGTGATTCGGATCAACGCCGGAATCAATGACGGCCACGATCACACCCTTCCCGCGAGAAACCTTCCAGGCCTGCGGGAAGCGCGCTTTCGTAAGATGCCACTGAGCCGCCATCCCGGTCACCTGTAGAACTCTCAATTGAGGCACCTGAACGGGCTGAGACACCAAGTAGCGTATCGGATTGGGCAACACAGCCTTCACCGTGGTCTCTTCCGCCAGTTCCTTCTTCAATGCCTCTGGCGTTCTGCCTGTCTTCGGCCAATGCTCTGAACGGGGTGTCAAATGATTCACGCGAGTGACCCCGTGCCGCGCTCGCAACGCCGCGCGCTCTGGGTCGGCAACATTGTCTTGCCAATGAATGACAACCTCGCCTTCACGCGTTGCCTGCAGCGAGGGTTGAACAGGAATGCCAGCGGGGAGTGCGCAGCCCGCCACCACGAGACCAAGCGCCACGTGAGCACCGAGCGTCGCCATTTTCACACGGCGGCCAACGACCTTCATATTTCTGTCATCCTTCCACTGGCTATTTTCACTGGCCCCAAGTTGAGAACAGACCATCAAATCAATTCTCAGCATACCCGAAAAAACGAGCCAGAACACTGAAAAAGCCCTACATACGTGGCGGCTCCCCAGTCCCGTGGGGAGCCGCCACAACTATATGTCTTTTAGGAACGCCCACACGATACCACAACGAGTGCTTTCACTCCCCGCATCCAGAGCGTTCGCCATTCTATCCTATCAGCTATGTTTTGGGGCGTTCGGTGTCAGACACTGGGTTAAGAATCAACCCTCATCGACGCGGGGCAATCCCATCGGCCACGACCCGATAAGTGAACGAAACAATATTCATGTTTCGGGCTTCCGTTCCTGCGGGCAAATTCTGGGGAAATGTGACCCCCGCGACGGTGTCATAAAGCGTCTGATTGATCGGTTTTGTCAAAATTGGAAATGAAAAATTCTGCACTTGCCCCCATCGATCGATCACAAAGTCTCTTGAAAAACGTCCTTCACCCCGCAAGGCGACCGCTAAATTAGCCTCCCACTGGGGTGGGTCCTCGAAATCATCGGGTTTCCCCGGCTCCCGAATCGTCGTGAATGGCAGAGTGAGTTCGAGCGTCTTATTATCCTTAATTGCCCACTCACGGCCCGGTTGCAACTGACGGACCCTTTCATTGATGGTTCCGTCGGAGTTGGGACGCCCTTGCCATACAACAAACTGCCCGGCCTCCTCGTAGAGGGCAAAATACGTCGTCCATTGTGTGTTAGGAACCGCGACAGGATCCCGGTCGAGAATGGCGCGTTCATCTCTTACAAAAGGCAGGTAGGCTCTCGGATCAGGATAAGGAAACTGCAAGGGCGCAGGGCCATTGATTAATGGAGCGTCCTCTGGGTCCCCGTTGGTATCAATGACCAAATAATAGGCCCAATTTTGCGATGGCAAGAAACGATCGCCCTCAATGCTGAATTCCGCAACCAGCGTCTTCGGGGGGGCCACCCCCGTCGCGTTGTAAGCGCACGACGAAATGACCGCTCCTGATAAGGGTAACAGCCAAGCCAAGGACCACACTAACTTCTTATTCAACACGTTTCCACGCCCTCAAGCAAAAAGTCGCCCCGTTCTTCTAAACCCTCGTTATCAAGCAGCCTTTCGCTTGGTTCAAACGCTACTAAAAACCCGGTAACCCCCCAAAAGCCGGCCCACCGGGCCCGGCCCGCCTATCAAAGGTGTTACTCGTAAAATTGAGAGGCTGCGAGGGAAACGCCAACATCGTCAGCGATACAGAGAAGAAACTTGCCAGTCTGTCATATTGCACTGACAGAACAAAATCGTGAAGATCCTTATTCAAAGCAACCTGCGAAAAACGATACTGTTTTTCCGTCAAATCGTAATACCCACCGAAGACCAACTGCACATGGTTCGTCCAATGATCGCCGAGCGTGATATACAAGCGATTGACAAGGGACTGCCAATCCCCTTTATCAAAGTCGTAACCCATCTGGTTATCCAACTGCCAACCTGGCTTAATGGCTGAAGAAC
The DNA here is from genome assembly GCA_035284745.1 of Candidatus Sericytochromatia bacterium. GTDB lineage: Bacteria > Cyanobacteriota > Sericytochromatia > S15B-MN24 > JAQBPE01 > JAYKJB01. The sequence continues at coordinate 123,154 of JAYKIL010000008.1, read as the reverse complement.
CGTAGGGGCCCCCAAAGACCTCAGGGGTAGACCGGAGAGTGAAGGTGCCCTGTAGCGGCAATAGTTTGCCCGCGACGGTCGGAAATGGAACCTGAGGTAGTTTGAGAAAACCCAGGTCTTTTTGTTCGAACTTGAGGCCCCCCTCCTCGTTCTCCTGAATGTCATATTGCCCGTTCAGTGTTAAGCCAAAGGGGAATCCGAACGGAGCCGTCCGCCACGTCAGTTCTGTGCTGATGTTGTCATACAATTTATTGATGTAGTCATAGCCACCGCGAATGGCATAGCGCATCCACGGCTCCCTAGAAACATCGAACGAGCCCGTCAAACGGGTCTGTTTCGACAATGCGAGCCTGTCTAAATTGAACGGCGAATTATTTACATAGCGTTCCAGACCACGGGCAAACTGCTCCGCCGGATCAGGTGTCACGTTATTCACGTAATTCAGATTGCTGCTCACGCCATCCATCCAACGGGTGGAGACGCGCGCGCGTTGGTCAATCGAATACTGCGCATCTTGTGTGCTGTAGAAGAACTGCCGGTATCCTGAGCCCCCAAAGTCCAACGTGGAGTTAAAGCCAATATCGTGCCCTTTACTCCCGAGGCTAACCTCTGGGTTGAAACGGTTAATGTATTCGCCCGGGAAATTGCGGTCGATCGTTTGCCCGGGGGCCAGTTGAGCCAGGCGAAACGAGGCATACTCAAAAAATCGCCCATAGCTGGCCTTGAAGGTGACCGGCTGCACCTGAGGGAACAATGGCTCTGCAGTCAACGTAAGCTCGGGCAATTTATCGAACTTCCCGTAACGACGAATACGTTCCTCTGTTTGCTGCCGTAGTTGTTCGGGTGTCAGAACAGAAGCTGTGGGTGCCGGCGAGGCCTCCTGGGTCAAGTCAAGAAACTTTTGCGCCTGCAACTGGATGGTCCCCAAGCCACTCACGCGATGGGTCAGGTCAAATTGGGGTTCCGCTTGCTGGTCCCAAGGGGTGGGGGATGGCACAGGGGCTGAAACGGCCCCTGGAGCAGGGGTTGCAGCCGGCGCCTCTCGAAATTGAATTCGGTAAGGCACATTCAACGTAGAATTGGTGCTCGGCCCCCAACGGGTGGTGGCATTCAATGAATTGGTGATGTTCGTATTCGCGATGCCCGGTTCATCCTTCACATCAAATTCCACATCATCTGTTTGCTGCAATTCATACTCGGCCGCAGCAGTCCTTTCGGTCACAACACGCGTGACTTGCTGGTTCCGATCAAACTGCGAACTTAATTTCACATTGGTTCCGGAAACCGCGAAACTGACATTGCCACGGGCCCGGTCAGAAATGGTTTGCGCGAGCCTCTCGGCCGTGCTTTGATTGCCGCGTTGACGCGTTCCGTCATATCCGACGTCGTAACTCAAACCAAGGACGTTCAGCCGATCTTTCAGGCTCACCCGAGAGGACTGGCGGTTCACCCGGAAGTTCTGGGACATCGGATCATAAATATTGTGGTCCTCAAACCGCCCATCCAGTTCCATATTTCCTAATAAGCGTTGCTTGTGCTCGATACCGTATTGTCGATCTTGAAACGGCAATCCATTGAGATTAAACAGTGCCTGTCCCCGGCGCACCCGTTTCTCTGCATCGCTATCCGTGAATGTCTGATTAACCGGCAAAAAGTTGTTACGATCCGGAGTCAAAAGGCCATACAGGAAGGCATAAGTCGCCCCCTGGTATCCCCAGGTCGCCGTGTGTTCAACACCCAAACCGACCGGCTTTTTTTCAAAAAGATTGGCCGTTAACTTACCAGAATTGAGCCAAAAGCCCTCGTTCAGAGAGGGAAGACTGTATCCGTATGTCGAGCGTAAGTAAAACCCCTCCACCTCGCTACGGCCGATGTTCAGATCGTTCTGCTCGCGCTTCAAGGGCATGACCCAAACGGGCAACCAGAAGGTATATTTGCCGTTTAGATACACCCGATTGTTCCAAGATACGATCTTGTCTCCGGCGTAATACTGAATCAGCTTTGCTTCGACGTGGTAGTGAGGGACCTGCTCCTCGAGCAATTCAGCACAGGTCGAGAACACAGCATTGCTGGCTTCCCACCGCGATGACCCCCAACCGTGAAGGTCCTTGGCACGCACGTGAACCGTTTGCCCCGCAAATTCTGCAGGTGCTGACACATTCGCGGCCCTTACGCGAGCCTCCTGAGTTTCATAGTTGTATCGCAAGCCGGTTCCGGTGATGGTCTGACGACGAGATGGGTTTTTTCTATCAGGTTGCACCAACGTGAAACGAGCGTCAGTGAATACCTCTTTGGCGCGAGAATCCACAGACAACTCTTCCGAATCAATGATCGTAGCCCCATAGTCGACGTGAACGTTGCCGCGAAAGCGAGTGATGCCACTCTGGCGATCGTGAAAAAGTGTATCGCCCCGAACCTTCACTTTGTTGGGGTCTGGGGAGGTGGTCGCGGGAGGTGTTGAGGCCCCCCCTGCGACGGGAGGCTGTATGGGGCGAACACCGGACGGGCTTCGCTGAGCATCCGGGCCGATCGGCGATTGCGCAAACCCCGGAAGGGAAAAGACCCCCGACGCTGCTAAGAAAAACGCCGCAACGAGACCCCATCGCGCCACCGAGAAACGACTGAATAGAGTGGCTGGCTTCTGCAATTTTAGCGATCGATACGCCACAGCAAAAATGCCCCCACCACCCCGAACAAATAATTCTGAATCCAAGCCCCTGTGATGGGGTCAAGCACGCCGTTATTTCCCATCGAACGAGCGACCGACATCACCACATAATAGATGAAGACCAGAATGATGGAAAAAACGACACCGATATACCCCCCCATGCGTGAAAACTGGGCCCCCAGTGGCGCGGCCAGCATCGCGGAGAAAAAGGTTGCAAGAGGCAAACTGAACTTCATATGGTAGTCAACCTCCATCGCCTTGGTATCAGTCCCCCCTCCCCGCAACGTTTCTATTTCGGCGGCCAGTTCATCACTGCTTTTCTCTTGGGGACTCCGTTCGCCCGCGGCAAAAAAAGCGTCCGGGTTGAGCGCGACCCGCACCGACATCTCGCCAAATGCCTCCTCCCGCGCCAATGCACCCCACTCGTCATAGTGAGACACCACGCCCTGTTTCAAATTCCAGCTGTCGCCCACCCAACGCGCCTCTGACGCAATGGTCACGGTTTGCCCGCCCGTTCGTTTATCAAAAATGAACACGTCGTACATGTGGTTGCTGCGACGATCCACTTGACGGACGTAAAAATAACGATTTTCTTTGGCGCCCTTAAAGAAAATATTCTCCTTGATAACCGGCCGCCCTTGATGAAGAACCATCTCCCGAACCAAATCAACCGTCTTGCGATTCGCCCAGGGAACCACCTCATCATTAATCCAAAAGGCGCCATAGCTCACCAGCAAAGAGACCGCGAGCAAGGGAAGCAGAATTCGTCTAAAACTGACGCCCACGGAGCGCATAGCAGTCACTTCGCTGTCTTTGGAGAGGCGACCGATGGCAAGCAGCGTTGAGAACAGATATGCAACCGGAAATGTAACCACGATGATCGCAGGCAAGTTGTAGGCTAAAAGCTGAGCGACAACCTCCACCGACACGCCGCTGTGGACAATCAGTTCGGCGTAAAGATAGAGCGTGTTCGCCAGCATAATGACGACAAAACCCAACACCCCGAGCAAGAAGGGTTTGACGAGTTCAAGAACAATGTAGCGGTCGATCAGTAACATGGCGTCAGAGGGTCATTCTAACCGCAATAGGTGCCATTCGCCATGCGCAAGCTTCCAGATAAGAACATCCGTTTATTCCCATCCCGCAATTCAAGACAAAGTTCACCCGCAGGCCCCAGTCCCACCGAACACCCCCCAACCCCTTCAATCACCACATCAGCGCCGTGATGTGCACAACGCTCCAACCAAGGCCCGGCGATGCTTGAAATGCCATCTCGCGAGCATCGGTCAAGACGGTCAGCCAAAGCGTCGAGCACACGGGCGGCCAATTCATTGGCAGTGAGCGCAACGTTCGACAACTCAGCCAGACCAATCGCTCCCTCCACGCTGTTTGGCGTCTCTAAATTCAGACCGATACCACAGATGGCAATCCCCCGAACCTGCTCAACCAGAATGCCGCCCAGCTTCTTACCGCGTGCCACTATGTCGTTCACCCACTTAATACGAACCTCGGGTGTCAATGCGGCCAAGGCGTCCGTCACCGCGAGGGCTGTCAGTAACGGCAACCAAGTCGGAATCTCTAAGGGTTTCACCAGGGCAGAAAGGTACATCCCTGCGCCGGGCGGTGACACCCAAGAGCGCCCCTGTTGTCCATACCCTCTGGTCTGCGCTTGCGCCAAAACAGCAATCCCCGGAACCGCCCCAGCAAGAATTAGGCGCTTCGCGTGAGAATTCGTGGAGTCCGTCGTCCCAACGTCAATGACTTCAAAAACAAACGAATCCGGATGTTTCACGCTACCAGGACAAGCGCCCAATGCGCTCGATGGCTTCCTGCAATCGTTCTGGAGGCGTGATCAAAGACAATCTCACATAGCCTTCGCCCATACGACCAAAAGCGGTTCCGGGCGTCACCACCACACCCGCCTCATCAATCAGCCGGGTCGCAAACGAGGACGAGGTCTGCCCCGCAGGGACAGGAAGCCATACGTACATCGTCGCCTTGGGGCGCCGAACATCAAACCCTACCGCCTTAAGGCCGTCGACAACAATGTCACGGCGCTCTCGATACATATCCACGATCTCTTGCACCGTTTGAGGTGGCAGGGCCAAAGCAGCCAATGCAGCCTCTTGAACCACTGGAAACAATCCGTAGTCCATATTGCTCTTCACCTTGAGCAAGGCTTTAATCATCCGCGCGTTCCCCACCACGAAACCCACGCGCCAACCTGCCATCGAGAATGTCTTCGAGAAAGTGTGGAACTCCACTCCGTAATCCAAGGCACCCGGAATTTCAAGCAGCGAGGTTGGCTTATGCCCGTCGAATGCCAATTCAGCATAGGCCATGTCGTGAACCAGAAGGGTATCCGTTTCTTGAGCAAAACGAACGGCGCGCTCGTAAAGGGGACGGTCTGCCGTCGCTGCAGTCGGATTGTGGGGGTAGTTAAACAAAAAGAGTCTCGCGCGCAGCGCGGCCTCAGGCGAAATCGCCGAAAAATCGACTTGCCAGTCATTGGCCGCCGAAAGAGGAATTGATTCAACCTGGCCCCCCGCGAGCAAAGTTCCTCGGGTATGAACGGGATAGCTCGGGTCCGGCACCAAAGAAACGTCGCCCGGATTGATGTAAGCCAAAGCCAAATGAGCCAAGCCTTCTTTCGAACCAATCAGGGGCAGAACCTCCGTTTCAGGGTCCAAACGAACCCCATAGCGCGCGTGGTACCATTCGGCAATCGCCGCACGCAGAGATGCCCGACCGTCGAAAGTGGGGTAGCGATGATTGGAAGGGTCTTTCAGGGCCGATTGGGCAGCCGCCACCACGGAACCGGGCGTTGGGCGGTCAGGGTTACCCATGCCCAGGTCAATCAGATCGACCCCTCTATCACGCGCGGCGGCTTTCAAAATGTCGAGTTGAGCAAATATGTAAGGCGGCAAAGACTGCAGACGCGCCGACTCTTCGAAGCGATCAGTATGGAACATCGTGACGGATGTGGTCGAAGACATAGCGGCTCCCGAAAGCGCGCCTCGCACATCGGGTCGAACCGCGCAAAAGATTAAATAATGGCGAAAAAATATTTAATTCTACCCAGGTAAAATGAATAAATCCAGGTAATTTTGCCCCTGTCACCTGATGTCTCTATGATAAACGCTCAATTTTTGGATGGCGGCAGTAAGCTTCCTCACCTGCATCAAAAAGGCACAGACGGTGGTGCATAACACCCGCAGTTGGAACGCCGCCTGGCCCTCTTGCAAAAATTGAATTTACAATAATGCATAAAACATAAAATCCTGGGTACGGTGTATCTTACGGCTTAGGTGGGCAAGCGGAGGTTATGGAATGCTAAAAGTTCTTGATCGCGCTTTACATCCAGATGCCACAAGGCCCGGCTTATTGCAGCCCGGAGAAGTTTTTGAGGCACTGATGCAGCAGGGGCGCACGAGGTTCGGCGCCAGTGACCTTGCGACGCTGTTGTGTCGCCCCGTAGACCAAGTCCTTCACGTGGTCAGTTACATGACCAGCCTCGGTTTACTGGCAGCCCATCGGGACAACGGCCGATGGACCTATGAACTTGCGAAGTTCAACGAGGCGTGGGTCTAGGCGTCGTCGGGCCGGTCGAATCTGCCGTCAAGGAGAAGCCATTCCCTGGCGCGCCTTGCTTCCCACTGGCGTCGGGGTGCAGGACAATGTCCAAGGACCATGGTTCAAACCCGTGCTCCCCTCGTGTGTGATAGAAACAGCGGTAATACCCCTCGCGCCCGTCGTTTCCCCAAAAGACGGGCGCTTCGGAGCTCAACTGTGCAGCCATTGCGAGCGGCATCGCTGGATGATTCACCAGGGGTATGAGACTGAGAAGGGAACGGCGCCCGCTCCCTCCCAATATGTTTTCCCACGTCATAACAACCAACTGGCGGTCGCTTGAAATGGCCCCTCGCACCGGGCGAAAGTTCGGTTCAATGAAGGGAAGTGGGACCGGAGGACGGGGATCTGGCTGGAACGCCCCTTTGCTATTCCAGCGCAACAAAGTTAAGTTCCATCCCTGTTTTGGATCATTGTGCAATGCCGCAAAATTCGTGAGGCCGTCTTGACTTTCCAAAGGTACGATCCTCGGATTGAGGGGAACGCCAATCGTCTGAGGGCGAGGATTCAATACATTACACACTTTCCATTCAGAAGACGATGAAACGGGTTGTCCGCCCGAACATAGCAACAAGGTTTGAGCATCCAGCCATCCCGCCACGTGTGAATCCTTGGGAACAGTTCCCCAATTGTGGTGAACTGTTCTGGTCTCAACATCGATTAAGCAACGCTCCGCCCCGGAAAGTCCCGCGACAGGTTCGGCTTCAATCCACAAAAATCTTCCCAAAGGGGCCAGCATTGCACGCCGTATTGGGCGCCCAACCAGCGCACATTCGGCCGCCATGTCATACCCTGAGAAGTCCCAAGGCTCCTTGTGATCCAGGCGTTCAGGAACACTCAGGTAGAGATGGCCCGCGAAGCTTGAAAGCAAGAGTCCATCAGGATTCATTTGAAGGACACGCCCACGACTGTGAGGTAGGCGGTGAGATTCCGTCACCACCAGGTGACGTTGGACATCCACGCGATGGCCAGAGCCCTGCAACACTCCGCTGGTCCAAACTGCCAAAACGCCCCCCACGACGGCAGCAATTAAAACAGCAAGCCAAATCCAGAGGCGCGAGGAACCCCGTCGTATGCTCGGTATCTCCGTCAAAGCCAAGGAGGGCGTCGGTTCTTCAAAAACACTCACGGAGGGGCGTGATCCCTGGTCGTCTTTGTTTTTTTCAGCGAAAGTTTCAGGAGACTCTAACAAGGGAAGCAAGTGGACGGGAATCGCCATCTCAATGGGAGAGTTCGTGATCTCCAATGGCACATTCATTGCCTGCAGCAGTCTTCGCCCCTTAAGGCTCAGCGCCAAGACGGAGGGCGATGAGAACGTGGGGAGCAAATACCCTGCGCGAACCAGCCAATCGAGGGCTTCTTGAACCGCAGTCACGCCAGCCATCCGGCCCACGAGCCGCTCAACCAACGTGGAAGAAATACTGGGGCGACACGAGAGCAACAGTCCGGCGACAAGCACCAGATGAGAAGCCGGCATATCCGCTGGATGCAGTCCTCCACGCAGGGCGCGCCAAGGAAGCGAGGGTGATACGAGAAAATTGAGAAGGGCTGCTGGCGCAGAGCGCCATCCCTTCCGCAAAAATGCAGCGATAAGTGTTTGAAGCAGCAAAACCACAACGGTGATCGCGGCGCTGGCAGCCACAGAGGTGCGCGTACCATAGCCCAGAAAAAAAGCGGTAAAGGACAAGGAAGCCAACAGGCACAGAGTCCAGATACTCAAGCTCAACCACTGATTCCTGAGCGCTCTTCCCGCGATGGCCCGCATTTCGACCTCGCGCCCGACCAGGTGACGAAGTAGAACTCTTTGTTCTGCGGCTCGGAGGCCAAGCAACGGATGTCGTTCAGGCGTCATGCCCATCCATCCGTTGCTCGGGCCATTTAACCCACGGAGGAGCCAAACGCCGCAAAGGGCCGGTGAGTCGGTCTGCAAAACTTTGCCACAACTTAAGCTGACGGGGGCTCAGTGGCTCCGCCAAGCGCTCACGCCAGGCTTCGCGGGCAGGAAAATCTGGTTGCCGATCGACCACGAAGGCGTAAAAATTCTCTATGGCCTCGGCGGCATAAAGGACCTCGGCACGGGGCGCCTCGGTTTGACGCAGGCGGCGCAAGAACGAGGTCAAGTGGTCTGGGGTGGCGTCCAGCAAGCGAAGGGGTCGCACGTGGCGTTGCCAAAGACGCAAAAAAACGAGGTGGGACTGAACTTGTCGCTCTGTCAGACCATGGGCGGTCAGTTCGTGAACGAATTGCCCCAGCAAACTCGGGCCGGGTATTTTAGCAGGCTGTGTCATCCGGACTGATCAGATCTCAACAATTGCAGACTCGACCAGTATACCCGTCCCGAAGCACCACGTTGACACCTCGCAAGCAGACCCATACGATCAGGCTCACAGGAAGACGCCGTTGTCTTCCGCCGCCCGGAGTGTTGTCGTATGAGCCGGTTGCTTTTTTCTGACCTGTTGGCCGAGGTCCAAAAACAGGCCCCAGGTTCTGTCACTGAAGATCGATTGTTCGATTTGGTCCGGCGTTTGGTAGTGGACAGCACTCTTTTGGCGCCTCATATCAGGTTTTCTTCTGAAACCTATACGCGCTCCACGCTGTATCGCGACGACCATTTTGAAGCCATTTGCTTGTGCTGGTTACCAGGCCAGGGCACACCGGTGCACAATCACGGCCGCTCCTATGGGGTGATTGTCCCCTGGGAAGGTCATCTGGCCTGCACGGGTTTCCGCCGCGTTGACGATGGCGCTGTCGCAGGTTTTGCAACCTTGGAAGCAGTATCTCTGATGGTGGCTGCACCCGGTTCGGTTCTGTTGGACCGGGTGGGAAGCATTCATCGCCTCCACAATCCGCCCGATTATGAAAAACCGGCCGTTTCTTTGCATTTTTACGCGGGGCCGTTGGATTGGATGGACGTATTCAACCTGGAAACCTCTGCCATTGAAAAACGCCCGATGCAGGGGGAACCCGTTTGCGCGACAGCGTCCAATCCGTTCCCCTCGTAAACCATGGACTGGAAACGTCGGTTCGTATGGCAAGACTTGGTGGAAACGGCCGCGAGCCACGCGGAACGGCGTGGACAAACGACTCTGCGTACGGCGCTGTTAGAGCCTGGGTGGTGGGCGCTGCTATGGCACCGGGTCTCAAAAACGCTCTGGGAAGCCGACCTGCGTTTCCTGGCGGTTTGGTTGTCGGGCCACGCCCGCAGGTCAACCGGAATAGATATTCATCCAGCCGCCAGAATCGGTCGCCGTTGCTTGTTGCTCGGGCCCTCCATCATCATCGGTGAAATGACGGTGATTGGGGACGACTGCCACATCAACGCCGGTGTCATTTTCACATCCGGCGGCTCCACACCCTATCAATTATTAAAAATGGACAGCGAACCGCTTCCCGGGAGGGGGCATCCGACCATTGGCAATCGTTGCCGCCTTGAAGCCGGGGTTATTGTGCAAGGGGATGTTTTCGTGGGCGACGATACACGACTTCATTGCGGCGCCACCATTACGCGCGATGTCCCGGATGCATCGACGGCTTTCGCCAGCGCCACAAGGGTGTTCAAACGATCTGTTCGATTCGAGGACTTGGACGCGCTTGCGATTCGGGCCTTAGCTCAGCGACTGCGAGCCATTGAAGAGGACGTCCAAATTTTAAATTTCGCCGCCCGACGACATTCTCCGTTTCCGAAGGAAACGCGAAATTCAGCCGTCTACGGCCCCATCCCAGAAGTCGAGCGATTAAACGAGGGAGCCGGATTGGAATAGGAACCACGGGTCGACCCCCTTCCTCTAGGGGCCTTTGAATGAGATAACTCCCGGCGACACCACTGCAACAAGCGAAGATCGCTCAACCGATGACCTGTTGGTTCCACAGGAAGAGAAGCCGCAGCGAACAGAGCAGGAAAGCGTTCTTGGGGCGAGAAAGGGCGCATCAAAATCTCCTGAACAACTGCAACAATGTGTGTATCCAAGGCGTTTCGCGCCAAGTTGCCTAATTCTCCAACACTTAATCGAAAAATGACTCGTTTTTAACTTATTTATCCTCTGCTGCTCCCCGTGTCTGACGGGAAAGGCGAACACGCTCTTCATAGCGATCGATCATTCGCTGTATCCAGGCCAGCCGTTCTTCGGATGACCACCCTTCTCTCTCAGCATAAAGATCCGCCATCAGGGCGGCCACCTCGGAAACCAAACCGAGTCCTTGATCCCCCGTGACCAAAAAAAGCCGGGTCCGTCGCATCAGAAAATCTTCTGGGGTCAGGGCGAATTCGTGACGCAATGCATAGGCCACCTCAACCCGCCAGTAAGGGACAGGCGAGTCAGACGCTGTCAAGCGGGCGGCAAGATCAGGGGCCTCAATCAGCAAAGCCCTTAAAATTGGCCAGTTGGAACCATACCGGGCAGCAAGAATCTCGGCAGACTGTGCATCGAGGCAGGGAGGCGGATCACCCTTCGCCGCAAGGACCCAGGTATCGAGGCGTCGTCCGTGCAATTCGCTGCCAGAGAGCGGCTGTTTTTCGATGACCGAGGCAGTGGTCTCTTTTCCCCCCGTTCGCAAGCTGACACACACGCGATCTACCGCCTGGCGAGCCATCGTGCGATATGAGGTCAACTTTCCTCCCGCAATGGCCAGCAGGCCAGAGGGCGTCTCAAAAATTTCGTGTTCACGAGACACTGCCGAGGCGCTCATTCCTTGATCCAAAGGTGCAATCAATGGCCGCCAGCCCGCAAAACTGCTGATCACGTCGTGGGGGCTCAACCGCGACCCGAACGTTTGATTTGCCGCGGCCAAAACGTAATTCACTTCGTCCCGAGACACCTCACAATCGGCATCAAGATAATCCTTAGAGGGGTCGAGAGGATCAGGATCCGTATCCGTTGTGCCCAACAAGGTTCTGCCTTGCCACGGAATCGCAAATAACAAACGCTTCTTCTTCTCCTTGGGGTCCGCTGAGCGCATCAACACCGCTGATGACGTCAATCGGGCCTCGACCAAAAGGTGAACCCCCTTGGTTGGGCGTAATTTCCGCGGACTGCTCGCATCGTCCATCTGCAACATGACATCCAGCCACGGACCGGTCGCCAGCATCACCCGCGAAGCCCTTATCTCGAGTGGATGACCACCCCCTTGATGCACGTCCTGCGCGACAACCCCGATAACCTGGCCGTCAGCATTCTTTTGAAAGCCCTTGATTTCAACGTAATTCAGCGCCAGGGCTCCCGCTGAGACGGCCGACTTTACCGTCTCGATCACAAGGCGCGCATCCTCCGTAACCCCATCCAAATAGCAATACGCCGTATCAAGGGCTGCCTGGCGAACGGCGGGCTCCTTTTGAGCAACCTGAATCGGGGAGAGCCGCCTGTGCCAGGGTCCCTTCGGAAAAGAGAGGTGACTGAGGAGGTCATAAAGCGTCAAACCCGCTCTTATCAACCAACCGCGATCAGGACCGTCACGAAAGATAGGCAGAACGAAATCTAAGCGCTGAGCCACGTGAGCAGCATCTTCGAAGAGTCGATTGCGCTGCGCCAACGACTCATATACGAGCCCCACCTGGCCTGTTTCTAGATAGCGAAGTCCCCCGTGCAACAATTTAGACGACTTTGAACTCGCCCCGGAAGCAAAATCTCCTTTATCCAGCACAGCCACTCTTAAGCCACGCAAAGCAGCATCCCAAGCGGCAGCGGCCCCCACGATCCCACCGCCGACCACCAGCAAATCAAAGTCCTCGCGCACCACCCGCGCAAGCGTCGCACCACGGTCTAAAGCAGAAAAGCGCACAGGAGCAAAACCCATCAGTCAATGAGCGGTGGCATCCTGCAATGAGGCCACACGCAGTCATTATCATACACCGCACACCCCAGAAGCGAGATGATTCGGACGGATGTCAGTGGTGCGCGTTTTGCTTAAATCGACAGTTGACGCAACGACTCAACAACGGCTTCCCGTACGTCGGGGTTCAGGTCGTCTTTTGCGGCCTCCAAACGCGGAATCGCTCCCTTATCGTCCAAAAGTCCCAGGGCTCGGGCGGCAGACATTCGCACCCACTCAGACGCATCACCCAACATCTCTCCAAGTGGCGCCAGCGCCTTTCGGTCCCCCAAGCGACCCAATGCGTAAGCGACGGCGCCGCGCACAGTGGGATGAGGGTCTCGACGTGCAGCCAAAAGCGGTTTTAAGCCTCGAATATCACCCAACGCTCCCAGAATCTCAGCCGCATCGCGCCGGAGGGCATAATGGTAGTCTCCGTCTCCCAGAAGGAGCGGGGCCGCGCTGCTAAGATCGCCCAAAGACCTCAGGGTCGCAGAGACTTTTTCGTCGAATGGGATACCTTCCACGAGGTGCTTGAATATCACCTCCCAGCCGCGGTCATCGCCAATGCGAACCAAGGCCTCGGCGGCACGCAACGAAACATCCCCACTGGAATGTTCTAGAAATTCGACCAAAAGGGGCGACGCGTGACGATCAGCGACCCGGCCCAGAACCTGACACGCTTTTGAGATGGCCGAAGGAGAAGTCAATCGAGGAACGAGCGCTATCATCCGTTTTTGGGTCACCGGCAGCGCCAATTCCCCCAGTGCATCGAGGCAACTTTCTTGCACATCAAGCCACGACGCGCTGTCTTCAATCGCGTCCAATAGCGCGAGCGCCACACTTTCCTGACGGAACGCTCCCAATGCCCAGGCGGCATGTTTCCGGACGAAACGGTCTTCACTGCGCAGCAAAGACGTAAGAACGGGCAGAGCCTCTTTGCCCTGCTTCACCATACCCCACGCCGCCAGGCGGCCCCGCCCCCTCGGAGAGGCCAGTAGCGGAGCTAACTCGTCGATCACCCTGGCAACAGGGGCTGGAGGCACCCGCTGAAGAACCTCCCAAAACGCATCCTCGTCACCCTGGATAGCCTCCGCCCGCAATTGCGAGCTCCACGTCTCCAAAGAATCAAATGCCGGTCGATCCATCGCCATCACCCCAGACCGAGCAGCGTCGACCGCGCAGAGGGCATCCAACGCACCCGGCGTTCGAACACCTCACCAAAGCAATTCATCACGATTGACGCCACGTCAGGCAATGGGGGCGGGGAGGATGGCAAAAATTGATAAATAGACCCCATGGCCGCAGCAGGAAGGCCACAAGGATTCAACCGGGAAAATTCCGCAGGGTCATTGTGAACGTTGAGAGCAAAGCCGTGATAGGTTGTCCAGCGACGAACGGCCACCCCCACACTCGCAACCTTTTTATCCGCCACCCACACTCCTGTGAGCCCCTCTTGGCGATGCGCCTCCAGTCCTAAATGGGACAAGGCCAGTATCAGCACCTCTTCGAGATGTCGCAAGTAACGATGGAGGTCCCGTTCGGCCTCCTGTAGATGCAAGAGGGGGTAACCGACCAACTGTCCCGGCTCGTGATACGTTGCATCTCCCCCTCTCTCCACCTGCATCACCGGCACCCCCATTGAATCGATGACATTTTCCTCGGCCCCCTTGCGGCGTCCGAGGGTGATGGTCGCAGAATGCTCCAAAAGAAGGAGAGAATCTGCACGGGAACGGTCCGCAATCTCAACAAGCCAAGCGCGTTGAAGATCCGCAACTTCTTGGTAAGGACACAAGCCCAACCAATAAGCTTCCACCTGAGTCAACTCGAAATCCCTCTCGCAGTGGCTCTCCCGTTCCCTGAAAAAACGCCCTCAAATGATCATACCAGCGATCGCCATTATGGCGGCAATGGACGGGTATACGAATGTTTGATGCCACCAAGCAACCACTACGCAGAAGACTTTCCGAGCCATTTTCAGGTCTTGAGCCAGGGCAGCGAATCACCGTTTACGAGTCAGCGCGTGCTCGACACCCGCTCAGGGCGAACTTTGCTCGTGTGGTCGCTGCCCGCAGCGTGGCGGGAACACTGGCCTCGCTTGTGTGTCACCCGGGCAGTATGGAACACCTTGGGGCATCGCAGTGCCGTCGATGCGGCCGGACTTTGGAAAAGCAGCGCCGGGGAGGGATACATTCAGTCGGAATGGATTGAAGGCCCTGCCCTGCGAGAAATCGCCCCGCTCCCGATTGAGCAAGTCCGATTCATCATTCAATCGCTGGCCGAACTTCTACACCGTCTGCACCTGCGAGGCTGGGCCTATGGCATGTTGCAACCCGAAACGATACGCCTGCGAGGCGATGGAGTCCCCGTTCTCACGGAATGGTGGGTCTGCCGTCCGCAGGGTGTCTACCCCATCTTGCCGCCGAGGGAAAGCGCTTTTACCCCAGGCGGGAAATGGTTGCGGGCTGATGTGGCAACAGACGTGCAGTCCCTCGCCCGTTTGGGACGAAGCCTCATCACAGGCCAATGGAATCTGGGTGATTCGGCCTTGGGATGGGACTTGCTTCATCCTCTTCAAGGCGGAAAGCGAGATGATTACTGGGGGGAGTTGGACTTCCTCTCCCTGATTGCAACGATGGCCGGCGTTGATGCTTCCGAAACCATTCTTGATTTGGCGCCCCTGCTCAATCATTTTTCGCCGAGTTCCCCCGTTCAAGAAATTTCCGGGTTCGCACATCCCGTGCCCCCTATTCCCGAAAATGTCGTGACAGAGGCTCTTCGTCTCCTCAGTGACGAGGAACTCCCCAACCCCGCGGTTTGGGTTGAATATGCTGATCAAAGCGACCGTTGGGCCTTGTTAGAGCACATCAGTGAAGTGGCGACCGAAAAAAAAATTGCCCAGACCATCGTGCGGGCCGCTGAACCGGACATTCCATTTAGCTCATGGAAGCGACTCTTGGACTCCGTACTGGACCATGTCGACCCAAAAATCGCAGCGGCGCCTCAGGCATCCTGGGCAGAGGAATGGCAGGCGTTTATGAGGGTTGAAGCCTACGACCCGATCGCGTGTCAGCGAATTCGAGCGAAACTTTTTCAAAAATCGTGGAATCTTTTGAAAACGGCTTCTCGTCACCAGAGACACCTCATCATTATCGATGAATGGCAAATTTTGGATGAGGCCAGCCAAGCATTTCTATTACGCGCGATGCGAGAACAACATGAAGACGGTGAAATAAAAATTCACTGGCTCATCACCGGCCAGTGTCCACCGCCTTCGCCCAAGTTCTTTAAGGTCATTCCCCTCAAGTCCCTGGAGGCAGAGACATATGAACAATGGCTGAGAAGTAAATTACACCGTGCACCCTTGGCGGGAAGATTCTTAATCCAATTGCGTGAATACACCCGTGGTTCAATCGTTTGGAGCGAGTGGGCGCTGGAGCATTTAAAATCCACGGGGGTCATTGTTCGTCACCAAGACTCGTGGCGGGTACCAGAAACATTGTGGCCTGGTGCCTTGCCCCGTGAGCCAAGAGACCTTTTCAATGCAGCCGTCTCTCGCTTGAGTGCGCCAGCCCAGCAATTGCACCGCCATTTCTTCAAATTACCGAGGCACCGTCTGTTGTTATCAGAGGGACCAGGGGAGATCCCTTGGGAAAATCCGCAAGAGTTGCTGGCAACCGACGAGTGGATTCGAGCCGGTCTCGCACGATTTGGCGTCTCATCGATAGAGTTGAACTGGCCGGCAGGCGAGAGTGGCTGCACGTGGAATGGCGCACTGGAAGAGCAGACTCAGAACCGTGCCGTTTGGATACCAAGTAACGAGGCGTGGCGCCACGCAGGCCCCGAATATTTGAGGTTACGCTGGCTGCAGAGTCATTTGCTCCCTTCGCCCATACGATGCGAGGCCCTGGGAGAATTAACCGGCCGACTGATTGCAGCAGACTGTTCTCAGGCGGTTGCTAGACTTCTGGGCCTTGGAGGCGACGATTGCTTGGCCCCCTATAATGAGCAATGGTCTTTCTTTCACACCTGGCTCACGGAGAAAGGCCTGATGGAAACCCGGCCCCTCGCGATTGAGGAGGGTTTGAATTCGCGGGACCACGATTTAGAGGCCGCCATTCATTGGCTTTGGCTGCGCAAACAACCTCGTGAAAGCTCAGCCTCTCCGTCCGACGATCTGTGGCATAACCTCAGAGAATTCGCGCAAAAAGTCCAAGAAAGCTCTCCGAAAGTGGCGCTCCTCTGTGCACTGGACGTCGCCCACCAGGATCTCACGACTCAGCGCTTCGAAGCGGGCTTGAATCTTATGGATAATTTCGGGCCATCGTTCGATGCCATCCCCACAGCCCTCCGTCAACGGGCCGAAGCCCTGCGGATTGTTCTAACGGCCCGGGCCGAGGGCGCTTTTGATTCCACCATGTGGAACAAGCTGAAGGTGATGACATCACAACAGGCAGCAGACGGGGATGAAGACGGGCATATTTGGACGCTGGGTTGGCTGGCAGAAGCCGAGGCGGGCCTCGGGTTATGGAATCGGCTGGCAAGCACGGCAAGCCTGCTGCGTTCTCAAGGGATCAGGCTTGACCACCCTGAGTTCATTTGGAAAGGCCAATTATCCTTGTACCGAGCACTCTATGAGCAGGGCCACTACGATGCGGCGACTGAGGCACTTGGGCACCTGAAAGGCCTGGCAAACCAACGTGGCCATTCTCACGAAATTCGCCTGACCTGGGCACTGGAAGCCAGTTTATTTACGGATCTTGGACGCTTCAAAGAAGCCGAAACCTTGCTTTACGCGCTGCACTCCGAGGCGGAAACGCGGGCTGATACACCCTTGGGGTGTATCAGCATCATCAACGCCCTGTTGGCCTTGGGTTCAGCGGATATTGCCGAACCAATAGCCCGGGAATGTATCGCACAACACCCCGAAAATTCGTATGCCGAGGCGCGTTTGGCCTTTCTAACCTTGTGGGCAGAAATCAAATTCGCCCAAGGGGATATTTACGGCACTGAAAAAGCACTTCAGGAAATTCGCAAAAGTGGGGGCGCCGAACACCACCCCCCCTGGCACCTCCGCATACTACTTCTCCAAGCCGCGTGGGTGCTAGCCAGCCAACCTGCGCCCCCCGAAAACGCGGACGCTCGGCGCGCCAAGGAGCTGGCAGCAAGCCTCGAAGCGTCTGCTCGCGCGGCGCAAGCCGAGGTTCTACTGGGGGAAACCGCTCTGGCACGGGGCTTGCCCGCGGCAAAAGCCCATTTTCACTGCGCCCACGAACTGGCCGATGCCATAGGCCACTCCATGCTTAAGGCGCGCGCTTTGGACGGAATTGGCCGCAGCGATGCCTTGGCGGAGGATGCTCCGACGTACTTTTACGATGCGCAGTCACTCCTGCAGCGACTCATGGGGCAAGCCTCCGGTGACACCCAGGCGAATTTGAAGAAATTGCCTTGGGTCAAAAACCTCTTGTCACGAATATTTTCAGGGGATGGGAAGGTGATTCTTGACCCGCGAACTCACCAGGCAACCTTTGACCGATTCAGCGTGCTCAAGGGCGAGCTGTCAGACCTTACCCGACACTACGGGCTCATGGTCCGCGCGTGGACAGCCCAGCACACGCAACTTTCAAAATTGAACGAGTTGATACGAACCATGAACGAATCCCTGTCACTCGATGAAGTCGCCCGCAATGTCTTGCGTATCACGCTGGATGTGACCGCTGCAGAACGGGCCTTCATCCTTTTAAAAAGCCCGGGGCGCTATGCGGACTTAATCGTGCGTGCCGGATTTAACAAAATTGGCGAAGACGTGCGAACACACCCTCTGTCTATGACCGTCTGCAACAGAGTCCTTCTGCGGGGAGAACCCTGGGCCATTCTGGATGGAACAGCTACGACCACCATTGAAACAAGCCACTCGATCGCCGCTCTCAATCTCAAGACCGTAATGGCAGCGCCATTGCAATTGAAAGGCATGCCCTTCGGCGTATTGTACGTCGACAGCCAGGCGGCTCTTCTCCGCTATGGCACGCACGATCTCGAGCAGCTCACCACCCTGGCAGAGCACGCATCGTGCGCGATTGACAATGCAACGCTGTACGAGGCCCTGGTCGCACGAACGGCACAACTGGAACTCAAACTTGAGGAAGTGCGCGCCTCTGAGAAACTCGCAAACCTTGACCCCCTCACGGGAATTAGAAACCGGCGTGCTTTTCTCTCCAATGCTGCTCGTCAGATTATCCTGGCGAAGCGCCACCGGAAACCACTTTCGTTGGTGCTTCTCGATATCGATTTTTTCAAATCAATCAACGACACCCACGGACACAAAACAGGCGACCACGTCTTATTATCAGTCGCCCAGTGTATGGTCAAAGTATGCCGTGACTCGGATCTCGTCGCCCGAATTGGCGGAGAAGAGTTTGTCGTCTTGTGTCCGGAAACAACCCCCGAAGACGCCTTCGCCTTGGCGCAACGTCTCTCGGCGGCTGTTTACGAAATGAACGTGCCATCGTTGAATGGAGGCAAACTCCCTCCCATCGGGCTATCCGGAGGTGTGGCGGGCTGGCTACCCCACGATAGAACCATTGAACAGGTTCTCGAGCGAGCAGACGAAGCGCTCTACCATTCCAAACGAAACGGTAGACAACAAATCACTTTGGGTGCCTCCCCCTCCATGCTCGACTAACCGCCGAGACAAGGCGTTAATGGCGTGGGGACACCGGGGCTTGATTCAAGGTATGAATCGCCTCCCCCACAGCGTGCTTCACGGCCTCCATAAAGGTTTCCGCCAAGGTCGGGTGAGCGTGCACCGTGAGGGCGATATCGTCCTTGAAGGCTCCCATCTCCAGTGCCAAAGCCGCTTCCGCAATTAAATCTGAAGCCTGCGGCCCCACGATACCAACCCCCAACAGCTGGAGAGTGTCTGCATCAACGAGCGCTTTCACGAAACCCTCCGTTTCGCCCGTCGTCATCGCACGCCCAGACGCCGCAAACGGAAACTTACCCACCAGAACTTTGCGCCCCTCGGCCGCGGCCTGAGCGGGGGTCAGACCCACGTTGGCAATTTCCGGGTCGGTGAATATCACCGCGGGAATCCATTGCCCGTCCCACTCTGCCGCGTGGCCCGCGATCACCTCCGCCACAATTTCCGCTTCCATCGACGCCTTGTGGGCCAGCATGGGTTGGCCCACCAAGTCACCAATCGCATAGACTCCCGGAACATTGGTCTGCATTTTGTTATTGACCGATACAAAACCACGTTCAACGTGCACACCCAGCCTCTCGAGGCCCAAATTTTCACTGTTGGGGCGCCGCCCCACCGTCACCAAGACCTTATCGGCCTCCAGCCATTGCACTTGGCCCCCCACTTCAATTTGCACCCGCGCGCCCGCAGCGAGAGGCTCCCAGCTTTGTGCCTTCGCTTCAGTCAGTACCTTCACGCCAGATTGAGTCAGCTTTTTCGCGACCACCGCTGTAAGGTCAGGGTCTTGCCCAGGCAACAACTGCTGACTGGCTTCCACCACCGTGACCAAGGCCCCCATTTTGGCATAGGCCTGACCTAGTTCCAGGCCAATGTACCCGCCGCCAATCACCACCAATTTCTCGGGAACCTCAGCAAGACTCAACGCCTCGGTCGAACTCATAATGGGCCCGCCAAAGGCGAAGCCAGGGATTTCAATGGGACGAGAACCCGTCGCCAGTACAATATGCGCCGCCTCAACCACCACCCGTTCCGTGCCAGTGTCAACCTGTATCAGGCGGGGCCCCTGCAGTTCCGCCCTCCCTGCCAACACATCCACCTTGTTGCCTTTGAGAAGGGACGAAACCCCCCCGGTCAGTTTCTTGATGATGCCATCTTTCCAACCCTGCAATTTAGGGAAATCCAGATGCACACTCTCGACGACGATGCCCATCGTTGCGCCTTTTTTGGTTTTCTCGAAGGTTTTCGCCCCCTGAATCAGCGCCTTGGAGGGAATACACCCCACATTCAGACAGACCCCTCCCACGGTTCCTTGCTCAATCACGAGGGTCTTCAAGCCCAATTGACCCATTCGAATCCCGCACGCATATCCGCCGGGCCCCGCGCCCACAACGACGGCATCATATTTTTTTGTTTCCATTGTGCAACTCCTTCTCGTGACCGGAAGACAAGCAAATTAACGATCTGACCGAACCGGGAATGTCTTAAAGAGATCACGAACAACGGAACGGGCCGCTGTTTCTTGGCGGTGAGATGGTCCCATCGTACGCCCGTGATAAATTCTGTCGGTTCGCTCTTGGCGCCAGACGATCTGTTCGGTCCGCAGGCCCCATAGCGTGGCTTTCAGGCTTAAATGAGTGGCCCATACACTGCGATAGTCCAGTTGTGAGCGTGAGCCCACGAACGGCGCTTCTTCGAGCGCCTTATGATATGAAACAATGCCGACAGACAGCGCCGCATCCGCTTTATACGTTTCGCACAGCGCTCTTAAGCCCTTTTTGGCGGTATCAGAGCCCACTTCACGGTTCCACAAAAACCAAGCCACCTCTCCCACCGGGTCGGATGACGAAAAAGAACGCACGACATAGCGTTTATCTTTCTCAAGAGTTTCTTTCACCGTCTCGGCCACCACAGCCGCCGCAGCGGGCCATTCGCTCTGGTTGGAAAGTGGAAGCAACAAAATCGTACGGATACCAGGGTCGACTTGCTCCTGCGGACCCGAGTGTGACCACCAAGAGCAAGCCGAAAGCGGCAACGCCGTTCCGAGGGAGAGCAAAATCCCCCACCGCCAACCCCGACGAAACATTACAGCGTCAAGAAGAGGGCCTCAGGGTCCTCTAAATAGCCCAGCACTGTGTTCAGGAATTGAACGGCCTCTGCCCCATCATTGACCCGATGATCGAACGACAGCCCCAAGTACATCATATCGCGCGCCTCGATGACGCCATGATCCCTGACGACAGCCCGCTTCTGTAGCTTATTGACACCCAAAATCGCCACTTCAGGATGGTTAATGATAGGGGTTGCAAATAAACCACCAATCGATCCCACATTGGAGATCGTGAAGGTGCTTCCCGACAACTCTTCTGATGTGGCTTTGCCTGCGCGGGTTCGCTCCGCGACATCTGCCATTTCCTTGGCGATCTCAAGCAGACTTTTGCGGTCTGCGTTTCGAATAACGGGGACCAACAGGCCGTTATCAGTGGCGGCAGCAAAACCGATATGTATGTCCCGCTTGATGACGAGTTCTTGGGTCGCGTCGTCCAAGCTCGCATTAAAGGTCGGAAATTGCCGCAGTGCGGCTACCACCGCCTTAATGAAGAATGGCATGTAGCTCAACTTGACGCCCAGCGCTTCCGCCTTCGGACGAATTCGCTGACGCACCGCCACCAAGTCAGTCAGGTCCACCTCATCAAACGTCGTAACGTGTGGGGCTGTGAAAGCTGATTGGACCATTTTTTCCGCAATTTTTCGCCGCAAACCGCGCATCGGGCGCCGCTCATCGGCCACGGAGGCGATAGCAGCGGTGACAAGCTGCGCGCTTCCAATCACCGGGGGGGAGGCAGGGGCGGCAACGGCCGCGCTTGCGTTTCGGTATGCATTGACATCGTCGCGGGTAACGCGCCCGTGCGGACCTGAGCCAGGCACCAACTGAATATCGACCCCCAGGTCGCGGGCCAATTGACGCGTTGCGGGCGCAGCAAGAGCCCGCGCGCCATTGGCACGTTCCGAAGGCACGGGAGAGATTTTGATTTCAGGCAACGACACCGGCGAGTCCTGTGATACCGTTTCTTCTTTAACAGCCACTTCCGCCGCGACAGGCGCACCCGGCACCCCTGCAATCAAAACCAAAGCCTGCCCCACCGGGCAAACTTGGCCTTCGGCCCAAAATCTGCGCGAGATGGTGCCGTTTCGTGGGCTCGGAATCTCAACCGTCGCTTTATCCGTCATAATCTCAACGATCGGCTGGTCCTCGGCGACGGCGTCCCCCTCTTGTACCAACCACTTAACAATTTCCCCCTCGACGACGCCCTCGCCGATGTCGGGAAGACGGAACTCAAATTCCCCAGGTTTGGTTTCAACCAGCGTAACGTGACTCATCGGGCGCTCCTTCAAGCCTGGACAACACGCTTCAACGCATCAACGATGCGTGAAACATCCGGCAAATACTCGTGTTCGAGGGTGTAAGGGAAAGGGGTATCATACCCCGTAACCCGCATAACGGGGGCCTCTAAATGCCAAAACGCATGCTCTGTAATCAAAGCAGCGAGTTCGGCACCAAATCCCAACGTTCGGGGGGCCTCATGCACAATGACGCAACGACGGGTTTTCCGAACTGAAGTCAGGACGGCGTCGAGGTCCAAAGGGATCAGGGTCCGAAGATCTAAAACCTCCGCGTCCACGCCCTCGCGTTCAGCCACCGTCACGGCCTCAAGAACCGTGTGCGCAACGGCCCCATAAGTCAAAACCGTGACCCCAGCGCCCTCGCGCACGACGGAAGCTTTCCCCAACGGCAGAGTGTATGCCTCAGCAGGAACCTCTCCGCGGGCGGCGCGGTAGACACGTTTGGGCTCCATAAAGATCACCGGATCATCGCTGCGAATCGCGGCAGTCAAAAGGCCCTTGGCATCGTGCGGGTTGGATGGGCACACAACAACCAACCCCGCAGTATGAGCGAAATAGGTCTCGTTGTGCTGAGAATGGTAGTGCCCTCCCTTGATTCCGCCTCCGACCGGCATACGGACCACCACCGGGCAGGTATATTGACCTCCGGAACGGAAGCGATACTTCGCCAGTTCATTGGTAATCTGATCAAAGGCAGGATAAGAAAAATCTGCAAACTGCATCTCCGGAACGGGGCGCAGTCCGTACAGCGCCATCCCAATGGCCGCTCCAATGATTCCGTTCTCAGCCAACGGAGTGTCGAGTACACGACCGTCGCCAAATTCCTCTTGCAACCCCGTGGTGGCTCGGAACACACCACCAAAACGGCCCACATCTTCACCCAAGACGACCACATTGTCGTCACGCCGCATTTCCAAGCGCAACGCATCATTGACGGCTTGAATAATGTTCATTGTCGGCACAATTTTTCCCCTGTGTCACGCGTGGTTTTCAACGCGCCTTTGTTCAATCATTCCTTTGATAAACAACTCTCCCGCACGGTACGAACTGCGAACCAAAGGCCCGGAGGCGACGTAACGGAATCCCATGGCCACGCCCATTTCTTCGAACGCGGCAAATGCTTCCGGTGTCACATAGCTCTCCACGGGCAAGTGTTTGCTGGTCGGCTGAAGATACTGACCGAATGTAACAATCTCGCAATTTACAGCGCGCAAGTCCCGCAAACATTGCTGCACCTCGTCAGTGGTTTCACCCAAACCCAGCATCAGCGATGTCTTGGTAGCCAACTCTGGAGCCTGGGCCTTCACAGCTTCCAACACCTCCATCGATTGACGATAACCCGCCCGTGGATCGCGAACCCGCGGTGTTAAACGCTCAACCGTTTCCACATTATGGGCAATCACATCAGGTCTTGCATCCACCACCTGCCCCAACAAGTCCAAATCCCCGCGAAAGTCTGGTATCAAGACCTCCACGAGCATGTCCGGACGCCGGGACTTCACCTCGCGAATAACCGCCGCGAAATGCCCGGCCCCCTGATCAGGAAGGTCATCGCGATCCACCGATGTAATCACGACATAATCCAGTTCTAACTGCGACAGCATCCCCGCCACTTTTTCGGGTTCATGGGGATCCAGCGGCTGTCCGTTGCGATTGGTTTTGACCGCACAAAAGCGACAACCACGGGTGCAGGTATCCCCCATCACCATAATGGTTGCAGTCCCGCCGCCCCAACATTCCGCCACGTTAGGGCAGCGAGCCTCCTCGCACACCGTCGCCAGGCCGAGCTGTCGTAAGCGCCCTTTGATGTACTGATAACGCTCCCCTGTCGGCGGGCGAACTTTTAACCAGGATGGCTTGGGTTGTAAGGAAGGCATGCGATGAACCGTGCAAAGTGCGGGCGTGGGGGCAAAAAATCCCACCTGCGTAACCAGCTTACGCGGACGCCTACACGTCGTCAAGCGAGTCTTCGCGGCACCCCATCAGGATTTCCAGCAATTCGCGACCGGCAACGGGATCCTTCTCAAGTGCCGAGAGCCAGGTGTATAAAATTCGTGCAGTCGCCCCCCAAATTGTGTAGGGAGGACGGTCATAAAAAACGACGGCGCGAGAATTTCCCTCCCAGTCCACCCAGTCTTCACGGCGGGCCGCCCGACGCGGCAAAAAATTCGCCAACCTCTCCGTGAACACTGCCGCGACCTCTTCTGGATTCGGTCGATACTCCACCACATCGGAAATTTGACCTACAAACGGAGTCATTCGGATCCCCTGAAGGGTTGTGCAGTCATCGAGTGCTCCCCAGAGCGTGATCTTCTCAGGAGGAACTCCCAACTCTTCTTCGACTTCCCTCAACACGGTGTCAGTGAGATCGCGATCGTGGGCCTGTACACGTCCCCCGGGAAAGCAGACCTCTCCACGATGCAACATCAAGTTTTGACTGCGTTCGGTGAAAACGACCTCATACCCACTGGGCCTGCGTATCAGAGGAAGCAGGACGGCCGCAGGTCGCTCGCCGGGAGGCAGGACCCCCCGCTCCCGTGAGGCGATCCAGGAACACATGCTTTCCCTCACGTGCTGATCTAACCCTGTCAATCTGGAGTGATCAAAATAAGACACTGTGACAGAGATCCTATATCCAACGGTGGAGATTTCCTAATATGAAATTGCTGGCGATGCCAGTGGTCCGAAAGGACCGGTCTACCACACACACCGGTACCCTATCCCCCAAAGGTGACCCCCCCCGCTAGCCAAGTAGTCGGGGGGGGTTGCCGATTTAAGCGCACCAAAAAAGGCGGCGGCGCCAAAAAAGGTTCTGTTCCCCTCAGTGCTTCGCAGAACGTTGTCGGGCTTGAACGATGCTTTCCGACCCTGCCCACCAGGCCCGGTCGATAGGCCCCAGCGACAGAAAGCGGCGGGCATCACTCTCGCCGGGCGGGGACAAGAACATATACTGTTCCCGCAACACAAACAAACGCTCGGGCTCAAACAATCCCGAATCCTCATCCGGTTCCGTCAAAGTGGATTGGCGACGATTCGCATCCCAACTCGGCCAGGGACCAAAACCACGCAGGGCGCTCCCCGCTGGGGTGCGGTCTTGCAGTATGAAACAATCCTCTTCATTGCGACGCAATGTCCACGTGGTTCCGTCTTGCAAACGGACAAAGAGTTCGTGGAGAAAATCGGAATGTGCATCGGCCATATTCAGGATCCTTAAAAAAGCAAAATAAAGAGGAGGTGAGTTGAACCTCGTATACCCGAGGGCCGCCTCATTGAAGATATTTAAGCAGCCTCGGCCTGGAATTTCTACCTGACAGGCGAGAAGAACCGACCTGCAAGCAAGCACGCCATCAGGTCGGCCTGTGCCGCCCTGTGTTATTCTATGAGCGTGGCGGCCTCAATGTGGAGGCTGTAGTCTTGGGAGGACATTCACCTCATGACCTTGGCATCGCACGCGCATTCCAACGCCCCAAAGCTCCCGGTTCAATACCGTGGTCGGCGCGATCTGCTGGGGCAAGCGGGGCTTCGACTTTCACAAGTTGGCGGGCATCTCGGTCTTCCCACCGATTTTCAGAGCTGGCTCTTTGCCCCCAACAAGGTGATACAGACCTATTCGCCCGTGCGGATGGACTCGGGAGAGATTGAGGTATTCCCCGGGTACCGCGTTGAGCATTCGAATATTCTGGGTCCCTACTACGGCGGGGTTCGCTATCACCCCGAAGTAAATCTTGACATGATCACCGCGCTCTCGTTTTTGATGACGCTTCAATGTGCGCTGTTGAACATTCCCTTCGGTGGTGCCAAAGGCGGTATCACGGTCGATCCCTACAGCCTTTCCGACGGAGAACGGGAGCGCATGACGCGCCGGTATGCGTCGGACATGGTGACCGTTTTTGAACCGAACAAAGACATTCCTCGTCCGGATGTGAGCACGAGTGAACGAGAAATGGCTTGGATGATGGATACGTTAAGCGTCAACCGAGGGTATGCCATTCCCTCTGCCGTCACCGGAAAACCCCTCGCGGTCGGCGGAACCGTCCTGGCAGGTGAGGCCGCCGGACGTGGCGTCTACGTGCTGATAAAAGAGTTCCTGCGAACCCGAGGACGGGAAGTCCGTGGTCAACGCGTGGTGATAGAGGGGTATGGCAAAATTGGGAGCGTTGTAGCCCATCTGCTTCACCGCGAAGGCGCCTTGGTTATTGCATTGAGCGATCGCACAGGGGCGCTTTACGCCCCCGGGGGGATTGATCTTGGGGCACTGAATCGCCATCTTGAATCGGCGAAGCCTCTCTCCGACTTCCCCGGGCCAGAAAGAATCTCAGAGGCAGACTTGCTGCTTCTCGATACCGACATTCTCATCCCTGCCTCCCTGTCCTGCCAACTGACCCGGAGCAATGCGGAGTCAGTGAAGGCCAATCTTGTGGTGGAAGGCGCGAACATGCCGATCACGCCCGAGGCCGATCGTATTCTGCAGCGGCGGGGAATTGACGTACTCCCCGATATTTTAGGCAATGCGGGGGGTGTGCTCGTTGGTTATTTTGAATGGGTGCAAGATCACAATCAGCTTTTCTGGAGTGAAGAAGAGGTCACCTCCCGCCTGAGGGACCTGTTATTGCGCACTTGGCGCCAAGTAGAGTCACGGGCTGGACGCGATGGCTTGTCATATCGTGAGGCGGCGCATTCATTGGCGCTGGAACGCTTGGCAGAAGCCGCCAATTTACGGGGATTTTACCCGTAAGTTACAACGAAGTGTCCACGGCTTGTGGCCGCGCAATCATCAAGCCCGTGTGGCCGGCGATCCCCAAAATATACTGAAGCAGGGGCTTTTTAGAGATCTGCACGGGTTGCCCCTTTTCTGGTGCGTGCAGCAGGTAGACCACGCCATCGTCTTTTCGGATGGCGAGTCCCACGTGGGCTACATCCAGCCCTTCAACGCCGGTTGCAAACGCCAAAATATCCCCCGACTGTAACATCGGAACGACTGCCGGAAGCCGATTTTTGGGAATAACAGAACGCGGGCGGCGACTGACCACGCGTTCTGTTTCTCGCACTTGAGCCCAGACCTCGTCATTCAAAAGCTGCCCATAAGCCTTTCGGTGCCGAGACATAAAATTCAAAGGCCGGGAAACAGGCTCTCCGCCAAGGGCCGGCGTCAAGTCTTTTACGATACCGCGTGCGTCATTGTCACGAATCCATTCGGTGAAATAGTGCAGTCGACTGGCATACCCTTCCCGCTGCCCTCCCCGGTACCTCAGTGTCTCGAGCTCGGAGCGGAAACGCTTCCAACCAGAATCGGAGCGTGTCCGCGCCCGAGCCATGGCCAGTGACGTTTCCACCAACGTCACACAATCAAACGCGTCAAAGCGGCAAACCAGCGTCTCTCTCAACTCGGGGTCGTTCGTCACATTCAGACTGCCAGCGACGTAGGGGCGCCCTAGAAACTTGGCTGCTGCAGCGATGGTGACTAACCCAATATCCTGGTCAGCCTTCAGAGCTGCCATCAGCTTGACGAAGTGGGTTTCTTCTTCCGGCAAGGGAGGGGGAAAGGCCAGCGCAGGGCTTGAAAAAGCCAGCAAGGCGGCAGAAAAACAAGCAACCGCCCAACCGTACATCGTAGGCGTCTGACTCATCTCTTTCACGCGACACCCAATGCTTCGCTCAGAAAAACACCCACGCCATTGATAACAGAAGTGACCACAGTCTGAAGAAACAGCATCAAAAAACTTTCCTTGGATAAAACGTCGTCCTCACTTGCGCCATGCTATGCTGGGGCGGTCCATCTTGTGAAGATTGAATGATGTCTTTTCCTGCTCCTGTCGATGAACCCATCCGGGTGCGTTATGCCGAAACAGATGCCCAAGGTATCGTTTACCACGCCAACCACGTGGTGTATTTCGAGGTGGGTCGAGGCGCTTTTTTGAGGGCTCAGAACTTCGATTACAACGCGTTCGAAGCAGGGGGGCATGTCATGGTCGTCGCTGAACTGACCGTGAAATACAAAGCCCCTGCCAGGTACGATGACGAACTGATCGTTCGAACTGAACTGGCCGAACTGGGCTGGACCAGCCTTGTATTCAGCTACACCCTTCTAAAGGGCGATGTTATCATCGCGGTGGGGCGCTCCGTTCACGTCTGCCTCGACCGCCAAGGTCGGCCCGTAGCAATTCCACCCGATTTGCGGGCCGCGGTAGAAGAGCCGACCCGCGTCTCATAATGACCGAAGCGGCTCGCGTCATTGTTGGTGTTATGGATTCCGTCCTGCGAAGGCGCTTGATTGCCTTGGCATCCAGTGTCACCGCCGTTGAGACTGCTGAAGCGCTGACGGGTTATGACGCACTGGCCCTCGCACTCGAAAGCATTCCGGACCTCATGGTTCTTTCGGCCCAATTGTCTGGGATGGATGGATTCGCAGTCTGTCACAACGTCCGAGCAACCGAAGGGTACGCGGACGTGCCCATTATGCTTTTAGGCCGGAGCGAAACATCCCACCATAAGTACCAAGCATTTTACGTCGGCGCGACCGATTATATGAGCGTGCCTCTCGATTATGAGGAATTCTCGCTGCGCGTGCGGGTTCATTTGCGTGCGCAGATAAGGCGTTTTTCCGGCCCCACCATCCTGGATGGTTTCGGCCTGCGATTGGATGCAAACACCCTGACCTTGACGGTGTCGGATGCCGCGCCAGTCTCGCTCACACGGTCGGAATTCGCAATCCTCAGAGTCTTGTTGGAGTCAGCAGGAAACCCTGTAAGCACGGATGCCTTGCTCAACAAGGGGTTACGGAAACCTGCAAAAACCGGCAACCCCCAGATCGTCCATACACACATCAAAAACCTGCGAAAAAAACTAGAACCAGGACCCAATTCTCCCCGGCGATTATTTCGCTCCTCCGCAGGCTACTTTCTTCAAGAGGCCTCGCGGACATTCAATCCCGAACACAAAGATTTTGACACGCCCAGAAACCGCCCGTTTCTTCAGGAATGAACAAGCAATTCGGACAGTGATAGTCTTCATCATTCACCCCGACCGGGCGGGGCACTGCAGATGGGGGACGGTCATCCGATGACAATGTTCAGGTCTCCAATTCATACACCGTTCGGGCCTCAAAGAGGCGATTTTCCGTAAGCAACCGATTCAGCAAAAGCGTCCCAATAGGTTGCACTCCGTACTGGGTCCCCAACCGCAAGGTCGTCGTCAGCACCTTGCCTCGCCGTTGCGACTGCAGCAATACTGATGCACCAAAGTTGCCCAACCAGCCCTCAAAATAACCGGCCAAAACGTTTGCTGGATCCGTGCTCGATTGATTGCTGATCAGTGCTCGCCCCCCCGCCGTGTAAGTCCCCATCGGCAATACATAGTGGGGATACAAGTCCTGCATCTCCCAGCCCATAATCGTGTTCAACGGCAACTGAGGAAACAAATCCCATTGAATGTAATGAAACGAGGCGCACCTTTCCCAAGTATCCAACGGGGGCAATTCTCTGAAAGATAAGAAACCCATCTCAGCGTTTCGCGGCCCCCACTCTGCCAAAAGAATCACGTGAGCCCCACGATCCAATGCGGCTGTCACGTCTTCATTCAGAGATTCGGTGAGCATCGTCAAACCGGGCCGCCACTCGCTTTCAATTTGAAACCCTGCCAAAGCGAGCCTGCTGCGCAACTCATCACGCACTTCACCACAGGCAATGATCTGTTCAGGCACCAACGTGGCATCACGTGGTGTGAGAGTCAATTCAAAATGGTTTGAGGCGACCTCCCATCCAGCCGACAGCAACCGCACCACAAAACGCGTTGCGACCGGTCGCGATGGAAGGGGAACATCAAATGGCACAGCGCCGACCTGAGCGGACGCAAACGGGGCGACCTCAATCTCGAACTCACCGTCACAGTCAAAACCATCAAGCCCCCAACATAAGGTTCCTTTCAGCGCGTGTCGGGTATGGTTGCTGACGTATATTTTCGCCGTGACAGAATCTTGCGCCCAAAGGTTGCGCGCATCAAATTCGGCAATCAGCGCAATCGGACCGTTAAAGGTCGTCCACTCTTCAAACCCCAACTTCGGACGCCGCAGATGGTCAATGCAGCCCGTCGCTTCCCACTCTGTGTCGCTGAAGGTTTTACACACGTACCCTGCAAACGCGCTGCGGCGACGCAAGTCTTCAATAAGGCCCTTGATACCCCGAACCAAGCGTCTTTGAGTCAATTTCGCCAGGTTATCGAGATCCTCGAATACCGCCGCCAACTTGTACCGTTCAAAATTCACTTCCGCGCGGTGCGGCCACTTGGCCTCGTTTTGATGAGCAAGGCCAGCCGAGAACATCCAGGCAGGGCTTTGAGACGAGGACGAAAACCATCGTTCGCCCATCGCAGGCAGCCCCCATAGTCCGAACTCAGACACCAATCGCGGAGCACCTGCTGCGGGAACATCGCCATTTAATGAGTGCGTCCATTGGCGACTCTCCTCAGGCAAAACATACCGATGATGCTCATCCAAGAGGTCCGTACGCATCGATGAGCCTCCGGCATGTGTACAGACAGGACGCGTGGGGTCCACCGCGTGCGCCTCGGAATACAATTGCCTGAGCCACGGCTGCAAATGCTCGCCCGCACCATCGAGTCCCCGGCGCGCGTGATAGAGACTCCACGCGATGATCGAGGGGCGATGCATGTCGCGCTGCATCACGGCCAGCATCTGCTGCCTGAAGCGCCGTCTCGCTTGACTCGTCCAACGGTCGCAAGCTGGCATTTCCGACCAAACTAACATCCCAATTCGGTCACAACAATCCAGCCAGCGAGGATCCTCGATTTTCCCGTGCTTCCGTATCAGGTTGAATCCAGCCTCTTTCGCGAGCCGCAGTTCCCGCTGAATCTCATCATTATCTGGCGGGTTATATAGGGTCTCAGGCCAATACCCACAATCAATGGTGCCTCGTAAACTCAGTGGTTGACCATTTAACAAGAGGCGCCCATCGATGGCCTCCACCGAGCGTACCCCAATCCGTTTGACAATTTGGTCGACCACCCCGCCTTCAGGAAGCGTGATGAGTTTGACACCCACGCTGTAAAGATGAGGATCATCGGGATGCCACCGCTTGCAAGCAGGTATGTCGATTCGACAATGGGTTTCAAAATCGATCGGAACTGAATCAATCTCTGCCACCAATATGCCCGAGGCATCGCATATCTCGACCGTCACAGCCAGGTTGTTCGCCGGCGTATTCAACACCATGTGGGTTTCAATGCTGTCAGGGTCAGTGTGCGCCCTGTGGGTGACCATCGCCAAATGCGTGGCTTGGCGAGCCTCTAGATGGACGGATTGCCAAAGGCCGCTGACCCGGGAGAAATGGGCGCCTTGGGCGCCGTGGGGGACTTCGCTGCAGTCCTGAGGATCATACACGCGAACGACCAAATGGCTCTCATTGTCCCATTCGAAGCCTTCGCCCAACACGAATTCAAAGGGTGTGAAGCCACCCTCATGTTCTCCAAGAAAAACGCCGTTGAGCCACACCCGCGTGAGGTAGTCACTCGCCCCAAAGACCAGTGCGACCGATTGGCCTTGCCACTCAGGGGGCACGCGAAGGCAACGATAGTACCAAGCAACCCCCGTGTAATCTTGTAAATCGCGTCCGTACGACTGCCACGCGGCCGGTACCGCCACCTCACGGCCAAAACCGCTGGTTCTCTGATACCAAGCATCGGCCTCCCCGCGTTCATCCGGATCAGTCGTAAAACTCCACGTGCCATCCAGGGTCAAAGAGGGTCGAAATTCAGACATCTGCGCCTATTTCAAAAACTGGAACATAAAGAGCTTGGTTATTCTAACCTTTGTTAAACCTATTCGGGTGCGTGCTTCTCCGTCGCCACCGTCAAACCGCCATGAAGCGTATCGACGCGAATCCGCGAAGTGGGGGAGGCCTCACTCGCAGCCAAAGGCCCTTGCATGATGCCCTCATATCCCCGATCGCCCGGTTGAAGATCCGTATTGCGGGTGGACAGATCGGTTCGGATGTTACCACTCACGGTCGTAAAAGAAACCTCACCCACCCACCGTGGAGACACCGAAACAAAAATATCCCCGTGGCTACTTAACACACGGAGATCACCTGTTTGTCCGGAACACAGCAATCGCCCACGCAAAGAGCGAATTTCCGCATCCCCGGCAACTCTCGTGAGAGTGATATCCCCCCGCTCATTACTGGCCTCCAGCCAACCAGCAATTTCGCTCAGATGAATCTCCCCATCTCTGGAGCGCAGGTCCAGGCGACCGGACACACCGTGTCCCACAATCCCGCCGACCTCTTGACGCACCGTCAAGACACTGGAGGCTGGCAAAGTCAGGCGCCAATCCATCTCCAAATGTGGCGTTGCCGCCGCTACGACGGCCGGGTGGTTGCTTGACACCCCAGGAAACGAGGCCCGGAGACTCACAACCCCCGGACTTTCCTCTTGGGCCTGAAATTCAGCCCCTTGAAACAGTCGCAACTCCTCCGTACCCAACGCGTGAGTGGCCCGAAGTGACGCTTGAACGAGAACCCCGGGTTGATCCCAATGACGAAACACCACTCGGCCGCGCACATTCTCTAACTGAACCTGGTAGAAGCGCTGTTTGTCCCATTGCCAAAGGCGCTCAAAGAAGCGGGGTTCTGCCGGCGGCACACTTGTTTCGGCCCTCGCCCCCAGAGACCAAAGGCCAAAAACGGCACAAGGTAACAAGGCAAGAAAGGGTTTGATTTTCATCACACCATCCCCTCAACTAAGACGACCGCAGTCGGGGGTCGAGGCATTGATAACACAAGTCAACGCAGAGATTGAGAACAATAATGGCAGTGGAGGCAAAAAGAACCGTGCCCATTATCATCGGCACATCCAATGTATCAATGGCCGCAAACGCCTGCTGCCCAATGCCCGGCCACGCAAAAATACTCTCTGTCAAAATTGCACCTCCCAAAAGGCTCGCGAAGTCCAATCCCAACAAGGTGACCATGGGCAAGGCTGCATTGCGAAGGCCGTGACGCAAGACCACGTCTGTTTCACGAAGGCCTTTGGCACGGGCAGCACGAATGTAGTCTTTCCGAAGCTCATCCCCAAGGGCCTGACGCAAAACCCTTGCATACACCGCGGCCCCAGTGATGCCTAAAGTCAGCGAGGGCAAGACGAGGTGAGCCAGCGTTCCTGAGCCCCCCAGGGGAAAAACAGGAAGCATGTAAGCCAGAAAGAACAACAGAAGCATCCCTATCCAGAAACTGGGCACCGAAATTCCAGCGACGGCGAACAACGACCCCAAACGCGCACTCCAACTGCGCGGTTTAACCGCTCCGAGTATCCCTAAACCCGCTCCCAGCAGCAGGTACACGCACACAGCACCCAGTGCGAGCGAAAGAGTGGCCGGAAGGCGGTCTAGGATGGCGGAAAAAACGGGCTGATCCGTGACATATGAGTTCCCAAAGTCACCCTGGAGCGCGTGAAGAAGATACCGGCCAAATCGCACGAAAAGAGGGTCATCCAGACCCAACTGTGCCTGAATACGAGCGACCGTCTCAGGATCAGCCTGCGCCCCCGCTAAAACGCGCGCTGGGTTAGCCGGAACGAGATACGTGAGTCCAAAAGTAACCGCGGCCACCGCAACCCATACACCGAACGCCGCAACTACCCGGCCAAACAATCGAGTCAACATCGTTAGAGCAATCCTGCGCCTTGCAGTTCAAGACCCCACACCGGGTGAAGCGCATATCCCGACACCCGGGCCGCCACCAGGTGGTACTTCACAGGATGATAGAGTGGCACAATGGCCGCGTCTTGAACAATGATTGTTTCCGCTTCCTGCAGATAAACGAAACGCGTCCTCTCGTCCAGCGTTTGTTCCGAGCGATCAAAGAGTTTATCCACACGAGAATTCGAATAAAAAGAATCATTCAGCGAATTCGCGTCGCGAATGTGCTTGCTGTGAAAAAGATTGATCAAAAAATTGCTCGGATCCGGATAGTCTTGAGACCAGTTTCCACTGCCAATCGCGACCTGCCCGCGCGTAGACTTGGCCTGTAAGTACGTGGGAAATGCCATCGGTTTAATGGTGAGACGCACACCAATTTTCGACAAGTCCTGCTGTATCGCCTGGGCCACTTTGCGTTGGGTATCATTCGCCACACAGGCGTAGGTGGCATCAAAGCCGCCTTTCATACCCGCCTGCAGCATCTGTTGACGGGCCGCGTTCAGGTCGTATGAAAGCCCTTCAAAACGGGGATTATAACCAGGCAGGTGGGGTGGCAAAAAGCTCGCCGCAGGCGTGCCGCGGCCGTTCACAAGCTGGACGATTTTCTCTTTGTTGATGGCCTGGGCCACCGCACGTCGAACCTCTCGACGATCAAAAGGGGGCACCTCTGAGTTGATGGTTACGTAGTGAACCGCGGCATCGGGGGCGCTGAGCATCCGGCTTCCAGCCGGGGGAGTCGCGGACAAGCGTGCAAAATCTGCGGCCGGGATGTTCCGCAAAGCACCAATAATATCAAGTTCACCCCGCTCAAATTTGAGAACCTCCAGGCTCTCGCTGACACCAATTTGAACCTCCACCCGCTCGATCGGTTTCAGGCCCTCCGCCCCCCCCGCGGGAGGCGAATAAGGGTTGCGTTTAAAACTCAAACGAAGGCCGGACTTCCAACCATCGAATGCAAACGGTCCGCTGCCAATCGGACGACGCGCCAAGTCCTGGCTGCGAAGACCCGCGGGAACCACTGCAGCAAAGGGCATCGCCAGGCGTTGCAAAAAAATTGGGTCGGGTCCGTTGAGGGTTATCCCAACCGTCGTCGGCGATAGGGCCACAATGCCACTGACCCGGTCAGCCCGCCCTGCCAAACGCGCTTCAGCTCCCCTAATTCGGTCGTAAAAGGCCGCACCCGGTGATTTCGTGGCGGGGTCCAAAAGCCTCTCAAAGCTGGCTACCACATCATCAGCGGTTACGGGCCGACCATCGTGGAAACGTGCGTCAGGACGCAATTTAAAGGTCCACTCCTGATATCCCCGCTGCGCCCAAGATGCCGCCAGGGCGGGCCGAATCTCATTTTGGAACCCGTATGTCACCAGTCCTTCAAACAGCAGATGGGAAAACGCCCACGAAGGAACGTTGTAGCCAATCACAGGGTCCAACGACTTGGGGTCGTCCTGCAACGCCAAGCGAACGACGCCGTTCTCCGCGGATGTTCCGGCGTGGCAGGAGACCAAGCCACACCACGCAAGCACCGATACCCACCGAATGACCTTGTTGTGCGAAGTCAAAAAAACCTCCGGGGTGACAGGCCAGAAGTTAAGGGCAGTGAAAGACGTCTCTATGGCTGAAACCCAGCCAGATTGTACCACGGTGGCATCCCCCAGAACGTGGTACAATCCGGGCCACTTTGACGGGGTTGCTACTCTTCAGCAAGGACCTCAATGCTGTTTTAATCACCACCACAGGAGGGTCATCAATGGCGATATCCCAACCAGGCCTTTCATTGTCTGCCGACACGCTCGCAGCGGTCATGTCTCACCTGTCGAAAGCAAATGCAGAATATCTCGCAGCCTATCCGGGAGATTCAACTGAGCGGCAGGCGGTCCATACCGTTTACGGGGGAGCACAGCTTTGGAAGCGGGATTCTGTGCCCAAGATGGCAGAGCGTGCAAAACAGGCCCTCGCCGACTATGCCCCGAACTGCGTCATTTTTGCGCAGGCCATTAAATTACCTGGCGCTGAAACCTTACCCGAAGATCTCGAGGCGGGGAATGCCCTGCACGCAGCAGTTGCAGCCAACCCCGAACTGGCACGGCACTCGAATCGGGCGGCCTGGCTGGCCTGGACAGTTTACTCCCGCGTCCAGGAGAAACTCGGACGAGAAGCTGTCGAAGACTTTCGCATCGACTTTGAAGATGGCTTCGGAATTCGCTCCGACGCCGAAGAAGATGAGCACGCGGAACGCGCGGCACGGGAAACGGCCCTCGCCCTCAGCGCGGGGATGCTTCCCCCCTTTATTGGGATACGGATCAAGCCATTTTCCGAAGAACTCAGGACACGAAGCATCCGCACGCTCGACCTTTTCATCACGACCTTGCTGCGAGAGTCTCAAGGGGTGCTTCCGGGCAACTTTGTTGTCACGCTTCCCAAGGTCGTCATTCCAGCACAGGTCCGCGCATTAACGGAACTCTTAAGTGCTCTTGAAGCAGCCAACGGACTTCCACCCGGCCGCTTAAAATGTGAACTGATGGTGGAAACTCCGCAGGCGATCATAGACCACAGTGGGATGTGTGCACTGCCCTCGATGGTTCGCGCGGCCGATGGACGCTGCGTGGGAGCTCATTTCGGCACCTATGACTATACGGCAGGCTGTAACGTCACAGCCGCAGAACAACGCATGGACCACCCGGCTTGTGACTACGCTCGCCACGCGATGCAGGTTTCATTGGCTGGCACCGGCGTCAATCTCTCCGATGGCGCGACCAACGTGATGCCCGTGCCTCCTTACCGGGGTGATAACCTCAGCGTGGAGCAACACAACGAGAACCGTCGCACGGTCCATCGTGCGTGGGAGTTGCACGCCCGGCACATCCGCCACTCACTGACCCACGCCTACTACCAGGGCTGGGATCTTCATCCCGCGCAACTTCCCACCCGGTATGCTGCCGTTTATACGTTCTTCCTAGAGGGTCTTGAACCGGCCAGTCTGCGGTTGAAAAATTTCATAGAAAAAGCGGCCCAGGCCACCTTGGTGGGCGATATTTTTGACGATGCCGCGACCGGTCAGGGTCTGTTAAACTTCTTCTTGCGGGGTATCAACTGCGGAGCCATTCGGGAAGAAGAAGCCCTCGATACCGGTGTCACACTTGAAGAACTTCGCGGCCGCTCATTCCTGAAAATCCTCGAAAATCGTCGAACAGCAGGAGCACCTTCCGCGTGTTAGGATCCGGTCGAGGAGGAAACGTTGTGCCCTGACTGGGTAAAAAAAAACCACGGCCGGAGCCTCGCGGCCGCAAGTCTCGGAGTCGCCATGCACCCCCCCCTCTCTTTTTCATCGGTCACCTTGGCTGCGGCCTTCCTTTTGCTCTTCGGTTCAGTGGGTCATTCTGCCTGGGCAGCTCCCACACCCATTGCCGCCGAACAAAACTCACCGATGGCCGTTCCGAAATCCAGCGAATCAAAAAACACGCGGCCGACCCGGCTGGACGTACTGAAAAGACTGGCCGAAAGAGGGAATCCTGAGGCCCAGTATAACCTCGCTTTGCTCTATGACGAGGGGGGCGAACTCCCTCAGGACAAGGCCGAAGCCCTGAAGTGGTACACGAAGTCTGCCGAGCAGGGCTTCGCGAAGGCGCAGTATAACCTCGCCATTATGTACGACGAGGGGGAGGGCGGACCAGAGAACAACGCACAAGCGGTGGTTTGGTATACCAAAGCAGCCCAACAGGGCGATCCGGCTGCGATGTTCAACCTTGCCATCATGCACGGGCGAGGGGAAGGAGTTCCGGCCAACAAGGCAGAATCTCGTCGTTGGTTCCTGCGTGCCGCGGAGGCCGGCGACATCTCTGCGATGTTCAACCTGGCGCTCATCTACGATGAGGGGGATGACATCCCCGAAAATAACGGGGAAGCCGTTAAATGGTACCAAAAAGCGGCGGAACGAGGTCATCCGAAAGCCCAGCTGAATTTGGGTTTGATGTACGACGAGGGCGAGGGGATCACCGAAGACAACGTCGAAGCCGTCAAATGGTATCGACGCGCCGCAGAGCAGGGGAATCCCAAGGCGCAATTCAATTTAGGCCTGATGCTGGCTCGGGGGGAGGGTATTGTTGCGGACAAGGCGGAAGCGCTGAAATGGTACCTCAGGGCAGCCGTTCAGGGCGACGTGTCAGCGCAATACAATCTTGCTTTGGCGTATGAGGAAGGGGAGGGTACCACAAAGGACATGGTCAGCGCCTATGTCTGGTACCAAATGGCCGCCGACAGAGGCGATGAAGATGCCAGAAACAATCAAGCAGCCCTGAAACTGAGAATGTCACCCAAGCAACTCACCGAGGCGGATAAACGCCTCGTGAGTCAGAAACGCAAGACCGAAAAGCGCTCCTTGCGTTCACCCTGATCTCTGTCTGCAGGACAGGGTGCTTAACTGCCTCGGTAGGTAGAAAACCCGTAAGGACTTAACAGCAAGGGCACATGGGTGTGACCGCCATCCGGATCAAGCTCAAACACCACCTCAACATATGGGTAAAACCCCTTCACTTTTTGTGTTTGGAAATAAGACGCAGTGTCAAAGTGCAAGGCGTAGGTTCCCCCCGCCAAGCCACCGGAACCCGGCAAAAAATCACGGACCCGTCCGTCCCCATCCGTCATCCCTGTCGCGAGGACGCGACGTCCCTCCGCGTTCAACCGCAGCAACGTCACCGGCACGCCGCCAGCGGGCCGTCCGGTCGCCTGGTTTAGAATGTGTGTTGATAAAGAATTCATAGGGCTTCCTCAAAAAGTTTTTCTAGGCGCAAGCGGGTGATTTTGTGTTGTTCCGCCGCGGCGATCGCCCCCTCCTTCTCGGGTTGATTCTGCAGCCGACCGCGAAGCAAATTTAGCATTTCGACAGCCGTTTTTCCGGTTGCGCAGACGATAAAAATAAAACCGAAACGCGCTTCATATTGACGATTTCCTTCCGCGAGGGCCTGCAAAGTCGCCTCGTCTGCCAGTGCAGTGGCCGCCTGTTCTCCTTTGGCCCAAACAGCTGTCGAAGCGAATTTCTCCCTCAAACCAGCAACATCGCCGATGCGCGGATGGTGCTGAAATGCCTCCCGCCAATCAGAGGAGTCGAGGCCCGACCATACCATATCGGCCGCATCCAGAACGGCTTGCTTGCTTTGAAAGGGCCTCCGTTCCAACATTCCCTGAACCCAGCGGGTGGCTCCGCAGCAGCGCTGCAACTGTACTTTAGCGCCTGTCGCATCCATTTTGTCAAACGCCTCAATGTTCAAGGTTTTCCTCCACAGGCCGCCCAAAAAGGCGCAAGCGACTGACGCCCCCGTCCGGATAAATACTGAGCCGTATATGGGTATAGGGCCCCCCGGGCAATATTTCCTCCCCAAAAAAATGGCGATGATGCGGCCGCAATGGGGTCATGCCGAGCACCGGCTTCCAGGCAATGGCAAGACTCGTTAAGAACTCAGAAGGAACCCCAGGCGGAAGAAAGGTTCCCTCGATTGAACACCGGTCAGGGAAATTACCCTTAAAGTGATTGGTATCTACCTCGATGTGCTCAATAGAACCCGGACGTCCCAGTTGGACAATCACCCAATCATTTCCCGGCCCGCGCTTACGTCTCGTTTCCCAGCCATCCCCCATGTTGGCGGCACGCCCCGGCATAATCAGGTTGCTGCGATGGCCAAAAAACATATCGTTCGCCAAAACTGCGCGTCCTCCGTGCATCGCAGATGCCAAGTCAACGGGCTCACCCGATCTCATCAGGGTTTCCCAATCGGGCATGACATCGCCATAGACCCGGAAGCGGGCGACCCCCCCGTCGGGATATATTCTTAGACGAGCGTGCGTGGACCGGACCGCCGAGTTAACAGAAAATAGGTTTTGCGTTCCTCCCTCAAGGCGCGACAGCGGAACCACCTCGGTCCACTGGATGGCCTGGCTCTCCAATATTTCGATGGACGCATCCAACGGGGCCTCGCACAGGTCAACCGCGGCGGCCTCTGGATAATTGCCCAGAAAATGCTGCGTATTGATGTCAACCCCGTGAACCCGGCCACTTAACCCTAAACGAACGAGACAATAATCGTGGCCCGGCACGCGCTTACGACGCGACTCCCAACCGTCCATCCATTTCCCGTTTTCTGTATATTTATCGGCAACAAAAACGCCGTCACCGGCCTTTAAAAGATTTTCTTTCCCCGCAAAGAATTCATCGCTGGCGAACAAGGCGCACCCCCCAACACGTTCAGCAGCGAGGTCGACCAGTTCGGTAAACGATTCCATATCAAGAACCCTTCAAATTGTCGTTGCGGAACCAGGTGTAATGCAAATACCGCGGGGGTCAACGCTCAGTTCACCCCGGTTATAAACGTATTCTCCCCTGACCCAGGTCGCATCAACCTCCCCCAAAAGAGACCGACCCAAATAGGGGGTCAACGAATGCCGGTGAAGGATGAAGTCGGCCTGCACCGTTCGTTGTCCGGCAGGCCGCCACGCCACGAGATCAGCATCATATCCGGGCGCGATGCAACCTTTTCGATCTCCCAGTCCGCAGAATGCCGCTGTTCGGGCAGCCAGCCAACGCCAGACGGTGGGGACATCAAAACCCCGTCGGTGAGCCTCCGTCCAGACGGCTGACACGCTAAATTGTAACGATGAAATGCCCCCCCAAGCCCCCAAAAAATCACCACTTTCCATCAGCTTGAGCGCCGGTGTGCAAGGAGAGTGATCGCAGGCGATAAAATCGATCACGCCGTCCGAGAGTCCTTGCCACAAGCGTTCGCGATTCTCTCGTTCTCGAATGGGGGGGGCACATTTATACTCAGTCGCCCCGAGCGGGATGTCTTCGGCCGAAAACGTTAAATAATGCGGGCACGTCTCCACAGAGAGGCGCAAACCCTCTGCTTTGGCCTGTGCTATCAGAGGCAGGGCGTCTGCACTGGAGAGGTGAACGATATGCGCCCGGCCTCCCGTCTCACGGAGTAATTGAATCAGAAGCCGAATGGCTTCAACCTCCATCGCGGGAGGTCGTGTCCGCAAAAAATCAAGGTAATGGTTGGAGGAGTCCCCCTCGGGAGAGACCGCAAGCGCGTCGAGCTCCGCGTGTACCAGCAAGGGCACGGAGGTCGGTGCGAGGACATTGAGGGCATGGCGTAATACGTCTGGGGGGGAGGCGGGAAAGGCATCGATGCCTGAGTGACACATAAAGGCCTTGAAGCCGACGACACCAGACTCCACCATCGGAAGAAGCTCATTCTGATTCCCCGGAATCACACCGCCCCAAAAAGCGACATCCACCCAACAAGCCTGCGAGGCCGCCGCACGCTTCGCCTCCAATGCCACCCGCGTTGTGGTGACGGGGATACTGTTAAGGGGCATATCGACCACCGTGGTAATCCCGCCGGCGGCAGCGGCTCGAGTACCCGTCCGAAAGCCCTCCCATTCAGCCCGGCCGGGATCATTGAGATGAACGTGACTGTCTACCACCCCCGGCACCAGCTCCGCCCCCTCAAAATTCTCGACCCTCAGGGCGGCGGGAATTTCTCCGCGCGGGATCAGCCCTTGAACACGCCCCTCGGACACCAAGACCGCGTCGTGTGACCAACCGGCGGGGGTAAGAATGCGATCGGCGCAAACAGCGAATGCAGAAGCAGCAGTCACGTAAACCCCTATAGACCAGAACCGAGGGAAACTGCTGTCGGCAGCCCGAAGCAAGAAATTCTCATTTTGACACACTGAGGATGCCCCAGCAACCGAAAGTTTTGCCTCGTCGAGAACCTTACCGCGAATCCATTTATTTAACATTTTTTTTACGTCATTTTGACGATGTGCCGACCGATAAGCCATTCAAGAAAGTCGGAGGACACCGGATGCGAGCAAACACAAGACTGCTTCTCACGCTCGTGGGAGCTGCGCTTTTAACAGGCTGTGGGCGCGCCCAAGGGCCGATACCGCGAGGTCCGTTCCCCGCCAATGGCCCAGGAAGGACGCCGTCTATTTCAGCCGTCGCACCGGATGATCCAGGCATCTTCAAGGAGGACACTCGGCGAGCCAAACATTGGTCGGATGATGCAGTTCGAGTACTGGCTATCCATTCGACGGGGCTGGGACTGTTACAAGTATCGGCATCCGCGAACGTGTTTTTCTCTCCCAGTCGCTTTCACGATTCAAAACCGAGTGTTTTCGTTGCTCGCCACTATGGATTTCGGGCGATCGCGCAGTACGGAGCCATGCCAGATTACGCGCGCCTGGTCGCCAATCTCAAGCCGCTGGAGGACTCCACTCCCGTGAGCGCGAAAACAGCTTTCAACATGGCCCGGCAATCACCCGGCCAAGCGTCGTGCCCTCCTGGGACAACGTGCCCGCCGAAC
Source organism: Candidatus Sericytochromatia bacterium (assembly GCA_035284745.1). Taxonomy (GTDB): domain Bacteria; phylum Cyanobacteriota; class Sericytochromatia; order S15B-MN24; family JAQBPE01; genus JAYKJB01. Next base: position 80,882 of record JAYKIL010000008.1, on the reverse strand, counting down.
GCCCAACGCTCCTTCAGCCTCAGTCGAGCCATCCTGCTCAATCACTCAAATGAAGACCCCGTGTGGTGGGTCTACACCGGAAAGAAAAAGCTCACCATCAATGCGTCGACACGTCAGGTGGCGCCTGCGGTGCCTCAAGTTGACCCCAACGATTCCCTCGCCTCTGGCCTCGATGTGGACTTACAACGCGCTGCAGCGATTTACCTCCCGGTGAATCCAAACCAAGCCAACGAACGCACAGCGCCGCAGTAAAAAAATTCACTCGTTCTCTGTGGGGACGCCCCCAAAAAAACCTTTCAATTTATTCTTTAGGGTCCCGGTCGCTTGTTTGATAGAGCCCACCACCTGCGAAATTGCGGCATCCACTGCCTTAACTTCGTCCTCGATCGACGTCTGCACCTGCCCCGGTGCCGTTGATGTGCGGACGGCTGAGGCGGCGTCCAAAGGCTTGGGGGCTGGGGTTTTCTCGCGATATCCGGGTTTGGGGGCGGGCACCAGCTGAGAAAGAATCGGAGTCTCTCGAAACACCACGTGCAGGTTGATGAGCGGGTAAAGCTGCCCCCTTAACTTTTCCACGTGGCAATGCTCCGCGACAAAAGCTGCCCGATGGGCCTCAGGGAAAGCAGCCGCCTGACTCAAAACCGCTTCGGCACTGGCAACGCCTTTTTGGGCCTGAGTCCATTGATTCAGGGCCACGCGCACCTGACGCAGCACCCTTGGATCCTCTTGCAATATTTGCACGACCTGCCGGGTGAAGCCCAGTTCCCCCGCCCCCACACCTCGCAAGATCACAGATGCCTGGTCCGGTGCTTCCAAAACCTCCACCGCCCGTTGCAAAACGGTGAGCCGAGGATGTAACTTGGACAAGAGCGTCCGACCATTGCTCACTTCAGTGGCCATGGCATCCAGCGCTTCGTGGGGATTCAGAAGATTTGAATCCAGGCGACGGGTCACCGATTGGGGCCGCAGCGGCGCCGTGCGAGAGGACTGAAAAAAATCACCCGAGGCTGCTCGCGGCGCGGTTTTTGCAGAATCCTCAGCAGGTTGATGTTGTGGCTTTGGCTTTTTCGAGGGATCCACCACGCCTCCCCTCATCAAGAGAATCTATCCGACTCCCTCATACCCGTAACCAATTTGATTGACACTGTGAAAGGTGCCCCTTCCCGGGCGGAGCCTTCTTTGCAACACCCTTTGGCTTTATTGATTGCTCATTTTGGCGAGCAGCGCGGACTGTACTTGTTTGGAGAGTGGTCAGCCCTGCAGACATTGGGGCCCGAGACGTACCTCAAGCGCCACTCGCCACTGAAGGTTGCGGCGCTCGAAGCCCAACTTGCTCCGTTAAATTTATGGCCTTTTCCTTCCGTTTTTGAGGGACACCGTCCCAATGACACGAATGCGCTTTCCTTCGATGGCTCCCACGACAGGGCCTTGAATGAACTGGCCGTGACAAACCAACAACAGGATCCGCTCTTGTCACTTCGGCGAAACCATTTTACGTGGGCGGCAGGGGTTGACCTTTTTGATCAAGAAGCCCGCTGGGCTGATGAGGGCAACACGATACCGGGGGGCTGGTTCATACAGAGCCAAATACACCTCTCGAAACATTGGGGCTTTTTATTCCCTACGCTGAATGTGCGATTGGAACCCACGCTCGGAACTCACGAATACAGAATTGAGATCTGGGATGAAGTTGTGGCCGAGGGCGAAGCTTTCCCGGGACTGGATTGCATTCTGTCGCCCAACGCCCCCCCTCTGCCACCGGCCCCATATCCGTGGTCACCTGACCCTGCGGGCGAAGGATGGCTTCTTTGGATGCCCATCGGCCCAGGCGCTGCCCCACCCACTGATCTCGAACGGGTGCACTGGCTCACCCAGGTCACGCGCCACGTCAATTTCATTGCCAATCAACACAGGCATCGTCTTTTGTCCGAAGACACGGTGACCACCCTATTGACGGAGGCCCGCCGTGCTGGATACACGCATGAATTGGAGCGCTACGTTTCAGTGGCAGAAATTTGGCGGGTTTTTCGTCAATTACTCAGCCAAGGGATACCCTTGCGCCCCATGGCTCCCATTCTCGACGCGTTGTTGACCGCCATTCTCGAAGACTTGGCACGCCGTCGCTTGAGTGTCTCGGACTATGAGCGTCTGGGGCGTCGATTGCCCCTTTTCTCGACGGAACGCCTGGTTGCCGAAGTCCGCCGCGCTTTGGGCCTCCCCCAGCGCGCGACCTAGGTTCTTGACGCCCCGTGAAAAAAAACGAAGTGATGTACCATTAAAGGGCGCACTGTGTGGAGGGTCATCTTGCCGAACCCAACCTCATCGTTAGATGATAAAACAACGACCCGTTCACCGCTGTTGCTTCCGGCGACGGGACGCTTTCTTCGCGAAATTCCCAGCCTGGCGGAACTCTTGCGAGACGAACTCACCCCAAAACTGACTCGCTCGACCACAGATGGCGAGTTCCGCGCGTTGCGGCGAGACGCCCTGACGACCGTGGTTAACAGGCAAAAGTCACTGGGTGCCCCCTATAAAGTCATTCACTTTGCCGAAGAGCAAGTCCCGTGCCGCCACGAAGGCTGTCGAGAACCGATCACGGGGGTTTATTTCGAACTCGTCAACCCCATCACAAAGGTCGACATAAAAATTCCAGCGCGCATCGCTCACAACGTCATCCACCACGCGAACGGCCTGGCCTCTGAACCGATGAGAAATATGGGCAATAGTCCTTTCGGTGATGCAGAGATACAGCTCGACGCAAGCGCCCTCCTGAAAGCGTTAATTCAAATGGACGTTCCGGAGGCGGTGTTGGTCGAACTGAAGGCGTGGGAGTCCGCCCATCCTATTCAGCGCAGAACGCACCCCACCTTTGAGCCCCTTTCTCCCACCGAACAGGAGATGGCGTTAGGCGTGCAACCGCTCTTCAATGTTCTGGCCCATCTCGTGGAGTGGGGCTGTGCCGATATCCACATCAAGGCAGGACATCCACCCTGTGGCGTTTTGCGCGGGATGGTGACGCCATTCGAGGATTTCGGCGTCCTTTCAGCCGAGGCCACCCGTTACTACGCCGAGTCCCTGTTCAATCCGGATCAACGCGAGACCTTTGAGCACACGAAAGAGATGGACCTCGCGTTTGCCGTGGCAGGAGTCGGCCGTTTCCGATGTAACGTTTATCAAGCCCAAGGGGCTGCGGGTTTGGTTCTCAGGGTCATCGCCAACGAAGTCACTCCCGCAGAGGCCCTGGGCCTTCCTGCGGTCTTAAAAAAAACCGTCTTTGAAAAACAGGGGTTGATTCTGATTACGGGCCAAACGGGCTCTGGCAAGACCACCAGTCTCGCAGCCCTCATAGAATTCGCGAACCAGAATCGAAAAATCCACATATTGACCCTGGAAAACCCCGTGGAATTCGTTTACGAATCAAAACAGGCCATATTCACACAGCGAGAAATGAGCGTCGATTCGATGAACTTCTCTAACGCCATGCGCGGCGCCTTGCGTCAGAAGCCGGACATCATTTTGGTGGGTGAGATGCGTGATGTGGAAACCATCTCATCCGGCCTCAAGGCTGCGGAAACGGGCCATTTAGTGATGAGTACGCTTCATACCAACGACGCGATCCAAACCATTAACCGCCTGATAAATACATTTCCGCCGCACGAACAGGAAGGGGTTCGCTTGCAGCTGGCGAACGCCCTGAAGGCCAGTGTTGCGCAACGGTTAATTCCCAGGGCGGACAAACCAGGCCGTGTTGCATCGCTCGAAATTTTTCTCGTCACGCCCAACGCGCGGGGTGAAAACACCAAAAACCACATCCAACGGGGCAATACCGACGCCCTGTACCAAATATTACGAACCAGTGAGTACGACGGCATGCAAAGTCAGAACCAGGCGTTGTTCAGACACTACTGCAATGGCGTCATTTCGGCAGACGACGCGCTGGCCAACTCGGACAACCCGGACGAATTGATTCGTTTAATGCGTGAACACGCGGGCTTGAGCTCTGGTCGCTAACGCCTCAACGCCAAGTCACGGCATCAACGATCACGCAACACACGGAGGTCCTGGTAGAAAAGCACTCTTTGATCATCCGGCCAAGTTCCGTGCGCCCGTGCTTGGGCCAAATAGAGGTGAACCCCGTCAGGCAAAGTTCGATCTTTACCCCCATTCACCAGGCGAGAAAGTCCCAACCCCTCGTAAAACGAGAGGGCCCACGGGGAGTCCGCAAAGGCTCTCAATGTAAGGCTTTGCGCCCCTCTCCTTCTAATGAGGGTGACGATTGTCCGAAACAACGCCGTTCCGAGGCCTTGCCGCTGAACGTGGCCGGCGACCGCCATGACATTAATATGAGCGTGAAAAATATCGACCCACTGCCACGAGGCGAAGGCCACACAGCCTTTCCCATCCTTCTCCCCCAACAAGTTCTCATCGAGCCGCAGACGTGCGTCAAGTTGCTCCGGAGACTCTGGCAGCGAGCCGTGACGACATATCGTCCGCCGGTGAACCGATGCTGGGTCATCCATTAAGCCCAAAATAGCTGCCAAGTCTTCTCGGGCGGGAATGCGCCATTTTACCGTTGACACAGTCCACTTCCCATCAAGGGCGTACCAGGGCTCGACTGGCAAAATAGGTCGCTGACGGCGAGGATGTTGTCCATCCCGCCTCACTCCCCCCCAACCAACCTCCACCTGGCAACTGTGTTTCAAGCAAGCCGGACCAGGCCCGTTGGCGTAAAGGGTCGCGCAACCCTCGTCGAGCGACCCGCGTTGCTTCGTGAATCCACGCTAAATCGGAGGCCGGGCGAGGTTTATCCAACCAGCGGTGAAGCCGGTGCGCGGCATCATCCACAATGCGTTGAGCCGTCGGCGTATCTTGGCGCCCCAAACAATGCAGAACAGACCACCAAAATGCGGGCCCAGAGTCTGAAACGCGCGGCCAATTCGCCTGCACCCACCGCGCCGCGCCCTCACTCATCACGCGCGCGCTTTCACTGTGGCCAGAACCCGACAGCAAGCCCACCAAGCCTCCCAAACTGGCGGTATACCAAGCTCGACGAGCGATTCCTTCACCCAAGCCCGGCCAACTGCCTGGTGCATCCCAACTGCCATCGTCGAACCTGCGCCGTTGCAACTGGGCCAGTGTGCGGGCTCCAATATCGAAGATATCCTCGCCAAGGTTCACCGTCGTCAGTAAGCGAAGGGCTGAAAGCGTCGAGGCGAGGCCGCCCGGCAATTCCCCCTCTACGAGGCGACTCCAAACCCCAGATTCACTGATGTAAGGTTCGAGTTCGAATATCAGAACCTCCACCGGCCCACAGCCAAATCCTGCTTTCCACGCGGCGCATTCCAACGCCGTTCCCTGAGCAAAAACGGATGTTTCAGCCGCCTGGAGCGAAAACCCCTCAGTCAACACTGTCAAACTAGCCTCCCCCGAGAGAGCGTCCCGCCTCGCGTTCCAGCCATATCGTCACCGGTCCATCGTTGAGAATGTCCACCTGCATCTGCGCCCCAAATCTTCCTGTCGCGACCCGCGCCCCCCGCGCTCGCAAGTGGGCGATAAATCGTTCATACAGTGGCTCAGCAAGAGCCGGTGGAGCAGAATCCGTAAAGCTCGGGCGACGCCCCCTGTTTGCATTAGCATACAGGGTAAACTGAGACACAACCAACACCTCGCCAGAGATATCAGCGAGCGACAGATTGGTTTTACCGTTTTGGTCGGCGAACAGCCTGAGATCGATCACGCGGTCGGCCAACCACTCGGCATCTTCTGGTACATCGCGTTGGCCAACCCCAAGCAGCACAACGTAACCTTGGCCGATGGCACCCAACACCTGTTCTGCGACGGTCACCCGTCCTCGACTCACCCTTTGAATCAGCGCACGCATACCCATGAGTCTATCGTGCGGGCGTTTTTTGGGGAAGCGCCACTACGCGCGGCCGAGTGTCCCGGAAGCCGGAGCGCCATCCCACCAAGTAAAGAGAATTTCAGCCTCGGCGACCCGCGTGTCACCCAGCCATGCGGTTCCCAACACCCGGCCAAACTGACCCCGCCGCCTCTTTGCCACGACCTCCAAGCGCACCTCATCGCCAGGACCGACAGGGCGCCGAAATCGGCAATTGTCGATACCCACCAACAAGGGCAAGCCGCCCCCCTCGTCGCGGCCCTTCCCCTCTAGGCACACAGCCAACTGGGCCAACGCTTCCACAATCAGCACCCCAGGCATCACAGGCAATCCTGGAAAATGCCCGGCCAAATAAGGGTCATCAGCCCGAATCAGCTTCATCCCCACCGCCCTTTGCTGTGGCTCTAATACCAAGAGGCGGTCTAAAAACTTGAACGGTGGGCGATGGGGCAGCGATGCCAATGCAGCCTCCAAAGGATTCACGAATGAACCCTCATCGCTGCCATCACTGAAGCCGTCCGGTGCAGCCACTACTTTAGTTGCTTCACCACGTCGCTCGTGAGGTCGACACCGCCGTGCAGAACGGCTGCTTTGTCCAGTACCAAGTCCACTTTGCGTTTGGCGGCAACTGTTTTGATGACCGCCTCAATTTTGGTCTTTACGTCCGCCGCCAATTTAGCCTCAAGATTCATCGCTTTGTCCTTCAGAGGCTTCAATTCGAGTTCGAAGGCCTGTGTCATCTTCTGTAATTCTTCTTGAGTCTTGCCGGCTTTCTGTGCTTCTGCAATTTTCTTTTGGCGTTCGGCAAAAGCCTGCTGATACTTGGTCAATTCGACTTGCATCTTGCCCTGCGCGTCGCGCGCTGCTTTGTAACTCGTCAACACCTTCGCGGTGTCCACGTACCCGACCGTGTGTGCCCACGCCGTGCCGGCTGCCGTGCTCCAAATGATAACAACGGCCATCGCGGCCGTGATTCGTTCGAGCGTTTGACGGATAGAGAGCATCGAAAAGTCCTTTCTTGACGACAGCGTTAGAATTTCTGACCGATTGAAAAATGAAACTGCCCAGGCTCCGAAACCCACCCCGGCAACCCGTAGTCGAGACGAATCGGCCCCAGCGGGGTGGTTAAACGGACACCCGCGCCATAGCCCGCATGCAAAAGGCTGGTGTTGAATTGCTCATCCCAGAACATCCCTGAATCCGCAAAAATGACCCCCGAAACAATATTTACGATGGGAAACCGGTATTCGAGGCTTCCGACAAAGGCGTTGGAGCCTTGAAAGAAATTGATGCCATATTTCTGGACCGTTGGATGGTCCTGCCCGACAAACTCGGGCCATCCACGAACCAAATATGGACCCGTCGAGAAAAAGCGTTCATAAGCGGGTACTTGGCCGCCCCCAATGAGCCCTAAACGGGTTCCCAAAGCGATGGTCGTGCGATCTTTAGGTGCCCACGGGAGGGATGGCAACGGGAAGAAAAAATTCCCGGTGGCAGTTCCACGCAAAAGAAGCGAGTTCCCATTCACGACGGCAGGTTCGAGGGTGAGTTGATTGAACAGTCCCTCCGTAGGGTTCACAATGATGTCACGGTTATCAAACGTAATGCCCAGATTGGCTCCCACAACGGCATCGTTACCGGCCGGGTTGAGGGTGATGGCTTTGCCCGTGTTGGGATAGAACGGTTTGATGTTGCCACCGACCCAGACATTATCGTAGGTAGAGATGGTCTCCCCTCGAAAGCCGAGCGACCCTCGCCACTGCGAAGTCAATGGGTCGCCAAAAAGTGGTTTGGTCAAGGTGGCGCTGCCACCGATCCGGTCCTCGCGAAAATCGGCGAGAAAATTATTAAACCGCCGAACGTACAAACTTCCGCCAACACCCGTTCGCCGCTCATCGAACCACGGATCGAAATAATTCAATTCACCCGCCACACGCAGCTGTTGGCTGATTGAAAGGTCGGCCCCAATTTGACGTCCTGTGCCAAAAATGTTGTCTTTCTTGACGCTGAACATGCCCAAAATGCCGTCTCGGGTTGAATACCCCGCCCCGAGGTTGATGGAACCGGTTTGCTTTTCTTTGACGTCGATCACCACAACCAAGTCGTCTGACGCGCCCCCTTTTCCCCCCTCTGGAGCCGGGGCAGGTTCGAACTTCAAATTCACATCCTCGAAAAAGTTGAGGTTGAATACTCGCCGGAGGTCCATCCGCATGCGTTCTGCATTAAAGACCTCGCCCGGCCGAGTGGTCAGTTCACGCAGTACGACATAATCTTTGGTTTCCTCGTTGCCGCTGACCTTGATGCCAGCCACCCGACCCTCGGCAATCCGGAACATCAGTGTGCCATCGGGGGCCAAACCCATATCAGCCACCCGCGCCAGAGGGTATCCAGCCTCCGCGTAGGTTTTTTGAAGTCTGTCCACCGCTTCTTTGACTTGGTTAAAGTTAATGATGTCGCCCCGCATCGCAGCGAACAGTTCCTCGAGTTTTCGCAGTTCTACCTTGGTCACCCCGTCAAAGCGGACGCCCACCATCATCGGGTTCTCAGTCACCTGAAAAACGACGCGAACTCCGCCCAAAGCGGGCTCAGTCAACGGGCGCACATCGGCGAAATACCCCATCCCGTAGATGCGTTGCACAGCATCGAGAATATCTGAGCGTCCGGCCTTCTCCCCCACTGTCAAAGGCGTCATCAGCAGAATCCGGTCTTCACTGATCCGAACGTTCCCCTGGACCCGAATGCCCCGAACAATCTCTTTCGGTTCAAGGTCACGCGCCGAAGGGGCAGGGGTCCGACGGGCTCGGGGGGCCATCCCACCCGGCGGCGGTTCTCCCGGGCCATAATCATCATCGGCCATCGGGGAACCCGCCTTCCCGCTCGAGGCGACCGAGGGCGTAGGCTTGCCCCCGGGAGGTTTCTTGCCTGCGGCGACGGCCGCAGGAGCATCCGGCGAAGACAAGCCACAAAAAAGGCCTGTCAGCAACAAAAACGCTGTCAAACGGGGAGGGCGAACGAAGGACACAGGCTCACTGAATTTCAATTACACGCAGCGTAACACGCGATCTAAAGCGCAAGTTGTATCGATACAAAGGTCGGATTATAACACGTTGCCTTTTCCCCCTTGAACGATCGCGACAAACCGGACCTTTCGTGCACAGCGCCTGTTGCCAGACACTCGAGCCTGCGTCACAATCAGTGCGTAGGCTTCGTAACGGGTCGTATTCGGAAAAAAGCAGCCTATGGAATGGGGGCGGCCGTGCGCATTCTAATCACCGGCGGTGCAGGATTCATTGGGTCTCATCTTTGCGAGCGTCTTTTGAACGAAGGCCACAGTGTTCGGGTCATGGACAACCTCGTGACCGGTGCGTTGGAAAATCTGAGAGCGGTCGAGCACCATCCTCAGTTCGATTTCATACACCACGACGTGACGACGTTCATTCCGTTTGATGGGCCGCTGGACCGGATCTATCATCTGGCGAGCCCCGCGAGTCCCGTGGACTACGCAGAATTACCCATCCAAACCCTGAAAGTGGGAGCCCTCGGGACTCACCACGCCCTGGGGCTGGCGAAGAATAAGGGTGCCCGGCTGCTTCTGGCATCCACCTCCGAGGTGTATGGCGATCCGCTGGTGCATCCTCAGCCCGAGACCTATTGGGGCAATGTCAATCCCATCGGTCCGCGCTCTTGTTATGACGAAGCGAAGCGATTTGCGGAAGCCATCACGATGGCCTACCATCGCACCCACGGGCTCGAGACACGGATCGTGAGAATTTTCAATACTTATGGGCCGAGAATGCGCCTCAACGATGGGCGTGCCATTCCCAATTTTCTGACGCAGGCCCTGCAGAACCTTCCAGTAACAGTTTACGGAGACGGCTCGCAAACCCGCAGTTTTTGTTACGTGGACGATCTTGTCGAAGGCTTGGTCCGGTTGATGGAATCGAACGAGAGTGACCCTGTAAACATTGGCAATCCAGATGAACTGAGTCTGCTTGAAATGGCAGACCGCATCGTGAAAATTACAAAAAGCTCGAGCCCCGTGGTGTTTAAGCCATTGCCCACCGACGATCCTAAATTACGCCAACCAGATATCACTCGCGCGCGAGAGATTCTCAACTGGGCACCGCGCGTCAATCTGGAGGCAGGACTGGAGAAAACTGTGCAATATTTTAGCCACTCCCTCCATCAGCGAGCGCACGCCTGATTCCATCAACTTCTGCTCTGAAGACGCTGTTGGGCCAGCAACAATTTATCCTGAACCGCGTTCAGTAGATTCTCAAGCTGTTGAAACTCAGGGGCGTGGCCAGCGCCTTGTCCGCGCAGTGCTTCCAGCCGTGTCGCCAATGACTGAACTTGACCGGCAAAAAAGTCGACCTGCTCCCGGGTGCTGGCCTGAGGGCCAGGGTCTGGCGCGGCGGGACGGAACTTGGGCGAAATTAAGGGCCCCTGCTTGGCGTTGGAGGCTGCTCCTGGGCGCAAGACACGTGGCATTCCGGGCGGGTTCGCACCCTTCCCGTCACCGGGTGTTCTCCCAGAACTTTTGTCGGGTCTATTGTGGGGTTTTTTCATCATTGATGAACGTCCTCTCCATCCCCCTCCCCTATACCCCTGAATTCCAGGGGCTAAGCACTCCGTCGAGGGAGGCATGACGGTTGGAGCAAGGGAAGTCGAATGGGGGCGTAACGTGCTAGACTTTTCGCCTGATGCAAGTCGGACTCGATTCCAGCTTAGCCCAATGGCTCGATGCGTTTGCCGCCCCTCACCGCTCACCCGCGGGTTCAGCCGCAGCGGGCCTTGCGCTGTGCTTTGGCCTGGGCCTTTTTCTCAAGGCGCTGCAAAATCCCCCGAGCGAGGTTGATCCCTTCGCTTCGGCCGGCGATATCGAATTGCTGAAAGCCATCAGACAACGAGTGCAACGCCAACTCACCACGGCGAACGTGGCGGAGGAAGGTCTTCCATCGCCCGAAGCGCCGGGTGACCCGGTAAAGCGCCTCGCCGCCTTTCGCGTGGCGCGAACCCTCTTCGACCAAAGTCTCCAAGCGTTGGCACAGATTCGGCCCGTCCTCGATCGGGGGGGTATCGAATTTCTGCCAGATCTTGAATTGGGATGGCGTTTGATCGCAGCGGCGATGGAAGGGTCCCGCACCGCATGCGAAAACCACCTCCGTTACCTACCTCCTGCTTGGATCGTCGGTGAGATGGAGGTGTTGGAGCAACAAGCGCGCTACGCTCAAGAGCTTCAGTCGCGCGCATACTCGGAGATGGCGTGGCGCCTGCGCAGAATTTGAGCTGCGCATCCCGAGACCATATTGACTTCCCCGGCTGGGCCTAGTATGCTGGCGCCAAGTTAAATTAAGTTTAATTTTATAGGCAAGTTTTCCTTAAGTTGATCGATAACCTTGGCGTGCCCCAACCCATTTTCGGTGGAGTGTCATCAGATGATCGCCCCTCTAAAAAAAGGCATTGAAGTCGAACTTTTCTCCGGCACGCGATATGGCGCGACAGCTGACCTGTCACCGTCCATTGTGCCGGCATTGGAGTCGGATGGCTTTGTCTTTGAATCAGACGCCCGTCACGTCGAATATACAACCCCGCCGCTGACGTGCTACGACGACTTGGCTCGTGCCGTGGTGGCGCCCCGGCTGGCTCTACGCAAACACCTGGAATCGCTGGGCGAATACACCATTTTTCCTGGCAGTACGGTGGCCCTCCCATTTGACCAACAGTTTCACCCTTCGTTGCCCAATAACTCTTATTACCAATGGGTCGGGGCGACCTTCGGGACGGACATTCTGACCAGTAGCATCCACATCAGTGTCGGCCTCGATGACCCTGATGAAATTATTGCGGTCACCAACTGGCTGCGACTTGATATGCCGCTCTTTTTGGCGCTGACGGCCGCCTCGCCCTACCGGAACGGCGAATATACTGGTTATCACTCGTGTCGCTGGGTTGGCTTCCCACAAGAGCCCGTTGGCATCCGGTTCTTCGACGGTCATGCAGACTTTGTAGGGTTCGTCGAAGGGGCCTTGGCGAACCAGCAGATGCGCTCAATTCGACACATGTGGAGTGCCGTGCGCCCCAATGGAATCGATCGTCCCTACGACCTCAACCGCATTGAAGCCAGAATATGTGACCTGGCCTATGATCCGGGCCTCATTCTGGCCGTAACGGCCTTGCTGGAAGCCCGCATTCAACATCTGCGACTGAAGACTGGCAAGCCGGCCGAAAATTTAATGGCTGTGGCGCGTGAGAATGAGCGTCGCGTTGCGACAAACAGTCTTAATGCGTCGGTATGGCACTATGGGCGGGAGGTTCCCGTGCGGGTCGCGCTGGCCCGTCTCATGGGTGAAGTTGAGGGGATTATGCGCGCCAATGGAACCTACCACCACCTGGCGGCCATTGATGAAGTGCTCGCGAATGGCAATGAGGCGATGAAACTCATTCAGCGAGTGAATACACTCGGCAGCCTTGAAGACGCCGTCGTAGAAGCGATCGATGAAGCGGAGGCCATTGACCGCCGCTGGGTTGCCAAATTGGGCCTGAGCGCCTCTGATTTGCCAGCAAGCGCCCTCTAGTTTACCGCCTCGCCCAAGACCAGGCTATCGTGCGCCCCTCAGTGGGGCCTCACGATAGCCTTCTTATTTGCTCTGCCAGTGACGTTCGACACAAAATGTCAAATCTGGTAAAATGAAGGCTGGAATCTCCAAAGCCGCGAAAAATCAAGGCTTTCGGGCTTTTGATTGTCGCGCACCGAAGCGAATGCACGTCAGACATTGTTAGCAGTGTCTGGACGGTAAGGAGTAGCGCCATCCATGATGTATTTAGGGAAAAACTGGGACGATGTCACCCGCGAATTGGTGCGTCGTGCGTGTAACTCAGGGCTTTTGCCCGACACTGCGGAATTCCAACTCCGGCAGTTTCTCGAGGATGGCATCGTGGTCATCGCATATCAAAAGGGTCCTAGCAACCGTGCGGGGCGCGGAGGCACGACAAACTTTTTTGAAGTTCGTGTAGGAAACGAAGAAATTGTAGTCCGTCAGCTGACGAGTTTGGGGCCAATCAGTCCCATCGCTGTCTAATTAAATTTTGAACCAAAGGGTCTTCCGAGCTTGTCGGAAGACCCTTTTTTTAATTGCTACTCGTCCTCAGACTCCGCCTCATTCGACTTGATGTCAGGCATCTTTTGCAAAGTGAGCTTAAACGACTTGGTCTGCCCCTGCCTGCTCACAAGAACCTCAACGGCGTCACCAGGGGCGTGTTTCGCGACCTCTCGAATTAACTCATTCGCACTCTCCAGTTTTTGACGGTCAAGAGCCAGAATGACATCTCCCGCCATCAAGCCCGCGGTTTCTGCAGGGCCACCTTTTTCAACACGGCCCACGAGTACGCCGTGATCGACCGGGTAAAACATTCGAGAGCGATCCTCAGGCAAATTGGCGATCCCTACGCCAATCCAGGGTCGCTCCACCCGGCCTTTGGCCTCAAGCTGAGGCAAGACCGTCTTGAGGGTATCGACCGGAACGGCAAAACCAATACCCTGACCGCGGGCCGCGATGGCGGTATTCACCCCCACAACTTCACCCCGCAAATTGAGCAATGGCCCGCCTGAGTTACCCGGATTGATAGGGGCGTCCGTTTGCAAGAATCCAACGCGCGCATTCAAGCTGATATCACGATTGATTGCGGACAGAATGCCCGTAGTAACGGATTGAGAAAGCCCCAGCGGGCTTCCCATCGCCACCACATATTGCCCCACTCGAAGTCTTTCCGGTTGGGCAAGACGAAGGGTGGGGAGCCCCTTGGCATCTATTTTTACCAATGCAAGATCAGTCCCTGAGTCCTGGCCGATCACCTTCCCCGGATATTTCTTCCCATCGTGGAAAGTGACCGTCAGTTTGTCCGCTCCGCGAACCACGTGATAATTGGTAACAATCAAGCCACTGGAAGCGACCACGAAGCCAGACCCCACCCCCTTTTCTTCCCGTTGCGAGGGGGCTCCCCCCGGTGCCCCCTCAAAGAAAAAGCGAAAGAGATCAGCCTGGGAGGGAACCCGACGATGAGCCACCGTATCAATGTTCACAACGGCCGCTTTGACCTTATCCACCAAGTCAGCAATTCCGTCTTCTCCTCCGACAGGTGGCGTCACCCTTATCTCGTCAGCAACAGCCGGGGTGGCACTCAACGGCAATAGCGGCGCGTCGGGGGGAAGCAGACGAGAGCCAAGAATTCCCCCCGTCATACCCAGTCCAAAAACAGCTGCTCCAGTAAAAAATATGCTTGGACGCACGTCATCCTCCTTGCTCCAGCAAGCGTTCCTCATCCCACCTCTAAAATTCCAACTCTCAAGGACTCAAACACAACACCGTCCGTCCAAGCGCGCTCAGCATCACGCGCTGAGAACACCGCCGCCGACTCAGCGCACGCTTGACCGACCCTCGTCAGAGAACTTTCCACCCGCTGCCGGAAGGAATTTCCAATCATACGCAGTGGGGTGCAGGGTCAGTTTCAACACTCCAAATGTCCGGGCATTTCTCACCGCAGTAATGCGCTTGGGCAGCTTAAAAAACGGATAGTGGTTTTTGCCGCCGGTTCCCACGACAAAACTGCGCAACCCTTTTTTCTCATCCTCTCTCCCGCTGACGTCCGCGGGGTGGAAACGCTCATAATGGTGGTCGTGGCCCCACAAAGCGATGTCGACTCCTTTTTCAACAAGCAACCGCCAAATGGCATCCGTTTCAGGATTATCGCCGTGGGCCCCACTGCTAAACCGCGGGTGATGCCACATCGCAATCGTGTTTTTATTGCGATGGGTATCAAGCTCCATCGCCAGCCAGCGATACTGCTCTGAGCCCATCCCCAGTTGCTTAGAGGCCCCGTCTGTTTCATCAGCCGAGTTGATAGAATAAACACGCCAAAAGGGGTTGAGGTCAAAGGCATAGTATCCTTTGCCAGGATCTCCGGCGCGGGGACCAAAATAGGCGAAATAACCCGAAGCCCCGGGGGTTCGATATTCGTGGTTTCCCACCACCGGAAAAGTCCTCGAGAGATGCCGCCCCCATGTTGGGTGATAAAACCGCGCAAATTCCTCAGCAGAGCCACTCTGGTAAGCGTTGTCTCCCAATGTAAAAACAGCTCCCGTTATCCCGTCTAGGATCCTGGCAGTTTGCTCGGCTCCGGGGCCCTCAAAGGCAATATCGCCGGCCCCAGAAAAGACAACACTGTCGGCCGGCGTCGAAGACAGGTTTGCAGCCATCGCCGCAGGGCGAGCGCCTGCCACCCACGGATCGGTCCCCGTCGCGCAAGATGAAATGAGCGGCCACGCCACCCCGAACCCCAACAAAAGAATGAAGGGCGCACGTCCAAACAAGCCAGCTCCTCCACAAAACTCCGCGCAAACCGCGCTAAGAGAGTCTTTCAGAAAAAATTTTACCATAATTTTTGGTCATACGGATTCACGTGACCGTCAGGCACTTCATCGCCCCCGACCCAAGGGGCAAAAGATTAACAAGAGATTAAAAAAACCTTATTTTGAATCTCCACGTGGGAACATGTCCGTTATGAGAAACGGCTTATTCCTCTTCCTGATGACGTCGGCCTGGCTGCACGCCTGTGGTACACACACGGCAATCATGGGCACCCAAAAACCAAGCCATTCAGCGACGTCAAGCCTCCAAGTCAGCGAAGAGCTCATCATTGGTTACACCGATGATCGACAGCGCGCGGACTTCTGCTCTCGCTTCAAGCTGGCCGTGGTGCGCGTCATCCCTGCAATCAAAGTGGTGGTGGTGAACACTCCAGCAGGGGTGAGCGTAAGGGGCCTACTGCGCCAAACGCCTGGCATTCGATTCGTGGAGAAGAATCACACGGTGACTATCAGCCCTCAAGTCACGTCGCTCCCCCCAATTGGCCTCATCTCGAACCAGAATGATGATAAACGCCAAGAGCAGTGGGCACTGGATCGCATTGACATTGAAAGGGCATGGGAAGTCACCGAGGGCAGTCCCAATATGATTGTCGCGGTGGTGGACACGGGTATCGACTACCGTCACCCCGATCTACAAGGGAAAGTGCTGCGTGGACGGGACTTCATTAATAATGATGACGATGCCTTGGATGACAATTTCCACGGGACCCACTGCGCGGGAATTCTTGCTGCACGGCGTCAAAATGGCGGCATCGTCGGGGTATCACCGGGAGTCACATTGCTTGCGGTCAAGGTTTTGTCTGATCGGGGGGCCGGTACCTTTGCGCAGGTGGCTGCGGGCATCGCCTATGCCGCTGAGAGGGGGGCCTCCATCATCTCACTGAGTCTGGGTTCAAGCATCCCCAGTCAAGCGATGGACGAGGCCATTCGCTATGCCCGCCGCAAAGGAAGCATCGTTTTCGCAGGCGCAGGGAACCAAGGCTCCGAGAAGCCGTTTTACCCCGCAGTGAACCCCGATGTCATCGCGGTGGGGGCGACGACGCGAGAGGATCGGCGAGCCCGGTACTCGAATATGGGCTCTCACCTGACGGTGACGGCGCCGGGCAGCGACATCCTATCAACCATCTTAAACGGCGGCTATGCCCGTGTGTCTGGCACATCAATGGCAACGCCTCACGTGGCCGGCGTGGCCGCCCTGATGAAGAGTATAAACCCCAGACTTGACGCGGAAGCCGTCCGCCGCATTCTGACAGAAAGCGCCCTGGATCTGGGCGCCGGAGGATTCGATACCGAGTACGGTCACGGGCGCCTTCAGGCTTCGAAGGCCGTCAGGACGGTGAAGCCTCAGCAGGCAGTCATCAAAACCATTTAAGGGTGATAAATTTCAGCCACATCCACCAGGCGCCGGTCCAGACGGGCGCGTTCCGCAGCAAAGCCCACGGCGTGGGAGTGCAAGGAGGCCTCTAAGTCTGTCAAAAGCCAGGACGCATCGTCGCGGCGAACGGCTTCAAGCCAATGGCGAATGACACGAAGGTCACCGCCCCCGTGAGGCCCCTCTCCCCCGGCTCGCAACTCTTCAATCCGGCCAGTCGCATAATTTTTTACTGTCACGACCTGCTCGTCAAACGTCAGGTCCGCCTCCGTGCCGTTGACCCGCAGTCGCCGGCCACCTGAGTGAGTAAATCCCGTGACGGTGAAAGTCGCCGTCGCCCCCTGAGCGTATTCAAGCATCACCGTCTGATGGTCGACGACATCGTTATCTGTATGGTAGACGCACACACCGTAAGGCCCGGTGCGCAGGGCCTCAATATGGGCCTCTTGTGTATGATCGTGGCTGATGACGGAGGCGGGCCAGCTGAAGCGATCCCCCTGAACATACTGTCGAACGGCCGAGTAAGCACACTCGTGTTCCACGGGGCAGGCATCCAAGCAACGTTTCGGAGCGCCCTCCGGCGCCCGTGCGGCGTGAAAATGAGACAGCTGTCCGTAGGAGGCGACCTGTCGACAAGGCTCATTCATCAGCCAACCGATATAATCAAGGTCGTGGCAACTTTTGGCGAGAAGCAATGGGGTGGCGCGACCGGAATTGCCCCAATTTCCGCGGATGTAGCTGTGTGCGAAATGCCAATAACCAACCTGCTCAATGAGGTCCAGGGTCCGCACCTCGCCAAGGCGACCGCTTTGTACCAATTGCTTCACCAAATTAAATCCCGGTTGATAGCGGAGCGAGTGACACACGGCGGCCAAGGCACCACTCGCCACTTGGGCCCGTTGTATGTCCAGAACCTCCTCCCAGGTCGGCGCAATCGGCTTCTCAAGCAAAATCGGTACGCCTCGAAGAAGGCAGGCCACGGCAGGGCCGACGTGGTCGCGGTCCAAAGTAGTAATGATGACGGCATCAACCGGGGGAAATCGAAGCAAAAACTCCTGCCACGAGGCAAAGGCGTATTCAGGATCCACACCAAATTCACCCGCAAATTGTTCACGATAGGCTGGCCTGGGTTCCGCCACGGCAGTGACTTCCGCCAAATGGGGATGAGACGCGATGAGGCCCGCAAGAATAAATCCCCGCTGGCCGGCTCCCAAGACTCCAATGCGCAAAGGTCTCGAAAATTTCATAGGTCGCTTTCCAAGGAAACAGAGGCAAGGGTTGAACTCAGCAAGTCGAGAAAGGCTTGAAGGTGTGCCGGACGACGCTCCATCGGAGGCACGAGGGCCCACAGCGGACGATTCAGACGCAGGCCGTGTACGTTCACTTCCCGAAGCCATCCTGCGCGGCGTTCCCGCTCACAGGCCATCCGAGATACCCAAGCAATTCCCAAATTGGAGAGTACCGCTTGCTTAATACCCTCCGTGTGGCTGAGTTCAAAAGTAATTTGCAATGCAGTTTCCTCTATGCCCAGGCGCGCGAGGGCCGCAAGTACCCTTTGCCGAGTTGACGACCCATTTGGCCTCAGAATGAGCGGATGTGCTCTGACGGCCTCCGCAGAGGTGAGACGTTGTCCGGCTAACGGGTGCTTGACCGATGCAATCAAACTAAGTTCATCGTCACCCACGTGGTGACTCTCCCAATCCGACAAATGCACAGCCTGTGTCCCCTCCGTGAGAACCGCCATATCCAACTCGCCCTCTCTCAACTGGCGAGAAACGGCCTCCAATGGGGCAATATGGAGACTCACCTTCACGGCCGGATACTGCTCCGAAAAAATACCCAGGAGCGCGGGAAGCAGATAGATTCCAGGCGTAGAGTTTGCTCCAATTCTTAACGTGCCGTGCTCACAACCCACCAGGTCTTGCAGCGCGAGGCGCGCAAGACGCACCTCGCGAAGCACTGCGGGGACCCGTTGCCGCAGTCGCTCACCCGCCAAAGTCAACACCAGACCCCGCCCGCGGCGCTCAAACAAACTTACGCCCAAGCTGGCCTCCAACTCACGGATCTGTTGACTGATGGCCGACTGCGAAATGTCAAATCGACGCGCTGCCGCCGTAAAGTTCAATAAATCTGCCGCCACCAGAAAGGTGTTCAGTTGCTCCAGCTTCATCCCGACGCCCTCCAGAGATTAGCTTTGCTTATCATACTACAAACATTTAATACATTTAAGTTATGTATACTCGGATAGAGAGCTGTGAACTGCCCCTCTTGGGGCTTGGAGGCTTATTTGATGAAATCTGTGTACGAAGTTCCCACGCGCGCGCGGGGGGCGAATCACCGAGGAGGGGCGCCGTCGACTGTGACATTGATATCCGTCCATGGTGATCCGTCGGCCGCCATCGGTACGGAGGGGGCAGGTGGTCAGAATGTCTATGTTCGAGAACTCGCACGTGCTTTGCGTGCCATCGGCCATCCGGTCAGGGTCTTGACCCGCAGCAAGTATCACCGTGAAACCCCGGAGACGCTAGATTTGGATGGCGTACAGGTCATTCGCGTTCCGTGCGGTCCAGACGGTATGGTTTCGCGGGACAAACTCTTCCCCCACCTTCCAGAGTTTGTGGCCCGCGCCGCTGAATGGATGGAGGGACAGCCATGCAAAACCGACGTCATTCACAGTAACTACTGGCTTTCCGGCTGGGTTGGAATGGAGTTGGCCCGTCGCTGGGATGTTTCCCACATCCACACGCCCCACTCGCTCGGCGCTGTCAAACGTGAAGCAATGGGTGCAACCGCTTCCGGGAACCCGGTGCGACTCAGTGTAGAGGAAGAAATTGCCGAGCGGGCGGATGCGCTGATTGCGACTTCTCCGGCGGACCTCATTGCCCGCGGGCGCCATTATTCGGTGACGGGGCGTCCCGAAGTCATCCCCTGTGGATACAATCCCGCCATCTACCACCCCGGGGACCGGGATTCAGCCAAGGAGCGATGGGGCATCCCCTCGGAGTGCCCCGTGCTGGCTTACGTAGGGCGTTTTGACCCAGGCAAAGGCATCGGAACTTTGATGCGCGCGTTCGATCACTTGGCCGAACAATCGGATGTCCGCTTACTTTTGGCCGGTGGCTTCCTACCCGGCGGCGCCGACGAGCAAGAACACTCCAGATGGCGGGATTGGGTATCAAGCAAACCATGGGCTGGGCGCGTGCATTGGCTTGGCCGTCTCGATTCTGAGGATGTGGCGGACGTGTACCGCGCCGCATCCATGGTCATTGTTCCGAGTTTATACGAGAGTTTTGGCATGGTGGCCCTGGAAGCGATGGCTTGCGGGACTCCCGTCTTGGCGAGTGACGTAGGGGGCTTGCGACACACCGTCGTACATCGAGAGACGGGCCTTTTATTCCCCGTTGAAAATGTGGAGGCCCTCATACAAGGATGTGAACACGTTCTGCGTGATGACGGGTTGCGGGAGCGCCTGTCGCTCTTTGCCGCTCAAACCGCTGAGCGCTGCTATACCTGGCCGCGCGTTGCAGAGCAAATGTCTCGTTTGTACTCGCGCTGTCTCGCAGCCTGAGATGCATCGCTGTTTGCAACCCAAGCGTCTGCTGGCCTTCGACCTGGACGGGACGCTGGTTGGACACGTGGCCAGTGGGGCTGCCGTGTACGACCGGCTGACCGCCCGTTCCCCTGAAACCATTCTGGCCTATATCACGGGACGGACTTTTCAATCGGCTGAAGAACTTCTCCTTCAAGAAAAATTGCCCCAGCCCGATATTTTGGCAACCGGGCTCGGAACCGAAATTCGCTGGGGAAGAAGCGCCACGCTCGACCGTGCCTGGCGGCGGCGCGTTGGGAGGCACTTTTCGACGCAACGTGTTCGAAAAATTCTTTCAGAATTCACCGGGCTCAAACTGCAACCAGAAGAGGCGCTCCATCCCTACAAGTTGAGTTTTTTTGTCGTGGACGAAGCGCCCGACGTTTATTCAAAACACGTCGAAATGCGGCTTCTTCAAAAAGGAGTTCGTGCCAAAACAGTGTATAGTTCTGGCCGGGACCTTGACATTATCCCAATTTCTGCGGGGAAAGGCGCGGCCTTGCGATGGATGGCGAAGCGGCTCCAACTCTCGCCGCAGGCAACGTTCGCCTGCGGGGATTCCTGCAATGATTTGGAAATGCTTTTGGCGGCCGGAATGGCCTCTGTGGTGGGTAACGCAGAGCCTTCGCTGCTGAGGCAACTTCCCAACTGGGTGTACCGCGCCCAGGGGGCCAGTGCGAACGGTGCCAAAGAAGGACTTGATTACTGGTTCGGGGATCAATTGAATTGGTGAAGTCTCCCGCCCGGTTTGCACAAAATTTGTGCTGTTAATCAAACGGGTGTGTCGGGCTTGCCACGCGGGCAGCTCTGAGGCACGATGTGCAGGTGCATCTCGTCTGGTTTAAACGTGACCTGCGCCTGATCGACCATCGCCCCCTCGCTGATGCCGCGAAGGCCGGGCCCTGCGTCGGCTTGTTCGTTTTCGAGCCATCTTTCTGGCGCCAACCGACGATGCACCGCGCACACTTCGACTTTGTTGTGCAATCTCTCAACGAACTCTCAGAACGCTTGGCACGCCTCGGAGGGCAATTGCTCATTCGGACAGGGGAAGTGGTTGATGTCCTGTCGAGATTGCACGAAGAGCTTCCCATCACTGCGCTTTACAGCCATCAGGAGACAGGCGACCGGGTCTCATATGCCCGCGATCGCAGCGTTGCAACGTGGGCGAGAGACAACGGGGTCCCCTGGCACGAGCATCCTCAAGGGGGAATTCGGCGGGGTCTTCGAGGCCACGAGAACTGGGCCCACCATTGGGAAACATTTATGCAATCACCTCTTTCGCCCAGGCCAGAGCAGATAAGCTGTTCGATAGAGCTTTTTTTAGGAGGCTCCCCGAGCCCCGAGGAGTTGGGGGTCAGTGGCGCTTCTCGCGATGGTGCTCAAGCAGGAGGGGCATTGGCCGGCCAAAGGTTACTGCGCACATTTCTGGCCGAAAGGGGCGAACATTACCGCGCACTGATGGGAAAACCTGAACCCGCAGCCGACGCGTGCAGTCGCCTTTCTCCGCACCTGGCTTGGGGCACCGTTTCCTCGCGACAGGCCTTTCAGGCAGCGCGGCAGCGACGACTTGAAATGAGCCTGGAATCTGCCCCTCGGGACACCCGGGCGTGGTTGGCATCTCTCAAAAGTTTCGAGTCGCGTTTGGCCTGGCGATGTCACTTTATGCAAAAACTAGAATCCGAGCCCGATATTGAGCATCGGAATATGTGTCGCGCCTACGATGGCATGCGAGAGGAAAGCTTCGATGAGGAGTGCTTCAATGCCTGGGCGGTGGGTCAAACAGGCTATCCCCTGGTTGATGCCTGCATGAGAGCCTTGCACGTGACAGGATGGATCAACTTTCGGATGCGGGCGATGCTCATGGCATTTGCCGCCTACGACCTATGGCTGCATTGGCAACGCCCCGCCCAACACCTCGCGAGCCTCTTTCTGGACTACGAGCCAGGGATTCATTACCCACAGATACAGATGCAATCCGGAACCACTGGAATAAATGCTTTGCGTATGTACGACGTGACGAAGCAAGCCCGAGAATGCGATCCGCAAGGCGTGTTCATTCGGCGATGGATTCCAGAGCTTGAGAGCGTACCCTTGGAATACCTTCACGCCCCGTGGGAAATCCCCCCCCTGACACGACTGCTTCTCCAGGGCGAACGCTCTTACCCTGATCCCATTGTTCACCGTCGTGAGGCGATCGCGCGAGCCCGAAAAGCCTTTACTGAGGTGCGAGCGAGGCCTCAGACGGGGCTTGCGGTAGAAGCCGTTTTGGAAAGACATATTCATCCACGCTCAGACGGCAATGGTATAAAACAGAAAGGGCGCGGCGTGGACAGCGGTATCGTGTCCGACTGACGGCGACACGCCGCCGTGCGAAGTTGCCCCTCACGGAGGAATATCTGCGATGATCAGCCTCTTACCAGACACTGCGGACCGACACGTCGAAACAAAGGTCACCCCCTAGGGTGAGGGAATCGATGAAAGCAGTTCGAGGCAGGGAAAGTCCCCCGGGTGTTTTACTGTTTGGCCTTTGTCTTGTGCTGAGCTCGTGTGCGCTCAACTTCCCCGGCCGTGCTTCACGCGTCAGCGCAGAGCTCAAACCCATCCAAGCGCCGCAAAAGATAGTCTTGCGGGGACGCGTAACAACAGAGGTTGGAGCGGCTGACGTTATTTCAAAGGCGGGCCTGAGTCGCTTCGGGATTCTTCAGATGGCCAGCCATCTGCGCGGAAGCGTCATTTTACGCGGCGCGACTCTCACTGAAGAAAAGCCCCTTGAAACGAACGGCCGCTTTGAATTCTTAGTGGACAAAAGCAGCTTTCAACACATTCTTGAGGCCGATATCCACGATGGACGCGGCAGTGTTACGCGCGGCATTCGGTTGCGCCCTGTTCCGGAATCAATCGCGGTCACGTCCGCGTCTGTGAGCCTTCCTGAGTTGGTCGCAAAACCGACAGGGACCATCGAGGGGGTGGTGAGAAGCGAAGGTTTAGATAGCCAAACAGGATTTTCCAGTGTTCAAATTTTCCTAGCCAGTGGCGTTGAAGTGGTGTGCTCTTTTCAATCCGATGGACATTTCACGATCAGCCACGTTCCCGAAGGAACCTGGAATGTCGTCTTCACACGATCAGGTTTTGAACCCCAGACGGTACGCGACGTACAGGTGACAGCGCGACGGGCCACCACTCTGGCCGCCCCGGTCGAATTACCAAAGTCGGAAACGCAGCAAGCCGATGTCACGGGGCTTGTAAGCCTTCGTGGAACCGGGGGAAACAGAGCGTTGGTGAAACTTTACCCATTGGCGGTCACGGATGCCCCATCGACAGTCGACGGCGTGATGGTTTACACGGCACTCACCGATGAACAGGGCCGGTATCATTTCTACGGACTGTCTCCCGGCACCTATTCTCTGGAGGTTTACGCTTCACGCCACCGGATAGCGCCTCGCCGCAAAGTCCTGATCAGCCGAGAACAAATGCAAGAATTGGAGACCATCTCGCTCACGCAACCGACGGTTCACTTTGCTACATTGAGTGGAACCGTCCGGAATTCACAAGAAAATGCGATCGGGGGAGCTTTCGTACAGTTGGATCCCCCCGTGACAGAAGGTCAGAATACTGACACAGCGGGACGGTTCACGCTCACCAATGTGTTACCCGGCAGCTATCAACTCGTGGTCTCTGCAGGCGGATACCGGTCGTCTCGGCAAGCCATCATCATCGAGAATCGCCCACAATTTCACGCCGAACTGCACCCGCCGATCACGCTGGAGACGACGTCGCCCCCCAGTGGTTCGATGCGGAAAGATCTGGACGTCGAGACCGCTGCCTCTGCGATGATCAGTCCGCCACCACTTGCCGAAACGCCCGCCGGGCAATCCTCGAGTTTTCACACGGAGGCTCTGCCCCCACCTCGAGAGGCACACTCACCTTTTTAAGGAAACCATAACCACCACATCATAGAATGAAACCTGACGGGAACACAGCGAAACGACGAGACCCTTATTGCTCGGTTCACTGAATAAGGAAAAGCGCCATGCCGTTGTCCGTCGCTCCAGCCCCGCGTGTGCTTGCAACCCGGCCCCCTGTCACCGTTCAGGGTCGCGCGATGCCTCCTGCGCCGGAACCCGAACTGCAGTGCCGCGACGGGCACTATCTGATCGACGATTGGTACCAGGCCCAGAAGCGAATTCGCGCCGCGGAAGAGGAAGGCCGCAAAGCCCGCCAAGTTGCGGGAACTCTGACCTTCATCGGAGGAATCTCCGCCACCGCGGGAACTCTCACGATGGTGTTATCGCCGCCCCTTTTGCCCTTCGGCTTGGTTGGTGCCTTGGTTGGTACTGGCTTGATGCTGGCATCCGGCGCCCTGAGACTGGCCTCCGCATCAAAAGTAGCGAGTATCAGGCGCAGGGCTGCAGCGACCTATCAAAAAGCGGAGCGTAACTGCCGCGGGCGGCGCTGGTTCTAGGTTTGACCAGTATCAGCAGATGAGAGCGACGGCATCTCCCTGTTGCCACCTGTCGAGCCAGGCAACGGCGCCCGATGAATCGGCCTCACGCCCCCGGGCACCCTTCCAATTGGCAAAAAAGGGACCCAATCGCTCGTCCCGCTCAGCGCAAAGCCCGATCGATCACCGTGAGAGGCATGCCCGTAAGATCGGCTCACGTGCACTTTTTTTTCCTCTCCGTTTAACAAAACAGTGGGAAAAATAAATATTTGTATTTCTCTGTTTTGTTTTTGTTAAATCAAGACGGATGCTCCCTTCCATCTGGGATATTGTCAGCGTGGCGCGGCAATTGGTCCGCCGGTGGAGGAGATGGAAAAATGACGACCAACTTGAATGGATTACAAACGGGCATCGCCAATAACCTCGCTGCACTGCCTGGGGCTGCGGCGGGTCAGAACGCGGCAAACGAGGCAGCTCCGCAGAACAATCAGAATGAAAATCAAACTGCGATGGCGGGCGATGTCAATGAAGTCGTGGCGGCAGAAGCCGACTTGCTCGAGATTGATGTCGAAGCCCTTCAACTTGACGAGGCCGCGGAGAATGCGCTGAAAGGCCTCAAAGAAGTCTTTATGGCTGACGGCACCGTGTCGGCCGCAGAAGCGGAGACTTTTCAAGCGGTCAGTGCGGCCCTCGGCGCCAAAGTGCCCCAGGCAACCCCTGCCGCGCAACCTGATGCGACGGGCGAAGGAAGCCCACCGGCTACCACGACTGAGACGGGGTCCCCGGAAGAGTCTCCCAGTCCCGTGGGCTCAGGCTCTGACAGCCCGGTAGAGTCGCCCAGCGACACGGGGCCCAACCCGGCGAGCTGGAGCCACGGCAGCAACGTCGTTGAAGGACGCAAATTCAGCTCCGTCGGCGACCCTCACGAGACCACGGGCGATGGCGGCAAGTTCGACAACATGGAAGAGGGTAATTTCGTTAAGGCACGAAGCGCGTCTGGAGACTTCGAGTTGCAGACAGTGCAGGGCAAGGACGTATCTGGGCGGTGGCCGAACGCCACGGTCAACCACGCAGCCGCGGTGAAGTCTGGCAATGACGTCGTTGCGTACAATGGCATCGACAAAACCTTGACCATTAACGGTGAGGCAAAGCCTCTGACCCCCGGGCAATCTTACGACCTGCCCGGCGGCGGCAAGGTCGATGTGACAGAGTCTGGCGTGAAAATCACGACCCAGGCCGGGGATGTGGTCGATATTACCCAACGCGACAACTACATCGACGTTCGCGGGGAAGTGGGCCCGGATCGCAAAGACGGCGAGATCCGCGGTTCCTTGGGTGTCTTTGACGCGGACACAGATGCTTCGAATGATCTGGTCGGCCGTGACGGCACCGTAATGGGCGATATGAAGGATCAAGCCGTTCTTGACCGGTTCATTGAGGAATGGCGCACCAAGCCGGAAGAAAACCTGTTTGGCGATGATCCGATTGGGAACAAGGGCCCTGGTGAGGGGGACTCCGCTGAGGTGAAGGCCGATAAAGAACTCTTTGCTCAGTTGGATATCAACCAGGATAACCTGTTGGATGGCAACGAAGTGGGCGAATTCGGACGGTTCGACATCAACGGCGATGGCAATGTCGACCTGATGGAGTTCCTGAAGGGTCGTCACGATGATCGAGTGGCCGCTGGCGGTGGCGCCAACGGGCCCGATGGTGCTAATCCACCGGCCCCCCCGCAGGCCGACGCTGATTTCGAGGCTGAATTCAGAGCGCGCGACATCACCGGAAATGGAGCCCTCACAGGCACTGAAATTCCAGCAGACTTCAAGAGAGCATTTCCGGACGTCACCCGAGTGACTCTTGAAGAATTCATGGCCTTCCGCACAAACCAGGAGACGGAGGCTGCAGCCAATGACAAGGCCGAATTCGCACAGGCAGACATTAACCAAGATGGTATGTTGGACGGCAACGAGGCGGCCAATTGGCTTCAATTCGATGCCAACCAAGATGGAGAGGTCAGCGAAGATGAAGCGCTGAGGATGCGAGCCGAGCAACGGGCGACAGCGCGCAACACCGAACTCGCAGCTTTCTTGAAGTCGGTTGAAGAACGTCGGGCGGCCGCGGAAGCCCAGCAACCGGCGCCCGTTGAGCAGCCGGCCGCAGGGGAAGAAAACGTACAGCAACCGGCCGCAGAGGAAGAAAACGTAGAGAACCCGGTCAATGCACAATAGCTAACCGGAGATTCAAAAAGCCCCGTTCTCCAACAAGAGAGCGGGGCTTTCCCTTATATCGACACAGAGCGCGCTTCACAGCCCCCCCGTCCTTGCGAGATGTACCCTCCTCACGTAACGGCAGCGCGTGTTCTTCGCTTATCTCAGACTGGCACGGCCCCGGGCACCCGGACGATCATCTCCCGCATATTGATCGATGCGATTAATGGGCCCCCGACGGGATGCGGAACGTGGTGTTGGCGTTCGGGTGTCACCCCGCTCCGCAGGGGCCTGTCTGGGCGGGTTTGAAATCGAATCAGATCTGCCATCAGAAGGTTGGCGCGACGGAGAAGAAGGGCCAGATGTCAAGTCGATCGACCAATCCGCCCTGGGCAGCGGCGGCGCAGAAGGGATTGGAAGCGCCCCAGGCTCCGAAGGACGTTTAAAAAGACTTACAAGCCCTGCAAACAAACCAATCGCGAGCGCAAATGGGCTGGTGCCAGGGGGAATCGCTCCAGGGATGCCACCCGGACCCGGAACTTGTGGTTGCGGGTAGGCCCCGGGGTAACCCGAAAGCGGGGGCTGGAATGGGGGAGGCGAGGAAAATCCGGGCTGAAAGGGGTAGACGCCGCTTGGAAGCTGAGAGGGCCCCATTATGGGTGCGCTGGGAACCGACAATGACGGCGGAGGGGGTGGAGGCGGAGGAGGAGGCGGCGGCACTGGCGGGGGAAACGGAGAAACCCCGGGCGCTCCAACGTACGAATCTAATGGCATTGAGGGTGCAGTCTCCGGAGCAGGCTTGCTATTCCGGCCTCTCCTCAACCAATCCGACAACCGATCAAAAAGAGAACGGCGAGGAGTGGCCGGTAGGATAGAGTACGTCGCCGCTGGCATGGTCTGCGATACAGGCATCACCCAAGAATCTCCTCAAACAGGGGGTACCGATGTTATCGCTGAGTGTGGCCCTTTTGTGCCCGTGAGGCCCGTCCCGGAAGTTAAGCAGACACTAATAAGCATATAAATTGAGGAGCAAGCGGACAGAGGCGAGAGAATCGGATGCTCCCGCCTGCGGCTGCCCTCAAAAAAAATGCTGACTTCAAACCAATCTGAAGTCAGCGTTGCGGCTTGTTTTTCTAACAAAAGCGGAGGGCATGAGATTCGAACTCACAACCCCTTGCGGGGCAACGCATTTCGAGTGCGCTTCCTAACCACCCGGACACCCTCCAAGCGTGTCGATCATACCAAGGCCGCGGGCCACGCGCAAGGGATATAACAAGTCGATGTCCGCTATAATCTGCCTTATGACTCCTTTCGATTCTGGACACAAACAACAGTCTGACGCGGCGTTCTCTGAAACCGTGTTAAAGCTCGATGAGCCCGGTTGGGCGGACTTCTTAACCTCATACGGAGGGCTTCTACTCCCGGCTGTCGCAGAAACCTGCGAGACCCAATGCAGAGTGTCTCGCAGGGGATATGCGTGTGTTTTACATACCTTGGCATCGCAGGCTCTAGAGCCCGTAGAATCCCCGGATGCCTGTCACGAGGCCATCGCTCTGTTCCGTTGGACGGTCGCCCAATTAAGGCGCCGTCTGCCCGAATCTTTGGGGCACGAAGACCTCTCGGGATGGCTCACATTGACACTTCAGGAAATAAAGACGACGTACTATCAAGAGGCGTGGGGGCGCATTTCGCTGCTGGCAGGTCTTGAAAACGCCTCTGACGCCGCAAAAATGGTGTTCCGGCTGTCGTGTCGGGTGAGCGAGCGTTCCCTCGCGCTGAGTCAATCCGGGCTTGGCGAAGAAGAATTCAGCCAAGGGGAGGAAGAAGTGAAGCGCTCCTTGGACCGCGCCGGACTGACATGGTGGCCTTGGAAAAACGAGGGAATAGCGGTGCGCGTGCAAAGCCACATCAGCGCAGCGGCCGGGCCCCCGGCCAAAGTTCCGGCGTGGCTTCTGCGAAGGGCACTGGATACCGACGAGCAGGAGGCCCCTGACACCCTTTCATCCCACCGAAGCATTAGACAACGTCTATTGGCTCATCCTGATTGGCTGGCGGGTGCCATCATTGGTGGGGTTGTATGCGTTTTTGTCCTTCTTATTGTTCTGCCTCGACAAGAGTATGCAAGCCCCGTCAAATCCCCGGAAGATGAGGTTCTTTCCGTGGCGGCATTCCCGCTGACGGCCGACCAGGGGCTCAAACTCGGACAAGCGCGTGAGGATCTTCGCAGGGGAAAAATTGAATCGGCGCTGAATAACTTGAACCGCATCATCGCGGCGCGTCCCGATGAGCAAGAGACGCGCTGGCTTCTTGCGAGCACCTATGATCGTTTGGGTGATCAAACGAAAGCGCTGAAACACTATCGCGTCTATCTTCGGGTGCACGACGCCCGAAAAAATTTTTCGGACAGTCGCGCGCAAAGAGCGCGAGAGCGCCTTGCAATTTGGGATGGAGACTAGCCCATCTTTGTGGGATTATCTGTTGTTTGTACGAGGAAAAAACGATGCAGCCTGCGGATGAAACATCCTCTGACTCACAAACGTTCAGTGCCGAAGCATTTGACGCATCTTCCCCTCTCGAAGCGATGCGCCTCGCGTTGGAAGCCGCGCAGGCTGCCGCTCAAGCGCGGCTTGAGGCTAAACAGCGTTCAAGACGAGAGGAAGGCCTCTCGTCGGAGGACAAAGACGCTGAAGATGTTATTGCGGCGACCACGTCCTCCCGCCGTGGCGCGTCCCCACCACCCCGTTCATTCGCAGGGGAACTCCCATCCTCGCTAGAGGGCCTCGACGACTTGGAAAGCCTGATTGCTGAGGTAGAACGCTCGTTACCAGACGCACCTGAAGACGAGATACACGGGGAATTGGTCATCAAAAGGCCGGATGAAAAATTGCAGGCCTGGTATGACCTAGCGGCTGAAGACGCTCTGCCGGCGCCCCTACGCGGAATTCCGGGCCCTGTAGATGTCAAAAGGTTACTGACCGCTTTGCTGGTTGAGATAGGCGATGTGAAGCGCACCAATGCATTGTTAATGGAGCAAATGACGCGGATCGAAGAGAAATTGGATCGCAACAACCGCCAACTTCGCCAAAACCGGCCCTTCTAGGGCTCGGCTGAGGCCATTGCGGCCAACAGCGCATCGATGGTGGGAACGGATGCCTCGGCCGCAGGCGGAAATCCGGCCGCGCGCAAGATTTCGGTAGTCCGTGGTCCGATGGAAGCCAGACGAGGCCAAGGCGTATTCTCGGGCGGCCACGCCTGTAGCAGATGGGAGAAAGCCGAACCACTGGCGACCAGAATCCAATCTGGCGAGCGTTCTTGGAGCGCCTCTCGCAAGCGCTGGGGCAGATCCTCGGGGGCCTGATTGTAATAGAGCACAGGTGCTGTCACCATGGCTCCCGACTGCTGGAGACGCCGGATGAGATCGGGAGAGGCGTGGTCGCCTTGGGGTAAAAAAACGCGGCGTCCCGCCAACGGCATCGCCCGCTGGAGGGCTTTCGCAAGACCCGAAGCGTCTGCCCTTTCAGGCACCAAGGTGACACGGAGTCCAGCCGCCCTCGCCATTTCGGCTGTTCCCGGCCCCACAGCAGCGACCTGTAAAAACGGTGATCGGGCGCGATGGGCCAAAGGAGCAGCCACCAGGCGTACCACGGTCGGGCTCGTTAATACCAGCAAGTCCGCAGTTTCCAAAGCGTGTTCGGCGGCGACCCATTGCTGAGGATCCGCCACGGGGGTGATGGCCACGCACGGCAAAACAAAGGGAGAAGCCCCGACCCGCCGACACGCCTCAGTCCATTCCTTTGACTGTTCGAGCGGGCGAGTGACCCACAGGCGGAGACCACGCAGCGCCTTAGCCGCCGAATTCATCGCGCGCGTCCTGCAGAATTTTCTCGGCGCCGTGAACCTTCATGGTGTGGGCCAGCGTCTCTCCCAACACGACGGCCGAAGCGGCGGGTGCCCGCGCCCTATCACGCAAACAAGGATTTCCAGCCAAGGCTGCGACCAGTCCTTCCAGATGGATCACGTCCCCCTCAAGGCGTGCGTGGGCCCCAATAGGAACCTGACAGCCCCCCTCTAACGACGAAAGAAAAGAGCGTTCAGCCGTCACACACGCCCGCGTCGCCGCGTTTTCTAAAGGAGCCAGATAATCCAGCACTGCGATGTCCTCGGCGCGACACTCGACGGCCAAAACACCCTGTCCGACAGCCGGTAGACAGATCGAAGGGGAGATTATTTCGCGAATACGCCCCTCAAAACCCAACCTTTTGAGTCCCGCCACGGCCAAAATGAGGGCATCGTAATGCCCGTTGTCTAATTTGGCGAGCCGGGTTTGTAGGTTACCTCGCACATCCTCGAAACGCAAAGCTGGATATGCCCGCTGCAATTGCGCTCGACGACGCAAACTACTCGTTCCCACGACAGCCCCCGGAGGCATTTTGGCCAGACAAGCGTAGCGTTCACTGATCAGGCAATCTCGTGGATCCTCCCGTTCCATCACGGCCCCAATCATCAGCCCCGGAGGCGTGTGCGTCGGCAGGTCTTTCAAAGAATGAACCGCCACATCAATTTCGTTCGCCAGCAACGCCTGCTCAATTTCCTTGACGAAGAGGCCCCTGTCTCCGATGCGAGCCAATGGCACGTCGAGAATTTTGTCGCCCGAGGTCTTTATGACGACGGTTTCGATGGACAAAGCAGGAAACGTTTCGCGCAAACGCTCGCATACGTGCTCAGTCTGCCAGAGGGCCAGTGGGCTTCCGCGAGTTCCGAATCGCAATCGTCGCGAAACTTCAATCAAGAAGCGCGTCCTCTAACAGAGGTCGCACTCTTTGGCTTTGAGGCAACCGCTTTCGAAGATATCGCTGAGTGGCGTCTTCAACTTCTAGATCGAAAAGGCGCGCCAAAGCGGCCGCGTGCCCGGTCTGCTCAACCCCGTCCAAGTTCTTCAGGCGCGCCACCGGCAAATGACTCACCCGCCCCATCAATTGATGAGCGAAGCGTTCGATCGCTGCACGGGGATCCCTCTGCAGCAAATTTTGATGGCGTTCGAAAAAACTCACCATCTCCTCTGCCGCCGTGCGCTCGAGGTGCTCGTGAAACGATTGGATGGTCGGCACCACCTCGAACGAGGCCAGCCGCGCAATAAAGTCACGCACTTGGTGCTCAATCATCAGCTCCGCATCTACGATCAGGTTGGCCCTTTCCTCACGGTTATGGCGCGCCACGGCCTCCAAACCATCCAAATCGATCACCCGGACCCCCGACATCTCAGCCAGTGCCGGATCGATGTTCCGCGGGACGGCAATATCAATCAACAGACGAGACCGTCCCGGCACAGCAGGGTAGTTTCCCGGATGAAGCAGGTAATGCGGGGCTGAGGTACAGCAGATAATGACATCTGCCACCGCGTGCAGCATCCGGCCATCCTCCAATGAGAGAGCCTCGCAGCCCAGCCGCCGCGCGGCCTCTTGCGCTCGTTCAAAAGTCCGATTGACGATATAAACGTGTTTTGCCCCACGCCCGATCAGCGCCTTAATAGTATGAGAACTCATCTTGCCAGCGCCGTATATCAGAACGATTCGTGCTTGCAGATCCCCGAGATACTCTGCGGCCACTTCGACCGCAGCAGAACTCACCGAAACAGACCCCCTGCCGATATTCGTCTCACTTCGAACGCGTTTTCCCACTCTGATAGCCTGTTGAAACAGCGACTCAAGGTACTGGCCGGCAGCATCAACCTGTTGGGACTCCGCCAACGCTGCCTTGACTTGCGCCAGAATTTGCCCCTCGCCCACGATGAGCGAGTCAATTCCGGTGGCCACACGATGAAGATGACGAATGGCTTCTTCGTGCACATAAAAATATCCGTACTCCACCAGCAAAGCAGGATCTACTTGTTTTTCTGTGCGCCAAAACTCTGAAAGCACCTCACGCGCCCGCTCCGGATCAGGGGTTACGGCGTATAATTCGGTCCGGTTACACGTGGACAGAATAACGCCCTCAAGAATGCCCGGCAATTCAAGCATTCGCAAAACGGCCCCAGACACATGGCGGTCGGAAAAGCTCAGTTTCTCGCGAATTTCTACGCTGGCAGTCTGGTGGCTGGTCCCAAGCAGGACGACGTGCATGAAAAGACCCTTAAAGCCCTCGAGCGAATACTGCGCTTCCCTGACGTCTTGTCAGACCACTCAGCATCTACGCGCTCACAATCCGGCTTTTTTCTCAAAACAGGCTAATAATATTTTAACAAATGTCCCCAAGGCGAACAAGCCGAGGCGCACGGGGTCAAGTGTTAGCGTGCCCACGGACGAACAATGACAGCGAAAACAATACCTATCATCAGAACGGTCGGGACCTCATTCATCACGCGGTAGAAAACGTGACTTTTCACCCGTGGATTCACCAGGAGTTTCTTGCGATGTGCGGAGGCGATCCCGTGGCTCGCAAACATTCCAAGCAGTAAAGTGAGCTTCAGGTGCATCCACGGCTGGCTCATATAATAGGCTGGCATCTGGGCCAACAACCCCACTCCCGTCAGCAAAGAGAGAAGCATTGCGGGAGTCGTGATGTAATTCAGCAGTCTTCGCTCCATAATCGCGAGACGGTCCATCACCACTTGTTCCTCTTCCATGGCGTGGTAAACATACAGGCGCCAGATGTAAAGCATGCCAGCCATCCAGGCAATGATAGCGACCACGTGAAACGCCTTCAGCCACAGCATAGAACCTCCTTGTATCCCCCTCAGACCGTGCGAGAAAATCGTCGCCCCTCCAAGGGGGTGCGGGCCAGATAGGCATCAAATACCATGGCGATGTTCCTGAGCAAAATTTGTCCCCGCGGTGTCACCCTCAGATGCCGTTTTTCAAGGCGAAGCAAGCCATCCTGCTCTAAAGGAGCCAACTTTTCGAGCGCCGAACCAAAAACAGAATCGAATTCGATGTCAAAAAGTGTCTCAACCAAGCCCTTGTTAACGTGCAGCAAACAGAATAACCGATTGATCACATCCCTGCGCAGGCGATCGTCATCCGAAAGGCGCAAGCCGCGGACAGTAGGCAATCCTCCCGCTTCAATCCGATCAATATAAGCGTGGACGTTGCGTTCATTCTGAAGATACGCGCGATCTAAATCTGCGATGGCCGAAGGACCGAAGGCGTAAAGGTCAGAGTCCGCATGCGTCGTGTATCCCATGAAATTTCGGCGCAGAGTTCCGTTCGCCTGATGGACAGTCAATTCATCGTCCCCGCGGGCAAAGTGGTCCATTCCAATATACCGATAACCCATCTCAATAAAATGACGAACCGCCATTTCAAATAAAGTCAGCTTCACATCCGGCCGCGGCAGCGTGTCTTCCTTGAAAATCCCTTGATGCTTTTTCAGCCACGGCACGTGCGCATAATTGAATAAAGCCAAGCGGTCAGGGTTAAGCTGCTCTACCTTCTTCAAAGTCGCTGCAAAACCGTCAGGCGTCTGATGCGGCAATCCATACATTAAATCGGTATTCACACTCAAAAATTTCAGGCGTCGACATTCGGCTATCAAATCACGGGTCACCTCGAAGGGCTGGATGCGATTAACAGTCTTTTGCACCAGAGGATCGAAGTCTTGAATCCCCATGCTGACACGGTTGAACCCCAATGATCGCAGGGTAGCCAATTGGTCGAAACTGGTGACAGATGGATGAAGTTCGAGTGAAATTTCAGCGTCGGGGCGAATATTAAAATGCCGCTTTAGGCAAAGGAACAGGCGTTCAATTTGCTCACTGGACAGATAGGTCGGAGTCCCGCCCCCCCAGTGAATCTGCACCACTTCGCGCTCACTCGAACCCACGGCGGACACCCGCGCGATTTCAGTCTCGATGGCGTTCAAATAACGCGTCACCAAATCCTGCTTCTGGGTCACCCACATATTGCAACCGCAAAAGAAACACAAATTGTGACAGAACGGGATGTGAACATAGAGGGACAGGGGAACTCGCGCGCGACTCAGGCTGTTCTCACGCAGGATGTCCACCGCATTCTCGGGCGACAGTTCGTCAGACCACTCGGGAGCCGTTGGATAACTGGTGTAGCGAGGGCCCGGCACGTCATAACGGGCCAAGATCTCGCGAGGAACCAGATAGGCCTCGGGAGAATATGGCCCCGGAGGGGTGGTCTCAGACATTGACACCTGCCCCTTCGAGAGATTTCACAGCGTGCACAAATGCCTGCGCATGCGATACAGGAACGTCCGGTAAAATTCCGTGTCCTAAATTAAATATGTGCCCGACTCGGCTCCCGACAGCCGCGTGAATCCGCTTCACCTCCGCCTCGATGGTGGAGATAGGGGCATAAAGGACACACGGGTCCATGTTCCCTTGCAACGCCACGCGCGTTCCCACCCGGTCGAACGCTTCGCCCATATCGATACGCCAATCCACACCAACGGCGTCACAGCCCGAAGTGGCGAGATCCTCCAAGACCTGTCCTGCACCATTCATATAAGCGATGACAGGAACGCCACATCCCTGCAACCCAGCCAATACGCGTTTTAAGTATGGAAGTGCATATCGCTTGTAGTCTTGCGGGGACAAAACGCCACCCCAGCTTTCGAAAATTTGTAGAACATCCGCACCCGAGTCCGCCTGGTACCGAAGATATTCAACCAAAACCCCGACCAAGCGAGCCATCAACGCATCGAAGGCGGCGGGCTCGTTATACATAAAGCGCTTGATGCGATCGTAATTCTTACTGCCGCCCCCCTCTATCATGTAAGCGGCCAGCGTCCAAGGAGCCCCCGCAAACCCCAGAAGGGGCATGCCCGGGGGAAGGGTCGATTTGACCAAGCGAATGGCGTCCCCCAAAAACCCTGTACTTTCCTGGGGAGAAAAATCCCGCAAACGCCCTAGGTCGCGATGACTTCGAATTGGATCAGGTAAGTACGGACCCTTGTCACCAAAAATCAACTCCATCCCCATCGCTTCCAATGGGATGAGAATATCGGAAAAAATAATCGCAGCATCCACCCCAATCGGCGCGATGGGCTGGAGTGTCACCTCACACGCGAGCTCCGGGGTTTTGCAAACAGTCAGAAAACTGTGTTGGGCCCGCACCGCTCGAAACTCTGCCATGTACCGCCCGGCTTGACGCATAATCCATACGGGCGGGCGCGGCACGGGTTCGCGCCTCAAAGCACGCAACAACAGTGAATCTTGAGTACTTTCAGAATTCATTGAGGCAACCTAAAAAAATACCGTTATCGCGTCATGCTACCACGATGCCAGGGAATAGAGGCTGCTTGAAACTTGGGATCGGCAAACGCATAGAGAAAAATTGGACGATGCGACAGCTTTCCCTTACGGTTCTTCCTGGAGACGGTATCGGACCAGAAGTCATGTCGGCAGCGTTGGCCGTTCTGACGGCGACCGGCCAACGCTTCGGCTTCGGCTTCCGCTTCACCCACGCGCTCATCGGTGCACGCGCATTGTCAGAAACGGGGCGGTCATTGCCCGTCGAAACTTTGCACGCATGCCGGGCCAATGCAGCCGTTTTATTAGGTCCAGTGGCCGGAGGCAAGCACGTGAAGACGGTGCCCAGCAACCGTCCACGTGAAGCCGTGCTCAAATTGCGAGACTGGCTAGGTTCCTATGCTGCCGTCCGCCCAATACGGAGCTTTGCAGGACTCAAGGCGAATCTGCCCTGCCATGCCCCATTTGATTTGGTGCTCATTTTCGATTACAGTTCGGGGCTTTATTTCGGTCGCCCGCGGGGCATTGTCCCAAGCGCTGAGGGGTACACCGCGACCAATACCATGGTGTACACCACGACGGAAGTGGAGCGCGTGTTTCGAATCGCGTGTCAGATTGCTTTACGTCGCCAAAGGCGAATTCTCTCCGTTGATCAGAGCAAATGGCTGGAAACGGGGCAATTATGGTCGTCGACCATTGAACAAAAAGCGCTTGAACTCCCCAATCTGTCCGTCAGCAGACGGGATGCTACCCACTTCTTTTTTGAACTGGTTAATCAAACGAGTCGCTACGACGTCATCGTCAGCGAAATGTCGATTGGCCTCTTGGCGGCAGCCGTTGCCCAGGGGTTAAGCGGCGCCTTTGCCATTCATCCCGTCGCCTATGTGGGAGGAGAAACGGCGGTTTTTCAACCATCTCACGGCTCCGGACCTCACATCGCAGGCCGCGGCGTCGCCGACCCAATCGGGATGATTCGTGCCGGCGCCCTGGCGCTGGAAATGGCTTTCAACGAACCACGGGCCGCCGAAGCGATCGAAACGGCGGTCGAACGGACCCTGGCCGAAGGGACGATGCCCCAAGAACTGGAACTCACCTGTTCTGCGGCCACGGAAAACCCCCAAACCACCTGCTGCGAGAGGCTCACCGCGGCCATCATCCGAAATCTGCCGGACCCCGTCACAAAAAACGACGCACCGAATCATTGAGGCGACCGCCCAAATTTTTCAAAATGCCCTGAGCTACGCCCCCCGGAGGCATTAGTCCGAAGAGCCAATCAGGGAGGCCTCTAAGGCCTTGCAAGCCGAACCCTTGGGAAATAATTTCATGCACGTCTCGAAAAACGTGAGCCGAGACCCATTCCCGCACCGGTTTCTCTGAAGAAACGATGAGGCGTTGAAAAACACCCACCAACCGCATCTGATCAGCCGGTGAAGCCAGCCAAGCCTGCAAAAGGACGGGCCAGTTGAGACGAAATGCTGGCAGGTTCTCCCTCTGAGCAATCCAGCGGGCCAGCGCCATCGGAAAACGTTCATCTTCGAGAATTGCGAAAACCAAGTCCTTGCCAGTCGCGGAAGCGAGAAAAGATTCGAGGGTATGAACCTCGCTGACGCCCAATTTCAAATCACCGGGCATCACACTCAGGAGGCCATCCAGCCCCCCTGACAGAATGCGTTCCCGGATTTCAGACCGCAACGCGGTGGCGCCCGGATGAGCCAGGACATCCATCAGCGACCGGAGGAGTTCTCCGACGGTTTCCGGCTCGT
Organism: Candidatus Sericytochromatia bacterium; assembly: GCA_035284745.1. Lineage (GTDB taxonomy): Bacteria > Cyanobacteriota > Sericytochromatia > S15B-MN24 > JAQBPE01 > JAYKJB01. The sequence continues at coordinate 42,970 of JAYKIL010000008.1, read as the reverse complement.
CGGAAAGGGCCATTTCCACAAGACTTCCCAAACGCTCCCACATTCCTCCCGTGGCAGCCGCGCGCATTAATTCTTGCAAAATCCACGGATTCTCGATATCCACACGCCGTAACACCAATTTCGCAAAGAAAGGAAGCGCAATGGGCAAAAACTTAAATGAGGGATCGGCACGATAGACCACCCCCTCCATAGAGGCCGCAGTCCTTGTCAAGAAGAGAAATCTATCCGGCAGGCGAAAGGGATACCGCCGCATCAATGCATAAAATTTATCCGAGACCTCTTGCAAGGTGTAACGGCGATCGGTAAAGCCCAGTTGCGCCGCCCAAACATCTGTAAAGATCGGTAGGAGCTCGCTTTTGGGAACATCTGGGGGAACAATCTCAGCCTTCACCATATCGTCATAAAACGCATCCCAATCTTGCTGAATGACATGGATGAACATCTCAACAAGCTCCCGCTGAAATTTCTCATCGATATACTCGACCATTCCGAAATCGAGGTAAATCAGGCGCGCATCGGCTGTCACAAAGATGTTGCCCGGATGGGTGTCCGCATGAAAAAAAGCATCCTCAAATATTTGCTTTGTGAAGGCGCGGATTCCCAATTCAGCCATCTCCAGATAGTTAACTCCGGCCGCACGGATGGCATGCTCGTCATCAAAACGAACACCGTAGACGCGTTCTTGAGTGAGAACCCGCGTTGAAGAGTGGCTCCAATAGATGGCAGGCGCGGTGACCCGATCATCACGGGCAAAATTCCGGGCGAATTTTTCCCCGTGTAGCCCCTCCGTCCATAAATCCAGTTGCTGATAGCAACTGACTCCGAGGCGATCCACCAGAGCCACATAAGGAGTCTGAGGGCTGCCGCCCAACCATCGAACAAAGCGCGGATGATTCTCAAGCCATTCCGCCAGGCGACGCATCAACACCAGGTCGATCGCGAAACGGTCAGCGAGATGGGGGCGCAACACCTTGACCACCACATCTTCCCCGGAGGGCAGAATGGCTGCGTGCACTTGTCCCAAACTGGCTGCGGCAAGGGGTTCGGGTTCAAACCGTGCAAACAACCTCTCGAGCGAACCGGACAGATCCGCCTCGACGATGCGACGCACTTCCCCAAATGGAAACGGCGGAACCTGATCCTGGAGTAAGGCCAATTCAGCCAAAACCTCTTGCGAAAAAGCATCAACCCGCGTGGACAGCATCTGGCCGAATTTAATGAATACGGCGCCCTGTCGCACCATCTCCTGACGCGCCCAGCGCGCAAAACGAACCTTAAAGAGCAAACTGCGCGGAAATAACCAAATAACGAGAATCCACAGCAGCGTCATCCAGACAGCCCAACGAAATTCGTGCCCGCGCGCAGCGAAAACCGCTCCGGAGGCTTCCGCTTGCGCCGAAAGGCGCTCGGGATCGTAAGTGGCTGGAACGGGACCTCTGGGTTGATGCATGAAAAACCGTAAACGCTATAAAGTACCGGTTCATCATAAAGTGAAACGGTCGCTCATGGAACTAATTCAAGGTCCACTGGGAAGGCACCGGCATCCATTATTCGGAGCACTTTAGGCGCTTGCGGGTCAATTTCGACAATGCGATTTTCACCCGAGACGCTCAGATACACCAAGCCATTCACAGGATGTTTTCTCAACAAACTGGGACTGGATGGAACCACCAAGCGGTGCTTGAGCTCGCCTGTTCGACGGTCTAGGAAAACCACCGTCCCGGGTGTCTGATAAAAACAAGCCACCATCAAAGTGTCATTGTCTGGTGCGAGCACCATTCCAATCGGAGCCTCATCCGTCGTGTAGGCCCGCGCGAATCGGAAGTTCACTGTATCGATGACCGCCACCTTATTGGTAGACCGGTAGGTTACATACAACTCACGACCGTCAGGACTGAATACCCCCTGATAAGGCACGGCGAACTCAACCCGAATTTGAGCCTTCACGACATTGAACGTCGGGTCGTAAACGACAATCCAACTGTCTCCCGGTGCCGAAGGGTCGTGCTCGAAACCCCCATGTGTAGAGCGCACCACGGACGAGTGAGGCGGCCCCGGAGAGGGTGCTGCTTGCTCTTTGTAGGCAGGCAGGAAGTCGGAAACGCCCTCCACACCCCTTAATCGTTTCATCAGTCGCGCAAAAACATACACATCGCCCGTCACGGGATGAACCAGCATATTGCTGGGTGTTGTGCCACTGGGGGTTTCCACTAAAATTCGACGTTTCGTCTCAAGGCTTTTGCTGTCCACCACAGCCACACGCCCTGTCTTCATCTCAGTGACCCACAACTCGGACTCATCCGGCGAGAGCACAATGCCGCTGATAAACGTTCCGACGGGACGCTGCAAATGGCAGGTTTTGCAGGAGGGGGCTTTTGAAACAGAGGCCATACCCAGCTTTTTATGGGCGGGGACCTCCGGAATGGGCCCCACAATGCGCTGTAAAATTTTTCGGTCCGTTACGGTATCGATGGCGGTCACGCTTTGTGAACCCGACTCCGTCACGAACAGCACCCCAGATTTTCTTGCCAACGCGAAATTGTGAGGAAGCTTGCCGGTCGGAATTTGACGCAGCAAACCGCCTTTCACGGCGTCAATCACGCCCACGTCATCCCCAAAAGTATCCGCCACATAAATTTTTCCCACGGGACTTTTCCTGATTCGTTCAGCAGTCTGCCACGCATCAAAGGCACCCCAAACCAGCAGGGCCAGAACGACACTCAAAATCCCCAGCCATCTCCAATGCCGGAGCAGCTTTGAAAGTTTCATACGCAACATGGTAACAGCCCCCGTATCAAGATACGAGTCTATGGCCACGAAGAGAACCCCTGAAAAATTCAGGGGCTCTTGTCTTCAATGGGCGAAGAGGAACTATTTGACGCCTGTAAACATCATTTTTACCGTCGCCGTCACATCGCCCCCGGGAGGCAGCGAGGCCCTCACCGATTCCCCCGGATCATTAATGAACTCTCCAACCGTCAGGTTTTGCAACGCAAAGGCCCGAGGTGTCCCGGCTGCATTCCGCGGCAGGTCAAAGGTCAGGCTTTCGGCGCCGGGGGAGAGCTCGCCCGACCATTCCCGTTCCTGGCCATCGAGGGTGTAGGTCATTTTCGCCTGGCCTTCCCGCGGCGTCTCACCGGTGAAGGTCAGATTCACCTTGCAATCCGTTCGATAAAAGAACGGCTTCAAATAAGTAGCGGGGATGGCCTGCTGCTGAACGATGTTCTCTCGTATTTGAAACGACAGCTCCAGAGGTAAATAAGGCTCAGCCGCTGTCGATGTTGTGCCAGTCTGACGTGCAGGAGAGGGGCTCACACCCAGAATCGAGGGAGGATTGACATCAAAACCCTCGCCCGGGGGAAAACTCAACTGAAACATCCCATTGCGATCCCACGTATCGAATGTTCCAGTCCCATACGCCTCGTTCAGGATGCTTCCATACAATGTGCCTGTATAGTTCTGGGTTTGAACATTCGGCCGCACCAGATTCTTCCGTGTAGGGGAGCGATAATTACCGCTCGCAGGCGTTTTGTTCGACCCACCCTCGATTGTCACCGACTGGGTCTCACCGTTAACAAACGAAGCACCTTTCCAATCATAAGCAGAATCTGAGGAACGCTCGATCAAGGCGCTGTAGATATAGGTCCCGTCCACGACACGGCGCCCCCCGCCGACAATGAGGGTCACGGTCGCAGACCCTTGGTCGTCCCCGAGTTGAAACAACTGACGATACGCGGCAGGCGCCGCTGTCATGTTGTTAGCTCTCACGGTATACACAAACCAGTATTTTCCATCTGCATCCCTTTCGACTTTGGACAATGCCGGTTTATCCCAAACGCTCGTGTCCGCATTCCAAGAAAAACAGGGAAAAATTTCCTGACCCATATTGGACTCTGTGAGGTCCCCCGCGGAGAGCATCGCTTGCGCAACCTGGGGATCGACAGCCATACGCAGTTGCGCGGACGCCCCCGCTTGCAGGCCATTCGACATCGCCACGTCGGCGAACGACACGGGCGAGAAATAACGCCTGTTCTGATACTCCATCGTCTCAAGCGGGCCGGGTAGTTCCGTGTCATTTAACTCCGTCACGCTCAGATCACCGTTTGCATCCGTTTGTTGCAGGCGGAAAGCCGCTGGCGTTTTTGGATCAGCAATGGGCTTCAGCCAGGTCACGCGCACGTCCGCATCGCCCTTCAAGGCCCCGGGCGGCAATATCAATTCGGCCGAACCATCTGCCGAGCGGGCAGTCCCCCCAATGGCGCTAGAAATACGAGTAATATTTTGATCGGCCTTCACCAAGGCAACATCCAAGACCAGCTTTTGGTCTTTCGAAACCGGAATACTGGAATCGCGAAGGATGTATCCTGTTTTGCTCACCTTGACATTCACCAAGGATGCAGACCCCACAGTAAGCTTATAGCGGCCATCATTCGACGTCACTGCGGTTTGGTTTCCTACCCGCACGACAGCGCCGGGAACGGCCTTGCCTGCCAAATCCTTAACGATGCCGGATATCTCGGCAAAGCCAGGGGCCGATTGAATGGGTGTGAGCACCTCACTGCCCTTGGCAATGGAATTTGTAGGTCCGCCGGGTGAGGTGGCGGAAGCGGCATCCCCTGATTGTGACTTGACCTGCTCCGCAGGCAAGGGTTCGACGGGGCCTCGTCCACCGACGCTGGCAGAGCCCGTCGCAGACCCTGGGTTGCGAACTTGACAGGCTGCAACGGCGGCAGCGATCGTCAGCAGCGATATTCCTGCACGCAACAAACGTGGTTCCATAAGTAGACCCCTCCTCAACACAAAAACACGGGTGGGACCCGCCAAGTACTATGGCGTTCCAACAACATTCCTAAGACTGGCAGCCGTAAAGAGTATCTCGAGGTGTGTATTCCCCCGGAGGCATCACGTCGCAGGTTAATTTCTGTTTAAGTCCCGCACGGAGTACAGGATCAGCGGCGTAAGCTGCGCCAGGCCCGCTCTACCCAAGAAGCGGTTCGTGCAAGTTCTACAACGCGCGCAGCGTCGACACGTCCAGCCCCGTATACCTCATCGCGTCCGGGGACTCCGAGATCAACCGCCCCGAGTCGGATCAAATCCTCAATCAATGGAGCCGGAATCTGCTCCGGCTTGACCTCCGTCGGGCGCCCCGTGGTGGCTAGCGCGTGTGTTTGAACCGCATCCATCACCGCAGCCACAGCCAGGGCAGCCACACCAGCGACAAACGGCGACGCCATCGAGGTGCCGTTCAAACGTTCGTAGCCATTGCCGCGGGGAGGAGCGCCGGTCAAAGGGTTCGCGTACGTGGGCACCGTGGAGAGAATCATCATCCCCGGAGCCGATATGCCCAAAGTATTTCCAAAATTTGAGAAGCGCGCCAAACGGTCCATGGGGTCCGTGGCGTGTACAGCAAGGACACCGTCGAGATATTTCGGTTGACCGGTATACACGTTGCTCCCTTTATTGCCAGCAGAAACGCAAATGATGACCCCTTTGCCCCGAGCAAACGACAACATCGAGCTGACCAAGGGGTCATCAGCAATGCCCGCGCTGATGTTAATGATCTTTGCACCCCCGAGGGTCGCGGCGTAATGGACGGCACGAGCCAACGATACCGCATTGTAGTAAACGCCCTGAAAACGACCGTCTTCGTAGTAAGGCTCAAATATTTTGAGTGCGAGCACCCGGCTGTCCGGTGCGACCCCTGCAACGCCTATTCCATTATCTGCTTTGGCCGCGATGATCCCCGCCACGTGAGTCCCGTGGGAGTCGATGTCCTGGGAACTGGCCTTGCTTTCTGCGAGATCCGGGCCGTCAACAACTTGCCCCAGAAGGTCAGGATGCTGCGCATCCACACCCGTATCCAAAACCGCGACCTTTACGTCCGGGTGTCCCCGTGTGATCCGCCAGGCTTGTGGAATTCGGGCAACCTCGTGTGACCACTGCTCAAAGTATCGGGTATCATTGGCGGCCGCTGCAAGGGGGGGGGCTTGAGGAACCGCCAGGGTCGGAGGCTCGGCAGGCAATGCGGCCCCGGCGTTCTCCAATGGAAACAGCTCCACCTTTTCAACCCGGGTGACCCCTGCGCTTTGCTGAAGTTCTGCGATCGTTTGCTCCAGAGACGCGGACGCCGAAAGGGTTACAATGTGCGCATCACCAAATTTTTGCCGCACGCGCATTCCGGGAATCGTAGGCAGAGCCGACGACTCTCCCCTCAGCAGCAGATGGTGCTTACTGAAGCGGCTATGGGGCGAACTCAATGACTTGGCCCGATATTTTCCCGTGCTCACCGGAGGAGCGAAGAGGCGAGCCGAGGGACTTCCTCCACAGCCCAGTAAAAACTGTGAGAGCAGCAGAACCTTCGTCAAACGCTTCACCGCGAGCACCTCGCCTCCCGCTAAAACCAATGGTAGGCTTGTCGGTAAAAAAATGTGAAACTGACGTTAAGGATCAATTAATGCAGTAAAAAAGCAGGAAATAAAGCCTCGCGCGTGGTGCCCGCGACCGGCCCACCAGCCGCCGCAACGGCCCTTTGGAGGGCCAAAAGACTGAAATTGTTAGAGGTGTCAATTTTGCGCCCGGCGGGAATCGCAATGTCACGATGGCGAGTGACCCCTTGCCACGTAATGCCGTGAGTCGTCATGAGGTATGCCAGTAAACGCCCCAACGACGCATACTGAGCGTCCGGATAGGGATCCACATCATCACCCAAGTTGCAAATTTCAATTCCCAGTGAGAATTGGTTCACATTCTCACGGCCTAGGAATGTGGAGCGGCCTGCGTGCCACGACGCGTGAGAATCCGGGACACAGCGGACCAATGTGCCGTCCTTGCCCACCACATAATTAGAACTGACCTGAGAAGCGGGGCGTGAAAAAAACATAGCGATTCTCTGGGCATCGGCTGCGCTCGCCGTGTGATGCAAAACAATCGCGGACACATCATTGGCCCCGCCCAATCGCTCATCGCGATTGGGAGATTCAATCACCAGCATCTCCGGACGATCAGGGCCTTGACGTTGCTGGCGGGCCAGCCGACGCAGACCCTTCACCGCGGCCTGCGGATCGATCTTCGCAGCGACCTCTTCATCACAAGGTTCCAGCCATCGTTGCGACAGGCCGCGCACGCCCTGCGCAGATTGAAGCATACCGAGTCCCGTGGATGCCTGAGGCATACACCCCAGCAAGCCCCACAGCGAAACACACGTCAGCGAAAGCGCCACACTGCGCACGGACATCGCGAGGTTCCTTCTAAAGATTTGGGCCCCTGTGCCCAAGGTTAAGAACAATACAATAATACATTAAGATCACAAAAGAGACAAGCATTCTCTGCACGCCGGAGGCGCATCGGGTACCATCAACACACCCGTGTCCGTTCCAACAGCCACCACTTGGCAAGGAGTCCCGTTGAAACCTTACGAATTAATTGCCACCGCTGCGTTTGGTCTCGAGTCCCAAGTCGCTTACGAACTGAAACAACTGGGTTATGACGATCAGATGGTGGAGCAAGGCCGCGTGCGCTTTCGGGGTTCTCCACTGGACATTGCCCGGGTCAATCTATGGCTTAGAGTCGCTGATCGCGTGCAGTTAGTCGTAGGAGACTTTCCAGCACCTGACTTCGACAGCTTATACGATGGGGTAAAAGCCCTCCCGTGGTCTGAGTTAATAACCCGGGATGCGGCCATTCCTGTTGACGGAAAATCGATTAAAAGTAGGCTCACTTCAGTTCCAGCGGTTCAAGGCGTCGTAAAGAAAGCCATCGTTGATGCCCTCGGAGCCCAATACGGTCTTGCCGTTTTGCCTGAAACAGGAGCTCGCCACAGAGTGCAGATCGCGTTACGGGAGGATCGCGCCCTTGTCACGCTCGATACAAGCGGAGATGGGCTCCACAAAAGGGGATATCGGGACCTCGTGGGGGCAGCCCCCCTCAAGGAAACACTGGCGGCTGGACTGGTATCCCTGACACGTTGGAAAATGGACCGCCCTTTCCTTGACCCATTTTGCGGAAGCGGGACTATTCCGATTGAGGCCGCGCTCGAGGCTCTCAAACGAGCTCCCGGATTCCATCGCCATTTTGACGCTGAAAGTTTTCACTTTGTCCCCGCGACGGCTTGGCAGACGGCGCGGGCGGAAGCGCGGGATGTGGCTCTCAAGCACAAAGATTTGGTAATTCAAGGCTCCGACCAAGACCCTTCAGCGATCGCGCTGGCACAACGCCACGCGCGGCGGGCCGGTGTTGCTGACGCCGTAAATTTTGAAGTGAATCCCTTTGGTGGCCTGACACTCACCGAAGAACGCGGCATTGTTTTGACCAATCCCCCCTATGCCGCACGCATCGGAGACGCCCACGAGGTGGAAGCTCTGTATCGCGCGATGGGACAGAAGCTGCGTGGCTTTCCGCAATGGGGTGTCTACGTCCTATGTGGCTACGACGGGTTCGAGCGCCTTTATGGAAAAGTAGCCGACAAGCGCCGCAAGCTGTTCAATGGTCAACTTCGCTGTGACCTTCACCAATACTACGCGGCGCGACCTCCCCGCCCGCCGTCTTCTACGACGGGCTGACGCCTCTACCTTAAACAAACTTAATTAAGTTATGTTACAATTATTGGATTCCCCCGCACTGCTCTGCAGCAAAACACTCGGAGCGGCTTCCGTTTCCGAGGTAGTAAATAGGAGGTTTCCACAGATGGCACCCCGACATCCCGCATCGAAAACGCAGACAGACAGCCATTCAATGGCCGAAGTGCTGGTTCGCGGCCTTGACCATTTACAAGTTTTCATCGAACACAACACAAAAACCTTGGAGAAAAGCGACTGGCTGGCCTCACAGCAGCGTATTCTGGAGCAGGTCCTTGAGAATACCAAACGTTCGATTCATCGCATCGCTGGCCCAGAGGCGCCACCAGGCCCGGCAGACATCGTTCATGCGATTCTTCTGTGCGCGCTGGAAGACACCCACGACATACTCGGAGTTGTGCAGGCCGAGGCTGAACGCACCCATTTGATTGAAACCATCACAGCGATGACCCAGAATGGCGTTCTGCTGCTAAAACAGGAGATTGACTTGGGGTTTGAGGCCGGGGGACTGCTCAATCAGTTTGTCGCCGACACTCCAGCGCTGAGGACGTGGGGCTGGCTGCCCGCACGAAAGTCAGACCTGATTACGCGGGTTGAAATTGAAGCTGATACGGGAAACATTCACCCGATCTCGGGTTCTTAGGCATACCCCCTCTCATGCCGGATAGGGGTTTCCCCCTTTCCGGTATGATGACGTGCGCGATATACTAGCAGTATGTCCTCGCACCTTCTTTCAATCGATTCTGACCCTGGTGCCGCCGACGCCCGCTACATGGCGCGGGCCCTCGAGCTGGCCTGGCAAGGTCGTGGATGGACCAGCCCCAACCCAATGGTGGGGGCGGTGGTTGTGAAGGACGGCCAGATTGTCGGCGAAGGGTTTCACCCGCAAGCGGGCAAGCCTCACGCGGAAGTATTTGCACTGGATGCGGCCGGGGAGCAAGCGCGGGGTGCGACGCTCTATGTCACGCTGGAGCCTTGTGCACATCATGGCCGAACGCCACCCTGTGTCGAGAAGGTTCTGGCGTGCGGCGTAGCCAGGGTGGTGGTTGCGATTGAGGATCCCAACCCTTTGGTGGCAGGACGGGGAATACAAGCCCTGCGGGATGCAGGGGTTGTGGTTGAGCAGGGTTGCCTCGCACGCGAGGCCCTGTTGACGAATGAACGTTTCTTTAAATACATAAGAACCAAACGGCCATTCGTAGCCATTAAAACGGGCATGAGCATGGATGGAAAGATTGCCACAGCATCCGGCGAAAGCCAGTGGATCACGAGCGAATATTCACGGGGGCACGTACAGACCCTGCGCGCGACGTACGACGCCATCATGGTCGGGGTCAACACGGTCGTGCAAGATAATCCCCACCTGACGTGCCGCCTCCCGGGAGGGCGGCAACCACTCAAAGTCATCATCGACTCACTCGCCCGGACTCCGGTTAATGCGAACATTTTCTCCAAGCCCGCGGGTGGGTTGCCCTCTCGGGCCAACACCTTAATCTGCGTGGGTTCCAAAGCCCCGGAAGACCGTCTGAGGGCTCTGCGTGCGGTCGGGGCTGAAATTCTGGTCTGCCCGGACGCGGGTTTCAGTTCCGACACGCACGTGGACCTCGCCCGTTTGATGGGTCTGCTTGGTAGACGAGAGATTACCAGTATTCTCTTGGAGGGCGGTGGAACACTCAATGCAGCGGCCCTTGACGCTGGAATTGTCGATAAACTCTATGTTTTTGTTGCACCGAAGTTGATCGGCGGTGTGGGGGCCCCCACGATGGTGGAAGGCAGTGGAGTCACTCTCTTGGAGGAAGCCGTTCACCTCTACCGTATGACGGCGACCTCAATGGGCGGTGACATCCTGCTCGAGGCTTATACACAGCCAGAGTAAATTATGTTCACTGGAATCATCGAAGAAGTCGGAAACGTGACTCAGCATACGCCTGGCTTTCTTGCGATTCGTGCGCCAGGCATCGCGGGCCAAGCTCGCTTGGGGGACTCCATCGCAACAAATGGCATCTGTTTGACACTCACACGCAGAAGCGGGGAAACGTTTTACGTCGATTACTCCGACACGACGCGTGGCGTCACGACCGTGGGACATTGGCGAATTGGTGACCCGGTCAACTTAGAGCAAGCATTGACCCTTAACACGCGTTTGGGCGGACACTTAGTGAGTGGCCATGTGGATGGCATTGGGCACGTTAAACAGGTGCGAGAACACGGTGCAAACGGTGTGGGCGTGACAATCTCAGTCCCGGCGGAACTTCACCGTTACCTTTTAAAAAAAGGGTCCATTGCAATTGACGGTATCAGTCTAACAATCGTGGATTTCCAAAACGGTTGCGTTGATTTGACGGTCGTTCCCCATACTTGGACACATACGACCCTCAGGGAACGCAGGCCCGGTGATGCCGTCAATGTGGAAGTTGATATTCTGGGCAAATATGTTGAGCGATTGATGGGCCTGGCACGTGAGGCTCCCAGCAAGCTGAACTGGGCAGAACTGGCCCAGCAAGGGTATGGATAATGACGACCGAGACATTGCAATTTGCCCCGATTGATGAGGTCCTTGAAGCACTGAGGCAAGGGCAATTGGTTCTGGTAGTGGACGATGAAGATCGCGAGAATGAAGGCGACCTCATCGCGGCTGCCTCAGTGACCACCGCGGACACCATCAATTTTATGGTGACCCACGGCAGGGGGCTGGTTTGCGTGGCTATCACGCCAGAGACTTCCCAGCGATTGGCCTTAGAGCCGATGAGTTCCAGTAACACCGATCCTCACAGAACCGCGTTTACCGTTTCAGTCGATGCGGCTGAGGGCACGACAACGGGGATCAGTGCGGGAGACCGGGCTCGAACCGTTCAGGCGGTTCTAGACCCCAGTTCACGCCCCGACAGCTTGCGGCGCCCGGGCCACATATTCCCCTTGGTGAGTCGTCCCGGCGGTGTTCTGGAGCGTGCGGGCCATACGGAAGCGGCCGTCGACTTGGCGAGGTTGGCCGGTTTGGCTCCAGCGGGGGTCATTTGCGAGGTACTCAACGCTGACGGAACGATGGCTCGCCTGCCCCAACTCCGTGAGATTGCAGCTGAGCGGGGGCTTTTGCTGACATCGATTGCACAACTGATAGAGTATCGCCTGAAGCAAGAACGCTTTGTCATTCGCAAGGCCATGGCAACGCTGCCGAGTCAATGGGGGGACTTTAAAATCTTTGGGTATGTCAACACACTGGATCAAAGCGAGCACGTAGCATTGGTTCTGGGTGATCCATCACTCCCGAACACTTTGGTGAGGATGCACTCTGAGTGCTTGACGGGAGATGCGCTGGGGAGTCGTCGCTGTGACTGCGGAGAACAGCGCGACGCAGCCCTAGAAGCCATACAAGAAGCCGGTCGCGGTGTTTTTGTGTACCTAAAACAGGAAGGGCGAGGAATAGGCCTGATGAACAAACTTCGGGCCTATGCCCTTCAGGATCAAGGTTTAGATACGGTGGAAGCCAATCAAAAACTGGGCTTTCCACCCGACCTCCGAAACTACGGCGTGGGGGCCCAAATCTTGGTTGATCTGGGACTCACCAGTATCCATTTGCTGACAAACAACCCGCGCAAAGTCGTCGGTTTAGAAGGCTATGGCTTGAAAGTGACCGAGCGAATTCCGCTGAAAGTGGCAGCCAATCGTCACAATCAACATTACTTGGGCACGAAAGCCAGCAAACTGGGGCACCTGCTGTGAGCCGCAATAACGCGTCATCGCAGCAGATGATGACCCTGCGAGGACACCATTTTCTATGTAGCCTTCACTATCAAGGAGCAGGGTATTCCACGAACTTCACCGACAATTTCACTCAACACATGCGCGAAGTGCGCGCCAATCGAGTAACCCACGTAGAAATCTCGCCAATGGCCGACGCCATTTGCCAAGCCTGCCCCTCGCTGCAGGCTGATCAGCAAAGGTGCGAGTATCAAGATTCGGTCACACGTCGCGATCGTGCCCTGCTCGATGCCATGGGGTGGGCGGCAGGGGATGTCCTAGACTTGGAAGCAGCCCAAAGGGACGTGCTTGCTCGCCGTGAGGAACTGATGAAGGATGTCTGCCCTGGGTGCGAGTGGCTTCCCCGTTGCCTCGAGAAAGGCCCGCACGGCATAGGAAGTCCGCTACACCGCGAAAGAGCGTATCAGGAGGAGCCCCGGTGATATCACCCGAGAAGCTAGCAAGAATTAATGAGCTTGCGCGCAAGTCACGAACGCCGGAGGGGCTCGACGCTCTTGAGAAACAAGAGCAACAAGCGTTACGACGCGAGTATGTCGATGCGGTGAAAGAAAGCCTTCGCCCACAACTCGAGAGTATTCGGTATGTGGACGAAATGGGTCAAGTCATCAATCCACAAACGGGTCGTTTGGAGGGGTTCGTCAGTGATGATCCGCGCGAGACACAATAGTTGTGTCACTTGCTCGCCCGTTAACTCACGCCGAGCGTGATTACCTCGACGTCCTGAAGAAAAATCTCGATGGTGCCCTGTTTCAATTCTCGCTGACGTGCGGCATTGCTATCCTGCCGCTCGGTTTTATCGTTTCGACGTTCGGGTCGCCCTCAGGGCGGGGCACTGATATGGTGGCTGCTCTGATAGCAGGGTTGATTCTGATGGCCCTGACGTCAGGAGTTCTGTTTTATGGGGGTCAAAGAAGCAATGGGTTAGCCTGGCGCCGAGGAGATTGGCGTTTGCGGGAACGTATTGCCGAGGATCTTCTGGGACGGACAGCCCTGACGCTGCACGGCGCGGTGGAGGAAAAACTTGTGGAACCGGCTCGATCGGTTCTTGCCCTCAAGCCGAGCACCACGGGAACGAGGCGCTATTTTTTGCGAGTGGATGGCCGTCGCTTCGAAGTGTCCTACCCTCGTTGGCTGGGGGTCGATCCGGAACGTCCGATCCAACTGACCTACGCGGAACGCTCTGGCGTCGTGCTTTCGATAGAAGGCGTACCGGACCGCCTCAGCGGCCCCTCCAACGACTCGGATCCCTCCCCTCCAAGAGCATTTAAGCCTGGGTGACGTTCTTGAAACGAGGTCGGTCGGCCTTCACCCCACGTTCAACAAACAGGCTGTCAGCCCCTCTGCCTATTCTAGGCCCGATACATTCATGTCGAGGGGCCACTCAACCCGATAGCCCCAGACGATTATTTTTTTCTCGCCCGGTGCCAAGCCCAATTTCCATATCAATTGATGAGGAGGGGCTTCTTGGATTGGCTTGGTGGCTCCCGTGTCGACGGTCATCGTGATGTCTGCCGACCCAATCTGGGGAATTGGCTCAATCACTCTCAACGTTTGATGGGCCGTTTTGTGATTCTGAACCGTCAATTCATATCGATATTCAGAGTATTTTTTTTTCTGCAACAGGCCAGAAATGCCCGTCTGCTTCGCAAGTCTGACGCGTTTAAGTGTGAACGCGCGATCGATGCCCATGGGCAGCGTGAATCGTTTCGAAATGGGAACTTCCGAATCCAGCGACACCGTGCCAACAAAATCTTTCCCAACAAACGATTTGACCGGCCCAGGCAATAGAGGCCACGGCCCCGTATGAACGGCGCTCATTTCCAAATAAACCTGAGAGGAGTATTTTGGGACGGCCCGATACTCAATCTCTGCGGCCAGTGAGGTAGGGCCAATAGGAATCTGATGGGGCTCTCCATCACTCGGAATTGAAACCCGCCGTGGGACACTCAACAACATCGACGTCCCTTGCTCCAATGCCACTGCGCGAGACTCCTGTATGGGAGCACCCGATGCGTTTTGCTCATCAAGCATCTCAGGAGAAGACTCGGGCGCTCGCTTCAATGCCCGAGAATGACGACGGGCACCCGGGGCAGGCGCTGCTCCTGAAAAAGTGGGGTAATGACTCACCTCGTAAGGTCGAATGGTCCATTCTGGCAGTGAGGGAGGGGTCATACCCAAGCCTGGGTTCGCCGTACTCAGAGCCAATTCAACTTGGTCCCAATGCTCTCCCGTAGCCTGCCTCACGATGCCATATGAACGCCACTCCATCGAATGAGTGATCGGATCCAATCGGGCATCGTGCGCAGGCCCCCATCCAGCGTCCTGTAGCGCGTACTCGACGACGATCGCGACTTTCCCCGGCCTTGGCGTATCCAGGAGAACTTCAACCTGTTGAAATTCTTGTCGGCGAAAGCCCCTCAATTTGGCGAGCTCGGCACGCACCCGCTTCAGATCACGGTCGATGTCTCGCAACTTACGGTCAATGTCTTGGATTGCGCGAGCCTTGGACGCTTGGCGCTGCTCCATAAACACCAGAAGTTCTCGCCAGGTAGAGAGTTGCGCCCTGCCTTTTGCCAGCTGTCCAGCCAATCCCTCGGGAGTCTTTTTTGCGGTTTCCTCCATGGTGCTCAAATGACGTTGATGCACCGCACGCTGATCGTGCAGCGCCCTTTTTTCATCATTGAGGGCGATTTCGCGTTTTTCAAGCGATTCTGCTTCCTTGACAGGGGGGTGCCCCAGGAACACCGAACGCATGTCAAAACCGTGCAGCACCGCACCAGGAACTCCTGAAGCGCTCACACGAACAGAATCGGCCCGCAACTCTTTGGGAAGGCGGGAGAAAACCAAACGATGTGCCCCCGACGGCAGCGACAATTCAGCCACCCGACGCACCTGTGCCCGGGAAGGATAAACAGTCACCCCCACAATGCGACTCGCCACCTTGGTCTCACGCTCCAGCGTTGACTGGGCATAGGCCGGAGACAATGAGGCGAAGATCGCCACGCCGAGGGTCAGGGGCACAAGATTCTTCACGCGGATACGGCCTCTCGATAAGCAGATTCAACAGCAGCATGCGTTATTTTGCCCGCTCGCACATTCAGGCCCAGTGCCAGCGAGGAATTTTCTGCCATCGCCATATCCGCCCCTTTATTCGCGAGTTGTAACATATAGGGCAGGGTCGCATTGTTCAAAGCGAAAGTGCTCGTCCGAGGGACGGCCCCCGGTATATTCGCGACGCCGTAATGGATGACGCCATCCACTTCATAGACAGGGTCGGCGTGCGTCGTCGAATGAATCGTTTCAATGCAGCCCCCTTGATCAATCGCAATGTCGACCACCACCGAGCCTTTTTTCATTCCCTTAATCATTTCGTGCGTTACCAAGCAGGGGGCCTTGGCCCCTGGAATTAGCACAGCACCTATCACAAGGTCCGCTCCTCGCACCGCCCGGGCAATATTGAGCGGGCTGGACATTTGGGTGATGACCCGGCCGTGGAGGACATCCTCGAGGTAGCGAAGACGGTCCAGATTGATATCCAAAATTTGAACCTGGGCCCCCAAACCGAGGGCCATTTTGGCCGCGTGAGTTCCACTTACACCGCCGCCGATAATCACCACATCGGCGGGAGGGACCCCCGGTACACCGCCCAAGAGTACGCCCCGGCCGCCGTGAGCCTTCTCAAGGTAATAAGCACCGGCCTGAACCGACATACGGCCCGCAATCTCGCTCATTGGGGTCAAAAGGGGCAAGGTTCGATCGGGCATTTGAATCGTTTCGTAGGCAATGGCAGTCACACCGCTCTGCAACAGTGCCTCAGTCAACTCCGAACTGGCAGCCAAGTGCAGGTAGGTGAACAGCAGGAGCTCCGATCTCAACAGCTTGTATTCTGAGGGAATAGGCTCTTTCACCTTCACCACCATCTCTGCCCGCGCCCACGTTTCCTCCGCACTGTGGACGATCTCGGCGCCAGCCGCCGCATATTCGTCGTCCAGCATTCCGCTGCCGAGCCCGGCACCAGCCTGCACTAAAACCTGATGACCTGCTTGCTTTAACGCCATCGTTCCAGCAGGAGTCAGGGCGACGCGATTTTCACTGTTTTTGACCTCAGTAGGCACGCCGATGATCACGGGATTCTCCTCACATATACGACCGCGAGGCGCCATCGCCTCGCGTTTCGAATCATCTCAAAGGGCACGCAAGCCCCTTCACTGCCGGATTATATCAGGTCGTCAGCGCCCGCGGTTGAGGGATTGAGGCACCAAGATCAACGCCTGCTTCGCCGGTATCGTCACTGTCACACGATGGTTTTCAACCGCCACGCGCCCTGCACCCAGTTTGTCTATCAGAACAGCCCCGTTCTTCAACTGACTTTCACGACGCAAAGGCATGGTCACGCGACGTTCTCCATCCGAATTGTTCAAGGCCACGATCACTTCTTCCGCCGAGCGGGCGGTTCCATTGAGGCGCGAGAATGCATAAACGTCATCGTCTTGCCACATCTCCAACATTCGCCCCCGCCGCAAGGGGGCCAGTTCTTTACGCAAAGACGTCAAAGTCCTCACAAACTTGTTCAAACGAGGATTTGCCCCAAATTGCATATCTGCACGGTTCTCTTCTTCACTTTTTCCTGACATCGCATTTTCGGTTCCGTAGTAGAGACAGGGGATTCCGCGAGCAGTGAGGATGAAACTGAGCGCCATCCGCAATTTACGCTCGTCCCCGCCCGCCGACGACATAAACCGAGGCACATCGTGGTTATCGACAAAAGTCGATAGCAATTCCGCATTCGCATAAGCGCCATCTTGTCTCAGACGCTCACCCAAACGGCGCATGGACTTGCCCTCGGCGAACACCTCTCTCAAGGTGAAATACATCGGAAAGTCGAAGACCGTATCAAAACGTCCCTCGCGGGTGTAGGCCCCCACATACCCAGCATCACCATTCAGAACTTCACCGAGCAGCAAAAAGTCTGATTTGGTGCGGGTGCTGACAGCGGTATTAAACTTGGCCCAAAATCCTTTGGGAACGTGCTTCACGGTGTCGACCCGGTAGCCGTCAACCCCCGTTCGTTGAGCCCAACGTGTCCACACATCCACCATATAGGACAGAACGTCTGGGTTCTCCGTGTTGAAATCAGGCAAGCCGTGGATGTCGTGATTCTCTAGCTGGTATTGGTCATCCCAGTTCGTGATGTTTCCGTTGTGGTGGAACCAATCGCGAAATTTCGGGTCAACCGCCATCGGGGCGCCATAGCCAGTGTGATTCGCGACAATATCAAGCATCACCTTGATGCCCATTCCATGGGCTTTGTCGACCAACTTTTTCAAAGTGGCCTCGTCTCCAAGATGCTCCTCCACCTTATTAAAGTCTTTGATCCAATACCCGTGGTAACCCCAGTATTTATCCACCAGTGCATCATCTCGGTTGTCATTCACCGGGGTGATCCAAATCGCAGTGGCCCCCAGGTCCCGGATGTACGGCAATTTTTGAATCAACCCCGCGAAATCACCCCCGTGATAGGCGTGCGGGTCGCGCTTAACGACCTTGTAGTCATTCGTCGGATCGCCGTTGTGAAAACGGTCGGTCATAACAAAATAAATGACCTCATCCCGCCAACGTTCCAAGCGAGTTTTTTTCCTCCCGGCGGCGTCCGCTATGCCGCTCCCGGTCAAGGCAAAGCCACCCGGAACCTGAGGAAGCGCTTGACACCCCAATAAAAAAGAGGTGAGACCAAGGGCCCCTGCCAGGAGAGTTCTCGTCATTGAGCCAACTTTATTTGACTGAGTCACCGCTTAAACTCCGCCAGTCCAATCGCTACCATCGCGATGGTTTAGAGCAAGATTATAGCGACTTAACCGAAAAAACTTTCGGACTTAAAGAAACTAATTTTAAATGCCGCGTCGCCCGCGCAAATGCGTCACAGACGACGTGTTTCTCCAAAATGTTAACATACGACCCGTGAGCCTTCCCATTTTTCCCTGCTCTCAGGTGACAGACGACAACGGCCGCCAAGCCCCCGCGGCCCGGGTACGCTATGGGGGAGCACTGAGGTTCCTGATCTCTGCGGCGCTTATGACGGGATCAGCGCTCTGCCCTCCTGTGTCGGCCGCGCCCAAACAAGGGCTTTCCCTGTCGCGTCTGCCGGTCGAAAATTGGCTCGGCCACACCGCGGCGGATGTAGAGAACGTCTATGGCCCCCCTGAACGGGTGACCAGCTTACAGAAAGTGTATGACCTGGCGGGTCAAAAACCACTCCGTTGGATGTTTTATCAGAGAAAAGCCATTCTCGTCGGCATTGATCACACCAGCCGCGTGCAAGCGCTTCTCATCTTGCCGGGTTTCGATGGCGCGCTGCCAGCGGGACTCCGAATGGAAATGAAGCGCACAGCTATCACAAAGCGCCTCGGGGCCGCTGACCACGAAATCCGGGAAGACGACGGAACGATTCGCCTTCTTTATTTGTCGCGGGCCTACGACCTGACTTTCGACAGACGCACGGATGCGTTGGCTCAGTTTCTGTACTATCCGGCCCTTCGATCTATGGCGCCGAGCAAGGCGGCCAGCCCTTCCGCGAAGCCGAAACCGACCCGCGCGCCAGCAAAGCCTGCCGCCAAGCCCTCACGGCAGCAGGCGGCGCCCCTGCCAAGCCCCACCCCCGTTGCCACGCCTCGCCCGAACGCGACGCCCATCCGTCCGGTGTCTCCGAGTCCCACCCCCATGGCGCGAATCTCTGCCCCTCGGGTGTCTGATGCTCTGAGGCCTGCGACAACGAAACAGGCCTCCCCGACCCCCCGGGCCCTCTTGAGTCCCAAAGCACACAGCCTGCCTCCCACGTCGGCGCTGGTCAAGCGAACGGGCAGTGCCTCGATTGTGGGCCTCGTGTCTCATTTCCACGCGGATACGGGGGAAATACAGTATTTGCAGGGTGTGCAATTTTACATTGCTATCGAGCCCCTGGATTCCACGTTGCATTCGGGGACCAAACTGATCGCAGCCACCCAAAAAGAGAATGCGAAAGCGCGTCACCGGGCGCGGATCTGGGAACTGATTCGCACCGGAAAAATAATCAGCGGTATCGAATCCGACAAATTTGGTCGTTTCAAATTCCAAGCTCTGCCGGATGGAAAATGCTACCTCATTGGCATCTATGATGATTCCCAGCGATATATGGTTTGGCAACGAGGGATTCGACTCGACAGCAACCGCCAATACCGCACCTACCTGAACCGCAACAACGTCTCGATGATCGGCCAGTAAGGATTCGCCCCTGCGGGATGCAGCCTAAAAATGCGTCGAAAGGGTCGCTCTTACGCTCTGCAACGGCCATTCTATGCGCGGGAAAGCAGGCGTACCCCCCGCAGGCGTGGGCGGTCCGACATCCTGTCCCGCCTCCACTTGCAACTGCCAACGGGGAAACGGTCTCAATCTTAGACCGCCCGAGTAACTCCAAGAACCGTCGTTGGGGGTCATCTTTTTTGAATCCATCCGAAGACGTGCGGCAGCCCCAAAGTCAATGAATGACAAGGGTCGAAGTTCCACCCCCAGGGTTCCCTCAACAATGGGTTGATCATTAAAAAGATAATACCCCCCACCTGCAATGTGCAGCGTGAACGGGCCATTGTGATACACGCCAGGAAGATTGGCATAGACCATCGGGCGTAAACTGGCGAGGTGAAGGCCGACGCCCCCTTGAATCAAGGCCTGGAGGAATTCGTCGCCCCACGGGGCCTCCGCCGAGAGAAACATCTTGCGGTAACCCGCATTTACCACACTTCCCGTGCGAACGATCACCTCGTTTCCATCCTGTAAGCCGTGGAGGACACGAATTTCCGGCCAAGACGGTAGCGCGTTCCAGCGTTGAAAAACCTCACTCTCCAACGCGTTGGCGGGCGGAAGGTCGGCCCCTAACCGCGGTGTCCACGCACCCGCCTCTATACCCCATCCCCCTCGTCCCACGGTGAGGGCCGATTCATGCTCTCCTCCCAACGGACGTAAAGACCAGTGATCGGCCAGAGCCCCTTTCGGGGTGGCCACACTCAATGCGACCGCGAGACCCAATGCGTTGGGGAGCCTAAGTGTCCTGGGCATGGAACTTTTTTAGCGTCCAGTCGACATTCGCTACGCTGTAGAAATAGAAGATGACCACATACGCCACGTTCAAGACCACGGCAGACACATCCGAGGTCAGTTGCATCGTATGCGTGACCCAATGCCAAACAGCCAGCAAGGTGGCATTGATGAAAAGGCCTTGCACAAGCCAGTAGCGCCCCACGTACGAAGGGCCGAGATCGCGCACAACCTGCCATCGATACACGAGGGCCAATGCCGCACACAGGGATGCAGCAAAAAATGTCGCGACCAGGGATAGCATTAAGGATAAAGCCCGCGTACGCGTGTGGCCTCAGCCACAGCCCCCACGCCTTGTGAGTAGGCCGCCATTCGGAAGGACAAATTTCGAGAATCCACCAGTTGGGCAACCGCTGAAAACGCGCGCGTCAGAACGCGTCGCAGCCGATCATTGACTTCCTCTTCGGTCCAAAAGAGCTGGCTCATCCCTTGTACCCATTCGAAGTAGCTCACCACAACGCCGCCCGCATTGGCCAGAATATCAGGGACCACCGTCACGCCTCTGCTCTCAAGAATGGCCTCCCCGGCAGGGGTAATTGGCGCGTTGGCCGCTTCAATAATGAATTCTGCCTTTACTTTCTGCGCATTGTCAGCGGTGATGACACTCTCAAGCGCCGCCGGGATCAAAACGTCGCACGGCAGCGTGAGTAAATCAGAGTTGCTCACGGCCTCGGAGTCCGGACAACCCTCTAAAGTCCCGTGCTCCTTATAGTGGGCCATGACCGCGGGAATGTTAAGGCCGGATGGGTTCTGGATGCCACCCCGCCAATCGCTCACCGCAACCACCTTGGCGCCCATCTGGAACAACAAATTGGCCGTGACCCCCCCTACGTTGCCGAAGCCCTGAATCACAACGGAGGTCCCCTGAACCTTCCGCCCGGCATGTCTCAAGGTTTCTTCCAAAACGATGGTCACGCCACGACCTGTCGCCTCTGAGCGCCCCAGTGAGCCACCAATACAAATCGGCTTGCCTGTCACCACTCCCGGAACGGCGTATCCTTTGTTCACACTGAACGTGTCCATAATCCAAGCCATTTCACGCGGCCCAGTGTTCACATCTGGCGCAGGGATGTCCTTGTTCGGGTCAATGATGGGTATCAGATCCGAGGTAAAGCGCCTGGTTAAGCGCTCTTGCTCTCCCTCCGACAGTTCCCGCGGATCCACCGTGATTCCACCTTTGGCTCCCCCGAAGGGCAGACCCACCAAGGCGCATTTCCACGTCATCAACATGGCCAGTGCCGTGAACTCATCCATCTCGGCGTGATGATGGAAGCGCAGGCCTCCCTTGTAAGGCCCCAATGCGTTGTTGTGCTGCACACGATAGCCTGTGAAGACCCGGATGCTGCCGTCATCCATCCGCACGGGAGAATGCACCGTCACAATGCGATCTGGATGTGCCAGCCGGTTATACACACTCTGGCCCAGTCCCATCAGATCGATGACTTTTGCCAATTGCTGGCGCGCACCTTGAAGGGGAGATTCGGCTTTGGATTCGGTCAGCAACATTGGTGTCCTCTCGACGCGCCACAATGGGCAGCACAATCCCCGACTACGTTGTAGGGTCGTTTGATACTATCATGGGTACGAAAGGGCGGGCAATCCTGTGAGAGCAAGACTTTTAGGCCCATCCGAGAACATCAATTCTGCGCGTGTCAGTGCGTGATCAAGGCCACCTGCCCAGAAATGCCGACACGTTACACTTGTGATTGTTTCACCTCCGTTTCGAGTGAGTTCATGATCGACCTCCCGATCAAAGTTGAAAGAGTGATGGCACGTTCGGCTCGCGCGCGTTTCGCGGCAGGCGTCCTGGTGATCCGAATGCCGGTTCACTGGTCTGAGGAATACCAAGCAGAGGTTGTTGAGCGATTCAAGCGCTGGGGGTTGCGCCGCGCCACCGAGATGAACACATTGGCCCCCGCGCCGCCCCACGAGTTAAAGCGATGGGGGGAGGCCGACTTTGGGCGTCACGTAGCATCCATCAACGCAGAGACGCTTCGTGCGCCGCTGAAGGGAGTAAGAATCGGCAAGGCGCGACACACCCGCCTTGCGCAGGCGAACACGCGGACAGGCGTGCTGACCTTCTCTCGATATGCTATCGACGGCATGCCTCCGGCCGCATTGAGATACCTGATCCTTCACGAGTTGGCACATTTATTTGAAGCCAACCATTCGGAACGCTTTTGGGCTCTGGTGGCAGCTCACGAGCCCAATTACCGCGAAGAACGTCGGGTCGCCCAGGCACATCACGCAAGGATGGTTGCTTGGGGGGAGAGCAGCCCCCCCGACCTCCCTTGGGCGGTCCGCACAGCGGATGACGTGGGAACCCCGGAAAAAGTCATGGGGCATCCATTTGGAGCATTGTTCTCTTTCACCCCCGAGAATTCATCGAAACCCGTCTGCTAAACCCGACATCCAATTCAAATTGCATCATTTTTTTATCAGGTGTAACCCTGGCCAGTGACGGGCATCCACAGGCAGTATCAAGGGACAAGACCCTGTGGAGAAGTGTGAGTGACTGCGCTTGAAGTAATTTTTTGGACCAATGTGTCGATCGTCGGGTATGCCCACGGTGGCTATGGCATGCTCTTGCGTCTGCTGCCCCGGAGGCGAAACCCCCAACAGGAAGAAAATTTCAAAATCCCCTCTGTCTCACTGATCATCGCGGCTTACGACGAAGAAAACGTGATTGCGGGGAAGCTCGATAACACACTCGGCCTAGATTATCCGCGGGAGAATTTGGAAATTCTCGTGGTTGCAGACGGAAGCCAAGACGGCACCTGCGCAATCGTCACCCGATATGCAAAACACGACGTAAAATTACTTTACAGCCCGGAACGACGCGGAAAAAACCACGCGGTCAATCGTGCGGTGGGGGTCAGTCAAGGCGAGATCATTGTCCTCACGGACGCCAATGCCATACTGAACACGCAAGCCATCAAAAAACTGGTGCAACATTTTGCCGCCCCCAATGTGGGCATGGTTGCAGGCAGCAAGCGGGTTATCTCGAGCCATCGCACCGCGGCAGCACAAGAAGGTCTGTACTGGCGATATGAGTCGTGGCTGAAGACACAAGAGTCCCGCTTCGCCTCGGTGGTCGGAGCCGCCGGGGAGTTGCTCGCAGTTCGGCGTTCCAGCTACCTCCCGCCTCCACGTCACGCCATCATCGAAGACTTTTGGCTCACCATGTCTCTCATTCGAGCCGATTGGCGAATCATCTATGAACCCGAGGCCCAGGCGACCGAGTATGCAAGCCCTTCCATGGAGGCCGAGCTCGTCCGCAAAACAAGAATCGCAGCCGGAGGATGGCAGGCGATGTTCGCCTTCGCGGACCTCCTCCATCCCCGGCGTGGACGCATTGCCTTTGTCCTCTGGTCGCACCGCCTTGCGCGATGGATGATTGTCCCTGCGTTACTCCCCGTCCTCCTAATCATCAACACGCTGCTGGCCAAAGAACCTCTGTACGCCACGCTGCTGGCCGTGCAACTCACTTTCTATGCTTTCGCTTGGCTCGGGTGGCTTCTGGAAAAACGCCATGCTTTGCCGGGATGGCTCAGCCTTCCCTGCTTCTTCGTGGCGAGTCATTGGGCCTGCCTCGTCGGTGGATGGCGATTCTTGCAAGGCAACCAATCGGCCGTGTGGCAACGTGCTCCGCGCGACGGGAGTATTCCTCAAACGACGGAGGCGGGGTAATCGGCGGCTTCGTCTGTTTTTGCATCCCCTACGCAGGATTCAGTTTGTTTACGCAGAGGAGACAGTGGCCCTCGTCTGGCAGCACCTACCAAAACGGACCAACCCGCCGCGACGCCCCGTGAGGCCGCTGCGAGTTTGACCTTGAAAAACGCTGTGGTCGTCCGCCCCGCGTGGTCCAAGCCCTCTTCCAGGCCGCGCACACCGCGCCGGACGGTATCGACGATCTCGTTGGTATAGGAGACAGTGACATCCACATCACGGGTCAGGGTCTCCACCTGTTTCAGGTTGGCTTTCACCTCATCAAGAACCTCGACCGTTCGCCCTAACACCTCGCATCGCAAGGTCGCCAGAAGGCGCCCTGCTTGCCAAAGGACAGCGAGCAGTACTCCCGTCAGAAGAAGCACGCAGACGCTGAGAATCACATAAAAAAGGTCCAACGGTTCCATAGATACCCCACGGCAGCCTGTTGAAGTCAGTCTTCCCGACAGTAAGAAAAAATGGCCCCGGCGTCAATCAACACGAGATAACTCAACATCCGTGGCGTTAGGCACGACGTTCAGGGTATAACCGGAATAGGCGCTTGCCGCGCGTTGGCTCCAGAGGATCAAAAAAAGCTCGAGGCCGCAAATAAGCGCGGTTTTGGGATGTCCTGCGAGGCCGGAAATGGTAGATAGAGAAAAAGCCCTAAACTTGCTGGTTGGCCGCTATCGCTATGAAGAGGCGATGCGTTTGTTCGCCGAGTACTGTCTGCTGCTGGAAGAGGACTGGCCTGATTTCGTGGCTCGACACACGCCTCACCGGTTGCGCCAGCTACACAGGCAACTCGGGGCGGTGGGCTTGTGGCCGCCCGAACTCGCCCCTGTCTCAAACGGTTCAGGCCTTATCGAGGGTGCTAAACGAGCCATCACGGGCCTTTTGGGTGGTATGAGGCCCAACGAAGCCCGGGAGCCGATTGACATCCAGGGAGAATCCGTCGCGCTGACGGTCCCTGACAGCGCCAACGAAGCCCTCATTGGACGTGTCCCAGAAATGGTTTTGCAGAGCCTCATCACACTTCCGTTGACGGTCGACTTGAGCGCGACCCTGGCACGTGATCCGGCGTTTAACGAGGGCAACGGCCCTCTGCAAGACCTGATTGCGCGTTCGCGATACCTCATTGCGCAGGACCTGGGCTTTGCCTTCCCGCTGGTGCATCTGAACGAAAACCCCGTGTTGGGACCCGAAGGCTACGCGATTCGAATCTACGGCGAGACCGTGGGCGAAGGGCGTTTGCCTCCGGGGTGCGTTGCAGCACTGGGCCCCGGTCTGCCCACGGACTGGAAAGTAGAACCGCATCCCAGCCGGCCTGACCCCCTCGCGTGGATCGCCCAAGGAGCGGCCAACGCTTGGGAGGGCAAAGTTGAGACCCGCGCCGAGCTTCTGGCCGCTCACCTCGAAGATGTCATTCGGCGCCACGCGGCGAGATTATTTACCAACCAAGAACTCGACCAACTTCTGCGCGTGCACGAAATGGCCATTGGCAAAGAAACGATACCAGAGTTGCTGGGCCGGTTCATGTCTTTAAGTGAGCTTCGCTTGGTGCTCCAAGCGATGTTACGTCGAGGACAAAGCATCCGTAATTTGCCCCGTATCATTGAAATACTGATGAATCATTTCATTAACTACTTGGCCGACAAACAACTGAGTATGGACGAAACGTGGAAATTGAGCTCACACATTCCATTTTTCTCGACAGACGAATTGGTATCGGTGGTCTGTCGTGGCCTCGGCATGCCCGCCCGGACCGAACGGCTTGCGAACGTGCAAGCCAGCCTCGAGAGAGCGATGCGTCAAGACGCGTCTCAACCCCCTGTCACACGTCCCCTGGTACCACCTCTGCGGGACAGTGAGGGGGGCCGCAACGACCGCTCGGACAGAGAGCCGACATTGCCGGTTGATACAGAGGAAGGAGCCCTATGATGTTTGAAGCCTCAAAAGAGGTTAGAGAGAGCTTTCTCCAAGAGATAAATGCGGGGTTTTTCGGCGAGTTTTTGATCTCCCGCGGCCTGATTGAGCGGGAACAGTTAGAGTCCGGGCTCGCTGCACAAAAAGAACTCAAGTCGCACTTGAAGATCGGAGAATTGCTGGTTAAACGGGGCGTTTTGACGACAGACAACCTCATTCAAGCCTTGAAGGATTACAAGGCGGGAATACGGCTCGGAGAGCTGTTGTTGCATCAGGGAGATATTGGCTTCATTCAGTTGCTGGAGGCGCTCGATTATCAGCAGGCGGAAGGGTGCCAACTGGGCGAGGCGTTTGTTCGCCTCGGTCACTGCACAAAAGAGCAAATCGATGAAGTGTTGGCCCTTCAGCGCTCCTTGATGTCGGCCAAGTCATCGGCTTGATTTTCGGGAAGCGCGTTCTCGTAGCGGCGTGCGATGCGCCACGCCTCGCTCATGGAATCATCGAATGAACGCCCTGAGAGGTTGACGCAGCAGCCGTCGTCACGGTGTCGATGAAGCCACGCCACCAACAGGTTAATTTGGTCCAGCTCGTTTTGCTGGACTGCAAGGCTGGGCGGCGGGCTTTGTAGCGCCGTGAATAGAATCGTCTCGAGTTCTTTGGCGCGGGAGGGCCTGGCTGTGGCCTCGGTGTGAACCAACCGCCCCCGGCGCACCAGCAACCACACCGAGGTTCCCTTTTCTACGCCGGGCAATACAATCAAAATTTCGAGCTCCGCGATCACGCTGAGCATACCCCGCCGTCGCTCCCACCATGGGCGCAGAAGCGTCAAGCGATCGCGCAGAATGGCTGCCCTCTCAAACTGTAGGGCTTGGGCCGCCCGATGCATATCATCCTCCAAACGTCGCAAGGGGGAGTCATCTAACCCTGCTAGCAACGAGGCGAGTTCCTCAATCTGAGCCTCGTATTGTTCCGCCGCCACAGCACCCACACACGGCGCAGAGCACCGTCCCGTGGTGTGCTCGAAACAAGCGCGTGACGCCAACGGGAAACAACTGCGCCAACGAAACAATGGCCTGAGGGCGTCTAATATTTCGCGAACAAAATGCTCCCCCAGAAAAGGACCAAAGTAGCGCCCTTCACCCTCCTGTATCTCGTAGGTGACTTCGACACGGGGCCACGGTTGATCGATGATCCGAATAAAGGGATAGTGGCGTGAGCGACGACCCCGCACGTTATAGAGTGGCATCCGCGTTCTAATCAACTGACCCTCAAGCAACATCGCCTCGAGTTCAGAACCGCACGGAACTGACTCGATCCGCGCAATCTCAAGCTTAAGCCGAGACGTTCGACGGGAGTGCCCTCCGTCCTCCCGAAAATAACTTTGAACCCTCTCACGGATGCGAATCGATTTCCCAACGTAAAGCAGGCGCTCAGAGGCGTCGAAGAAGAGATAGACGCCTGGTCCCCTGGGCAGGTCGACGAGAAGTTCATTTGCCGCAGCCATCGCGACACACTGTATCACACCGCCGCTGGATAGGCAGGCAACTTCTCAAGACGCAACATGAACGCTACACTGACGGCTGGTCGCTGTTTTGGAACCGAGTATTTGGAGGGAGGCGCCCATGGATCGAGTGGTGCGAACGGTGTTGGGCTTGGCCCTCGCTGTCAATGTGTGGGGCATTGGGAGTCCCGCCCTCGCCAAGTACGCTTTGGATTATGGAGACAGCGTCACGATTACCATTCGTGGCGCATCCCAATATGGCGGCACGTTTCAGATCCAGCCCGATGGAATGGTCGTGATTCCATTTCTCGACGAATTCCAGGCGCGTGGGCTTTCCGTCAAGCAACTACAAGCACTGCTTACGCAGCGACTCACAGACCTCATACACAATCCCCAAGTCAGCATCGTCATAAGCACATTTCGCCCCCGCACCGCGACTGTGCTCGGAGAAGTTTCCAAACCCGGGGTCGTCGTACTCTCCAGGCCGGACCAACGGGTCATTGACACCATCGCGGACGCCGGGGGGTTCACGCTCCGCGCGTTACGTGACGATGTGGTCATCCTGCGGGGGGATGGCCCCAATGCCCAACGCATCCCCGTTAACGTAGAAGCCATGATGGAAACCGGTGATTTAACGAACAATGTGCGCATAGAACCCGGCGACAGGCTGCAGGTGGGCCGCAACCCTTGGCCAGCGTGGCAGGAAGTATTGGCAGCGGGACAAACCGTCTTAGGAGCCGTCACGACGTTCTCGGCCTTGTTGCTCTTGCTTCAGCGGGCCTCCGGCAATGAACCCTAAGCGCTTTTATTTACTCAACTGACGCCCACCATCCTGAGTTCGAGTTTCTGAGCCATCCGGCGCACACGCGCGATTTCATCCGGGCTGGGACGCCGGGCCATTTCGGGCGCTCGGTGAGCGGTGGCATACGCAGGGTGAAATTGATCAAGGAGGGACACCCGGGCCCGCGGCAACTCTTGAGCAATCAACTCGAGTATCGGCTTGGCGCAACATTCCACGTGGGTTGGCAGAATCAAAACCCTTGCGATCAGGCCCACGGATTGCTGTGCCACGGCCAGCCAGTTGCGGCGAACGGTTTCCCAACACGAAGCAATCCCTGACAGCCGCGCCGCGCACTCATCGTTTCCATATCTGAGGTCGCCGACATAAACATCCACCACCCCATCCAGCAAACGATACAAAGCGTCACTGCCGTACATATTGGAATTCCAAACGACCGGCAAATCAAAACCCTCGGGCGCTGCCGCCAACAGATCGAGAATGGCCGGGAGATGTTGGTCCGGATTACCGCCCACAAAACTTAAGCTTCTCACCCGAGGGTGGGCGAGCGCCTCATAAATCTGTGAGTAGGTCCTGGCCTCTAAGCGAGTTCCCGAATCCACCCCGTTGATCAAAGCGGGGGTATGGCAGTAAACACAGTGCCAGGAACAGCCCGTCAAAGGAATATTCAGTGAAGGGGCAATTTCGGGTTCTTCGGCCTCATGGAGGACAGGAGACGCAAAATAACTGTGCATGCCTGTACCGCACGGTCCCCGGGTATCCAGCAAACGATTCACCCCGCAATGGTGAGCACACAGATCACAACGTTCCATCATCTGCCGCGCGATGGCGCGCTTAACATCGAGCAGATTCGTTTCACCCGTCACCCCTCCGGGTTTGGGTTCAACAGACAAAAGCGATTGATGAAGCACCCACAGGTCTGCCACACCTTGAGCGACGCCACTCCGCCTCCGCGTCCTTCCCAAAGCCCCCCGATACTCCCATTGCACCGGGGAAGGCCAGGCAAAATCGGGTTCTAACGCCTGCGCCAGCAGAATCGCACTGGCCTCGGGGTCCTCGAAAAACACCGTTCCATCAGGATTGAGCCAGAGCTTTAGAGACGCATCAGATTTCACGGGTCAGTTCGACGTCCACATCTCGTGCCCCCGGAGGATGTGTCCCTTCACTCCGCCCCGCCAGATCGGCGGGCGTCGGAATGTTAATAAATCCTGAGCGCCTCAAGATCACACGAATCTCCACATCGCCTTTAAACCAGGCACCTGGAATCATGACGTCGTCTTGGCCGATGGTGTACTTCACAGGGAAGCGCACTCCCAGCATCTTGACGACTGCCAGGGGGGGACCACTGCTCCCCCGCGCCCGCGCGGTAATGAAAAGCGCGTCACTTTCCAAAGGCCGGAAAGACACAGATTCCGAGATGTGCACAGTCCCGGAGACTTGGGACCCGCCATCAGGCGCGCACCCAGGCAATCCGCACAGAAGGAAGATAAAAAAAAGGTGAAAAACGAAGAAGAATTTTCGCAAGCGGGAAACTCCTCTACGACGGTACTTCCAGCGAGAAGACAGTGTCAAGCCAGTCGTTAATAAGGCCGGCCTTTGCGGGTACAGCATGGCCAGTCAGGAGACATTTACCCATGCGGACTGCCCCCCCCTTGATCCCCGAAGAGTTTGAAACCCTTCGCCAATTAATCAGCCACTGCTTTCAAGAGGCAGCTCGTGAACTACCCTGGCAGGACGCACTGATTCTGAAGGCCTGCGAGCAGGGCTTGGCCTTCGCCCTGTTTGGTGGGATGTTGGCCTCAGCGTGGAGATTAGAAGAGGTATCGAATACTCTGGGCACAAGCGAGCAAAGGGAACGACTCGAACAAACGCGGCGCACACTGGAAAGACTGACCTTCACGCCCTGGGTGCGGCCGGGGGAGCTTCTCTCAAGGCTCTTCAGGGAACCGGTATCCCAACGCCACATTTAAGCGTCACGCGAATCAGAAGAGGCCCGGGTTGGATAGCTGGAAAATTCACCAATTTAACGGCGAACGCGCCGACATCGTCGCGGAAGTGATTCGCCGCACCCTTCTAGACACGGGGCGAAATCCCGAAGCCGCAGAACTAGCCATTAATGACGTTGCATTTCAGGAGTTAGCGCGACTGGAGGGAACGCCCAAGCACACGCAGCGGATGCGTGCCTGGACCGACCTTTACCGTCGACTGGGTAAACGTTCCCCCGCCGAACAAGCTCAAATTTTGCGTCAACTCACAACAGACTATGCCCGAGATATCGTGGGCAGTTTTAACCCCAACGTCTACCGTTTCGCCACGTCAATCATTCCACGGGGACTGTCACTGCTGTTTCGCAAAAGGGCCCTGTCCAATGCCCCCCGAATGGAGGAATTGGAGCGTAGAATCCAGGTGCGAGGTAAAATCGAGGAACTGCGGCAGCTTGCAAAAATCGGCACCGTCATTCTGGTCCCGACGCACTCCTCAAACCTAGATTCCATTGTGCTCGGTTTTGCACTCGATCGCTTGGGATTGCCGCCAGTGACCTACGGGGCGGGAAAAAATCTGTTCTCCAACCGTTTGGTCGGATATTTCATGCACAATTTAGGAGCCTATCGCGTTGATCGGCGTCTCAAAAATGAACTTTACAAAAATGTTCTGAAGAACTACTCGTCAGTGATTCTCGAACGAGGATTCCACAGCCTTTTTTTTCCGGGCGGGACACGGTCGCGCTCGGGCGCCGTGGAGCAGAAACTTAAACTCGGGTTGCTCGGCACAGGCTTGTCGGCATACATCAATAATATCCTTCAAAACAGACCGAATCCCAACATCTTCATTGTTCCAGTGACCATCAATTACCCGTTGGTCTTGGAGGCCGCCAGTCAAATCGATGACCATCTCAAAGCCGTTGGAAAAAGCCGCTATATCATTGAAGATGATGAATTCAGCCGCGTGGGCCGGATCTGGTCTTATGCGCGAGCCATTCTAAATTTCGACGGCCATATGGTGATTAACATTGCGCCAGCGCTTGATCCATTGGGCAATCCGGTGGATCAAGCGGGCCGATCACTCGATCCTCACGGACGCCCGATAGAATTGCACCGTTACTTGTTAACGGAGGGCGTGTTCGGCGCTGACGCGCGTCGAGATGCAGAATACACACGGGAGTGTGGCGAGGCGATTTGCCGCTCATTTCAACGACACAACGTGATCCTGTCGACTCACCTGGCCGCCTTCACGCTCTTTGAACTGCTGCGCGTTCGTCATCCACAACTTGAGCTTTACCGCCTGCTGCGTTTAACTGCGAACGAAACGCTGCCGATCGACCTCGTCGAGACCGTGACCCTCGCACTCCGGATTGAGTTGCTGGGCTTGGTCGCTGAAGGAAAAATCGAAGTGTCGGACGGCATTCGGCAAGACTCAATCGAACACGTTTTAGAACGGGCCTTCGGCTATTTCCAGATGTATCACTCCCGCCCATTGGTCGAGCAGGTGGGAGAGGAGGTTCGACTGGTCGACCTAAAGTTGCTTTACTACTATCACAACCGCCTGGCAGGCTATGGCCTGGAAAAATTCGTGAAAGCCGCATCCGTGGAGAAAAATACTCGTGTCTAAGACCCTCGCCCCGATTGGAATTGCTGGCGGAGGAAGCTGGGGAACAGCACTGGCTCAACTCATCGGACGCCACGGTCACGCCGTTTTGCATTGGATGCGCGATTCCGCGTCAGTGCTCGAGGTCAATACGCTCCATACCAATACCAGATACCTTCCAGACCTCACATTATCGGACCATATCGTCGCCACAACCTCCCTGAAGGAACTGGCCTCGAGTTGCAAACTTATTCTGCTCGTCATCCCGTGCCACAGTTTTCGAAGCGTATTGCGCGAATTGGGGGAGCACCTCGCGGGTGACCATCGATTGATTCACGCCTCAAAAGGATTCGAGCCTCACAGCTTCAAGCGAATGAGCCAAATTATTCTAGAAGAAACGTGTGTCCGCCAAATCGGAGTCCTATCGGGTCCCAACTTGGCCCATGAGGTTGCCCAGGGTCAACCCAGTGCGACGACTGTTGCGAGTAACTTCCCCGCAGTGATAGAGGAGGCGCGTCTGGTTCTGGCCGGTCCGACCTTTCGCGTGTACGGCAATGCAGACATTATCGGAACTGAAGTCGGGGGAGCCTTAAAAAATGTGATGGCTATCGCGGCAGGACTGGCGGCCGGGCTGGGTTTCGGAGAGAATACCAAGGCATTACTGCTGACCCGCGGCCTGGCAGAAATCGCGCGATTTGGTGCCCATTGGGGGGCACATCCCGCGACCTTCAGTGGGTTGTCGGGCATTGGAGACTTGATGGCCACGTGCTTTTCTCCCTTGTCAAGAAACTACCGTGTGGGCCTCCAATTGGCGCAGGGGTCATCGACAGAGGAAATTACCACGACCATGAAACAAGTGGCCGAGGGAGTGAACACGACCCGGGCCGTGTATGAGTACGCGCGAAGGCATGATGTATACATGCCAATCACCGACGGGGTGTATCAGATAGTTCATGAAGGGGTCGGCCCCCACGAAGTGCTCGCACAGTTAATGGACAACAACCGATTCACCCACGAAGATGTGCACGGATGGTCCTAGTGTCGAACTGATACCCGTTGGCACTTACTAGCTGCCTGGGTTTGGTGCTAAGGACTGACGCAACTGCCTTTCCGCTTTTTTCAGACGCCGACACACCTCCATTTGACTGATCCCCAACCTACGAGACAATTCTGCCTGGGTCATGTCGTGGAAATAGCGCAATTCCAGAAGGCGGCGTTGGGCCTCGGGTAAATTCTCGAGCGCCTCCGCTAGAACCAGACGATCATCTAATTCGTCACGGCCATCCACCCCAACCCGGGAATCGGACAACGTATCAAGAAGGGAACGTTGCTCATCGTCATCGGCATCTCCACTCTCTTGGTCCAACCACAAGACGGTCACTCGCCGATCGTACATCTTTACCTGATCCACCTGCTCCGGGGTGACGTCCAGCACAGTGGCCAATTCATGGTTCGACGGGTCACGGCCCAGTTCTTGGGTCAGGCGATTCGCCACCTGACTCAGGCGATAGGAGAGTTCCTGGAGGACACGAGGCCCTCGCAACAAGCTCTGGCGGTCGCGCAGGTAGTGTCGGATGTGTCCCGTAATAAAGTGCACCGCGTAGGTCTTAAACTCGGTATTATGACCTAATTCATATCGATTGATCGCCTCAAGAAGTCCGATAGAACCCACCTGGACCAAGTCCTCAACCGGGTCCGTACTGCGGCGGGCCAAGCCCCGCGCGATCTTCTTTACCAGAGGCAAGTAATCCGCGACCAATCTGGCCTTCTCGCTGGCGGTGCAGCCTTGAAACACTTTTTCCATTGTTCACAACCTCCAACCGGCCCTCGAATTTTTTTAAGCAAAGAGAGTTCGAACCAACCAGACACCACGCCCCCAAGAAGCGAGGTAACAACAGCCCTGACCGTCAGGTGAGATTCTCCCAAGGCAGTTATCCAGTACACGTGTCACAATCTTTCTTGCCCCCGCGCTAAAAGATCGTTGGGGTTTTATAAAATGTTTGTTTTCTCGCGGGAATCACGAAGGGGATCAGACAAGGAGCGCCCGCTATAATAAAAATTCGCCGTCAGCCGGAAAATCGAGCGCGGTAACAAAAGGAGCCCTCCATGGCGACACCAGAGGTCAAAAGCCGAATTGAAGCGCTGAGAGAAGAAATCTTGGCGCACGATTACGCCTACTATGTCCTCGCGCAACCCCTCATCAGCGATGCGGAATATGACCGACTCTTTACTGCACTGCAGAGACTGGAACTCGAGCATCCAACCTTGGTCACGCCCGAATCCCCCACGCAGAGGCCCGGCGGAAAATTTGAAACAAGCTTCGCCCCCGTGGCCCATCGCGTCCCTATGCTGAGCCTGGCGAATGCGTTCAATCGCGAGGGCCTCATCGCGTGGGAGGTTCGGAATACAAAACTGTTGGACCGAGCCATTAACGACTACGCGGTGGAACCTAAGATTGATGGGTTGGCGGTCTCACTCTTGTACCAACGCGGGCGCTTAATCCGTGCCGCGACCCGCGGCGATGGAATGACGGGTGAAGACATTACCTACAATGTTCTGACAATTCCTGACATCCCCCGCGAGTTGAAACAAGCTGTTGATATTGAGGTTCGGGGCGAAGTCTATATGTCGATAAAGGACTTCGAAACGTTGAATTTCCGACGGGCCGAGCGCCGTGAAAGCCTGTTTGCAAATCCTCGCAATGCCGCCGCCGGCTCTCTCAGGCAACAAGACCCTCGGATCACGCGAGACCGCCCTCTCCGTTTCTGGGCGTATGCCACGTTGGGTCCACGGAATCTGGACACCCATCGCGCAGGCCTTAATTTTCTACAGGAACTCGGTTTGCCGATCTGGCCCGATACCCGCCTGTGCAATAACTTGGACGAGGTCTGGAACTATTGCAATGAATATCAAGAACGCCGTCCTGCATTGCCCTTTGAGATTGATGGCGTTGTCATAAAAGTCAATGCATTGGAAGAACAAGACATCCTGGGCACGGTCGGCCGGGAACCCCGTTGGGCCATCGCGTTTAAATATCCTCCGACCCAGGCGACAACCCGGCTTGAAGGCATTGCTATCAGCGTGGGGCGGACGGGCACCTTAAACCCGGTGGCTCTCCTCGAACCGGTGACGGTGGGGGGGGTTACTATTTCCAAAGCGACCCTGCATAACCTGGATGAAATTCGTCGCAAAGATCTTCGAATTGGAGATGTTGTTTTGATTCAGCGTGCGGGAGACGTCATCCCCCAAGTGGTCAAACCGGTGGTTGAAAAGCGAACCGGCGCGGAAACAGTCTACGACTTCCCGACACGATGTCCCGAATGTGGCTCCCACATCATCAAGCCTGAGGGATTTGCGATGCACTACTGCACGGGGGGACTCGCTTGTCGGGCACAATTGGTCGAGCAGGTGAAACATTTCGCGTCCCGTCGGGCGATGAATATCGAACACCTCGGGGCAAAGGTGGCGGACACCTTCGTCGAGCAGGGCCTTATTCAGGACCTGGCCGATCTATATTCCCTTCAACTGAACGACTTGATGCGCTTGGAGCGCTTTGCTCGCAAGAGTGCTGAAAATCTTATACACGCCATCGAGGCCAGCAAGGAGATTCCCTTTGAGCGGGTGCTGTTTGCATTGGGCATCCACGAGGTGGGTGAGCAAACGGCCAGACTATTGGCCCAGCAATTCGGCTCCATAGAAAATCTCGCGAGCGCTGCTCTGGAGCAACTGATGGCAGTCAATGGCTTGGGACCCATCGTCAGTCAAAGTATCCGCAATTTTTTCGAAGAGCCACACAATCAAAACGTGATAGAGAAACTTCGCTCCGCAGGCCTGCAACTGACGTATTCAGGTGCTCCCAGCCGAGAAGGTCCGCTGGCTGGTCAAATTTGGCTATTTACAGGACGTTTGGCGAAAATCACCCGCCCGGCAGCTGAAGCCTTAGTCCTTCAGTTCGGCGGACATACGTCATCGAGTATCACAAAAAACGTCACCCGCGTGGTTGCAGGCGAGGAGGCGGGTTCGAAATTGGAAAAAGCGCGCAAGTTGCAAATTCCCATCCTCAGCGAACAAGAATTCTGGGAATACATTGAGCGCCTTGAAACGGGGTCGAAAAATCAAGCGCCGATCCTGCCCTGAGCGTTTTTATTTTCTGAAAGGAATCGCACCCGTTGCACCTCCCGATCGATGAAATTCTTGTTTTTGGACCCGTTGCCTTGCTGACCATCGCAGCGGGAGGTCGGGCCGCCTACCGTTGGTTTCGTTATCGTCACGCCCCCTGATGACAGCAAAGTGTCAGTTTTCAAACCGACGGAGCGGGCAACGACGAGTCGAGGCGTCTCTTTTGTGCATTTCTCGCCACCGCAGTGACAAGCCCCATCGCACTCCAGTAGTAAATGGCGCCCGGCTGTACGCTCAGCACGGCCCCCCCTGTGATGCCTGTAATCAACAGAGCGACCTGCACCATAAAGGCAATTCGAACGACGAGGCGATGGTCGCGATCCTCTAAGCTGTCATGCACTCTCAGGGTGTATACGAGCGCATAGAGGGTCAGAGCCAGGAACAAAAGGAAGCCAATCCATCCCAATTCCACCAACTGAGTGACGTATTGACTTTCAGTATACGCCATACTGGCTGCGAACCCGTTACCACCGAAGCGTTGACCGGCACCCACCCCCATTCCTAAGCCCATCGGGGCCGTTAACGTAATGAATTCAAATTGCGTGCGCCAAAGGCCCAAGCGATAATTGACCGAACTGTTTCCCGTGCCCTGGGCAATCGACAACACGCGGTCAGTCACCAACTCTGAAACAGCGGCGTTTTCAGGGGCAGCGCGTTCAATTTGGGCGACATCGCCGGAGCTGCCCGGGTTCAAAAGCAACAAAAGGGATGCAAATGTGGCGAGTAAAATTAAGCGCGTCAAACGTTTCTGAGGGCCCGCAGACAACAGGAGGCCTGCAACCCCACTAACAAACAGAGCCACGAAAGCGCTGCGCACGAAGGTCAGGGCCAGAGCCAGCAGCGCTATGCCGCCGATCAAAGGCGCCAGCAAGACCACCAAGCGCGAGACCCGACGTAAGCCTAACACTCCCCACGCCATCAGGGCCCCCACCACCATGAAATGGGAAAAGGTACTCGTAAAACTGAAGGTTGAAAAAATCCGGATGTTCTCTCCGATCATTTGGGCGCTGGCCTTCGAGGCCTCGGCCCAGCGCATGTCATATTCCGGCAGGCCGACGACGAACTGATAGATGCCATAAAGTCCCGTCAGAGCCACCATGATCAATGTGACCCGTAACCACCCGTAAACCCGATGCTCCTCTTGGCACACATATGCCGTCAGCCAGTAAAGCCCCATATAGAGAGTAAACACGCGCAAACCATTCAACCCCGCCGCGATGCTGCCCATCCAAGGGTTGAAAATCTCAAATATGCACCACACAATAAAAGCAGTCAGGAGGGCCAATAAAGCCTTCTCACCCGGCACTGGATCGATTTTCGGTCGAAGGCGTTGGGTAAATACGTAGCCCATCAATGCCGCAGCCGTGAGCATATCGGGCATCACGAGCAACCAATCAAAACCCGAAATTAGCTCGACACCCGGATTTATTTCAGTTTGTACCCTTCGAAACCAAGCAATCCAAGGAACCGTTAAAAATAGCGCGCTCCAACCGAGTTGCCACCGGATCAACGCCGGAGTTAGCACCAAAACCCCCAGTAACAGGGCCATTGTGCGCCGATCCGGCAGGCCGCCTGAGAGAATCAACAACAGCGCCCCGCTGGTCGCGATGACCAGAATAAGCGCCAGCAGGTGCACTTTCAAAGGGCTGCGCGGTCCGGCATTCCGCTGAAAAAACATCGCAGACTCCTAGGGCCGCGCCACCGGCTCAGCCCACCCGTAAGGTGTGCTCGCTGCCCGGGAAGCGCCCCGCGTTCTTCTCGAGGAAATACGCCAGACCCCCCGGATAGATGGTCGTATGGGCGCGATCGATCACCACAACCTGGGTCGCCAGTTCACGCAGGAAATGGCGATCGTGGCTCACAAAAATAATCGTTCCTTCAAAGCGTCGGAGCGCTTCGAGGAGAATCTCCCGACTGCGAATATCGAGGTGGTTGGTCGGCTCATCGAGAATCAAAACGTTCGAAGGATTGGCAACGATTCGAGCTAAAACAACCCGTGTTTTTTCACCACCCGACAACACGCTGACCTTTTTATCCACGTCATCCCCTGAAAATAACAAAGAACCCAGGATGTTCTGTATAACCCCACGCCCCGCCGTTGGCGCAACCGCCGCCACCGCATCGAAGATCGTTTTTTCCTTTTCTAAAATATCGGTTTGATGCTGCGCAAAGTAAGCGTGCTTAATGCCGGCGCCCAGGCGGGCTTCACCCCTTGAAGGCCGTAATTCCCCCGCCAAAATTTTCAACAAGGTCGACTTACCCGCACCGTTGACGCCCATAATGGCCACGCGTTCACCGCGTTTAATGTCGAGACTCACATCGCTAAGCACCTGATGCTCTCCGTAGTGCATCGCAACCCCTTTCACCACGGCTGCGACATCCCCCCCTCGAGGGCATTCGGGCCATAGAATCTCCACCGCGCGCGCTTCCTTTGGAACTTCAACCCGGTCCATTTTCTCTATCATTTTGACGCGCGACTGCACCTGGGCGGCGTGGGAGGCCCGCGCCTTGAAGCGCGCAATAAACTCCTCTTCTTTCGCCAGTTTGTCCTCTTGGCGTTTGGCCTGTGCAATGAGATTGGCGAGCCGAATGTCTCGTTCACGTTCATAAAAGTCGTAATCCCCCCCGTAGGAGGAGATTTCCCCGTTCTCGACCGCTATCACCCGCTTGACCAAGCGGTTCATGAAGTCACGGTCGTGAGAGGTCAACAAAATAGCCCCTTTGAAGCGCTGCAGAAAGTCCTCAAGCCACAAAATTGATTCCAGATCCAAGTGGTTTGTGGGCTCGTCAAGAACCAAAGCGTCGGGTTGTTGTAATAGGGCCTTCGCCAATTCAACCCTCATTCGCCAGCCTCCCGAAAACGCTGAAATATCCTTGTTCAAATCCCCGGGGCGAAAGCCAAGACCGCCGAGAATTTCCTGTGCACGTGTTTCAAGGTCATAGCCGCCACCGGCCTCAAATGCCTCCTGCGCTTGGCCCAAACGATCGAGCAAGGCAGTCATGGCCTCATCATCCAGGTCGGGGTCCGCCAGTGACTCCCCCAGTTGCTCGACCTCCCGTCCGAGGGCCAATACTTCCACGCAGCCCGCCAAGGCCGCGTCGAGAACAGACATCCCTTTCAACTCCGTCATGTCCTGAGAGTAATAGGCGACACGGAAGCGATCAGGAATCACAATCTGGCCTTCGTCTGGCGACTCCTGCCGCGCTATCAAACGAAGAACGGTCGTCTTTCCTGCACCGTTAGGCCCCACCAACCCCACCTTCTCCCCCGGGTTGATCTGGAAGCTCGCCTCCTTAAACAGGAACTTTTTGCCTTGAAATTTGGCGACTTGGTTAAAAGCGATCATAGCGCAGTTGATTCCTTAAACGAACAAGCTGATGGCCTGAGCAAGCGATCCGCGGCGACACCGCCATCATACCCCACGGCCCGGGCCTGCCGAAGGAGTCCGAACATGCGGGATGGGCGCAAGCAAATGTCCCGTTTTATCGTCTGTCGGTTATAATGGGCCGGCCCGCTGGAGCCGGGCATTGGACATAGAAGGAGCAACCGGATGTTCGATCCTCGTATGGCCCTCGTTCCCACTGTCGTGGAATCAACCAGTCGTGGAGAACGCGGCTACGATATCTTCTCGCGTCTGTTGAAAGAACGCATCATTTTTCTGGGGACCCCCATTGATGACGACGTAGCGAGCCTCATTATTGCCCAACTGCTCTTTTTGGAGTCAGAAGATCCGGCCAAGGATATTATGCTCTACATTAACAGCCCTGGAGGGGTTGTGACCGCCGGGATGGCCATTTACGACACGATGCAGTATATCAAGTCAGACGTTTCTACCATCTGCTTGGGACAAGCCGCTTCGATGGGTTCGTTCCTTTTGGCTGCCGGAGCCCCCGGCAAGCGCATTGCGCTTCCGAATTCTCGCATCATGATTCACCAGCCCTTGGGCGGCGCGCGTGGGCAGGCCACCGATATTCAAATTCAAGCGCAAGAAATACTGCGAATGAAGAAATATCTGACCAAACTTCTTTCCATTCACACCCGGCAAGACGAAGACAAACTGGGGCGTGACATGGAACGCGATTTCTACATGTCGGCTGACGAAGCGAAGGACTATGGCCTGATTGACCAAGTTTTGACACCCCGCATCGGTGCCGACCAAGTCCCCATGCCGCCGATGGAGGGCGGTGAAGGCGCGGCCAAGAAATAGCCGTGCCCCGAGCGACCCGCAGCTTCGAAACTGACCTTGGCGATCTGGCATATCAGATCGCCAGGTCAGATGGTTATGCGCGAATTGTCTCTGACTTCCAGCAAGGCGTGACAGACGATCAAGAGGCGCAGGAACGCATTTTAGAGTTGTTAGAGGTGGGCCGGTGCAAGTTTCACGGAGACCGTGGGCCCGAGGAATGGCACTGGGTTATCAACGAATTGGAACAAAGCCGGTTGGCAGGGCAACTGTTTCGTGAGGCGGTGGGAGAGGCGTGAGCGACGAAAAACGCCTCTTGATCATTAATACGGGCGGAACCCTGGGAATGGACCCCAAGAAAACAGCCCCATTGGCCCCCGGGGCGGTTGCAGAGCGGGTTTTGCGCCACATACCAGAGGCGCGAGAGCTTGCAAATATTGATATGCAGGTTCTATTTAAT
The DNA here is from genome assembly GCA_035284745.1 of Candidatus Sericytochromatia bacterium. GTDB lineage: Bacteria > Cyanobacteriota > Sericytochromatia > S15B-MN24 > JAQBPE01 > JAYKJB01. Next base: position 2,169 of record JAYKIL010000008.1, on the reverse strand, counting down.
TTGGACAGCGCGAATATGCAACCCAATCACTGGGAGGCCATCGCGCGTGCCATCGCGCAAAAAGTCGATGAATATGACGGCTTTGTGGTCATTCACGGGACCGATACAATGGCCTACACCGCCGCAGCGTTGTCATATATGCTGACCAACCTGGGAAAACCGGTCATTCTGACCGGGGCACAACGCCCGATTGCCGCGATCCGTACGGATGCGCGAACCAATCTCGTCCAGGCGTTAGAGCTTGCCACCTGTGATATTCCAGAAGTAGGCCTCTACTTCAGCAGTAAGCTCTTCCGTGGAAACCGAGCACTGAAAGCCAGTATTGACGACTTCGACGCTTTCGCTTCACCCAATTTTCCTGCGCTGGCGGAAGTGGGCCTCAACATTGACATCCGCCACGGCGTGCTGAGAAGACCGACCGGTTTGTTTCATCTTCAAACGGGCTTCTCAAACAAAATATTAAGCGTTCGCCTTTTCCCCGGCTTGCGCCCCGAAAGCTTAATGCAACTGCTTGAAACGGACATCAAAGCCTTCCTGCTAGAAGGGTACGGTGCGGGAACCGTTCCAAGCACCGAGCGCAGCGTCATTCCCTTTATCCGCGAAGCAACCGCTCAGGGAAAAATGGTGACATTGACATCGCAGGCGCAGACGGGGCGTGTTGAACCTGCCATTTATGAAGCCGGTTGCCTCGCCATAGAGGCGGGTGCAATTTCGTGTCAGGATATGACGCCAACGGCGGCGTTGGTCAAGCTGATGTTTTTGCTCGGGCAGTTTGATGAAGACCCACGGCGTGCTGCGCGTGCATTTTCTCAGTCGATTGCAGGGGAATTAACCCCCTAGCAGATTCTCCCAGGCCACCCGCGTTTAACGAGGATTTGCGAGGGGCTCCAGCAACTCAATTAAATTCTCAGCAGAGCGAGACTGCAGGGCGGGCTGATTCTTCAGCGCTCTCTTCATTAACTCGTGGGCTTCAGCCGGACGAACAAGACGGCGCCATTCATTGCCATCCCAACTGATCTTCAGTAATAGCTGGGGGTCCCCGTTAGAACCTTGATGGCGCAGGAGCCAATCAATACGCACTGGATTCTCGTCCGTGGCGCTTTCCGAAGCCGCAAGCAAGGCCAAAAGGGCCTTCAGGGTCGGGTCATTGGCCGCGCGGGAGGCCATCGAGAGCCACCGTTCCCGCCCGAATGCACGAGCCCTTTGGTTCCGAACCTTTCGCCAAACGCGGAACAGCAACCACAAGTCCAGAACAATAAAGCCGATGACGAAGAAAGCAGCAAGTTGATACTGTGTCACGGCCACAGGGTCTCAAGTCACTCGGCCGATATCAAGGCCGTGGGGCGATATCCAACGGCGACCAGAATTCGAGCCAGTGCCGTGCTCAAATGGATATCCAAAACAAACGCCTGTTCACTCCCGACGGGTTGTTGAAAACTCTGTCCCGTCGCGAGCGTTTTCTCCCAAGCGCGCTCGGCCTGCGCAATCCCTTCGTCGCTCAAACCAACGTCCAGCCAAAATAATTTCAGCAGTTGTTCCGCCGTCCGACGATCCCTTGTCTGCCGCGGAAAATTAAGGATCAATAACTCCTGAACGATTCGTCCGTCTTGGGTATCAACGTAAAGTAGCGGGTTTCCCAGCGTGTTTCTACGCGCAGGCCCAAAACGAAATCTTGCTCCAATTCGACCCTCAAAACGAAACAGTCTGTCTCCCCGCAGGAGTTCTGAACGCTCAAAGTTCACAATCGAAGTACCCAAACGGGCCTCGGCCGGGGAAGTCTGCCCCCCGAGCAGAAAAAATAACAGCGTTCCCAAAAGCAGCGAAAGGGGTTTACTCATACCTCATCAGTCTCGAGGAGAGGGGATTTCCCGCCCAGCTCTCGTAGGAGGCTCTCGACCCGTGTTGTCATGGCTGACGTGGGCACAAACAGAGAAATGAAGAACAGCCACGCCAGCCGGCAGTAAAGCCGAACCCGTCTCACACGCTACAACCTGCTTTAAATAGAAAAAAGTGACCCCTCGAGGGGGTCACTCTGCGCGAGAGCTCCCCCTCATGGATTCGAACCACGATTAACTGGGCCAGAACCAGTCGTCCTACCATTAGACGAAGGGGGAATGGCGTCCCTGACAGGACTTGAACCTGTGACCTTCTGCTCCGGAGGCAGACGCT
>JAYKIL010000007.1:0-25143 GCA_035284745.1 Candidatus Sericytochromatia bacterium | reverse complement strand
GGAATCGCCGTGCCGGCTCCGGTTTCTCAGCCTGTGACGCCTGTTGTTCCGCTCGTCGCACCGGCCCCGATGCCGGCGGTTTCGGCGCCTGTGGTCTCATCGCCGGGTGTCGATACGGCGTCGGTCCTGTTGGCGGTGGTTTCCGAGAAGACGGGTTACCCCTCGGACACGCTGGAATTAGACATGGCACTTGAGGGCGATTTGGGCATTGACTCGATCAAGCGGGTTGAAATTCTGTCGGCGCTGGTCGAGCGTTTGCCGGGTGCCCAGCCCATCGGCCCCGAGCAGGCGGGGAGCCTGCAGACCTTGCGTGACATCGTGGGCGCCTTTGGTGGGGCCGTCGCCTCCCCTTCACCTTCCTTTTCCGAAGATTCTATGGGCCCGGGAAAAGGTGATGCCGGCTTACTCGAGCCTTCGACACCTGACTGGTTTCCGCCTGTCACCCTATCGGAACCTTCTTCACCGTCTGTCTTGCCCCTTCTGTCGCGTGATGATCCCGAGGTGATGGCTTCGACAGCGGATGGGGTGGCGCCACTGACCCCTGCGGAATCCTCGCCGGTCGCGGAACCGACTGGCGCGATGTCGTCTGACCCGATCGAGGCACTGGTCGCGCCTGCGGTCGTTGAGCGGGATGAACGCGGAGCCGGGCTTTGGAACCAAGTTCGTCTGGCGCCCGATCCCGCGATGACTTTAAATTTGCGCTGTGAACATCCGGTCGCGGTGCGCTTGCCCGAAGCCCCGCGTTTGTCGAAGCCTAAGCTGCCTCATGGGGCGGAGGTGTGGGTTGCTGGGCCTGCGGGCTCACCGTTGGCAGTGACCGTGGCGGAGGGCCTGCAATCGGCCGGGATTGCTGCCAGCGTCAAAGAGTTGACCAAGGATCAACTTTGGCAAGTCCCTGAGTCGCTGGCGGGCCTCATTCTTTTGGGTCCTTCGGGTGCGGGAACCGATTGGTCGTTTGCGGATGAGGAGTACCTGCGATCTGCTTTCCATCTTGTCACACAGGCTGCCCCACGATTGAAAGCGCAAGCCACGCAACAAGGGGCCTGGTTCGCGACTGTTTCCCGGATGGATGGTGCATTTGGCTGTGTAGACGGAAGCCAGCCCTTTAACCCGGTTTCCGGGGCGCTGGCTGGACTGGCTAAAACGGCCCAGCTTGAATGGCCCGATGTTGTGGCTCAGGCCTTCGATGTTCATCTCTCTTGGGACGATGCGGAAGTGGCTCTGGCCATTGTGGATGAGATAGGATTGCCGGGTCCTGTGGAAATAGGTCTTGGCCCGGAGGGCCGTTTTGGCCTCGCCTTGGAGGCGGCAGGCCCTGCACCATTGCGGGCTGCTCCTGTGAAGGCAGGGGAACTCGTTGTTCTGACCGGCGGAGCACGGGGTGTGACCGCTGAGGTGGCCGTTGCTTTGGCTCGCGCCTATCGTCCGGTCGTGGCTCTCTTGGGCCGTACGCCTCTTCCTGAAGCAGAGCCGGCTTGGCTCTCCAAAGCGCAAGACGAGGCGTCAGTCAAACGAGCCGTGGCGGCGCAGGCCCCAGTTCCGCTGGCGCCGAAAGAACTCGAAGCGCGCTGGCAGGAAATTGCCGCCGCCAGAGAAGTGACCCAAACATTGGGTCGGTTACAGGCATTGGGCGTGGAGGCGCTGTATTTGCCTGTGGATGTGCGGGATGAACTGGCTGTCGAGATGACTCTTCGACGCTTAACTGCTTCGCACGGACCGGTGAGGATGCTGGTCCACGGAGCAGGTGTGCTGGCGGACAAATACATCTCGGACAAGACGCTTGCAATGTTTGACCGGGTCTTCAATACCAAGGTCGGGGGGCTGCGGGCACTGTGGCGGGCCATCGATCCTAGAGAGCTCAGGGCGGTGGTTTTGTTCTCGTCCGTCACAGCCCGTGTGGGACGAGTGGGTCAGAGCGACTATGCGATGGCGAATGAGGTGCTGAATAAGTTTGCACGGCGGATCGCATCCACCCGTTTAGAAACGCGAGTGGTGTCCGTCGGCTGGGGCCCGTGGGATGGTGGAATGGTCACGCCCGCCCTGAAAGAGATTTTCGCGTCGGAAGGGGTCGGGGTGGTGCCCTTGGAGGCGGGGGCGGCTTGGCTCGCCGCTGAGTTGGGGCGTGAGCGGCATCCGGTTCCGGAGGTGGTCGTTACAGGCCCTCCCGTCGGTGATGTTGTGGCCCCGGGGCTCTCTGATTCCGCGGGGGGGACAGAGGACTCGGTCTCAGCATCCATTGCACATCATCTGGAGTCTCGTTTCAAAACGATCGTGGAACGTGAATTGGCTGTGGCTTCTCATCCATTCTTGGCGGACCACGTCTTGAGCGGGAAAGCGGTGCTGCCGGTGGCCGTGATGCTCGAGTGGTTGGCGGCGGCGGCCCGCGCGTCACAGCCGCAATTGTCCTTTGCCGGTTTTGATGAGTTTATACTGCTCAAAGGGGTTGTCCTCGAAGGGGAGCGTTACGGTCTTCGGTTCGATGTGGGCCCGTTGGAGTCAGATCCCCAAGGGGGCGGGTTCCAGGTCGGTATTCGTCTTTTTGGTGATGGTCGGGAACGGCCCTTGGCTCAGGCCACTGCTTTGCTCCGGGAGTCGGCTTTGCCGGTGCCACACTCGCATTGGTCGACGGGTTGGCGGGGCGGGGCCGAGGCCTGGCCCTACTTTCGTGGTCTGGATGAGGCCTATCGAAACGTCTTGTTCCATGGTCCGGAGTTCCACGCACTGCTGGCCGTGGAGGCCTTGGGGCCGGAAGGGGTGTTGGGGCGCGTCAAGGCATCGCCGCGTCCACAATTGTGGATGCAGAATCCCGTGACGGATGCGTGGCTGACCGAGCCCCTGGCCATTGATGCCATGTTTCAATTGCTGATTCTATGGAGTGTTGAGACGTTGGGGGCTCCTTGTCTCCCTTGTCGTGTGGCCCATTTTAGACAGTATCGACCATTCGTCAGCAGCGCCTACACCGTGGCGGTCCACGTGACGGCCCGTCGCGTGGGTACCTTGTTGGCAGACGCGGCGTTTATCGATGCTGCCGGAGAATTGGTGGCGGAATTTAGAGGGGCTGAATGCACGTTCAACGCGGGGCTGGTAGAGGCCTTTAAGCGCAACACGTTGGCATCTTCAGCAATTCTATGAGCACTGCGTGGGTTCCAGTCGCCATTGTGGGCGTGGGTGGCATTTTCCCGGATGCGCCCACCCCCGAGGCACTTTGGGCGAACGTGGTTGCTGCCCGCAGCGCGGCCGATCGGGTCGAGACGAGCCGATGGGTTTTGCCTCCTGATGAAATCGTGGATGCATCACCGGGGGTAGGTGATCGCGTCGCATCCTCTCGCGTGTGCGCCGTCAAAGATTGGACACCGGACTTTGGAGACCTGCCGATTCCCAATGATCTTCTTGGCGAACTGGATCCCCTCTATCATTTGGCGATCGAGGCGGCTCGTCAGGCATGTGCCACGCTGCTGCTCAACGCTCAATCTCGTCAGCGTGCCGGGGTGATTTTGGGAAACATTGTGTTACCTGATGAGGGGGCGGGCCGCGATGCGGTGGCGTTCCTTGATGGCCAGGGGGATGTCCAGCCTTATGCCTATCGGGGGGCGGGTCTTCTGGGCGGTTTTCTGGCTCGCCTTTTTGGTTTTGGCTTGGGTGGATATGCCTTGGACGCCGCGTGTGCTTCGTCCCTGTATGCTCTGAAACTGGCGTGTGCCGAATTGGCCGCTGGACGTGCGGATGTCATGTTGGCCGGCGGTGTCAGTCGTCCCGATAGCCTCTATACCCAGATGGGTTTTTCACAATTGAGGGCCCTGTCCTCGTCTGGCTGTTCAAGGCCTTTTGATGAAGAGGGCGACGGTTTGGTGGTGGGAGAAGGCGCCGGGATGGTCGTGCTGAAGCGTTTGACTGATGCGCAGCAGGACGGTGACCCTATTTGGGGTGTCATTCGGGGCCTGGGGACTTCCAACGACCTAGAAGGAAGTTTGCTGGCCCCCCACTCCGAGGGGCAATTGCGAGCGATGCGGGAGGCATACGCCCAGGCCGGCTGGGATCCCGGCACGGTCGATCTGTTCGAATGTCACGCCACGGGCACTCCGAAAGGCGATGCCGTGGAGGTTGCGAGTCTGCGGGCATTGCGAGGCGAGGGGGCTCGTGCCAGTGTTATCGGATCGGTTAAGTCGAATGTCGGCCATTTGCTCACCGCAGCAGGGGCGGCGGGTTTGATAAAAACCCTTTACGCTTTGCGGTCTCGTACGCTACCGCCGACTGCGAACTACCGGCGTTCCGCCGCCGCTTGGGGCCTTGATGAGGCGAACCTTCGGGTGTTGAATGCGCCGGAACCGTGGCCTTCATCAAATGCGGGGGCGCGCCGGGCGGCCGTCAGCGCATTTGGCTTCGGTGGGATTAACGCGCACCTGCTCATCGAGGAATATATCGCCCTTTCTGAGCCGGCCTCCTCGGGCCTGTCGGAAGACACTGCACCCCACGACGAGAACGAATCATTGAGAATGCCACGAACCGAGCAGGAAGTTCCGCCCGCCGCGGCCTCGGTTTCCCTTCCCCCGCGGGTCGCGATTGTTGGGATGGGGTGTCATTTTGGAGGGCTGAGAAATTTAAAGGAATTCCAGGTGGCGACGCTGCGCGGTGGAGAGTTGCGAAGGGATCTCGAATACGGGGCCCATTCGCGAGCGGGCCGCGAGGTGCCGGGTTTGGAGCGAGATTTCAGCGGCAATTATCTGCCCGATGATGTCGAAGTGTCCGCGTCCCGTTTTAGAATTCCACCGCGCGAGTGGCCTGACATGCTCCCGCAGCAGGCGTTGATGTTGCGGGCTGCGGATGAAGCCCTGCGGGACGCCGGTGGTGTGTTCTCTGAACGCAAAACCCGGCATGCCCGCGTGGGAGCCTACATTGGAATTGGATTGGATGCCAGGACGACAGATTATCATCGGCGGTGGCATCGTCTGAAGTTGGGCCTTGAGCCTGATACGCCGCCATTGACGTCCGATCGGACGCTGGGAGCGCTCGGGGGAATGGTAGCGAGCCGTTTGGCGCGTGAGTTCCGTTTTGGGGGGCCGACACATACGATTCAAGCGGAGGAAATGTCTGCCTATCGCGCTTTTGAAGCGGGTGTGCGGGCTCTACAGCGTCACGAATTGGATGCTGTTTTGGTCGGGGCGGTGGATGTTCCGGGCGATGCGCGGGTGCTGGCTGCCCGCCAACGAGAAGGACATGGGGTGGCGACGTCTGAGGGCGCGGGAGCCTTGGTTTTAAAGCGTCTCGAAGACGCAACGAGGGATGGTGATCGGATCTATGCTGTCGTTGAGGGTTTGGCTTCGGCAGGGACGAGCACCCTGGCGTCCGCTGCCGCCCCGCCCGACACCGCCACTGTCATTCAGGCGACTCAAAAGGCATGGGAAGAGGCAGGGCGATCCCTCAGCGGTGCCGGAATTTTGGAACTCGATGGATGGGGTTTGCGGGAGGAACACGAGGCGGTTGCATCGCTGTGGGCTCACGGGGCTGATATGACGACAGCAGGCGCTCGAGCGTCGCACGCCAACGGCCAACCGGGAATAGCCGGGGGTGCGGCCAGCCTTATTCGCGCCGCATTGTGTCTGTATTTCGAGGTTCTGCCGCAGTGGGATCTGCGGAAATCGGGGCCGGTGGTGGGCGCTGTGCATTTGCCGCGCGTGGCCCAACACTGGTTCTTTGACCGCAGCCAGGGCGTTCGGCGCGCGGGGGTGAATGTGCTCGGCTTTGATGGCAGTGCCGGTCACGTTGTCCTGGCAGCCACCGAGTGCCGCGAATCAGCGCGCGACGGCCAGAGCGTGTTGGAGCATCAAAAACCCCTGGTGCCGGCCCATTACGGACTCTTTGCGCTGGCCGGTTCAGATAAACGCGCGCTGTTGCAACAAATTGAGGCGCTGACTTTGCATCGTCGCGCTGAGTCATCCACGGCCGCTGTGTCTGACCTCGCACGCTCGTGGTGGCGGGAACGTGGATGCGGTCAGGGAACATTGGGTCTCGCCATTGTGGCACGGGATACGGAGGATTTGGATGCGCGGTTGCGCGAGGCTGCTCTGGCCCTCGCAGGAGATGTCACCCCGGGGTGTGATGTCACGTCGACCGGGGCTCAAGTTTTTCATGTTCCGGACCCCTTGGGCCCGGATACCCCAATCACCTTCGTGTTTCCTGGCAGCGGGAATCATTATGTGGGCATGGGCGTTGACCTGTGGCTGAAGTTTCCGCAGGTGGCTCGTCGGCACGCAGATGCGACCCATACCCTGGCCACACAGGTCCGTCCCGCGCGCCTTGTGCCCTGGCGACGTGAGTGGCCGGCTCATTGGGAGGAGATAACAGAGGCCGCGTTGTCTGATGACCATCGCAGTACCTTACTTGCCCAGGTGGCGCATGGTGCGATGATGCACGATACGTTGGGGCTTTTTGGCATCCGTCCGCGGGCAGTGCTGGGTTATAGTCTGGGTGAGACGGCGGCCTTGGTCGCTACGCGGGCGTGGTCTGATCGGGATGAACTTACGCGGCGAATGGTGGCGAGTAAGTTGTTCACCGTGGAGTTGGGTGGACGTTATGCCGCGGCAGCGCGTCATTGGGGCCTGCCTGCGGGGGTGCCGGCGATGTGGCGAGAGGGTGTTGTTGACCGGGGACCTGATGCGGTTCGAGAGGCTGCGAGGGGTATCTCGTGCGTCTATCTTTTAATCGTCAATGCCCCTGGAGAGTGTGTTGTGGGGGGTGAGCCGGGGGCCGTGGCTCAGTTGGTCGAAAGGCTCGGGTGCCGTTTTGTAACCTTGGAGGGTGTGACGAGCGTGCACTGTGAGGTCGTTGCCGGGGTCGAAGAGGCCTATCGGGCCCTTCACGATATGCCTACGGTGGCACCTGAGGGTGTTGACTTTTACAGCGGCCATTGGGGACAGCGCTATGTGCTGAATCGTCAGTCGGCGGTTGATGCGCTAGTGGGACAGGCCAAAAACACGCTTGATTTTCCGGCGGTCGTGCGCGCGGCGTTTCGTGACGGCCGTCGAATCTTCCTTGAGGTGGGCCCCCGTAATTCTTGCACGCGCATGATTCGCGCGATTCTGGGCTCTGGTCGTTACATGGCCCGTTCTGCCTGTGTAAAGGGGGTCGATGCCGAGCTCTCGCTGTTGCGTGTCCTGGCCCATTTACACGCGGAAAGAATCCCTGTGGACTTAGCTCCTCTCTATGGGGAAGCCGCAGATTGGGGGCAGATGACCCCCCGTACCCTCGGCCCTTTGGTTCGTGTCCCGCTTCACGGAGGTGTCAGCTTGCAACGAGAAACGCGTGAGACGGTGCCGGAATTGCCGGTGAAGGCGCTTGGAAGCCCCGCGCCCGCCGCTTCGGCAGTCAAACTGGTATTGCCGCGGCGGAAACGGCCTTCTGGGAAAAGCCAACAAGTCAAGGCCGCCTCCGGGGAGGGGCGAGCGTTGCAGGCGCTGGATGTATCGAGCCATTGGCAGGGCGTCCTCGAACGGCAAAACAAAGTGGTGCTGGCAGACGCCGGTGTTCAGGCAGCATACGATTCGTACCACAAAGAGCAACGATTGGGATTGTTGGCAATGGAGTCGCTGGAAAAGGCGCTCAAGTCTCTCAATCAATCACAGAAACCATCGGCCGTGGCGACCGGGGTTGCGCCCCCGCCATGCTGGTTGGATCGCGCAGGTTGCTTGGCTTTCGCTCGCGGGGAGATTGCCCCCGTGTTGGGGGATTATTTTAGTCCTGTTGATACTTATCCCACCCGGGTGCGCCTGCCCGATGAGCCGCTGATGTTGGTTGATCGCATTATGTCAATTTCCGGGGAGCGAGGAAGCTTGAGTCACGGCACCATTGTGACTGAGCACGATGTTCTGCCCGGGGCGTGGTACTTGGATAGCAATAGGATTCCAACCTGTGTCGCGGTTGAGGCAGGTCAGGCTGACCTGTTTTTGTCGGCGTGGCTTGGAATCGACTTTAAAACCCGCGGTCTTTCGGTATACCGTCTCTTGGATGCGGTGGTTACTTTTCACGGACCCTTGCCGGCCCCGGGCCAAACGATCCACTACGACATTGCCATCGATCGTTTTCTGGATCAGAGCGGCGTCACCCTTTTCTTCTTCCGTTTTGACGCGACGGTGGATGGCATCCCGCTGATGACCATGCGGGAGGGGTGCGCGGGATTCTTTTCGGAGACACAGCTGGCAGAGGGGCGAGGCATTGTATTTTCAGCGTTGGAATCACGGCCTGCCAAAGGTCGTTGGCTGACAGACTGGAAACCCCCGGTCACTTTCGAGGCAGGACGCCTTGCTGCTCCCCAACTGACGGCCCTGAGAGAGGGCGACCTCGTGGGCGCTTTTGGGGCGCAATTCGCCGGGTTGCCGTTCGACCGAGCGACCACAATTCCTGATGGTCGAATGCGGCTTGTCGACAGGGTGGTCCACGTGGACCCTTCCGGTGGGCGTTGGGGAATGGGTTTGATCCGCGCGGAGCACGACGTGGTTCCCGATGCTTGGTATTTGACCTGTCATTTTGTGGATGATCAGGTGATGCCTGGCACTTTGATGTACGAGTGCTGCATGCACACCCTGCGTGTCTTTCTTCTGGGACTTGGTTGGGTGGGGCCGGCAGGCAGTGTCATCTATGAACCCGTTTCAGAGGTCAAAAGTCGCTTGAAATGCCGCGGGCAGGTCTTGGCGACGACCCGTTTGGTGACCTACGAAGTGTCTCTCAAAGAACTGGGGTTCGACGCGGATGGCGTCCCTTATGTTTTGGCAGACGCGTTGATGTTTGCGGATGATAAACCCATTGTCTTAATCAGTGATATGAGCGTCAAAGCCAGTGGTTTGACCCGTGCGAGCCTGGATGCCTTGTGGGAACTGGCGCGGGCGAATCGAATCGCTAAAAATTCCCCGGGTGCGCCTATGACGCTGGCACCACAGGCGAAAAACACGCTCTACGGGCCCGAGACCATTTTGGCCTTTGCGGTAGGAAAGCCATCCGATGCCTTCGGTGAACGATACCGCGTGTTCGATGAGGAGCGGATCATCGCTCGATTGCCGGGTCCTCCCTACATGTTTTTAGATCGCGTGGTTGCGGTGGGTGGAAAACCCTGGGTGTGCGAGGCCGGCGCTTGGTGTGAGGCGGAGTACGACGTGCCGCCCGACGCATGGTATTTCTCTGACGAGGGCCAGCCGACGATGCCCTTTGGCGTGTTACTCGAGGTTGCGTTGCAACCTTGTGGCTGGCTGGCGGCCTATGTGGGGTCTGCTTTAACCTCCCCCGTCGATTTGTCGTTCCGTAATCTGGGAGGCCGGGCGAGACAGAACGCTTCGGTCGTTCCCGAGATGGGAACTCTTAAAACACGCGCCACGCTAACCAAAGTCTCACAATCCGCGGGGATGATCATTCAGGAATTTGAATTTTCGGTGACGTGCGATGGAACGGCCGTCTATTCAGGTTGGACCATGTTTGGGTTTTTTACCAAGGCCGCTCTGGCTCAGCAAGTGGGCCTGCGTGGCGTTGAACCCTTCGAACTCCCCGCTTCGTTGAGTTCACCTTACCCGAATGAATTCGGCCCGATGCCCCGAGGCAAACTCAGTCTGTTGGCGGAGATTGATCACTGGAGTACGGATGGTGGCCGTTATGGGCGTGGCTGTCTGCGTGGAAGGAAACGTGTGGACCCGCGAGATTGGTATTTTTCTGCACATTTCTATCAGGATCCCGTGTGTCCCGGTTCGTTGGGATTGGAGGCCTTGGTTCATTTATTGAAGGCCGAGGCTTGGCGTCGTTGGGGGGCTCTTACGCCCGGTGCGCGCTTTGAGGCCTTGCAACTGAACACGGCGCACGAGTGGCAGTATCGTGGACAAATTGTCCCGAGCAGCCAAGAGGTGGTGGTGGAAGCCCATATCAAGCATTGTGACGACGAGGCACGGTCTTTGGTTGCTGATGGACTCTTAATGGTGGATGGGCGACCCATTTACAGCATGTCTGACTTTGCGATCACTTTGCGCTCGGAGGGTGTTTGATGCATTATGCGCGGGTGCATCTGGGGGCGTTGGGCTATGAATTGCCTTCTGAGGTGGTCGATTCGGCTGTCCTTGAGTCGCGTCTCGCCCCGTTGTACGAACACTTGCGTATTGCACCGGGGCAATTGGCTTACCTGACAGGGATTCGTACCCGGCGGTGGTGGAAACCGGGGCAGCGCTTGGCTCCGATGGCGGCGCGAGCGGCCCAAAAGGCGTTGGGACGGGCTGGTGTCGCTTCTGACGAATTGGGTGCCGTGGTGTACGGCAGTGTCTGCCGCGATGATTTCGAACCTGCGACGGCTTGTGAGGTCGCACATATTCTGGGTGTTTCTGGTGCCGCAGAAGTTTTGGATATCGGAAATGCGTGCCTTGGCCTCTTGTCAGGCGTGATTCACGTGGCGAACCTCATCGAACTGGGCCATATCCAGGCGGGTGTTGTGGTGGGGTGTGAGTCTGCAAGAGAGATCAACGAAGCGATGATTGCAGAAATGCTTTTGGAACGCTCGATGGCTCACTTCACCAAGGCGGTGGCCACGCTGACGGGCGGATCCGCCGCATCTGCGATTGTTCTAACGGATGGAACCGTGGGGCGCGAGCCCCTGGCCCGTCTGGCGGGAGGAGTGGTGCGAGCAGAACCCCGGCATCACGCGTTGTGCCGCTGGGGACCGGACAGGCGAAACCCCGCGCGGCAGGCGATGGTGATGGAGACTGATGCCGTACCCATTATGAGAGAGGGCGTTCCGATGGGGCAGCGAACTTGGCAGGCGTTACTGGAGGAACTATCCTGGCAAAAGCCAGATTTGATTATTAGCCATCAAGTGGGTCAGTCGAACCGTCAGGCCATTCTGGAGGCGATTGGCGTGCCTTCGGAGATAGACCCAGTGACCTATGATCAATTGGGCAACACAGGCAGTGTCGCGGTACCCCTGACCGCAGCGCTCGCGGAGGAACAAGGTCTTTTCCGCCCCGGCTTGCGGACGGCTTGGTTGGGGATCGGCAGTGGGTTGAATTGTTTGATGCTGGGTTGGGAGCACTAGCGTGGCCTTCGACATCGCTTCCTTCCACGATCTGTATCCGTTTGAACATCATTTTTTCGAGCGTGGGGGCCTTCGCTTGCACTACCTCGATGAAGGGGAATCATCGGAAGTTCCGGTGGTTATGTTGCACGGCAACCCGTCTTGGTCGTTTCTTTTCCGTGACCTGGTTCAGCAATGGCGCTTACACGGCCGCTGCATTGTGCCCGATCATATGGGCATGGGCTTGTCGGACAAGCCGACGGATGACATGTATCGCTACACCCTAGAAAGTCGTGTGTGCGATTTAGAAGCCTTGCTTGACGCGTTGCAGGTGAATGGCCCCGTTTCTCTGGTTTTACACGATTGGGGGGGAATGATTGGAATGGCCTGGGCAGCCCGTCACCCTGAGAGGGTCGCGCGGATCGTCGCTTTAAATACCTCTGCGTTTGGCCTTCCTCCCGCCAAGCCGCTCCCGTGGGCCCTCAAGGTGGTTCGTGATACCCCCTTGGGCGCCCCGTTGGTACAGGGATTGAACGCATTTGCATCGATCGCGAGCAGGGTGTGTACGGTGCGCCCATTGGCTCCGCGTGTGCGTGCGGCTTATCTCGCGCCCTACGATACGTGGGCTCATCGCATCGCCACTTTGCGATTTGTGGAGGACATCCCCCTGCGATCGGAGGATGCGGCTTGGGACCTGCTTCAAATGGTGGAGGAATCGCTGCCGAACTTCTCGGACGTTCCTGTGTTTTTGGGCTGGGGATTGCGCGACTTCGTTTTCGATCGACACTTCTTGGCCGGATGGCAATCTCGTTTTCCTCGTGCGGAGACCCACGCATACGAGAGCGCGGGGCACTATGTGCTGGAAGATGTGGGAGACGATCTGATTCCAAAAATTGTGACGTTTTTGCGGCAAAGCACCGCAGGAGGAACGTCTTGACGGTGGTCGCTGGGGAAAATATTGCCTCTCGACTGGCATACTATGCGGCCATCCAGCCAACAACACCGGCGGTGATTCACGGCTCGAAAGTGTGCCGTTTTGACGAGTTGTTGCGCCGGTGTGATGCGTACGCTCATCGTTTGACGGGGCTTGGGGTCGCGCGCGGCACACGGGTTGCTTTAATGGTACGCCCCGGTGTTGAGTTTTTTGCACTGACTTTTGCTCTGCTGAAGATGGGAGCCATCCCCGTGATGATCGATCCAGGGATGGGCCTGCATCACGTTGGCTTGTGCTTGGAGGAGGCGGCACCGGATGTGTTCATCGGAATTCCTTTGGCGCATGTGGCTCGCGTTTGGGGCGCGTGGCGGAAGGGGGCTTGGCGCACGCTGGTTTCAATTCAAGGATACTTTCCGGGCGCCCGTTTGCTGAGGGGCACGTCCAGGCCGGGTGAGCCTTTTGTGGGGCCCAAAATTTCCTCTGAGGATGTGGCCGCGATTCTGTTTACGAGCGGTAGCACTGGAGTCCCCAAAGGGGCCGTTTATCTGCACCGGACTTTTTGTGCGCAGGTCGACATCCTCGCGAAAGAGTTCGGCGTGGGTCCTGGCCAGATTGATCTGCCCACTTTTCCTCTTTTCGCTCTTTTTGATGCGGCCTTGGGGGTCACCGCGATCATCCCCCGCATGGATTTCACCCGGCCGGGGCGGGTCGATCCGCGGGCCATTTTGGAGCCGATTCAACGCTATGGCGTGACCCAAATGTTTGCCTCGCCGGCGTTGCTCGATCGCGTGTCTCGTTGGGGCGTTTCCCGCGGGGTCAAGTTGGCGGGGATGAAACGGGTCTTCAGCGCGGGTGCTCCCGTATCGCCCGGTGTTCTCAAGCGATTTTGTCATCTTCTTCCGCCCGAGGCCACGGTTTATACCCCCTATGGGGCCACCGAGGCGTTGCCCGTTGCGCATATTACCGCCCAAGAGATTTTGACGGAGACCGCGGCGGCCTGGGCCAAGGGTGAGGGCACCTGTGTGGGGAGGCCCGTCGGAGGAGTAGAGGTCGCCGTCATTCCAGTCAATGATGAGCCCATCGCTGAGTGGATGGACGCCCTGCGCCTTCCTGTCGGGGTTGTGGGCGAATTGGTTGTTCGGGGTCCCGTGGTCAGTCCTCGTTACTGCCAGCGACCGGATCACGACGCACGGGGGAAAATAACGGCACCAGATGGGACGGTGTGGCACCGTATGGGGGATCTGGGGCGATTCGACGAAGCGGGCCGGCTGTGGTTTTTAGGCCGCAAGTCGCATCGCGTGCGGACGTTTCGTGGCGACATGTACACGATTCCTTGCGAGACCATCTTTAATCAGCATCCGACGGTGCGCCGGACGGCTTTGGTCGGGGTTCCTGATCCGCATCACGCAGGTTTTCAGATGCCCGTGGTGTGTGTTGAGTTGGAACCCGGGCAGCGCAAGACCGCAGATTTAGCGTCAGAGTTGCTCGCTTTGGCCACTGAATTCGAACATACCGTGGGGATTCGTCACCTGCTATTTCATCCGGCATTTCCCGTGGATATTCGCCACAATGCCAAAATCTTTCGCGAGAAGTTGGCCCAATGGGCGGAGGCTCGGATCACGTGAAGGCCCTGGTGACCGGCGCAGGTGGTTTCTTAGGCCTTGCATTGACCGAGTTGCTGGTGGCTCGCGGGTATCTCGTGACCACCCTTCAACGCGGAGTCTACCCCGAACTTGAGCGGCTCGGGGTGCGTGTCCTGAGAGGGGATGTCGCGGATGAAACGGCCGCTCTGTCAGCCACTGCCGGGCAAGACTGCGTTTTTCATGTGGCGGCCAAAGCCGGATCCTGGGGATCCTGGGATGATTATTACCGCGCCAATGTTCTGGGCAGCCGCAGCGTCATTTCTGCGTGTTTACGGGCGGGGGTGCCCAAATTGGTGTATACCAGCTCTCCCAGCGTGGTATTCAATGGCCGTGATATGGCCGGCGTGGATGAAAGGGTGCCCTATCCAGCGCACTATGAAGCCAATTATCCGGCCACCAAGGCCGAGGCTGAGCGCGCAGTGTTGGCTGCGAATGGTCCCGATCTGGCGACGGTGGCTCTTCGCCCTCATTTGGTTTGGGGGCCTCGTGACCCTCATTTTCTGCCCCGTCTTGTTGCTGCGCGGCGGGCGGGCCGATTGAAAAGAATTGGGGATGGTCGCAATCTCGTTGATGCGACTTATATTGATAACGCCGCGATGGCCCATCTGGCCGCGGCAGAGTCCTTGATGCCGGGTGCTGCGTGCGCGGGACGCGCGTATTTTATTGCCAATGATGAACCCACGGCTGCGTGGGACTTGTTGGATGATTTGCTTGGGGCGGCCGGTCTCCCTCCGGTGGTGGGTTCGGTTCCCGCTTGGCTTGCGATCGCTGGCGGAACCTTTCTGGAGGCGATTCATAACTCCTTCAGCCTTGATGCTGAGCCGCGAATGACCCGTTGGGTGGCGCGTGAACTGGCGACCACTCACTATTTTGATCTCACGGCTGCGAAAAGGGAATTGGGATATGTACCTGCCGTGAGTACCCACGAGGGGTTGAAGCGTCTTGCGGCTTGGTGTCGAGATTCAGCTCAGTTTCAAATTTAATCGCTCGCAGCACGGAGGAGGTTTGCGCTGCTCAGGTTCTGTTTGAATTCGCCCACTGCCATCGATTCATCTTGTCCCCACGGATTGGTGTAGTAGACTCGGTCATCCCTTATTCCCTCAATCAGAACCTCGTGGCCTCCTTCATTCCAGATTAAACCTGCGGGTACACTTTGCCCCGCGGACACTGCGGCCTCAATACGACTCCAGGCACGGTCACGATTGAAGCGGGAGACGTTTACGATCTGGAAATCTTGACCCATCAGTTTTTCGAGTAGCTTGTTGGCGCCGCCAGCGGTCAAGCCGCCCGGCAGAATTTGCCTGGCGCCCAGCCAATTCAATAAGTTGTGGACGCCTCCTGTCTGCGGATTTTCTGGCACGCCCACGGGCAAAGTGTGTATGTCGCGATCGTTGCTGTAACGCCAAAAACCATTCCCGAGTTCCATAAGAGCGGGCTGTAATAATCGAACGGAGGGCGTGCGATGACCATCCCCGTCGCTCGCCCAATTATATTTCCGCGTGAGGTTTGCGCCGCTTAAAGTTGTTGTGGTGCCAGCAGGTCTGGCCAGGTCGGCCACAAGCCTGAGGTATTCTGCGGGGTTTTTGGTGGCGAGCAGGACAGTGACGGTGGTCGCAACACAAGTTCCGCGCTCTTCTTGAGCAATTTTGACGGGGTTTTCCGCTTCTTCGACCACGTGGCTCAGAAGTTCCTTGCGATCGAGGCCGGATGCCAGCAACCCCTCGTTCATTCGGGTCAAATGACTCAAGGCATCGCCTTGGTTTTTCAGGTCTTGGGTGTCGGTCAAACGGCCATCAAGCAGCATCGTCTGAAGCGCGTCTCGCGCCATGGTGTCTCCTTCGAGCGTTTTTACGAGGCGATGGTACGCCGCCGCCCGCGGGCCCAATTTTTCAAGCGCGATGGTTTCTGTCTCTCGATTTGCCTCAATTCGGCCCGCCGCTTCACGCACCTTTTGAATGGGCGCATAACGGGTGTCGGGATCGTCTTCTACCCTTCGGGTCGTGAATCGCTCGACCACGGGGCCATATATCAACCATTGAACCCCTTTTCGGAATGATCGGAGCGCCTCCAAAAATGGATGACTGGTGGCGGATGATTGAGCGCTGATAGTGAATTCATGCGACGACTTGGTGACGATCGCGGGGTTGCGCCGAGCAGGTGGCGCAGGGGAAGCGGGCGGAAGGGGCGGGAATGATCTGACAGACGGCATCTCATGGACTCCGAACGAGACAGGGTATTTTCGTTTTCCGCCCCAGCAGGCCCACTAATTCTTATGTTTTTCTTATTGATTGATTAATGTTTAGGGAAAAATGAAGGGTGCTGCGCTGGGGAGATGTCCTCAGATTGATCCCCGAGGACGCTAACAAAGGATCCTTTCAGGGCACCCGGTCCGATACTGTGTAAGTCCGAACATGTCCTCACTGACGCGCGATGCGACGGCCCAGTTCAATAAACGGGCGCTCGATGAAGGAGTAACTCAGCCCCCCGAGAAGCCCAGCGAGACTGATGCTCCATATCGCGAGGAGCAGTGTGACGACGGGCGTTTTTATTCCGGAGATATTGAGAATGCCCGAGTGAAGCAAAGCGAAGCACGAGAACCAGAGAACAGGAAAGTGCCATAGATAAAATCCATAGCTGATACTTCCCAGTTTACGAGTGAGTGCAGCGTCCCAAAATGGTGCTGAGTCTCGATGCATCCCATATCCAAGAATGAGAATGGCGGCCATGGTGAGCAAAAGATCATTCAGTCGGATCCAAGGCGACCATTCTGAGGCACTGAGTGTGAGGGGGAGAACGATTGCCAATGCCCATCTAAGATTTCTTTTGTTCAGTCGCTGCCATTGAGGCAAGAATTTCGGCAGCAGCAGGCCCAGGTAAAATTCATAAATTCGAGGTATCCAGACAGAGTGAGGATTTGCGAAACCTACCATGAACAGAACGGACAGCAAACAGATCTGATGCCAGGGCGTGCGTGTGTGCCACCTCGAGAGGCAATGAAGCAACGGAAACATGAGGGCGATGATGGCTTCTACCCTCAGTGTCCAGGTGATGTGGTTGAGATTCGTTGACACCAAAAGCGCGTTCTGACAGGTGTTCCATAAATCTGGCGCGGTCCGGTAGCATCGGAGAAACCACGACGACCCCAGCGTCATGGATTCATTCGGGGTCATTCGGAAAAAAAAGAGCGTGGAGACGATTGCCGTCATCACGACGAGGTGAGCGGGGTAGATTCGCAGGCCACGTTGCAACCAGAAAACCCAGACGCTCCGCCAATGACTGATTTTGTTTCGGTCCAATGACAGGCCCAAAACGAACCCACTCAGGACAAAAAAAGGGTGACAGCGAGCTTCCCGTTGAAAAGGAGAAACAGGATTTTGGCAACCCAGGCATCCAGAGGAGAAATCTCCCAAATGGGTGTTTCCCACAGATGGTCTATGCCAGAAAATTTTAACGCGATGAGACAGTGGCTGATCGCCACCATCAGGGCGGCGCAGCCTCTGAGACTGTCTAGGGCGCCGTGACGGACGGAAGCACAGGGTGCTCGTACATTCGGTCTTTGCTTTGAAGGGTCTTTAACACAAGGTCGGCGGCCCGGTTTATTTTCTCGGGGGCATACCAGGCGTTCCACGAAACAGTATGTGGTGGGTTCGGGACCGGTCGCCTGACAAATCGCCACATGAGGCGGTAGGATAAACCCATGACATGGATAAATATATTAACGGTTGTTTTGGGCGTTGTGCTAGGTCTCTTGCTGGCCGCCTTCTTTCTGCGCAAGCGATTGGGCCCGCCTTTGGCAAGGTTTATGGGCCAAGCATATCAGCAACGTATGATGCGGCAGATACAAAAGAAGTACCCCGTGCTGGCCGCACGCTTTGAGGAGTTTGATGTGGGCCCTGAACGCCAAGAAGCGCTTCAGGCCGCTATGCGGCGTCTACCCCCGCAAGAGGGTATGAAGCTTCAGGTCGAATTCACGCGACTCAAAGAGAATTTTATGGCCCGGCACCCGGAGGTCGAATCTCTGCTAGGCGGTGCCGCGGATCCCCGCGGGCAGATGAAAGCCTTCGACAAGGCGATGAAACTGCCTGCACCCCAGCGGGAAGCCATCGAGAAGGATTTGATATGGGCCTGGGATCAATTGCGGGGGCGTTTTCCTAAATTGATGGGGGCGCTCGAAGGCGCGGTGCGCAAAAGGTAAGCCCTTAACGCGCATTCTCAGTGTCTTCTCGGTTATTTTTAGTTCGCTGTAGCAATTTATTGGCACCCAGCAAACCGAGAATGACGATGGCGCCCTTCACGACCAACCAGATGCCCCCTATCATCCAAGGGGCTGGCGCGATGCCTATCATCGCCAGAAACGCCACGATAGCCGCCGTGACAGAGGCAGAAATCACGTTTTTTCCTCCGCAATGGTCACCACTGTACCATTGTTGGCCTTGACCGTGTTTATTATCCCAGGCGCGAAAATTTGTAGCCGCGCCCCCTGACAGAGCGGATGTGACGCGGGTGAGTGGGGTCGGGTTCGAAAAGTTTTCGCAGACGCAGGATAAAATTGTCTACCGTGCGCGTGGCCATCGGGGCCTCGGTACCCCAGACCTCCCGGAGGAGATCCTCGCGCGAGAGGACCCGCCCTTCGTGGGCAGCCAATGTTTTCATCAGGGCGATTTCAAGAGGGGTCACATGAACTTCCTGCCCTCCCACGCGCACTTCGTGGCGGTCGAAGTCAATCTGCACATTACCGAAACTCAGTGATGCGGTGCCTTGGTTTGGCACCCCACTGTCGCTGGAAGGGGGCGGGTGTTGCGAACCCCACGCCTGACGACGTAAAAGGCCCTCAACCCGCGCCAGAAGTTCTTCTAGGTTGAACGGCTTGGTTACATAGTCATCTGCCCCGACCTGTAACCCTTGAACTTTATCTTTTTCGTGGTTTTTTGCCGTCAGCATCAAGACGGGCGTGTAATTTCCACACGTTCGCAAGGCGCGGCAGAGGTCAATCCCCGAGATGCCGGGAAGCATAAGATCCAAGATGATCAGGTCAAAGCCTTCGCGCGCTACAACCAGGCGCTCGTATGCTTCTTGGCCATCGCGCAGCCAAACAACGGTGTGTCCGTCCAACTCCAAATTGAACAACAGACCTCGCGCGATATGGTCTTCATCTTCGACCATTAATAATCTCGCCATGACGCTAACCCGGCAAAGTTAATGTAAAAACACTGCCCTGGTTCTCACCAGGACTGCTCGCGACAATGCTGCCGTTCAACGCTTTGACGGTGTCCTTGACGATCGAAAGGCCCAGGCCCGTCCCTTGTCGGATGCGTGTCAATTCGTTTCCGACCCGATGAAAGCGTTTAAAGATTCGGCGTAATTGTTTCTTCGGAATTCCGACCCCTTGATCGGACACAGCAATGGATATGCCCCCCGAGACCAGCGGCGTGAGTCGAACCGCCACCTCTACGGGGCCTTGAGAATATTTGATGGCATTCTCTAATAGATTGGTGAGTACCACGTCAAAAGCTGTGGCATCCGTTTTTATCGTGACGGCGGGGCCCTCCAATCTAATGGTGTTATGAGTGAGATGATGACGTCTTTCCAATGTTTTGATGATGGCGGCAATCTGGGCCCGCACTTCGAGGGGGGCCTTCATCGGGATACGGCGGCCTGCCTCGGAGCGAGCCGCCTCCAATACGTGGTCAATCAAGCGATCGAGACGATCGACATCGTGCAGCATTGTGTTTGAAAATTCAAACAACTGTTCGTGTGTGATGGGACGGCGTTGCATCGTCTCGAGATGAAGTTTCAGCGACGTCAGGGGGCTCTTTAACTCGTGAGTGACGCTGTCGATGAAGTTTTGCTGCTGCTGGTTCAATTTGATTTGCCGCGCCAACGATATAATGAAGAGGATGAGCCCTGTCATCACGGCCAAACCCATCATCCAGCCGGCCCCAATGACGAGGATCTGGGGCCACCCCCGTGCCGGTGTTGACCTGTCCGGAAACCAATCTGTCACCATCGCAATGTTGTACAGAACGGTCAGTATCAACGTGACCAATACCAGCGCCACCCCATAAATAATGGGGGGAGCTACTGACGCGTTTTTGGCTCGCACATTCAGAATCTCCGAACGATGCAGGGAGTCTGCCTTAATCTTCGCTACCCAGGATGTCCAAGGTATTGTCTGGCCCGTGAAAAAAGCACTTCACGCGTTTCCCATCGCGCGTTGCAGACACGTGCCCGTGGCCGCCATGAGGCTCCACATCGACCCGCGTACCGTCCGGAAAGGTCGCAACCAGCCGGTCCCCATCGGGTACCAGCGCACACGTCTCGGCGGAGTTTCTGATGTTGGCTTTGGTCGTGGGCAGGAATCGGCACGGGTCGAGCACCTTCGTGTTGTCGCTCTCAGCCGTGAAGCGGGCCCCCCCCATAAAGTCCACCATTTCCAACGGCGTCTCGCCAAATTTTATGGTGGCCTCTCCCTCGTGTTTCTCGATCAACAGCGACCGATTGGCGCTGATGGCTGATTGCAGTTCGCCGTGGGGCAGGCTTCCCACCAGTAGTTGCAGTTCCACCCCATTGGCATAGCGATAGTACCTTACGCTTTCCCACGACGTGACCTGCTTCTGTCGGTCACGCACGATCGCGGCGGGATGTTGAATCTTTAGCATCAGAATCTCTCCATCAACGGACTGTCTCGGTTCTGGGGGTTGGCGCGCGGCGTCTACAGGTGAAGTCCAGGTGGAACTTGGTGCGCGCGAAAAAATTCAGGTTCGAAGTCGGTTCCCGCAGCCAAAACAGTCCACGCGCCAGCACTCTTTTTAAGGAAGCCAAAGATAGGTGTGAGTTCCCGAGTGGTATCGGTGACGAGAACGCGAGCGAAAAGGCCTTCGACGGCCTGAGTTTGAACGTCTAGATCGTTTTCAACGCCTTCTTGGGCGAGAAAGTTCCTTATAGCTTCCGAAATAGGGTGTTCATCGGTGTGCGGGGGCATTTGAAAGTCCTGGTCGTATGGGAACGTAAACGGGATGCTCTCAGTGTAACAGTTTCTCAAAGGGGAAGTTTTCTCACTCGCGCGCCCAGAACAGCGCGGCGCTGCAATTCCCATAATCCAACGGCGTAGAGACTCAGGCCCGGGTCGAGCAGCATGTGCATCCACCACACGGTCACTGACGCCGGCCACGTGCTGCCTCGTAGCACAAGTAACAGGGCACCTCCGTGACACAAAGCAGCGGCTGCCAAGCGAACCCAGGTGCCCCAAGGGGGGCGCCGGCCGGCACGAACACTCAGTGCTATCCACCGAACATCATAGACCACCAGCAAGAGGACCAGGGGGGTCACCAAGGCCATCCAGCCCAGCCACGTCGTGATGTTTGGAACAGACAAAGGGGCGTCACTCATACGACCCCATCATAACAAGGTCTGAGTTTCTTTCGCATCCGTCAGCGCTCGGTCCCCCGTTCTCACTGAGAAGCGCGACGTGATGAAGGGTAAAATGCAGCGTGTCCCCGTTCGGGATGGGTCCGCCAATTCTTACTCACTGTAGAGGCTTCAATGTCTGTTGAACCGAATTTGAATACGCCAGGTGTCGTCTCTCACGAAGCGCACGATATCGACAAGGCCTTGCAGACGATGGCCAGTTTGCCGCCCGATGAGCGCGAGGCCTACTGGTACACCCACGTTTATCGGGGCGAGGTGAAGCAGCTCACTGTGCGTGCCATTCTGATGGGAATGGTCATCGGTGGTGTGATGTCCGTTTCCAACTTGTATGTCGGCCTCAAAACGGGGTGGGGCTTTGGTGTTACGATCACCGCGGGTATTTTGGCTTACGCCATCTTCAAGTTGCTCGAGCCCATTTTGCCAGGGGGAGAATTCACCGACCTGGAGAACAATGCGATGCAGTCCGTGAGCTCTGCGGCGGGGTTCATGGCCTCGGCTGGCTTGACCACGGCGATCCCCGCACTCTTGTTACTGAACGGAACGGTCTTGAATCCGTTTCATTTATTTCTATGGATTGGCGCCATTTCGATTCTCGGGGTTTTCATTGCGATCCCGATGAAACGGCAAATGATAAATATCGACCAGTTGCCCTTCCCGAGTGGTATTGCTGCTGCCGAAACCATTAAAAGTCTTCACGGACATGGCGAGGAAGCGATCGCCAAAGCAAAGTCTTTGGGAATTGGCGGGATGATTGGCGCCGTGGTCGCCTATTTGAAGGATCTTCACCCTGTCTTATCGACGGGAAAATTTGCCCCTTTCACGAGCCTTTCGTGGCTTTCTTTGCCGAATCAATTGCCCCCTGACCCCTCTCGGTACAGCTTTCAGGGTATTCCTTGGCAGAAGCTAACACTCGGGCTCAATGTGAGCCTCTTGCTCTATGCGGCGGGAGCCATCATTGGCATGCGAACGGGAATCAGTGTTCTGATAGGGGCTGTTTTGAACTGGTTTTTCGTGGCACCTTGGCTGATCCATCATCACGTCGAGGCCAATGGCAAAGTAATAGAAGGAGGGTTGCGGCAGGTGGCCGCGTGGACAACGTGGCCCGGCACGGGCATGCTGGTGATCAGCACCTTGGTTGGCCTTGCCCTGATATGGCCTTCCTTGGTGCGCGGCTTTTCGGGCATCACGGACATCTTTAAGCCGAGAAATCCAGAGCAAGAAAACGCGTTGGCTCGCCGGATTGAAGTCCCTGGAAGTTGGTTTTTGTGGGGTTTTTCGGGGGGGGCCGTGGCGTGCGTCGTGTTGCAAGTTTGGCTGTTCCACATTCACCCGGTGATGGCGATATCAGCCGTTTTATTGGCGGTGGTTCTGTCGATGGTAGTCTCTCGCGTGACAGGGGAAACGGATATTTCTCCGACCGGTGCGATGGGCAAGGTCACCCAACTTGCCTATGGCGCGTTGGCGCCGGGCCAGCCTGTCACGAATTTGATGACGGCGAATGTCACGGCGGGTGCCGCCATTCACTCTGCCGATCTTTTGACGGATCTCAAAAGTGGCTATCTCCTGGGAGCGAAGCCTCGGCAACAGTTCTTGGCGCAGATGTTCGGCGTGATGGCGGGCTCATTATTTTGCATTCCGGCCTATCGCCTGCTGGTGCCAGAGGCGAATGTTTTGGGCGAAAAATTCGCCGCTCCAGGGGCCTTGGTATGGAAGGCAACGGCGGAAGCCTTGTCGCGGGGGCTGGCTGCTCTACCCCCGACGGCTATCAAATTCGCCGTGTTCACCGTTGCCCTCGGGGTCATTATCACCTTGCTGGAGCATTTTCGGCCTGCGCTCAGACGTTTTCTGCCCTCACCGACCGGCCTAGGGCTTGCGATGGTCCTTCCTTTCAGCGATTCGCTCGCCATTTTTCTTGGGGCGTTGACGGCATGGTGGTTGGCTCGTTTCAGGCCGGCCTTTGCCGAACGTCATACCGTTCCTTTCGCATCGGGAATTATTGCAGGGGAGAGTATTGCTGCAGTTGTGATCATTGCCTTGCTGGTCTTTCTAGGGGCCGCTTGAACCGGCGCAGATCCTCAGCAGAGACTGGACGGGAGGGTTTCCGAGCGCCCCCTTGTTTGAAGTAACTCTTCCGCAGCCGACGCTGCTCCGATTAACGCTAAATAGGGGTTGGTGACCAATCGCACGGGGATAGATGCCACAAGGTCAGAGAAACGCCCCTTGTGTTTATAGGCAGATTGAAAAATACCGCAGGTCATCAGTTCAAGATTTTTAGGCGCAATTCCTCCTGCGACGTAGACGCCACCCCGCGCCAAAACCTGAAGTACCATATTTCCTGCTTCCGCCCCGTAGATGCCCGCAAACATTTGCATCGCCCGAGCACTCAACGGGTCCGCGTTTTCGGCGCCCAGTTGCGCGATGACAGCGGCAGGATCGCCTTTCACCATCGCTGCTTCGACCATCGGATGAATGGGAGAACCCGATAATTCCGTAAGATGTTCGTAAATAGCGACAATTCCAGCACCCGATACAAGGCGCTCGTAGGAGACCCGCTGGTGGCGTTTGAGCATGAAACGCAGGAGGGCCATCTCATCCTCATTTCGCGGCGCAAAATCTTTGTGTCCCCCTTCAGTCGCGATCACCTGATACCGCTCGCCGTTATGAAACAGAAACGCTTCGCCCAGACCGGTGCCGGCCCCGAGAACAGCAATAGGCGCGCCCGCTTCGGGTTGCCCAGGGTTTAGTTCGTGCCAGTCTTGGGGGTCCAAATGCAAAACGCCCAGAGCGGCTGTCTGAAAATCATTCAGTAACGCGACGGGACCCAAAGGCATGGCGTCTTCTATCGAGGCTGCATCGACGTGCCACGGCAGGTTGGTCGCTTGGCACGCGCGATTCGTGACGGGCCCTGCGATTCCAAGGCCTGTGCTGTCGATAGAACAGTCTAATGAGCGTACATAGTCTGCCAAAATGTCCGTGAAACTCGCATATTGAGCGCTGACGTAGCGGGCTTCTCGGGTCACTTTGACGCCGGCGATACTTTTCTCAATGACGGCCAGGTGCACTTTGGTACCCCCAATGTCACCAGCCAGGAAATTTTGCGTCGTCACGATCACTCCTTACTCTTGAATCCCATCGTCCAAAAATTGGTCTCAGTCAGGGGCGACTCAGCGCGTGAAACCAGGGGGCCAGCGGTGAATCGTCTGGCCCGAGGCCGGTTTCAAAAAAGGTCAGGTCATCTTGCACCCAGACTGCGCCCGCTGCCAGCAGCGCTGAGGCGGGCTCACTGGTTGTCAGGCCGAGGCACGTCGCGCCGGCGGACTTTGCCGCCTGAACCCCTTGAATGGCGTCTTCCACCACCAGGCATTCACTGGCGTGAACCCCTGCCCGTCTTGCCGCTGTCTCGTAAACCTCTGGGTCTGGTTTGCCGTTCTTGACATCCTGCGCGGATACAATGGCCGAAAAATAGTGGGTCAGTCCCAATGTTCCGAGGACTTGGACAACATTCTCCGATGTAGCGCTGGTGGCAAGCACGCAGGGGATTCCGCGTTCCTTAAGCCATTCGAGACACGCCTGGACCCCCGCAACTGCGCGCAAGTCTGCCGTTTGCAGCACCTCTCGGTACAGGTTTTCCCGGGCTTCGCTCAAACGCAGGTTCTCGGCGGCGTCATTTACCCCAAAGACTGCGGCCACAATGTCGCCAGCCCTGCGGCCATCAAGTTTGCGCCATTCAACGTCTGAAAGCGTGATTCCGTGGGTTGAGGCGAACTGCCGCCAAACCTGCCTGTGCAAAGGCATCGTGTCACAAATGACACCGTCCATGTCAAAAAGTACCGCTTTAAAGCCCACGAAGATTCCCTCGATGCCTAAGAGCCACTTCTATTGTAAACCGATTCGCGAGCGACCGACACCGCGAAGCCTGCACGATGAGTTTCTTGCGGACTCTGGACGTTCCGGGAATCCTCCGCTATTCTAGAGTAAGGTCTCTGTAGCTCAGTGGATAGAGCGTCTGCCTCCGGAGCAGAAGGTCACAGGTTCAAGTCCTGTCAGGGACGCCATTCCCCCTTCGTCTAATGGTAGGACGACTGGTTCTGGCCCAGTTAATCGTG
>JAYKIL010000006.1:0-67019 GCA_035284745.1 Candidatus Sericytochromatia bacterium | reverse complement strand
GCGTCTGTGGCTCGGCGCTGACTTTGGCCTCGAAAGGCACGGGCTACGAGCAGTATCGCTACCAGTGCAACCTCCGGAAGCGCTCGCGCGGGTTGATTTGCAGCACGGTCGCATTAAATGGGGCCCTGGTGGATCCTGTGGTGTTGAAGCTCTTGCTGCGCGGTTTGCGGGTTCGTTTGAATCAGATTCGGGCGGCAGCGCCGCAATTAGCGGGCGGGCCGGATGCAGAGTCGTTGCCCCTGGAGCGGGATCACTTGCTGAAACGAAAGGCCCGGATCTTGGAAAACTATGAGGAGGGCCTCTACGGCGAAGGCGCGCTCGCCCGCGCGGAGCGCGACGGCAAACTCTCGCCCATTCTCAAGCGTTTGGCGCAGATCGACCGTGATTTGGCCTCTGATGTCACGGCACAGGAAGACAAACTGGGTCAGGCCTTGGCCAACATCGAAAACCTGTGGGCCGACTTTCCCACCTTTGTGAAGCGCGACATTTTGCGCACCTATGTGCCGGAGGGCTTTCGTTTGATGCCCGGTCGCAGACTCCGGGCCGAGGTCTGCGGCATCTTGCTGGAAGTGGACATTCCCCGCAACGACGCCACTCAGAAGGGCCTGCGCTACGGCGGTCGCCAAAAGAGAGACGGCCAGACCGCTTCAAGCGATCCGGCCGTTAATTCGACTGTTCCCCCCCACCGAGTGAGTGGGGGTATGAGTCGGAGCGGCGGGATTTGAACCCACGACCCCCACTACCCCAAAGTGGTGCGCTACCAAGCTGCGCTACGCCCCGAACGGATGGCAGCATAGCACACCCCGCAGAGCCGCGCAAGAATGACCTGCAGGAGGTTCGCCTCCGCATGGTGGCATACGTGGACGGGTAGAAATGAACCGACACAACAAAGATGAGGATGTCGTGTGTATGTCGATGTGACGTTGGCGGCTCAATGCGTCAACCTGTTTGGCTTTTTGATTCCGCTGACTTTTTCCGCCTTCATTGCGCGTATTTATCAGGAAGAGTTTTTCGCAGCCTGGACCAAGGGTTACGCGCTCTACATGGTGTTTTTCATACAAATGTTTGCCCTGCGACTTTGTCCGCCTGCGGTCACGTTTTTTATGTCGTTTCTGGCGATTGGTAGTTATCACGCGGGTGCCTCCTTCTTGATGCACTCAGCACGACTGTTGGTGGCCCGTCGCTTGAGGTTGATGTTTCATCCCGCGCTTTTGTATGGTTTGCCCGCTGTGGGGGCGTTTTGTTTTTGGCGAACGGAACAACTGGGATACGCTTTGATCCCGAGCGCCGTTTACGCCGTGATTGCTCATGTGGCCTTGGGGTGGTCATTGTCTCGCTTCCCTGCTGCCTTTTACCGCACTTCCAACCGAAGTTTTGGCACTCTGGTAGCGGTTTCAGGGGGGTGGTTAGCTGCGATGCCGCTTTTGGTGCTCACCCGATTGGCCTGGGCTGCCTACCTGATTTCTGCCCTGTTGCACGTGTGTATAGGCATCTGGATGCTGGTCTTCTTGCTGCGCAGGGCTCAGTGGGAGTTAGAACGCAGCAACGCCGAACTGCGACAATTAGACGCTTTAAAGACGGAATTTTTGCATCGAGTGAGCCACGAATTGCGCACTCCGTTGACCAGTATTGTGACCGGTCACTATTTACTGCGGGCCTACTATCGGCATGAACTCTCGAACCAAGCCCAAGTCATTCTGTCTGACGTTGAGGGCAGTACCACCCGGTTAAATCGCTTGGTGGGTGATCTTTTGAACTTTTCCAAACTCGAGTCAGAATCTTTTCATCTGCACTTTCAAAATGTCGCCTCGGATGAATTGGTCACAGAGGCAGCGAGTGAATTTCACACCCTGTGTCAAGCCAAAAATGTGGTGTTGGAAGTCATTTCAGAGGGGAAGAACAGCGTCTGGGGGGATCGGGAGGCGCTGCGACACTTGTTGTCAAATCTGTTGATGAATGCCCTGAAATTTACCCCCTCTGGGGGGAAAATTACGCTGCGGGTCATACGTGTAGAACAGTACCTGTGTTTGCAGGTCAGTGACACAGGCATCGGGATTCCCAAAGAAGAAAGCGAGAGGATTTTTCGGCGATTTGTGCAGGCCAAACAGTCGGGGGCCAAGCCCTCGGAGGGGGTGGGGCTTGGGCTGGCAATTTGCTCTAATATTGTCGAACGACATCACGGGCGCATCTGGGTTGAAAGTCAGCCCGGGGAGGGAAGTGACTTCTTTGTCGAGTTGCCACTGGGGCCGGTGACGAGCACGGTTTAAGGAGTTGAATATGTTGAAGCACATGGTTTTTTTCCGTCTGGATGGTCTTGCAGAAGAACAGGAAGCGGCGATGATCGAGGCCTTCGAGGGCTTGGTCTCTGTCATTCCAGAACTGCTCAGTTTGCGCATCGGGCGCAACATCTCGACACGGGACGACCAATTCACCCACGGTCTTTTTTCTGAGCACCCGGATATGGCGGCGTGCATGGCCTACGTGAATCACCCCGCCCATCAAGCCGCCATTGCTCAACACCTCGCCCCCTACATGAAGCACCGAGCGATCGTCGATTTTGAGTGCCCCTAGGTCACAATGCGCTGTTTGTCCCACAAGGACTGAAAAAAGTCCCGCTGTCCAAAAAGATATTTGGCGTGTGTGCGGCAGTCCTCGAGCACCTTTTCGCTGTTGGCCTCTTCCGGTGAAAGCCAGGCTGCCGGTTGATCCTTCTCGGTGGCGAGGGGCCCCGGTTCTGGGGCGACGGCCACGTATACGAAATCGAGGTGACGGTGGTCGCCCAAATCTTCAACTTGAACCAAGAGTGGTGAAATGAGCCGCCGGGCCCGAGAACTTCCTTGAAGAGGAAACTGCGGTGTGAGGTCAATCAAGACAACGCGTTGGCCGGTTTCTTCGAACACTTCACGCAGGGCGCATTCTTCGGGGGTTTCACCCGGGTCGACGTGTCCGCCGGGCGGGAGCCAGAACCCTGCCAGGGGGGGCTTTCGATGGCGGATGAACAGCAGCCTTTCAAACGCGGGGTTAAAAACGTAAACAGCGGTGGCTTCGTGGATGTGCACGTGGGAGTCCTCGCTCGGGGGGCGACTGGCTTTCATGCGTATCACAGTGAGGGAGTCGCGACCAGAGGTGGGATCCTCAAAACGGGCCTCTGTGTGCTATGATCGCGTGCCACGAACCGGAGATGCTCTATGGAAGATGCGCCGAAGACCAAGTTGGATGGCCTCGCCGCCTTGAAGCGGCAGGCGTTGGATGAAGCAATCCCAGTTTTTTTGGATCTCGCACGCCGTCAAGAGGCTGATGCAGAGGCCTTCGCCGCCTTGGGCGAGGCCTACCGCCTCAAAGGACGCCCCCAAGAGGCTGTGGATGCCCTACAAAAAGCGTTGACCTTGGAGCCGAAGCACTTTGACGCCAATTTATCGCTCGGGCAAGTGATTGGTCGTTGGGGGAAGTCAGAAGAGGCTTTGAGCATTTTGACACGGGCAGCGGGTTACGACCCGCGTTCCCCGCGCCCGTACATTGAGATGGCGTTGGTGCTGGTGCCGCGAGGAGAGTATGCGCTGGCCATCGAGAAACTGCAGGCGGCCAGAAAGCTAGATGCAGAGGGCGAGGGTGCGATGCTCATGCTTGGGCGTCTGTACGCGAAGACGGGACGGTTGGATGATGCGATGGGCCTTTTTGAACAGGCCCATGCTAAGTTTCCCAAAAACCCAGAGCATCTGCTTGAAATGGGCGCGGTGCACCTTGAACGAGGAAATGCGGCTCAAGCCCGCGAGTTTTATGACCGGGCCTTGGCTTTGGAGCCCGAGTTTGCGTTGACTCACTATCGACTCGGACACTGGCATTTGGCCCAAGGTGATGTGGAAAAAGCCTTTCAAGCCTTTCAGGAGGCCACCCGCTTGAACCCCGAAGAGGCTGATACGTGCCTGGGGATGGCCGAGGTGTACGAACGTCTCGAACGCTGGGATGCTGCTTTGACCGAGTACAAAAAGGCGCTGGAGCTTCAGCCTTCGCACTTTTTAGCGTGCGATCGCATGGGGCTGGTTCACTTGCGCCGTGGCAAAGTGGATATGGCGCTGGCCGCCTTTTTGAATGCGGTCCGACTGAATCCGAAATATGCGCTGGGTTTCCTTCATCTGGGGAAAGCGCACGAGGCGTCGTCTAAGTTTGACGACGCCATTGCCGCCTACGAAAAATCGTTGCTTTTGGACCCACGTCATACGGACTGTTACGTGAACCTGGGCACTTTGTACCTGCGCAAAGGGGAAACGGACAAAGCGGCCGCGTATCTGAAGCGCGCACAGCCCATTGCTCCTACCGATGCTCGCGTGCCGGCGGGCCTTGCCAGCGTGGTTTTGGCAAGTGGCCGGTTGACGGAGGCACGAGAGTATATTGATCAAGCGCTGGCATTACAGTCCGATGTTTGGGATGTTCTCCGGGTGCATGGCGCGGTCTTGGATGCAGAGGGACGCTTCCAAGAAGCTGCAGAGGTCTACCGCACAGCTCTCAACGCGACGCCGGACGATGTTGGCTTGCTCGATGCGTGTGCCCTTTCCCTTGGCCGGGCGGGGCGGCACAATGAGGCTTTGGACACCATTGACCGGGCGATTGCCTTGGCACCCGCCGATGCGACTTTGGAGTATCACGCGGGTCTGCTTTTGGCGCAAGCGGATGAATTGCCCAAAGCGCTCGAGGCGATGGATCGTGCAATGACGCTGGATCCGGTTCTGTGGCCTTGTTTGTACGATCTGGCAGGGCTCTTGGAGCGGGCGGGACGCTTGGAGCCGGCTTTGCGTTGCTACGATGAGATCCTTGAAGCCCACGACCAGGGCAAATTGGCAGCGGGCTTGATCACGGAGAATGCGCTGACACGCTATCGCGCGGTTCGTGAATCTTTGGAGAGTGGCCGCCGAAAAGGCGGTTTGGCGGGCTTTTTCTCGGGGTTGTTTGGACGATCCTGACAGACTTCGGGCGGGATGCGCTGGGGAGCCGTGAAGCGACGTGTTACAATGACTCGGGTCGTGATTCTGTACTGTGCGCTTTGTTAACCCTGACCCGTGGCCTTGTCCGGATAGGACCCTTCGCTTTTGTCTCCCAAGCCCTTCACCGAGTTTGAACTTCACCCGGACCTTCTTGCGGGTCTTGAACAGATGGGGTACACCCACGCCACGCCAGTGCAGGATGCGGCAATCCCGTTGGTCCAAACCGGGAAAGACTTGATGGTGCAGGCCCGAACGGGCACCGGTAAGACGCTCGGCTTTGGCTTGCCGACTTTGCAGCGCATTGAACCTGCGAATCCGGACACCCAAGTACTGGTCATTTGTCCGACGCGTGAACTTGCGCTGCAGGTGAGTGATGAGTTGTCCAGAGTGGCCGAGCGCATGCAGATCATCGTGGCTGCGGTGTTCGGTGGCGTAAAGATCGAGACCCAAATAGACCAAATGCAGTGGGCTCCTGTGGTGGTCGGCACCCCGGGACGCCTGCGCGATCACATTGAGCGTGGGTTCCTCCACCTCGATACTTGCAAGGTTGTCGTGCTTGATGAAGCAGACGAGATGCTGGATATGGGCTTCAAGGATGATCTGGAGTTCATTTTGAAGCGCGTTCCGGCGGAGCAACGCCAGACCTTGTTGTTCAGCGCAACGTTTCCCCCCGAGATAGCAAAGATTGCGCAAAAATACATGCGCAGTCCGGAGAAGATTGAAGTGAGTTCCGGATTCACACCTGCCGTGGGTCTCACCCACAAGTTTGCCCGTGTCCCGAAGGATAAAAAGATCCAAGCGCTCGGTACCCTTTTGCGTGGACCTGAGATTGTCTCTGCCATCATTTTTTGCGAGACCAAGGTGGAAGCCGCGTGGGTGCACCAACGCTTGAAGCGCGAGGGGCTTTCGATTGGAATCTTGACGGGTGATATTCCTCAAGAGAAGCGCTTGGTGACCCTCCAGCAGTTCCGAGACAGCGACATCAATGTTTTGGTCGCGACGGATGTCGCCGCACGGGGCTTAGACATCCCGGCGGTTTCTCACGTATTTCACTTTACGGTGCCTCGTGACACCGCCACCTATATACATCGCAGTGGACGGACGGCCCGGGCCGGGAAGAAGGGCATCGCGTTTACCTTGGTCACCGCAGAGGAAGAGCGCGATTTTCAGACGATTATGCGGGATCTGAAACAACAACAGGGCGGCACGACGGCGCCTCAAACACGCAATGCGCCACCCGCGGGCGGAGGGCATGAACGGCGTCCGCAGCCTGCACCCGGTCAGTCAGCACGTGGCGAGCGGCCTGCTCACTCCGGAGGCCCTCGACCGGATGGACGGGGTCCGCGTTTGAATCCTGCTCAGGCAGGGATGGCTGCCCAAATTTTCCAAGCGATCGCGACGGAGGCAACAGCTTCCGAATCTTTCAGGGGCTTGGTTGATGCGCTGATGTCACGGGGCGATTCCCGTCGTATCGTGGCGGCCCTGTTGTCGTTGAGTCCGCAAGCAGAGGCCTGGCTAGAGGTGGCAGACGCCCCTCAAGAGTCGTCGGAAGGGCCCCGTCTTGAGGGCGCGGGGTTCGAGGGCGGCCGTCGAGATGGTCGTCGTCGTCGTCGGGGCGGACGCGGCCGGGGCGGTCGGTTCGGCTCCGCGGGAGAGGGGTCTGCTGAAGGCTTTTCACCCCGAGAGGCGCCCGGTGAAGTAAGTTCTGAGGCGGCTTCCGCACCTCGTGTGACGGAACCTGTGGTGCAGAACGAGGCCCCCGCTGAAGACAAGCCGGCGCGGAGTCGTTCGCGTTCTGTGGGAAGAAAACCGGCACCCGCCGCAGAGGTGGCCTCGGCAGCGCCCGAGGCGCCTGAAGCGCCTGCTGCCGAAAAGCCCGCGCCAAAAACACGCCGTGCGACGACGAAGAAGGCGGCAGAGGCCCCTGTGGTTGAGGCTGCGGCAGAGGCTGCGCCAGTGAAGCGGACTCGGACGACCCGGGCGGCCAAGACCGCTGCCGCGCCTGCGGCGGAGGCAGCGGCTCCGGCAGAAGCCCCCAAGAAGCGAGCCTCTCGGGCCAAGAAAGTGGCTGAACCTTCCGCTGTTTAGAAACAGCGCACCTTCAAGAATGACCGCAAGCCCCCAGTCACTTGCTGGGGGCTCGTGTTTTGAACCCTAGAACGTGGTACCCAAGCCCCAGTTTAATTGCAACTCACCGCCAGGGGCTGCACCGCGGGTAAGCCCTTGGGCGAAACCGAGGCGAAGATCGATCGGAACGCTTTGGAATAGCGAGCTGCGAGCCCGCAATTCAGCCCCTGCCCCGGTCAGGGTATCGTCGAGTGTTGGATAGGTAAGGCTCGTTGAGTCGACGCCCCACATGGCACCCGTATCCAAGAAAACTACGCCATAGAGTTGATTGATGAACAGCGGCACCTCTCCCCAGCCTCTCATCACTTCAAACAAAGGGAATCGGTACTCGGCACCTGCGGTAAGAACTCTGTTGCCCACTGCGAAATTATGACCGCGCAAAAGCACCATTCGGTTGGAATAATCGGTGGCAGAGGTCAAATCCCAGCGGTTTAAGCTGGCCAGGGGTTGGTAGCCGAAAGGCAAGCGCCAAGCCGACATATAGAAATTTCCATTACGGTTGTACAGAGCCCCAGCCGTTCCGCGCAGTGCCAGCGAGTGGCGATCGCCCCACGGCAAGGGAACATACCAGCGATGATCAGCCCAAAACCGGGTGAAAGCCCGTTCAATCGGCATCCCAGCCACGGGAACACCTTGTTCCGCACCCACCGTCGTAATTTCCCCTTGGAGCGGTGCGTAATCATATGAACGACGGAAAGCTTGGGCTCTTTGCCACTGGACAAAGAGGCTGTGGTAGTTTCCTGGGGACTCCGCGGTCCATACATCGGGGAGCACGCCGTTGTTCACCGGATTTAACCGGGGTTGATCCTTGAACTGGTCTTTAAATTCCTCTGGAATCTCCTCTGGATTCACCTCCAATGCGTAATCTGTCACCATTTCGGTGCGCAATCCAAAGGTGTAATTTTGTCCTGAAATGGGCGGCGGCTCAAAAAGTGGATACCGGACACCGGGCCATTGGAAGGAGAGGGCAGCGCTCTTTCGCCACTGCCAGCGGTTGGTCCAAATAACGTTCTCAGGGTTGTTTTGGTCGGGAAAAATTGGTTGGCGGCCGAGCCCAGGGAATTCAAACGCGCTGATTGAAAATGGCAAGGCCGTCATCGAGTTTCCGTAATTAAAACCGTAATTAAAGCGCCCACTGCCGAACCCATAGCCATTCATCAGCATTAAACTTTGCTCACGAAGGAGGTCCTGCCAGAAGGTGTATACATAGACCGCGCCCCCGTTCTCGTCTTGCTGAAACAAGGGGAACCAGGTGCTGGGTAGCATCGTTGAAAGGCCGTTATACGGCGTGATGCCGGTGATAGGGGCAGGCGGAAGTTTAGAGAACTGAGGCACCGGGCCTGGTTGCCTCAGCGTTATGTTCCTGGGTGAGGAGAGACCTTCGAAGGGGATGGTCTGGATGTCATAGCCTCTGCCTGTGTAATTTGCGAAGGCAATTTGTTTGCCGTCGGGCGATACGGCAGGGTCAAACGCGCCCCCGGGAAGGTCCGTGAGTTGGCGGATGCGACGGGTGGCGAGTTCCACCACAAACAGGTTAAATATTCCGTGGTTGCGATCAGAGGTAAAGACCAATCCACGGCCGTCGGGTGTCCACGCGGGATAAAAGTCCAAGGCGAGATCCCGCCACAGGGGCTCCATGGCGCCTGTTTCTGAATTGACAATCCAGAGGTCGCGCGTGCCCGCGTGCCATACCGCAACCGCGACGCGAGTACCGTCAGGTGACCAGACCGGGTTGCCGAATTGATAGTCATTTTGGTCGTACAGCCACTGACGTAAGCGTCGTCCCTTATCATCAAAAATGGCCAGCCCTGTTTTTCCGCCGCCCTGCGTCATCCCCACAATGCGGTTGCCGTCTGGCGAGACTTGGGGGGCAAAAACACGCGCCTGGTGCGTTAGACGCCGTCGGGCTTTCTTCTGACGGTCGTATACAAAGATGTCGCGATGGCTCGTGAGACTTCGCACGGATTCGCTGGTATCACGTTCCATGTAGATTAAGTGGGGGTCCCGTCCCACAGAGACGGATGAACGCGTACTCTGGTTAAACAACGCTTCGCGTTTGCTGCCGTCGAGGCGATCCGCATACAAAATGGCGCTTTTGTTTCTGGCTGCTTCGGCGTATAGCAACGTGCCGTCTGCCTGCCACACCGGATGTCGATGGTAACGGCCTGTCGTGGTCACATCTCGGGGGTTACCAACGGTGACGATCTTTTCGACCCGTCGTTTTTTCCACAAATCCAGGTCTTGTTGGTACCGTTTCCCCAACGCTTTGCACATATCGGCCCAAATGCTTTGGGCGCTTTCACCGGTGGCCCGCCACACGGCGTTATCAAAACCTAGATAAGGAAACAGGCCATATGCGCGCAAAATTTTTGCAGGCGCTTCTTCACCGTATTTTGAAATCAAATGGGCAATAAAAGCGCTGCCCCAGGTATATTCGTAGCCGCCCATCGGCCATTCCAGCGTATAGCGACCATAAATTTGGTCATAAGTCGGCACCCGATCTTCGGCAAAAGCCATGCGGCGAATCATGTCGAAGTCGCCCTCAAGGCCGCGGCCCCCTGCCGTGAATTTACTTTCCGTGTAGACGGCCAGTCCTTCTGTAAAGTAAGAGGGGGTGTTGGTCAGCAGATCCGGCAGAGCCAGCGTGATTTCAATGGGCAGCGTGGGCAACTGACTGAAAATGACCCCACCCGCTGCCGAGTTTAGCTGTTGCACCAGCCACGGTGTGTGTTCAAATTGCAACACGTGCGTGTATTCGTGAATAAATAGCAGGCGCAACCATTGGTCATAACGTCCGATCGCCATCCCCTCATCTGGATTGGGTGGCGTCAGCCACAGCCAGACGGCGCGATGTGGGTTGCTTTGCGCCAAGCTGTTGAGGTCATCCATCATGTCCGAAATGACGACCTCCGTGATGCCTGCCGGGGCGATCCCCATAAAGGGCACCAAGAGGCGATGAGCGTCTTCGGCGATCGCTGCGACTTCGTGGGCCTTCGCGGCCAATTCAGGCGTGTGATAAATACGAAAATGCGGCGTATGAAGGGTTGTCCAACGCGTTCCTGGCTCAAACAGGGCCGTTTGAGCCAGGACCGGCTGTGGATCGCCGAACGATAAATACGCTGAGGCCGCAAGGGTGGCAATAAGAAGAGGAAGCCGTTTCAAAGAAACCTCGCGGGCCCATTTTGTCCAAAGGACGAGAAAATTGTGTCCAGTGCCATTTCCGATATTTTACCGCGAACACCTCCCCATACTACCTGAATTGCCAGCTTTTTGATGTCCTCGTCGCCCTTAATTACCGGGGCTCGATAATAAAGCGAATGGCGGTTCGCTCTTCTCCGTTGACCTCGATATCCAGAAAGGCGGGAATGGTGATCAAATTGAGCCCGGAGGGTGCCACGTAACCCCGAGCAATGCCGATGGCCTTAACGGTCTGATTCACCGCGCCTGCTCCAATCGCCTGGACTTCGCATCGACCGCTTTCGCGTATTACGCCGGCGATCGCCCCCGCGACGGACGCAGGATTGGAGTTGGAACAGACCCGCAATAATGGAACCCGTTTAGCAGGTGCTTGCTTCGACAACACGTGGTGGTCCTCCTCCGCGTAGATTGGGATGACACACGGCCTCATTGAGGCGCGAGGTCATCGCTTTCCAAGGCGCCCGGAGTTTGTTGAATCAATGAGATCGAGGTCGGGTAAAGGACCCGACTCCGTGATCGTACGAGACTCACGCCACGATGGCGCCGGTCAAAACTGCCAAGGTTTGCCTCGCAGGTTTGTCGAGGTCGACCTCCATCTCCCTCGTATTCTGATTCAGGAAAATGTTCAGACGGTGATGCTCGTGGTGGCGAATTCCGTCAGCGCACTCATCAGTCGTTGCAGTGACTCCACGTCATTGATTTCGGTGACGGCAATCAAGAAACAGTCTTCGCGATCAGGGAACCAGGTTTTGAGCGGAACGCCACCTAAAATGCCCTGGTTTTGCAAATGGTCCAGTACCTGCTGGACGGGAAAACGACTTCGCACTACAAACTCATTGATGAAGGGGCCATC
Source organism: Candidatus Sericytochromatia bacterium (assembly GCA_035284745.1). GTDB lineage: Bacteria > Cyanobacteriota > Sericytochromatia > S15B-MN24 > JAQBPE01 > JAYKJB01. Next base: position 55,862 of record JAYKIL010000006.1, on the reverse strand, counting down.
GAAGGCGAGTGAAAACCCCGGAATCTCGGCGATGGCCTGCGCCAAATGGTGGGCGCGATCGGCTGACAATTCGGCCACGCTCAGCAGTCCCTGCGGCCCGGCGAGTGACAGGTACACCGTGACGGCCAAGGCACACAGCGCTTGGTTGGTACAGATGTTGCTGGTTGCCTTCTCTCGTCGGATGTGTTGTTCCCGGGTCTGCAGCGTCAGGGTGTAAGCCTTTTCACCGCGAGAATCTTGCGTGGCGCCCACGATACGGCCAGGAAGCTGCCGGAAGTGTTCACTCCGGCAGGCCATAAAGCCCACGTGCGGACCGCCAAATTGGCTCATATTGCCCAGTGATTGCCCGTCGCCCACGACGATATCGGCCCCGTATTCCCCCGGTGGGGTCAAGACGGCCAGTGACGTCGGCTCGACGACCGCCACCAGTAAGCCGCCCGCTGCATGAATTGTTTCGCTCAGTTGGGGCATTTCCTCAACCAAACCAAAAAAGTTCGGGCACGCCACCACCAAACACGCCGCGCCTTCGAGAGCCTCTGCCCGAATTTGGTCGTGGGACAATCTTCCATTCGTCAGTGGCAGCACCTCGATGCTCGCTTCGGGGCCCCGGGCATAGGTGTTCAGAACTTCTAGGTATTCCGGGTGAACCGAACCTGCCACCAAAATTTTCCGGCGCCCGGTGATACGCATCGCCATAAAGGCTGCCTCCGCCATCGCGGTTGAGCCGTCGTAAAGACTGGCATTGCTCACGTCCATCCCCGTCAGTTGGCAAATCAGCGTCTGGTATTCGTAAGTATATTGCAGGGTGCCCTGACTGACTTCTGGTTGGTAGGGGGTGTAAGCGGTGTAAAACTCCGAGCGAGATACAATGGCGTCCACCGCTGCGGGGATAAAGCGCTGGTAAACCCCTGCGCCAAGGAATGAGAGCTTATCCGGAGTGTGGTTGCTTGCCGCCCAACCCCGCATGGTGCCTTGTACTTCAAGTTCAGACTTCCCCGGGGGAAGGTCCAACTGCTGGAGGCGCAAAGAGGCGGGGATATGCTGAATCATCTCCTCGAACGACGTAAAGCCCACCTCTTCCAACATGGCTTGGCGATCGACCGAGGACAGCGGCAGATAAGCGTGCATCACAGAGCTCCAGTGAAATTCGCGTAGGCTTTCTCATCCATCGCGTCGAGGTCCGAGGTATCACCCTTGATGCGAATGAGCCAACCTTTTTCGTAGGGGTCTTCGGTAATCAGACCGGGGTCCGTCACGGCCGCTTCATTGACCGCCACCACTTCGCCCGAGATGGGTGCGTAAATATCCGAAACGGCTTTGACTGACTCAATCACCCCGAAAGAGTCGCCCTTATTGAGGTGCTTGCCGACAGGGGGCAACTCCACGTACACCACATCGCCGAGTTGATCAACCGCATAACGGGAAACACCCACTGCGACCGCATCGTTGATGGGATAGAGATACTCGTGAGAGGCAATAAAACGAATATTGGCTGGCAGCGTCATAAGTGCTCCTGAAGCTTTAGCGGTTGGGGCGACGATAAAAGGGCAATCGCGTCGTGTTCGCCGGATGAAGTTGACCACGGATCTCCACACTTAACGCGCTTTGCGCGAATTTGTGGTCTACCAACGCTGTCGCCACGGGGACCTGGAGGGTTGGGGAGAATGTTCCAGACAGGACTTCACCGACCAACTGATCCTCGCAAAACACGCGATAGCCTTGTCGGGCGATCACGCGATGGTTGAATTCTAAAGCAACCACGCGGTGAGTGAGGTTTCCGCCCAGTTGTGAAAGCAGGGCTTCTCTTCCCAGAAAATCCCCCTTGTTGGGCTTTACGCTCCACGACAAACCCGCCATCACGGGAGTGATGACCTCAGATAATTCGTGGCCGTATAAGGGCAAGCCTGCTTCCAGACGGAGGGTGTCCCTCGCACCGAGGCCGCACGGCTGAATGCCAAAAGGTTCTCCCCCCGCGAGTAACGCGTCCCAAACGGCGGGGGCGTCGCCCGCGTCGCAAAAAATTTCGAAACCATCTTCACCCGTGTACCCTGTCCGCGCGATGCGCACGGAACGCTCAGCAAAGCGGGTTTCGCACCAGCGGAAACTACCGAGCGAGGCGACAGGGGTCAATCGCTGCATCATTTCTGCCGCGCGCGGCCCTTGAACGGCCAACATGGCTGTTTGCGCGGATTGATTGACCATTGTGACTTCTCGGGGTTTGTACTGCTCCAGCCACGACCAGTCTTTGTCAATGTTTGAGGCGTTGACCACCAGCAAATAGCCATCGGGTTGACGATACACCAACAAATCGTCTACTGTCCCGCCGTCCGGTCGCATCATTTGTGTATACAAGGCTTGGTCGGCAGCAAGCTTTAGGACGTCGTTTCCAACCATTCGCTGCACAAAAGGCGCGGCCTCCGGACCCGAAATGTGAAATTCACCCATGTGAGAGACGTCGAAAAGACCCACCTCTCGGCGAACGGCGTGATGTTCTTGCAAAATTCCCGCATATTGCAACGGCATTTCCCATCCGCCAAACGGCACCATTTTGGCCCCCAACGCCACGTGTTGAGCGTGGAGGGGTGTTTTTTGGAGGGGATGTGCTGTGTGTGTCGTCGACATCGGCTGAAATACTCGCAACCCGCGCGCTCACTCTAACACGCTCCGACACCACGGTCAAGCCCGGAGAGTGGCTCAGGGCGTGGAATAGAGGGCGACTGAATCTGATATTTCTAAAATAAGATTGCTTGCAGGCATCTGCGGGTAAGCTGAAAGAGGTTTCCTGTGCAAATAGGGCCTGTCATGACCTGGTTTTCACGCTTATTAACACGTTGGCGGGGGAAACGCGGCCTGCAAACGCACCGTGCTCCCGATGAGCGTCGCGCGGAATTCCGCCAAGCCATCGAGGCGGCGCGCCATCGAGAGACCATTGTTCGACCGTTGTTCGAGCAATTGGCATTCGCGTTGCGAACGGCAGAAAGCCCCGTGCCGATTGACCGGGCCACCGTTCCTTTGGATCTGGCCCTGGGGCCGGGGCGCATCAAAGAATTGGCCGCACAAATAAAGTTATCGGTCTACCTAAAATTCAACATCACGGCCTTGCTTGATCACTTCCGAGACAACCAGCAGGAGCTCAACAAGGCAGAGAGAGCGGCAGAGTTGCTTCAGTCTCGGGCCGACTTGGAAGTGCAGCCTGAGGCCTTGGACATTATTCACGGGCTCTATCGAAATTTGCTTGCGAGCCGCGAAATGTTCAGAGACTATCCTCTCTTCTACGAACTGTTTGCTGCGTTACCGTTCGAGGGCCATGACCTCGGGGAGTCTCAAACATTGGTGGTTCGGACGAATGTCCCCGACGACCTCGCCCATTTGGTGACTGACGAAGAGACCGTCGGGGTCGGCTCGGAGTTTATGAACAACCAGGATGAGGATGACCTGTTGAATCCGGAGGCCTTGTTGCCTTCGTTGTCGGTTCCCTCTGTTGAACTGGAGCTCGGGCTTGATCTCATTCCCCTGGTGGATCCGGCGTTGGGCGGGGAACTCATTGCTCGCATTGGGCCCATGCGTTCGGACATCGCATATTCATTGGGTTTCATTTGTCCTGGAATCCGGCTGACTGACAATGTGGAATTGCGTCCGAATGCCTATTTGATACGGGTGAGAGGCAATGTCGTCGCTGAAGGGGAATTGATGTTGGGGTACCGGCTGGCGGTCGAAAATCCTCATGCGGAGCCGATGCCAAGTGCCATTGCAGGGTTTCCAACTCGGGATCCGGCCACTCGCCGGCCGGCATTATGGGTTCCGCGTGCGGCAGGGACTCGCCTTAAAAACATGGGGCATACGGTGCTCGAGTGCATTGAACTGCTAGCCCTGCATCTCGAATTGATTTTGCGGCGCCATGCGCACGAAATGTTCTCTTTGGAAGAACTGATTGCGATGCTCGATTTCTTGCGCGAGCGACACGGGCAAACCATCGAGGCCGTTTTGCCTGAAAAACTTGAATTGGCAGATTACCACTTGATACTGCGCAATTTGCTGCGGGAGCAGATCAGTATCCGAGACCAGGTCACCATTCTAGAAACCTTGGCCGTCGCGGCGAAACCGGTTCACCCATTTTACCTGCAAGACCAGTTCGGCCAGAACCGCGCGACGGTGGAGCAGTTGATGTTGCTTGAAATGGCGGCGCAAATTCGCCCGTTGACAGATGCCAAGGTTTTGACCGAATTAGTCCGTCGGGCTCTGGCGAGGCAGATATGCGCTGCGTTGGCTTCGGAAGACCAAACGCTCGACGTGGTGATGCTCGATCTCTCCGTAGAAAGTATGATACTTCAGGGCATTCAGACCAGTTCACAGGGGCAAACCCTTTTTCTGGAAGCCGCTCAGAAAGACATCTTGGTGGCGCGCTTGGCGTCCCAGTGCGGACACATGGATGTGCCCATTGTTCTATGCGAACCCCGAATCAGGCCCTTCATCAAGGATCTGGTTCAACGCGAGTTGCCCCACCTTCACGTCATCTCGTTCCTTGAGATTCACCCTCAGTTTCAAATACAGAGGGTGGGAACCATTTCACTCATTGGTTCTTGAAAAGAGAGTGACCGTTTATGCGTGGGGCAAGGTCAGGACTTGTCCCGGATAAATCAGGCGAGCATTCCTGATTTTGTCACGATTCAAGTTCCAGATATCCTGCCACTTATGCCCGTGGCCCAAATGGGTCGAGGCAATCGTGTAGAGGCTGTCGCCGCGTTTTACCCGGTAAACACCGCCCGAGGCGTGGCTCGTGTGGCCAGGCAAATGCAGCACCTGACCCACTTGAATGAAGCGAGGATTTGCAATCTCACCGCGATTGGCATTGTAAATTTCCCGCCACCGGTTGGCGCTTCCCAGGGTTTGGCTGGCGATCGATGAAAGAGAATCACCTGGCCGTACGCGATAGTTAGAACCGTGAGAATGAGACGCCACATTCGCGTGCAGTCTGGCGCGCGGTGTATGGTGAGGCACTGCCACGTGGTGCGTTGCGTGGGCTCCATGATTCCCGTGTGCCGCATGGTAGGAGGCCTTTGGCCGACGAGGAAGGACCGGGGATGACATCACTTTGTGGGCGTGGACGGAGTCTGCCTTTTGCCCGTGTCCCGTGGACTTGTGCCCATGATGAGCAGATGACTTGTGCCCGTGCCCCGTCGACTTTTGGCCGTGGTGCGCGCCCGCTGAGTGCCCGTGTCCCGAAGCAACCTTGTGGCTGCTGCTATGCGCCGACGCGCCGTGGCTGCTGTGGCCGGAAGCGACGTGCGCCCCCGTTGCTGTTCCAGCGGACGCACGGTGGACCGCCCCGTGACCACGCGCCTTGTGGGCTGCGTGTGAGGCCGGGGCACTCGCGTGGCCGTGATTCTCACTGTGGGCGGCGTGGGACCGGGGTTTGGTGGGCAACCTCACCTCTCGCGTGTGCGCGGCGGCGCCGTGATGCGTATCGGCTGGTTTGGCCGCACTGTGTCCGTGACTTGCCCCCCCGTGACCCTTTGCCGGGGCACTGGCGTGGGCGTGTCCGGCGCTTTCCGCTGCTTTGGTTCGAGGACGCACAGGAAGTTTCAACGCGGGCGGTTGCGGCTTAGAAGGTTGCCGGGGCGGCTGCAAGACAGGCGCTTGCCCCGGTTTGGGGGGAACGACCCGGGGAGGCTCAGGGGCCTTTGCAATCGCAGCCGGGCGTGTCACCCCCAGAGGATCCGACGCTTCGGTGCGGGGGCGCTCTGTGCTGGCTGCAGCCCCCTTGGCACCCGCCGAATTGGCTTGCAGTGCCTTCAAGGGCTTCATTGAAACGATATTCCTTGAGGACATCTGGGTTCTGTCCAAAAGGTACATGTCGTAGCCATCTTTTTCAAAACTCAACAGGTCGGTCTCAAGATAGCCGTCTCCCAGCGTGGCCTGGCCTGCAGTATCGGTGACCCCGAGCAGGCGTTCCTCCATCGTTTTGATCTGCACGCCCGCGACACCCTGACCCGTTAAAGAATCGATGACCTTGACCAGCGGGGCGTTCGCCACTGCGTAGCCGTTGACACTCTCCTCCGCTGCTAACGCATCCTGCGTGATGTTTGGGGCACCGGTCAGGAAAAGAACCAACGCGGCCGAAATGCGGGAGGCCAATGCCCCAATTTGCTGGCGCAGTCTGCGGGTCCGGCGTCTCAGTGATGCGACGTTGATAACCCCTGGAGGCACCAGGCTTTCGCGGACCTCCTCTCCGAGGTCTCCCAACTGTTCGAGAATTTCTTTTGACTTGACTGGCACGTCAGCCAACATTGACTCAAGCATCAGCAGTTCAACGACCAGGTCATCATCTTGCTGGTCGGCCGCGAGACATCCCGAGAGCACACGGGCCACTTCACCGAGGTCGGTGATGCGCTCCCCCATATCGGTGTTGTAACGCTGTGGATTTCCAGACACTGAATATTCCCGTCGTTGGTTTACCAAAAAGGCGCCAATAGGGTCGACCCCGGCGGGCACTTCCGGCAGTAATTGTTTCTTGCGGGACGGGAAAGAGGACGAAGTGGTCATGCTGAAAAACCTGTCTCAGGCAACGACGCCGAGGACTATTTAACATAAGCATTATACCTTGCCCGAAATGCGTTTGTCGCGCAATGCGACGGACGCGAGCCGACTCTGGGCGTTGATATGATCTGCTTCTGTACCTGTGTTATGTTTACCATTTATTGTCACGTGAAACTGTGACGAATGACCAATGGTGATGATGCCGTCTGGCTTTTGGGGAGTTTGGTAATCCGTCACATTGGTCACATTTTTGGGCCGCTGTCTCTGCTAGAATTCGGTTGCAACGGTATTCCGGAGGCTTCTTACTTGGCGGCTCGCGTCCGTGTTCGGTTTGCTCCCAGTCCTACGGGTTACCTCCACGTGGGGGGAGCCCGTACTGCACTGTTTAACTGGTTATTCGCTCGTAAACACGGCGGAGACTTCGTCCTTCGTGTGGAGGACACCGACCAAGCCCGCTCGACGGACGAGTCCGTGGCGGCAATTTTTGACGGGCTGCGATGGCTGGACCTGAAGTGGGACGAGGGCCCAGAGGCGGCGCAGACCTACGGGCCCTATTTTCAAACACAGCGACTGTCTTTGTACAGGGCGTATGCGGAACGCCTCATGGCGTCTGGGCGCGCTTATCGCTGTTACCTGACGGCAGAAGAACTGCACGCTCATCGCGAGGCTCAAAAAGTTCGGGGGGAAGAGCCTCGTTTCGACCGCAGGTGGTCTGATTTGGACGATGCGACCCGCGCGCAGTACGAGCAAGAAGGACGGCCATTTGTGACCCGGTTTCGCGGGCCAGACGCCGGAGAGATTGTGGTAGAAGATGCCCTTCGTGGCACGGTGACTTTTGACGCGGCCCAAATGGTGGAGGACTTCGTTTTGTTGAAGTCTGACGGGATACCGACATACAACTATGCTGCTGTGATTGATGATCTGGAGATGGGGATCACGCACGTGATCCGGGGCGACGACCACCTCAGCAACACCCCGAAGCAGATCGCGGTTTATCAAGCATTAGGGGCTTCTGTGCCGGTTTTTTGTCACCTGCCTATGATTTTGGGGGCGGACAAATCTAAGTTGTCCAAGCGACACGGCACCACGTCGGTGATGAAATTCGCCGACGATGGCTTTCTACCCGAAGCGCTGGTGAACTACTTGGCGCGATTGGGCTGGTCATATGGGGATCAAGAGTACTTCACCCGGGATGAGTTGATCGAAAAGTTCAGCCTAGAAGGCCTGAACAAAAGCGCCGCCGTTTTTGATTTCGCGAAGCTTGAGGCCATGAACGCTCATTACATTCAGCACGCGAATACTGCGCGTTTGTTGCCGGATATGCAGGCCCGGTGGGAGAAAGCCGGAATGCCCTACACCGAATGTGCCGAAGCGTGGCAGTTGGCCGTGATAAGCAGCCTTCAGGTGCGGAGCAGAACCTTGGTACAGATGCTGGAGGGCAGTCTCCCATTTTTCGACCTTCCCTTGAATTATGACGAGGATGCTGTTCGGGTACACCTTGGCCCAGAAAGCATTGGCCTATTGGACTCCTTGAGACAGGCGTTGCGGTCGATTGATGATTGGAGTGAGGCCGTCTTGGAGGCGTCGATAAAGTCGCTCGCCAAGGAACAAGGGGTCAAGTTGGGTGCTCTTATCCAACCCGCGCGCGTTGCGTTGACAGGACGGTCGGCGAGCCCGGGTATTTATGAGGTGTTGGTTCTGCTTGGGCCGAGTTTGACGTTCCGCCGCCTTGATGAAGCCGTCTCCGGGCGCATTTGTGTTGACGCCTGAACGGAGTTTCGAGTGGGACCTTACCATCAACCCGGCCATCACGATGACAGCTCTGCGCGAACTGGTCCTCTCGGGGCAAGGGACACGCAACGATTGCGCAACACCCAACAGCGGGCAAGACGGAAAAAGTATTCGACCGGTCAGCTCCGCTTGCCCCCCTCTCGCAGACGGAGGGTGTCCCGTCTAAGGCGTTTTGTTCGGTTCTGTATTTTCTCTTTGCTCACTTTTTGTTTGATGGGGGGACTTTTTCTGGCGGGCCTTGGAGGTTGGGCCCAATGGCAGGCCGCTTCGGGCCGGACGGAAGGTTCTAAAGAAGTCACTTCGCAGTCTTTGCTGGCGGGCGCGGCCCGCAAGGCCATTTTGGTCCTGGGCACCGATATTTCGTATGGGGAGGGCTACAAGAGTTCTCAAGGCCCGGTTCGCAGTGACACGATGATGGTCATCGGCGTGGGGCCTGCAGGTTCTCATCTGGATGTCGTATCGATTCCGCGGGATACACGGGTGATGATTCGTGGACGTTGGGACAAAGTGAACGCGGCCTTTCATCAGGGGGGCCCCAAGCTGGCCACAGAGGTTGTGTCCAAGTTGTTAGGAATTCCCGTTCAGCACTGGGCTCAGGTGAATACCAGCGGTCTTGAAAAGCTGGTGGATGTTGTGGGGGGGGTGCGCCTTTATGTCGAGCGCGACATGAACTATGTCGACCGCACCGCGGATCTACACATTCATTTCAAACGGGGCTGGCATCAAATGAGCGGCGCTGAGGCCCACCGGTTTGTTCGGTTTCGCCACGATGAACTGGGGGACATCGGTCGGGTGCAACGACAGCAGCAATTCATGAAGGCGGTGGCAGATCGGGTGTTGTCGCCGGATACGCTGTTACGAGTGCCGCGGATGCTGTCCACCGTTCGTGATAACGTAAAGACCAACTTAACCGGGCCAGAGTTGCTTCAACTCGCCACCTGGGGAGCCAGCCTGGATCGTAATGAAGTGCGCTTGGTGATGTTGCCGGGCGGCTTTTCGGGCAAGGAGTATACGTCGAGCTATTGGTTGGCCGATGCGAACAGGGCGAAACAGTTGGGTCGTCGCCTGATGGCGTCGGAAAAAACCACATCCCAAGCGGGCGTCGCACGCAAGGCGTTGAGCGTGACCGTTTTGAACGGAACCAAAAGAATCGGGCTGGCCCAAGCGGCGGCTCGCGAGTTACGTAACGCGGGGTGGCGCGTGCGTTCATCCGGTGACGCCATCGTTCGCTCGGTGCGCCGAACCAGGGTTATCGCACAAACCGGTCACAGTGGGCTGGTTCCGATGATGGCGCGCGACCTCGGGGTCCACGCAGAGCGTGTGGATGCCTCTGTGGGAGACATTACAACCGACTTCACCGTGCTGCTGGGTGAAGACTACGCCGGCGAAGTCGGTTTGGCGTCTGCCAAGTCTCGTTAATTCGGACGACGACTAGTTGCTGGCGTCGCCGGCTGACAAGAGTTTGGCCTGACGCGACTCTTTCAGAGCGATCAGGTCGGCATCTGCGTCCCCGCCGCCCAACGCTGCAAAACGTTCGTCGAGCGAGTCGCTGTTCAATTCTGTCAACGCCGCGGCTTTCGTCTCCCCTTCCAGAACCTTTTGCTCCATACGCTCGAAGGCGGCGAGTGAGGAAGAACCTGCGGCGGTTGAGAGCGCAGACTGAATTTTCTTTTCCGCTTCAGCTCTGCGGTGACGAGCGACCAACAAGCTCTTTTTGGTCTGTGTCTCCGCGATTTTGGATTCCATCTTTGCCAAACTGGCTTTCAGCGTCGTGATAGACCCCTTTTGTTGCTCCCATTGCTGTTTGAGGTCATCGGCGGTGCTTTGAGACGTATTTTTCCGCTTCAGCGCCTCTTTGGCGAGTTCATCTTCACCCTTGTCAACCGCCAATTCCGCTTTTTGTTGCCATTTGTCGGCGTCGTTTTGGGCTTGCTGGTATTTCTGGTAAAGCTGCTTCTCGAGGGCAATGGCCGTCGCGACCTGGCTGCGCACCGTAACCAGGTTCTCGTTGAGTTCGGTCACAATTTGGTTGAGGATTTTTTCCGGGTCTTCCGCCTTGTCAATCACGTCATTCACGTTGCTCCGCAGCAGACGAACAATGCGATCCCATAGACCCATAACAGTTTCCTCCCCAAAAAAGTCCCCGTTTTCTCCCGATGACACGGGCCAAAACGGCGACGAGCATCAACGCGTTGAGATCCTAGCATATTCGCGCGAACCGCGCCGAAGGGTTATAAAGAGTTTAACCGGCGCTGGTTTGCGTGAAAGCGGGCTTAAACGCTTTTTCATCCGCCCTTGGGACCTCATTCGCTGTGTTCGGTAATTTGAGCGTGATGAGGCTGTCGCGTACCAGGGCGTGGTCAATGGTAAAGGGTTGGAGGCCCCAGTCTTCCAAGGCTTTCAATTTACCAGGATTGTAGTCGGAGGCCCACGCCAGAACCATCCTTTGCGGGTAATTTTTTAGAATTTGTGCCGCTCGTTGGAGCAGCACGGGGTACATCTCATCTCTGCCCGGCATTGCCAAAAGATAGAGGGTATGCGGTAAATTCCGGTATTGCGCGACGACCCTTAAATAGGCCACCGGACGCCCTCTTTCTTCCAGCACCAAACGGTGGTCGTCGTGATGTTTGAGCAGCCCTCTGAGGGTGTGAGCCAAGGCCTCGAACCTCGACACGCGAAAATCGTCCAAACTCCGGCCATCCACCACTTTGGCTTGCGGCGGCAGGTTGGCGAGATGTAAAGCCAGCAGTTCGGCGGCGTCTTCATATTTACAAGGCCGAAAGCCAGAGGATTCCTCGGGGGGTGCGATGGGTTGTTGCGGCGCGTTGAGGTAGGTCGTTGACGCGTACTGCCGAAAACCCAGTTTGTGATACAGACGCAACGCAGGGGCGTTGTGTTGATCCACCTCCAGTGTGAAGGTCTTGATCCCGCGGGCTCCATACACCTCAAAAATTCCTTCAACCAGACGGGCCCCCAATCCGCGCCCTTGGGCTTCAGGGGCAACGGCCACGAAATCGATGTGCCAACGGGTTTGTTGCCGATTACCCGGCGAGGTTTGAATAAAGCCCAGCAGGCGGCCATCTTCCTCCCAGACGTGGACGTTGATGACGTGACGGTAAGGGTTCGGAAAACACATCAGTACCTTTAACAGGGGATACAGTTGCTTCCAGCGTTTGACCTGGGCGCCAATATCGACTCCGCGACGACCATACTCCTCGCGAAAGGCCGAAAGGTAGATATTTCTTACGCTTTCCAGATCACTGTAGCGCAGGCGTCGGAGCATTCTGGCCCTCCGTCCGATGTTTAGCACCCGCGCCCAACGGGCGAAGCAGAACAATCGGGGTTTGTTCAGCGGCGTTTCCAAAAGGATTGTCGCGTAACAGGCGCGAGACTTTTTCTGGCTCTAAACCGGGGGTGACCGCGAGCACCATGGCGCGTTTCAGGTCATTGGCATCAACAATCGCGGCATCCAAACTCGTACGTTGTTTGATGCGGTTCACTGCCTCTTGGGGTTGGGCCGGGCCCGCTACAATATACTTATCAAAGGGAGGCATTGTCCCTGTGATATCGTCAATCAGTTCCGCAGGGCGTCCGGCCACTTCATACATCAGCCCCTTGCGCCCCACCAGTTTACCCAAAGCGCCTATAAAAAATGCGGCGACCATCTTGAAGGCGCCCACTTCATTCATCGCGACCTGAAAGCCATGTCGGGAGCTGAGGCTGCCTTTGGATGGCACGAAAAAGCATAGCCGTTTGGCCCAAAAACCGGGGTTCACTTCGTTTGGTTTAAAGTAACGTCTTTGCGTAATCGCAACGACGCTTTCGGCAACGGCCACAATATCGCCGGGTTGCCGAATGTCACGAGTGTAGGTATCGATCACGTCAACAATATCGTCTGCATCGGTCAACAGTGGGGTCGGGATGCACTGAATCATCGTTTCGACACCAAAAATAGCCTCGGGCATGGGTTTGATTGCGGCCAGTGGCAACACGACCTCTTCCTCGAAATGCTGAAGCGCGACTCGCCCATAGGTGTCGTAGGCAATGGTCACTACCGCCGCGTGCAGTTGGAACAGCGCTTCCGGAGCGCCTGACACTGTTGCGATGATTTCGACTTCGCATCGCTCCTCGGGCCCCAGCAGGTTCGCCGCCCAATACCCGTCGCTTCTGCCCTCTTCACCCACTAATTTGATCCGGACGCTGGCGTCTATTTTTTCTTCCGTAACAGATTCACGCGTCAAAAGCCGAATGTGGGGTCGCACATCGACCAAGGTTTGTTCATAGTGTCGGTTGGCGTTAACAAAGGGCAGGCTCAAGGCGAAGCGTCGTTTACCGTCCGGGCTCGGCAATTCCTTCCACGCATTGCGCCCTCGCAGCGCCAATCCGATCGTTTTGGTGTCTCGAGAGCGGTAGAGAAACTCGAAGGCCGCTCCGCCTGCTACGCACGCCCCTGCCAATCCTCCGACTGCGAGTTGAAACCATTCCATTGTTGCGTTCATCCTTTAATACCGGCCCATTGTAGTCGAGAGGGGGGGCCCTGACAAATCAGGAATCTCTGAGACCTGTGGATATTTAAACCCAACAACGGTACAAATGGGGAGGACACACATCACCCTCCGATACCTTTGAAGTCAGGTTGAATACGATGGATTACACGGAAGTTTCTATTCAGGTGGCCCCTTGGCACGCGGAAACGGTGGCGTGGCATTTGCAAGGTTTGGCCGGGCAAGGGGCTGTGGTATCCGAGGTTCCAGCCAAGGGGGATCCTCCGGAAACCCTGGAGGTGAAGCTGTACCGTCACGGCGCCCCTGAGCAAACGGGAGAGTGGGTCGCGAGCGTGGAGGCGTCCTTGGATGAGCTGCGAAACAGTTTTCAGGACGCCGCTTGGAGCACTCGGGTCCGCTTGGTCCCCTCGGAGGATTGGGAAAATAGCTGGAAGCGCCACTGGCACGCCCTTGAGATTGGTGAGCGATTGGTTGTCAAGCCGACATGGGAGGCGTGGTCCGGCGATTCTTCTCGTTTGGTGATCGATTTGGACCCCGCCCAGGCCTTTGGCACTGGGACCCATCCAACCACCCAACTCTGTTTACGGGCCCTAGAGCGTGTATTGCCGCAATATGGAACGCCCAGGGTTTTTGATGTTGGAACCGGCAGTGGAATTCTTGCGATTGCTGCCCTCTTGCTGGGTGCTGAACACGTTTGGGCCTGCGACATAGATCCGGTTGCGGTCGAGTCGACACGAGAGAACGCAGAGCGCAACCGGGTGGAGAAATCTCTGTCTGTCGCAACGGGTGATGTCACCGTTTTTTCCGGTCAGGCCCCCATCCTCCTGGCCAATATCTTGGCGGAAGTGATCGCACCCATTGCGCCTGATTTGGGCGCATTGCTATCCCCGGGAGGAACACTTATCGCCTCAGGGATTATCAGGGCCCGGGAAGCCCTGGTCAGCCAAGCCCTGCAAAATGCGGGTTTGGAGGTGACAGCGGTCGAGTATCAAGGGGAATGGGTGATGATTGAGGCCAGAAAACCAGCCGCCGTGTGACTTTTGAAATTGCTTACAGGCTTACCCCAAAAAAGCTGCGGGGTGGAAGATTTGTGGAAGCGGTTTTGGCCGTGCTATCCCCTTGGTTGGACGATTGCGTAGCATGTAAGCTAGAATCCTGGGCAGTAAGGGGGTTTTATTGGAACCGCGCATCCTACCTCTTTTTCCATTGAATGTTGTCCTGTTTCCAGGAATGGTACTTCCGCTGCGTATATTTGAGCCGCGTTATCGTCTCATGATGCAACGCTTGCTTGAGGGCGACCGTCATTTTGGGGTCGTGCTGGTGCGGGAGGGTGATGAGACTGGCGCGCCTGCGCAGCCCCACCAGTTTGGAACGGTTGCTGAGATTACCAAGCACGAGCGTTTATCGAATGGCCAAATGATGGTCGTGTCGGTGGGAATAAAGCGCTTTGAAATTCTGCGCCTGTTGGAGGGAGAGCCTTATCAACAGGCCGAGGTGAACATTCTGGAAGAAGGTGATCCGGCGTCCCCGGTGTCCAGTGACCTTCAGGAAAGGGCAAGCGATGCCTTGAATCGTTATCTGGAAGGTCTTGCCGCGGTGACGAACCTGACGGTGTCCCTCCCCGATGAGCCCCTGTCTGCCATCGACCTGTCCTACCTCATTGCGGCTTCTGTTCAAGTGGACAACGATAAAAAACAAACCCTATTGGAAATTATTCCTGTTGAAGAACGTCTTGAAAGGGCCCTGGCGCTGATGAGGGCTGAAAGCGAGCGCATCGATGCGTTTATAAGCAAGTGGCGCACTCGAGGCGACTTCTTTTACCGGGGGTTTCGCCTCTCTCTCAATTAAGGAACTTACAGAGACGGCAGGGAACGCGGCGGCTTCACACCTTCTGCTTCGCAAATTTGCCGGACGGTTCGAATGGCGGAAATGGCAGCCCCGTCTGAATGAGTGCCCTCGGTGAAGTCGCCTGCGAGATAGAGCCGGTCTTGCGGCTTCCGCAAGGTTTCTGACAGGGCGTCGAATCTGGAACGCCCGACAGGCCATGAGGCGATGGCACGGGGGTGGTATCGCACAAAATTCATATATTTAATGGAGCGGGCAATGCCCGGCCATTGCTTTTCAAGGGCCCGGGTAACTTCTTGGCGGGCGGCATCGATGGTGCCGGTTCGTGCGTTAAACTGTTCTCCATACTCACCCGTGATGAGCAGGTTAAGTGCGGTGAATTTGCTGGCAGGACCACTGTTGGCACCGTAAATGACACCCAGAGGACCGCCCGTCAAAATAGGCAGTATGTCCGCTCCTTTGACGTGCCAGTACTTTGAGGCTTGGGCGTCCAAAACGACGTGTGCCGTACAGTAGGCTCCCCACGTCTGCGTGTTGATGGCTTCTTGGGCTTTCGGGGAGAGAGGAGGAACCAATTGGACTTCATACAAACGGTACAACGGCATCGTGCTCACCACATGACGGGCGGTAAAATGGCGGACTTGATGTGACGGCGTATTCAAAGCGGTCACCTCTACTTTGTGCGCAGAGCGTGCGATGCGGGTGACTTGGTGCCCAAGAAGCACGTTTTCCTTGCCGATTTTGTCTCGCAAGGCCTCTGCCAACCGCTGATTGCCTCCCACCACGTGACGAGAGCCGAGGCCTTTGCCCGCGAAGATATGCCATTCGTCAATGCCGTCCAACGCGCTGATGGCTTCCGCGGATGCGCCAAACTCTGGCTCGGTCATCGCCCGAACCATCGCCACGGCCAACGCACTTAAGCGTTTGTCGCTCTTCAGCCAATCTGCAAAGGATATATCCATCAGGCGGCTTAGATCGGTCGCCAGCGGTTTTTTCCTGAGCCGCTGGTGAAGGCTCTGCATATGGCGGTCCCAGGCCCGAAATCCTGAAAGTTGCTTGCCCGTGAGGACGCTCGCCACAAACTGCTCATTGGTTTCTTGGGTGAACGGATACAGCTTGCCGTTGTACATAAAGCTAGAAAAGGCCGTGGCAGACTTTTCCATCGGCACTCCCAATTCCTCCGCCAGGGCGATGGTGGGATTGTTGTTCCAAAATTCCTCAAGCCCCGCTTCGGCAGAAACCCCTTCCGGATAGGTAATGGTGCGCATTCTGCCACCGACCCGATCCGCCATCTCAAGGACGGTGCAATCGATCCCCGCCTGCTTGAGACGATAGGCGGCCGTGAGGCCGGCCAGGCCTGCCCCCACCACGACAACCGTTGTTTTCGATTCGCCCCCCGGCGGTTGCTCCGTTCCGGGTGAGGCAAATTTGACTTCTCGCGCGTCTCCCGGTGACCCTATCATCACCGTAAAAAGAGCGGTCAGGAGCAACCGAACGGGCTTTCGCATCGAATCTCCTTATGATTCTAAGGGCATTAACGGTAGGTGGAGTGTTTCTCTAAATCTACGAGAAACATCGCATGGACTTCACCCGTCGCAGGTCGAACCGCAAACATCATGAGGGGTTTGGCGGCAGGATCATCCCGGGACACAACGACCCACACCTCTGCCCGTATGTTAGCATTGACCGGCAAACCCGGCCATGCCACCTCGCCTGCGGCCGGAATAACCAGCAAATTTTTAGGCAACCCGGGGACGGAGGAAAGGTACGTTTGGACCCGCACCGCTGCCTCTTCCAGCAGGCTTTTATCATTGCTTCCGCGCAGTTGCTCTGCGTGGCTCCCGGTGATCATCAGGTTCCAAAGAAGGCATCCGACCAGTAATTTTCTCAAGCTCATTTAGGAATTCACCTTCTACGCGGGAGGTACCACGGGTGGCGTGCGTCAAGCGGGGTTAAGTCGTGATTGTGACTGGGCAGAGTTCAATGGTACACTGAGTTTGTTCTGGCGAGACCGTCTTTTTTCGAGAAATGTCGGCCGCCACCGCCAATGACGGACGTTTGGCTGATCCAAGGGGTTTGGCGCGGCGTCTCGTGTCGAGGAGAGTAGAAGTGATCACCAAAGAGAAAAAAGCGGAATTGATTGCGGCGCATCGCGCCAGCGAGACAGATACTGGCTCGCCCGAGGTTCAGGTCGCATTGTTGACGGAACGCATCAAGGCATTGACCCTGCACTTGAACGCGAACAAGAAAGACTTTTCGACCCGTCGCGGTCTGCTCAAGATGGTCGGTCGTCGTCGTCGCCTTTTGAATTACCTTCACAAGACCGACGTGGCCCGTTACCGTGCCATCATTGAGAAATTAGGCTTGCGGAAGTAAATTGTCGCGAAGGCGGGGCCGATCCCCGCCTTCATTTTTGCAAAGTGTTGAAGGGCGGAAAGGTTCCGCCGTGAGAAGGAAGGCAGTAGTAAAAACGCATGTCCCCAACGAAAAAAGAAAAAGCGCCCGCAATGACCGGACCCCAAGCACACGTCTTCAAAACGAACCTGGGCGACAAAGAACTGGTCATTGAGATTGGGAAGCTAGCCAAGCAGGCCAACTGTGCTGTGACGGTTCAGTGTGGCGGTACGATGGTGCTTGTTGCGGTCACCGCGTCGCGTTCTCCCCGGGAAGGCATCGATTTCTTCCCGTTGTTGGT
The DNA here is from genome assembly GCA_035284745.1 of Candidatus Sericytochromatia bacterium. Taxonomy (GTDB): domain Bacteria; phylum Cyanobacteriota; class Sericytochromatia; order S15B-MN24; family JAQBPE01; genus JAYKJB01. Next base: position 38,489 of record JAYKIL010000006.1, on the reverse strand, counting down.
GGACGTTGAACAAAAAATGTATGCAGTGGGTCGCATCCCAGGAAGCTTCATGCGTCGTGAAGGTCGGGCCTCTGAAAGCGCGATCCTAAATTCGCGTCTGATTGACCGGGGCATTCGTCCGTTGTTCCCGGATGGCTATCGCAATGACGTTCAGGTGACAGCAACGATCCTGTCGAGTGACAAGGAAAATCAGCCTGATGTACTGGGCATCCTGGGCGCTGGCATCGCGTTAACTCTGTCGGACATTCCTTTTGCGGGTCCTTTCGCGGGCGTTCGCGTGGGCCGTGTCGCGGGCAAGTGGGTTCTCAACCCCACTTACACGCAAGATGCCGATTCGGACATGGATCTGGTGGTTGCCGGGACCCAAGACGCCGTCATGATGGTCGAGGCCGGAATGAACGAAGTCCCAGAAGCAGAAGTTTTGGATGCGTTGGAACTGGCCCATAGTGCTATTCGCAAGCTGTGCGAGTGGACGATCAAGATGCAAGGTGTTGTCGGTAAGCCGAAGCAAGACGTCCAGATTGTCGCTTTGCCTGCGGAACTTTCCAAGTACGTTCAGAAGGCGGGCGCCAAGCGGATGACCGAGGCGATGAGCAATCCGGATAAATTGGCTCGCCAATCCAGTGTGGATGACCTGAAGAAAGTTTTGGTGGAAGAAATGATGGCTCTGCCCGAGACCGATGCGGTGGGGCAGTTGGTTCAGGCGAGCCCGAAGGACGCTAAAAAAGCTGTCGAACATCTCGAAGAAGACGTCTTCCGTAAACTCGTGACGGAAAAAGGCCTTCGGGTCGACGGGCGGCGCTTGGATGAAATACGGCCCATGTATGTTGAAACCAATCTGGTGCCACGGGCTCACGGCTCCGGTCTTTTTCAGCGAGGCCAGACCCAGGTATGCACCATTCTGACGTTGGGGTCTCCCGGAGATGCTCAGAAAATCGACACGATCGATCCTGAAGTGACGCGTCGTTACATGCACCATTACAACTTTCCCGCTTACTCCGTGGGAGAGGTGCGTCCCAACCGTGGGCCAGGACGACGTGAAATTGGACACGGTGCCCTCGCAGAACGCGCCTTGAAACCCGTTCTTCCGGACGCGGCGGAATTTCCTTACACCATCCGCCTGGTCTCCGAGGTCTTGGAGTCCAATGGTTCTTCCTCGATGGCTTCGACGTGCGGATCCACACTGGCGATGCTTGATGGTGGGGTGCCGCTTAAGCGTCCCGTCGCGGGCGTCGCGATGGGCTTGATCAAGGAAGGCGAGCGGTTTGCCATTCTGACTGATATTCAAGGCATCGAGGACCACCTCGGGGATATGGACTTTAAGGTGACCGGAACCCATGCCGGCATTACGGCGCTTCAGATGGACATCAAGATCACAGGCATTGAGCTCGAGGTCATGCAAGTGGCTCTGGAGCAAGCCCGTAAGGGGCGCTTGGAGATCCTTGACGTGATGAATGCCGCCATTGCGCAGCCTGCGGAAATGAGTCCGTATGCGCCGAGAATGGCAACGATCAAGATCAACCCAGAGTACATCGGGACTTTGATTGGCCCGGGCGGAAAGAACATCCGGAAGATCACTGAAGAAACCCAAGCCAAAATTGACATCGATGACACAGGTTTGGTGACCATCATGTCGAGTGAGCCTGCTTCGATGCTGAAGGCCCGTCAATGGGTGGAGAAGCATACCAGGGAAGTAGAGCCGGGCGGCATCTATCTGGGGAAAGTGGTCCGAATCCTCAACTTTGGCGCCTTCGTGGAACTCTTCCCGGGCAAAGACGGTCTGGTCCATATTTCTCAACTCGCCGCTCACCGTGTCGCCAAGGTGGAGGACGAGGTGAACATTGGCGATGAGATTGTCGTGAAAGTGGTCGAAATCGATCCACAGGGTCGGGTCAATCTCACGCGCAAGGGTGTTACGCCCGAAGAAGCTGCCACCGTTCAGCTGCAGGTTTAAAACTGCGCGCGGACCTGCCTGAACGGCGGGCCTGAGCACAGTGTAGGGTGTCTACAGGGCTCCGGATGCTTTCATCGGAGCCCTGTTCTTTCTAAAAAAGAAGTTTATGGATATCGATTCAAATACGAAGCCTGTCACCAAAGTGACATTGCCCAATGGTGTCAGGGTTCTGCTCGATGAAATGCCGCACGCGCAGTCTGCTGCCCTCGGATTTTGGGTGGACGTGGGCAGTCGGGACGAACCGTTAGAACTCGCGGGCGCGTGTCATTTTCTTGAACATATGCTTTTTAAAGGAACTCCCCGACGCAGTGCGCTTGCGATCGCCCAGAGTTTGGAGGTGTCGGGCGGGTCGTTAAACGCATTTACTGACAAGGAAAGCACCTGTTTTCACGCCAGGGTTCTGGCTTCGGAGTTGCCCGAGGCCATTGATGTTCTCTCTGACATGCTGCGGAATTCTTTGTTGGACTCGCAAGAAATTTTGCGTGAAAAAGCGGTGGTTTGCGAAGAAATCAAGATGTACGCGGATACCCCGGACGATCTCGTTCACGAACTGGCCTACGCGAATGCTTGGCAGGACCATCCCTTGGCTCGTCCGGTGACCGGAACGTTGCAAAGTGTCCGGCGCTTGTCTCGGCGACGGTTAAAAGACTTTATGTTTAACCATTACGCTGCCAATAATCTGTTAGTGGCTGTGGCCGGAAAATTTGACGCGAACGCTGTGCTGGCGCAATTGCACTCCACACTGGGTGATCTGCCCGCCGCGAGCCCACGGCAGCCCATGACGGCTCCGGTCTTCCATCCGGGCCGGCGCCTGAGGTTCCGAGATATTGAGCAGATTCAAATGATGCTGTTGACACCGGGGGTTCCGGCGACTGACGAACGCCGCTATGCGATGACCTTACTGAACAGCATTCTGGGCGGGGGCATGAGCAGTCGATTGTTCCAAGAGGTCCGCGAAAAACGGGGACTGGTGTACGCGATCGGCACTTTTGAGGCGATGTTTCGTGAGGGTGGCGTATTTGCTGTTTCTGCGGGTATGAGTCCTCGAAACCTGCCCGAGGTGCTTTCACTCGTTGAGGATTCTTTGGCCCAGGTGGCGGGAGGGACTGTCAGTGAAGATGAATTGCTGCAGGCCAAGCGACAGATGCGTGGCAGCCTTCAACTGGCGATGGAGGTCCCGAGGCATCGGATGATGCGAATGGCACAAGATGAACTTTACTATGGTCGGGAAATTCCGATCGAAGAGGTCTTATTGCGGGTGGAAGCTGTCAGCCTGGAGGATTTGAGGGGCCTCGGGCAGTCTTTGCTGCGACCAAACGATGCCCACGTCACCTTGGTCGGCCCTGTTCGCCGATGGCCACGGCAGGTTATGTTACACTGACAGTCGTGTCGTGCGCCTTTCGCAATTTTTATGTCTGACCTCACTCTTTGTGTGCAATTGACCCATCCGCAGGCGACTTTGCCCCGTGTTTCACAACCCGGCGACGTGGCGGCGGACGTGACGGCGGTTGAAGCGGTGACCATTCCTCCCGGCGGCCGCGCGTTGGTTGAAACGGGCCTTGTTTTGGATTTGCCGCCGGGCTACCGGGGGCGCTTTCATTCGCGCTCGGGTCTGAGTCTAAAATATGGCATTGAGGTGGGGGCTGGCCTGATTGACCAGGGATTCAGACATCCAGTACGCGTGTTGCTCTACAATTTTGGCGAAGTGCCTTTCGTGGTACATCCGGGTGATCGCATCGCTCAGTTATGTATAGAACCCTATGTTCACGCGTCGTTTAAAGCGGTGGATCATGTACCTCTCTCCGAAAGGACGGAGGGTTGGGGTTCTTCGGGGGTCTCCAGTTGACGCTGCGGACGAGTAAGCCGATACGGCTGGCCATCACAGGGCCTGGCGGCCAGATGGGGCAGCATCTGGTCCGTGCGCTTCAACGGGCGCCAGATATTCATTTGGTTGCTGCGATTTCACCAAGACATGCGGGTTGTGATGTCGGTGAAATTGCGGGGATAGGGGCACTGGGCCTGCCGGTTACGGACGATCTTGCGACGACGCTGGCGAAGACCTGTCCGGACGTGTTGGTTGACTTCACTCGACCGGATGCGGCGGCTGGAATCGCTGAGCAGGCGCTTCGCTCCGGCGTTCGACCCGTCATTGGAACCAGTGGTTTAAATGAATCGGAAATCGATCGTTTGCGAGCCTTCACCGAGACGTCTCAGCTATCGGCCTTGCTGGCCTCTAATTTTGCTTTGGGTGCTGTATTGATGATGCGCTTTGCTCGCGAGGCCGCTCGATATTTTGAGCACGCAGAGGTGCTAGAACTGCATCATGACAAGAAGCGTGATGCTCCGTCCGGGACCAGTCTGCAAACGGTTTCGGAGCTTTTGTCGGTTCGCCCCCAATTTTCCGATCCTTGTGTTCAGGGTCAGGAACTGTTGCCCGGGGCCCGAGGAGCTGAAAAAGATGGGGTTCGAATTCACAGTGTTCGTTTGCCAGGCTTGCTCGCTCATCAAGAGGTTTTGTTCGGTTCTGAGGGGCAACTTTTGACCCTGCGCCACGATGCGTTTGATCGGAGTTGCTATATGCCGGGGGTCTTGCTCGCCGTTCGTAAGATTGTTGATCTTCGCGGGTTTTTAGTGGGTTTGGAATCCGTTTTTTGATTTCGCACCACGTGATGAAAGGAGACAAAAGGGGTGTCTGGTTATCGTGTTGCCATTCTCGGCGCAACGGGGGCCGTTGGGCGCGAAATGCTGAAGACGTTGATTGCACGGAATTTTCCGCTTCAGAGCCTTGTACTTCTTGCCTCGGAACGCTCAGCAGGACAGGTGATAACGCACGGTGACCAGTCGTGGGCGGTTCAGGCTGCTTCGCCTGATGTTTTCGGTGAGGTCGACATTGTTCTGAGTTCTGCCGGCGGGGAAATATCTGAGGCCTGGGCCCCCGCAATACTGGCCTCGGGCTGTGTCATGATCGATAACACCAGTGTCTTTCGGATGCGCCCAGATGTTCCGTTGGTTGTTCCAGAGGTGAATCCCCATGCACTGGATAACCACCAGGGTTTGATCGCCAATCCGAATTGCTCGACCGCTCCACTGGTGGTCGTATTGCACGCCCTGCGTCAGTTGGCCCCCATCGAAAGGGTCGTGGTCTCTACGTATCAGTCTGTTTCCGGGGCCGGCAAAGAGGCGATGGATGAGTTGCGGGCGCAAACCGCTGATGTCCTGGCGGGGGGTGTCCCGATGCCTCAACACTTGCGTCACCCGATTGCATTCAATCTTATTCCTGCGATAGACAGTTTCACGGAAAATGGCTACACAAAAGAAGAATTGAAGGTGACGAATGAAAGCCGGAAAATCTTGGAAGACCCCACCTTGCGCGTGACGGCTACCGCGGTTCGTGTGCCTGTCTTGGTGTGTCACAGTGAAAGTGTGAATATCGAATTTGCACACCCGGTTTCAGTGGAGAGCGCCGTTGAAACCTTGCGGCGGGCGCCTGGGATAACAATACAGGATGACCCAAAATGTTTTGAATATCCTTTCCCAGTGGATGTTGCGGGAATGGATGACACCTATGTGGGCCGTATTCGGGCGGACATATCGCATCCTCACGGCCTGAACCTCTGGTTGGTTTCGGATAATTTGCGCAAGGGTGCTGCCTTGAACGCGGTGCAGATCGCGGAAACAATGCACGCGCGGGGCCTTATCAGGCCTTGTGTCACGGTGTCGTGACGTCGGCTTGGCAATTTTGTGTTTGAAGGAGTCTCGGGTCATGAAATTCTTGGAGTCCGCGCGCCTCTTAACTGCGATGGTCACCCCCATGAATACGGCCGGTCGCGTTGATCTTGAGCGGGCGGGGCAGTTGGCTCAACGCCTGTTGACCCAAGGCTCGGATGGTGTTGTGGTGAGTGGCACCACCGGGGAGAGCCCGACACTCTCCGATGGCGAAAAAGTGGAACTGTTCCGCGCCGTCGTTCATGCCGTTTCGGGCAAGGGAACCGTCATCGCAGGGACGGGGACGAATGATACGGCGGCGGCCGTGAAGCTCTCGCTGGCTGCTGAAGAGGCAGGTGCTGATGCGATTTTGGTCGTTTCACCCTATTACAATAAGCCTGACCAACAGGGGCTTCTCGCGCATTTTTCGGCCATCGCCCAGGCGACGACCTTGCCTGTCATTTTGTATAATCACCCGGGCCGGACGGGGGTCAATATTGAAGCCGATACCATGGCGGAACTTGCGCGTGTGCCAAACATCATTGGAGTGAAAGACTCCAGTGGAAATTTGGATCTTGTGACGGCGTATCGGCTGGCGGCTGGGCCGGAATTTGTGATTTGGAGTGGCGATGACCCCTTGACACTGCCCTATTTGTCTGTTGGGGCTTATGGCGTGATCAGCGTGGCTTCACACGTCGTGGGGCCCGTCATTCGCAGGATGCTTGACGCCTGGGAACGGGGTGATTTTCTGGAGGCGCGCCGTTTGCATGAGCAAACATACCGTCTCAGCAAGGCTTTGTTCTGTGCCCCGAGTCCGGCACCCACCAAATATGCGTTGGCACAAATGGGTTTCCCAGTGGGAGGGGTCAGATTGCCGTTGCTTTCGTGCACCCCACTGGCTCAGAAAACACTCGATGAGGTCTTGGAGGGATTCGACCTTCGGGTGGGTTCGTGAGCGAAAATTTTCGTCATCCTTCGCCCATTGCAGGCGCTGTCCAAGTTATCCCACTGGGTGGCTTGGGTGAAATTGGCAAGAATACCTGGTGTTTGCGCGTAGGCGATGACATTGTCGTCTTCGATTGCGGCTTCGCGTTTCCGAACGATGATATGCCTGGCATTGACTACGTCCTTCCCGACTACGCGTATTTGGAGTCTCACGCGGATCTGGTTCGCGGCATTTTTATAAGTCACGGGCACGAGGATCACATAGGCGGCTTGCCCTTTTTGCTGGAACGCCTCCCCGTTCCCGTTTACGCCACCCCCTTAACCCTGAGCCTTATCGAAGGAAAACTGTCTGAGCATGGCCTGCTTGGGCGCGTTCAACTCTGTCGTGTGGAGGCGGGCGCGCACGTTCGCGCGGGACATTTGGATGTTCAGTTGATCAGGGTGGCCCACTCAATTCCGGATGCCGTGGCCATTGCTGTCGATACCCCTTTGGGTGTGGTGCTTTATTCGGGTGACTTTAAATTTGATCCAACCCCCATCGACGGCCAGCGTACGGATTATCACGCCCTGACTTCACTCGGGGAACGTGGCTGTTTTCTTTTAATGAGTGACTCGACCAATGCAACCCGTCCAGGCTTCACGGCCTCTGAGGCGGCTGTTGGGCCTGCCCTGGACCGCGTGTTTGCCCAAACCTCCGGTCGCTTGATCATCACCACCTTTGCGAGCAATATTCACCGTGTCCAACAGGTTTTTGATGCGGCCAAACGTTATGGGCGTCGCGTTGCGCTGTTGGGGCGTTCGATGGTGAACGTTTCTGAACGGGCGCGTGCATTGGGGTACTTGACCTGGCAACACGAGCAATTTGTGGCCCTTGACGCCTTGGATTCGGTCCCTCCTGAAGAGTTGGTGGTTCTCACCACGGGGTCTCAAGGGGAACCGATGGCCGGACTGTCGCGTTTGGCGACCGGTGAGCAAAAGGGTCTCCAAATTCAACACGGTGACACCGTTTTGATTTCCGCGATTCCGATTCCGGGCAACGAAAAAGCGGTTGCGCGCGTCATCAATCAGTTATATGAGCGCGGTGCCCAGGTTGTTTATGACAGCCCACGCTTGGGAACCCACGTGTCAGGACATGCGAGCGAGGAGGAGTTGAAACTGATGCTTGCCTTTACTCGACCGCGTCATTTCGTGCCGATCCACGGAGAACTTCGGCATTTGACGCGGCACGCCGAGTTGGCTATGGCTTCAGGGGTGTCGCCTCAGGGGGTCTATATCCTGCGAAATGGTGATGTTCTGGAGTTGCGCGAGGACGCGGGATGCGTGGTCGCGCAAGTGCCTGTCGGACCTGTTTTAGTGGATGGTCGTTTGCGTTTTACCCGCGGACAGTCTCAACTGAGGGAGCGTCAACGCTTGGCACATGATGGGGTGGTGGCGACCTTAATTACCGTGGACGCCGAATTGGTGCTTCGAGATGGACCAGACATTCTGACACGTGGTTTCATTCCGCCCGATGATGTGGGAATGCGCCTTCTTGATGAAGCCAAACGACGCATTGTCGAGGTGGTGGATGAGGCCCATGCGCGAAAAAATTACGACCTGTCGCGTCTGGAGCGACAGGTCGTAGAGGCTACGTCTCGGTTCTTTTACGAGACCACGGGACAACGTCCCGCACAAATGGTGTTTATCAAGCGGATTGATTGAGAACCCGAATTACTGCCCCTTCCCTGGCGGTAGATGCCTCATCCAGTCCGAACCCAATGATGAGAAAAAATCGTGGGCATTGATGACATCATCTGTTGAGATGGGGGTCATCGAGGAAAATTTTTCCTCTTCGCGTCGAGAACTGAAGACCCCGCGAATCCGATTCCCCAGAGCGGCCCCAGCGCCCACAGCTTCTCGACTCGGACGTTCCGGCAAGGGGGCTTCGCCTGATTCGTACTCAACCCCGACGATGGCCACCCCTGCAGGCTGTTGACACGCCGTGCAGTGCACCCGAACCACCCAATAATCTTTTTCTTCACGCAACAACTTCACCCCGTCGGGCGTGAATGATTGTTGACAGTGCGCGCAGCGTAGCTTGCGAAAGTGTTCTTGAACCACAATAAAATTTTTCATTTGCTACTTCTCCCACCGGGCGGGTATCGTCCCTCACCCAATGTACCGCCGCGCAAGGTCCGTCGCGCGGCTGCGCAAAAAAGCACTAGAAACGAGTCAACGTAAGGCTTAACAAGCAATTCTCCAACCCTTTCATACCCGTTGGATCTGAAAACTAACCAGTGGCTGCTGAAGTTTTCAAGAATTAGCGAATCGGCTCGCGATGCGGTATTCCAGGGCGTCTTGGGTACTCACGGGGGGTTGAACCATGTTTTTCGATCACATACAGGAAGCGATCGCCCGCTCCGTGGGGAAGTTCTATCTGCCGCGTCTCGAGCAAGCGTCCGTTGAGCGCGCGAAGTGCCGCCTGGGCCTCTTTCATCTCCTCAGGTCCGCGTGCTCCCTTCGAGACGATAAGAACCCCAGAGCGACGCAAAAATGGCAAGCAGAGTTCAATCAATTCTGCCATTCCGGCGACGGCTCTTGCCGTGACCACATCGTACGCTTCGCGATGCGGCGGACGTGAGGCCAGATCTTCACAACGCCCCTGCAGGGCTTCAACGTTTTTCAGACCCAATGCGTCAATGGCGCTTTTCAAGAAATTGACTTTTTTGCCCACGGAGTCAAGCAAGGTGAAATTCGAATCGGGTCGCGCCAGGGCCAGTGGTATACCAGGCAAGCCTGCCCCGGAACCCACGTCAAGAACGTTTTGTGGCGATTGAGGCCGGAGGGGCGGCCAGACAACAAGGAACAGCAAGCTGTCTACGTAGTGTTTTATGAACGCTTCGTCAGGCTCGACGATTCGCGTGAGGTTCGTCAAGCGATTGGCCTCCACCAACAGATGATGAAAGCGTTCGCACTGCGCCCCGAGGCCTTCGCCGAGTGACAGCCCGTATTGATTGGTAACAGTTTGTAATTGATCCCAAGGTTTCATAGGCGCAAGTTTTGCTTAATATTTGCTATAACCAACTTTAACACATGCTTTACTAAGGAGTGGTCGTTATGCACGTTGGATCCCCCCTGGCTACCCGCCCCGCGCCCCTGCCGACGACCGTTCGCCGACCCCTTGAGAAAAGGCCAGTGAGTGTTAAGGCGACGGTTAAAGAGGCTCCGACCTCTAAAAATGCCGATGCCGCATTCGGGAGGGATATTTTTCAAAGCGCGATTTATGGTCTCACCAATTTAGGCCAAATTATTTCTCTTCCCTCGTTTCTGGGCAGTCTCGTTCGCGCGTTGCCCTTGCCGACCCTGGCCATGTTCAATATGGGTATGGGGGCATTTCAGATGTTCCGCGATCTTCGTGCCATGAAGGCTCCGAACAACCAACGCAAGTGGGATGACTACACCCGAATCGGGGCTTCGGGGGCCATGCTCCTAGGAGGCGGCCTTTTGTTCACGGGGGCGGCGGTTTCGTCAACGCTGCCCCTTGTCGGCGCTGCATTGGCCGCGGGCGGTTTTTTCACCCGTATTGTCGGAATCTGGAACGACGATACACGTATCTAGGCGTCTCGGGCTTACCCCCTCTGAAAAAAGATTCGCCGCGCAATCCTACGATTGCGCGGCGATCTCGTCACTGTTCTTATTTCGTGGTGACCGCAAATACCTGGGTTTGCGCCGCTTCGCCACTGCGTGCCGTGTTTGTCAAGCGAATGTAAAGCGTGGTTTTCCGAGGCAAGCGGACCACATTCCACGTGCGCTGAACGACATACGTTTTGCTCTGTGAACGGGCAGTGAATTGGTCGGGTTTGAGGCCTAATTCGATCATGCTGCGCGTCGGTTCATCAGTGCGCCACGTGACATGGATAGAACTTGCCGTCACCCGAATGTTTTTAATCTCCAGATTCGGTTTCTTATTCTCGGGAGGGGGCGCTGTTGGGGCGACCGTCGGTTCGACTGTCGGGCTTGGCACAGGAGGCTGAGGCGTTGCTGGAGTCGGTGTTGCGCTAGGTGGCGCTGGAGGGATCGGCGTCGGCGTCGGAGACGGGGTCGGGGTCGGGGTCGGGGTATTTGACGGTTCCGGAGAGGGCGTGGCTGCGGGGGCGGTGCTGGGCGCCTGTGTCGGCTCCGGGGTGGCCGCGGGGGTCGTGGAGGGGCCTGCTGCAGGGGTCGGAGGCGCAAAGGCCAGCGCTTTGGCAAGATTCAACCGCAGGGGGGCGCCTTGAGAGAATCCCGTGGTGGCATCACCCGTCGTCGTCAGCGCGGTCTTGAGCGTGTTCACGTCCCAATCGGGATGCGCCGACCACAGCAAAGCCGCTGCCCCCGCGACGTGAGGCGCGGCCATACTCGTGCCGCTCAGCCTGGCATAGCCCGACTTGTATGTTGCATAAATTGAACTGCCCGGTGCCGCCATCGTGACCCACGTTCCGAAATTGGAGAACGAAGACCGAGCGTCTCTGGTTGTGGTGGATGCGACGGATATGACCCCTGGGTACCCTGCGGGGTAGGTTTTAAGGTCCTTTCCGTCGTTGCCCGCAGCAGCGACCACCAAGCAACCTGCCGCCTGCGCGTTCCGCACCGCAATCTCCATCGCGAGCGACCGATAGGGAGAACCGAGACTCAAGTTGATAACTTTAGCACCTTGCTGGACGGCATAGTTCAGGCTCTCCACAATGCTGGTCGTGGAGCCACTCCCCGACGCTGACAGCGCCTTGATGGAGAGAACGCGCGCTTGAGGCGCCACTCCCAAGGCCCCCGTCCGGTTGTCGCCTTTCGCTGCAATGATACCTGCCACATGGGTCCCGTGCCCCTGGTCATCGGTTGGGTCATTGTCTTTGTTCGCAAAGTCGTATCCGGCCTCGACTTGCCCAAACAAGTCGGGGTGGGCCGCATTGACCCCCGTATCGATGACCGCTACCAAAGGACCGTTGGCCCCAAAGGTTTGATCCCACGCGGCCGGCGCCCCGATCTTGGCGAGGCCCCACTGCCTGTTGAAGGCGGGGTCGTTCGGTACGTACAATGCACGCAAAGGAGCATCGGGTTCAATGAACTCGATGTTGGGGTCACGCAGTAAGCGCAAGATGTCCGACCGCCTGTTGGTTGAACGCACTGCAACCGTTCGCTCCATTTTCAGCGAGCGACCCGACGCGGCGTTTCCGGGATCTTTTCGGTACCGGATGATCAGTTCGCCCGGTCCCTCAGTGGCCATCAGATTAAAATGCAAGCGCCCACCGAGCGTTTCGGCCCCGGGGGCATCCGGGCACAGCATCGCCGCCGGGTCGTTGGGCCCCACGGCACCACCCGGCGGAACCACCGCATCGACGGCCGGACTGACGGCGTGCGGCGTTGAACACGCGGCAAGCGTCGAAACCAACACCATTGACAACGAAAATTTACGCAAGGCTCATACCCCCCCCTTCAGGATACCCTCGGTGGCCGGGTTTAAACAAATGACGGCATCGATCTAACGGGTTCAGATACCGTCAATGCTCGCTTTGAAGGTTTTTAGGCTTTAGAGAGCCTCGGCCGGAATGATCCGCACACTGTTGTTTCGAGTGTCCACAACGGCCAGTCGTCCCTGACCGTCGAAAGTCATCATCGTGGGCAAGCCAAACGCGCCCTCCTCGTTGGGATTGGCGTGGAGCTTTCCACCGGGCCCCACGAGGGTGCGAATGATCCCTGTGTGATCGATGGTTCGGATACGAGCCGCTGTCTTTTCCAGGCGGAGGCCCGCCAGAAAGTCGAGAGCGCCACCAAAGTCTGAAAGATTCGCGGACCCCCCTTCTCCCACGTACATCGTTCCGCGGGCATCAAATGCCAAGCCTGTGGGCAGGACAAGGGCGGCCTGCAGGGCAGGAATCGCCGTATCTTGGCTCTCCCAGCCGGGGGGTTGGGCCACTTTCAAAAGGGTGGCGATGCGACCAATTCCCGCCACCGTCTCCACGGAGGGGGTGTTGCCCCGAATTCCCCTGATGCAGCGAACACGGCAATTGGCGAGCTCCGAAAAATAAAGGTTTTCTGGTTCCCCCGGCTTGAAGGCCAGGCCAAAGGGCGCGGCGAGTGCGATGTCGTATGCCGGGCCGTCTGGCGCCTCAGGCGGGAGGAACCCGGGGCCGACGGGTGCACCCGCAAGCAAGCGTATTTCACCTTCTGGCGAGCACCGGTAAATTTGGTTGAGACGGAAGGCTGTCCAATAAATTGTGCCATCTGGCCCCACGGCGATCTGACCCGTTCGATCGAGGTGCACGGACATCGCCGGAATCGTTTGCTCAGCGCCGATGGGCGCCATTTTTTTGCTTGTGTTACCTCCCACCCGCGTCGTAATGAAGCCACTCTCGTCAATGGCTCGAATCGCCCCATTGGAGACGTCTGAGACGTATAGGGTCGCTTGATGGTAGACCAAGGGGCCCGGGAAGTTGAGGGTTGCCTGGCCGGCGGGTCCGTTGTCTCCTGTATAACCGGGTGCCCCGCCCGCGATGACCGCCAAACGCGTTCCGTCGAGACGCTTAATGGCATGCCCCGAGCTTTCGGAGACCAGCATGCGGTTCTCAGCGTCGAAGGCGATCCCGGCCGGGGTATTGAATGTGTATTGACCCTGGCTCGTTTGTACCAGAGCATTTGCACCTGCGAAGCGGCGCCAAACACCGTCGGCCGAGCGATCGAGGATGAGATTCGTGGCGTAGTCGGCGACAAGGAGCGCACCACTGGCTCCGAGCACTGCACTCACCGGTTCCCTCAAAGCCAGAGCAGGGTCTGAGGGCCCCGGAATTTCAATGATTTGCCCCTCGCGGGTGAACTTGATGACTCGACCTGCGGCATCCTCTGCGATGAGGAGAGCCCCGTCGGGCAGAGGCGTGACACTGCCGTGCTTGACCTGCAAATTGTCGGATTTTTCGACCCACTCACCCGCAAGCGGCAAGCGATGCAAATACCGCCCCTGTATGAGGAAAACGCTACCATCCGCCGCGACAGCCAGCGATGAGATCGCTTCCGTCTCCTTTCCCGCCGGCAGGGGCACCAAACTGAGATTGCCGGACGCGTCGACCCTAAACAAGCGATTCGGGAGACTGCGCCCTCCAATGGTGTCTTCCCGTTGAGCCACCCACAGTTGGTCCCGTTGCGGATCATAAGCGGCTGCATAGGGCAAACACGCCGTCTGGTTGGCCGGTCCTTCCAGGAAAGACACGCCCTCGACCTCTCCGTTTCCCACGACCGCTACGGGGTCTTTTCCCGGGGTGATGAGAAAAACTTTGCGCCGTGCGCGACTTACCACGAATAAACCGTCCCCGGGTCCTTGGACCAAACTTGAGAGTCGCGGGAAGTTATCTGGCACGAGGCCCCCGCGTCCATCGGCGAAGGTCGTCATCTTTCCATCGTTCTCGACGCGCCGAATACGTCCGAAGTCATCTTCGCCGATATAAAGTTCCCCCCCCCGCCCCTGAAATATTGTGCGGGGGCGGTTGAGTGGAGTTTCATCGGCGCGTTTTCCGTTGCCCAGCCCGCCCAACATCAGCACTTCAATATCTTGCAGTGCGGCGTTCAACCCGGGGGCTTTGGCCCGCAGCTTGGTTGTGAGGGAGACAGACTCAGCGGCTTGATAAGAAGGGGGGGCCTCCAAGAGGGGCACGACGGCTGCAATTTCTTTACGCAAGCGCTCCGCTTCGACCGGCGGAAGCTTGTCAAAAGTGGCTTGGTCTCCACGAACGTATTGCTGTAATACGTAGGAGGCACCCAGGGTAGAAGCCGTATCGATGTCGATTGTCCGCGCCTTTGCGCTCTGTTTGCCGACAATCGCCATCAATTCGCCGCCGTGCCAAAGGCCGATTCGAAGCACCAAATTCTCATCCGGCAGGCTCGCCGATAGCGTGAATCCTCCCGCTTGATCTGTTTGACCTGAAAGCGCCTCTCCGCGGTCGTTGACCAGGACTCGACCGGCTGCGTCCTGGAGCGTGACCACGGCGTCTGCCAGGAGGACTTCAGCAGAACTGTGTTGACGCAGATTAAATTTGGCTTTCCCGAGGAGATTGCCTGTGCGATTGCTGATGATTCCCGAACTGTTGTTAGACACAAGACTTCCGCCTTGGTCCGAGAGCAAGCTTCCTCCCTGATCCGAGAGGAGTTTGGCCTTTCCAGTCAGTTGGACCGTGTTGTTCGTTTGAGGAATGAAGCGTAGAATGCTTCCGGAGGCCGCGCCCTGGATGCTCTCCAAAGGGGGCGTCGCTCGCTTTATGGGGCTCTTTGATGCCCCTTTCTGACGCGCTGCATCGAAAGGCGCGGATGTCAGTGAGCCTGAGCATGCACCAACAAAGAACGCGAGGGTCAACGCACTAAATAAAGAACGTTGATGCCTATTCATATCGGTTCCGTACCACGGCGATGCCTCACTGAAACGAGTCTGGCTTCTTGTGGCGCGCAAACGGGCGGCGACAGTGGCATCGCTTCCTGGGGCGTCCCCAACAAACTGAAAGGTGAATCTCCGATGACGAAAGAAATAGCGACCTTTGGTGGAGGGTGTTTCTGGTGTACGGAGGCGGTTTTCCTCTCAGTGAGGGGGGTGATGGGGGTCGTATCGGGATACTCAGGGGGAGCATCCGTTGCCCCGACCTACGAGGCGGTGTGTCGGGGAGAGACAGGGCATGCGGAGGTCATTCAGATTGAATTTGACCCTGAAATTATTGGCTACGAGACGTTGGTGAATATCTTTTTCGCGACCCACGACCCCACCACGCCTGACCGGCAAGGAAATGATGTGGGGACACAGTATCGCTCAGTGATCTTTTTTCACTCGGATGCGCAGAACCGGATAGCCACCGAGGTGCGAGCACAGCTCGCATCGAATGATGTCTTCTCTGCGCCGATTGTGACTGAGATAAGACCCGTAGATGCTTTTTGGCCTGCGGAGGCTTACCATCAGAATTACTTTGAGCGGAATCCTCAACAACCCTACTGCCGAGCGGTCGTTGCTCCGAAAGTGGCAAAATTCAGACAGCGATTCGCAGAATTTTTAGTTCCCAAACCTTGATATTCAGCCTGTTTGGGAATACCGGAGTTTGGGGTTCGATTCTTTACAAATTCAAACCCTAGAATTATTCTAAAGTGTATGGGCAGAGCGACCTGTTTGTCTCCGATGGAAATAGAGCGTGTGTTGCGTGGCTGTGGTGTTCAACCAACGGCCCAACGCATTGCTATCGGGCGCTATGTTTTGTGTGATGCTGACCACCCCACCGCGGAGCAGGTCAAGGCGTGGGTGGATAAGAATTTTCCGAAAATAAGCCTGGCAACCGTCTATAACACTCTGAAAGTGTTCGTCTCGGCGGGGTTGTTGAAAGAGCTACGCTTGCCGGATCGAGATGCGATTGTGTTCGATAGTAACATGCAGCCCCATCACCATTTTCTTGATGCCAAATCCGGGGCGGTTTATGACTTGCCCCTTGAGTCGGTTCAACTCACCGTTGCACTAGGGCGCGAGTATTGTGTTCATAGCGCCACTGCGGTGGTTATTGGTACGCGGGGAACGATCGATTCATTCAAGGAGCCTGGATGTGATTCATAATGTCATCATTGTCGGCGCAGGGCCGGCCGGTTACACGGCGGCGATTTACGCTGCCCGGGCCAATCTGTCCCCTGTGATGTTTGAAGGCCCTCAACCGGGCGGCCAGTTAATGATCACCACGGACGTTGAAAATTATCCTGGCTTTGCTGATCCGCTGACGGGGCCGGATTTGATGCAGCGTTTTCGGGGTCAGGCAGCGCGTTTCGGCACTGAAC
Organism: Candidatus Sericytochromatia bacterium; assembly: GCA_035284745.1. GTDB lineage: Bacteria > Cyanobacteriota > Sericytochromatia > S15B-MN24 > JAQBPE01 > JAYKJB01. Next base: position 22,087 of record JAYKIL010000006.1, on the reverse strand, counting down.
TGATTTCAGACTTGATTTCTCGGGTCGATTTCTCGACTCGACCGTTTCGCCTGTGGGACAGTAAGGGAACCCTGTTTCAAGCCCGCGCCGTGATTATTGCGACAGGGGCCGTGGCTCAATGGCTCGGATTGCCATCGGAAGACAGGATGCAAGGGCGAGGCGTTTCTGCCTGCGCCACCTGCGATGGTTTTTTCTTTCGGGGCAAAGAGGTGGTCGTCGTTGGGGGCGGGGATACTGCCATGGAAGAAGCCAATTATTTGGCCCAAATGTGTGCGAAGGTGACCGTCGTTCATCGGAGAGATTCCTTGCGGGCCAGCAAAATTATGCAACAGCGAGCCTTTGATAATCCGAAGATCGAATTTCGCTGGAACAGTGTGATTGATGAAATTCTGGGGGATGACCTCGTGAGCGGCGTCCGCTTGCGGGACGCGCAGACGGGCGTTACCAGCGAATTGCCTGTGCAGGGGGTTTTTATTGCGATCGGCCATAAGCCCACGACGGCGCTATTCAGCGGCCAAGTAGATTTGGATGAAAATGGGTACATCTTGGTGACACCCGGCTCTACCCGGACCAGCGTTGAAGGGGTTTTTGCGGCCGGTGATGTGGCAGATTCGGTGTATCGGCAAGCGGTCACCGCGGCGGGAACTGGGTGTATGGCGGCCATCGATGCGGAACGGTGGCTTGCGGCTCACGCTCACGCGGTGACGTCAGGGGCGGCGTCCTCGCCTGCCTGACCGTCTGCCTGTCTGTCGCATTGAAGGACGTCATCGCCGCGGGAATGAGGCAGGCTCGTCAATTGCTTTTTTCTGAGGAACATTAAACTGTCGAGAAAAGACGCAAGTATTTTGGGTACGCTCTCTGGTGTGGCTCGGTAGTAGGTCATTTCGGGATCACCCAAGTCTTCTTCGATGAACCACTCGGGCAAATAGCGCACCTGACCTGGTTCCGGGCCGACACGCAAGACCCAAATCGTTCCATCGGTATCCACATAGTCGAAAATGGGCTCATAGGACCTTCCATCGATTTTGGGAAACAGCAAGCCTGCTGAAATGCCTTGTTGGTTCAGATGAACCAGGACCCTTTGTAGGAAGCCAAACAGAGGGTGCTCGTTGCCGGGCAGGTGTGAGTGGCCTACGCGGTGCCCGGCGCTTAGAAAAGCGTCGTGCCAAGGCGGGGTAGCCTGAGGAGGAGAAAAATCGGTAGGCAAGGCAAGGCACCAGGGTGAGTATCGTCAGGAGGACCTGTTATAGTTGTACACGCTATTCTCGGTTTGCGGGTTCAAGAACCCGTAAGAAGGGGTTCCCATCGTGCCGGATAAATTGGCCTCCAAGCATTGTGTCCCTTGTTCGGGTTCAATTCCTGCGCTTTCGCCCGGGGAGGTGGATCGCCTTCTTCGGGAGATTGATGAGTGGGCCTTGCTCACCGAGCCTCATCGCCTCTCTCGACGTTTTACCTTTGGGGATTTTGTCTCGGCCATGGGGTTTGTAAACCGTGTGGCCGAACTTGCAGAGGCTGAGGGTCACCATCCGGATATCGTGGTTCATTACAATCAGGTCACGCTCGATATTTGGACCCACGCCATCAGTGGTCTGAGCGAGAGTGATTTTGTTTTGGCCGCTAAAGTGAGCGAGTTGCTAGAGAACCGTCACCAGGGGCACGGGGCGTAGTCTTTCAAGAAAACGCCAAAGAAGGGCGACTCAGCTTCGTTGATCCCGCACGCGACGGGATGATAGATGCGGGCCATTCCATCCATAATGTCGAGTGGCGGGAAGAATCCACGTTCCTTTTGTCCTTTTTCGCGTTTTGGCGTGGGGTTTTCATCCGTGATCCAACCTGTGTCCACGCTCGTCATGTAAATGCCGTCGCGCGCATAATCTTCACCCGATGTTCGAGTCATCATATTGAGAGAAGCCTTTGCCATATTGGTATGAGGGTGAAAGATTGTTTTGTGCCGACTGAATTGTCCTTCCATGGCCGAAACATTGACAATAAACCGCCTGGCAAAGGGCGAGCGTTTCAATAAATGTCTGAGCCGACCGTTGAGCAAGAACGGTGCAACGGTGTTCACGAGTTGCACCTCTAACATTTCGGGGGCGCTGACCTGGTCGAGTCGTAGGAGCCAACTGTTCATGTTTCGGCTGTCGGCTCTTTCTTCGTGGTCTGCCAATCGATCCACTGGCAGAATATCTTGCGATACTGGAAGCAGTTCGGGGCCGCCCGGCAGTTCGGCTGCACCCGCCGCGAGTGCTTTGATGAGAGGCATGGCCGTTTCTTGTTTGACCAATGCTTGAGCTTCCACCGGAATACTCAGCGCGGGATGAATTTCTTGTTCAGCGAGTTCTTTGTAGAATCCCGGGGGACGCCGTATGGTCTGGGCCGCGTTGTGAATGATGATGTCGAGATGTGTCTCCGAGGCTTCGAGGTGTGCTGCGAAGGCTTCAACCGCGGGTAAATTCCGCAGGTCCAAGCCATAAATCTGTACGCGGTGGAGCCAGTCGCGGGCATCGGGTTCCATGTGTAACCGTTGCGCGGCGGCGTAAGGAAATCGGGTGGTCACAATCACCCGAGCCCCGTCTCGTAGAAGCCTCAAGACCATCTGATGTCCAATTTTGACGCGTCCTCCCGTGACGAGCGCAACCCGACCACGAAGGTCCGCATGGAGGTGGCGCATTTCAAAATTGAAGGCAGCACAGCGCGGGCACAGCAGATGATAGAAGAAATGGAGTTCGGTGAAGTCTGTCTTGCAGATGTAGCACGTTTCGGGTTCAGAAAGTCTTTCAGGGACGTAGCCCGGAGGCGGCAGTGCTGCGGCCGGAATTGGCAAGGCATCTCGCTGAATCTGAACCATCACCGTTTGAGATTGCCTTTCGCGGTCCAGTGTTTTGGCTGTTTTTTTCTCGTGCTGTTTTTCGTTGCGCCGGCTTTCGCGGTAGATTTTTGCAATCAGACCACTGAAGCGATGTTCACGCGGAAAGAGGGTCCGATGATCGACAAGTTTTTGCAGCACCTGCAGACACGCGTCGAGTTCGTCGGAGGTTACAGGAAGTGATGGATTCGGCATCGGGGGTGTTTAGGTCGCTCGGACGCTGAAGCGTTCGTGGATGTCTACGAAGGTCTTAAGGGCCGCTTCATTGATGAGATTCATGTTCAGGAGCACTTTTTCAATGGGCAATTTCGACTCGGCAGCCTGTTCGAGGGCGTGGCTGAGGGGAACAGGCCTGATGATGTTGTGTTCGAGTAAGAAAAGCGCTAAGGGTTTGGGGGCATCGCCTTTCACTGTGAGTTTGCGCGACAAAGCCATAACAAACCGCAACTGATCAGGGGTGACCATCCCTAATTCCAAGGCCATTTGCCCTAATGCGACGGTTTGCCCTGCCTCCTTTCGTTTTCTCTGCTCTTCATTGATTTGCGCCAGTTCGTCTTCGTCGATGAACTCACCGTGCAATAGAATCATCCCCTGTACCGACCCCGATTGCACCCGCGTTCGGCGATCGACTTTGGGTTCATCGGAATTCCGGGATTCCCCTGGGGGAGTGGAAGGAGGGGGAGGGTCTGGTTTTTGCGACTGAGGTCCCTCATCCTTCTCGACCGTGGCCTCGACGTTTGTCTGCGCGGAGGGAACGACCAGAGGGGGGGTGGGATTCGATGCGGGGGAGGGGTCTGCCTCCGCGGCTAGAGGTGCCTTTTCCGTTTTTTCAGAATCGGGTGGCGCCCCACTTTCAATGATCACAGGTTGAGGGGGGAGCGTAGTCCCCGTTTGGGGGGGCGCCGTCACGGCTTTCGGCAATTCACTGGGCCCCGGCGCATGTGCCGTGGGCGGGGAACCGGACGGGCTGGGCTGGGGGTGTTTGGGGCTCGCACCAGACCCCGTGCCTACATTGAGCGTGCCACTCGGTAACGGGGAAACGTGGGTTTCTCCCTCAGCTACGGCCGCCAAGATGTCTCCCACGTCTACCGCCAAGGGAAGGTCTGGCCACAGCCACCAACGCCCCCCCTCAAGGCTAATGGGTTGCGCCACTTGTGTGCGATCCAGACCTTCAATGAAGCCGGGCGGACACGCCAGGACCACTCCCCCAGGTAATTCAAAACACCATCGGCGTCCAGAAAGAGGGCTTACCTTCAACGCACGTGCCCCTTTAAACCCCGCTGCCTGCGGGGGGCGGCTTCCCCAGTGGGTCAACAATTCTGCCCGTTGACGGCTCAATGTGAGCACGACCTCGCGCGCAGGACCTTCCGGGAAATTCTCCGGATTGGGGGCTGGAATAAGGGGCACTTTCAGTATGCGCCCTCCTGCCCAGACTACAGCCTCAGCGGGCCGAGAGCCGGGTTGAAGCAGCCACGTCATCGAATGATTGGGTTGAGCCGGGGTCCCCAATGGGGTTCCTCCTGAATAGTTTTGCAAGGCGGTTGGACGCCACTGAAGCCATTTATACCAATTTTCAGGGCACTTACCTCGCTTTTGAGCCGAGGAAAAAGAAATGTTTCGTGGAGAGTTTCCTGTAATTTTGTGCGGCGCGTTAAGTCAGGTCGCCGAGGGCGAACACGAACCCACCGCTTTCAGACACGGGCCTCCACAGTGATGGGGACGAGATGCCAAGGCGATCGCGCATCAACTCGGATTCTGTGCGTCCCGTTTTTCCAGCCGCGCCCAGGCGTCCTTTAATGTGGCGGTTCGATTAAATACCAAGGCGTCGGGCCGTGAATCCGAATCGACGCTGTAGTACCCCATCCGCAAGAATTGATAGTGCTGGCCCGGGGCAGCAGATGCCAACGAGGGTTCTGCCAAACACCCCGTCATCACTTCTAAAGATTCAGGGTTCAGGGCTGAGACCATCTCACTTCCTGCCTGGGCGTCACGGAGAAGGGGACCGTAATTGCGAACAGTGACAGGAATTGCGTGCTGGGCGTTCACCCAATGCAACGTTCCTTTGACCGGGCGTTTATCCGTTGTTCCCCCCCGGCTTTCCGGATCATAAGTGCAGCGAAGTTCAACGACCTCGCCCGAAGCATCCTTGATGACCTCTCGGCAGGTCACGTAATAGGCGTGCTTCAGGCGCACTTCCTTACCGGGACTTAATCGGAACCATTTCTTGGGGGCCTCTTCCCTAAAGTCGTCGTGTTCGATGTAGATTTCCCGACCAAAGGAAATGGAGCGTTCCCCGGTCGTCGGGTCCTCAGGGTTATTGTCGGCGCGAAGTTCCTCGGTTTGTCCCTCGGGGTAATTCTCAATGATGACCTTCAACGGTTTGAGTACCACCATGCGGCGCTCAGCCGTTCGGTTCAGGTCTTCGCGGATAAAATGCTCGAGCAGGCCGTACTCGACCACCCCGTTGGCCTTGGTGACCCCTATGGCAGCGCAGAAGTTCCGAATGCCCGCAGGGGTGTATCCACGTCGGCGCATCCCGGCCAAAGTCGGCATTCTTGGGTCATCCCAGCCTGTCACCGCGCCGGAGGTGACCAACTCCAGTAATTTGCGTTTACTCATGACCGTGTGCGTCAGGTTTAATCGAGCAAATTCGATTTGTTGTGGATGACAATGAATGCTGATGTTTTTGAGAACCCAGTCGTACAAAGGCCGATGATCCTCAAACTCCAGGGTGCAAATGGAGTGCGTAATTCCTTCCAAAGCATCTGAAATAGGGTGCGTGTAGTCGTACATCGGATAGAGGCACCACGCGTCGCCCGTTCGGTGGTGATGGGTTCGTTTGATACGGTACAAAGCGGGATCGCGCAGGTTCAGATTGGGTGAAGCCATATCAATTTTCGCGCGCAGTACGTGGGCACCGTCCGGGAATTCACCCTCCTTCATCCGTTTAAATAGATCGAGGTTTTCCGCGACGCTGCGGTCCCGATAGGGGCTATTCTTTCCCGGTTCTGTGAGTGTCCCCCGATAGGACTTCATTTCGTCCGGTGATAAGCTGTCGACGTAGGCGAGGCCCTTTTCAATGAGTTCCGTTGCAAAGTCGTAAAGCTTTTCGAAGTAATCTGAAGCGAAGAATAGATGGCCGTTCCAGTCGAAACCGAGCCATTTCACATCCTGTTGGATTGACTCTACGTATTCCAGTTCTTCTTTCGCCGGATTGGTATCATCGAAGCGTAGATGACAGCGTCCGTTGTATTCTTGGGCCAGACCAAAGTTCAAACAAATCGACTTGGCATGGCCGATGTGAAGGTAACCGTTTGGTTCCGGAGGAAAGCGGACGACAATTCCCTGATGTGTGTGGCTCTGGAGGTCTTCATCAATGATTTCACGGATGAAGTCTTTGGGGGCCTGAGAAGGAACGGATGCTTGGGTTTCCACGGTTGAGTCTCATGTGAGTGGCAGGGAGCAATCTCCTGAATGTACCACGCAGGGCGCGTTTCGGCGAGAGTGGTGAACGGATGAAAAGGGAACGGAAGAGCCATAACGCGGGGGAGGAAAAATTGCGCCCTCATCCTGCGTTGCCTGAGGCATTGAATTTGCCCATCCTGTTTCGTGATGAACATTTGGTGGTTGTCTCCAAACCCTCCGGTATGGCAACGCACCCAGGCCCGGGATGGTGGCGAGGCAGTTGTGTGAATGGCTTGCTGCACGCCATTGGGAACTGGCCGGGCATTAAAGGCGTCGCCGGCCCCGGCATCGTTCATCGTTTGGACCGTGACACCAGCGGCCTGTTGGTTTTTGCATTAACAGAAAAATCTCATCGGGCCTTGTTGAAATCAGTGGCAGAACGAGAGTTTGAGCGCGTCTATATTGCGTGCCTCGAGGGCAACTGGCCCCTCCCCGCCTGCGTGCGGGCCCCTTTGGGGCGTGATGAACTCCAGCGCCAACGCGTGGTGGTGCGTTCCGACGGGAAAACCGCGATATCGTTTTTTGAACCGGTATTTTGGGAGCCAAGCCGAACCTGGGTCCACGTCAGGCTTGAGACGGGTCGCACCCATCAAATCAGGGTTCACGCCTCGCACGCCGGGCATCCCGTGGTGGGAGATCCCGTTTATGGAAACCAAGGACCCGTCATGGCACTACACGCTTGGAAATTGGGTTTTGAGCACCCTCAAACGGGTGAGTGGCTCATGTTTTGCGAGCCCCCTCCGCCCACCTGGCACGATGGAGGGCTCACCCTTCCAGAGGAGGTTTTGAGGCCTCATGTTCGGCTGGAATGATCCCCGTGGGCGGGGATTTGCACCAAGGTTACGTAGCGTTCTGGGGAGAATTCGGCCAGGGATGACGTGTGACATGCTGACCAGGCGATCGGAAGCCCTGCCTCAGCGAAAAGTTGATGTTGGCGGTCGCGTTCGTCGGACCCTTGATTGACGACGAGCAGGATTCCCCCCGGTTGAATCAAAGAGACGACGTGCTTCAGCAAGGCCGCGGGTTGCAGGTAACGGGCGGGCAGCCCCCAGGCGCGATGATCGCTTTGGAAAAGGAAAGGAAAAAACATCAGTGCCAGATCCACGGGTCTTCGGTAGGTGCGGATATCCTGGGCCAAGTAGTTGACGTCAGGCAGCGAACCCACGTAGGCCTCAGCCCAATCCGCGCGAGAGCGTAGGTCACGATAGAGCCGCCAGGCATCCAATTCAACCCCGTCGAGTGAGACCCTGCGACGCTGTGGTTGCTGCCAGGACGTCAAGAAAGCGTGCAAGGTTTGGACGTAGAACCAATCGCTTGGACCGACGTCAACAGCGACGAGGGGGTCGGGCAGGTGCACGTCGCAAGCCTCGAAAGCACGTTCCATCATCTCGAGATAGAACAGTGAGGCCTCGAAAGCGCCAAATCCCGATTGTTGCTCCCAATCTTCAAGGCCGTATTTTTCTACAATGCGATGGGCCGTGCGTTGACCTTCGTCAGAAAAAAGACCACTTTTGCTCGCGTGAGGTAACGCAGGGGCTCCCCGTCTCCACCGGATTTTTTGCCGAATTGGAAAATCTAGTTCGACCACACCCAAACGGTGCAGAACATACACCGCGCAGAGTGGCACAAGCCAGGCCAGGCTCACGCGGGCCTTAGCGCCGGGGGGGCTGCGGTTTCCCCCCGGGCGTTGCAGTCGAATTTTTCGAGGTCGGCGGCGGATTCAAATATCGGGACATGACAGCCAAAATGACTTCTAAGTCTTTGCGTTCGGCAGGCCTGATTACGCGCGGTTCTCCCGTGTCAACCTGCAGCAAAAAGGCATCCGCAAAAACGGTCACGTTGACCAATTTCTCATAGCGAAGTCGAAATGCGTGTTGACCTGAGTTAAACATGACCCGCTGATTGGTCACCGTCCACGTGCCCAAAACCTCATCGCCCAGTTCAGATTCTGCTAACGGGAAAACCCGGCCCGCGCCCATTCGATACGGCGTGCCCGCATTAAATACGGGTCCTGCTCCTCGGTTCAACAACCGGGTATCGTGGCGTACGGCGAAGAAAGTCGCGGGCACACACATGTGGGTTTGCTCGCCGCGCTCAAGTCCGAGCCCCGGAACCTCGTCGAGCGGCAGATTGCCCTTGTGAATCTCATACAGCACGCGCATCTTTGCCAGGGTTGCCCGATTCCGCGCGAGCTCGCTCTCTCCCAAGCCCAGGTAACCGCGGATTTTTTCGAGGTCGTGTTCTTCTTTAGGAGTGAATAATCCATCCGCCTTGACCGCGTCGATGGCCCGTTGGAAAGCTTTTAGACGAATGACGCGTACGTCCTCGTCTTTCATTTTTAAGGTTGTACGTAATGCGTCAAGTTCTTTTATTTCCGCCTCTGTCAGGACCCCGTCTGCCATCGCCTCCAGTAAGACTAATTCATACTGGGCCTTGCGCTCTTCCAAGGTCCCGAGGACATTCAGACCGATCTTCTGCGCTAAATTCTGAATGATGCCCACAGAAAACTTCTTCCTTTCACGAAAAAGTGTGTGTTCGCTTATGTACCCGCGCGGAGACAGGTCCTTCACCCGCACGACGCCTCGTTCTCGCAATATGGTTAATGAGGCGGGCAATTGTTGAATTGACCGGCGCGTGGAGGCCGTGTCGGCGAGCCACACGCTCAACCGCAGCATTCAAGAAGGGCATTTCGGTGTCGGCCCCTCGCCGCAAATCCTGAATCATGGCGTTCCAATTTTCCCGCGTGTTATGCAACGCCATATAGACGCGCTCTTTGTCTGCCTCTCCCAATGCCACCCCCTCGGCGGCAGCCACAGGAAGTGCTTCCGCCAAAACTTCTTCCACGATATCTTTGAGTTCGGGAGATTCCAGAATGGCACCGTTTCTCTCATCTAAGATGGCGCAGATTCCACTGACAACCAAATTTAAGAGTGCTTTTTTCCATTCAACCTCCGCGACGCTTCCCCCGGGCCGGGCTCGGAGATTGGCTGCATTAAAGAGCTGTAACAGGGTTTCAGCGGCCCGTTCGGACTCCGTCGTATCGGCCCCTGTCTCGAACAATGGAGCGCCCGCCACCACCGCCTGACGGCCAGCTTCTAGGCTGACGCCCACCCAGCAAGTCAGACGAACGAGTGCTGCAGCAGGCAAGTAAGCGTGAACAAACTTATGAACCCCCAGGCCGTTTTGCACCAACGCGACGGTTTGCCCGGGGTGTAATGCCGGCGCCAGATTGCCGAAGAGTTTCTCCAGATCCGTGGCCTTGGTCGCCAGCAGCACGATGGCTTCTGAAGGGATCGACAAACCCGGCTCCAGGGACTTGACGGGCAGGCGGTACCGGCCAGCGTCTGCGCCCCTTAATTCGAAGCCGTTTTCATTCAGCCATTGAGCCCGGGTTCCTCGCGCAACCAGGGTGACTGACGTGACGTGACTCAGGTGCGCGGCAACGTATAGACCAATCGCACCTGCTCCGATCACCCAGACGGGGGGATGAATGTCCATGTCAATGAAGGCTCCTGTTTCCGCCGAAGAAATTGTTGATGCGGGTTATGATGGTCCTATGGAACGAACGCGTTGGATGTATGCCCCGGAAGGCTGCCCTTATATCTCGGCGACCATTGCGGGCCTGGGGGGGCAGTTGCGCGCTGAGCCCGAGGACTTTCGGGTGGAGGAGATTCCGCTCCCCGTTGCGGAAGCGGGAGGTGACCACGTCTGGGTCCAAATTGAAAAACGGGAGGTGACGACCCAAAATGTACTCAGCGCGTGGGAGCGGCATTGGAAAGCTGAGCCCGGCAGCCTGGGGCACGCCGGATTAAAGGATCGCCGCGCCGTAGCAACCCAGTGGCTGTCGGTTCCGAGCGTTTTTACGACCCCCGAAGGGCCCTGGCCTGAGATGAACGGTGTCACCGTCCTGAAGGCTGATTATCGCTCCCACAAGCTGAAGGCGGGCGACTTACTCGGTAACCGCTTTGTGATCCACCTGCGGGATGCCGTTCGCGACACGCGTCGCCTGGAGGCGATCCTGTTGGAAATGCAAGCGCGGGGAGTTCCCAATTATTTCGGTCCGCAGCGGTTCGGGCGCGTGGGAGACAACGCCCAAGCAGGCTTTAGCTTGCTGAGAAAGGGCCGGAAGCCGCGCAGCTGGCTCGAAAAGCTGCAGGCTCAAGCCTTGCAAAGTTTTGTTTTCAATGAGTGGGTTGCTCGGCGTTTGAGTAGCGGGGCTTTTGAAACCGTGCTTTTGGGCGATGTCGCGATGCGTCATGACACAGGTGGCAAATTCATCGTCCAGGATCTGGGCATCGACGAAAAACGTGCGGAATCGCAGGCCATTAGCGCAACGGGGCCATTGTTCGGTCGTAAGTACCACGAGGCTGCGGACGATGCTCGTCAAATAGAGGATAGTTTGCTGGGAGATATGGAACTTTCTCGGGACTTTTTTCGCCCTTTGCCGGGCGCACGCCGGCCGTTGCGCCTGCTCCTCGAGGATTTAACCTGGGAACTCACGCAAGATGGCATTCGATTGACTTTTTCATTGCCCCCGGGCTGTTATGCCACGTCCGTGATGCGAGAAATTATGAAGTCGCCTGAGGGGGAATGTTGGGCGATGTAGTGGGTCGATTATTTGCCTGACAAAGGAGGTATCAATTTTTTATTAAATGATGCTTTTCGACGTCACTTTTTATGCGAAACGCGGAATATCATGAACAGACAGGCCTGATGGTCGGGGACACTTCCTCGTGTCACCGCCTGACGTCAAAGGACTTAAGCGCTGATGAATATCCGGGAAACTAAGCCAGCTCCCTTGGTCGGTGGTGTAGAGGCCCCGAAGGAGTCGATCGCGAACGAGCCCCAAACCTTGATGCTTGCATCCGATGAATTAAGCGTGTCTTCGCTCGCGAATCCGGAGACACCAAAGCGCAATCCATTGGCCTCAAGCCCAGGCCGCCGGGTGGTGGACGTGATGGCCGGTGTGGCGGGCGCGGCGGATGGCGCGCGCGGAATCGCCCCGACAGCCCGAGCCATTCGCATTGGATCGCAAGCGGGCGGCTTGGGACGCTGGGGTGCCTTGGGGTTGGCGACCGCGAAACGAATGGAACGGGCGGTTGCCGTGTGGGGGCGATTTAGCCAAGCGGCGCCGGGGGTCGCGAACTTTACCGCGAATTTGGCGCGATGTGCGCCCTTTTTGGGGGTTGGTGTCGCTGCGTTGGACGTCGGGCGTGCGATCATAGAGGATAATCCCGACAAACAGCACGAAGCGACGGGGGTGGCGGCCTTGAGTGTCACCGCCTCCTTAGCAGGTTTGGTCGGCGCAGGTGCGGCTGCTGGCCTCACGGTCGCCGGCTTTGCTCTCGCGTCTGTCGCCGTGCCGGCGACGGTGATTGGCCTGAGTGCGACAGCTGTGGTGGTGACTGACCAGTTTTTCCTGGGAGGCGCACTCACGCGGCCAATCGGAAAAGGCCTCGCCCGCATAAAGGAAATTTTCTAGGGCGACCCCGATTGGACAGGGGGGCTATTGGGCCTGACTTCTATTCTCTAGCCACCTCAGGACCATGCGGACCGGCGCACCGGTGGGTCCCTTTACTTTATATCCCGCGTCTTTGTCAGCCCAGGCGACACCTGCAATGTCCAGATGAACCCACGGTTTTTCACCCGTGAAGGGCTTCATGAACGATGCTGCGGTGATGCAACTGGCATAGCGGCCTGGATAATTAAGCAGGTCGGCCACGTCCGACTTGACCATCACATCAAACCGCTCATCGAGGGGCAATTCCCAACCGGCTTCCCCAACCGCCGTTCCCGCCAAAAGCATTTCTTCGATCATCCCTTTGTGCGTGCCCATCACGCCGCAAATATCGCGTCCGAGGGCGATGCCTACCGAACCCGTCAGCGTGGCCATGTCAACAAGGGCGGCTGCATCGAGATCCTTGGATGCATAAGACAGCGCGTCAGCCAAAATGATGCGACCTTCCGCATCGGTGTCATTGATTTCGACGGTCAGCCCTCCGTGCATCTTTACAATTTCATTGGGACACAACGCGGAGCCGCTTGGCATGTTCTCGACGGCTGGGATCACTCCGACCACGTTGAGCGGCAGGCGAAGGCGGGCCGCCGCGAGCAGGATAGCCAAGGTCGCGGCCCCTCCAGCCATGTCGTACTTCATTTTGTGCATACCCTGACTTGGCTTGATGCCTATCCCACCTGAATCAAAGGTCACTCCCTTCCCGACCACCGCGATGGGTTTCTGGTCGGGCGCCCCCCCCCGATGATGAAGAACAATCAAGCGCGGCATTTGGGCACTGCCGCGCGCAACCGCCAGAATGCCCTCAAAGCCTCGTTCTGCCAGCCATTTTTCGTCATGAATTTCGACATGTAGGCCGGCTTCTAAGCCCAATGAAAGCGCTTCTTGGGCCAATATCTCAGGTGTCACCTCATTGCCCGGCTTAATGACCAGTGTGCGCGCGTGGTCAACCGCTTGACTGATGAGAAGGGCGCGCTCCTGAGATTTCAAGGCCGACGAGACCTCCGTCTCACGGCAGATCATCTCCACGTGTCGAGAGGCCGTGGCGGTGTCGTTATCGGTTTTGCTTGCTCGGGTGAAGCGAAACGAGGACAGCGCGACACCTTCAAACACCGCTTGGGCCAGTTCCTCCACCGAAGGAGGGGCTGGCTGAGACCACAGGAGCATCTCCGCAGCAGGCAGCAGAAGAGCCATCGAACTGATACGAGCACCCTGAATTTGACGAGAGGCCGTTCCGGCTGCCTGCCTCAGCGATTCGAGGCTTGTTTTGCCTGGTTTCCCCAGGCCAACCAGCACAACCCGTTGCGTCGGGTGCTGAGGGGTGACAACCAGCAAACACTCATTGGGGCGTCCTGCGAAGTCTCCCGCAGCAAAGACCCGTTCAATCAACCCTCCGTGCCCTTCGTCCCACTTGATCAGGCGTTCGTCGGGCTGCAGCCGTTCATCACAGAAAACAACCAATGCCTGAGCGGTGAGCTCAGTCAACGAAGAAAAGCAACTTTGCACGTTAATCCTCAAGTCTCGGGAAGGAGATGAACCCCCCCAAGCTTACCATTTGATAGGTTCAAAATGGTGAGAAGGAGTGTCCCAAGCTTGGTTTAACGTGAGGTCTCGGCGGGATGTGTCAGCATAGACCCAGTCCAGCTTTGACAAGACTTGGTTTAGAACGTCGCCGGGGCAATCGGCTTTCCCTGTTCGGGCCTGATACAGCAATTTCGCGAGCGTGGAACGGCTGTTGCTCATCGTCAGGTTCCGCCAGTCTTTGCCATTGATGATCCGGTTCTTATCCACATCGAATTTGGCGAGCTTACTCTGAAGATCAGCCACTTCGTAAATTTGCCCACTGGCGCCCGCGAGCAAATCCGAGGAACCCACCACGGCCACCAGTTTCGGCTCAAGGTCACTTTTCACGGGAACCACATCCCCTTTCACCGCTGTGTGGGAGATTTCCGGGCTGGGTTTCTCAATGACGGCGTTCATTTCCCCGGTGCCCGGCGTGTTGGCCGCTGTCACCTCCGCGGGGCGAGGCTTGAAATTCTGGATGGTTGCCAGGGTCAATGGGTGGTTGTAATTTCTCGCCAGATCTTCTGCGGTCAATCCGCGTTTTTCTTCCAGTTCCTTATGGGCACCGTGAGCGAGCAATTCGTAGGCGACGCTCATGTGTCCCTGCTGACCGGCCCACATAAGAGGGGTGTACCCTTCGTTGTCCCACGCATTCGGGTCGGCGCCTTTGCCCAGCAACAAGCGTGCAATGCCAAGGTGACCGTCTTGCGCGCTCCAGTGGAGGGCTGTGTAGCCGTGGTTATCTCGGACGTTAATGTCCGCACCCGCATTCACTAGCTGTCGTGCCACGGTTTCATATCTGTTCTGCGTGGCCCACATCAGGGCGGTGTAGCCCTCCTTATCTTGAAGGTCGAGATTCGACTTCAGGTGAATCAAGGTGGACACGGCATTGACCTGCCCGTTCAATGCAGCCCACATGAGGGGGGTGTACCCCTCGGAGTCTGCCCGGTTGAGGTCTTGCCCCTGGCGGCGGAGCGTCTTGATGCGGGTGGTATCGCCCGTGGATGCCGCGATCCCTAATTCGCTGGTGGCGGCGGCCCATGCAACCGACCCCAACGATACCGATAACCAAGCCGCCAAATGAAGGGCGTGAAGCAGTTTCATAACGATGATTCCTATTGCAGGACCTGGCTGTCCAAAACTTCGGTGACTTTCGGAGTATACCCGCAGACAGCGGGCTTGATTTGACTGAGGGCGGAGGGGGGCGAAAAAATGTAAAAGTTTTAACCTTTTCTTAATTTATGCTGACGCACGTTTGTCGGTTTAAGTTAAGATTATATAGATATAATATTGACATTAATGCCAGGAGGTAATTCAGTGCGCCATCTCGCCACGCTGTCGTTGCTTGTCGCCGGGTCGGTATTCAGTTGGGGGTGTTCCACGTCGTCCCCGATGGGCGTTTTGACGACGGCAAGCGTCGTATCGAAACCTGCCAAGGTCGCGGCCAACGATGCCCTGAAACTCAGCCCCGAGTCATCGAAGACTCAGAACATTCACACCGAGTCGTTGACACCGGAAGCACCCGTGCCTCCCCGTTTGGTTCTGCCTGAACCGTTCCCCGATGAGGCATCGGTGGCGGAGGCACCCGCATTTGATCTTGGACTCCTTGAGTCCGATGGGGCACGTCGCTTGGAAAAGGCGGACGTGAAGGCGCAAAGCCTGCTGGATCCGTGGCGTCCGTATGGACTCGGGGTGGTTAAAAAGACCGCTCGGACGATAACCCTGGCCTGGCGCACCGATCTTGAGTGCAAGGCCATCGTCTATTTCGGACAGAGCTTCGGATTAAGTCGGCGAGGCTATGATGGAGTTTTGCACGTCAATAAGTCGGCGAAAGTACATCAGGTGACCATTGAGGGTTTATCACGCTTTCGCTCTTATACCTTCACGGTGGTCGGCCTGGGCCCCCTGACGACACAGTATCCCAGCTATCCCCTCAAAACGCGCACTCATCTTTTTTAAACGGCATTTTGTGTCTGCCGCTCGGGTTCCGGTTTTCGATACTCGTTTCTTGCGGTTTTGACGTTCAAGCGAGCCCACGTGCTCTTACCCATCGAAGGATCTGGAGATGAAACATCTTGAAAACCTGGTCTCGGGCGCCACGACCATTTCGTTGGTGAAAGTCTAAGGATCTCGGGCCGGGCTTTTGCTCGAAGCGGTTGGATGTTTACACTGCTCTCGACCGACGGCCTGCTTGACGCGGCCTTGGCTATTTTTTAAACATTTCTTTACCGTATAACAGGCAAGCCGGTCGAACTGTCTATCGACAACTTTGGTGTTGCCCGAGGTGTCACTGAAAAGTCCTCGTTTGCTTCGTGGGAAAGGGGTCGTCTGTGTCTGTTACTTTAAAAGTCTTCGCAGTGCTCGCCGCAGTGGCTGTTTCGGTCGCGGGTTGCGGGACTGCTGGAATGCCGACGACCCAGGTCCGCCCCACCGAGGTGGGTCGCGCTCAAAGCCTGACAGGCTTGCTGGAGGGCTTTAACCAAGTCCACCACGCCGCATTCACGAAGGCTGATGCCAATCGGGACCAGCAAGTCGATGAATTCGAAGCGGGACCGTTCATTGATGTGCGCGACTTCAGACGGGCCGACGCGGACCGGAATGGCAGGCTGTCGGAAAAGGAGTTTATGGGTTGGGCGACCCGGGGTGGGGTGCTTGGGCTGTTCAATCAAGATGCCAAGTCGTTCGCTCGCGCTTATCGAACCTCGTTGCTGCGCGCCTTCAAACGTTTGGACACCGATCGGAATCAGTTGCTAACGCCTGCCGAGATGAACGACGGGGCGCTGGACAGCGCGAACGTTGCCCTTAACATTAAGGGCATTAAAACCTATGTCCGGGTTTCGACTTTAGATGAGGGGGCCTTCAGGAATGCAGACAAAACAGGTGACGGATTCCTGAGCCAAGGAGAGTTTGAGGACTTTGCCATCGCCGGTTGGGTGGCGTTGATTTTGGCGCCTCTGCAGCCCGCTCCCACTGAACCGGGTTCGGTGGCAGAGCCCGCCTCAGGCGAGTAGGGTTCCCCTCTCCCGGGCGATCTTTTTCGAAATCAGACAGAGCAGTTTGGGCCTTGAGCGGGCGGTGGCAGCCAACGAAGGCCCTTTTTTGGCCGTTGGATTCCGTTGATGCGGGCCCGTGGGTCGCTGGTGTCTGACTTCTTTCGGGCGATCCGCGGCTTGGGTTGTGATTTTGACTGATTGGCGGGATAATTGGCGGGTTGTGCGCGGGGCCTCGTCGTGCGCAGCGTGCTTGATCCCGAACGGTGTTAAGGTTTACTCCTGTGATGTAGGGGCGCTGCCATCCGCCGGTTTCACCCACTTGCTTTCCGAGGTACAGGCAGCAGGAGAAGAACATTGACCGTGCGTGCGCCCGTTCAGCACTTGACAGCTGTGGGGACGCTGTCCTCCCCCGGGCTTGAGATCGTTGAACAAACGGAGTCTTTACTCGCGGCAGTCCAAAAACTCGCGCATCCCCTGGTTTTGCTGGCGCGAGGGGAACGCGTTGCACTGGCGGTAGACGGTGCTTGCCTCCTCGGTGGGTCTGGCGTCTCGTCCGGTGAACGCGCCTTTGGGTATGTGCCTGCCCTCCGCCCTGATCATTTGGGGGACCCCGCGTTTTGCCGGGCGCATGGTGTGCGATACGCCTACGTGGCGGGTGCTATGGCGAACGGGATAGGTTCCGAGGAGATCGTCGAAGCCTTGGGGCGAGCTGGGATGTTGGCTTTCTTCGGGGCGGGCGGGCTCTCGTTAGACCGTGTGGCTGCCGCGATCACCCGGGTACATTCGGCGTTGGGTGATCGCCCCTGGGGCTTTAATTTGTTGCATGCACCCAACGAGCCTGACCACGAGTGGGCGACCGTTGAGTTGTATCTACAGCGCGGTGTTAAACTCGTGGAGGCCGCTGCATACCTGGACCTCACGCTTCCCTTGGTGCGTTATCGGACCGCTGGCCTGTACCGAGGGCCTGATGGGTCGGTCGTGATCCCTCATCGGGTGATGGCCAAAGTGTCGAGGGTGGAGGTTGCCGCCAAGTTCTTTTCTCCCCCGCCGGATGCGACGCTGCAACGCTTGGTGGAAATGGGGCACTTGACGAACGAACAGGCGCAAATGGCCCGTGAAATTCCGATGGCTGACGATGTAACTGCCGAGGCCGATTCGGGTGGTCATACGGACAATCGTCCCGCCATTGCCCTGCTCCCCACCTTCATCGCCTTGCGAGATACGCTGGCGCGGCAATTTGGATTTGTCTGCCCACCCCGGGTGGGCCTTGCGGGGGGTATTGCAACGCCTCATGCGGTTGCCGCAGCCTTCAATTTGGGGGCTGCTTACGTGGTCACGGGCTCTATCAACCAGGCGTGTTTGGAGTCGGGTAGTTCTGACACCGTTCGCGCCATGCTCGCACAGGCTCAGCAAGCCGATGTGGCGATGGCTCCGGCCGGTGATATGTTTGAGATGGGTGTGAAGGTTCAAGTGCTGAAGCGGGGAACCATGTTTCCCATGCGGGCCACGCGTCTTTACGAACTGTACCGGGCCCATGCGAGCTTGGATGAAATTCCGTCAGATGTTCGGAAAACTCTCGAGAAGGATTACTTTCGCGCCCCGTTGGAAGCCATTTGGGCGGAGACCTGCCAGTATTTTTCGGGTCGGGACCCTGCTCAGATTCAACGTGCTGAGCGTGATCCGCGCCATAAAATGGCGCTGGTGTTTCGCTGGTATCTGGGCCATTCATCGCGCTGGGCGAACGCGGGAGAACCATCCCGGAAGATGGATTACCAGGTTTGGTGTGGGCCTGCGATGGGAGCGTTCAACGCGTGGACGGCGGGCACTCACCTGGCATTGCCTGAAAACCGCAGCGTCGTTCGAATAGCTCGCAATCTGCTGGCTGGCGCGTGTGCCCTGAAGCGCTGGGATATATTGCGAATCCAGGCCGCAGCGGCACAACTGAAATTGCCTCTTGATGCGGCCGTCGCGCCCGTGTTTCCAGATGCTCAGTTGGACGTTCTTGTGCCGTTGCACCAAGTCTAAAAAGGCTTACGATGCCCTCTGAAAACAATTCTCCGTCCGCGCATTCATCGATGAGTACTCCAATTGCTATTGTCGGCACGGCGTGTCTGTTTCCCAAAGCAGATGGATTGACGCGTTATTGGGGCAATATCAAGCGTGGCGTTGATGCGATCGGGCCGGTGCCGGAGAGTCATTGGTCTCCTGACGATTATTTTGACCCGAATCCCAAGCGGGCCGACCATACGTATGCGCAACAGGGCGGTTTTTTGGAGCCCGTTCCATTTGATCCGACGGCTTATGGCATTGCCCCGCACGCCCTCGAAGCCACCGACTCCGCGCAGGTGTTGGGCTTGATGGTTGCGGCCGAGGCCCTGAAACATGCGGGTTATGGACCGGAACGTTCATTTGACCGGAGCAGGGTGAGTGTGGTTTTGGGGGTCACCGGCACATTGCAACTCGTGATACCCCTCGGGGCTCGCCTCGGCCACCCGCATTGGCGGCGGGCTTTGAAGGCGGCAGGCGTTCCTGTCGCGCAGGCAGAGCAGGTGATGCAACATCTGCAGGACGCTTATGTACCTTGGCAGGAGGCTTCGTTTCCGGGACTGTTGGGGAACGTGGTGGCGGGGCGGATTGCCAATCGATTGGATCTCGGGGGCACAAACTGTGTGGTGGACGCGGCGTGTGCCTCGTCTCTGTCGGCCGTTCACTTGGCTTGTTTGGAACTCGCGAGCGGGCGAGCATCGATGGTTGTCACGGGGGGAGTTGACGCCTTCAATGACATTTTCATGTACATGTGTTTTTCCAAGACCCCTGCCTTGTCGCCCTCGGGCCAGGCTCGCCCCTATGACGCCCAAGGGGATGGCACCATTCTCGGTGAAGGGGTCGGCATGTTGGTTCTCAAACGTCTCGTCGATGCGGAGCGCGATGGCGATGAAATATTGGCGGTGATCAGGGGGGTTGGGACCGCCAGTGACGGGCGCGGCAAGGCGATCTATGCGCCAGATGATGATGGTCAGCAGCGGGCCCTTCAATCGGCCTATGCGGCCGCGGGGGTGACCCCAGATACCATCGAACTTCTCGAAGGGCATGGAACGGGCACCAAGGTAGGCGATGCCATCGAGGTGAAAGCGTTGCGTCGGGTGTTTGGGGATGTTGCCCCGGGGCAACCCCGTTGTGCGCTGGGCTCTGTGAAGAGTCAAATTGGTCACACCAAGGCTGCAGCGGGCGCGGCAGGCCTGATCAAGGCCACCCTGGCTCTTTATCACAAGGTTTTGCCGCCAACCTGCAAGGTAAAACAGCCCTTGCCGATATTGGAAGAGCCTGGTTCGCCGTTCTATCTTCCCGATTCGCCTCGGCCCTGGTTGCGTCGTGCGGCCCACCCTCGGCGGGCGGGGGTGAGCTCGTTCGGGTTTGGCGGGAGTAATTTCCATGCGGTCCTTGAGGAGTATACGCCTGAACGGGTTCGGCCGGACTGGGGTGGCGATCTTGAGATAGTGACGCTGGCTGCGCAGACGGGTGTCGCTCTGCTCGAGCAATTGAAGCCGTTTGAAACGTGTGAAACGTGGCTTGATGTGCGCCTGGCTGCCGCTCAATCTCGACGGGCGTCTGCTCACCCTGCGCGGTGTCGCTTGGCTTTCCTGGTGGAGGAAAACGTGACGGACCTGCCCGCACTGTTGGAGCGCTTGCGGCGTCACGTGACGGCAGAGGTTCCTTTTGAGTGGCCTGACGGCGTTTTTTATTCCATCGGGGATTCTCTTGGCCGACTGGGAGTGCTGTTTCCCGGCCAGGGGGCGCAGTATTTAGGTATGGCCAGAGATTGGCTGAACACCTTTCCTGCCTCCCTGAACGCATTGCAGACCATGGAGCACACTTTGGCGCTTTATGGCGGCGGTGAACTTCCTTTCGGTCAGCGGTTGGTTGACCGTATCTATCCCCCTACTAATTACCGCCCGGATTCACGCGCTCGCCATGAGGATGAATTGCGTGCCACTCAGGTGGCCCAACCGGCCATCGGAGCGATCTCCTTAGGAATGTGGACTCAGCTTCAGTCCTGGGGGCTTCGTCCTGTGGCGGCAGCGGGGCATAGCTATGGCGAACTGACTGCCCTGATGGCCGCCGGCCGGATCAGTGTCGCAGATTTTGCGCGCTTGTCCGTTTTGCGCGGCCGTTTAATGGCGTCCACGGGGGTTGATCGCGGCGCGATGTTAGCCGTGGTCGCTCCGGTGAATGAAATTGAAGGCTGGCTCTCGTCGCAGTCGCTGAATGTGGTGGTGGCGAACAGGAACGCGCCGATGCAAGTGGTGCTTTCCGGCACAACTCCGGCCATTGAGCAAGCCGAGTCTGCCCTGAAATCCCTTGGGAAGCGGGTGGTGCGCCTGCCCGTTTCTGCGGCTTTTCATAGTCCTCTCGTGGCCGATGCGGAACGTCCTTTGGCTGAGGCCCTCGGCAGTGTGACGGTCCATCCCGGGCAATTTCCGGTTTTTTCGAACACCGTCGGCGCAGCTTACCCTGCGGAGCAGGACGCTGTCAGGCAAATGCTGGCCCATCAGTTGGCAGCACCTGTGAACTGGGTGGCCCAAATTGAGGGCATGTATGCGATGGGTGTAAAGACATTTCTTGAGGTGGGACCGGGTGCACGCTTGTCGGGCCTGGTGAAGTCGATACTGGGCGATCGACCTCACGCAGCCTTCTCGCTCGACGCTTCGAACGGAAAGCGAGGGGGCGTGAGCGACTTGGCACGTGGCTTGGCGCAGCTGTGGTCATTGGGCCACGCGCTCGATCTTAGCTTGTGGCAGGGAGGAGAAGGGGTTCTGGCTCCCTTGAAACAGAAAAAAAAGCCTAAAATGGTGGTGATGGTGAGCGGGGCACCCTATCGTAACCCTCGCCCTGAAGGCCGTTCGCTCGAGGGGAAACACGATTCTTCAACGGCAACGGCCCCTGGAACTTTGCCCAATCCTCATGGGGGAGGAACAGATTCCGTGAACAACCAACCGCCCGATATTTCCCCTGTACCGCTATCCGACAACGGTGTCGCCCTGCAGGCCGCCATTCAAGCGTCGTTGGAGACCGTTGCCGCTTGGCAGGCAAACCAGCAAAAGGCGGCGGAGATCCACCGGGACTTTCTGCTGAGCCAAAAAGAGGCCCAGGAGAATCTTCGCCAGATGATGGAGCAGCAACGTCGTTTGCTCATGGAGTTGAGTGGACAAGCCCTCACAGAGTTCTCTGCTGCTCCAGTGGAGTCTCGGCAAGCCCCGGAACGCCCAACAGCCGAGGCGACGCCCCGCGCCGCGGTGGCTGCCGTTCGCCAAAAACTTCGAAAATTAAAAGGGGCTGGTGGCCGTTCTGCCCCGCCCCAGAATGAGGCATCTTCGTGGCATCCCGCCGTGAACTCATCGCAGGCTCCTCAAACGCCTGTCGTGACGACACCTCTGCCCAAACCGGCACATCCTCCTGTGACCCCAGCCTCCGCCGCGCCGCTCCCGATGCTGCCCGCGATCCCTGAGCGTCTCGTTTCGGCGGGGCCTGTCCCTGCGGTATCGCCGGCGTCTCAAGCGGGAATCGCCGTGCCGGCTCCGGTTTCTCAGCCTGTGACGCCTGTTGTTCCGCTCGTCGCACCGGCCCCGATGCCGGCGGTTTCGGCGCCTGTGGTCTCATCGCCGGGTGTCGATACGGCGTCGGTCC
>JAYKIL010000005.1:0-59483 GCA_035284745.1 Candidatus Sericytochromatia bacterium | reverse complement strand
GGTTGCACGATGCAGAGAAAGACACAGGGACCAAAGCACGGGTCATCATCTGTGGCCTGCGTGACAGATTTGAGTCCGAAAGTTTCCGCTTGGCCGAGTTGGCCGTTGCGTACAAAAACAAAGGCGTTGTGGGATTCGACCTCGCTGGCGGTGAAGCGGGTAACCCCGCGAAACTCCACGTGCACGCTTTCGCCCACGCTCGGGACAAAAATCTAAACATCACCTGTCACGCGGGAGAAGCCTGGGGTCCTGCGAGTATTCACCAAGCGATCAGCGATTGTGGTGCCCATCGCGTCGGTCACGGAGTCACGCTGCGTGAAGATGAAGACCTGATGCAATATGTGGTCGACCACCGGATACCTCTTGAGATCTGTCCCACCAGTAACGTGCAAACCCGTGTTGTCGAAAGTTTTGACGCACACCCGATTCGCTTCTACGCAGAGAACCAAGTCCGCGTCACAGTCAATACGGACAACCGACTCTTCTCACGTACGACCAGCACCGAAGAACTGTGGCGGTGTCACCAGCATTTGGGGTTTGACGAGACCACACTGAAGTGGATTGTTCTGAACGGCTTCAAAAGCGCATTTTTACCATACCAAGAGCGACAAGAACTTATGAGTCGAGTCCTGCCGGTGTTGGATGTCAGTCGCTACACGTTAGAACCACCGGCTGGCCGCTGACCAGAAAAAGGGCCACCTCATACGCAGGAGATGGATGTCACGTGGAACTGTTGCTGATCGTCACCAGTGCCGTTTCTGCCTGGCTAGGCGCATATCTTTACGGGAGATACACAGAGAGAAGGGATAACATCAAATTATCCACACGAAACGTAGAGACCGAGCGCATCATCGCGTTGCTATCCGTTCACCAACCGGGAATTTGGGACAGTGACGAACTGCGGGCGCAGATGCAACGGGTCGCAGAAGAGTTCTGGTCCGCGCCAACCCCGGAGGCGTTAGAGGTCGTAAAAAACTGGGTGCGGGAAGAGATGGTGGAGACCCAATTAAGTCGCTGGCCTACAGGCGCTATGCGGCGCGAAGTGGCGGTGACGTTCGAACACCCGCCCGCGTTCGTCCATGTTCAGGAAGGGGACCCCGGCCCCGACCGCGTCATCGCCCGCCTATCAGCGCGGATCGCTCAGGATTTTATTAATGCGGAGGGCCGATGCATTCGTACTGAACGCCACCCTGCGTGGCCGTCGTTTCACCACTGGGTGCATATTGATGGCCGGGGTTGGCAACTCGAAGCCATCACTGAAACTTTCCCCCGCCGAGAAGGCCCCCCCCAGTCAAGCAGCTGCAACATCAAGGCCCGTGAATCCCGCCGTGCAGAGCCGAGAGCCTAAAGAGTCGCCCCCGAGGTGACCCTGCAAAAAAAGGGGTCCACCATCCCCGGGAAATCACTCGACACACCCGATGCCCCTCCCGTTTTATCTTTAATACAACGCCTGCAACAACCCCCAAGACCCATGTTATCTGGCGCCCCAGACGGCAAAAAACCCGCAAACACTGATAAAAACAGAACCCAGCCCAAAAACAACATTCCCAGATAATCTACATTATCTAGACAAAGGGACAGGAAGGGTGCGCATGGGCAACGGGGGAAACACAGCGCGACGCCAGCGGAGCCCCGTGGCCACTAGGCCAGTGGACGATCGTTGGCAATGTCATCCAGCCCCGCCACCAAGGGAGCAACGCCGCGGAACAAAAGCCTGACCGTTCCCTCGGGGTGCTGAACCAGCAAACTCCCGTCGGCATCCTGTCGGATAGAGCCAGGCTTACCATCCGGGGCACGCAAAGTCAGTTCACCCGGCCGCTGACTGATCACCTCAAGTTTCCCATTGAACACTTTGTCTTTGGGATTCCCGTTGCGATCAATTTCATTCAAGCTGACATCGACTTTTCCATTCTTGAGCATTTCAACGCGCAAGTTATATGTTCGTCTGAAGAGGCCAAAAAAGGCGGCTCCCTTGGCAACCAAGTCCAACGTGCTGGAGCTCGCGCTTCGCACCGCCGCGGTCCCGGTGATGGCAAAACCCTTGACAGAGGTCCCGGGCGCCAACATCATTCGCGTTCCGGCAACCAAACCAGGGAAGGGCAGGGCTGCTGGGGAAGCAGCCGTCGCCCGTACACCCGATTTCGCTGTCATCGTCACGGGAGGCGGGGGAGGCAACGGAGGTGGAAACGGCGGCAAGGCAGGAACGCCGGGCACGGGAGGCGGGGGAGGAAGCGGAGGTCTCCCCACGGCAACAGGCGACACCAGCGCCAATAAAGACGCCAGCTGGGCCTCAAGCACCATCAATTCCGCCTGCATAGCCTGTATTTGTGCGGCTGCAGCGGGGTTAATGCTCGACTGATAGGGCGCACCGGGAACATAGGGCGCCATCATGCGATCCGCGGCATAGGTCGGCATCGTAGCCACGAAGGGTGCCGCAGGCGCAGGGGGAGAGGGCGGATACAAAAAATTGGCAGCGATTCGATGAATATCCATACACGCCCCCTTGGCAGTCGAACAAGAACGTAAGAGTTGTCGCCCGTACAGGCCCTCTGACAGACCAAGACAGGATTAATCTTAAGTAAAGTCTTTGCCAAAAAAACGCGATGCTGCCGCCTGATAACCCGGGGGGACGGCGCGGTAAGACGGGGCTTCTGGTTGCTAACCCAAGCCAAGAACCCACGCGTCCAGAGGGCATACAGGCTCCTTGCCGCCCGATTGGGCCGCTTCAAGTCGTCGAAGCCAGGTACCCACCCGCCAGTAGCGCGGCGCCCGTCGTCGCTCGAGCGATGGAGCAGGGACCGCCTCGCCCCTTGTCACCGCCTGCAATACCTGGAAAGCAGGCTTAAGCGTGCCATCCAATCGCACCAGGCCAAAATGGTCTTCGAGCGCCAACAAACCCCCACCGCCCACGGGGCGCGGGGCATCAAAAAGCTCGTAAACGTTCACCCAATGTGCGCGATTGCCGGCCAACGCAGGCTGGCGTAAGCGCTCAGCCACGAAAGGCAGCGCCGCCGCATACCAGGCGGCCATGGTATGTTCACTGCGAGGGCCAGAAAATACGCGCCACGGGCCAAAACGTGGGTTGTGAGGCGCACTGGCATACCCTATCTCACCCAAATTGACGGTCTTTCCAAAAAACGCGCTGTCAGGGTTTTCAACCCGGGCAGCGGCGCCATCCATGCACGACCACTCCAGAGGACCGGTCCCCGGATGCCAGGTGTCAGGATAGTGATCCAAAGCGACCATATCGACCGCAGCCCCCGCCTCGCGTAAAAGGCGTTCGGTAAATGGCAGCCAATCAAGCCATTCCACGCACCGAGGGGCCAGGGGAAATAAGTTGGCCAGGGGGTTAATGGCGATCGCGACGTGCGGTGGAAGCGCGGCGCGAGCCTGCTGACACATTTGCCCCAGCAACTGCCACGGCACGCCGACAGGCAGATGCCAGCGACCGGCCTTTCGCGTGTGAAATAGCACCGCATCGCCCTTTAAAGCGGCCAGGTAGTTGTTGGGCTCATTCCATACTTGCGCGACAGCCAGGCAATCCCCCAATTGTTCAGCCACCCTGATACAAAAAGCATCCCAAGCGCCCAGGAAGGCACCCGGCTGTTGCTGCCACGTGCGCCAAGCCCAAGCAGGCGGGTGATACAACAGAGCGTAGGTCGCGATACCGGCCTCCGCCAAACGGGTCAACCAATCGCGATACCATGCCCAGGCGCGTGCATCGGGCCGACCCGGGTGTGGAAAGAGCCAATGCCAGTGTAGGTCGACGCGCACTCCCTGCACCCCAAGCATTTTCAATAAACGAAGCGCGTCACGCTCCCCTTCGCGCAAGCTGTGCAAACACAACACCGGAGACATCCGTAAGGGATTTAAATTGACAGACCATACCGTTGGAGTCGACATGGGCTGGACTTACCCATTTTGATGACGCACCCTACGCGCCAAGTAAGGGCTCTGCGAGTGACTCGCCGGGTTTCCACAGGCGTGCTAGAATCGCGAACATGTTGCGTGATAAGCTCTTTGCCTTCTTATTGACGGGCGCTCTGGTAAATTCTGGTATTGCCCTTGCCGAGACCGCCAGCAACATCAAGCCAGCCCAGCGCGAATTGAACTCGCGCCTGGATGCGGTCATTCAACGCCTTGCTCCTCCTGAGGCGCATATCGGCGTCAGCATTACCCGCCTGGGGAATCTTCAGCCGCTGTATGAACGCGAAGCCAAAAAACTGTTTACCCCAGCCTCACTGCACAAAATGGCAACAGCGGGCGCAGCCCTTGCGATATTGGGCCCCAATCAACGCTTTGGAACACGGGTTTTTTCCAATGGCTCTTTAGAAAAAAATACGCTTTATGGCGACATTTACCTGCGAGGCGAGGGCGATCCGACCCTTGAGAAGGAGCAATTGAAAAGCCTGGCGGCACAACTCGTGAAATTAGGAATCAAGGAAATAAACGGCGATTTGCTGGCGGATAGCTCCTATTTCTCACCCGAAGGCCGGGGGGCAACCGGCTGGTCTTGGGATGATCTTGAAAACGGCTACGCCGCACCCGTCAGTGCGCTCTCGTTTCACCGCAATGCGGTGGAGTTGACCATCACGCCGAACACAAAAGCCGGAGAAAGCGTGCGCATCGATTGGAAACCGCGAAGCAGCTACATTCAGTTGAAAAACCGTGCAATGACGCTTCCTGCCGGTGATATGGGCAGCCTGGGAGTGGGCCTGGAACGCGCCATCAATACGCAAGCCTGGTTCGAGGTACTCAGCGTGCGCGGGGGATTACCGGCCGGAGCACGCGGAGAGAGTAACGAATTGGCAGTCCACGACCCTGTTCGCTTGACACTCAGTGAATTCAAAGACGCCATCCTGAAACAAGGCATCAAATGGCGTGGGCAGACCAGGCTTGCGCCCACTCCGAGCGGGGCTCGTGCTTTGGCACAGGTTGAATCCCCTCGCGTGGCCGACATAATCATTCAGATGCTGCGGGACAGCGATAACCTCCTTGCAGAGACGCTCTTACTGCAGATAGGCGCCAAGGAGCGCGGCCTTCCCGGCACTTGGGAGAAGGGGCTCGGGGAACTCCAGAAGTACTTGGAAAAAGTAGGCTGGTCCACCGGATCCTATCGCGCCACGGATGGGTCAGGGCTTTCGCGTTACAACGCCGTCAGCCCCGCGCACATCACGCAACTTCTCAATCATCTGCCCACACAGCGGCAGGCCTATCCCGTCTTCCTCATCGGCTTGCCCACCGCTGGAATGAGCGGCACATTGTCCCAGCGACTGAACAACAGTCCCGCACGCGGCCGCCTCAGGGCGAAAACGGGCACCATGAGTGGGGTTTCGGGATTGGCGGGCTACTTGGAGACGCTGAGCGGAGAAAACTATATCGTCACAATTCTCAGCAACGGATTTGTTGGCCCTGCGGCCAAAATGCGGGAATTGCAGGACGCCATTATCGATACTTTGGTGAAATGGGAGAACGGGCCTCCGTCGAACTGATGGCGCGCATCAATTGAAGCAACGTCGCAGACGCCCTTGAGCCATCCGCCATGGCACCCTCTCCATTGCGCCTCCAGCGGAATGAAAACCCGGTCGGTAATGTGTTCAACTGAACATGACACAAGCCCAACAGCTGACCCGATGAGGCATGGGAAGCGGTAGAGTGACTCAAGCGGCCTCCATCGAAGATGGTGACGGCCCCCTGCCCCACCACCTCAACAGCGCGCCCCGGAGCAACGACCAGCGCCGTCCCCGCATCCACGCCCACGCCGAGCAGATCGGGTGATAAGGCCACCAATGATACCAAGCGTCCCCAGCGCTGCTTTTCACAGTAGTGGTGGTCAAGCACCAAGCCTGGCAGCAAACCCAAGCCGGCGTTGAGGCTCACGAGGCCTGCGCGCGGATGAACATCGGCCATCGCACTGGCGTCCGTTTCAGTCTGGGGTGGAGGAGCCCAATGGCCGGGCCCCACAATACGGGCGGTCAAGGCGGCCGCACCCGCGTGGGGTCCGACGATACAGGCCCCCCTGGTAAATGCCCGCACCAATTCAGCCTGCAAAGGGGTGTCCACCAACAGGGAAACCAGTTGTTCCGGATCCTGAGCGAGCAAAAGAACCCCTGTCGCTTGCCTGACGCCATTCAACGCGCGGCTGTCCTCCGCCACCTCGCGCGAACGCAACTGCAACACGCGCACCTCACGGGCCCCTAAATCCAACAAAAGGCGGCGATAGGCACTCGCGCCCCGCACCCGCGGCGCGGACCCTGTCGTGATGATCACCCACGCGGCATCCGCTCCCCCCGCCCAAAACGCCACACGTGACATCAATGTCGCATCCAGCGGCGTCCGTTGTGGCTCGCCTCCAATAAGAATGACTCGACCTAAGGTCTTGGACAATCACGGCTCCTTGGTGAAAAATCGGCCAAAAAACGTTCGGCCCGCATTCATCTTAACAGGCGACGGGCATCCAGGCACACCTTTACCGGCGGCGCGGCAGTAACCAGCGCCAGCGTTCCAAGGGCCAGAAGCCCAAGACGGCACGACCAATGACATCCCGCATCGCCACAGGCCCAAAATGTCGACTGTCGGTACTATCAGGGCGATTGTCGCCCATGACGTAAATGCTGCCACCCGGAACGACACACTCGATGTCTGGCTCAACCGTGTTGCGGCGAATCTGCGTTGCCCTCAGAGGAGATAAATAGGCCTCGGGCAAACGCTTCCCACCAATCCATACCTGCCCCCCCCGCACGGTAATCCGCTCGCCGGGCAAGGCAATCACACGCTTTACCAAAGCAGCGCGCTGGGTCGAACCCGACCCGGGCGGAAAAAAGACCACCACGGTTCCACGGAGCGGCGTACGCCACACGGGGGTCATTTTTTCTACCAACAGACGATCGCCGACTTCAAGGGCGGGACGCATAGACACTGAGGGGATAAAGCGAACTTCAAACACCCACGCACGAAGGGCATAAGCGGCCACAGCGAAGGCGAAAAAAAGTAAAGTACACTCCACCGCCGTCGCGCGCGCCGCGGCCCGGCCTGACATCAACGCGCCATGCCCTCAAGCCCTCGCACGTCAATGCCCCATCGCGTGCAAGGTCTCGTCAAAGGCCGTCAGGAAAGGCAAGAAGCGCGTGTGAAATTGTACATCCCGTTTCAAGCGTTCGACCGCCAGACGCGCCTGATCAGGATTCCTCGTTTGCAGAGCCCTGCCAAAGGTACGTCCCAAGGCGACACCAACCCTCTCATCAGGATCCGCTTCCGCCGTCACGCCTTTATTTTCGAGCGTTCGCTGATGTTTTTCCAAGACAAAGCGGTGGTACGAAGTGCCAAAATAGCCGGCAATGGCCGCGATGCGTTGCCAGCCAGCTTCCTCATCCATTCGTTTGAACCTTCCGGCCATCGGCAGAGGGGTCAGAGGCCCCAATCCATCCGAGGATTGGTTCTTCGCGGATGAAACGCTCGGAATCAAGAGCGGTTCTGGCTCCAATACACCCGCAGACTTGGGCTGGGTTGCCTGCGGATTTTCTCCCCCGGCCACCCAAACGGATTGACCCGGTGCCGTATTCCCATTAGAAGGATTCGGGACCGCCCCCTGAGGCGTTGGGGCTGCGTTCTGATAGGCCTCTAAGCGAACAGGCTTCCCCGCCAGTGCGTCTTCGATGAGCCCGCGGGCCACCCCCTGCGCCGCATACGTGGCCAGAACCCGTGGCGTGATGCCAAAAGGCGTCGAGATGGCTGGATTGGCCCCTCGGCTCAATAACAAGGCAGCGGCGGCCACGTGGCCCTGCTGGAGTGCCCACATCAATGGTGTGTATCCCCAGCGATCGACCACATTCACGTGAGAGTGACGAGCCAAGAGGTATTCAAGCACTTCATACCGCCCGAACTGCGCCGCCCAGGTCAAAGCCGTAAATCCTTCCCCGTCGCGCGCATTGTGGTCAGCCCCGTGCGACATCAATGCCTGCACAAGGCGCACATCACCGTGGGCTGCAGCCGCACCGAGCCCGGCATTTAGACCTTGGTTCGAGTAGGGATTTTGCGAGCTGTCGAACACCGCTTGTTGATATCTGTGGTTCGTCATTAAAGGCGCTTGCGGGTTCCACCACGGAACATTCCACGCCATCTGCTCCCATGGTTGGGGCCTGTTCGAGGTCTGAATCCACTCGGGTGAGACGGCGACGTACCCTGGCGCAACAGGGGTTGCACCTTGCCACCACGATCCCGCAGGGGCGTCCGGCATCCCGCGGTTCCATGCACTGCTGGCAACCCAAGGAAGCGGGCGAGCAGCCTCTTTGACACGCCATTCTGAACCACTTTGGTATTCCCTATCCCAGATGTGGTCATCCGAGTAATAGGCCCAAGCGGGGGGCGTGTTGGCAGTGGCCCCAGCAAATAGAACGACCGCGGCGGCCCACGAAATCGCGCGCATCAGAGGAAATTCCTTCAAAAAAACCGATCCCTTGGCCCCTATGTTAAACCTTGTACCCCAGCCCCGTGCCTGCGTCACATTTCCACAGCCGATACCCAGCGAGGGTCGACAGGCCACAGGGTCATCGTTAGCATCAAGAGGTTCGTGCTGATGGGCTTGAGGAGGGCCGCATGATTTTTTGTTTCGCGTCCTTGATCGGCAGCGCGATGGTCTCGCCCGTGGAGGCGGCCGACCATCTGCACAAACAGCCAGAAGGATTCATGACACCTGCGATCGATGGTGCTATCAGCCGCACGGAATGGGCGACAGCAGGCGCTGTATTTTCTACGGACGAAGCCGCCACGGGCGTTGAAGCACTGTTTTTCGGATGGAATGCCACTGAATTGTTTTTAGGTTTACAGCTCAATCGGGCGCTTCCAGACCTGACTGTCACCATTTGGCGACAGGGAAATGGTAAACAGCCCGGCGCGTTGGCCGCCCGAATGAAACTCGAGAACGGTCAATGCATTGAATTTACTCAGGCGGGCCGGCCGCTGCCCATGCGGGGCCTTCGCAGCGCGAGAACGGAAAAAATTAACGAATTCGCTTTCAGTCGCCAAGTCCTTGGATTGCTCGCCGGCGAACCCTTGTGGTTACAAATTGAAAGCAATTTCGGTCGCTTTCCGCAGAGACCTGTCTCGACCAGGCTTCCTTTCGAGCGGTCGTCGGCGGCGGCTGCAGGTTCTTGAGTTTCCACATTAAACGCAGCGCGGGGCATCAAGCGTGTCCCCATGCGGGGCTACTGATTCAACCCGCCCCGCGTCACTGAGCAACCAAACGGTTCTGGGTATGATGGGATCACGGTCCGGCGTGTTCACGCGCGATGTGAAGGCCCTCTCCTTTGATCACGAGAAACACTTCCAATTTTCTGATCCGCCGCCTCGTGCTCGGGGCCTGTGTTTGGAACGCCTTCGTCGTTCCCGCAGATGCTGCGCGCGCAAAGGCATTGCTCAAAGAAGAAGCCTTACACCGTAAAATCCAAACAGCCAGCATCTCGATGCGCGATTCGGCCTTTCAAGGCCTGCTGAAGCATTTGAACAGGAGTTACAAGGGTCATCGGGTGCGACGCCAGGGATGGGTGCTGGAAGCCAGTGCACATCCCACCAAGTCGGATGTGATTATCGTGCACGTTTCGGCGCGCAGCGACATTCCCGGAACGAGTTGGACCGCATATCTGAGTGAAAGTTATGGGCTTGCTCCCGGTGATCACCTGATCTGGGAGGGTGTGGTTCAGCACATAGACGCAGCGGGTCACATCCGCTTGGGCCACGAACGCATCATTCGTTGGACGCCGCGTGATCACGCCCGATTTTCGGACGATGTTCCTGCCTGGCAGGGGTATGAGCGGCCCGAAGATTGGCGAACCCAGGGGCTCGCAGGCAGACCTCTGCTTCGCCGGGTCGAACCCGTGGTGCCCTCTGCTGCGTTCGAGGATTACGTCAGCGCGGATGTCGGTTTGCGTATTTGGGTCAGCCCGATCGGCCACGTAGCCCGGGCCTCGGTATTGCGCAGCAGTGGGCGCGGTGAAATCGACCAGGCGGCCATCGATGCCGTCCGTGCGTGGCGTTATGCTCCGTGGCCGGGTGGACCCGCACACGATCAAGTCGAAGACGTTTGGGTGCGCGTATCCGCCCGATAGAGGCCGTGGCGACAAAACGAACCCGAAGAAATGCGGGCTGCATTCCGTTGCACAAATATTTGACGCATCAAAATATTTTAGGCACAATACATCGGCGGTACAGAGTCTAAAAACACCCGTCTGTTCATCGCCTGAGGGTTTCTTCCTGTTATGCGTGCTCGCAGCCTCTCTTTTGCCCTGATTGCCGCGCTTGGAATATCAATGGCGGCGTGTAAAAAAGAGCCTCCCAAACCCGTGGAAGCGCCAGCCGTTCTCACCGTGGACGCGCAGACCGTCGCGTTGCAACATTTGCCGCAACGCCTCGAGGTGACGGGTTCGGTGGACGCCTGGGAGCCCATGACTGTGGGCCCTGCAGCCAACGGCCTCCGGGTGATGGCCGTCCTCGCGCAAGAAGGACAACGGGTGAAAAAAGGACAAATTTTAGCCCAATTGGATGATGCGACTTTGGCGGCGCAGACCGCTGCGGCGCGGGCGCGCGCGACGGTCGCGGCGGCACAACTTGAAAAAATGCGTCACCCCAGTCGTACCCAAGACCTGCAGGCAGCGCAGGCTGCATACACCCAGGCAGATGCGATGGCAAAACAGGCTGAAGACTTTTTTCAACGCACCCAGTTGCTAGCAGCAGAGGGAGCCGTGACACCCCTGGAGTTAGTCACCCGCGAAACGGGCGCCCAAGCAGCGCGTGCCGCGGCCACCCAAGCTTTTGCCCGTTGGTCGCTCGCCAAAGAAGGCTCTCGTCGTGAGGACCTCATCATTGCTGAAGCGCAGGCCGCTGAAGCGCGGGCCACCTTGGCCCAGATGGAGGCGATGCTGGACCAAACCCGGGTCCGCGCGCCGGATGCTGGTCGCGTCATCAAAAAAGACGTGGCCTTGGGCGATGTCTCGTCGGTTGGCCGAGCGATGTTTCAGGTGGTGCGCCAGGGACGGCTTGAAGTTGAAGCCTTGGTGCCCGAATCAGACCTGACCTCCCTAAAAACGGGGCTTGACGCGGAAGTAAGCTCTGACGCGCGTCCCGACCTCAAGACGGCGGGCGTTGTGCGGGAGATCAGCCCTGCGCTTGACCCCAGCAGCCGACAAGCGACCATACGGCTTGATATTCCAGAGAATTCAGGCTTACGCGTTGGGATGTTTGTTCGTGCTCGCATCGCGCTTGGAAAAATCCAAACCCTGGCCGTGCCCGCATCCGCGATCGTCACCAAGGAATCGGGCAGTGAAGTCTTCATTCTGGACGATCACATCGCCCGCGCGCGCGCCGTAACGCCCAGTGTGCGCGCCGACGGTTGGGTGGGAATTACCGAAGGCCTCAAAGCGGGCGACCAAATCATCACCTCGGGAGTCGGCTTTCTTAAAGATGGAGACAAAGTTGACGTTGCACCGAGCAAGGGCCAAATCCCTGGCCCTTCAGAACGCGCAAAGCCGCGTCCTCGCGATTAACGCCCCGCTGCCCCTTGATCCTCCTCACCGCAGGAACCTGGCATGAATATTTCTGCTTGGGCCATCAAGCGCCCCATTCCCGTCATCCTGCTTTTCTTGGTCCTTACACTGCTCGGTCTCAGCAGTTATCTAAAACTCGGGATCAATGACAACCCGGACGTCGATTTTCCTTTGGTGGTGGTCAGCATCACCCAGGCAGGCGCATCACCGGCCGAATTAGAGACCGAAGTCACGCGCAAAGTTGAAGACGCGTTGGTCGGAATTACCGGACTCGATCACATCACCTCCACGATTTCTGAGGGCCTGAGCCTGACCTCGTGCGAGTTCAAAATTGGAACTCAAACCGACAAAGCCCTCAACGATGTTCGAGATGCTGTTGCCAAGGTGCGTCAAACGTTGCCAGGGGACATCAACGAGCCCTCGATCACCCAACCCAATTTTAGTGGAGAACCGTTTATTACCTACACGGTCGCCTCGGAAAGGCGCAGTGTGGCTGACTTGTCACGGCTCATTGATGAAGACATCACGCGTGCCTTGTTAACGGTACCCGGAGTGGCCCAAGTGAAGCGCTCCGGAGGCCTCACGCGAGAGGTGCGAGTCGAACTGGACCCCGCACGTCTCAGGGCCTTGGGGTTGAATGTTGAAGGCGTGAACGCCCAGTTGCGTCAACTGAACGTGAATTTGCCAGGCGGTCGCGCAGAAGCCGGAGGGCAAGAACAATCGATTCGTACGCTGGGGTCGGCCCCCTCCGTCGAGGCGCTGCGAAATTTCCCCATTCGGATGGAAAATGGTCAAACCGTCCCACTCGCCACCCTGGGTCACGTGGAGGACGGATACGCAGAAGTACGCCAGAAAGCCTTCTTGAATGGGCGACCTTGTGTGGCCTTCTCGGTGGTGCGCTCGCAAAGCTCTGCCCTGGTACAGACAGAAGCCGCAACACGCGAAGCGGTTCACGACCTGGCAAAAACCTTGCCGGCCGACGTCAAAGTTGAATTGGTCAGCACCCTGGCAGACTTCACCCGAGATGCCCACACCGCAACGATGGATGCCCTGTATATGGGGGCTGCCTTGGCGGTGATCGTCATCTTTATTTTCCTGCGAAATGGGCCCGCTGTGTTGATATCCGCCCTCGCCATTCCCTTGTCAGTCATTGCCACCTTCTGGGTCATGAAGATGCTCGGCTACACGCTGAATGGGATGACCACGCTCGCTCTCACGCTCGTGGTCGGCATTTTGGTCGACGACGCCATCGTGGATCTGGAAAACATTTACCGGCACATTGGGATGGGGAAATCGCCCATGAAAGCCGCCCTCGAAGCGACCGACGAAATCGGTCTTGCCATCGTTGCCACGACCATGACGATTGTGGCGGTATTTATCCCCGTCGGGTTCATGGGGGGCATACCGGGGATGTTTTTCCGCTCGTTCGGCGTCACGGTGGCGGTGGCGGTCTTGTTTTCCCTGCTGGTGGCACGAACACTCACCCCGATGCTCGCGGCTTACTTGCTGCCGCGAACCCTGGTGCACGCGGAGGATCGCTCCACATATCGCAAACACTACTTGCGTGCGTTAGATTGGGCCCTGGCCCACCGTTGGAAAACCCTCGGAGGCGCCACGTTGGTGTTTTTCGCTTCCCTCGCGTTGATTCCCATCTTGCCCAAAGGTTTTATCACCTTGGGAGACATTGGGCAGGCCACCGTTCAAATTTCCCTGCCGTCCGGTGCCACCATCGACGACACGGAAAGTGTCGTGAAGCAGGTGGAAGCCCTGTTATCATCCCGCCCTGAATCAAAATTGCTATTTTCAACCGTTGGAACGGCCAGTAACTCGGCGGGCGGTTCGCTCGTGCAAACGGGCACCAGCGTGACGCGAGCCAGTGTCAATGTGGTGCTGACACCGCGCGCAGAGCGCAGTGTCAGTTTAGACGATTTTCAAAACAGCCTGCGCGATGCGTTGACACGAATCCCGGGGGCCCGGGTGGCATTTGCACAATTTGGTGCCACTGGTTCGGCCAAACCGGTGAACATCTTGCTGCGTGGGGCAAACGGTCTCCAGTTGGAGCGGGTGGGCGAACAATTGCTGCGTGAAATGCGAGCCTTGCCAGAATTGCGAGACGTCACCAGCAGCACGGCAGAATTACGCCCCGAAGTGCAGATTCGTCCCCGCCTCATCGAGGCTGCCGAACAAGGCGTCAGCGTCGCCGACATAGGTCGCACGGTGCGTTTAGGCACGCAGGGCGACGTCGATTTTAATCTCGCGAAGTTCAATGCCGGAAACAGACAGGTCAATATTCGGGTGCAACTGCAATCAGAGGCCCGGGGCAATTTGTCGTCCATCGGAGACCTCCTGATTGTAGGTCGCTATGGCCCCATTCCTCTCCGTACGGTGGCCGATATTTCGTTTGGTACAGGCCCGGTACAAATCGACCGCTATGATCGGGCCCGCCAAATTACTTTCACGGCCAACCTCACACAAGGCAACTTAGGGGATGCGTTGGCAAAAATTCAGAGACTGCCGACCCTCCAGAACCTTCCTGCGGGAATCAACCAAGGCACGGTCGGGGACTCCAAGATCATGATCGACATCTTTACGGAGACCGTGCTGGCACTGGGCGCTGGCATTATGTTTATTTATGTGGTTCTCATCCTGCTCTTTGGTGGCTTTTTACAACCGCTCACCATCATGATGGCGTTGCCCTTGTCGTTTGGGGGGGCTTTGGCAGGGTTGCTCGTTTTTGGTAAAGAGTTAGGGCTTTACGCCCTCATTGGCGTCATCATGCTGATGGGGTTGGTCACCAAAAACTCAATTCTGCTCGTTGAATACGCATTGATGGCGCGGCAAAAGGGTGCCGACAGAAAAGATGCCCTGTTGCAAGCAGGGCGTGATCGCCTGCGCCCGATTCTTATGACCACCATTGCGATGATTGCAGGCATGTTGCCTATTGCCCTTGAAATCGGTACGGGGACCGAGGTTTTGTCTCCGATGGCGGTGGCCGTCATCGGAGGTTTGATCACCTCGACCGCCTTCACGCTCATTGTGATTCCGGCGGTTTTCACGATAATCGACGACGTTCAAGTCGGCATGTGGAACATTTGGAGACGACTGAGCCCATTCAAGGAGGTGACAGAGCCAGAGCCTCACCCTCCAGACGAAGGCGTCGCCTGAGGCGGGCTCTTCGCAGGTTCTAGGGCGTTCCACATATCACGAGAAAAAGCCCCCATCCGCCGCCAAGTATTCCCTCCCGGCGGCAAAGCCGTCAAAACGACCAAAATGTAGCGCTGTGAATCAGATTCAGCCAGCATCACATCATGAGTCACCTTCGACGTTTCGCCCGTCTTGCTATACACTTTGACGCCTTTGGGCAAGCCACTCGGCAACTTATCGCGATCCCATTGCAGACCTAACCAAGTCTTCATTCTTGCACTCGCATCAGGCGAAACCAATTTCTCTTCGCTCAAGCGCTCCATCAGGGCTTGCATATCACGCGCAGTGGTCTCATTACGACCGCCTTGGTAGTCAGGATCAGATACGGTGCGACCCGCACTTAACTTTCTTACCAAGCGGGTATTCGGGGCACCGAAATCAGCAAAGCCTTTTGCTAAGTCTTCACGGGACACCAAATCCATCAAGTTATTGGTCGCGACATTATCGCTGCGACTGATCATCAACTCGAGCAGGCGAGCGATCGGCACTTTCATTCCAGGGCGCAACAACGGTCGGCGATCCCCCTCAGGCAACCAGGTTCCTGTCTGGTTCTGCGCCTTGATGGTGACCAACTGATCCAAACTGAGTGTGCCAGCCTCTACGCCCTGCATGACAGCCGCCATCAGAGGCAGTTTGATCACACTGGCCGCAGAGAAAGCTTTATCGCCATTCATCGCCGCCACACGCCGGCCATTGAGATCAAGTAACACGATGCCCGCATCTTTCAAACCGTGGCGCCGTGCAGAGGCCAAAAGAGCTGCCTCCAAACGCGCATCGGTCACCACAGAAGGCAAACCGGGTGCCTCCTGCGAGGGGACCCGCTGATCAGGCGCCATGCCCGGCGTCGAGGGCACGGGGGGGGGTACAGGGGGCTTTGGCTGTCCTGCGGCCAGTGAAGTCGGGCGACTCCAGAATCGCAAGTTTATTCGCATTGGCATCGGTCCTCCCGCTTAAAGGCGTCAGACCTGTGGGTTCCACATCGGTTCCACATCCTGTTTCGTCACATTAAGAAAGCTCGAAGCTTGCATTAAAGATCGCCAGCCGTGCGCCACGGGCCCCGACAATCAAAGTGGTTCCAAGTGCCCATTCGTGATGGGGAGATTCCACGTATGTCGCAATCTGCTGTTGCTTCACGCAAACCATTGCTCGGCACGATCATGTTGCGCGAAGGCGTGATAGACCCCTCTCAGTACGCCCAAGCGTTGGAATTATGGCAAGAGCACCGCGAAACCGGTCACCCCGTCCCCTTTGGACAGGTGGTCATCGCCTTGGGGATGTGCACGCCTGCCGAACTTGCCCCCTGTTTACGCCTCCAAAGGAAACTCGCCACGGCGCCTTCACGGAAGAAGCCCTTGGGTCACCTGCTGATTGAAAATGCGTTATTAACCCCCACCCAGGTGGCCTTGGCCCTGCGCCTTCAAAAGTCCACAGGAAAACCCTTGGGCGAGCTGCTCATCGCAGAGGAAATTCTCCGGGAACCTCAGCTTGAGGTCTTGCTTCGTCTACAGGCGAAGCTGTCCGCCGTCGCCTGATCGGGGAGGGCGCTCGGATCACGCAGGCGACCTTTGTTTCCGCTGTGTAAATTTTTTGTTAAATGAACGGGGCTTCCCCGCACCGCTTCCCGATAACCATGGCATCTCACCCCAACAGCTCTGAGGTTGAAACCCATGGCCCCGCACAGCGATCTTCCCCGCCATAAACCATTGCTGGCTACCATCTTGCTGAGCGAACGCGTCCTCACCGGCGAAAACCTCGAGCGTGCCCTGCGAATTTGGCATCGTCGTCGGGAGGAGGGACAGCGGAAGGCGTTCGGGCAGATCGTGCTCGAACTGCGTTTGGTCACGCCAACCCTGCTAGACCACTATGTGGCATTACAACGCCGCATGGCCCCCCCCCCGGGGCGGCGGCGCCCCTTGGGAGTCTTGGCGCTCGAGACCGGCGTCGTCACCGCCACGATGGTGACCACGCTGCTGGCAGTGCAGGTTCAAACGGGCCAACGCCTCGGTGACCTGCTCGTATCACGCGCGGGCCTGAGGCGCCCGCAAGTAGATACCTTGCTGATGCAACAGCGAGCGACCGCCTGAACCAACCCCTGACTTTTTATCTCGCACCCCCGGGCAAGCCTGCCGCCTTGCCCCAAGGCGCCAAGGTTTGCTACAGTGGGGCTTTACGCCTGAGCACGCTTCGAAAACGCCCGCTCAGCGTAGCGCCCGAGACAAAGGGGCGACAGAAAGCAGGCTTGGATGCGATTCACCACCCTCAAGCACCCGCTCGTGGGGCTGCACGTACTCTCCACCCAAAAATTCAAAACCAACACGGTGGTTTTAAACATCCGCTGTCCGCTGGAAGCAGGACGGGTCACCCGCACCGCATTATTGCCCTACATTTTGACGCGAGGCACTGCGGCCTATCCCAGCGTACGCGACATTCAGGCAAAACTCGACCGGATGTACGGTTCGTGCCTCAATGCCGATGTTTACAAACTGGGTGAAGAGCAAATTGTGCAGTTTCGCATGGATTTGCCCAATGGAAAATTTATTCCGGGTCAACCAGAATTGCTGAAAGAGGGTCTGGCTTTCTTTCACCAAGTTCTCACCGAACCCGTTCGAGAATCGGGCTGCTTGCTGCCCGCTTTCGTTGACCTTGAAAAAGAAGCCCTGCGCAAGCGTGTCGAGGGTCTGTTTAATAACAAAATGCAATATGCCCGCATTCGCTGCGTGGAAGAAATGTGCGCATCTGAGCCTTACCGCTTCTTCTCAGGCGGGCGTACCGAGGATCTGCCCGAAATTACCCCCGAAAAACTGGACGAGGAATATCAGCAACTTCTCGCGCACGGTGTGATGGATCTTTTCGTGGTGGGAGATGTGAACCCACAGGCCGTCGAGGAAGAATTGGCGCACACCTTTAATCTGAAAGGCCTGCGCAAGCCGCCCGTGATGCGGCCTCGGGTCATCCCTCAGCAACCCGTTCCGCGGAAGGAAGCGCGTCACGTGAGCGAAACGCATGACGTCAACCAAGGGCAGTTGGTCATGGGCTTGCGCACGCCGGTGCTTATTGATTCGCCGGATTACTATGCGATGAAAATGTACAATGGCGTGCTGGGAGCCTTTTCGCACTCCAAGTTGTTCACCAACCTGCGGGAGCGTGACAGCTTGGCTTATGCCACCAGTTCCCGCTATGACGCACACAAAGGTTTGCTGTTCATCCAAGCGGGCATCGACGCAGCCCATGAAGCGCGTGCCATTGAGGTCATTCACGAGCAACTTGCGGCGATGCAGGCAGGAGACATCTCCGAGGAAAACCTGCAGCAAACGCGGGCCATGCTTCTCAACACCTATCGTGAAGCCAACGACAGCCCCGGCGCCTTGGTTAACTTGGCCTTTGAAGCGACTGTGGTGGGGCAAGAGCGTCCAGTGGAAGCCTTGGCGCAAGCCCTTCCCGACATTGGGTGTGCTGAAATCGCAGCGGTAGCGGCCAAACTGGCACCCGACACCACGTATTTCCTGCGCCCACGAGCAAGCGAAGCCGTACCTGCCCCCTGCGCACCCTGAAGGAGGCCGCCTGTGCAAACCCGCGTTTTCAATACCATTCAAGAGCGCATCTACGAAGAAACCTTGCCCAACGGCCTGGTCGTACAACTGGTTCCCAAGCCTGATTACGCCAAAACCTTCGCGATTTTTACCACCCGCTATGGTTCCATAGACCATCATTTTCAGCGTGAAGGAGAGCCCGAACATCGGGTCACGGACGGGATCGCGCATTTTCTCGAGCACAAGCTGTTTGAGGAAGAATGGGGCGACATCTTCAACACGTTTGCCACCCAAGGCGCCTCAGCCAACGCCTTCACCAGCCACACGCGCACGGCTTACCTTTTTTCTGCCACCGACCTGATTGAAAAAAACCTCGAAACCCTGCTCGACTTTGTGCAACGCCCCCACCTGACACCGGAAAACGTCGAAAAAGAAAAGGGCATCATCGAGCAAGAAATTCGCATGTACGATGATATGCCCTTTTGGCGAGCCTACCGGCATATGCTGGAAAACCTGTTCAGCGAAAGCCCCGTGCGCATCGACATTGCGGGCACGGTAGAATCCATTCGCCGCATCGATCGCGATGCACTGATGGCGTGTTATGAGACGTTTTATCACCCCAGCAATATGCGACTGTGTGTGGTGGGCTCCTTTGAAGCCGAACCGATCATGCAGCTGATTCGTAACAACCAAGCGCGCAAGTCATTCCCGCCCATTCGTCCCATCCGGCGCTTTTTGCCGCAAGAGCCTGTCGCCGTGGCCCGGCGTTCACATACTGTTCGCTTGGCCGTCACGAGACCATTGATGATGCTGGGCTGGAAAGACAAGGCGCCCGTGCCGGAATCGGAACGCCTAAACCGGGAACTCTTGATGGGGTTGATCCAGGATCTGGTGTTTGGGCGCTCGTCGCTCTTGCAGCAGAAATTGCTGGATGAAGGCCTGGTAGACGATGCACTTTCATACGACTACGAGGCAGGTGACGGTTATGGTTTCTCGTTTGTCGGGGTAGAGACCGACGACCCAACCGCCCTGACCGACGCCGTAAACGAGACGTTGGAATGCTTCATTCGCGATGGCATCCCGCAGGCTGATTTCGAGCGCGCCGGACACAAGCAGATCGGGGATTATCTCTACACATTGAACAGCCCCGAGGCGATCGCCAATCACGTGACCGAGGCCGGTTTCCTCAATGCGGATTACTTTGCCGTTCCTGACATGTTGGCAGCCCTGACCCGTGCAGAGGCCGAAGCATTATTGCGGGAACACTTCGACCCGGCACAGTTGGTCGTATCGACAGTCTTGCCCACGGAGGAAAACGCGGCCTAAAGGTTAGCCACCGGCGCAACACGGGTAGGGCCCATGCATGCGGCCTTTCGTTTCCCGTTCCTGGGCCCTCATGAGCAGCCTGCTGATTCTGGCAAGCTGCCAAACTGCCCTTCCTGCGGGCAAAACGCCGCCCCCGCCCAGCGCCAAAAAAAACACCGCCAAGGCAGACGCCAAAAAAAACACCCCGGCAGAACTCGCCACGCGCGCAGTGCCCCAAACAGGCCAAAAAATTACGCTCACAGGCCGCATCAGCCTGATTGCCCAGCCCGGCGCTCCGTTGCTGAGTGAACAAGGCGGCAGCTTGCTCAGTGACCAAGCAGGCAGCCTACTTAGCAACAATGGCAGCACTCTCATCAGCAACAATGGGGGTGGCATCATCAGCAACAATGGCGCATCACTGATAGGGAAAACCAAGTTCTACGGCCTGCGGCAAGAAGCGACGGCTCCTTTGGGCGTCTACGGCCTCACCGATGCCATCATCATGCTCTATGACGCCAGTGGCAAACAACTGGTGAATGACAAGGGCCAACCCCTCACAGCCACCAGCGGCCCCGATG
The DNA here is from genome assembly GCA_035284745.1 of Candidatus Sericytochromatia bacterium. GTDB lineage: Bacteria > Cyanobacteriota > Sericytochromatia > S15B-MN24 > JAQBPE01 > JAYKJB01. Next base: position 39,329 of record JAYKIL010000005.1, on the reverse strand, counting down.
CCAATTACACCCTGTCCGCTGTACTGCCGCCAGGCAACCTGGTGGCGAAAATTAAGCTGTGGAACGGCGGAGAACTGCAGGCCCTCGTCACCCCCGAAGGCCGCAACAGCTTCACACTGGAAATCAACACCACCACCACCTTGGGTGCCGCTTACGTCTTGAACAAGTTTGTTTCCGGTCAGCAAGCCATTCTCGACAAGCTGCCCGCCAGCGAAAATGCGCGCCTCACCCAGGAACTGGACGTGATTCGCGCCTACGCCAAAGCCGCCTTCAAGCACGACGACACCTTGCTCAACACCGTCACCGACGGCCTGCGCACGCGCGAACCCAAGGTCGATCGCGTGATTGAAGACGTGAAGGCACTCTTGCTCGGCCAGGCTGCCCTGGGCCGCGGCCTGCAGGCCACCGAAGTTCCGCTCGCGGGGCCTGTGCACCTCACGTGGCTGCGCGAAGGTCGCCTGGCCATAGGAGAAGCCATGGTCGGCCGTATTCGCGCGCTCAATCCAGATGGTACGTTAGAAATGCTGCTGGACAAGACCCACGGGCGCGTGAAGAACAACGTCCCCACCATGACCAGCCTGGCAGAGGGTCCCGGTGGTGAGCTGTACGCCGTCGCGCAGAAAGCCCACCGGGTATACCGTGTGGCCCTGTCCGGAACCGCTGAAGCATTTTTGGGCAGCGGCACAATCGGGCGCACCCCCCCGGGTGACCCCGCGGCGATGAACTGCACGCCGTATAGCCTGGCCGTGGGCCCTGATGGCACCCTGTGGGTGGGTGAAGAAGCACTCAAAAGTTTTCTCAATCCCCGGTTGCTCGCTGTGCGCCCTGACCGCACGGTCGAAGCCTTTGCTCTGCCCAGCGAAGCAACGGGGAGCGTTATCGCCCTGGCAACCCATCCAGACGGCACGCTTGTCTTGCTGCTGCAAACAGAAGAGGCAGGCAGCCTGTGGCGCTTTCAGGCAGGGCAGTTCACCCAAGTGGCCCCCAACGTCACCCCCCAACGAGGCAGTGGCCTCTGTTTCACCCCGGACGGCACCTTGTACCTCAGCGAGGGCAAAAACCGGCGCCTATTAACACTCGGTGCCAACGGCCTGGAAGAAGCACATCGCTTTACCACCGGCCCGCAAATGCCTGGTGCCGTTACCGCAGGGCCGGATGGCAACCTTTACGTCAGCGACATCAACACCAACGTGGTCTGGCAAGGCAAACTCGGCGGCGATTGGAAGCCGGTTGCCGGGACGCAAGCGGTGTTTCAGCAGGGTGAAACGCAAGCCTTTGCCATCAACAACCCCGTGAGCGTCACGGTAGACGACCAGAACCGCATTTACATCTCAGAAAAAGGCGGCAACAGCATCAAGCGTTTCGATGGTCGGAACCTGGAGGTGGTCGTAGGGGGAGAGCCCACCACGGCTGAAAACCTCGGCGACGGGGGGCCTGCCACGCAGGCGCGCCTCAAAAGGCCCGCGGGCATTGCTTGGCACCAGGGACAGCTTTACGTCCTGGATGAGGGCCACCGGCGGCTGCGGCGCATCGACGCCAATGGAACCATTCAAAGCCTCGCAGTCGATGGGGCGACTGCAGCCACTTGGCAGTTGGTGTTAGACGCCACCGGACAGCCCCACTGGCCGCGTCCCAATGGGGGTGTGGTCGTGCGCCTGAATCTCGCCGGGCAGATTGAAAATTTGGTGGGCATCGAACAAAGTGGGGGATTTGATGAACAGCTTCCCGGTCTCTTGAGCGGCACCGCCGTGAGCGACCCGGCCCAACTTTCGTTAGGACTCGCCACCAGTATTGCCATCAGCCCCGCAGGTGAAATTCACTTCGGCGATGCCATTGGTTGTCGCATCTACAAATTGCAAGGCCCCACAGGCGGGCCCTATACCGTCGAGGTGGTGGCGGGCATTTCCCTGTTAGACATTTTGGCCCAAAAGGCGCGAGGCCAGGCATTTTCTGCCGATGAAGGGGGCGATGCCAAAAAAGCGATGTTGTCCGTACCGCTCGGGTTGGCCTTCGACAATGCGGGAAACCTGTATGTCACCGAAGGCGGCGATCGCAACCTGGAGGCCATGGCCCCCTTGCGATGGCAAGAGGTACCCATCGATCCCGACCTCCTGCCGGGGCGCCCACCGCGCGTACGAAAAATCACCCCCGCGGGCATCATCACCACCGTGGCCGGCCCTGGTAGTAAGTTCTTCCCGCAAGCCGACGGCGAAGATGCACTGTACGTCCCTGCCGGCATCACCATCACGCCCGATGGCCGACTGGTATTTACGGATATCGGGGCCAATCTCGTGCGTATTTTACCGGCAGGTTCTTTCTGAAATCAGCGCCGCTGAGGCATTCATTGAAACGGGACAACCCGAGGCAACCCGCCCGCCAAAAGACCATGCACCATGGCGAGGCAGGCGCGCACCTGCTACACTTCACCTGCAGAACTTGCCTGCATCTGGAGACAATGACGTGCTCATCGAATGCATTCCCAACATCAGCGAAGGGCGCCGCCCGGACGTCGTGACTGACATCATCGCAGCCATCAAAGGCATTGCCGGCATCAGCTGGCTTGACCAGAGCAGCGACGCCGACCATAACCGCTCCGTACTTACCTTTCTGGGAACACCGGACGCGCTGTTTCAGGGCATTGATGTGCTCTACGCGAAGGCGGCCGAACACATCGATATGATGCACCACCAAGGTGAACATCCTCGGATGGGGGCGGTCGATGTCGTGCCGTTTGTGCCCATCAGCGGTGCCACAATGGCCGACTGCATCGCTTTGGCCCAACGCGTGGGCGCGCACATCGCAGAGAAATACAGCGTCCCAATGACCTTGTACGAAGAAGCTGCCAGCGCCCCCCACCGTCGCAATTTGGCCCAGGTGCGAAAAGGCGAATTCGAGGGCCTGGCCGCCAAGCTGCAAACGCCAGAATGGAAACCCGATTATGGCCCCGCGCACCCCCACCCGCATTTGGGCGCGACGGCTGTGGGCGCACGCGAAGCCTTGATTGCCTACAACGTGTACTTAGACACAGCGGATGTTGCCATCGCCCAAGAGATAGCCAAGGCAATACGCGGCAGTTCGGGCGGCTTATCAGCCGTCAAGGCCATGGGTTTATTGATTGAGGAACGAGGTTGTACACAGGTGTCAATGAACCTGGTCAACTACCGCAAAAACCCGCTATATCGAGTGGTGGAGATGATCCGCTTCGAAGCGGCCCGCTGGGGGGTGCGCGTGACAAGTACGGAAATTGTGGGCCTTGTTCCCCAGGATGCCTTGCTGGAAAGTGCGGCCTACTATTTGCAAATAGAAGGTTACCGCGCCGACATGGTGCTGGAAAATAGGGTGCGGGACGCACAGAGTTCAAACAATGTCTGAGTCATTCACCACCGTCCCTTTCCCCGAAATGTTGGGTCGTTTCTCGTCCAAAGAACCCATCCCTGGGGGCGGGAGTGCCTCAGCCATTGCAGGCGCGCTGGCGGCGGCTTTAGGCGAGATGGTGGGAGCACTGACGCTCGGAAAAAAAGGGTATGAGAGCCATCAGGGAGAAATCGAAACACTGCGCGCGGAGGCCCGCGTTTTGACGCGACGCCTCTTGGCCGCTGCCGAAGAAGACGCAGAGGCCTATCAAGGCGTGATGGCTGCGATGGGATTACCCAAAGACACGGACCAAGCAAAAGCCACCCGGCGCGAAGCGATGCAAAGCGCTTTTATTGGCGCCACCGAACCGCCGTTACAGGCGGCGCGAACGTGCTTAGCGGTGGGGCGGTTGGGATTACGAATGCTCATCATCGGGAATCGCAACGCAAGCTCAGATGCAGCCGTTGCCACTCTCCTTGCCATCGCAGGGGGGGAGGGATCCCTGTTGAATGTGGCCATCAACCTCAGCAGCATTCAAGACGCGGACCTGACGGCCCGGCTGCGCGCAGAAGCCGAGGGCATTTGGGCTGGGCTGTCCAACTTGCGTCGCGATATGTGGACGGCCGCCCATCACGCGGGCCTGGAAGGTCCGCCCGCGGAGGTCCGCGCTTGATGGAACGTCGTGTCGCAGCCAATGGTCACGACCTGAGCATTTGGGATGTCATCAGCGTCGCCAAGCAATACACCCCGGTCCACATTCCGCCCCATTGCCTCGAGGCGGTGCAGCAGGCGCGAGCAGCGGTTGAGAAGATGCTCAGCGAGGATCGCGTGGTCTATGGGATCACCACGGGGTTTGGCTTCATGAAGGATCGGCGCGTCTCGCCCGACGAAGTAGCGCAATTACAGGCCAACCTCATTCGCAGCCACGCGGCCGGCGTGGGGGAGCCGTTGCCCACCTCAGTGGTGAGAGCCATGCTACTTTTACGGATCAACGCCTTGGTGAAGGGCTATTCTGGTGTCCGCCCCATTGTGGTGCACCTTCTGGTCGAAATGCTCAATCGCGGCGTTCATCCGCACATTCCCTCGCAAGGTTCCGTCGGCGCCAGTGGCGACCTGGCCCCCTTGTCTCACCTTGCACTTGTGTTAATGGGGGAAGGGCTGGCGGAATTTCGGGGTATGATTTTACCTGGTCGAGAAGCCTTGGAGGCAGCGGGCCTGACGCCCTTGGTACTGGATGCGAAGGAAGGGCTCGCATTAATCAACGGCACACAAGCCATGGCGGCGATCGGCTGTTTAATGCTTGACCAGTGTCACCAGTTAGCGAAATTGGCCGATGTGGCTGCGGCGTTCTCAGTGGAGGCATTGCTGGGCTCCCACGCGCCTTTTCAAGCCCCTGTGCATGCCCTGCGTCCCCACGCCGGCCAGCAGGCCAGTGCTCGAAACTTGAAGCGCCTGTTACACGGTTCCCAGTTGGTCGAATCCCACCGACACTGTAATCAAGTGCAAGATGGCTACTCCCTGCGCTGTGTTCCTCAAGTCCACGGCGCCACGCGGGACACCATCGAGCATGCCCGGGGCGTCTTTCAGATCGAAATCAATTCGGCCACCGACAATCCCCTCATTTTTCCAGACGAGGAATCGGCCATTTCCGCCGGTCACTTCCACGGCCAGCCTGTCGCACTGCCACTGGATTTTCTCGCCATTGGCGTATCTGAATTGGCGAACATCTCAGAGCGACGCACCGAGCGCCTGGTCAATCCGGCTTTGTCAAACGGTTTACCGGCATTTCTGGTGGCACGCGCGGGCTTGAACTCCGGATACATGGTAGCCCAATATACAGCCGCCGCCTTGGTGTCAGAAAACAAGGTGCTGGCGCATCCCGCCACTGTCGATTCTATTCCAACCTCCGCAGGGCAAGAAGACCACGTCTCGATGGGGACCATTGCGGGGCGGAAATTGATGCGGGTTGTGGACCACACGCGAACGGTTCTGGCCATTGAATTGCTCTGTGCAGCGCAAGCGTTAGACTTGCGGGGCAAAACGCCACCCGGTGAAGGCGTCGCCGCAGCCCACCAATGGATACGGGCGCACGTTCCCTACCTGGAAGAGGATCGCCTGATGAGCGCCGACATTACGCGTGTGACCCAACTCCTTGAAGATGGCAGTCTCCTCAAGGCCGTCACAGAATCAGTCGGACCGCTCGAATAAGCACCCGGAGACCGCGCAAACCACGGCCCCACTTGCAATGGCATCAATTCAAAGTGGCGGCACTCAGGTCTATATCACCAATGTACAAATTAAAATCTTTATCCATCGACTTGAAGAAAATTTTCTTCGTCGCGGTGCCGATGAGGGCGGGGGACGCGGTGAGCGTGAACTGTATCGAAGCACCCGTCGCCAGCACGGCTTCCGTTGCGACCAGGCTCGTCGCGATGGTGTCTGAAGCGATGGTGGCCGACGAGGTGACGGTTTCGCTGATAATCTGAATAATATGCGTCGCCAGGTTGCTGTTGGTAAAGGTGATCACCCCCCCTGAACGCAAGCGAATGTTATTCCGCGGGTTGAATCCTGCAGTGGCCGCATCCACAAACACTGTGCCGGTGGCGGGAGCCAGCGTCGGCGAAGCGGTCGGTGTCACCGTCGGTGAGGCACTTGGGGTAATGGAAGGCGAGGCACTCGGGGTGATGGTGGGTGAGGCACTCGGGGTAATGGTAGACGAAGCACTCGGGGTGATGGTAGACGAAGCACTCGGGGTGATAGTAGACGAAGCACTCGGGATGCTGCTGGGCGTAGCGCTTCCTTCTGGCAACGGATCAATCGGAGTCCTGCGCGTTGGCCGCGGAGAGGGCGTCAAGTTCGAAGGATTCGGACACCCCCAGACGGTGGCCGCTGTCGAAAACACCAACAACCCGGTCCAAAAACGCTTTTCCGCTTGCACCCGAATCCCCCTCCGTCGTGCTTCTTAGCTGAGAAGCATATACCCAGCAACCAACTTTAGCAACGGGGCGCAAGTGGATGCTAAAATGAAGCCGTTGGTAGCGCCCCACCTGTGTGCGAGGGGGGGCCGCGGAAGCCAGCAGGAATGGGTTCCAGAATGTTCAAAAAAATACTCATAGCCAATCGTGGTGAGATCGCCATGCGCATTGTGCGGGCTTGCCGCGAGCTAAATATTGAAACCGTCGCCATCTACACGGATCTTGATCGCGACTCTCGTCACATCCACTTGGCCGACCAAGCCTTCAGTCTGGGTGAACGCAGTTATCTCGAAATGGATGCAATTTGGGAAATCGCCCAAAAATGCGGGGCTGACGCCTTGCATCCAGGGTACGGTTTCCTGGCCGAGAATGCGCATTTTGCACGAGGAACTGTTGAGCGCGGCCTGGCCTGGATTGGACCCAATGCCAACGCCATCGAACAAATGGGGTCAAAACTCGCGGCTCGAAAACTCGCCATCGCTCACGATGTGCCGATCGTGCCGGGTGAAACAGAGCCCGTACGCGATGCAGCAGCCATCCAGGCATTTGCTACGAAGCATGGATACCCAATTTTGATCAAAGCCACGGCGGGTGGCGGCGGGCGAGGTCAGGTCGTCTTGCACGCGCCGGCGGACATTGAAGCGGGCTTCGAGCGCGCGCAAAGAGAAGGGCTCTCCTATTTTGGTGATCCTTCGGTTTACGTCGAACGATTTTTGACGCGCCCCCGTCACATTGAGGTACAGGTCATCGCCGACAAACACGGCACCATCGCCCATCTGGGAGAAAGAGACTGCACCATCCAGCGCCGCAACCAAAAACTGGTAGAAGAGGCGCCGTCACCCGCTGTCAACGACGATCTGCGTGAGAAACTCGGTCAAGCAGCCTGTCGCCTCGCCCAAGCCGTGGGTTACGACTCGGTAGGAACGTGCGAGTTTATGGTTGAAGACGGCCATTTCTATTTTTTAGAGATGAACACCCGTATCCAGGTTGAACATACCGTCACGGAGGTGGTCTACCGCTGCGACCTTGTCAAGGAAATGATCCGCATCGCAGCGGGGCTGCCTCTCGATGAAGCCCTCAAGACCCGAACACCCGAGGGATGGGCCATTCAAGTGCGGCTCAACGCAGAAGACCCATCGGCAAACTATCGCCCCACGCCCGGCTATCTCTCGCGGTATGTGAGACCCGAGGGCCCTGGTGTACGTCTGGATGGCGCAGCGTATGAAGGCTGGACCATTCCGAGTGCGTACGACTCAATGATTGCCAAACTCATCACGTGGGGTTCCGATCGCTCAGAGGCCATTGCACGCATGCGGCGGGCACTGAAAGAAACGATCATTGAGGGTGTTCCCACCACGCTTCCACTGCACCAAGTCATCATGGACAACGCGATCTTCGCTCACGGAGATTTTTCAACGCGATTTTTACAAGATTGCCTGAATGAAGCTGAACAAGCGCGCATCAAAGAAAATATCGATCCAACCGTCGCCGAGGGACCCTCCACCGAGGTGACCCCGCGAACCTTTTCACTGGAAGTCAATCGCCAGCGATTTGAAGTCATCTTGCGTGACCCCCAGGCAAGCCTGGTTGCGACGGTTCCGGTCCATTCAAACGCGCGCAGACCCGCCCCTTCAGGCGCGAGCAAAGGGCGGACAACCGCTCACGCTGAAGCCGGCAATGCGGTGAAGGCCCCCATGATGAGCCGGGTGGTGAAAGTCTGTGTGGCGGAGGGAGAATCGATCGCGGCAGGACAACTGGTCGCAGTGGTCGAGGCGATGAAGATGGAAAGCGAGCTTCACAGCCCCCAAGCTGGCGTCGTCGAGCGCATCAACTGCCAAGCAGGGGACACCGTACAGGCCGGGCAAGTCATCGTCAGCCTCAAATAAAGAAAGGGGCTTTGCCATCAATTACATCGGCTCAAAGCTGTCCTTGCTGCCCGCAATTCGCGAGATACTGAGCGCGCACAAGGTGGGGCCCGGCGTGTTTTGCGACCTGTTTTCAGGCACAAGCATCGTCGCTCAAATGGCGCGCTTAGAAGGCCACACCGTCCTGTCCAATGACTGGCAGGTCTATTCCTTCGTTATGCAGCAAGCCTACATCGCCAATGATGGATACCCCGCATTTTCAGAATTGCTCACCCGGGTGCCAGATATCGCCAAGGCCGATGTCAATCTCCCCCGTCCGGTCGTTGGTTTGGCAAAGGACCCAGGTTATCGAGAAGACACCTGGCCATTACGCCGTGTGCTCGCATACCTAGAGACCCTTCCCCACAAAGTCGGCCCGTTTTTTCAAAGCTATTGCGCAGGGGGAGAGGCCGCTCGCAAATATTTCAGCGCCGAAAACGGAATGCTGGCGGAAAGCATTCGAACCCAAATTGAAATCTGGCGCTCAGCAGGATGGCTGACAGACGGCGAATGGGCTTTGCTGGTCGCGACCCTGCTTGAAACCATGGACCACCTCGCCAACACGGCCAGTGTATATGGTGCCTACTTGAAAAAGCTGAAAAAGTCCGCCCAGGCTTCGTTGCGTCTGCGTCTGTTATCACTTCCCAGCGCAGACGGAAAACCCCATCGTTGCTTTCGTCAAGACGGTGTGAAATTACTTGAAACACTGGCAGAGAGACGCGAAATGATCGATGTCCTCTATCTCGATCCCCCCTACAACCATCGGCAGTACCATGCCAATTATCACGTCCTCGAAACACTGGCCCGCTGGGATCTCCAACAGTTTACGCCGCGTGGAAAAACGGGTCTGAGGCCCGGTGATGAACAGCGAAGCCCTTTTTGCTCGCGTCGCGAAGTCACCCAGGCTTTTCAAGATGTGCTCAATGCCGCCCAAGCACGGCATATCTTGGTCAGCTACAATAATGAGGGATTGCTCAAGGAAAACGATTTGAAACAACTCTTAAGCCAAAAAGCACGCGGAGGGCCCACAGACTTTCGTTGTTTCCCCTACAAGCGATTCCGTGCGGATGTGGACAGCCATAACCGCCGCTATCAGGTGGACGAGGTGCGCGAATTTCTGTTTTACATCCGCGTGAACCCAGAGAGGGAGGAGTCCGTCTTATGAAGCACGCACCCCGGGCCATCCCACTTCTTTTGGTCGTTGGGCTATCCGCATGCGACCCAGGCACGGAGAAAAACCCACAAACGCCGGCACCGAGCTTATCGGCGCCCATCTCCCTCTTGGACGCACTGCCCTCTCCGACCCCTGACCAAACCCTGCCCTCGATGCCACCGGCCATGGCCGGTTCGTTTTTGTTTTATGAAGACTTTGAACGAGGAACCGAGCGATGGGAGATATCGGGGGGAAAAGGAGAAATCGGCTGGCATCTCCTGAAAGCCTCCACTTGCGGGGGCCTTTATACGATGGTGCTCGGCCACACCCTCAATCAAGCCTCCCGCTTCGCCAGGACGAGCAGTCTTTTGTCTCTCAAAACAGACATCGCCATCCCGCCCCAAGGACAGTTTCAAATCAAATACGATGTGAAAGGCAACGTGACGCCCCCGGAGGCGGCCATCATCCAGGCCGAGATTCGCCCCGAGAACGGAACGTGGATCCGTATCGCCCCCACCGCCTCGGCACGATTTCCACTGGTTGTCACCTTCAAGGCAGACCTTGCCCCGTTTCTTGGTCAGACCATCGGCCTGCGTTTTCGGGGAACCACCGAAACCACCCAAGATCCCCAAAAGGGGTTTTACCTGGATGATATCCACATCATCCGAAAACGCGATTCCTAGTCGGTATGTCCGCGCAGTTGTCTCCGGCTCTTCACCCACCTGCATCCAGACGCTTACCCTGTTGGCGACGCTTCTTGATCATCGGCGCGCTTCTCGTCACCCCCAGTTGCGCCGATCGGGAAGGAGAAGCACGGTCGGCCGTTAAGGCCGCTGCCTTTGAGGTCCTTGAAGCGCGCAAGTTAGAAACGGAGAGCTTTGACGCGGCCCTTGAACACTATGAAATGGCACTCAACAGCATCAGCCAGGTGCGCCAAGAATATCCCGATACCTCAACTGCAGCTCTGTTGAATAAACCCAGCACCTACCTTGGTCCAATCACCATCGGAGCCATTGAGGGGACCATTCTGCCTGCCGTGCGCAGACGGGCCGAGGCTGAATCAAGCCCTCTGGCGTGTGCCGCATTTATGGCTGAAACCATCCTTGCGCCGGCACCCCGCATTCAAGCTGTCTGCACCGTCGCACGGAGTGCCGCTGCCCTGGGGCGTGTGGCGGTCGCTCAGCAAATGGTACAGAACGCAACAGTCACAGCTCACGGACTTCCCGCGGGCTCAGAATCAAGAGAAAAAGCTTTTGAAGCCCTCGCGAATGCTTTGATTGATACGCGAGAACTTGAAAAAGCACGCAGTCTCATTCTGGCCCACGGCTTTGAAGCCCCGTGGCAACGGCTCGCGATTGCCTTGGCCCGCACGGGGCAAACCCGGCGCTCGGCAGGGATGGTGACACATGCGCTCGGCGGTGAACCGCTGGCCAGACTGGAAGCGCGCGCAGTCATTGGCACCGCCCTTTCACGCGAAGGCAATCCCGCCAGTGCGCTGGCGATGATGCAAGAAGCGGAACGATGGGCCAAGCTGGTACGCAGCGAGCAACTCACACAAGCGGGGCTGATCCTGGCGACGCAATTCGCATCACAGCGAGCTTTAAATGCCGCAGACGCTTGGCTTGGGGAAGTGAATGGCCTGCGCACAGCCAAACGCGAAGAGCTTGACGCATTGATCACCGCCTACAAAGAAGGCGGAGGCGAGGCCCGCCTGCTTCAACGCGTACACGACGGACTCAAGATGATCGAAGCGGGCACCGACATCTCACCTGCATCCGAAGTCCCGTGGCTCGCAAATATCGCCTACCTGCAAGCCAAATTAGGCGAGGGGGAACCGGGGGCCTTCGCACTGTCTCAGGCCCGTATTCGCGCAGACAACATCGCGCCGGATGATGGCCTCCCGCTGCTGACAAACGAGATTGAAACCCTTTTGGATATCGGCGAACGCCTGTTGCTGATCAACCACGTGCAACCCGGTATGGATGCGACAGAAGACGCCCTAAAACGTCTCGAGGGATTGCCCTTGGAGCAACGCAGCAACATTCTGAGCCGGGCCGCCAGCTTAGCAGCCAGGGCCGGAAAGCCCGAGCGAGCGATTGACCTGATTGAGAAGCTTCACGACCAAGCTGAAATTGCGGCCGCCCTCGCACAAACAGCGCAGGCATCAGGCGAGAGACTGATGGTGCCGAAACGAAAGCTCCACGACTTGGTCGCTCGTTTTGACCGTCTGGAGGGCCTGCGCTGAAATTCAATCTCCGGCGATGGCGAGGGCCGCGATACGAACGCTCGGAGCACCGATATAGGCCCCGTGTGGATAAAAATGAAGATCGGCCCCCACCGCCTCAACACCCGCCAACATCGCAAGGAAATTGCCGGCCACGGTAATATTGCTGACCGCGTGAACCTCCTCACCCTTCTCATATAACCAGCCTTGCGCCTGGATTGAAAAGTCGCCACTGATGGTGTTTGTACCGGCGTGCAACCCCTGAAGGTCGTCAATCATGACCACAGGACCATCGCCCGCAACAAGCGCTTGATGAGTTGCCGTCCCGGGCTGCAAATAGAAATTGCTCGGACTCACGCCCACAGTCCCCTTGTAACTCCCTCGGGCCGCATGCCCCGTCGATACAGCCTGCATCCGTCGAGCGGTCTGGGTGTTGTGTAAAAAGGTCTTAAATACACCGGCCTCAACCACGGCCACCCGGCGACTGGGAACCCCTTCATCATCAAAGGGACGAGAGGCAAAGCCATCTAACATCAAGGCATCGTCAATGAAAGAGACCAGCGGACTGGCGACCTGCGCTCCCAACTTTCCTGCCAACAAACTCTTGTGTTCCAGCGCTGCCTTCGCTGAAAAAACATCGCTAAATGCCGAGAGCAAATCGCCCATCGCGCGATGCGTGAAAACCACCGGATAAGTGCCAGATTTCACAGGACGCGCGCCCAGACGCTTGACGGCGTGACCGACGGCTGCCCGCGCAATGGCCTCAGGATCTAACTGGAAAAAATCACGCGAGATCCGCAAGTCGATGCCGGTCCGATTCTCTCCCTCAAAAGAAACCAACGGAAACACCACTGAATAGGATTGGTTGGTCTGATAATAACGGTCGAGTCCTTGGGAATTCGCCACCCGCACCAAGCTGGTGGCATCGCTGTACACACAACCGGGTACGGCTTTCACACGGGCATCGCAGGTCCGAGCCGTCTCTTCCGACTTCAGGACGTGTCGAATTTTATCTTCTAATTTCACCGCATCAAGCTGGGGGTTATACAGGCCATCCATCGCCGTTGCATCCGGCACATCCAATGGCAACCCGGCCCCGGGTTCCCCTTCCACGAGCTCTGCATTTCCAGCCGCCTCGCCGAGCGCCCGACGCAGGGCATCAGCAGACAAGTTTTCACTGTAGGCGTAACCTACGCTTTCACCGTCCACAACGCGGACACCAATGCCCATCGAGTGAGAGCGTTGAAAGCTTTCGAGGGACCCCTGGTTCGCCCGCAAGGTCAAAGCCTCATCGCGCCGGGCATACACCTCCACGTGTTCCAGACCCCGCTCACGCGCAAACTGCAATAACAAGCTCACTTCGGCTTCAAAAGGCGCCACCTTCATCTGGGTTTCCATACAATCCATCCTCACCAAACAGGTGCTGCCGTCAGGCGCGCCCCCCCACGACAATTTCACTGACCTTGATCGCGGGTTGACCGACATTCGTGGAGATCGAACCAGACACCGAGCCGCATTTGCCCGCCGCCATGGCAAAGTTGTCACCCACCATCACTATCTTTTGCAGAATGTCGCCGCCGTTGCCGACCAAGGTCGCGCCCCGAACGGGCTCAGCGATGCGTCCGTCCCGAATCATGTAGCCCTCAAGCACGGCAAAATTGAAATCGCCCGTCCCCGGAGATACGGAACCTCCGCCCATCTTCTTGGCGTAGAGACCATAGTCGATCGAACCAATCATATCGTAGATCGTGTCGTGGCCCGGCGCGATAAACGTATTGCGCATCCGACTCGTAGGGGCGAAACGATAGCTTTGCCGGCGCCCTGAGCCTGTCGGCTGGTAACCCGTTTTCAAGGCCCCCACACGATCCACCATGTAACTCTTCAAAATGCCGTTTTCAATCAATACCGTGCGCTGGGTCGGCATCCCCTCGTCATCGATCGCCAACGAGCCCCACTCGCCGTCCATCGTGCCATCATCAATGGCTGTGACGCACGGGTGGGCAATTTGCTCACCCAATTTTCCCGCAAAAATACTGGCCCCCTTCGCGACCGAGGTGGTCTCTAGCAAATGTCCGCACGCCTCGTGAAAAATAACACCCCCAAACGCATTTTCAATCACCACCGGCATTTTGCCTGATGGCGCGTAGGGCGCGTGCAACATTGTGACCGCCGTGTGGGCAGCGGAGCGTGCCAACTCTTCCACATTTTGTGCCTCGACCCACTCCCAACCGGCCAAGGCGCCTGGGGACTCGCGACCACTTTGCTTCTGCTGGCCGTCCGTCGCGATGGCATTAATCATCAACCGAATGTAGGGGCGGTCTTCCGAGGTCCAAAGCCCTTCAGAGTTGGCGATGAAGACCCGCTGGTACTCTGAGGCAAGGCTGACCTCCACCTGCTCAATTTCTTTCGAAAAGGCGCGCGCTGCAGCGTCTGCACGGCGCATCATGGCCACCTTCTCGGTCTTGGGAACATCGTCGGGATGAACTGTCAGCGTATGTCGCACCGGAGGCGTCACCGGGCGCCACTCCGCTCGTGCCGCGCGCCCGATGCCCGTTTGCGCGGAGGCCACTTGCTCGGCCAACGACAGCAAGCCTGCGAGACTTAAGTCGCTGGTGTAGGCGTAAACAGCATCGGTCCCGTACAAGACGCGGACGCCGGCCCCGAAGTCTTGGCCTGACACACAAGACTTCACTTTTTGATCCAAAAATTGAATCCCGCTGTAGGTCTTGTCTTCCGCAAAAATCTCGGCAAAGTCAGCCCCACGCGACAATGCACGTTCCAGGACCTGCTCGACCAGGTCACGAGACAATTCAAAAGGGGCCGGCCGTGTCAGTTCTTTCATCGCAACCTCCACACTCCCCGCACAGGGAGACTCCCATCATACCACCCCAAAAAAGCTGCGTTCACTGAACCGTGAAGACATATTCAACGACACGGCTGTCCCCACCCACACTCACCGTACAACTCACCCGCACCCGTCCGCGTCCCCCCGCGGTCCAACGCACACGCGCCCCCGTTGTCGCCGACAACGAACCGGCTGAAGCGTCCCAACTGAAACGTGCACCCGGTTCCACAGCCGGGGTCTCAATCCACAAAGTGACCACCTCTCCGGCCGTGACCGCTGTTTTCTCCGGATCCATATTCGTCTTCACGAAAGCCAAGGCATCGCCACGTACCGGGACAGAGGCGCTCACCACATCACCCAGCGCATCGCACCCAGAAAAAACACACGCAGTCAAGCACAACAGAGCTGATCGGGTGATCGAACGGATGGGGAATGTGCTCATAGAAACATGGGTCTCCTCGAAAACCACTCTGCCCCGCCATAGTAGGGCGCTGACGCTCTCAGCCGCAAGCCCCCCTCTTCTTGCTGTTTAATTTCCGATTGTGATAAGATAAAACGTTGTCCACGCCTCCGTATTCACGGAAGTGCGCTGGGCTTCAGGGGCTCCAATGTCTGAGCGGAGCCTCGTGCCACGTCCCTGCTCCCGCACAAGAAGGCGGGGGCCATCTGACAGATGTCCGGAGGGAACCACCTTGGTTCGCAATTACGAAACGATGTACATCATCAAACCCACGCTCGATGAAGATTCCATCGATGTCGTGGTCAAGCGCGTCGACGACCAGATCGGCAGCTTGGGTACCCTGGAAAAGACGGAAAAGCGTGGTCGCAAGCGTTTAGCTTACGAAGTGAAAGACTTCAAAGACGGCTTCTACGTGTTGTCGAACTTCCAGGCTGACCCCGCACAAATCAAGGAGTTGGAGCGTCTGTTCAGCTTGAACGATGACGTCATCCGCCACTTGGTCGTGCGTCAAGAAGCCTAAACCGCTTCGTTGTCTACAGGCGCTATACGCCAAGAGAATTCATCGTCATATGAGTATCAACCACATCAGCTTGATGGGAACCGTCTCACGCGGGCCCGAATTCCGGATGACACCGTCAGGTCACGCAAATTTGACCTTTACTGTTGCCGTGTCGCGTCCAGCGCGCGCCGATGGGACAGCGGGTGCTGTGGATTACGTTCGCGTCATCGCGTGGCGTAATCTCGCGGAACGTCTGAAGGAATCTCTTCACAAAGACCAGCTGGTGGTGGTCGAGGGGCGGTTGACTACACGGTCATACGAGACACCGGAAGGCCAACGCCGCAAGGTGGTTGAGGTGGAAGCGCTTTCTGCTTCGCCCGTGGGTTCACCGTCAGGGGTGACCAGCAACCGCCCGGTGGTTCCCAATGAACCCGACGGCCCCATCTACGATGACGATTTAGACGGTGACGAGGGTCCGGCGCCAGCGCCTGCTGCGCCCCCTCCGGCTCGTCGCCCCACTCCGCGTCCAGCGCCGGCACCTGCTGCCGCACAAGACTTCGACGACGAAATTCCATTTTAGGGGCCCTGCGCCCCCATCCATTACGAAAGGTAACGAACCATGGCCAAAATGGGTAAAGCTGGCGGACGGATGAAGCGCCGCAAAGTCTGCACTTTCTGCGTCGACAAAGTCGAACTTATCGACTACAAGGACACGGTCCGCTTGAAGAAGTACATCTCAGAGCGCGGAAAAATTTTGCCCCGCCGGGTGACGGGTAACTGCGCTAACCATCAGCGCAGTTTGACAGATGCCACCAAGCGGGCACGCGAAATTGCTTTGATGCCCTTCGTCATTTCCTAAAGCTTCCCCCCGTCCTCTGTCTCCGGGCAGAGGACAATCTTTTTTTGCTATGAGCCTCGCCACTTTTGAACAGATATTGACTGATGCCGAACGTAGCCTGCAGCAGGCCTCTGACTTGGCTGCTCTCGAAGCCTGGCATGTGCGCTACTTCGGTAAGGAAAAAGGTGAAATCGCGGAACTTTTGCGCGGAATCCCCAAGCTTCCACCGAGCGAGCGAAGCACTGTCGGCAAGGCGATCCACCAAGCCAAGCAGGGCTTGGAAGCAGCATTTGAGGCCCACAAGAGCGTCCTTGAGCAGGCGTTGTTGGACGCCCAACTCAGAGAGGAGCGACTCGATGTGACTTTGCCGGGGCGGAAACTCGCCACCGGCCACCAACATCCTATCCTTGCGATGAAGCAAGAGTTGATCGATATTTTTGAACACTACGGCTTCAGTGTCGCCGAAGGGCCAGAAATTGAAGACGATTGGCACAATTTTACCGCGCTCAACACGCCGGCGGACCACCCCGCTCGCGATGCCCAAGACACCTTTTACATTCCGGGGGGATGGTTGCTCCGCACGCACACCTCTTCGGTGCAAATACGTGCGATGACCAGCCAAAAACCGCCTTTGCGCCTGATTATGCCCGGGCGCGTGTACCGGCGCGATGAAGTAACGAAACGCCACTACCCTATTTTCCATCAACTCGAGGGTCTGATGGTGGGCTCAGGAACCCATATGGGTCATTTAAAGGGCTTGCTGACAGGTATGTTACAAAATTTATTTGGCCGCGAGTTGGCTGTTCGCCTGCGCCCGAGCTTCTTCCCCTTCACTGAGCCCTCCGCCGAAGCCGATGTGCAATGCCCATTTTGTGCCGGACGCGGATGCAGTACGTGCTCTTACAGCGGGTGGATCGAATTGTGCGGGGCTGGCATGGTCGATCCCAATGTCTTGGCGGCAGTAGGTTACGACCCCAAAGAGGTGACCGGATTGGCTTTTGGCCTGGGTATCGACCGCGTAGCCATGATTCGCTATGGCTTTAACGACATCCGTCACCTGTGGGAAAACGACCTTCGCTTCTTGCAACAATTTTAAATAGACTGGCCGCGCCCGAGGGCTTGTTTTTCGCCCTCGTTGCTGACCTGAGGTGGTTATGCGTATCTCCCTTCCCTGGCTTCACTCTTTGCTTACGCCTGCTATCGATGTTCAGACGACTGAACGCGAGCTGTTACGCATCGGATTAGAAGTTGAATCCTTGGAGCGCCAAGCGCCGGGCTTAGAAACCGTTGTCGTGGGGCAGATTGTGGAGATTGCCCCCCACCCGAATGCCGACAAGCTGCGCATCTGCCAAACGGACCTGGGCGGCGACGTGCCTGTTCAGATCGTCACAGGGGCCACCAATGTGCAGTTGCACGACAAGATTCCAGTGGCCAAAGTTGGCAGTCTGTTACCGGGAAACAAACGCATTGAAGCCGCAAAATTGCGCGGTGTAGAATCGTTTGGCATGTATTGCTCGCTGAGCGAATTGGGCCTTCCGGCGGGCGCAGAGGGTGTTCACATCCTTCCTGCGGATACGCGTGTGGGCTTGCCCATTGCGCAAGCCATGGCGTTGGGGGAATGGGTGATCGACCTCGCGATTACAGCCAATCGCCCGGACCTCTTGTCCGTTGAGGGGGTGGCACGGGAGTTGGCTGTTGCGGTGGCGGGCAGCCAACTGAGCTTATCAGCGCCGGTCGCGCCGATGGTGGCGGCCGACAGCGAAGCCGTTCAGTTGGGGGAAATTTCCACAGACCGTTGTCCAATATACCGAGGTATGACCATACGGGGGGTTAAAGTAGGCCCATCTCCAGATTGGTTGGTACAACGATTGGCCGGCAGCGGACTGCGCAGTATCAATAATGTGGTCGACGCCACCAATTATATTTTGCTCCTCACGGGCCATCCCACCCACGCATTCGATGCTAAAAAACTTCACGGCGGTGTCATTTCGGTGCGCCCGGCCACGCCCGGAGAAAAAATCACGACATTAGATGGCGTGATACGGGATTTGCAGCCTGAAGACTTGGTCATTGCGGACACCCAACAGGCTTTGGTGGTGGCAGGGGTCATGGGCGGCTTGGCGGCAGAAGTGACCGATGACACCACAGACCTGTTTCTTGAATGCGCTTATTTCGAGCCCAGCGGCATTCGTCGCACCAGTCGGCGCCTGTCATTGAGCACCGACTCGTCGTATCGCTTTGAGCGAGGTGTCAATCCGTGTGGGATTGAGCGCGCCTTGGATATGCTCGCGCAACTCATTATTGAGCTGGCGGGTGGCCAGTGTGTCGCGCCGGCTGTTGAGGCAAGAAAACCCGGTTTTCCTCAGATTCAGCCCTTTGAATTTCACCTTGATGCCGTGGAACGCTTGGTTGGGATACAGGTTCCGAATCCTGAAGTTGAGAGAATCCTGACAGGTCTGGGCTACAGCCTGCGGCGCCATACTGACGGTGTATTCGAACTTAACGCTTACGATGTAACCCCGCCAGGATGGCGGTGGCACGACACCACCCGAGAGGTTGATCTCGTCGAGGAAGTCGTGCGGCATTGGGGCTACGATCACATCCCCGCGGTCCTGCCCACAGCAGTGCCCCCCCCCGTTCAGCCGCGCAGCCTCACGCTTGAACGAATGGTTCGCAACATCGCCACCGCCCAAGGCCTGTGTGAAGTGATGACACGCTCGCTCAGCACCATTGACGCTGAAAAACGAGCCGGCCTGAAGACAGACGGTATCGTCCCACTGAGTGACCCCCTGAAAGAAATGGCGGTTTTGCGGACGTCATTGCTCCCGGGTTTGCTTGAAGTGCTTCAACACAACCGTCGGCAGGGCATCCATCAAATGGGAATTTTTGAAATTGGTCGGACCTATGTTCAGCAGGGAGACAAGCGTCCTCAAGAAAAGTGGTGGCTGGGCGTTGCCCTGATGGGTTCGTTGTGGCGTGGTCTCTGGCTGCCAGAGCACACGCCGGCAGAATTCTTGGCAGACTTCTCTTACGCAAAAGGCTTGTTGGAGAATTTCGTGTCCCGCTTGCCACTGGCCGAAACATTACAATTTCAACAAGCGGAGTCGCTTGCAGGATTACATCCGGGTCGTGCGGCTGAATTGCGCCTCGGAAACGTCTTGGCCGGTTGTCTGGGTGAAATTCACCCCCAAGTGGCAAAAAACTACGACTTGCCGACCCATCAACCCACGACTGTTTTCTTACTGGATCTCGACGCGGTCCTACAACACCCCGCAGCGGTCGCCCGTTTCAAGAACTTCTCGCGTCAACCCGCGATGTTGCGGGACTTGGCTGTGGTTGCCTCTGAAACATTGACCGCGGCTGAAGCGTTAGATGTTATCAAATCTAATGGGGGGGAATGGCTAGAGACCGTTACAATGTTCGATCGCTTTGCCGGGCCCGGAATACCAGATGGAAAGGTCAGCTTAGGCTTCAGCTTAGTGTACCGAGCGCCCGATCGGACATTGACGGCAGGCGAGCTTGAACCTGTTCATCAGCGAATCATCGAACAATTGCAAGAACGCTGCGGCGCCATCCTGCGGAGTTAATTTTCTCCCCGCAGGACATCGTTTTCGATTACAATACGCTGAGGTCTGACTCACACAGGAGATCCCCATGGCCGGACGCAAGTCCACCCCAGAGCCCACCTTCCTCAGTATGCTTCTTGGCAGACTGGGGCTTGGTTCGCAGCCGACCCCTCCCAAAAAACGCCGTCGACGCGCCCAGCGCGCCCCGGAAAACGTTGGGCGTGCAGGCGCAGGCTTCACCAACGAAGACGATGTCTCTCCTTTTGCAGATTTCGGGGCGCAGGGCGGTTTGATGGGTCCGGAAAACCCAGACCCCCAAGACCCGTCCTTAAGCTACGCTGAAGCGCAGGCGGCAGGTTTCGCTCCGCCAGAACCGCTGCCCCCTCCTCCGCCCCTTGAAATTCCGGCAGCGCCTGCGGCGGTGGGAGGCCCTACAGGAGGACGACTGTTTCAAGAAGATGCGCTCGACACCTCTCTGGACGCGCTGTTCTCGGGATTGGAGTCCGGTATCGGAGCACCGCCGATGCCCCCCCCTGCCCCGGAAGCAAAACCAGCCCGCGAAGATTTCGATGAATTTGGCCTTTCAGACCCCAGTCCCGCCAAAGGCCCTGGCCCTGCTCGCATCCTTCACACGCCCATCGTGACCCCTGTCGCCCCCACCGCGGTGCAAACCCCTGTACCTGTCCCGGCACGCCCCACGCTCCCCAAACAAACCCCGAACGCCTTCACACCGGTGCCGCAGGCACCGACGCAAGAAAACGTGCTGGTGTTGGCACACGGTGTAAATTTACAGCACCTGATGGGGGCCCTGGCCCAAGTTCCGGGGGCAGAAGGCGCCCTGCTGGTGGGATACGATGGATTGCTTATCGCCTCGGAATTACCCCCCTCCCTGGATGCTGACTTTTTGGGTGCTCAGGCCGGCACACTGTTTTCAGCCAGTGATGCGCAAATGGCCAAAATACAGCGCGGTCCTTTGCGGCGAATATTCCTTGAAACGGATCGTGGCGCCATGTTAGTGACAGCGGCCGATATGGGTATTTTAGTCCTGGTATCACGCAGCAAAGAAGTCCTGGATATCGCGGCTGCAATATCCGTTCTTCAACGCGTTTTGGATACGGGCGCGGCAGAGTAACCACAGTCGTTCGGTATCTGGGTTACGCCGTGTCATTTCATTCAGCCTCAATCAACCGGAGACGGAGAGGAAACAGCCGATGGCCCTGGTAAAAATGAAGTTGGGGGAGATTCTCCTCAACGCCAATCTCGTAACAGAGAACCAACTCAAAAAGGCTGTCGACATACAAAAAGAGACCAAAGAATCATTGGGGATGATCCTGATTAAGCAGGGTTACATCTCCGAAGCGTCCATCAAGGACGCACTTGAGCTTCAATATGGCCTGCGCTACGTCAACCTGCGCAAGATCAAGGTCGCCCCGGAAGTCTTGAAAATGGTGCCCGAAAACTTAATTCGGCAGCACCAAATCATTCCAATTCAGTTCGCCAACAACCGCCTCACCCTGGCGATGGTTGACCCGACCAATCTGATTGCCATTGATGACGTCCGATTCCTTCTCAAGGGGGTTGCGGTACAACCTGTCATCATTACCGAAGACGAATATTTTCAATTCTTAGAAAGTCAATTCAAAGTCGAGGTCATGCAATTAAACCAGTTGACCTTGGATGATTTGCTGAGTTCGTTGGGTGATGAAGACGTCGAGTTTCTTGACGACGACGACGAAGACGTCGCGGGCTCTGTCAACCTGGAAGGTACAGACGATGAAGCGCCGGTCATTCGTCTCGCGAACACCATCTTGACCAATGCACTGGGCTCTCCGCGCAAGGTATCCGACATTCACATTGAACCCCAAGCGGAGAATATCGTCGTTCGCTTTCGCCAGGATGGCGTGCTGCATAAACAGATGGAATTGCCGTCAAAAATATTGCCGGCCCTCATCTCTCGTTTCAAGATTATGTCTAATTTGGACATTGCGGAAAAACGCTTGCCGCAAGACGGGCGCATCAGTGTGAAATTCAGAGGCAAAGAGATTGACTTCCGCGTCAGTTCCCTGCCCTCTAAATTTGGCGAAAAAATATGTATGCGCATCCTCGACAAAAGCAACACGGGGGTTCCCCTCGACAAGTTGTTTATTTTCGAGAACGACTACAAAACAGTCATGGAGATGATCAGCCGTCCGTTTGGCATCATCTTTGTATGCGGGCCAACGGGGTCAGGCAAGACCACCACCCTGTACTCAATTTTAGCGCACCGCAACACACCAGACGTAAACATCTCAACGGCAGAAGACCCCATCGAATACGACTGCCCGGGCATTACGCAATGCCAAGCCAAACCAGACATCGGTTATACCTTCGCACGAATCCTCAAGGCGTTCTTGCGCCAAGACCCCGACATTATGTTGATTGGGGAAACTCGAGACAAAGACCTCGCCAAAATCGCCATTGAGGCGGCGCTCACTGGTCACTTGGTGTTCACGTCGCTGCATACCAATGACGCCCCAGGGGCCATGATGCGTTTGGACGAGATGGGGGTTGAAGGCTTTTTGACGGCAGCTGCCACCATTGGAGTGATCGCCCAACGCCTCGTGCGCAAACTGTGTCCTGCTTGCTCAACGGAGTACACCCCCAACCAAGAAACCATTGACTTCGTCGGTCTCAAGTATGATCCGAGCCAACCGCTGGTGATGCGGAAACACAACCCGGAAGGATGTGCTGAGTGCGTGAAGGGGTACTCAGGCCGTATGGGCGTCTACGAAATTATGAAAATGACCGATCAAGTCCGAGAGGTCGTGGCCCGCGGGGGAGGGGCTGCCTTGATACGCTACGCGGCCAAGCAGTCTGGCATGGTGCAGTTGAAAGACTACGCGCTGAAGTTGGCTTTGTTAAACCATACAGACATTGACGAAGTCATTCGCGTCTGTTTTTCAGATGAAGGAGCCGCCAAACTCTGCCCCACTTGCCGCAACGAAGTGGGAGACGACTACATCAAGTGCCCATTTTGCTCAACCAATCTACGGATGGTGTGCATTAAATGTAACTCACGCATCGAGGATGGGTGGAAGGCCTGTGCGCTGTGCGGAACACCCTCACCGTCAGCGACAGGATAATTGTTCGGATCACCGTTGGTTGCTGAAGACCGAAAACCATAAGGAGCGTCGCCGCTTATGTACATGGAAGAATTGTTACAGATGGTTTTTGACCGTGACGGGTCAGACCTTCACATCGCGGCCAATGTCCCCCCGATCATTCGCATCAACGGCAAGCTGACCAAAACAGATTACGAGCCACTCACCGGGGAAGATACTCAACGGCTGATCTTCTCTATTCTCACCAATGAGCAGCGAAAGCAATTGGAGCAGACCTACGAACTTGACTGCTCTTATGGCGTCGTCGGCTTGGGTCGTTTCCGCGTCAATTCCTTCAAAAGCAAGGGCAACTACGCCGCGGTCTTGCGGACCATTAACTCCAAGGCGCCCAAGCTCGAAGATATGAGTATGCCGCCCATCGTGTCCGAGTTAACTCACAAGCCACGGGGCATGGTTTTGGTGACCGGACCCACCGGTTCGGGCAAATCGACAACATTGGCCGCGATGATCGACCACATTAACAGCCATCGGGCGGAACACATTCTCACCATTGAGGATCCCATCGAATTTGTTCATCAATCAAAAATGAGTTTGGTGAACCAACGGGAATTACACGCCGATACACGCTCATTCGACAACGCCCTCAAAGCAGCGTTGCGCGAAGACCCCGACGTCATCCTCGTGGGTGAAATGCGCGACCTCGAAACGATCCGATTGGCACTTTCTGCCGCCGAAACAGGCCACTTAGTGTTCGGTACGCTGCACACCAGTTCCGCGTCGCAAACCGTCGATCGTATTGTCGACGTTTTTCCGCCTCACCAACAGCAACAAATTCGCGTACAACTGTCGAACTCTTTGGTTGCTGTGCTATCTCAGGCCTTGGTGCCGAAGCTGCAGGTGGAACCAGGCAAACGAGGCCGGATTATGGCGCAAGAAATTATGATTGTGACACCCGCCATCGCCAACTTGATTCGCGAAGGAAAAACCGCCCAAGTATACTCTGCCATTCAGACGGGCGGCAAATTCGGAATGCAAACGCTGGAGATGGCGTTACGCGATCTGTACAACTCAAAACAAATTTCATATGAGGACGCGCTTGCGAAAAGCTCACGCCCGGATGACCTCGCAAAAATGCTGGGTGGCGGGATGGGAATGGCGCCCCCCGCCCACGGCGTAGGGGGTCGGGCTTGATAGTGTGTATTTCACACGGCCGAAGGGTCTGATTCCGGCGTTTAATGGTAGCCTGAACGCGGGAATGTAACCATTGGGACTGTTTAACTCTCTTTTGAGGCACCGTCATGGCCACAGTATTTGAAGTCAAGGTTCGCGACAAACGCGGCAAAACATCCTTCAAGACTGTCAAAGGAGATAATCCGAACGCCGTCAAACAAGACCTGAAGAACAGAAACTTCACGGTCATGGGTATTCGAGAAAAAGGGGCCGGCAGTGCCATGCCGGCCTTGCCCAGCTTCAGTATGGACAGTCTCAAGAATTTGCTTGAGGCGAAGGTCAAACTGAAAGACCTCTGCATCTTTTCACGGCAATTTGCCACCATGATCAACGCAGGCGTTTCCATGGTGCGCTCCTTGGGCATCCTGGCGGATCAATCCGAGTCCACACGCTTGCGCCGCATTCTGACCGACGTCAAAGAGCAAGTGGAGCAAGGTCAACCCCTGTCCGACTCGATGGGCAGATATCCTGAAACCTTCAATAACCTGTTTTGCGGGATGATTAAAGCAGGCGAGGCAGGCGGTGTGCTCGACAACGTCTTGCTGCGCGTGGCCGGGTTTTTGGAGAACCAAAACCGCCTGAACACCCAGGTCAAAAGCGCCTTGGCCTATCCGCTGACGGTCATGGTCTTTGCGATCATTATTTCAGCGGTCATGTTGATGTTCATTGTGCCAATGTTTGCGGGCATGTTCGCACAGATGGGTGCGAAGCTTCCCGCCTTTACGCAATTGCTCGTCGACCTGAGTCAGTTTCTCACCTCAGTCTATGCTCTGCTAATCGTAGTTTTTATTGGTATCGGCGTGTACGCTTTTAGAATTTTTCAAGAAACGCCCCAAGGCGCGCTTCTCGTCGACCAGTACAAGCTGAAACTCCCCATTTTCGGAGACCTTATCCGAAAGGTGTCCGTGGCCCGTTTTTCTCGCACATTAGGAACACTCTTGAAGTCAGGGGTTCCTTTGATGCCAGCGCTCGAAATCGTGCGGGACTCCATTGGCAACTTGGTGGTGGCGGCGGTGATGGAAGATTTGCGGTTGGCGGTCTCCGAAGGGGAGGGCCTTGCCAAACCTTTGGAGCGAGCCAATGTTTTCCCGTCAATGGTGACCCAGATGGTGGCAATTGGTGAGGAGACGGGCTCTATTGATGCGATGCTCGAGAAGGTCGCAGACTTCTACGACGAAGAAGTGGATGCCGCCGTAAAAGCGCTCACCTCGATGCTCGAACCCTTAATGATGGTGATGATTGGTGGCATCGTCGGCTCCATCATCATTGGCATGTATCTTCCTATTTTCGATATCGTGAACAAAATCAAATAAGGTGCGGGTAAGGGTCTTCCGCCAAAGGATTCTTTATGACGCTTTCAGACCGCTCAGACCCATCAATGGGAAAAAGATCACAACAAGAGCGTACTGACGCATTTAAACAACACGCCCATCTGATTCGGCCGATCGCTCGGCAAGTAGGCGCCTGGTGCCCCGAGCAATTAGACGATTTGGCCCAGGTGGGAGCGATTGGGCTTTTACGAGCCATTGACCGCTGCGACCCCGAGCAAGCGACGAATTTCAGACATTATGCCGCCGCGTCAATCACCGGCGAGATGCGCCATTACCTGCGTGACCTGGCGCCTTTGGTGCGGGCCCCGCGTGAAATCATCGAGATGCGTCCCCGTGTTGCTCGGGGCCGACAGGTGTTAGAACAACAAACGGGCCAAACGGCCCGCGCTGAGGCCATTGCGGAACATTGCAACCTTCCCGTGGAGAAGGTACACGAATGTCTCGCCCTGGAATCTCGCGGAACCCCAGCTTCTTTGGATGATGAACGCGAAAAGACTCGTTATCAATTAATGGATAACCGTTACACCAGCTTTGAACTGGCGCTTGAAGATCGTTTGCTACTGGAAGGGGCCTTGAGACGTTTACGGGGTGCCTCCCGAGAAGTGATTGAATTTGCCTTCTATGAAGATTTAACCCAAACAGAAATTGCCAAAATACTTGGAATTAGTCAAATGCAAGTTTCGCGACGTTTGCGAGCCGCCGTGAAGGAGCTGTGGAAAATTCTTCACACGCGACTGTTTTAGAGCCTGGCCACCTGCATCCGATGGATCCGTGCATGCGTCATTCGGTTCATTCCATTTTCTATGATCAAGCAGAAGCTCACGAAGCGGCCGGGCGGTACGACTCCGCTTTGGAACTGCTCTACCAACTCCACCGCTGGGTTCCTGATGATCCCAACTATTGGTTACGCCTGGGCCTTTTGAGCTTACAAATGACCGCTCCCGGGTGGCTTCGCGAACACGGTCGAGACAGCTCTCATGTGGGAGATATGGCTCTATTGAACGCGGATGTATACCTTGAGCGCGCGGCCTCCCTCGGGGTGAGTGATCCGACCCCCCTGCTCTGGCGTGCTTGGTTACACCAACAACGCTTGGGAAACTTTACCTTGGCCGAATCACTGCTTGGGTCTGCTTTGAAACGAAACCCGCGGTGGCCTTACGCGCTTGCTGCCCTGGGGCGCCTGGAACTAGCCCGCGCAGAACCAGGCTACCCATTGCGTGCCCTGAGATGGCTGAATGAAGCGGCCCACGTGCTGCCAGAAAGCGCCAGACTTCACTATGATCGGGGGGTGGCATTGGTTGCCTGCGAGAACTTTTTTGACGCGCGTGAGGCGTTTCAGACAGCAGTAAGAACCCCGTCACTCAGCGCAAGCCGCGATTTGCTGACGACCATGCTGACAGAAGAATTCCACGGCCATGCACCACACTTGCGCGAATTGGTGGCACGCTATTATCCGAGCGTGTATCGCGCTATGGAGTCAACGTAAAAGCCGAAGACGCCTTTGTTACGGGATAACCAAGTTCTTTCCACGCCGCCATGCCGCCCAACAGCACGTATAACTGGGTGTAGCCCTGCTTGTTAAGATCCAACGCCGCACCGGCGCTGCTATACTCGTTCGGTCACGTACAGTAAAGAAATAACAGTTTGTCTTTGGGCAACGAAGCGGTCCCGGCCTGAATATCTGCCCACGGTGCACTCACAGCCCCCTCAATATGTTCCGCAGCATAAGATGCCGCCGAGCGAACATCGACAATCACCACGTTCTCGCCGGCCGCTTGCCGATCGCGCAAATCCTTCGGTGTGGCGCGTTGATAGGGTTCGTTCGTCACAGGGGCCGCCGCCGGTGTTGGCTCCGTCGCAGCACTCGGGAGCGCAGACGGTGTGGCCTGACATCCCACAGAAACGGCGACAGCAAGCAGTCCTAAGGAGGCTTGGCGAAGAGTTATTTGAATATTCACGGACCTCATCCTTATCGCCCCGTCAGCCACCCGCCGATGGTCAGGACGGGGCCTTGGCTGGCTTCAGTATACCCCATGCTCGCCATTGACCACCGCCGATACCCCAGAGCCACACGCAATTTGCTGACGTGCCAAGCCAAACCGCCTTCCAAGCGCTGACCAGAAGTTGGTTTTGGCTCCGTCACGGCGCCGGAATCAAGCACCGTGACGGTCGGCGAATAAGCTGCCTCGCCATAAATGTGGACGCCCCCAAGCAGGGGAATGTGGCTCATTAACAGCGCTTCGGGTGCCCACCAAAACCTTGTCCCATCACTGATTGCCTCACCTTGCACGGGGGCTACGGCACGCCAACTCCTCTCCTGCTTCATGGCTACGCCGGCCCCCGCCTGAAACTCGACCACACCCAAGCGAACGGAGCGTAATCCGCCCAAATGAAGCCGCCACCCTTGGCGGGCGTGGAGTCCATGCGCAATTTGCGGATCTGAAAAAGTCATATTCCCCGCATAAACATCCATCTGATGGGCCCACCACGCGCTCAGATTTTCGACTGAATCGTCTTGCCCCCCGGGAAACCAGCGACCGTGAAAACGGGCTCCAAAGAGTTGGCTCATCTCGGAGCGTGCTTCTCCATCAAAGTCAGGCAAACTGGCAGCATACTCCCCCATCATCACAGCCGAGGACATCTGCAAGGCATAGTTTTGCGCAGCAGGCGGTGCCTCGAGTGACTGCAACTGAGGGGTCTCCGGGAACGCCTGGGTCGGGGCCGGTGGTAATGGCTGCGGTGCCGGTGTCGCCGATTCGTCCGCAGGCGGTAAACCCGGGACATAATTCAACCCTTGCTCAGCGGACAAGGAAAGGGGGCGATTCAAGACGGCCAATCGGTCCAACACTTCCTGGATATCCGAGTCCGCTGCTGCAGACGCCACAGGGGGCTCTTCAGGAACAGGCGGTGGGGATGCTTCGATCAGGGGGGGGGAAGGGGTCGCACGGGGTGCAGCCGGCGGCAACGAGGGTGAAGGGGTTGGCAAACCCGTCAGCGCCTTCCGCTTCATCGGTGCCAGCACGATGTGATGAAGTGCCTTGTCAAAGGCCACCAAGACCAGCGAGTCCTCTTCTACGGTTAAACTGACCCGTGTGGTGCCGGGTCGATGCTGCGCCATCGCCCAGGCCCTCAATAGCGGGTGCCCCATCACCCGTTCAGCCACCAAGGTGGGTTGACGTGCATCGGCCTGAAAATCGAAATACACACGATACGGTTGCTTTGCAATGCCTTGAGCATAGGAGGGCAAGGGTCCCTCAAGAGGAATGCGCAGAACCTGTTGTCCGGCATCATAATAAGGCTTGCCAAAACTGATCGCCGCCTGCAGCTCCTTGGCCTGAGCCGTTGGCTTAAACCCCCAACCCCATAACAAGGCGGCAAAGAAGCACAGCGCAAATTTTCTCAACACAATGCCCGTCAGCATACTGGAACTCCGACAAAGCTTCCAGGCTGTCATATCGAGCCAGACCTTTGTGTGATGGGTCGCCCCCCCTGCAGCAAGCGCAACAAAAACGCCAAAAACACCAAGGCCCCAGCAAACAATGTCTGACTCGCGCCGACGGGAAAAGCAGCCAAAAAAGCCAGAAAATACCCTCCGACCCCGGCAAAAACACCCAGCCCCGTCGCGGTCAAGGCGGTACTCAGCGGCGTTCGACACACCGCGATGGCAGCCACCGCAGGCAATACGCTGAAGGCAAAGACGGGTAGCACCCCCAAGGCCCGCGTCGTGATCGACACAAAAACGGCCAACATGAGTAAGAACAGAAGGTCGAGTGCGGCCACCGGCACCCCGCGCACCCGCGCGGCATCCGGGTCTAAGCTTGCGAACCAAAATCCCCGCTGCCAAGCCAGCATCAATGCCAGTATGATCCCACCGCCTCCTAACACCAGCCCGACATCCAGGGAGCTCACAACCACCGCTGACCCAAATAAAATTGCTTCAATGTCGTGTGCCTCCTGCGTAATTCGCGTTCCCAACAGTAAGGCCCCGGCAGCTCCCAGCAAATAGAGCAGGGCAAGAACACTTTCGCGGGTTAAAACCCGCCGCCCCGGCCAACGCAAGGCGGCCGTCGCCAGCAACGTCAATCCCAAAGACCAAGCACGAGGCGCCGTCAACAGGGAGGGCAAACCCGTGTGAATTTCGAGAAAAAAGGCACACGCGACCCCACAGCCTGCGGCTTGTGCCAAGGCAGCCACCGCGAAAACCATTCGCCGCAGCACCACCAATACACCGAGCAAGCCGAGCACTCCGCCAGCAACCCCTCCCACCACAATGGGATCGCGAAAAAGCTCCCAGGCCCCCCACCAGGCGACCCAGGTTGCTCCTGCCAGCTCAATCACAGCCTGCATTGGCCCCCGCAGTGCCTTTCGAAGGCCACAAATGCAAGCCAAAATGCTTCACAAAAACCGGGTGTTGAACCACTTCAAGCGGAGGCGCCACCGCGACGACCTGCTCTTCTGCATCTACAAAACACACACGGTCGGCATCGCGCATGGCCTCCCCCAAACGATGAGTCACCCACATAATCGCTGTTCCCCGTTCGCTTCTCAGACCATCAAGCAAGCGCAAGGTCTCACGTTCGGCCACCATATCCATCGCCGCCGTCGGCTCATCCAAAACAATCAAGTCTGGATGCCCCATCAATGCCTGGGCCAGCAAAATACGCTGCTGTTGACCCACGGAAAGGGCGCCAAACCGCTCATCCGCAAACCCATCGGCTGCGACCTGTTTCAGGGCGGCTTGCACTTCTTCAGCCACCCGAGAGGGTCGCCAAGGCCTCATAAAACTCCAATGGGAATCCCATCCCATCGCCACCACATCGCGCCCCCGCATGGGAACCGTCGCCTCCAATGGGAGACGCTGCGGAACATAGGCCACCTGCAAACTCGCCTCGCGCTGCACTCGCCCTGAAATAACCGGCAAAAGCCCCAGAAGAGTCTTCAGCAGGGTCGACTTACCGGCTCCGTTGCGGCCCACAACAACCCAGGTCTCTGCCCGCCCCACGGCCACATTCACAGGCGGCAAAATCGCCCGCCCACGGTAGCCAACAACCAAGTTCGATCCAATCAAACACGGCGAAGAAGCAGCCTTCATGGCTCAGGGCGTTGCCTCCTGAGCGCGTTCAACCACTAAGGAAATACGTTCCGACGAATGCGGACCAAAATTCAGCGTGACCTGACCCGGTAAAATTTCAACAAAATGATAAACCGCAACACCAGAGCATCCTGCCGGACTCTCTTTACTCGACTCTAATGCCAACGGCAATGAACCATCTATGAATACTTCCAGAGGCACATCCGCACTCAAGTAGAAGCCATAAACGGCTGTGCGGGTGTTTTCAAACACCACAGAGCCTTCAAAACCATCCCCTGTATCGCCCAGGTCCACATCATAGCGCTGTCCATCATCGGACACCGTGCCTGGCGTCTCTTCACTGCCCGGTAGAGCGGCTTGGACAACCCGCGCCGGCCCACTCGAAAACAGGCGACATACGGACAGAAGATCCCCTTCGTGGGGCAAATCAGGGAAGGGCTCCGCAGAGGGCTCAAGCGGCAAAATTGGCACATCCACTACCAAAGGGGCTGTTGCAGCGGGCGACAGCTCGGCCTGAGGGCTCTCTGCAGGTGCGTCAACCGTCGCAACATCTTCAGTAGAGTCTTCGACGACCACTGTGGGGGGCAGGGTGGCCTGCGGCGGCGTCGGTGAAGCCCCCCCCGCCGCCGCAGGAAAACTCATCGAAGGCATTTGTGAGAAAACCAACTCCTCTTGGGCTTGGCAGGCCTGAATGACGAGTGAGAGCGAGCAAAAAGCGGTGAACCAGCGAGGCAAAGACATCATCATACTCACAGGCTGCCCATAAAAAAGGGGAACAAAGCCCTTGTCCCCCAACACACCCACCACCTAACCACCCCGCGTACAACGCCGGGCAGAAATCACTCGTGATCGTGGCCGTGATCCTCTTCGTGATCATCCGCGTGGCCATCTTCGCCGGAACCGCCCTCCAGAACCAAGCGTGCCACGTTTTCTTGGAATCCGGCCATGTTGATTTCAACTGGGCCCACCCCAACTTCCGCCACGTAGAGAACTTTTATGTCTGAACACTCTTCGTGCACATGCTCTGTATCCACCGATTCAAAAGCAAGGGGCTTCCCCGCCTGCGTCAACGTCAACTTTGTATCTGGAGAAATTGGCCCCGCAAACCCCAGATAAAACCTCACATCCCCAGCGGTGGGGTTGTTAAAAACGACCGTTCCCCCAAAGCGATCGCCTTGGGCCTTCAGGGTGACATCGTAGCGGTGATGATCCGCCGCGATAACAGGTGCCCCAGAGCTCAATAACGCGGCCTCTACGTCTTTTTGGGGCCCTGAACTCATATGCAGGCAGGCTTCTTGATGCGGTTTCATCGCCGCCGAGGGGGTGGCAGCCGGCGAAGGGGAGGGCGAGGAGGTCGTTGGCATCACATTGGGCGATGTGACAGGCGCACTGCACGAGGCCACGCTCGCAAGCAAGACACCGAAGAAATAAACGCTCATGTTTTTTGACATTGTTTGAACTCCAAATCTATTTCTCGCGCGTGGTACCGAGCCACATGCGGGGTTGCCGAAATCGTCGTCAGAATTCCGACAATCCCGCGTGCACGGGTCGCGAACGTCCCGCAACATATAAAAGCTACTATGTTGCATTAGAACCCGTCAAACTTTGGGCGCACTAAACGCGGCTGGAATGCCGCCATAGTTGCTCTAAATCGATATGTGAAGTCTTGACGAACGGGGTCTCAGACGCGTATTTTAGTGTGATGCCATTGCGTGAATGGCGTGGAAACATAGGCCCCCAATGGTCACTGATAACACACTCGTCGTCGGACTTTTTACTGCAAGCACCACCATGGCCGGCGGCATGTGGCTGGCTTCTCGCCCGCGGCGTTGGCTCACTCACGCCCGGTTGGCTGCCATCATGGCCCTCGGTGCTGGATTGTTGCTCGCAGTTCTGTTTTTCGAGTTATTGCCGGCCGCTCTCAATTCAGGAAACCCGGCTGCGTTAAGCTGGCTGTTCGGGGGCGTATTGGCGGTCTTGCTCTTCGAACGCTACTTGGCTCCTCACCTCAATTTTATTGGTCGCGAATCGGGTCCCACCACGTGCGAACACGCCAGTGCGTGTCACGATCACGACCAAGACACCCATGGGGCTCATTTGTTGAGTCACGGCGCGGCGTGTTCGGCCCTCGGTTGTCTTCTGGTCTGTACTTTTTTCGATGGCGTCGCGATGGCCGCCGGCTTCGCATTGGAATTCCACGTGGGATTGCTGGTGATGATAGGCCTGCTCGCCCACATTTTACCGGAGGGTATGTTGGCCGCGGCGGTGGTGCTGGCCGCTGGTAGCTCCCATCAACTGGCGCGCCGCGCCGCTTTGGCAACCGGTCTCGCATTCCTGCTAGGCCTCGCCCTTCCATTGGCTCTGGGAGGGGCCACCGGGACCCTCGCGTATGCACTGCCGCTGGCTGCGGGCGTCCTGCTGTATGTGGTTTTGGCGCAATTGATACCAGTCACCTTAAGAACCCCGACCGGTGTGCCTTTGGTGGTGACGGGTGCGATGCTGTTCGGAGTGGTCGAACGCCTGATGCCACACACGCACTAGTGCACGCGTGACCTAAATGTCGTGCTCCCAATGCCAAGGTTCCCAACTCATCGGTTGATAGAAGCCGAAGCGCCTTCCATTCGCTCGCAGCCAGGCGTGAGCCCCTCCGTTGTCGGCAATATCTAGCGCTTTTCCCCGTTGGTGATTCGAGCGACCCGGCGGGGCCACCCATTTACGCGCAGCGTCTTCCGACCCGTACTTACTGACAGCCTCGCGGAACAGGCGCGCTTGCAATTCAACACTGCGATAGCCTGAAGTAATCTGCAAGTTCACTCCATCGCGCGAGGCCGCTGCGACCATCCGATCCCAGTCGGCCACCAGATTCACATGCATTTGGTGCCCCTGGCGCGTCGCCAGAGGAACGGGGGCAAGGCGATCGACGGCATCGCCAAAGGTGGCTTGTATACCAAAGGATGTCACATCCCCTGCAACGGCAATCCCCAGCGCCTTCCACGTTTCAGGCCCCACCACGCCATCGACGTGCAACCGGCGCGCGCGCTGAAAAGTTCTGACGGCAGCATCCGTTCGCGGGCCAAAGAGGCCATCGACAGGCCCAGGATCAATGCCCAGTTCGGCGAGGCGGCGCTGCAGCGCGCGCACAGGCTCTCCTCGTAGCCCACGCCGCAAAACAGGCCCGGCCCCCTCTTGTGTTTCCGCGCGCGGACGCTGCGCCGTGCCGTTTAGATCGATTCCGAACGAAGGGGGTGGGGGCGCCGGGAGCGGCGGAGGTGGGGGTGGCGGGGGCGCTGCCACAGGCGGGGGGGGGGGCGGCGGCGAAGGAACGCGAGCGGGCGGGGGCACCCATTGAGTCCTTAGAAGGTGGTCCAAGGTTTCTTGAAGCTGTTGCAACTCAGCGCGCAGGACTTGCATTTGAGCGGGCGTCGGCGGCGTCCCTTCCGTCGTGCCCCCAGACACCCTATTTACAGCGTTATAACGTGCCAAACGCGTATGCGAAACGGGATGCTGCATTCACGGCTCCTGCGAAGCGCCCTCTTTGATGACGGCACTCATTTTGACCCAGCGGTCCGTGTACAATAAGACCTCTCTCTCCTTGTCACCGTGCAACGCTCCGAACTTGTTTTGAGCAGCCTTGTTTGAACCCCAAGTTTAATTTAAGTTTACTTAAAGTCTGGTACCGCAGAGGCCTGCCCCACCGCAGCCTGTGCCCCTCTGCCTTGGCCTTTGCGCTGGCTTGGACGATGACGGCCTGCCAGGTCTCTCAGCCCTCGGCCAGAAGTCTACCTCCTTGGGTGCTGGGGGCTTACGTCTTTGATGATCAAAAAGCCCCTTTTTTGCAGGTGCCGTCTGAATTTCCCCCAATGCCGGGAAAAGCCATCCGAGAGCCATCGACACCTCCGGAGGTATTTTTCGGCGGGGGCAGTTCCGGACTTCCCAGCGAACCGGGTGTCACACTGGGCGCAGTGGTCGGACTGGACGCCAATCCACCGCGTGCCATCACGCAAGCCACCATTTTGACCACCGACGGTCGACGCGCAGTCACAGATGCGCGCGGCGTGTTTCGCCTCTTGGGGCAACCCCCTGCTGACGGCGTGTATTTAGCACAAGCGAGCGGATACGTCTCATCCGCGATCGCAGGCTACCGTGATGCGAGCCCTGTCTTACATATGAAACCCATCACAGGAACGTTTGCCGACACCCGCGAGGGGGTCGCACAGTCCATGCGCCTTCGCGGCCAGTGTGTGGATGAGGTTGGCAATCCCTTGCAAGACATTTTGCTTGTTTTAGGGAGCGCTGACGGTCTGACATTCCCCCCTGTCACCACCGCGGCCGATGGCAGCTTTGATTTTGTGGTCGAAACGCCCAATTCAGGAATTTCCGATGCCGCTTTATTGGCGGTGGACCCTTCGCAGAACTGGTTGGGCGCTTGGCTCAACCTGACCCTGACAGGGTCTGATGTTTGGCTCGATAGCGATCCGACAGATCCGGCTTCAGCGCCCCTCGCCCTGCAGAAGGCCAACCATCGATTGCAGGTCTTTGTGGATCGGGCCAATGTCGTGGGGCAAGCCAACAGTTCGATCGCGATGGTCGCGGCCAACGGGGTGAGCGTGGGATTGTTTGGCAATGCACAACGGGCAAAAATTGCACAGATCCCAGGCATTCGGTGGTCTTTAAACGCCTCTATCAGCGACCGCCAAGCCACGGTGCGCAGTCGCTTATTTCGGCCAGAATTAACCATTCAATGGGGTCAAGACCACACCGTCATCTATGATGCTTTCTTGCCTGTCCCCGCCTGGCCCAAAAACCAAGCCCCCACAGGCATCCTCCAGTGGGATACGGTCCCAGGGGCCGCGGGCTACACACTCGAATTCTCCGGCGTCAACGATAACGCCCCCGTGCGATGGGAAGCCTTCACAAACGAAAACAGCTTTCCCGTGGCTGGCGCCCCCTTCCCCCTGGCCGGTGGCGAATACCAATCCACGTTGACGGCGTGGGACGCCCCGGGCTTGCTTCCCCGCAATTTGGCCCAAATGACGGCCCGCACGCTGCGCACCCCAAACCGCTCACAAGGCTACCGCCACGCCGTGCGGCGGATTCAATTCAACGTGCCGTGACAGTCTTCGTGCTTGCCACCCCAAGGGTATAGTGCTATCAGAAATGCGGAGAATCGTGAGGTTGCGGGGTGAACACGTGACGCCTTACCCAGGGCTTCTGGCTTACCGTTTTCTGGTCCTCTTCATGGTGCAGTTGTGGCTGTTCAGCTGTCATGCACCGTTTTTAGCGACGCCCCCTGCCCGCACCCAAGCGGCGAAACAGTCGACGTGGGTGATGGGTCCTGGCAACGAAAACCTCCTGCGCCCCCGTACGCTCGATTGGTCAACCCAACGCTTCAGTGCTCCCCGCATTGCCACTGAACGGAAAGCCTGGGCCGGGCAATTGGCGCAAACAGAGAGAAATCGACAGAAGGTACAAAACGAAGGGGGCGTAGACAAGAAATACACGCTACAAGCCTTCCCCGACATTTCGGCCAGTTGGAGTTACCCATCGGGCAATGAAGGGGTCCCAATGACAGGATCGCCCCCTTCTCTTGATTCAGTCATCGCATCCATCACGATTAACTCGGGCGATTACGTCCCCAATGGCCCTGCCAGCGTTTTTGCCTATGGGGGCGATGGTGACGGCCTTGAAAATCGCGTATTGTTCTTGAGCTATGAGGGCAAACTATTAAAGCTGAAGCGCGGGGACCCCCTCACCGATGCGCGCGGCATCGATCTTGGAAAAAACTTCTCACGCACCTACATCTCGCTGAGCCCGCGCGGAAACCGGGCCTTCGTCATCTCCGATGATGGAACTTTCTTTGTCATCGATACCACAGGGGATATGCAACAACAGGCCTCAGCCTCGTTGGGGCAAAGCGCCCTGGGTATTGCGCCGAGTGTGGACCCGATGCGATCGGACTCTGGAGGAACATCAGAACTGGTGTTCGTTCCCCTCAGCGACGGCACCGTGCGGGAATATGCCATTACCGCGAGCAGCAGTGGCACCTTGACCGCGGCCAACACCTATACGTTAACCAGTGCCACACCGGCCTCTGGCACTGCACGCATCACCTCTCCTTGTGTCGCCTTCGACCGCCGCCTTTTCGTGGGTGACGCCGCCGGAAATTTTATTGACTACAATACCGACGGCGGTGCCAGTCAAACCTATGCCATCTCAACGACGGGCATTGAGACCCCTCCCGCGATTGAAATTCAAGACGGTACGTATGGTTCGGAATATGGCAGCGTCGCCAACGATGCCCCACTATTCGCCTTCGTCAACGTCACCCAACGCAGCGGGCCCGTCTGCGCCTGGGTGGAACTCGCAACCCAAAACGTGTGGTATTCGCGCCCTTTGTATCTCGATGACAATGCGGCCACCAATTATGACGATTTGCTCGATTATAACTTTGACGCGAGCGATACCATTCGTTACCTACCGGCTGCGGACGCTTTGAATGTTTCTCAAGACTTTGTCGCGACATTGCCTGGGGCCACCGGCACTTACACGCGTGACAGCCTGTCACCCGCCCTGCGAAACATTACCGTCACCACCGATACGCCAGCCTCCTTTAGTATTGGTTCGCCTTCTCCGGGCAAGCTCGTTTTTGACAATGCCGGAAACATCTGGGTAGCGCGCGGCACCACCATATCACGCTTTTCTACCTCCGGAACCGCAGGCCCTACCAATGTGTTCCCAGAGACAGCAAATGGCATTGCTTACGACTCCGTCAACAATTATGTTTGGGTATGCACCAACGATACCGCCGGCGGCTCTGGCGCCCAAAAGCTGTATCGAATCAACGCAGACACAGGGGCATCCAGCACCTATAACCTGGGATACAAAAACACCCTGGATATTGCGGGAGCACCCGATGGCGCAGTATGGATCCTCTCAGACCAAGATGATCGCATCGCAAAAATAGATACCTCCCCTGCTGCTGCCGGCAACTTAAACATTCCCTCCAAGCCCTTTAAACGCATCGCGTGCGACCCAGGCGGCACCGCCGTATGGGCCACCATCGGGGGAGGAGGCACCAATGAAATAGTTCGTGTAGACGCCAGCAACATCGCAAGCTACACGGTGTTCACCGACAGCGCCGAACCCAACGCCATCGCGGTGGCCCAAGATGGCAGCATCTGGGTGTCTTATGGCAGCGAAATCAAACACTACAGTTATCCAGGCTCAGGCTCCAGCCTGACCTCGCTGCATACCGTTTCCGGTAT
The DNA here is from genome assembly GCA_035284745.1 of Candidatus Sericytochromatia bacterium. Lineage (GTDB taxonomy): Bacteria > Cyanobacteriota > Sericytochromatia > S15B-MN24 > JAQBPE01 > JAYKJB01. The sequence continues at coordinate 1,492 of JAYKIL010000005.1, read as the reverse complement.
TTCGAATGCGACAAGCCTCGCCATTGACAACAGCGGCGGTGTCTTTGCTGCGGCCGGCAGCCAACTGTACTACGTGGTGGATAGCGTCATACAGCAGACCCAAACCATTGACAGTGATTCGCAGGGGGTCGCACTCGGAAGCAGCACCATTGCAGTCTCCCACGGCACCCCCAACACTCTCACGACCCTGGCGCGAACCAGCGCAAGCACAGGGGTGCGCAGTTATTTGCGTTTCAACGACGCCAATTACGACACCCTGGCCACAGGCAGTGTGCTGACGTCGGCCCAATTAACGCTGCGCACAAACAACCAAACCACCTCGTGTTTCCCGCTCAGGGTTCATCCGCTGGGCACGTTTGGGCCCGACGGCTATAACGGTTTTTATTTGAAAAACACCACCACCCTCTGGCCAACCAGCGGAGCATTCACCAGTAGCAACGCGCCCGACTTTGGTGCAACGGCCCTCGGCAACCTTCCCGCCACCGGCACCACCACCACGGCATATAATTTTCCCGCCAACCAAGCCTACAGCTTAGACGTGACCGATGCGTTGGCCCAAAATGTGCCGCGTCAGCACTTTGCATTCGGTCTGCAATATGATGGCGCCCTCACGGGAAACAATAATGTGTATTGGCGTGACGGCCCCTTAACCGCCAATACCTCGGGCAGCACCACCCCGTTGTTCGCCCCCAAGTTCTCAACGGACGCCGGAAACACGTCTGCTGTCGTTGACGCCAGCACAGAGACGCGGCCGATGCTAACCCTGCGTTACAAACAGTTGAATAATCCGCACCTCGAGGCGTGGGGCACCTCGCCCATCATTGATGTCAGCTCCGGTCAAAAACGCGTGTATTGTTATAACACCAACACCCTGTTCAGCCTCGATTTCAATTCACGAAAGCGGTGGACAGACACCGAATACTCCGCCTTCAGCGCGTCCGGAAGCAAGCGCACCTGCTTTGAACGCGCCTACCTCGGCATCAGCAGCGCACCCAACAACGGCGGCGCCAAAGAGGGCGCGAATTATATCCGCAACAGGTCGACACCGGTGGTCAATTTTGACCTAGACGCCATTTATGTCCTGAGCTATCACCCCGGCAGCACCAACTATGACGTTTGTGTCTCGAAATTCACGCTGCCGCTGGTTCCTGGTGCCACAAGCGCCAAATTGGTGAGCAGCACGGTGGTGGTAAATACCACCTCAACAGGTGGCAGCTCTTACCTGGGAATCGACCCATTCACCACCAACTCGAGCACCTCAGCAGGGGTGTATGTGGGGTTTCAGGGGACGGAAAGAATTTATCGCTATCAACCCTGACCCCACCGTTCAAGACAACCAGAAAAAAACTTAAATTTAATTTTAAATTTAACCCGACACCTTCTTTTGCAACTGCGGTGCAACCTTTGGGCCAGACAACTCTTTTGTAAGCGGTGCTTACGCATAAGCGTGGAAACGGAAGTCTGGAGGAGTGAGGATGCGCAGCAAGAAAAC
>JAYKIL010000004.1:0-50097 GCA_035284745.1 Candidatus Sericytochromatia bacterium | reverse complement strand
CAGCTTGGCCCAACGCTGCCAAGGTCATCGTGATGGCAGCCGTCAGCGTGGTCTTGCCGTGATCCACGTGGCCGATTGTGCCAATGTTCACGTGCGTTTTATTCCGCTCGAATTTTTGCCGTGCCATATCGTTAAACGATCCTTTCTTACAACTTAACCTTGATTATAGCAGAAACGTCACGAAACTTGCGTACCTTCACAAGTTGCGAGGTCAATCTGCCCCACGAAAAGGATTAGACCTTTACGCCCTTCACCTTCGCGATGATCCCTTCCGCGATGTTCTTCGGCACTTCGTCATAATGACTCGGTTCCATCGAGTAAGTACCACGCCCCTGGGTGGCCGACCGAAGATCGGTCGAATACCCAAACATCTCAGCCAAGGGTACCATCAGGCGAATCGTTTGGAGCCCCATCGCGACTTCCATCCCTTCGACAACACCACGGCGGCGGCCTTGAAGGTCACCAATGACGTCCCCTGTGTATTCTTCCGGCACCACGACTTCCACTTTCATAATGGGTTCCAGGAGAACAGGGCTCGCCTTGACGCAACCGTCCTTTAGGGCCATAGAACCCGCAATCTTGAACGCCATTTCGTTGGAGTCAACATCGTGGTACGAGCCGTCAAAGATCGTCACCTTGACATCGATCAACGGGAATCCCGCCATCACGCCACCGGTCATCGCCTCTTCAACACCCTTTTCAACGGCGGGAATGTACTCCCGAGGAACCACACCGCCGACAATCTTATTGAAGAACTCGAAGCCCTTGCCTGCTTCGTTGGGTTCAATCTCAAGCCACACGTGCCCGTACTGTCCACGTCCGCCCGATTGCCGAACAAAACGGCCTTCTTGCTTCACCGGCTTCCGGATGGTCTCGCGATACGCCACCTGAGGCTTACCCACGTTTGCCTCTACCTTGAACTCGCGCAACAAGCGATCGACGATAATCTCCAGGTGAAGCTCTCCCATTCCAGAAATGATGGTCTGAGCCGTCTCCGGATCGTTCTTCACGCGGAAGGTAGGATCCTCCTCTGCCAGCTTTCCGAGGGCGACACCCAACTTGTCTTGGTCTGCTTTGGTCTTCGGCTCAATGGCAACGTGAATCACGGGGTCAGGGAAATCCATCGCCTCCAACACGATGGGAGATTTCTCATCGCACAACGTGTCACCCGTGGTCGTAATTTTTAAGCCGACGCCGGCAGCAAGGTCACCGCAAAAAATCTGGTCAATTTCTTGGCGAGAATTCGCGTGCATCTGCAAAATGCGACTGATACGCTCGCGCTGATTCTTCACAGAATTCAAGACGTAACTGCCCGAACTCAAAGAACCACTGTAAACCCTGAAGAAAGTCAACTTCCCAACGAAAGGATCGGTGATAATCTTGAACGCCAGCGCCGAAAACGGCTCGTCATCAGACGTTCTCCGGGTATCAGGCTCTTCCGTTCCAGGTTTGATACCCTGAACGTCTTCAACATCGATAGGAGCTGGCAAAAAGTTAATGACAGCATCCAGCATCGGTTGTACGCCCTTGTTTTTGAACGAAGAACCACAGGTCATAGGAACCAGATTAATCGCCAAACAACCCTTCCGAAGACCCAGGATGATTTCCTCCTCGGTCAATTCCTCACCTTCCAAATACTTATTCAGAAGCGCATCGTCCTGTTCAGCGGCGGCCTCAACCATTTGATGGCGGAATTCCTTCGCCTTCTCGAGCATATCCGCAGGAATTTCTTCATCGCGGATATCCTTGCCCACATCATCGTAGTAACGGATGGCCCGCATCCGGATCAGATCAACGACCCCTACGAAATTCTCCTCAGCGCCGATAGGCAGCTGAACCGGAATCGGATTCGCCTTCAAGCGTTGACGCATCTGCTCGATCACGCGATAGAAGTCTGCTCCCACCCGGTCCATCTTATTTACAAAGACAATCCGGGGAACCTTGTACCGGTTAGCCTGACGCCAAACAGTCTCGGTCTGCGGCTGAACGCCACCAACCGAACAAAAAACGGTCACCACGCCGTCCAAAACACGCAAGGACCGCTCCACCTCAATCGTGAAGTCCACGTGCCCAGGGGTATCAATGATATTGATCCGATGATCGCGCCACTCGCAAGTGGTCGCTGCCGACGTGATGGTAATACCGCGTTCTTGTTCCTGGACCATGTAGTCCATGGTTGCGGCACCCTCGTGCACTTCACCAATCTTGTGCACCTTGCCTGTGTAGTAAAGAATCCGTTCGGTCGTCGTGGTCTTACCGGCGTCAATATGCGCCGCAATACCAATGTTACGAGTCCGTTCGAGCGGGAATTGCCTGGGCATCGTCCGATCCTTCTTTCGTTCGGCCGCTGGCTACCAGCGGTAGTGTGCGAAGGCCTTGTTCGCCTCAGCCATCTTGTGGGTGTCTTCTTTCTTCTTCACCGAAGCTCCAACCCCAGTTGCCGCATCATTAAACTCACCGGCCAACTTGTCAATCATTGACTTGCCGGTCCGCTTCCGAGCATTGGCGATCAACCAACGAATCGCTAGAGCCGTGCCACGGTCCGCCTTGACCTCAACGGGTACCTGATAGGTGGCACCACCAACACGACGAGGCTTCACCTCGATCAACGGACGAACGTTCTGGAGGGCCTTTTGGAAAGTCTCCAAAGGCTCCTTGCCTGCCCGTGCCGCTGCGGAGTCCAGCGCAGTGTAGAAAATCCGCTCCGCAAGGCTCTTCTTGCCTTGGATCATCATGGTGTTGATGAAGCGGGTCACGATGATGTTCTGAAACACGGGATCAGGAATGGGGGGGCGCTTCGCAATGCGGCCACGACGAGACATATTAATTAACTCCTCAAATAGCTTTACAAACTACTTCTTTTTGCCGGCCGCAGCAGCTTGGCCCGGCTTGGGCCGCTTGGCGCCATATTTGGAACGCCCCTGCATACGGCCTTTCACGCCAGCCGCATCCAAGGTGCCTCGGACGATGTGGTAGCGGACACCGGGGAGGTCCTTCACACGACCCCCACGAATCAGGACGACGGAGTGCTCCTGCAAATTGTGGCCGACGCCAGGAATGTAGCTCGTCACCTCAATGTGGTTCGTCAACTTCACGCGGGCCACCTTGCGCAGTGCCGAATTGGGCTTCTTGGGCGTCGTGGTGTACACGCGTGTACAAACGCCGCGTCGCTGCGGACAGGCCTGCAATGCGGGCGACTTGGTCTTGACGATCACCTTGGCCCGCTCCTTACGAACCAGCTGACTAATTGTGGGCAACGGTCTTCCTCCTCAGGAATAACAATCGAAATGCGGGCAGTCGGCGTACATACGGACGGCCACGTGCCGCACAACGGGGCAGGACAAGGAACCAACAAGGCTCCGAACGGTCCCGCCACCACCGAAGTGCATGCGGGAAACGACCTGTGGGCAGTATGCCAATGACACAAACAACCCATAAGGACCTTTTAATATACCGTTTGGGCTGAATGGGTGTCAAACTGCGCGATTCCGGCTTGATCAACAATCGAGGGGCCAGAAATTTTGCAAGAAGCACTCAGCAAGCCGTTCAACGGCTTCTCCGACAACAGTCTTCCACGCACCCGGGCGTATGGGAAAGGGGAAAACATTTAAAATTAATAATAAATTTAGGTTAAATTTTCAGATCCCAGGCATCGAAAATGTCTCCCAGAGGATCGATAGCCCGAACCCGAAATTCACGCCCCTTTTGTACAGTCACTCCCAGAAAATGATACGCTGAGCGGGCTGTTGCGGAAAAAGCTTCCCGTTTCACCGGCCTCAGCCATGCGCCGCCCCCCCCCGTGACAAAGTAAGTGCTCGGGCGTCCATCCTCGTGAAAATCCTCACGCGGTAACGAACGCTCATAATGGTGGTCATGACCGGAAAACACCACGCGCACGTCCCAGCGTTCAAAGAGCGGGCCAAGTGCCCTGCGAACGTAAAGACTGGAACCATGTGACCCGCCACTGTAAGGCGGATGGTGGAAAAAAGCAACGCGCAACGGTGCATCAGAGCGAGCCAAGGCAGCCTCTAGCCAGCGAAACTGTTCGCTGCCTCGACCAAAGGCGATATTCGTATCGAGTGCGTAAAACTCTATGGCGCCGGCCCTGAAAGAATACCATCGCTCCGTTTGGGTCGGAGTTTCACGTGGTACCTCAAAGAATCGTAAATAGGGAGCCGCACTCTCCGTTCGGTGATCGTGATTGCCAATCGTTGGATAGACCACGGCCCTGTTGATAATCGCCCGGTAGGGCTGAACAAAACGGGGAATGTAATTTTGGCTTTCACCCCGTTCGTAAATGACGTCCCCCGTGTGCAAAACAAAGTCCGGATTCCAACGTTCTAGAGCGCTCGCTACAGCCATTTGATTGGCATTCCCGCTCCCGGAATCTCCCAGAACGGCGAATCGAAAGCTCGCATCGGACCGCTCAGGCAAGGTCTTGAAAACTCCCTCGCCCGCCGGAGTGTCCCCGTCATAACATCGGTAACGATAAAGTGTTGCGGGCTGAAGACCTTCTACGTGAAGCTGATGGAGCACACCAACCCCCGGCTCACGCGCGGACCAGACCTCGGCGGGCCCCTCCCGCGAAGTGGCGGTGAGGGGCGTCATCTCTACCCGACCCAGCGCCGCCTTGGAGGAGCGCCACAGCACCGCCATCGAGCGGCTGGTGCCGGCCTGTAAATAAGGGGCGATGGGTTCGATCCCCGACATCTGTCTCGCCGCCACCAGCGTGAGATGCAGAATTAACATAGACAAGATTACACGCACGCCCAGGCCCTCGACCCCACTGCCCCGCTAACACTCCGCACACCTTTGGCACCCCCCCATGGCAGATCGGTGGGTACACAAAAGGCCATTGAAATAGAGCGTCGATTATCTCACTTTTTCAGCATTTCAGTCTCAAAAAAATGGTGGTCGGCGCCATCGCACCGACCACCATTGCGAAATTAGGGAGAAAAGTCAGCGTTACTCGAGCTCTTCAGTGCTCATGCCGCTGAACGACTCCTCCTCATCACCCTCTTCCGGCATCACCGCTTCACCGGGACTGAGGTCATCGCCAGCAGACGCGAAGCCCTCCTCGGCTTCCTCCTCCTCGCGAGCACCCACACCGACGGGCGCCCCAATCAGTTGGGCACCGGTACTCGGCAATAGGTAATCCGCAACCGCAGGCTCTTCATCCTGTTGGTTGAAAAGCCCCGTCCCTGCAGGGATCAGTCGGCCAATCACCACGTTTTCCTTCAGCCCGTGCAACCAATCCTTTTTGCCTTCGATGGCTGCTTCCGTCAGCACGCGGGTGGTTTCTTGGAAAGAAGCGGCAGAAATGAACGACTCTGTATTGAGAGACGCCTTGGTGATTCCCAAAAGAATTGGTGTGGTCACCGCGGGCTTGCCCTCCTTGTCCGTGATCATCTTTTGCTCACGGTCAAGCTCCAGAACATCCACCATTTCACCCGGAAGCAACGTGGTATCACCCGGATCATCCACCTTCATCTTGCGGGTCATTTGTCTCACAATCACCTCGATGTGTTTGTCAGCAATCTCAACGCCCTGAGAGCGGTAGACCATCTGGACCTCGTCCACCAAGAAACGCTGCAGGCGCTCCACACCCATCACGCGCAGAACGTCGTGAGGGTTAATCGGGCCATCCGTTAACGGATCCCCCTTCGCAACGGTATCTCCATCAGACGCAATCAAACGTCCTCCGGCCGGAATCGCATACTCCTCGGTACCCACCTCGGTTTCAATGAAAACGCGGACATTCTCATCGATATCGACCAAGAGCTTAACCGTGCCATCGTGCTCCGCGATAATCGACGATTCCTTCGGCTTCCGGCCCTCGAGAAGTTCTTCGACACGCGGCAAGCCTTGGATGATGTCGCCCGTCTTGACACGGTCATAAACGAGGGTGGCTAGATTCTCACCACGCTGCACCATATCCCCTTGGTCCACCATCAACTGGGTACCGCTCGAGATAAGATATGGACGTCCGTGCCGAATCGCAACCCTTCCCTTTTCCAGTACGCGAAGTTTACCGCTGTCTGAGGCCACGACCCCCGCCGCAAGCTCGTCACCTTCCCGCACCACTGCGCCGTCTTCAAGCAACAATTTACCGCTGCAAGCCAACTGCACCTCGTGCTCTGGGGTAATCAGAACCAACCGTCGAATTTCCGAGTCTTCGGCGGCTTGGAACTGAACGACCCCGTCCGTGTGGCAAAGGATCTCCGTTTTTATGACTGTTGTCTTCGGCTTGATAGTGGCACCGTCTTTCGCCTCCAGAGTGGTGACGATGAACTCCTCCTTGTGCTCGCCGAAACGACCGACAGACGGCAGGTCGCGACGCAGCGCCATGTTCTCAAGGATGACAATCGCGAAATCGTACTTTTGTTCTTCTCCCTCCGCGGCCTCGCCCTTCGGTGTCACTTCAATACGCCCGGCCAGGTTCCCCAGACCCGCGCCTTTCGTCAAAACCAGCTCGGTGCGAATCAAAGGGGTTCCGGCCTTCACCCGTTCCCCGTTCTTCACGGCCAGCCGCGTCATCGACTTCAGACCCAGTTCCTCAGTGGTGCTCTTGAACGGCAAGGTGTCCTCCGCTGGCATCACGTGGAAGCGCTCGATCAAACGAACAATCACAATCCGCTCGCCCTCGGGCCCCTCTATTACCTTAATCAGGCCTTCGTGGGGGGCGGTGAATCCTTGCGCGACAATGGCATCCTTCGCAACGAGATCATCTTCTTTCACGTGAAGTTCAAGCCCATCCGGAACATCGATGCGCGTTCCCGGATATACGTAGGCCTCTTTCACCATGTCATTATCAATGAAGAGCTCCAGGATACCAGCGGTCTTCGTATAGTATTCGTGACCATCAATGAGGCTGGTCCCCGGCTCCACGAACATGCCTGACTTCAGACCGAAACCCAAAGCACTGTCGGGTTTGTTGATGGTGATCATCTCCTCCGGAACGAACAGGATCTCACCTTTTTTCGTCACCAAGCGACGATCTGAACGCTCGGACAAGGATCCTTCGACAAATCGGACCTCCCCGGTACCAGAGACGGTATATCTTTCATCAACGTGGTCAGCCAATACGACGGCGTCGCCTTCCACCCGTTGCCCGTCGACGACCCGGAGCGTGAGCACATTGCCATCCGCTGCTCGCAAGAAAAGGTCCTTCTTACCAGCAACGACCTCAGTCCCAGGCAAAACCATATTTGCAGTCACGATGGCCACATCGCGTCCCGCCGTAATCACCGTCCGGCCATCCACTTTCTCAGTGCGAATGTCAGCGCCTAAACGGAGTTTCCCACCGTGTTCAGTCACCATGCGATATTCAGTCAGCACTTCATTCTGCTTGACGTGCTGTCCCGGTTTCACCACCGCATGGTAACCCGCCGGCAAGGTATAGGTATCGCCCGCCAAAACCCAGACCTCTCCGGGACGATCAGCGGTCTTTGTAACGTTACCCTGACGGTCCCGGCGCTCTGAAGGCCGGAAACCAACGAACTCAACGGTCCCGGCAATATCCGCCGAGATATCCTTGTAAGCCCTCTCAAGGGACTTACGGCTCGTACGCCCGGTTTCAACAACCGATTCCGCGATCACAGCGCCTTTCTGGACCTCTTGCGCATCCTCCACGACGACCTTGTAGCCGGCTGGAACAAGCATCGAGTATGCTTTCTTCGCCGTTTTCAGCGTGACGATGTGCTCCCGTTCCGTCACCAAAACCACATCACCGTGACGCGTACGATGTTCACGCGACGAGACATCTGCCGGCAACTGAATGGTGCCATGATGCTCGGCCTTCACCACCGCCGTGCTGGTGTTCTTCGTAAATACACCGCCCGTATGGAAGGTGCGCATGGTCAACTGGGTGCCGGGTTCACCGATGGACTGCGCCGCGATGATGCCGACCGCCTCACCGATATCTACCTTTTGGTTATTGGTCAGTGACCAACCATAGCATTCACGGCAGACTCCGTTTCGGCTCTGGCACGTCAACGGGGAACGAATCTTCACCTGCTGAACCCCCGCGCCCACGATCATTGAGACGAGCAACTGAGTCAAAACGGTGTTGGCTTCGACCAGCACCTCTCCCGTCGCAGGATCAACGACATGGTCCGCCAAGACGCGGCCCTTCAGGCGCTCACCAAGCGACACGACCACCGAATCGCCGTCTTTAATGGAGGTCAACGCGACGCCCCGGTCGGTCCCGCAATCCTCCTCACGAATGATGACATCCTGCGCCACGTCTGCGAGACGCCGGGTCAAGTACCCCGAGTCAGCCGTTCGCAGCGCCGTATCAACGAGACCCTTACGGGCTCCGTAAGAGGAGATGATGTATTCGGTGACGTTCAGCCCTTCGCGGAAGTTCGATTTGATCGGCAAGTCGATGATACGGCCCGAGGGATCCGCCATCAAGCCACGCATTCCGACCAACTGCCGAACCTGCGACAGGTTACCGCGGGCACCGGAGAAGGCCATCATGTACACAGAATTCAACCGATCGAACTTGTCGACAATCAGTTTCGTAACCTCTTCCGTTGCCTCCGCCCACGTGTCGATGGCCTTGTTATGGCGTTCAACTTCCGTGATGGCACCGCGCAGGTATGCCCGGCGGGAGCGTTCGATTTCTTGTTCCGCACTGGCAAGAACCTTCCGTTTCTCATCAGGGGTGGTTAAGTCATGAATCGCCACCGTCACACCGGCCCGGGTTGCATACCGGAAGCCCAAGCTCTTCAACTGATCGGCTAACAGCGCGGCGTCGGCTGGCGAGTACTCTTCGAAGGCGCGCATCACAACGTCCTCGAGCATGCTCTTGTTCACCAACGCGTTGATGAAAGGGAAGCCCGAAGGAAGGGCGTCGTTGAAAATAATTCGGCCCACTGTGGTCTCAATGACCTGGCCCTTGCCACCGTGCTCGAGGTCTTGTACCTCGCCAATCGCCGACTGCAAACGGTCGTGTTTAATGCGCACCTTGATGCGGGCGTGCAGATCCAGGTGACTCGTTTGATAGGCCCCGACAGCATCTGTCAGGGTCGCAAAAGTCAAGCCCTCTCCTTTTTTCTTGCTCGCATCTTGAGTCGTCAGGTAATAGCAGCCCAACACCATGTCTTGGGTCGGCGTGATGATAGGACGACCGGTCGCCGGCGCAAGAACGTTGTTGGTCGACATCATCAACAACCGTGCTTCCGTCTGCGCTTCAACCGAGAGGGGAACGTGAACGGCCATTTGGTCGCCGTCAAAGTCTGCATTGAAGGCAGTACAAACCAAGGGGTGCAATTGGATGGCCCGCCCCTCAACCAGCACCGGTTCAAAAGCCTGTATCCCAAGGCGGTGAAGGGTCGGAGCGCGGTTCAGTAACACCGGATGTCCCTTGATCACATCCTCAAGGATGTCCCAAACAATGGTCTCTCCGCGTTCAATCTTCTTCTTTGCGGACTTGATGTTTTGAACAATCCCTCTTTCCACCAGTTTGTTCATAACAAACGGTTTAAACAGCTCCAAGGCCATTTCCTTGGGAAGGCCACATTGATGAAGTTTCAAAGAAGGCCCCACAACAATCACCGAACGCCCCGAGTAGTCGACACGCTTACCAAGGAGGTTCTGGCGGAAGCGACCTTGCTTCCCTTCGATGATATCCGAAAGGGACTTCAGCGCCCGATTGTTGGGTCCAACGACCGCACGCCCACGACGACCGTTGTCGATCAGGGCGTCCACGGCCTCCTGAAGCATCCGCATCTCGTTCCGAATGATGATGTCTGGTGCGTGCATGTCGCGCAGGCGGAAAAGACGATTGTTCCGATTGATCACCCGGCGATAAAGGTCATTCAAATCCGAAGTGGCAAACCGTCCACCATCCAACTGCACCATGGGGCGCAGGTCCGGAGGAATGACCGGGATGACATCCAAAACCATCCAAGAGGGATCGGTGCTGGACTGAATGAATGCATCCACCACCCGCAAGCGCTTGATGGCCTTCGCGCGTTTCTGCCCCGAAGAACTCACAATCTCCATCCGGAGCTTCTCTCCGAGTTCGGGTAAATTCAAGTCCGCCAAGAGAACTTTCAGAGTCTCCGCCCCCATCCCCGCTTCCAACGTGCAATTCTCATCGGCCATCAGATTCTCGTAGTCATCCTCGGAGATGATGTCCATCTTTTGCAAATTGGTCGAGCCGGGATCGATCACGATGTAGGAGTTGAAATAGACAACGTCCTCCAATTGACGCAGGGGAATGTCCACAATTTGCGACAAATAACTGGGAATACCCTTGAGGTACCAAATGTGCGCCACCGGAGCAGCCAAATCGATATGGCCCATCCGATAACGGCGAACTTTGGAATCGGTAACTTCTACACCGCAGCGCTCACAAATGATTCCCTTGTGGCGAACACGCTTGTACTTGCCGCAATGGCACTCCCAATCCTTCGCGGGTCCAAAAATACGTTCACAAAACAAACCATCCCGCTCGGGCTTCAAGGTGCGATAGTTAATGGTCTCTGGTTTGGTCACAGCACCGCGGGACCAACTGCGAATGCGGTCGGGAGAGGCGATGCCGACTTTGATGTAATCAAAATGCTGAGTCATAGGACTTACCGAAAGGTCTCCTTCTCCTCGACGCCCATCGGCATCGACATCACACGCGACAACTGGGTGCGCAAACGATTGCGCGTATCCTCGTCTTCCTCAAAGAGTTCAATCTCGCGGCCATCTTGCGTCGCAACGTGAACATCCAGACACAAAGACTGCAACTCGCGAATCAACACCTTGAACGACTCAGGAATACCCGGTTTCGAGAGGTTTTTGCCCTTAACAATGGCCTCGTAAGCCTTGGCACGGCCCGGAACATCGTCTGATTTGATGGTCAGAATCTCTTGAAGCGTGTACGCCGCTCCATAGGCCTCCAAAGCCCACACTTCCATCTCACCGAAACGTTGTCCTCCGAACTGCGCCTTACCACCGAGGGGTTGCTGGGTCACCAAAGAGTAGGGACCCGTCGACCGCGCGTGAATCTTGTCATCTACCAAGTGAACGAGCTTCATCATATAGATGGTGCCCACCGTCACGGGGCGATCAAAAGCATCACCCGTACGACCGTCGTACAACGTGATTTTACCGGTGTTGCTGATCCAGTCCCGCGATGAGGTCTCTCTGGCGGAATCCAATTGCTGCCGCAGCAGGTCATAAGAGCTCTCCTCGCCGAACATTTCGTCGAAAGGAGGGATCTCAAAGTAAATGCCCAGGTTCTTTGCGGCCCAACCCATGAGCGTCTCATAGGACTGTCCCACGTTCATCCGGGACGGAACACCCAAGGGATTCAATACAATGTCCACCGGGGTACCATCGGGCAAGAACGGCATATCCTCAGGGGGAAGGATCTTTGAAACGATACCCTTGTTGCCATGGCGACCCGCCACCTTATCCCCAACGGAAATTTTTCTCTTCTGAGCGATGTACACCCTCACCACCTGATTGACGCCAGGAGATAAATCATCTCCCTGGTCTCGGGCGAAGACCTTCACATCGACAACCCAACCCTTTTCACCGTGGGGCACCCGCAACGAGGTATCCCGGACATCCCGTGCTTTTTCGCCAAAAATGGCACGCAACAATTTCTCTTCGGGTGGATGCTCAGACTCGCCCTTTGGCGTGACCTTGCCGACCAGAATGTCGTCCGGCTCAACCTCCGCGCCGATTCGGATAATCCCGCGCTCATCGAGGTCCTTCAAGGCATCTTCGCCGACGTTCGGCACCTCGCGGGTGATTTCTTCATTGCCCAGCTTGGTTGCCCGCGACTCAATTTCGTATTTTTCAATGTGGATTGACGTAAAGACATCATCCATCACCAAGCGCTTGCTTATCAGGATCGCGTCTTCGAAGTTATAGCCTTCCCAAGGCATAAAGGCTACGAGAAGATTCTGTCCCAACGCCAGCTCGCCAAGGTGGGTGGCAGGGCCATCTGCCAGCACCTGTCCCGCCTCAACCCGTTGTCCCTTCGCCACGATGGGGCGTTGGTTCAAGCAGGTGTCTTGGTTCGAACGAAGAAACTTCGTCAGCTGATACCAACGATCCCGACCACTGTCACTTTTCACTTGAATGCGGGTGGCTTCAACCCGACTGACCGTGCCGCCCTCCGCAGCAGTCACCACCAAGCCTGAGTCGATCGCAGCACGGGTTTCCAGACCCGTTCCCACCCGAGGACGCTCGGGGCGCAGCAATGGCACCGATTGCCGTTGCATGTTCGATCCCATCAGGGCGCGGTTCGCGTCATCGTGCTCAATAAAAGGAATGAGCGCGGTAGCGACCGAGATAATCTGAATGGGAGACACACCGATCAGGTCCACCTCGGTCGGCGATGCAAACAAGAACTCAGCCTTGTAACGGACCGGCACCTTGTCGTCACGGAAGGTCGTCCCATCGGCAGTCAGGGGCGTATCGCCGGCAGCCGTCCGGAATTCGTCCTCCTCCTCCGCCGTCAGATAGACGATCTCCTCTGTCAGTTTACCCTGCACCACCCGACGCCAGGGCGCCTCGATGAAGCCGTACTCGTTGACGCGCGCATAGGTCGCCAGAGAGCCGATCAGGCCCGCGTTAGGTCCTTCCGGAGTCTCGACAGGGCAAATACGGCCATAGTGAGACGGGTGAATGTCGCGCACCGCGAAACCTGCGCGCTCGCGGGTCAAACCACCCGGTCCCAAAGCCGAGAGTCTGCGCTTGTGGGTTAATTCAGCCAACGCATTGGTCTGGTCCATAAACTGCGATAACTGTGATGACCCGAAGAACTCCTTGATGGCCGCGACCAAAGGCTTCGCGTTCACCAGATTCTGAGGCGTCAAAGTCTCAGGCTCTTGAATGGTCATCCGTTCTCGGATGATCCGCTCCAGGCGAGTCAAACCGACACGGAACTGATTCTGAAGCAATTCGCCCACCGAGCGAATCCGTCGATTGCCCAAGTGGTCAATATCATCCACCTGGCCTACGTCAAAGTTAAGATTGATCAGGTATTCGATGACCCCTACAATGTCCTCACGCGTCAGGATGCGATCCGACATCGGGGTTGACAATCCCAACTTCTTGTTGACCTTGTAACGGCCCACTCGACCCAAATCGTAACGTTTCGGGTCGAAGAAGCGAGCGAACAACACGGAACGCCCGCCTTCCACGGAGGGCATATCGCCGGGTCGGAGTTTTCTATAAACCTCGATGAGCGCCTGCTCCATGGTTTCCGTCTTGTCGGCATCCAGCGTCTTTTGAAGGTAGTCCTGATGCCGGAACAATTCCAACATTTCGTGGTTTTGATAACCCAAGGCGCGGAGCAGAACCGTTGCCAAGAGCTTCCGGGTTTTGTCAATTCGAACATAGATAAGATCGTTGACGTCCGTCTCAAACTTCAGCCAGGCACCCCGGTTCGGAATGATGGTGGCGGAATATACTTTCTTGCCCGAAGGGTCAGTCTCCCGCTTGTAGTAAACACCCGGCGACCGCACGATCTGCGAAACGATGACCCGCTCAGCACCATTAATGATAAAGGTTCCCTGATCCGTCATCACCGGCAAGTCACCGACGAAAATTTCCTGCTCCTTCACCTCACCGGTTTCTTTTGACACCAGCCGCACGGGAATCCGCAAGGGTCGCGCATACGTAGCGTCCCGCGAACGGCACTCGTCTACCGTGTATTTCGGCGTTCCCAACGTGTAATTCGTCAGGAAATGTAACTCCAACCGATTGGAATAGTCGTTGATCGGCGAAAACGACACCAATTCTTCTTTGAGTCCCTCTTCAAGGAACCATTGAAAACTGTTGCGTTGAATCTCAATCAAATCTGGCAGGTTATCCGCCAGTGAGGTCGCACCGCTGTAAGGGGTTACTCGGAGCTTATTCGTTGTAGGCATTCACACCACCCTTAAACATTTAAGGACTAAAGGACGACTTCGCGCCCACTGCGCACCCCGCAACGGCGGGCCCGCATCCTGACCGAAAACTCAGGCTTTGAAGTTCGAGGGGCGCACCCCGACTGAAACCTGACGATCAATTAAATTTCCATTAAAATTTGCGCAGAACAACCATCTTACGCCCCCCCATTCAAGAACGTCAAGGCCCCTACTGGCGCACGATCGCGACACGTTAAAGCGTCCGCATCAACTTGACTCAATACCGCGACAACGCTAAAATTTAACCCTTTGCCGGGTTTAGTCTTGGCAAACTTTTGGGTAGTCAGGTCAAGCAATTCCTCAGTCCGTCACCACAGCCGTTGTGATTTTGAGCCGTTCCCAAAGTCCCCCCACCGCCTGAAGGCCGCTATGTTCGAGTCACTGTCAGAAAAAATACAAGGCGTATTTTCCAGGCTCATCCGCGGCCAAGCCAAGTTGACGGAAGAGAACATCAACGAAGCGCTTCGGGAAGTTCGACGTGCCTTGCTGGAGGCGGACGTTAATTTGAGTGTGGTCAAGGCCTTTATTGGCAGGGTGAAGGAGCAGGCCCTCGGCGAGGCCGTTCTTTCAGGCCTCAATCCCGGGCAAACCTTCATTAAGCTGGTTCATGACGAGTTGGTGAACGTCATGGGTGGCGAGCGGGCAGCACTCGCGAAAGCCCCAACCGGAGTGACGGTGGTTCTGATGGCCGGCCTGCAAGGGATGGGCAAGACGACAACGGCTGGCAAGCTGGCTTTGATGCTGAAGCGACAGGGCATGCGTCCGTTGCTGGCAGCCGCCGATATCTACCGCCCCGCCGCCATCAAGCAACTGGAAACCTTGGCGAAACAGATTGATGTTCCGATTCACGCGCCGGGTGTCATTGACCCGGTGGAGATAGGTCGTCAGGCCTTGCAACGGGCCCAAGACGAATCATTCAACTACCTCCTTGTCGATACGGCGGGCCGCCTTCACATTGACGGCGATATGATGGAGGAAATCACCCGCCTGAAGTCGGCACTTCAACCCCATGAAGTTCTGTTGGTCGTTGATGCGATGATCGGCCAAGACGCAGTACAGATGGCGTCAGCTTTTCACGATACACTCAACATCACAGGGGTGGTTCTCACCAAGCTTGACGGCGACACGCGGGGCGGAGCGGCCTTGTCAATTCGCCAGGTGACAGGCTGCCCCATTAAGTTCATGGGGACCAGCGAAAAGCTGGATGGGCTGGAGGCCTTTCACCCCGAACGGATCGCCACTCGCATTCTTGGGATGGGCGACGTGCTCACCCTGATCGAAAAAGCCCAAGAGGCCATTAGCTTAGAAGAGGCCAAAGCACTCGAAGAGAAGATGCGGAAGGCGGAGTTCACGCTGGAAGATTTTGCCCACCAACTGCAACAAATGAAGAAAATTGGTTCGATGGGACAGATCTTGGAAATGATGCCTATCCCCGGTCTCAAACAGGCCATCTCTGGAGAGCAACTGGCCCAAGGCGAGGGTCAGTTGAAAAAATTTGAAACCATCATCGCCTCAATGACCCCCCGCGAGCGTCGGTCGCCAAAAATTCTCGATATGTCCAGAAAAATTCGCATCGCCAAAGGCTCAGGCACCCGCGTCGAAGATGTCAATAAGCTTCTAAAAGACTTCGAAAACATGAATAAGGTGATGAAGCAGTTTGCGGGTTTCCAGAAGTCTATGCCCAAACACCTGCAAAAAGCCCTGAAAAAGGGACAATTTCCCGGTATGCCTGGTATGACTGGTTCAGCTGGGGCTGGAATCCCAGGCTTGCCATTCGACCTACCGAAGCCAGGTGGTGGCTTCCCTTTCAAATTTAAATAGGGGCCTCACTCGCCCCCTGGTGTCCTCGCAGCTTACCCTTGTCTACATTAGGAGAAATCACATCATGGTTAAAATCCGACTGAAGCGGATTGGCGCAACAAAACGGCCCAAGTATCGCGTGGTTGTTCAAGACAGCCGCACCCGCCGCGATGGCGCCGTCATCGATGAAATTGGTTTTTACGATCCCCAGGCAAACCCGGTGGAACTTCGCATTGATGCAGAGAAAGCGAAGAAGTGGTTGAGTAACGGTGCGCAACCGACCGAAACCACCCGTTCGCTGCTTCGTAAGGCAGAGGTGTTGCCCGCTGCCACGCCCAAGCAGTAGTCGAATATGGATCCTGTTCAAAACGTCGCGGCGGTTCTGCTCAAAGCCATCGCCGCCAATCCGGAAGCGGTGGGAATCGAGGTCAGCGAGGAGGGTTCTCGCACGACGCTCACCGTCACGGTGGATGAGGCGGATGTCCCACGCGTCATAGGGCGCAAGGGGCGCACCATCAATGCCGTTCGTACCATCGTGAAAGCGGCAGGACTCAAGGCGCAACGCCAAGTCAGTCTCGATTTGTTAGCGCCCGAGATCTAGGACCCATCGCCAAATGGCGTCGGCAGTTAGCCGTTGCCATTTGGCGTCTTCCGAAGAATTTTCATCTTCACCCGCATGAAAAGCCCGCTGATTTCCGATCGTTGCCCCTCTCCAAGATGAGGATCTTCCCCTTGCCTACCCCACACACACCCTCTTTCGCGCGTCCGAGAAACCTGGGTCGTCTGGCGGCACTGCTGTTGATTGCTGCCTTGGCAGGCTGTCCCGCGCCGGCCCCGGCAGTGGACCCGGGGACCGTGCAGAATGACGGGGGAGGACAACGCTTCGGAGCTACCATCCGTGGGAAGGTGGTATTCGATGGCATCGATTACTCATTGGCCCAAACGCCGGGTGTGATTGACGGGGCGGAGGTGTATCTTGAGGGCTTGCCAAATTTTCGAACAAAGTCGGATGCTGAGGGTCGTTTTGAGTTAATCGGCGTTCCTGTTGGGGAACACCACGTGATTGCCGAAAAACAGGTTGAATCAACCCTGATGAAAGTTCGCAATCGTGTCGACCTCAGCGCACCCGAACAAACCACAGATCTGGCCAGTATGGTCCTGAGGCAAACGGGCAGCGTCATTGGAACGGTTGCCCTGGAAGGCAAGCGCGAAGACTTGCTCGGAGCAGACATCTTTATCGCCGGAACCACCAACATCGCCAAGGCCAAAGATGACGGTGCATTCGCTTTTGCAAACCTAGCAGCCGGCACCTACAAGCTCACCGCTGCTTTTCCAGGCTATGCGCCGTTGACACAAACCGTCGAAGTCAGGGCAGGGAAAACATCGGACCTCAGTTTCGACCTCAAACCCGCGAAATTGAGCGAACTTCCCCTCCGCGCCGCAGGAACTGTCACCGGCGCCGACGGCCAGCCGCTGAGTGGGGCCGCTGTCTCATTAACAGGACCTGTCAGTCTGTCAGTCATCTCCGACGACCAAGGTCAATTTAGCCTGGCGAACGTGTTGGCAGGCTCTTACACGGTGGTTGTCTTCCACCCTGACCACGCCCTCAAGCGAGAGAATAGAGAAGTAGCCCCTCCTAACAGCGTCGAAGAGGCGAAGGCGCTAGTCAATCTTGGTTCCATCGCTTTAAGTGCCTTGGGTGAACCCGAAACGCCACCGCCCGCGGAGGTAATCGCCGAAGTAATCGCCGCGCAAACCCCTTCCTCCGTGGCTGAAAGCCCCCGCCCGAACACGGCGGAAGCGGAACCAAATGAAACACAAAAAACGGATTCAGAGGCCCTTCCGCCCGTCGAAAACACAGCGGAGGAAACGGAGATTCGGGCCCGGCCAACGGCGACCCCTGTGCCATCCACAACCCCCATCAGAGTCATTCAGCCGATTGCCACGCCATCTCCAACCCCGACTCCACTTGTACGTGCAACGCTGGCGCCCATTGCTACGATCCTCCCAGCGGATTTCGAGATAATCACGCCGCGGGCTACGTACAAAGCGCACAGCGGGACCGTCTTTTCCGTGGCCGCCAGAGGAAACGCCGACGTCGTTTACAGTGCTGGGGCCGCGGGAGAAGTCTTTCAGTGGACGTCAGGTCGCCTGACCCAGCGCTACGATGGCCACCGAGAAACCAGCCTTGCTTTTTGCGTTGACGTGAGCGCCGATGGCCGCTATGTGGCGACGGGTGGCAATGGTGGAACCTCAGCCTACCCCGGAAAAATAACGGTTCATCCTGTGGGTGACCCTCGCAATGACGTGACCTTGGGCCAAGCCATCGGAAGCCAGGAGCGATGGCAGGTGAACGGAGTGGCCTTCCATCCCAGTGACTCCGAGCTACTTGCGAGCGCCTCAGGGCAAGGTAGTGGAGGGTCCGTAAAAATTTGGAATGCACGGAGTGGGGCCGTTCAAACAACCCTGAGGGGCCACGAGGCCGCAGCAACCGATGTGGCTTTTTCACCCAATGGTCGATTCCTGGTGAGTTCGAGCGATGACAGAACTGCCATCGTTTGGAACTGGCAAGATGGAAGTATCCTGTGGCAATTGAGTGGTCACAGAGACGTCGTCACGGGGGTTGCCGTGCGCCAAGACAGTCAGCAAATCGCCACCTGTTCGGCGGATGGCTCCATTAAAAGATGGGACGTTAATTCGGGCAACCTGATCGACACGCTGAACCGACCTCACGACGCGGCGGTGTTGGCCGTGACTTTCCACCCGACAGAAAATTTGCTCGCCAGCGCGGGGCGTGACGGCCGGGTGATTATCTGGGATGAGAAAGGCACTGCGGTCGCCAGGTTCAAGCACCCGACGACCGTACACGATGTGGCTTTTGACCCCAGTGGTCGTTTACTGTACTCGGTAAGTGCAGACGGATTGGTGCGTGCCTGGGAAGTGCCCTCCTATCGGTGAGTGCGGATGGATGGGTGCGTGCCTGGGAAGTGCCCCTCTAACCGATCTCTGATCGCGGCGCCTTTCCCGGTAAACTCGCAGCGATTCCCCGTTCGAGTAAAGGACCTAAACGAGCGGCCAAGCCTTGCATGGCTGCTCGAATCATTCCGTTTCCAAATTGCGCCAGCGCCCCCGGGGGCATCAGCATACGGACCCAGTCGGGTATACCAATGGTCACCTGCATCGAGGCCTCACAAGATACGCAGCACCCCCTGGGGTCCTGGCGAAAATGAGCCGTTCCGCAAAACCCCGCATCAAAGCGGGTGGTGTTCGCTGACCCCGACATCAACGAGGCCTCCAGCGACCTCATTTCGATGCGATCAGGCGGATAATCAACAAACTTCACATCAAAACAGGGCTGTATCCTCCAACCAAAAGCCCCATGCGGATTGAGGCGCACACGAAAGCAACCCTGGCCCAAAGACTCGACGCGTTCGGCCCCTAAAAACTCTCGCAACAGATCATCATTGCCTGAAAAGTATTCAAAGGCTTCGCCGGGCGAAACAGGCAACCGAATGTCGTGACGAACCGTCGCCTCCAGGTCGAGTGGAATCACGGCACCAACCTCTTCGCCGAGGTCGACGGTGAGGGCAAAGGGCGAACAACGCCTCCGCGCGGGGCAACCCGAAAGGAGCGAAGATGGGGTGGCATTTCAATGCGCTCGGCAGCAGGCGCGGGCAGGACCAACCCCGGGGGCGCCTGCAACGGCAACACGTCCACCGTCACGCCGCTAATTCCGAGGGACGTAGGCCCCGGGGAGGGTCGGCTCTCGGCCCACGTCGGGGGCACCCAAAAACCCACGCCCCATGCCGCCAACCACAGACACACAGCGATGCGCATCAGCCCTCCACCGGCAGAACGACGGTCGTTCTGCGAATCAGGGGACCCTTGCGAACAACCGCTTCAATGGTATAGTTGCCGGGTCGCGTGCCCCGAACCACGATAGGCACCACCGTTTTGCCTTTTTCAAGAGCTCCGCGCCAACTCACCGACTGAGCCAATAACGGCGAGGATGAGTCATCAATAAACTTCAAGCCCTCGGGGAGATCCACCTGAAATACGACGCCATCGAGGCGTTCGTCCGCCTCAAACTGAATGTGTACCGCCACATCCTGCGAAACAGGAACCGCGCGGGCTTCTAATTTGGGCACCCCAACCCCCGGGAGATAACTCCACACAAAGACAGCAGCGGCCGTCGCAGCCGCTCCCACGAGTCCAGACAAGAAATGATTCCAGCGCGGTTTCACCGCCCGCGCCGGGGTTGTACGGGAGGCCCGGCCCCCTACCGGGCGTGACACTTGGCGCAGCCCATTCAAGATTCTCTCGGCCAAGTCCTCCGGCACGGGGACGGGGGTCACCTTCGCAAGCAGTTGCACCACGGACACGAATTGCGCAAAGGCTTTTCTACAGGCGTCACAGGAAGCAAGGTGGTGCTCAAAGGCCAAACGATCCTCCGTTACAAGTGTCTCTTCAAGGGCACCCGTAAAGGCATCTTGCGCCTCGTTGCACTCTAATACGAAACCAGACGCTCGTTTGGGCGAAGGCACGCGAACCTCATCGCTTTCCGAAGCAGCCAAGGCAGAAAAAATCCGAGCTTCTAAGCCCACCGGTGGTTCGACGGCCGGGAGCTGACGCAAGCAAACAGCCAAGGCGCGCAGCCCCTCCTCCCGTTCGCAGCAACTTACACACTCTCGAAGATGCCTCTCAAGCTGTTTCGCCTCGTCCTCACCGAGAAGACCATCCTGCCAATCGCTAAAAAGGACTTCCGCCTCAGAACACCTCACGGTTCAACTCCTCTCGCTGGCTCCCGCGAACGCAGACGGCAGATACCCTTCAAGCACCCGAGGGCTATCCACAATGCGCTCACGCAGGGCCAGACGCGCACGATTTAAGCGCGATTTGACGGTGCCCAGATTCAACTCTAGGATCGCGGCGACCTCCTCATACGAGTAACCCTCAAGGTCATACAACACGAGAGGCTCGCGCAATTTGTCGGATAAGTCATCAATCAAACCGCGCATCAGGGTCTGCAACTCTTGCTGCTCAGCCTTCGGTTCCGTGGTATGGACCAATTGCTCGGGAATGACCTCGTGCGTTGATTCATATCGCCTCACCGCCCGCTTGTATTCATCAAGCGTTGTGTTGCGCACAATACGCGCCAACCAGGTGTATAAATCGGCTTCCTGACGAAAGCCCGAGAATGCGCGAAACGCCTTAATCACGCTGTCCTGAAGAATGTCTTGGGCATCGTCAGGGTCCCGCGTCAACTGATAAGCCAAGCGAAACAATCGAGGCAAATAAGGCGCGACCAAGCGCTCGAAAGCGTGACGCCCGCCAGCCCGCGCCTCTCGAACCCAAACATCCCGTTGCTGTAGGTCATCCACGCCTAATTTTTTACTCCTGCTCACGGGACGAAAATCCACGCCCAAGGGTTCCGTGTGCGCCAATGATATTGTAACACCGGCCACGGGGCCTCCCCGGTGCTATAATAAGCCGTGGCTTCCGCGAACAATGGTTGCGGAAATTCTGAGGCTTTTAATGGCCTTGTGGCGATCGCCCAAGGCCCTTATTTCAGAGGAGATAAGCGATGCGGGGTCCCGGCGGATTTGGTGGCATGGACATGGGTAAACTGATGAAACAGGCCCAAAAGATGCAAGAGGCCATGCAAAAGATGCAAGAAGACCTCAGCAGCCAAGAACTCGAGGGGTCCGCTGGCGGTGGGGCGGTCACCATTACCATGACGGGTTCGATGGAAGTCACTGGCGTACGCATTAAACCGGAAGCGGTGGATCCTGAGGACGTTGAAACATTGGAAGACTTGGTCCTTGCCGCGTTGAAAGACGCGAAAAGCAAGGTAGACAGTCTGGCGCAGAGCCAAATGGGCTCCGTTACGGGTGGAATGAACCTGCCTGGCCTGAAGTTCTGAAAAGATCCATGCTTTACACACGGCCGCTCGCTCGACTGATTGAAGAACTTGAAAAACTGCCCGGCATTGGCCCGAAGTCGTCTCAGCGCCTCGCGTTCCACCTTATCAAGCAGCCGGAAGCGGCCATCACCCATCTTGCCAATACGCTTTTAGAAGCCAAACAGCAAGTTCGATTTTGCTCACACTGCCAGAACCTCAGTGCCGAAGACCCCTGTGAACTCTGCCTCAACCCGACGCGACAACGAACCCTGCTGTGCGTTGTCGCCGAACCGCGCGATCTGGTCGCTTTAGAACGCACGCGCGAATACAAAGGTCTGTACCATGTGCTTGGGGGCCTGCTCTCTCCACTCGACGGGATTGGCCCCGAGCAAATTAAAGTCCGAGAATTGCTCGCGCGCTTGCACAGCGACCATGAATCGGGCGGGAATGTCGAAGAAGTTATTCTCGCGATTAACCCCTCCGTCGAGGGAGAGGCGACAAGCCTCTATCTGGCCCGCCTCCTCAAGCCCGCGGGCATCAAAGTGACCCGGATTGCCTTTGGGCTCCCTATGGGAGGTGATCTCGAATTCGCTGATGAGATGACCCTCGTACGGGCGCTTGAGGGCCGCCGAGAACTGGCTTAACGAGGCTAGATGTTCTCTTTCGCCCGTCGCACCGCATCAGCAATCATATCTTCGTAAATGGTTTTGTCTCGCCAACGCGCTTGGGCGACGGGGCTCAACTGATCAACGGGGTCATAGTAGATGAATGTCTGACCGGGCTTCACGCTCGGGGCGGTGTAGACGGATATTCCATTCTCCCGATCATAGTATTCGTAGCTGTGCACGTCTCGCTTACCGCCGCCTCCCGGTGCGTCGCAAACAAACGTGGGAGTATTAAAACCCGCCGTAGAGCCCCGCACATATTTCTCAATGTTCAGTGCCGTCTGCAAGGTGGTCCGAAGATCTTCGACCCCCTTCACCAGGTCGTGCAAATAAACATAGTAAGCGTGAACATTTACGTATCCTAGACGCTTCACCAAGATACGCATCGTTTCCGGGTCGTCATTCACCCCGCGCTGCAGCACTGATTGATTTCGCACGAAGATACCCCGTTCAAAGCAGCGCGCCATCGCTTTTTCGGTGATCCAGGTGATCTCGTTGGGATGATTGTAATGGGTATGCAGTACCACTTCTTTGCCCATCTTGCGCCCCATCTCTACCACGTGGGAAAGCGCATCGAACCACGCGTGATCCGTCAGTATCTTCATAGGCATCACAGCAGGCCCCTTGGTCGCAAAGCGCATACGGCGGACATGCGGAATGTTCAGCAGGGTCTCACCGATCGTTTTTAGATGCGGCGCGGCCAACTGGTACATATCCCCCCCTGAAATGACGATATCTTCCAACTCAGGGCGTTCACTGATGTACTGAAAGACGCGCTGCCAGCGTTTCGGGCTGGCATTCAGAGAAACCTTCTCCACCTCCTCCGTATCACCACCGACGGCATACGAACGCGTGCAAAAACGACAGTAGACCGGACAAACATCCAACGCCAAGAAAAGTGCTTTATCGGGATAGCGATGCGTCAAACCGGGCACAGGCGCATCGTCCTGTTCGTGCAGGGAATCAAGGGTCAGCATGGGATGGTCGGGGCGGATGCGCGAGCCCAATGGCAAAAACTGCGTGCGGATCGGATCGTTGTATGGGTCAGTCCAATCAATGCCTGCCAACATATACGGCGAAACACGAACTGCCATCGGCGCGCGCGCAAAGCCCGCTCGGGCATCATCAATAAACTCCTGGGTCACCAGCCCACGAATTGTTTCAATCAACTTGTCGACAGTGGTGATGGAGTTTTTGCCCTGCCAAATATGATCAAGAAACGAATCCTCGTCCACCTCCTGATACGCGGGAATGGCTCGCCAGAATTCTCCTTGGCGCAGATGACGATGGACAAAAGCAGAGGGCTCCGCGGGCGGACGTTTATGTATGATTTCTTCATCGCCAGAGGCGGCGCCGACAGAATTTTCAGAGGGGGTGGACAGCATAAAAAGACGCTCCTTTCTCGTCACGAGGCCCCACGCAGAGGCTCAAAGAAGAAAAGGGGGCGCAGCTCAAAGTCCGTAATGAGGATGTTCACCATCGCAAAACGCGGGGGCGTATGAGGGCCACATCATTGGAGCCTCCTTACCACAAGTCTATGTTAACCCGTAACACAGCGCCGGCCAAGCCCCCTATCCGCGAGAGGCCAACCCCGGCGGAGGGTTCTGAAGTTCCCAACGGGGAGAAACAGCACGCAATGACTGGACAACTGGCACAATCCGATTGACCGCTTCAGAAATATCGTCTTCGTGATTAAAACGGCCGAAGCCAAACCTGACGCAGCCAGCGGCCTGCTCATCATTCAACCCCAAGGCCCTCAGGACGTGAGACGGCGATTGAGTGGCCGACGCACATGCCGACCCCGTAGAAGCTGCCACTCCCCTCAGATTGAGCAGCAGGTCATCGGCCCTTATCCCATCAAAACACAACATCGCGTGTCCTGGAAGCCGCAATTTGGGGTGCCCCAGCAAATGAACGGCCGGCAACGCCTCTTGCAGCATCATGACAAAGCGATCACGCAAATCAGACAAGCGCGCGGCTTCCAGCGGTAATCGCTCAGAGGCAAGGGCGGCGGCACGACCAAAACCGACAATACCCGGTACATTCAAGGTCCCTGAACGTAGGCCTCGTTCCTGCCCCCCTCCGTGCATCTGCGCGCTGAGGCGGACCCGAGGGTCACGCCGTCTCACAAACAGGGCCCCGACACCTTTTGGGCCATATACCTTGTGCGCAGACATCGAGAGCAAATCGATACACATCTCCTGCACATCCAGGGCCACACGGCCCAACGCTTGCGCAGCATCCACGTGAAAATAAATGCCCTGCCGTCTGGTCAATCGCCCAATTTCCGAAATCGGTTGCAGGGTACCCACCTCGTTGTTTCCGTGTAACAAAGTGACCAAGACCGTTTGAGTACTCATGGCAGCCTCTACCTGGGCGGCAGACACCAAGCCCTCACGATCCACCGGCAAATATGTGATATGCCATCCCTGCTGGGACAGATGACCCAGCGTTGCCAACGTCGCAGGGTGCTCAGTCACCGATGTGATCACGTGTCTCCCCTCTTCCTGCAAGGCCTCGCATACGCCCCGAAGTGCCAGATTGATCGACTCCGTCGCCCCCGAGGTAAAAACGATTTCACGGTCCATCGCGTGAATCGCGCGAGCCACCTCCCCACGGGCGGTTTCAACGGCTTCTTCAGCCTCCCACCCAAAGCGATGGGCCCGACTGCCCGCATTGCCAAAACGCTCCGTAAGATAGGGCATCATGGCATCCAGAACCATTGGGTCAAGCGGTGTTGTCGCCTGGTGATCAAGGTAAATATGATGCATTTTGATTGCCCCCCCGGCCCTCGTAACGGCAGGCTTTTGCCCCCTATAATGTGGGGGCATCCGCTTTCATATACACATCGTCCCCATTCCTCGCTGCCTTAAAGCAGCGCCAATGTTGGATCTCCTATGAATCACTCAATTTTCTCTGTTCAGGCCCCCTATCGCTTGTTGCGCCTTACAGGAAAAGACGCCCGAGCCCTGTTACATAACACGAGCACCGCCGATTTCCTTGCCGGGCCGGAAAAAGCAACGCGAGAAACGACGTTCGTTGACCAAAAAGGCCTGCTCTTGGGGTGGGTGGTTGTCGACAGTGGCCCCCAAGAACACATTTTGGTCACTCACACCAGTGAAACCAGTACCCTCAAATCGTGGCTCGAACGCTATATCATCACCGAAGATGTCACCGTTGAGGAGTGGCATCCAGACGAACCTTTGTGGATGGTTCTCAGCGATCGCTGTGCCGAGGATCTCACCCGTTTGCAAGCCACTGATCCGAACAACAGTCTCGGCAACGGGTGGCAAGTGCCGGGATTCGGGCCCCGCGCGCGCATCCTGCGTGTCGCGCCCGAACTTGCATCAAAAACCCTGCGGCAATTGACCGACGCCGGCTGGCGTGAGGCAACGGTCCATGAGATCGAAAATGCGAGAATTTCTCTTGGAATTCCAGCCCCCGAACAAGAGATTAACCCACGCACCAATCCGTGGGAGGTCCGACTGGACAAAGCCATCAGCGGCAACAAAGGTTGCTACATCGGCCAAGAGGTCGTTGCCAGGCTGAAGAATTACGACAAGGTGCAGCGAAGCCTGGTTGCTTTGGATTTGACGACGTCCGCGGCGCCCCACGTCGGCGATGAAATTTGGACAGATCAACCATCAGATCAGAGCCAAAACATCGGAAGAGTCAGCAGTGTGAGCGCTGATCCGGACGCCCCATCGGGTTATTGGGTACTGGCTGTCATCAAACGGTCTTTTGCCCATCCCGACCAACAACTGATGCTCCATGGGAAGGACGGGACAAGCTTTGCGGCAACTGTGTCGGATCGATGGTTCTGGCGACCTGAATAAAACACCCCAAATCAAGTGAACATAACGCATTCAAGGCTACAGTTGATGGTTAGAGCCGTCGATAGATCGGACACCAAGTTCCGTCGCGTTGTTGCCTGTTCACCTGAAATGAAATCGCACGTCATCATCCCCAAAGACCTAGACTCCCCCCTGCTCTCAGTCAGCGACCTGTCTGTTGAGTTGGGCGTTTCCGAACAAACGGTGCGGGCGTGGTTAAGTGACTTCAACTGGGAACGTCGTTTCGACGGTCAAGGCCAATTGTGTTTTTCGACCCAAGACGCAGATTTGCTCGCGCTCATCAAATCTCTGGAGTTGATTGAAGACTCGTGTACTGCGATTGAGACCCGCCTCGGTCACGAAGCACCTGAACCGCCTCAAGACGACGAGTGGGAAACGCCCCCCGTCGAAGATGAGTTGAATCACGACGACGAAGCATCAGACCTTGCGCAAGTTGAGTCCCTGAAAGCGGAATTGCGTGAACTTCACGGAAACCGGCCGGAGGCCGCACCGCGTTGGCAGTTCTGGAAACGCTGGTGAGCCTGATCATAGACACAGGCCTCGCGAAGTAACATAATCTGGAGTGGTCCTGCGTTTTCCGGCCTGACCTCCGGGGGTACGAGACGGAGAGCGCTGATTACTCTGAGGTTCGTCCATGCCTGAGATACCGGGCAACCCACCACTCTCCGGCACTCACCCTTCCGGCGGCCGACATCCCACCGCACCGGGAGGCTTGGGGCTGTCCGGAACAGGAAACGCGGGCGGGGCGGGCAAAGCATCGGGCAGCGAAGACCTCACGGGGGCTTCGAGGGGCAAAACGACCCCGCGCTATTTTGGATTCCACACGGATGCTTCGATTATGGCCCGGCTGGCGGGCATGGGCCTTTCACCAACACTCGGAAATTTAAGAATCGCCCAACAACTGTTGCGTTATGGAGAAGGCCTGGACCCCGAACGGATCAACGAGGTTTCGCAAATTTGGAGCCAAATTGGGGAAGGCGACACAACCAAGCTTGAGGCCATTGTGGCGTTGATGAGCAAGGGGCTCGCGGTGAACGCCGGCAACATGCAAGCGATGGGGCAATTACTGAGCGGTGGCCCCCTGAGCCATTTATTGGCCCGCCTCACGATGGCAGTGAAGGGAGAAAGCAACCCTCAACTGGCCGGCATCGGCCAAAAACTGAACAGCATTTGGCAACTGGGCCATCTCGACAAAAATCTACTCGGACAACTGAAAGACTTCCAAAAATTACTCGGAGGCCTCAGAGAGGACTTCACACGCGTCGATTCCAAACGCCTTTCCCCTGATACAGCCACAGAGTTAGGGCGTCTTGGCGACCTTTTGGAAGCCCATCGCCTCCTCACTCCCCCGGGCGCGAACAATTTCTATCTGCCTTTTTTCATTTGGCGCCAACATCAACCCCTCCCCGCTGAGATTTTCATTCAAGAAGAGGGCGGCGGCAGCGAAAATACCCAACCATTTACCCGTATCACCCTGGCCGTTGAAACGCTCTCCCAAGGACGGATGGTTGTCGACATGACGTCCATGCGAGAGCATCTTTCTGTCCGATTTGATGTTCAAGACGACAAGATAAAGAAAAGACTGGATCCACGCCTGGCAGGGCTTCGAAGCCGGTTGAGTCAGCGCAACTATCAAGTCGATATTCTCGCGTGTCAGGCACTCGGGGCATCGCGTTCCATTAGCACACTGTTGCCGAAACGACGTGACATCAAGCGTCTCTCGCGCGTGCAGGGAGTGCTTTAGCCGTGCCACCATCCCCTCCCGATGATAAACGGCGCCGCCCCCGTCACCCCCGAACGCCGGGCGAACGTGCCGGTCACTTGAGGGCGCTGCCATCGCAGAGTGACACCGAACCCTCCCTCGCCTCTCAAGAGGCCGGATTTCCCATCCGACTCGATCCCAACAGCCCACCGGGTGAATTCAATTTCATCGTTCCCCAAGCCCATACCAACCCCAAACGCTCTCCACAGCTTTCCATTGAGGCCGACGGCCTTATTCCACCAATCCTGGCTGATGCAGTCGACGAGGTGATTGGTTTCATTTTTGCTCTGGACCAACCCACCTCAGGCAACAAACGCCCATAATCCCCCTCACTCTGAAACAGGTAACCTGACGTGCTAAAAGGTATTTACATCGCAGCGAGCGGCATGAATTTCCAGATGCAGCAATTGACTGAAGTGGCTGCCAACATGGCGAATGTGAATACGCCTGGCTACAAGCGCACGCAACTGTTGCCGGAAACGTTCGGCGACCTTGTGACGCAATTTAGCAGGCCCACCGATGCAAACCGGGTGGGCTTGGGGGTCTACAATGCAGGGCAAGCCCGGTGGGAAAATCAAGGTTCGCTGGTACGCACCAATAACCCATTAAATCTTGCGATATCCGGCGATGGATACTTTCAAACACAGGACACCAACGGAACAGTGAAAGTGACCCGCAATGGAGATTTTCGCCTAGATGCCGAGGGCTACCTCGCCGCCCAAGACGGCGCCCGCGTCCTGGGTGCCGACAACCAATTTATCAGGCTGGGTGCCATCGCCACAGAAACACTGCGGATTCGACCTGACGGCGGCGTAATGTCTGGAAATAATCAAGTGGCGCAAATCAAGGTTGTGGGCCCCGCCAATGTCTCGTCCGTCAATTTCCCTGTGAGCCTCGCCACTGTCCCGGCAGCCCAAGGCGGTTACTCCATGGAACAAGGATTTCTAGAAAACTCCAATGTGAACGTTATCAGTGAAATGGTGAACATGATTGCGCTGAACCGTTCATTTAGCTTTGACCAGAAGGCGATTACCATTCAGGACAACCTTCTGAACAAAACCGTCAACGACTTGGGTCGCTCGGTATAGACGCCCTGCGCCAAACTTCAAGAGGAACACCGCGATGATTCACGGCATCTGGACTGCGGCAACGGGTATGCAAGCACAGCAAATGCGTATCGACACCATCGCCAACAACTTGGCGAACGTGAATACCACTGGCTTTAAGAAGTCCATGGTCGACTTTCAAGACCTGGTTTATCAGACCCTCAACCAACCAGGACTGGAGTATGCCGGCTATCAGGTAGGGCGCGGTGTTCGACCAATTGCGTCGACCAAACTGTATTCCCACGGGTCGTTTCAAGTTTCGAACAACCCCCTTCACCTCGCCATCGACAACTCGAGCAACGCCATCGGCCTCGTCAATGATTTCTTTATCGTGCAAGAACGCGATGGAACGTTGGCCTTCACGCGAGACGGTTCGTTCAAGTTGGACCAAAACCGACGCATTGTCACGTCAACAGGCCTTGTGCTCTCTCCTGAATTGCAGATTCCCATTGATGCCACCGACATTCATATCAGAGAAGATGGCCTCGTGTTGGTTCGTCGCCCCCTCAGTCCGCAACAAGAAGAGGTTGGCGTTCTTCAAATTGCTCGCTTTCCAAATCCTGCCGGATTATCAGCCATTGGTAACAATTTGCTGAAGCAAACGCCGGCTTCGGGAGAACCCACCGTCGGTCGTCCCGCCCTTGAGGGGCGTGGACTTATCAAACAGGGCATGCTGGAAACTTCGAATGTGGACATTGTGACTGAAATGGTCACGATGATTGCCACACAGAAGTCCTACGACACCGCCTCAAAGGCCATCCAAGTTTCCGACAAAATGATGGACACGGCGAACCAGTTGTTCCGGTAATCTCCCTGAGCGCTTCGCAGACCACCCGCTGCGCGGTTTCTCTCGCTTTTTTGGTCAAGCCCACTTCCTGCTATGCCGATGGTGTTACAGGAAGTGTTCTGTTTTACCATCACTTTCACCCACTTTTCGCCCGCCGCGAGGCACTGAGCGTAACGGGCCTCACCGACGCCCAGAACTCCAGCTTGTTAAGTTGGGACAGCACTATGTTAAGACTGTTATTGACAACCTTGTTTCTCGCGGCAGCGCCGGCGGCACATGCCGCTCCGCAATTGCGTGAAAGTGACGTCATCGAAGCGGTTCGTCACGAAGCGATGAAACGCTTGCAGATATCGAAGGGCGACATCGATGTGGCCTGGCGAGATATGTCATTGAATAACCTCGTTCCGGCTCTGCCTGCAGGTAAAGTGTCCATCAGGGTGAGTGAAAATGCTTCCTTGGGAGGCACTGCAAGCGTTCCAGTGCAAGTGCTGGTCAACGGTCAAAAGTTTCGGACGATTTTCCCTCGACTGAACATTCAAGTGATGCGCAACGTCCTGGTGAGCAGAAGAAGAATTGCCCGCGGCAGCATTCCGCAAGCGGAAGACTTCGAATGGAGCCGTCGCGCGCTGAATCACCCCAATCAATCCCCCTTGACGGAATTGGCGCAGGTCATCGGGAACGAGTGCACTCAGGATATCTACCCAGGGACCCTGCTGACAGCGAGAATGTTTAAGGTCCCCAATTTAATCAAAATGGGCGAGGACGTCTCTGTCACCGTCAAAGCGGGGGGTTTAACCGTTATCAGCAGGGGACAGGCCCGTTCCGCAGGGGGCATCGGACAACTGGTAAAGATTGTCAATTTAGAAAGTAAGCACGAATTTATGGCGCGCGTCACAGGGCCTAACAAGGTCGAACTACGACTAGAGGAGTAACTCTCGTGCGTAAAATTGCCGTTGGGTTGGCCGCTGCCACACTGGTCCTTTCTTCCTCACCGGTGTGGGCAGATTCCCTTTTTACCGAGGGCCCGAACGAGAATCTGACGGGTTTCGCCCGACCATACCTGGGAGTGGGAAACCTGATTACGGTGGTGGTGACCGAGCGAACCATCGCCGAATCAAGCGCCCTGACCAACCGCAGAAAAGACGGGCGAATTCGAACCGACTTCGATTTTGGAGGCCTTATTCCGGGATTGCTTCAGAACGCCACCGATATCCGCGGCAGGGATGACTTCCAAGGGGAAGGTCTGACGAGTCGGAACGGGCGCTTACAAATGGATGTCACTGCGCGGATAGAAGAGGTCTTACCGAACGGGACGTTGCGCATTGTGGGTTCGAAACTCCTCCGCGTCAACGATGAAGAGACGAATATTACCATACGGGGAATAGTACGCCCCTTGGACATTTCGCCCGACAACCGAATTGATTCGAGCCGGGTGGCCGATGCCAATATCGATGTCAAAGGTTCCGGCCCCGCCACCGCAAAAGCTACACCAGGTCTTCTCACTCGCCTATTCAACTGGTTGTGGTAGATCGTCCCTATCCTCTGGCAGAGAGTTCCAACTATGCGCGCGTTACAACTTCTGACAGTCACCTTAATGCTCACTTTGGCGCTGACGCCCGTGAGCCAAGCGCAAATTTTAACCCAAGGCGCTGAGGTCAGAGTCAAGGATATCGCGGCCTTCCAAGGCGCCCGTCCCAACCAAGTGGCGGGCCTCGGGCTGGTTGTGGGCCTGCAGGGCACCGGCGACAGCCAACAGGTTCGGATCACGAACCAAGCGCTCGAGAACGTCATTCAAAGACTCAACAACATTCCCCCGAATGAACTGCGCAATTCGCTTCAAACGCGCAATGCGGCCTTGGTTACCGTTACAGCTACGCTGCCACCTTTTCTCAAACCTGGCCAGAGTGTGGATGTAACGGTTGCAAGCATCGGGGACGCGCGTGCGATTACCAACGGCGTGTTGCTGCAAACTCCTTTGCGTGCCACCGACGGTCGAACTTACGTACTGGCGCAAGGCCCCATCTCAACGGGTGGATTCGTTTCGACGGCTTCTGCCTCTCAAACTACGAAGAACAACGTCGTCGTGGGGCGAGTGCCCAACGGGGGTCTGGTGGAACGCGAGGTTCCCGTCACGGTCGTTGACAACACCGGATTTATGCACATTAACCTGGTGAATCCGGACTACGCCACCGCAGCCCGCATGGCAGAGGCCATCAACAAAAGTGCCTTGGCGGTTGCCCAAGCCAGCGATGCGGGCACGGTGCGATGCTATGTAACCAACGTTTATCGCGATCGCGTTCCGGAACTGATCGCAAGAATCGAGCAACTCACCCTAAAACCGGACCACGTGGCTAAAGTCATCATCGAAGAACGCAGTGGAACGGTCTTGATGGGGGCCAACACGCGGATTGACCCTGTCGCCATCTCACACGGGGCCCTGATTGTGAAGGTGGAGACCCAAACCTCGGTGTCGCAACCCGCGCCCTTCAGCCAAGGGCAAACCGTGGTCACGCAAAATTCCAGAATAAACGTCATGGAACAACCTGCAAAAGCGGTTACTATGGAAAGTGGAACTACTCTTGGACAACTGGTCAAGGCCCTGAATGCCCTGGGGGTAAAGCCCCGCGAGTTGATCTCCATCGTGCAAAGCATCAAAGCAGCCGGTGCCTTGAATGCGCACTTGGAGATCATGTAGGGTAAAAAGGTATCAAGGAGCCTCTATGCAACCGATCGTCGCCCCCACCTTCTTACCGATGCCTGTTGAAGGCTTCCAAAAGCCTTCGAGTGCCGCGCGGGAAGAACAACTCAAAAAGGCTGTTGACGACTTCGCAAGCATCCTTTTTTCTCAGATGTTTCGAGAAATGAGGGAATCAGCCGCGGGCGAGGACGAAGGGGGTATTTTCGGGGGGGGCGATACGAACGTGCTGATGCACCTGATGGACCAGGAACTTGCTCAAGCCTACACAACGGCCAGCGGCAACACGCTTCGTGAGGCGATGCTGCATCAATTGTTGCGCCAAGATGGGCAAGACCCGACACAAAAAGGGGCTGTCCAGTGACCACAAAAAAACCCACCGACGTCCAAGCAAAGCCCCGGGGGCAAGCCGGATTCGATGACGAGCAACTGAAGAAATACCTGCCCATGGTACGCTCCATCGCCCGGCGGATCTCGACCAAACTGCCACGGCATTATGAAGTTGAGGATCTGGTGTCTGACGGTGTGATGGGCCTGATGGCGGCGGCGGAACGATTTGACCCGGAACGCGGGGTCAAATTCGAGACATTTGCCACGTACTACATTAAAGGGGCCATCCTCGACAACCTTCCCAAACTGCCGACCATCCAGAACAAGCAGCCAAAACCCGCAGAGGTGGAGCCAGGCACCAATGAAGACGAGGAGGTTCAATCGGACGCGGTTGCCTTGACCAGCAAGGTCACGCAAATCACCTATTCATACATTCTCTCCTTGGATGCACCGCAGGGTTCCGGAGAAGACGGTGAAGACTTTAACCTTCTCAAGCAACTCGGTAAATCGGATACCGTCCAGCATGAGATGGAGCTAGAAGAACTGCAGCAAATACTGCGGCTCGCGATCGAACAACTCCCAATACAGGAGCGCACGACCCTGCGGTATTACTACTTTCACCACATGTCATTTTCCGAGATCGGACAGAAACTCGGACTTTCAGAGTCTTGGGTCAGTCGTATTCACCGGCGGGCGCTCGAACAATTGCGACACAAACTCGGAAAGAAAAAATCTATCGACGACTTCATCAGTTGGTGATGTGCGGCACTGTGCCCACCTGCCCGCCTCTGTCTTGATGAGATAGACATAACGTGTCACATGATGCTTACGGGGGTTCCATTTCATGCATCTCACATCATTGACGATGACGGCCGTCGAACGGTCTCTCGATGGACTTGCCGCGCGTCAAGCCGCAGTCGCACATAATGTCGCAAACATCGCAACGCCGGGTTACATCCGGCGCGAAGTCAACTTCGAAGAATCGCTGCGGGAGGCACTAGACGCCGCTCACCAACCGCAAGGCTTGGGTTACGACCTGCTCAACGCTCATGGTGCTCCTGTCACAGAATCACATAATAATCCTCTGCTAACCTGGCAACCAGTCACCACATTGTCTGCGGACGGACCTCAAAGACTGGATGGCAACACGGTCGCAGTGGAGAAGGAAATTATGTCAATGGTCGCGAACAAGTACAACGCGCTCGCAGCCGTTATTTCGAAGGACTTTCAACTGCTCAGAACCATTGCACAGGCTCGCTAACAAAGCCTGAAAGCAAAAGAGGTACATCATGTCGACGCTTGCGAACGTTATGGAAATCTCGGCCTCAGCAATGGCCGCCAACCGGTTTTGGCTTGAAAGAATATCCAATAATCTCGCCAACGCCAATACGACCCGAGGGCCCAATGGGGAGCCGTATCGCCGTGAGGTCCCGATCTTTGCAGAGGTCCTCAAACGAGAGGTCATGGGAGAGGAAATACCCGGAGGGGTTGAGGCAACGGGCGTTGTCAAAGACCAGACCCCATTTCCACGCATTTATAATCCCGGCCATCCCCACGCGGATGCGCAGGGCTTTGTCTCGATGCCGAACGTCAACGTCATCACGGAGATGGTGGATATGATCACAGCCGCTCGGACCTATGAAGCCAACATCACGGTTTCTACCAGCGCGAAGAGCATGATGTCCAAGGCCATCGAAATTGGTAGATAGTCGGTCGTCTCATTTGGTTTCGCCCCTTCGCGGGAAAGAGGCACTGGAGGCTTCTTAAATGATTTCAGGCATCAACACTCATCGCATCAGTGCGGCCGATCCCTTCAAGCAGTTCGACGTTGAATTTTCCCGGCCAAGCCTACGGGCCAGCCAGGTGTCGCCCATCTTGGAAGGGGCGATGCCGCTCGATGGCTTGGAAAATTTAGAGGCCTCAGAGGGACCTACATTTGGTGAGGTGTTAAAAAACGCGGTGCAATCCGTCGAGTCTGAAAAGGCAAAGGCTGAGAGTATCGCATTAGACTTTGCGACAGGGAAACCTGTCGATATTCATACGATGATGATTCAAGTGGCCAAGGCAGACGTGATGATGCAAGTCACATCCGCTGTCGTGTCCAAAAGTGCCACAAGCCTTAACCAACTCTTACAGACCCAAGTGTAAGCAGGCGCAGGCCTGCACACAGCGGGGTCTTCGGGGGGATAGCGGAGACCAGCGGTGAACTTCTTTGCAGAACTTCCGGCGCAGGCCAAAGCCCTGATTGGCGGCCTGATAGCCGTCATTGTTGTGCTGGCCGGCGTGGCGTTTATGCCGCGCGGTGGCAGCGTGGAATCTACGGGAGGCCCTGCGCCCGGATACGTGACGCTCTTCAGCAACATGGAGCCAAAAACATCCGGCGAGGCGGGCAAAGCCCTCCAGTTGGCAGACATTCCCTTCCGGATTACCCACAACGGGACCGCCCTTGAGGTTCCCGGGACGAAGGCGGACGAGGCACGCGTCAAACTCGCCGCGGAGGGAATCCCGAAAGACGGGGATCTCGGCTTCTCACAAATTTTCGGGGAAAAACTCAGCTCGCTGGTCGCCACCGATTTCGAAAAAAAAGTAGCCTTTAACCGGGCCTTGAACGGGGAACTCTCGCGGATTATCCGCCGCATTGACGGGGTTTTGAGTGCTTCGGTCATTGTGAACATGCCGGACGAACAATTGTTCACCGAACAACGCAAACCCACCACCGCCTCGGTGATGGTGAAGCAGGATCCGGCAAAGCGCCTCACGCGGAAGCAGGTGGAGGGAATCCAACACTTGGTGGCGAGTTCAGTTCCCGGCCTCAAAACGAACAATGTCACGGTCGTTTCAGACGCCGGATCATTGCTATCCGATGGAATGACTGAGAACGCGGGCGACGTCGAAGACCGTGTGATTGCGAAGGCTCTGGACCGTCAACTCATGATCACGCGGGAAAGAGAAACCGCCATTGAAAATAAAGTGCAGAGCCTGCTCGACAAAATATTTGGCCCCGGGAAAAGTGTGGTGCGCGTAGCAGCAGAGTTAGACTTCACACAAAAACGGACCAAAACAAGGCTCTTTGCTCCCCCTGCAGATGGCTCGGGCCGCTCTGCGCCCAGCAATGTGCAGAGGGTGCGGGAGAGTAGCAGCGGTGGCGCCGCGAATCAGGGAGGCCCTCCAGGGAGCGCCTTGAACGGGCCCAAAATCAACACCTATCCGCTCGAAATCGCTGGGGGCGCCCCAGAGAAAACCTACGAACGCACAGCCGAATCAACCCAACACGGGACTTACAGCATGAATGACACGCTGACGGAGGAGGAGGTTGGAACGATTAAACGTCTGTCCGTGACGGCGCTAATACAGGGCCTGCCCGCGGAACGAGTCCCAGCGATGGTTCAAATTGTCGCAGCCACCTCGGGTGCGGATGTAGGAAGCCGTGGGGATCAGATTGTCGTGCAGCCCGTGGCATTTGATACCTCCCAAACCGACATGTTGAAGCAACTTCTTGAACAGCAAGAGCAAGCAAAACAGCCCGCCAATTCGAAGAAAAAGGAAGGCGGCATTCCATTAAGCTGGATCTTGGGAATTGCGGGTGGATTTTTGGTGTTGCTTCTGTTACTCGCGGTGGTCCGCCTCTCAAACCGGAAGCAGGACACCACGGACGTCTTGGTCGATTCGTTGGGAGACACCGGCATTCCTCAGAACTTCGACCCGAACGCATTGGGCGCATTTGGCCCGGCAGAGATGACCGGAGAGGTTCCTTTCTCCGGAGACGACGGCCCTTTTAGCTTCCTGGAGCAAATGGATGCAGAGATGGTCGCGGAATTACTCTCGCAAGAACGGCCCGGCACGGCCGCAGGCATTCTGGCCCAATTGAACCCTGGGTTTGCAGAAATGGTGCTTTCCGTGATGCCGCCTGACTCTCAAGACGATTTGATCAATCGTCTTCAGGGCTCACCCAGCCTGCCTGCTTTTCAAGCCAGGCAGGTGGCAACCAATTTGAAGCGTCGCCTCGGAGTGCCCGCATAGCGACTTAAAACCCTTACCTGGCCTTCTCTTTACAGAAAAAGGGCTCGGTTAACAGAACGCTTTCCGACGCCCGAGGGTACAAGGCATGTGTATCGATCACATGCCTTGTCATCATTTGGGACCTACACTGTAGACAGATTATGTTATTCTCGGCCGCGTATTTAAGTGGCTGGACACAAGGACACTGCTATGGCCACCGCCGGCGCTCCGGCTAATTCGTCCAATCTGCTCTACGACTTGGCGCTTGCCGCGGTCGTAATGTGCGTTCTGGCCATCCTCATTCTACCGATCCCGTTGTGGTTGCTTGATGTTCTCATTATCGCCAACCTCGCGATGGCCTTAATCACTGTCGTGGTGTCCCTTTACATCATTCGCCCCCTCGACTTTGCCTCATTTCCCTCGCTGCTGCTCATTCTCACCTTGCTGCGCTTGAGCATAAACGTGGCGACCGCTAAATGTATCCTGCTTTACGCGGAAGCGGGCTATGTGATCCACACTTTCGCGGAATACGTGATTCGCGGCAATTATCTCGTCGGTATTTTGATCTTCCTCATCCTCATTTTGATGCAATTCATCGTCGTGACCGAAGGCTCCAAACGCGTGGCGGAAGTAGCCGCCCGTTTCACCCTGGATGCGATGCCTGCCAAACAGATGGCGATTGACGGTGAATTGGCCCAAGGAATGATTGATCTGACGGAAGCCAAACGGCGGCGTCGCGACGTCGAACGCGAGGCCAACTTCTTTGGCTCGATGGATGGTGCGAATAAATTCGTCAAAGGCGACGCCATTATGGGCATCGTCATCATGGTGGTCAACATCATCGGCGGCTTTCTGGTGGGCGTCTTGATGAAAGATATGGAAATGGCACAAGCCGCCGAAACCTACACCTTGCTGACGGTGGGTGACGGGCTGGTCACCATGATTCCGTCACTGTTGATCTCATTGTCAGCCGGTTTCGTTGCCACACGTGCCAATTCAGACTTCAACTTGGCGATGGACCTGAAGACGCAATTGTTTACGGATGGGAAGACGATGGGTATTGCGTCCGCCATCCTTTTCTTGTTCGGTTTTTTCCTGCCCCCCCATTGGCCCTTCTTTCTCATCGCAGCGGGGGTTGCCATCGCGGCCTTTATGGCTTACCGCACAAAAATTATGGGTACCTCTTCCTCAGCAGACGGTTTGCCGGCTGAGGGCGGAGACGCGGGTTGGGATGGGACAGGCGAACCCGACCCAGAGGAAGACCTTAAAAATCCTGAGACCGTCATGAAGATGATTGGCGTCCCCCCCCTCACGCTCGAATTGGGATTGGATTTGGTCCCATTGGTGGACCCGTCACTGGGAGGCGAACTGATGGATCGTGTCGTTCCGATGCGGGTCAACATCGCGATGGAACTCGGATTTATTATGCCAGGCATCCAATTCAAGGATAATTTGAACCTGCGCCCCAATACCTACCAAGTTTTGGTGAAAGGCAACGTAGTAGCCACGGGCGAACTGCTGATTGGCTATCTCCTCGCCATTCAAAACAACAGCACCGACACGTCAGAGGAGTTGGTCGGATTCCCCACCACCGAACCGGCATTCGGAAAACCGGCTGTCTGGGTTGCGGGCGCAGAGGCGCAGAGAGCCAGTCAACTGGGTTACATCGTTCAAGACCCCACCAACGTGTTGATTGCTCACTTGGACGAGGTGGTACGGGCACACGCGGCAGAGATCTTGAGCCGAGAAGAGGTTCAGATCATGCTGAACAAGGTGCGCGAGAAAGCACCCACAACCGTCAAAGAACTGGTGCCCGATAAACTCGAACTGGGTGAGGTACAGCGGGTTTTGCAATATCTGTTGAAAGAACGGGTGAGCATCCGTGACCTCGCCACGATTCTTGAAAAACTTTCCGATTTCTCAAAAACCGTCAAGGATCCGCAGTTGCTCTCCGAATTGGTGCGCGCCACGATGGCCCGCCAAATTTGTGCCTCGCTGGCGGATGAAAACGGTGTCATCTATGCGATCACCTTGGATCAACGCACTGAGCAGTCTATGAAAGATGCCATCATGCAGGGCCCCGCGGGGCAGGTCTTGGCCTTGAACCCCCAAATAAAGAACCTCATTGTTGAACGCCTCGGGCAAGCCTACCAAGAAGCCGCCATCCAAGGAATGACACCTGCTGTCCTGTGTGAGCCGGCCGTCCGCCCACATCTTAAGCCGTTGATGGAACGCCATATTCCAACCCTCACGGTTTTGTCTCACAGCGAAGTTCACCCGAAATTCCGGGTTCAGGCGGTCGGACACGTGACCCTCAGTGCGGTCGCCGCGAGCTAACTTGCGTCGACACCCTCAAGTTGCCCGCTGAAACAACCGACCATAGGAAAAGCAAGCCGAGCGTGCCCACGGAAGGGTCCGCGGCAGACCGAGGAGGCGTCTGATGCTCTCAACCATTCAAAATGCGACGTTAGCGGCCCGCGTGACCTTCTACTCCAAAGAGACGAACAAGGCCATGGACCGCATTTCAAGTGGCAGTAAATTGAATGCCTCGTTTGACAACCCTGCAGCGTTCAGCGTGGCGGAAACATACCGGACCCAGGTGAACGCAGCGCGCTCGGTCAGTAACTCAATTCAAGACGCCTTGAACATCGTGCGAATCGGCGAAACGGGTGTTCGCAGCGTGGTAGAGGTCGTACAAACCATGCGAGACATCGTTCTGCAAGCGGCCAACGGCACGAATACCGAAGAAAATTTGTCTTACTATCAAACGCAGTTGAATGAAACGCGCGGCGTGCTCTATCAAGCATTCATCACGGCACAGCAGTTTCGCGTTAGCTTTGAGGGCAACGAAACACAGGACCGAATCTTGAACTTCATGGTGGGCACCAATCCTGGCGATACGTTGGCTGTCGATTACAATCCACTTCGAAACACCTTGCGGGACCTTGTCTTGGGCGCGTTCGGTTACAGGGAACTTTACGACAATCCGGATACAACCGTGTTCCTGGGCTCGTTTGGCATCTACCCTCCACCGAAACCGGATGACCCCGTTCCCCCACCGTTGCTGGAAGGACAACCCTTTGGCACCACGTGGGCCCAGAAATTCCCGAATAAATTGAATATCAGTCCCGCAACGCCAGAGAATGTACAATCTGCGTTTGGCCTCCTTGACACCGCTAAAGCAGGCTTGCTGAGTTCTGAAACCTACCTCGGCACCATCGGACAACGCCTCGAACTGCACTTAGGCGTCGTGCAGAAATTTGAAACCTCGGTCGCTGCCTCAGAATCCTCACTCCGGGATGCCGATCTGGCCGCGGAATCGACCAATTTGACGAAGTCACAGGTGATGCAACAAGCCAGCCAGGCGATGCTGGTTCAGGCCAACGCCAGGCTCGGGCAAGTGCTTGAACTCATTCGCCAAGGCTAGTTTCGGTTCGTTGAAGGGGTGGGGCCAACGTCAAGGCCAACCACTGGGCAACAGACTGATAGTATTCGTAGAAGTGAGCCCAGTCCACAGGGCGTCCCGAACCTCCGAACAGATAAAGGCCTTTTGGTTCCTGGGCCCCCTTGTACCAAGAATCCAGCGGAGTGCCTGCTCCTGATTGCGTCCCCAATAACCAGACGGGGGTGGGCGAAACGCGCTTAAAAAGCTCTGCCACAGGGGGGGGTTCCGGCCCATTCGACAAACGCAAGCCCGCCGCCACGCGCCAGTAGAGGCGCCCCCACCAAGACTGAGGACTGAGGGCACCGCCGAGTCCCTCTCCCCAATGGGCGGAAGGGGCGACAAAAACCAATGCATCGAGGCCCTGACTCTCGGCGGCCGCATACAACACAGGTAAGCAGGCATCTTGTTCAGCAAGAACGGCAACTCGTTTGTGTCCATTGGCTCGTAGATACCTCGCAGCCGCCAGGACATCGTGTCTCTCTTCTCCATCGCGGGTTTTAAAACCCCCACTGTTCCCCTGACCACGGGGCTCAAGAACCAAAACATCCAAGTCATTGGACAGCCATGTTGCCAGCGTCACCACCGAAAAAGAATGACTCGAAGCCCGCCAACCAGGCACATACACCAGTCCGTAAGGCCGATGAGCCCCCCAATACGCCCCTTCCGAAACGACCCCATCGGGGGCCTGCAGGGTCACAGAAAGAGAACCTTGGGGTCGAGGAACAGGATGCGCGGGCAATGCGTAATGAAAACTCCCCGCCAAACCCCTGCGCCACTGTGACTTCGCCCCCCAACTTCCCAACGCACCAACAAACACCCCGGCGCTCAGAAGCAGGAGAAGCACCGGCCCCCGTTCCCAATTTCTCCGGACAACAATCAAGACGC
Source organism: Candidatus Sericytochromatia bacterium (assembly GCA_035284745.1). Taxonomy (GTDB): domain Bacteria; phylum Cyanobacteriota; class Sericytochromatia; order S15B-MN24; family JAQBPE01; genus JAYKJB01. The sequence goes on along the minus strand of JAYKIL010000004.1, from coordinate 8,942 downwards.
CAAGAAACAAGGCCACCCCTGCGTTCAGGAAAGCGACCCCAGTGGCAAAGGCCGGAAACCATTCAAAAATAGAGGTTCCGAACTGTAGGACAAGGGTGACAGCCAGCGAAAATATCAGAAAGGCCGCTAGCTTTGCATCCCCAGGCCCTAACCAAGGCAGCCACCCAGCGGTTTCATTTTCCAACCATGCCCACGCGTCACCCCAGGTCGTTTTCGCGACTTCCGGAGGTGTCCACCCCCAATCATCCGCCCCCTGACGTGGTTGAAAGGCTGCCCCAGCGTCTCGCCGTTTATGGGTCATCACGTTCCCACAGAACAACCAACGCATCCTCGGCCTCAATGCGCCCGGCCAGTCGTTGCCCATCCCAATCCAGGGGGGGGTCGGTGTAACCCCATACCGACTCAAATCGCCAACCGACCCACGGCACGTCAAAAGTCAAACTGAAAGGGGCAGCCTGATGGCGATTGAGAATATAAACCACTCGAACCCGGGCATCCTCCCGAAGAACGACTTCAAGCCCTTCCGGCGCGGAAACCAAGGGTTGGACGCCCCAGTCGGACATGTGCCGTCGCAAAAAACTGATGACAGACTGCTTCCGGCTCGAAGGGTCCAAGTAATAGCCAGGCGAATCAAAGGCAGCTCCCAAAAGGGTGCCAATGAAAACACTGCGTCCCGCTCCATGGTCCGTCTGATACCCGGCCACCTCACGCCCGAGCCACAGCAAGGGCTGCACCGGTTTCGAGGGCCTGCACAAGGTAATCAGACGAGAAGACCACAGCTCCATTTTGTCTGCCTGTTCACGCAGCCAAAGGCCTGCCCGTGTGGCATAGCGCGTTAACAACATCGCGGGATGCATCCCTTCCATCGTATAGGCACACAGGCGATGACGAAATGAGCGCCCCAATCGCGCGTAGAACTTCACAAAATCCCAGGCGATATGCCCCATCACCCACCACGAGCGAGGGTTTCGAACCCGCTCGACGACGGCCGGAAACAAAAAGGTGTTTTCCTCGAACGGCGTCCCTAATGTCACCAAGGTGCCGCCCTGTTCTACATAATGCTCAAGCTTCCGGCGATTTTTGGGATCGAGGGTTCCAATCGAATTAAAAAAGACCACGCGAATGGCAAGCAACTCGTCCAGACTGACGTGGTCCAAGTTGCAAACCCGTGGGTGATACCCCGACTCTAACAACGCCCCGAAAAGTCCTGCATTCACGGAAACAATCGTTACGACTTCGTCAATGGGGCGCTGGGAGCCCCGCGCCATCGCGCCGAGCGGATCAATAGCTGCCGCCATCATTTCACGAGTCACCGCGGGGTTATGCAGAATGGCCACCGATGAAAAGACCTCACGGGTCGGGGCCACCCGCGGGCCCCATTCCCGAGAAAAATCCGCCACGCGCCGCAACGCGTCCAGTCTTGAGGTGGGATCCCCCTGAAGGTCTAAAAACGAACGAAACTCGTAGTCTCCATCCGGATCGGTCCCGTCCGCCAGAATGTAGTAATAACAAGCCTGTGTGCCGTGGGCATAGGCGGCCATGGTGCTCAAAAAGGTGGCTGACGGTTTCACCTCACACACAGGGTCCAGCCACCCCGCGCCGAGCTCTGCCGCAATGAGGGGGCCCCGGTTAACGAAAGCGCCGAACAGTTTCGGAACATACGAGATGCTATACGGCTGGTCAAAAAGAATAGGCAGGTGCGAGTATCGAGGATAGATATCATAGGCGAGAGGCGCCACCTGATTCTTTTTTCCGATATGCGAGGGCCAAGAATCAAGCCAGATATCGTTTAAAAACAGATGGACGCCCAGGTCAATTTTCTCCCACATCGTCTTCAACCGGCCTAGATACTGAACGATGTAGTCCTCTACCCAGCGAGCCATGCTCTCAATTTGGCCTGAAGTAAACAGTTTTTCTTCAGGCGGCTCAACCGATTCAAACGATTCAAAAGCAGTTCCCCACTGGGCATTCAATGCCTGAATCGTGCCAAAATGCTCGGCCAAGACCAAGCGCAGCAACGTCAATGTTTCCGGATTCCTGTCCGTCAAGTGAGGCCCTTGGCCGAATTGAGGATATCCCGTTTCATTGTCGATCTGGAGAGCCACAACCACACCGCGTTCGACGAACGGACGCAAAATATCCGCAACCGCCCGGAACCAGTCTTCTACCAAAGCAAGATAACTGGGGTGGTTCAATGCGGGCTGCGGAAAAGCCTGTGGTTTATGAACCATCATCAAAACGTCTGGAAACTCCTCCGGCAACCACAAAGGAATTCCGAAACCCTGGTACTCCGCAAAAATGAATGGCCCCGGCTTCGCGATCACCGGCAAGCCGAGTTCCGCGCAAAGTTCCAAAAAGGCAACGAGATCGCGCGCGGGATCGGTATTCCCCACAAAATCATACGTCCCCACCTCGGGGGCATGCCACACCCACGGCACGTAGGCCGACACCGACATGAGACCGGCGTCTCGCAGGGTGACAAGCGAAGAACGCCAGCGTTCCCGGGGAATCCGAAAATATTGAAACTCTCCTCCCACCACCAGTGAGGGAGAGCCATTGAGAAAAATGTGGCGATCCTCAAAAACGAAAGACACAAAACCTCTCAAGCAATTCGCAAAGCACCAGTATAACCGCTGACGCGCCCGCTCACCACTCAAGCAATGCCCTTAGAAATTGAAGATGGCCTGGCAGGTACACATTCGCCACCCCTGCCCCACTGGAATCCTCGTCTCGCCATAGAGAAGTGTCTCCCAATGCAAATACCTTTCCGAGCCCCCAAGGGGCCACTGCTGCTATCACAGCAGGAGGTGACAGCGATTGAATGCTGTAAACCCCACTTCCCACGCTGACGAAAGCGCGTGCCGGAGAACGTACCTCAAGACCGGTCGCCCCAAAAAAGGATACCCTCACATCATCGACGGGAAGGTGTGTGACCGAAGCACCACGGAGCCTGAAATCCGGTGCCAGAGGATCACGAAGTGTGTTTCCCAAATAACGGATTCCAACGGGTCGAACAAAATCATTCAAGCGGTCCGCGTCTACTCCAGGATACCCCCCCCACTCTCCACAAATAATCAGGCGTCCCCCCCGGCGCACCCAGGCCAAAACATCCCCCGCTCTGGTGCAAGCCGTTGAATCTGGAGCCAACAATATCAGTACATCCAAACGGTTTATCTGATCGAGTGCATCGGTATTCAGTATCTCCCCCACTTCCCTGAGCGCTTCTCTCAAACCGTTGTAGGAGGCCTCAGCCTGCGGAGAATGGATTCCAACAACAACCTCGGGGTTTTCAGGCAAGAGGCTGACCCGAACCGCATTCTCAGAGAATAATTGAACGGAGCGGCCACGAAAACCGGGCTTCGAAAAATAGAGCTCTCGGGCAACACTCGCCAGAAAAAAACGACCTTGCCGATCACTCAATGTACTGCGGCTCAAATCTGTCACCACAACGCCGGACAGCGGTATCCCACTGCGGTCCAGTACGCGCCCAAAAAGCGTCACCCCGGAAACCGGCAATAGAGATTGAACGCAGGCACTCGTTGAAATGAGGACGCAAACCCCAAAAAAACGGAGAACGGCATTACACAGCAAGCTAGCGGGCATCGTGATGGGTTCCATTCCAAGCACGAAACAGGTTTAACCTTCCAAATCCCGTTCGAGCCGCTCGCCCCGTCGATAATGGATCCGCCATCGTCAGGAGCCGGGTCCGAATCTGAGCGCGGCTGAGAACAGGGGAAGTAGACCACAAGACCGCCGCAGCACCACTGACGTGCGGCGCGGCCATCGACGTTCCAATAAGACCTGCCGATAAGTCTTTGGAGACAACGCCGGTCGAAAAATCGGTGGTCGTCATGTGGAGCGGCCAAATAGACATCACAGGCTGGCTTTCTTCTCCCCCCGGAGCCACAATATCCACCTCATCTCCATAGCTGGAGTAAGGCACCCAATCTCCCGAAACGCCCGTTCCACCAACGGTCAAAACCTCGGGAAGACTCCCCGGAAAGTCAACCGCACCCCCATCGTTTCCGGCGGCCCCCACCACCAAGATTCCCTGCGCATACACCCGACGGATCACCTGGGTCAACCGCTCAGAAACCACCGGACTCGCCAAACTCAAGTTCATAATTCGAACTCTCCGTTGTGGGTCGTTCGGATCCCGCCAGGCCAGTGCGCGCTCGATTCCCGCTGCCAACTGAACGTCGTTGCCAATGCCGGAAGCTGGAATCACTTTAACCGGAAGAATCCAAACGGGAGAGGGCCGCGCCACGGCGAGAATGATGCCCGCGACGTGGGTCCCGTGCCCATTCCCATCGGTCCCAGAAAAATCATAGGTCGCATCGTCGTGGGTGTACCAATCGCGCCCGACCACATCAATTGTTGGATATACTCTTGGGGGCAAGCTCGGATGGTGATGGTCCAACCCTGTATCCAAAACAGCGACCACCACTGGGCTATGGCCCCCCGCCGTCACGGGTTGAATCTGTTGGATATTCCAGGCAGACGGCAGTGCATCAGCGGTCCGCCAGGCCCTCTTGCTCTGAATCGTCATCGTGACAGCCTCTCCAGGGGAGATAGCGTGTGGAAGCAGTACAAATTGGCAGGCCAACAACGTTGACGCGATCAGCAAAAGCAAAAAAACGACTGCGAGCCTCACAAAAGCCCCTCCCCCGTAACGCCGACCAGAGCAAAGATAAGCGAGCATGAGGGCGAAAGACTTGGTCCTTGCGTCCAGAAACCTTCGTAAAAAAGCCCCCCACCATCGGTGAGGGGCTTATGTCAGAAGGCTTCAACAGCGCTTAAGAATTATTTTGAAGGGCTGATGTCGGGATACTCGGCGTCTCGCGGAGCGCCCCGGGCCACGGCTGGGGAACCTGAAGAACCTTCGGGCCATTAGAAAGCGCCACGGGGGGCTCCTTCCCAAGGCTTACCACCAGCCTGGTATTGTTAGGGTCTTGAAAAACAGCCGCGGTCGCGGGCCTCGCCATACACACCGCGAGGCGAACCGTGCTGGTTCCCTCTGGCTGGGTGACCAAGGTGTAATTCAAGCGGGGGTGTTCACTGGGTGTTTGGAATTGAACCCCAGCATCCCGCAAAGCAGATGCTTCGAACACCACGTAAGCGAAGGTCGGAGTCACCTGTTCGAGAACGTAGCGCGGGACCGAGCCCTTGAAGGGAATGAACAGGTGTTCCCCAGACTTGTCCAGTTGAACCGGGGAAAGGGAAGACCGCACCGCAGACACTTCCGCTACGGCCACGCGGCTCAGTTTCGGTTGGGGAATGATCAGCAACTGCCGGCGCTCGGGGTCCGCGGCAATCGAAACCTCAGAGGGCCTTGCAAAATTCATCTCAAGCGTCAGCACACCCGGCCGCCCCTTGCGATTCAGTTTCCAGCTTCCCCACTTCAAATTACGACGGAGATCCTCTTGCAGGTGTGCTGAGCTCAAGACGTCCGCCTTCAACTCGATGATCGCGGACTCCTCACTCTTGGACGCATAGCGGAACAACGGCGTGCGGCCTTCGTAAGGAATGGCTAAACCAAATCTTTCTTCATCATAGAAAGGACGGCGAACCCGAGTTTCGATGACCCCTGCCGGAGCGGGATTCCGTTTGATGGGGTCTGCAATCTTCACTTCCAATTTTGCTGGAGCGGGCGCAGGCTCACGCACGGTTTCCTCCGAACCAGGGGGCAGAGGAGCCACCGCTGCGTAAAAGGCGTCCCGAAAATCTTTTTCTTGCGGTGTCTCAGGCGCTACGGCCGGTGTCGGAGGTTTCTGAGACAAAACCGTTTCCGTGGGAACAACCGCCACGAGCAGGGCTCGGGGTGTCACCTTTACATCCAATTCCACGTGGACCCCCGACGCGAACGAGACTCGCGTGGCCTGTTTTCCAGGTCGTCTCGCCATCACCCACCGTTGGAACACAAAGTCTGGCCGTTCCTCATACCGTACGCCTGCAAAGTATGGCATCGCACCCTCGATGTCGATGTAAGACCAGCGTTTGTTCAGCTTCACGCGGCTGATGTCCTTTGCGGCAATGGAGCCCGATGTCAGCGGGACCACCAAATGCCCCGCCTTTTGATCGAAACGTGGCAGCCCCAGCCGTGCCGTCTTGACGACCGCTCTCCGGGCCACGTGCGATTGCGGCGTCTTTTTTCTCACCGTCGGGCGTTGAGGTGGCGATATGCGAGCAGCCGCCACTTTGGGGTTGGCCGCAGACAGCAGAACCAACGGCTTGGTCGGAAGCGGTCGCACCAGCAAACGCCTCGATGCGATCGCGTTGGTGACCAACTCTGCCCGGTTTTCACCTTCAACCACCGAGGGGCGTGCGGGAAACGTCTCGCTCTGAGGAACTGTAGACAGCGAAGTTGAGTCACAACCCGGTCCGTCCTGGCTGGCGAGCAGCACCAGAGGAGACACCGGAACGGGCCGCGCAGGCAATTGGGTTTCTATGGCACGAACTGCCTCAACCCGCCCCGGCAACGCAGCGTTGTTCACCGCAACCGAAAACAGCGGTTTTTTCGGTACCGCCATGGGCCGAACCGGGCGCAGAGGTAAAATAGGCACCGTTGTCGCGGCCGGGCGAACCGGTGTCCGGGGCAGCAACGCCAGGGAACCGGGCGCTCGATTGAACGTCACCAACAAACGATGGTGAACGGCATCAAAGCGAACATCGGGACGAACCTCGTCTCGGACCGTCAAGCGCAAACGCACCCCTCTACCGACGGGTTCGTTCGCAGCCGACCAGCCCGCCAGGGCTGAATGCTGAGCGCGTTGAGACCGGGAGCCCCCACCCCGCAAGTGACAGCCAGGCAGGTCAGCAATGAACTGCCGGGCTGACAGTTGTTGGATGCGTACCCGAGGGGCCACCCCCGAGACCGGAATGACGAGCTGGTCCGATTGGTGATCGTAAGCCACGGCCCCCAACTGAGTCCGGGCGGCCGCCAAGGCCTCACCAGCTCCGAAAGGCAACGAAGAGCCAATCAGCGCCAGTACAAGTCCCAGGGTGACCAGTGGTCGACGGAGCGAGTCGGAATTCATAGCGAAGTAAACCTTCAAACGAGTGTGTCTCGGCCCGGCTAAATACATTGGGAACGTTTTCGTGCCAACAAGGTGGGAGGGCCTTGCGCCGAAGGTGCTGCCAAACGGAAGCACCATTCCCGTTTTAACCTAATCCGGTACCATTATTCCCAGGGCGGGTAACGGCAGATGTGCTAAACGCACAAGTGCCCCGCTTCCAGCGCTGGGCGGTTTTATTCTGTGCCGCGTGGTGCTTAAACGACCGAAAAGTTTTATTTTTTCTGGAGCCTCTTATGCCAATCCCTCCTCAGCACCCGTTGACGATCAAGAAACGTGATGGCCGCCTGGTTGCATTCGACCGGTCTAAAATCGTTGCGGCCATTATGCGTGCAGCCCAATCAGTTCAAGGCAGTGACTACCGTTTGGCAGAGGATCTGGCTGATCAGGTGATCACCGCCTTGGATCGAACCCGCGACACGCCCGAAACGGTCTCTGAAGTGGAACAAATCCAAGATGGGATCGAAAAAGTGCTCATCGAAAATGGCCATGCCCGCACGGCCAAAGCCTTTATCCTGTACCGGGCTGAACGCAGCCGCGTCCGGGAAAAGAAATCGGAAATGATGGAATGGCTGAGCGACGCCCTGCAAGCAAAAGAGAGGACTTCTGGCATCAACGCTCCGACCAAGCATCACGCGGTCGGCCGGGCTTTGACAGCACAATTTAATTTGCAGCGACTCTTGCCCAAATTCGAGCGCGATGCTCACCAAAACGGGGACTGGCATATCCACGGGCTCGGTGATTTCGGTCAAACGCCCCATAGCGGCTATGTCCCATTAGGCGAGATTTTTCGAGAGGGACTCCGGACAACCGGCGGAATCCTCCCCCCCCCCAATTCCGTGGCCGACCTTGCCGCTGTCACCACTGCCAGCATCCTAGGAGCCTTGCCCGAAGTGCACGGAGCTCTTTGCATCCCGAACTTTGACGCCATATGGGCCCTCCACCTTCCATCAAACGTCTCGGAGGGAGAACTCGAACAAGGCATCATCACGCTCGTGCACCACCTCAATTTACTGATGTCTCGTCAGATAGAGGGTCAGCCGCGAACCACATTCCACGTAGGGCTTGAGACAAGCACTTTCGGACGCACGATCACCCGTGCACTGCTTCAACAGCTCAAACAGTTGCAGGAAAGTGGTCGTCCTACGCCACACCTTGTTTTTCAACTTCAGGAAGGGGTGAATCTCAAGCCACAAGACCCAAACTTTTCTCTGTTTCAAGAAGCATTAGACGTCGCACACCCACAGGGTGGCATCGACTTTCTTCATTTTCAGAACCCACTCGCCGTTTTTGGGGACCAAGTTTGCCTCCCGTGCCCCCCCGCACATTCGCGTGGCGTGGCGCTTGGTGCCCGAATCACCATCAATCTACCGCGCTTGGCCCTGCGGGCGAAACGCCAGGGTTTTGAAACCACAGAACTCCTGTGCACCTTGCTTGATGGGGCAGCACGACACCTGGAGGAACGAAACAAACGACTCTCCCACAGGGGACCGGAGACCTTTCCTTTCCTCTACGCAGCCCAATCCCCCCCCACCGGAGCCGCGTGGAATACCGCACCCGTCGCCATCAATCTCATGGGACTCGCCGAGGCGCTGCGGGTCCTCAGTGGACAAGACCACGGTGCATCGCCGAGTGCTCAGGCCGAAGGAATCAATCTAATAAAGGTTGCAGGCTCGCGTGTTGCAGACCTTAACAGCACCCACAAGATCAATATCATTCTCCAGGGAACGCCCGCGGACGAAGCAGGACAGCGGTTCGCCCAACAGGATCGACGAGAGTTCGGCATCATCCGAGGCATCACTGACAAGAAGACCTACACCACCGGCATCGGGTTACCACACGACTCGGAAGCCGATCACGCGAGGGAAG
>JAYKIL010000003.1:0-42114 GCA_035284745.1 Candidatus Sericytochromatia bacterium | reverse complement strand
CAGCTTGGCCCAACGCTGCCAAGGTCATCGTGATGGCAGCCGTCAGCGTGGTCTTGCCGTGATCCACGTGGCCGATTGTGCCAATGTTCACGTGCGTTTTATTCCGCTCGAATTTTTGCCGTGCCATGGGGTGTCACTTTCCTCCTTGATGGCGGCCAAAAAGGGCCGATGTAAGCCCTCAATTTATAGCGACAAAAGGTTATTCTCGCAAGGGGAAACATGCGAAGGGTTCCGGCCACGGTAACCCCTCGCCCAAACCTCGTCTCTAGTTGACCTGTACCCACCCTTGTGTGCCGGGCCGATCAGGATTATTGAAACGGTACTGCCCGGGCACCGCAAAGCTCAGATTGCGGCTCGTCTGACCGGGGGCGATGGGACCCAATAATGTCACTCCACCCTCGGAGTCTTGGACCAAAACACGTTGAGGCGTAGTGCCTGCGTTAAAGAACACCACGTCCTTCGCAATACTTGCAGACACCATCTCTGGGAAAAACCGCCCCTCTTGCACCACCACCCACGTGCGATCATCGCGGGCGACATCAAGGCCCCATTCAGAAGGCACCTGAGCTGGCCACCAACGACTATCACGCCAATAGAAGTAAGGGTAATCGAGACCGCTGTAGGGATAGTAGGCGCCGTCACCGCCCAAAAAATAAGGAAATGAGTAGTTCCCAACCGGATAATACCAATAGGCCCCGTGACGACGACCCCATCCACGGGCCCCCCCGCCGCCATGGTGCGGATGGCGCCCCGTTCCGCTGTGCTGCCGTCCTTTAGAGGGTCCATGATGATGGGGTCCGTGCTTTTGCGAAAATCCCGCCCCACGCGTGCCAGGTGAATGGTCCCGATGCCGGTGATGTGACCTTTGTGTCGAACCACCCCTCCGCTCGACGTGGGGATTGGAGGTGCGTGCCAAAAGCCTGAACGAACCCTCAGACTCAGGCACCCGTTGCGTGCGGGTCTGAAACTCGTCGGGGCTCAAACGCTCAGGGAGCAAAGCCCGGGCCTGGGCCAGGTCCCTCGATTCGATTGACTCCGCCTCTCCCAGCACCGGAACGAGTGCACCGGGAGGGGCAACCCCCTGTCCCCCACAGGCAACCAGGGCAATGGTCAGCCCCCCTATGAGCCCCAACGAACAAGTATATCGATGCATAGCGACTCCTTTCGGGTCATGGCCTCAAGTCCGGAAGCCCCCAGAAACGGGGTCCCGTCTCGGGGTCGTTTTTTTGCGTGGAGCCACCGTAAACAAATTGAGGGCCAGCGCCAACCTTCGACCCCGTGCTGTGTCCTGGAGCCAGCAAAGCCATGCCCGGTGAACTTGCCCCCACGAAAACGGCCATAACGCTCGAAAAAGGGTTGTTTCCCGCTTTAAAAGGCGTTACGCAGGAGTAGAGGCCTGGTGAATCATCAGCCGGGAAAAGTGAAGGAGGAATCAAATGATTTGGAGAAAAACCCAAGGCAGTTTGTTTCTGGCACTGTGCAGTCTGATAGGAATCAGCGCATGCGGAATGGCGCCCCACTCAGCGGAATCGAGTTCCCCGGATGGCACGCCCACCGCTCCCAAGCGACAGATTATGTCGACCGCGCCCTCAGGGTCGAACGAGGTGGAGTTCGCAACTTTTGAGGCCCAATTACCCGAAATCATCACTGAAGCAGAGGCGAGCAGGGTGCTGAAACAAATCCCTCCAGGGGCCGTCGACGAGCAATCCAACCCACCCACCTACGACCTCAACGCGTGGAGACTGCGAGGCCATCGCGGCAGCGGGTTAAGCTTTCATCGCCGCGGATTCGCCCCCCGATGGCGCGGGTCTTGGGCGAATTACCTTTACTACCCCGTCGGCAGTTATTATTTTCCTTACGTATACTCCGCAGGCAACTATTGGCGTTATCGCTCAGCCTACGCGCCATACTTTTATTTTTGGAACAATCTGTACACGCCCTATTATCGGGCCCGTTGGTGGTAAACCGAACGAACAAAAAAATGGGCCCTCCGCTGTTGCGGAGGGCCTGTAGAGAGAGCCCCAGAGCAGGATTGAACTGCCGACCTCACCCTTACCAAGGGTGTGCTCTACCACTGAGCTACCGGGGCGATGGTGGGAGGAGGTGGATTCGAACCACCGAAGGCATAGCCGTCTGATTTACAGTCAGATCCCTTTGGCCACTCGGGCATCCTCCCAAAGGACGCTTGGCTTGTCAATGTGGTGGAGCCGGCGACAGGAATTGAACCCGCAACCGCCTGATTACAAATCAGGTGCTCTACCGATTGAGCTACGCCGGCACGCGTCGAAAGCATATCAGGTGTTCCCGTGGAGCGTCAATCACCCTCTCCCCGGAGTGCCTCGCATTCTGGTATGATTTGTCGTCTGAATCACGGTCAACCTGGCGAAGGAGCCCAGATGGCGGAAATTGACCTTCGACGGATTATCAAAAACTACGGGGCGCAGCCCGTCGTTCAGGATCTGAGCTTACAGATTGCGGACCGAGAGTTCCTCGTTTTGGTGGGCGCGAGTGGATGCGGCAAGTCAACGACGCTGAGAATGCTTGCGGGGCTTGAAACCCCGGACAGCGGTGAAATTTTGATCGGGGGTCGAGTGGTCACCCAGTTGCCACCCAAAGAACGGGATGTGGCGATGGTGTTTCAGAGTTACGCCTTGTATCCCCACCTCAGCGTATTCGACAACATCAGTTTCAGCTTGCAACTGCGGGGGGTCCCGCACAATGAAATTCGAAAAAAAGTTCACGAGGCGGCGGACTCACTCGACCTGACAGCCTACTTGGACCGAAAGCCGAAGGCGCTGTCGGGTGGCCAGCGCCAGAGGGTGGCTTTGGCCCGAGCCATCGTCCGTCAACCGCAGGCCTTTTTGATGGACGAACCCCTCTCTAATCTCGATGCGAAACTGCGCACACAAACCAGGGTGGAGCTTAAGCGCTTGCATCAACGCCTGGCGACCACCATCGTCTACGTGACGCACGACCAGACAGAAGCCCTGACTATGGGCGATCGCATTGCGGTGCTCAACAAGGGGCGATTGGCCCAGGTTGATACGCCGCGCACCATCTATGATCGCCCCGCGAACATTTTTGTCGCAGGTTTCATTGGAAGCCCGGCGATGAACTTTCTGCACGGCGTTTTACGCCAGGATGACCTCGGGAAGATCTGGTTACGCTGCGCAGACCAGGACGTCACCATACCAGCATTGGGCGATGGACACACGGACAGCAAGGTTTTGAACCGTCCCATCATTCTCGGGGTCAGGCCCGAAGCCTTGTCTCTCTCAAGAGACGGGACAGGTTTGAAAGCGTTGGTGGATGTCGTAGAGCCCTCGGGTGGGCGAACCTATGTTCACCTGACCGCGGGCCAACAACGTATCGTGGCCGATTTCGATACTTTTTCGATTCCCGACTTGCGTTCTGGAGACTCTTTGAGTCTTTCATTCCGTCACAGTCAGCTTCATATTTTTGATCCTGACACGGAGGCGGCCCTATTGCACACTTCGTCTCACGATGCGGCCGGAGGGTTGAACTGATGACACGGCGACTTCTGGGTGCGGTCCGCGGCGTTTTTTCAATCATTCTCGCCACGGTCGTGGCCGCGTGTGCTGCGGCCGTCGACACCCGGACTTTGGTGATATGGCATGCGTGGGGTGGTTCGGAGTTGAAAGCCCTGAAGGAATTGGTGCGTGGTTATAAAGCCCAGCATCCCGACCAAGACGTGATGCTGCTGCAGGTGCCCTACGACAAATTGAAAGACAAATACACGCGCTCGGCTGCTGCCAACGGGGGGCCCGACATTGTCATCGGCGACGCCGACTGGTCTGGGAAATTCGCGACCGCTGATCTCGTGCTGCCCATCTCCGAACTCTTCACCCAGGAGGACCTGACACGCTTTCATCCCCGCTTACTTGAAGCATTGTCTTGGAAGGGACAAGCGTACGCCCTGCCAGAATCCCGGGAAACGGTCGTGCTGTATTACAACCGCCGTTTTGTTCCGGCCCCGCCCAAGTCACTCGCGGAGTTATTTCAACGGGCTGCGATTATCCACACCAATAGCAACGGGACAGTGAAAGGCTTTGTTTTCAACGGATCTTTTTATTACGCCATGGGCTGGTTTTTTGGGTCGGGCGGAAATATCTTCGACCCTTCGGGCAATGTGTCCGTGGCGTCAGAAGCGGGCAGGTTCGCGTTGCGCTTGGTTGACCAAATGTCGAAGTCGCCTGGGATGATGGTGAGCCACGAGTACGCGAAGCCTGATTCAATGTATAAAGAAGGACAGGCAGCGATGATTATCAATGGCCCGTGGGCCTTGATGGATTATCGCGCTGCCTTGGGCGATGACTTGGGGGTGGCCACCTTGCCCCGTCTCGATCGTGGCTCCGCTGCTGCTTCGTGGGTCGGCATCAAATGTTTGATGTTCAATCCACAGTCGGATGTCTTTCACCGGGCCATGGCTCGCGATTTCGCTCTGTTTATGACGGAAACGAAAAGCCAGGAAGTTCTGGCGACGCTCGCGGGTCACATACCGGTTGTGCGTGGGTATACTGCTCCTGCGGATTCGTCCTTGGGTGTTTTCCAGATGCAAGCAGACGTGGGAACACCGGTATCTATCGCTCCGGAAATGGCCGTTGTCTGGGATCCCATGGACCGCGCGCTTCGCAAGGTTGTTCAGGGAGAACTCCCCCCCGAGGCGTCTTTAGACGAGGCCCAAGTGGCCATCGCGGCAAAGGTCAAGGAATTGAGAACGGCGCAACGATGAAAAGCGGTCTGGTTGAGGCCCTAAAAAACCCTACATCGCGCTTAGCGTACCTCTACATCGCCCCTGCTGCAGTGGTGATGGGGGCCATTACCTTTTATCCGATGCTTTACGGCATCTGGATGGCCTTCACCAACTTCGGCCCCGTTCATATTCGCAAACAAAACCCCGACTTTGTGGGGTTCGACAATTTTATCGCGTTGATGACCAACGCTCCTTATCTCGACGTTGACTTCTTCCGGGTGCTGGCTTTCACCATCGTGTGGACGGTCTCCAATGTTGTGCTTCACGTGGTGATTGGTGTGGCGCTCGCGTTGCTTCTAAACCGCGAAGGGATGCGGGGCAAACGTCTTTATCGGGCTTTACTCATTTTGCCATGGGCCGTCCCCGTCTACGTCACAGCCTTGGTTTGGCGAAACATGTTCGACACCCAAAGTGGGGCCCTCAACCTTCTGCTCCAAGGTTGGGGATGGTCGGGTATTGATTGGATGTCGGCGTTCCCCTCCGCGTTTTCGGCCGTTCTACTGACCAACGTGTGGCTCGGTTTCCCGTTTATGATGATGGTCGCATCGGGAGGATTACAGTCAATCCCCAAAGACTATTACGAAGCGGCGAGCCTGGACGGCGCATCGGCCTGGCGGCAATTTTGGACCATTACGGTGCCCATGTTGCGCCCTACTATGGTGCCCGCCATCGTGCTGGGATCCGTCTGGACCTTTAACAACTTCAACGTCATCTATTTCGTTTCGCGCGGAGAACCCTTTGGCCGGACTGAAATTCTGGTCACACAGGCCTACAAATTGATCGACCCTCTCGGAATGTACGGCGTCGCCTCTGCCTTCTCGATCTTGATTTTTCTCATTCTGTTCGGACTGACACAGTTGAATCTGCGCCTGGCGCGCAGTTTGGAGGATGTCTGACGTGGGTGTGACCTCCCCGAACCCATCTGCTCCCCCTCCTTTGCGTGTGCTCTCTGCTGAGGACAAGGCGCCCCCACGTCACCTAAAACGCGGTCTTCGCTTGGCACTTGGAAATTTTGCCGCGCATCTGATCCTTCTCACGTTTTCGCTCTTTGCTATTTTTCCTATCTGGTGGGTCGTTGCGATGGCGCTAGACCCCAACAGTGTCGCGGCCCCCTCAAAATTGGTACTGATACCCGAGGGTATTTCGTTTGCGGCCTTTGCCCGGGTGTTAGAAAATCCAACGGAAGTTGAGGGGCTGACCTTTAGTCGGTTGTTGTGGAATAGCATTATGCTCTCCGCGGGCACCACGGCCATTGGGATTGGCCTGGGAGCGACGGCCGCTTACGCCTTCAGTCGCTTCCGATTTCCCGGGCGGGAATCTGGACTGATGAGTTTTCTGGTGTTGCAGATGTTTCCAGCGGTTGCCACGATTGCTCCGCTCTATGTTTTGTTATCGACGTTGCAGATTCGCACCAGTCTTTTCGGGCTTGCGATCGCCTATGCCGCGGGCACACTGCCTTTTGCGATCTGGAACATGAAGGGTTATTTTGACACCGTCCCTAAAGACCTCGAGGAGGCCGCTTTGATTGATGGCTGCACACCCACGGGTGCGTTTTGGCGTATTATTCTGCCCCTCGCGGCCCCCGCCGTGGCAGTCACTGCCCTTTTCGCGTTCATGACAGGATGGACTGAGATCGTTTTGGCGTGGACAATGTTAGAGAATCCGAAGACATTCACTTTGGCGATGGCGCTTTACGGAATGGTCGGCCAATATTCGACCACCAAGCCCTGGAGCGAATTCGCCGCGATGTCCATACTGATCTCACTGCCCGTGGTTGTTGTCATGCTTTTCTTGCAGAGATACATCGTGTCAGGTCTGACCAGCGGAGCCGTGAAAGGCTAGAGACGTGGCCAGTTTTTTGGCGCTGTCACTCCGTGAGGTCGTCATTTCGGGCTTCGGCGGACTCGCACTCCTCGCAGCATTGTCTCAAGGGCCGTTGCACACGCGAGTGGTACCTTCTCAATCGATGGCGCCTACCCTTCAAGTGGGCGATCGCCTTTTAATCTTTTCCAGTCGGTCAGGCGGGAGTGTCCAACGGGGGGAATTGGTCGTTTTCCACCCCCCTTTCAGGAAAATACCGGGTGAACCCCAGACGGGACCAGACTGGATGCCTTGGGGCCAAGAATCTGTCTACGTGAAGCGCGTAATTGCAGTAGAAGGCGACGTGATCCAGGTGATTT
Source organism: Candidatus Sericytochromatia bacterium (assembly GCA_035284745.1). GTDB lineage: Bacteria > Cyanobacteriota > Sericytochromatia > S15B-MN24 > JAQBPE01 > JAYKJB01. The sequence continues at coordinate 35,160 of JAYKIL010000003.1, read as the reverse complement.
CTCGCCACGGGGTGCTCATTAACGGGCAACCGCTCAACGAGCCTTACATCGTCTCACCTCCCCGTTACGATTGGGGACCTCACAGCGTTCCGGATGCGCACGTGGTTGTCTTGGGTGACAATCGCAATGATTCTTTTGACAGTCACCACTGGGGTTTTTTACCGGTGGAGCGTATTGTCGGGCGCCCGACGCTGCGTTTGTGGCCGCCGTCCCGTTGGACATTTTTCTAGCGCGAGCCACTCCCTTTAAAAGCAAGCCCTTGACCACGAACAATTGTTCTACTACCATGCGGCTCACGAGGGGAAGACATGCCCAAATTAAAGACCAAATTCGTGTGCCAGGCTTGTGGAAGTGAACAAGCGCGTTGGTTCGGGAAGTGCCCGGAGTGTGAGGCTTGGAACACGCTCACAGAAGAAATTAGCACCCCCGCCGCCAAACCCGTGCTGGGCGCACGGGCCTCAAGCAGTCGAGCGGTCCCCATCGCCACCGTTGAACTCACGGAGGAGGACCGCTTTTCAACCGGTTTACACGAATTGGATCGGGTGCTTGGGGGCGGCGTAGTCCCGGGCTCTATGGTGCTTCTTGGGGGCGACCCTGGTATCGGAAAATCGACCCTTTTATTGCAAGTCGCCCAACACGTAGCCTCGGCAGGATTCACGGTCCTGTATGCGTCCGGGGAGGAAAGCGCCCGGCAAATCCGCCTGCGGTCCCGTCGATTGGGGGCGGAGCACGAAAACCTTCACGTTCTCGCTGAGACAGATATTCGAGCCATTGAAGCCGCTATTTTGAACCTTCGACCCACGTGGGCTGTCATCGACTCTATACAGGCGGTCTACGACCCGGAGACGACCTCTTTGCCAGGCAGCGTCAGCCAAGTGCGCGCCGCGACCGGCAATATGCTGAAACTCGCCAAAGAAGAGGGCGTTGCGCTGTGCCTGGTGGGTCACGTCACCAAAGAGGGAACGCTCGCGGGACCACGTGTTTTGGAGCATATGGTCGACACGGTTCTCTATTTCGAAGGAGATCGTTTCAAAAGCCATCGGCTCATTCGAGGCGTCAAAAACCGTTTCGGGGCGACCAACGAGGTCGGGGTCTTTGAGATGGTTCAAAGCGGCCTGCGAGAGGTTCTCAACCCCTCTGAGTTGTTCTTGGCAGAACGCGCGCCGGATGCCAGCGGATCAGCCATCGTGGCCACCATGGAAGGCACACGCCCCTTGTTGGTTGAAATTCAAGCATTGGTGTCTCCAAGCGCCCTCGCCCAGCCTCGACGCAGCGCCACCGGCTTGGAACATCATCGACTGGTGCAAATTCTGGCCGTGCTTGAAAAGCGAGTCGGGCTCAGCCTCTCAAAAGCTGACGCCTACTTGAATGTGGTGGGTGGTCTCGATATATCTGAGCCTGCCGCGGACTTAGGCGTCGCATTAGCGGTGGCTTCCAGCCTTCGCGACGTCGCATTGCCGGCCGACTTGGTGGCGTTGGGAGAAGTGGGACTGAATGGCGAAGTCCGCGCAGTGTCAGGACTTGAAGCGCGCCTCAAGGAGGCTGCCAAACTGGGCTTTCGAACGGCGATTGTTCCTCAGCATAATCTGGGAGGCGTCCCCATCCCGGAGGGACTCCGTGTCGTGGGGGTGACCCGGCTGATGGAAGCGATCCTGCGCGCCATCGGAATGGATGCCGGTGAGTCTTGAGCGGCTGGCCGCTCGATAGGCACTATCTTTGTGCGGGTATGAGGTCTGGGTATTTCGACACCTCGGACGCATCGGGGTTTTCAACGTTCTCATTTCTCATCCAAGGAGTCCCGAGTGGCCGGGTTTGCGCTTGTCGTGCTGTTTGTGCTCATCGTCGCATTTATGCGAGGAGGAGAAGCCCAACGACTGCTTGATTTACACGCCTTTGTCGTTGTGGTCGGCGGAACCTTGGTCGCCAGTGCCTTCGCTTACCCGGTGGCCGTATTCTTACGGATTCCCTCCTTAATCATCATTGCGCTGACGCGCGAGGAAATACATCTGCCGACGGTGGTGAGAGATCTGGTGAAAGCGTCGGACCGCGTGCGGCAACACGGTCGGCAGGCTGCCCCAGGATCGCCGCAGGATATTGACGATCAATTCTTGTTACAAGGTCTTCAAATGGTGGGTGAGGGTCTTGAACCTGTCGAGATTCGGACCTTAATGGAGGCGGAACTGTCGGCGATGCGTGGCCGACACCGTCAAGGAATTGGACTTTTTGAGGGCATGGGCGGATTTGCACCCACCTTCGGAATCCTCGGAACTGTGGAAGCGATGGTGGCCGTACTGGGCAACTTGACCAACCCTGACAAAATAGGTCTGGACATCGCCTTGGCGATGGTAGCGACCCTTTATGGTGTTGGCCTCGCCAATCTCATTTGCATTCCCATCGCAAACCGTCTGCGCAAACTCTCTGAAGAAGAGCTCCGGGTGCGCCAAGTGATTGTTGAAGTACTGATTAACATCCAAGAAGGTGCCAAGCCAGATTTTGTGAGAAAACGCCTGCGGCTGGCCCTTCCCCCGGAAATGCGCCGCACGCTGAGCGCGTTGCACGAACGCCGTATCCGGCGCTCGCAGGCGGCGCAACCGGCGGCGGCAGCGGCTGCGGTACCGGCGTATTCCGATGAGCCGGCTTATGACGATAATTACGATCCTTATGCCGCAGAGCCCGAATCGGATCAGGAGATTTACTAGCGGATGGGCAAGGAATGGCTGCACGAGTATGAGGAAGGCGCAGCGGGCGGGTCGGGGGGACGTGAGCGCTGGATGGTGACCTACGCCGACCTGATTACCCTCCTTTTAGTCTTTTTTATCGTGATGTACGCCAGTTCAAGCCGCATCAGCGGAGAAAAATTTGACGCACTGGCGAGCAGTCTTGCGACCTCAATCAAGAAAACTGTGAAGCCGAAAGTGTCGGACAAACATGCTTTCTCGCCTGACGACAGCCGTCAAACGCGTAAATTCAAGGCCACCGCTGACGCGGTCATCCAGTCGATCGTCAAAACAGACCCCAAAAGCAACGTGAAGATTGACATTGATGAACGAGGGATGGTGGTCAGCCTGATTGACACCAGTTTTTTCGACTCTGGCTCTGCAACACTCAAGCCGAGTGGTCAAAAAGTTCTGAACAAAGTGGCAGCAAACTTTAAGGGCCTGCCCAACGAGATACGAATTGAGGGACACACCGACAGCATACCTATTCGGGGGGGCGGCCGGTTTGCATCTAATTGGGAGCTATCCTCTGCCCGGGCCACCGCGGTCGCACGGTATTTGATCGACAAGGTCCGGCTGCCCGCCCACAGAATGTCCGTCGCCGCCTTCGCCGCAAACCGTCCGGTTGCCAGTAACGGGATGGCAGAGGGCCGGAAAAGGAATCGTAGGGTTGACATTGTAATTCTGAAGCAAGAGGAAGCCTCTCCTATTGGAGCGGGCGTCCCCATTCAACTGACCCCGGCCGCTGCTCCATCGAAACCTAAAGGTCGCGTGCAACCGTCGGCAGCCCCGAAGCGCGGTTTTGCCAATCCCTTCCAGTAATTAAACGCGGAACAACGGGTTAATTATTTTTAAACCAAGCTTCAAGAGCCCTTACCCAGAAGGCGGCAAGGCCCTGCTGTGGAGCCCGGATAACATCGGTGGGAAGCGATGAGTATTCTCGGTTGGGAGGTCTTCGCATGTCGGGTCAGTATGTAATGAATTACTTCAATATCCCTCACACACCTGGGATTCAAGGAACGGCCGGCGCCAACGGGCTCCCGCCGGGGCCTCAAGCGTGGCAAGCGAGCCCCGCTTTTCCTGGACAACAACCTGTTGCGACCTGGGATACGTGGGTACCGCAGGAGACAACTGACCCTTATGTGGCAGGGATGCGAACCAGTGCCTCTGCGCTTGCCGCCATTGTGGGCGCGAGCAAGATGGCGGTCGGTGCACGTTTTGAAGTCGCCAAAGCCCTGAAGCTAGGCGGCGCAAGGGTCAGCAGCAGCGCCGCACGGTTTGCTGGCCGAAGCACCTCCGCGGCCCGGCTTCCCAAAGGAATGCAGGCCGCAAAAACCTTTGCTCAAAAGAGCCAGTACACGCAAAGTGTCCGAGCCGGGGTTGGCTCTGCATTCAGACATACTTTTTTATCGGTGGGTAACGTGGCAAGAGCACTCGGTGGAGCAGCCATTGTCGCAGGGCCGATCGCGTTGGTGACGAACTTTCTCGATCACCAAGCGGGCAAGATCACAGAGCAACAACGGAATGCCCTGATTTTGGCCGACACAGTAGGTTACACGGTCACGGGTGCCACAGCAACACTGGTCGGCGGTGCTATCGGCTCCACCTTCCTTGGCCCTGTGATAGGGACCGTGGTAGGGGTCGGGGCAGGTTTCGCCTTAGGCTGGGTCTACGAAAAATTCATTCGCCCCCAGTGGGGAAGAAGGGTGCAAAGCGCTATCTACGAAGTTCCCGCGCCGTCACCTGTGACCGACCCATATCTTCCAAAATAATCTAGCAGTCAGACCACCGAGCTGTCCTGAACGGGCGGCGGTCAATTGCGAGGATGTTCTGAGGCCTGAGGGGTTCGTTGCGGGTTTCGTGGCGCAGCAGAGGGCGCACTGTTGTGCAGGTGAATGTGCATGACACCATCAATATGGCGTACCGAGTGAGGCGGCACAGCGGGGGCCGCAGCTTCTTTTTTCTCCACAAGGGGCTCCTTTCTGAGGCCATACAAGGCCTGACAGAAACCAACGTTGGTACACAAGCCCGTCTTTGGGTCAGGTGCACACTCGCCGCTGAAGTGCCCCTGTCAGGACCAAACGACCGAAGGTCCCAACCTGCACCAGTATTTTACCCAACACACAAGCTTCTGCCAACCACCCGGGTCATTCAGCCGCGGGGTCTGCGGGCACATCACTCAAGAATCGCAGATCATCACCCGAAAGACTTGCCCGATTCAATAGATCGGGCCGACGGGCCTTGGTACGGGCCAAAGCCTGCTGACGCCGCCATCGCGCAACATCCGCGTGATTTCCCGACAGCAAAACGTCAGGGACCTTCAAACCCCGAAATTCTGCTGGCCGTGTGTAATGCGGGTAATCGAGCAGGCCATCCCAAAATGAATCCTCCTCGGGAGACACTGACTTGCCCAAGACACCCGGCAACAAACGAACGACAGCATCCGTCATCACCATCGCCGGGAGCTCGCCGCCTGTCAGGACATAGTCACCAATTGAAACCTCATCGGTCACCATATGTTCGTGAACGCGCTCATCAATCCCCTCGTAATGTCCGCAGATAAAAACAAGGTGACGCTCACGGGCTAGTTCCTTCGCGAACGCCTGATCGAAGGTGCGCCCTTGCGGCGTCGTAATGAGAATGCGAGCGTCCGGAGTGAGGTCCAAAGCTTGCAAGGCCATCCAAACGATATCGGGCTTCAGCACCATGCCCACGCCGCCCCCGAAAGGTTTATCATCAACCGTTCGATGTTTATTCGTCGCGTGATCCCGCATATCGTGGCAGGCAACCTTCAAGGCCCCACTCTCCTGAGCGCGTCTCAGTATCGAAGTGTTCAGGTAGGAAAAGGCGTCGGGAAAGAGCGTCAGATAGTCAATACGAAGAGCGCTCAATCAAGTAACCCTTCGATGAGGCGCAACCGAACAAGACCCGCCTCGCGATCGACCGCCACAACAAACTCGTCAACCCAAGGGACATAGTGCTCCGTATCATCCGGCTTTCTGATCAACAGGAGGTCTTGTCCCGCACGCAGAACATCAATCACCTCTCCAAGCAGGTTTTCGCCAGGCTCACTCACCACGCGCAAACCCAACAAATCGGCGTAAAGAACCTGCCCAGGCTTGCGTTTGGCCTCAGTATACGGCACCTGAAGTGCAGCCCCGCGGAGGCGACTTACCGGCTCTGGGGCATCGTAGCCAGCAAATTTCGCCAACACTGAGCCGTCTTTCCTCAACTGGACCTGCTCAACCTGCAAATCCTCCCTCTCCCCGCTGAGCAAAAGCGCGCTCACGGACTTGAGCTCTCTCAGGCGCAACGGATCCTCAGTGACAGGGCGAACCTTTACTTCCCCTCGCACCCCATAAGGTTTCACAAGATGTGCAATATCCAGCCATTCAGGGGGTTTCGCCATCACAGAGCACCTATACACCATCGTTCAACGTCCAGATTGTACCCTGGCAGCCACAGATTTTGGTGCGACGCCGCGCAAGCAAGGTCAATCATCGACAACCAAACGTGCAACGACCGATTCCCCCGTGTCTCGCCGCTTCGCCACGGCCACCGTCGTCATTGTCACCCCGCCCTCGGAGAGAGTGTAACGGGCCTCCTCTCGAACAGCGTCCAGTTGCAGATGAGAGGCCGATGCCAACGGCAGGCGAGGAAAAATACCGACCAACTCCAGGCGCAAATGAGAAATTCTGCGCGCGTCGGCAATCCTTCCGAGCCAGTGAATCACCTGAGCCGTTGAAAGCTCATGGGCGGGGACAAGACGCTTAACGGCTCGTACTTCGCGGGCCACCCTGAGGGCTGACCGCACTTGTAGGATGGGGTCGGAATCCGTCAACCCGGTGAGGCGTTCCCACTCGCTTTTCGAGCGAACGGCAGGCGGGGGAACCTGAAGAACCCTGTCGTCAGACAATACACGGGAGACGGAAAACGAAACTTGGGCAGTTTGGAGCGCAACCCGCAAAGCGAGGGGATCCGAAACGTCGCGAACGACGGCCACCGTAGCGGGTAAATGGTGGATCTTTAAACGGGAAGTGACGAGGGGGCACATACAAGTTCGAGAGCCTGGCGAACTCGGTTAAATGGTTCCACGGGGTCCATCCCAAAACTGGCGGCAGACACGAGGTCTTGCGCCAGCTTGTCCACCTCCCCGACGCCCGGCTGATACATGCGAAATTTGGTGGGACTTCCCGTCTCAGACGCTTGAACCAGCCATTCAGAATCAGAAAGCACCTGCACAAGGGCCACCTCGCGCAAGGGCGCCGAACGAGACTCTACCAACGAAGCGACGCGAGCCCCCCCCTGCAGATGCAAAAGTTGATCATCGTCAACAAACAGCCAGTCAGGCTTCGGCTCGATGCGAGCGGCCAGTTGCTTGAACAAAACATCGTGGCGCATGTGGCGGTCCAAAGACTTGCCGTAGAGCACTTCCTGCAGGCGGGTCGGCTGGACAGGTTCCGTATAGCGAAAATCGACCGGCAGGCCTCGCATATCAACGACCATGAGGCCACCGGCATAAGCGCCGGAGCCCCATGTCATCGTCTTAAAATAGGCGAACCGCAGACCGAGCATTACAAACCGATAGTCTTGGCAATCACCAAACGCTGCACTTGACTGGTGCCTTCACCAATTTCACACAACTTGGCATCCCGCATCATTCGTTCTACCGGGTAGTCTCTGGTGTACCCGTAACCACCCAACACTTGGATGGCATCCAAGCAGACCTGGGTGGCAATCTCGGAGGCATAAAGCTTTGCCTGACAGGCCTCGAGCTTGAAGTCGACGTGGGCATCCCTCAAGCGCGCCGCATTGTATACCAAATGCCGCGCGGCGGCGATCTTCGTGCTCATATCGGCCAGCATAAACTGGACCGCTTGGAATTTCCCGATCGATTGCCCAAACTGGTGGCGTTCCTTCGCATACCGGACGGCCTCCCGGTATGCGCCTTCGGCAATTCCCAACGCCAAGGCGCCGATAGAGATTCGCCCGCTGTCGAGCGTAATCATGGCCTGTTTGAAACCTGTACCCTCTTCGCCGGAACGGTTAGCGACCGGCACTTTTACATTATCGAAGGCCAACGAACACGTCGGTGAGCCTCGCATCCCCATCTTTTTCTCGTGTTTACTGATCGAGAACCCTTCCCATTCTGGCTCCACCAAGAAGGCTGAGATTCCGCGATTCCCCTTGCTCTTGTCCGTCATCGCCATAATCGTGAAGACCCCGGCATACGGGCTGTTGGTGATGAAATTCTTCGAACCGTTCAGGAGATAATGGTCTCCTTGGAGAACGGCTGTCGTCTTCTGGCCCGCCGCATCTGAGCCCGCGCCCGGTTCGGTCAGCCCCCACGCTCCAAGGTACTTACCAGAGGTGAGGTGGGGAAGATACCTCTGTTTCTGGTCTTCGGTGCCAAAATAGACCAACGGCCCACAGCCCAGCGAATTGTGGGCCGCATAACTCAAGCCTGTTGAACCGCAGGCCGCACCCAATTCCTCGACGACCAACGCATACTCCATATAGCCTGCTCCCCCACCCCCATATTCACTGGGAACGGTCAAGCCCAGCAGGCCAAGCTCCGCAAGTTTGTCAAAAATTTCCTTGCCAAACCGCTCGTGTTCATCGAGTTCGGGCGCCAGAGGATACACTTCCTTGGCTGCAAACTCTCTCACCATCGACTGCAGCGACAGTTGATCCTCGGAGAGGTGAAACGGATTCGAACGGGCAGCGTTCGCAAGTGTGGCCACGGTGACCTCCATCTAAGACATTATCGGGATCGGCGCTGATCCCCTCGGGGCGCGGATGTGCGACTTCAAAAATTGTAGCCGATCCTGCCCCCCGGCGTCCACGTAACGCTTGATCCTGATGCAACAAGCACTGGAATAGGGCGGGTATCAAAGCGCTGACGTGCTCTGCTTCCGACGGGCGGAGTGGGGCAGCCAGCGCAACGTGGTACGATGGTCCCCGCGTCAGGAACGAAGGATGCACCGACATGCGATTGGGGGAGTTCACAATTCACTGGGTTTCTGCCGGCCGCTTCATGTTGGACGGCGGTGCCATGTTTGGTCCGGTCCCCAAGCCGTTGTGGGAAAAAAAAATCTCGGCCGATGATCGCAATCGCATTCCTCTTGGTACAAATTGTATTCTGGTCACGGGCCCTGCGGGCAAAGTTCTGCTAGATACTGGCTTGGGAAACAAACTCAGCCCGAAACAGCGCGACATTTACTCGAGCGAACCACCCGAAACACTTTTTCAGTCTCTTGCAGCGCACGGTTTGGGTCCCGAAGACATCGACCACGTGGTTCTGAGTCATTGCGACTTCGACCATCTCGGTGGGGCGACGTGGCGAGATGAAGACGGGACCATCCGGCCCACATTTCCCCGCGCTACGGTCCATATTCACCAACTGGAATGGGAAGACCTGACGGCTCCTGTGGAACGGGCCAAAGGAACCTATTTAAAAGAAAACTGGGAAAGTCTGGAGCGAGCGGGATTGGTCAAATTGGTCCGGGAAGATGGGGAGATTCTTCCAGGTATTTCTATCTACCATACCGGCGGCCATACGCGAGGCCACGTGGTCATTCAGGTAGGACACGGGAGGGAATCCGCCATTTATTTGGGCGATCTCATGCCTTCCCGCCATCACCTGAACCCATTATGGGTGATGGCCTATGACAACTTCCCTCTCACCTCGATAGAGCAGCGCAGCCGTTGGCTGAAACAACTGGAATCCAGCGAGGCTTATTTGTTGTTTTATCACGATGTGGACTGGGGTGCGACGCGCCTGGGCCCTGATGGCCGCCCCAGAGATATCGTGACGTTACAGGCGTGATAAGGAGCGAAAGCGTGAAAAAAGCAATCATTGAAACAGTTAAAGGAACCATCGAACTGGAGCTCTTCGAGGCTGACGCACCCAATACCGTCGCCAACTTCGAAAAACTGGCGCAGTCTGGTTTCTATGACGGCACGACGTTCCACAGAGTCATCCCCGATTTTATGATTCAAGGTGGCGACCCCCTGTCGAAAGAACTGCCCGCAGGACATCCTCAGGTTGGCACGGGTGGCCCCGGCTATAAAATCAAATGCGAAACCGCCGGCAACCCACACCGCCATTTGCAAGGGACGCTTTCAATGGCCCATGCAGGGAAAGACACGGGGGGGAGCCAATTCTTCATCACGCACACCGAAACCCCTTGGCTTGATGGAAAACACACCGTTTTTGGTCGGGTGCTGACGGGCCAAGACGTGGTTGATTCCATTGAAGCGGGTGATGCCGTGCTCACCGTCTTGGTTCAAGAAACAGCGCCCGCCGTTTGAGGTCGCAGTGCTCGAATTCGCTATCGAAACAGCCCGGGCCGCAGGGAAACTCCTGCGGGAGGGCTTGAATCAACCTCGTACCATTCGTTTCAAGGGGGCGATCGATCTCGTCACCGAGATGGATATCGCGGCAGAAAAAATAATTCTCGAAGCCATTCGAGCCAACTTTCCCGGGCACGCCATTTTATCCGAGGAGGCGGGTGCTGCGGTCCCGGGCAACTCCGAGTATCGCTGGGTCGTTGACCCTTTAGATGGCACCACCAACTACGCCCACGGATTGCCCCTCTTTTGTGTATCAATAGGGCTGGAGCACGCCGGGACCCCCGTCCTTGGCGTGATTTATGCGCCTGTGCTCGACGAAATGTATGCGGCAGAATTAGGAAAAGGGGCCACACTCAACGGTCAGCCCATTGAAGTATCCAAAACAGCCAGCCTGGAACGAGCCCTGCTCGTCACTGGCTTTCCTTACGATGTGCAGATTAAGTCTTCAAATCTGAAACACTTCAGCTCATTCATTCATTCAGTTCAGGCCGTTCGGCGGCTGGGATCGGCCGCATTAGACCTGTCTTGGGTTGCCGCCGGACGCTTTGATGGGTTCTGGGAGCCCCGCCTCGCCCCCTGGGACCTATGTGCAGGCAGCCTTCTTGTTCAAGAAGCGGGCGGGCGCGTAACAGGTTACGATGGCTCAGCGTTTAGTATCTACGGCAAAGAGGTCCTCGCGTCGAATGGGCGTATTCACGGAGCGATGATCGACACGCTGCAAGGAGCGATCGCTCACCAGGAACCGAAGCGCAATGACTGAGACTCTGCGGGATGATCGCCCCCGCCCGCGCTCCCCTTTTGGCCCCACGCTAGACGACGTCGAATTCCGCGGTGCAATGCGGCGATTTTGGGGGCGCACATACGAAGAACAGGAGGCTTTTGTCGCTCGCCTCAACTGGAATTTGGTAGATGTGCAAACAGAGGCCGCCTTCTTCCATTGGCTGGGCCATTGTTTGGCCTCGAGGGCTTCCCTGCAGCAAGGTTTTGCGCTCAAGTTACTGGGGCGTTTGCCCCATCCTCGGCGCGCCCGCTATGCCACTTTGTTTGGCCGAATCCGCGATGAGGTGGACGATGACCTGGCCGCTCGCATCGCCGAGGTGTTTGGCCCGGTGCTGGGGGGCGCACCGAAGCGCCGGAAGCGGTTGCAAGAGGAGTCAAAACCAGCCGACGAGAGTGAGTTGCAACAATTACAAGAATTTTTCAGGAAAGCAGGCAGGGCCCGATCGTAAGGTTGAGGCTTTTTCTCGTTGCCCGCCGACCAAAACCGTCAAAAGCGTCCAACACAAGGGGCGGGCAAATAAATTTAGGAAAGGACAGGCACGGCCGCCACTGCCACGGGATTTCCGGCCGCATCAAATGCTGCGCCACACGGGTGTTCCAACACTTCCGGCGGGGTATAGGCAGTGCCTGCGATTAAATCCTGTAACGCCACACCCGCCATCATCAAACCAAAAATAGACGGCATGTATGAGATCGTTCCATTAATTTGGTTCTTCTGCTCGCAGTCGTTGACGCCTTTTTGATGGGTCGGCGGACAGATGCATTTGACCGGACACGCCGCAACTTCGGGTGCCGGCGCCAAAGGCCTCTCCGTAGACCATACGGCCTTGACGCCTTGGGTGACGCCATACTTGCGCCGCAATTCCTTGCGCACATCCTTTGCCAATGCACACGTCGTGGTTTCAGAAATGTCTCCCACCCGTACGCGTGTCGGATCCAATTTATTGGCCGCCCCCATCGCTGCGATGACCGGAATACCGCGCGAATGAGCCGTGGCAATCAGGTGCAATTTCGCCGTCACATTATCGATACAGTCCAATACGTAATCGTACCCGGCACCGTCCGTCCCGTGTAAAAGCTCTTCGGAACGTTCTGCGTTGTAGAAGGTCTGATGTGCAATGATCCGCCCGTGGGGGTTAATTTTTTTGAGCCGTTCTGCCATCACATCAGATTTCGGCTTTCCAATCGTGCCAACCATCGCGTGCAGTTGCCGGTTTACATTGGTGGTGCACACCAGGTCATAATCCACGATGGTCAGTTCACCAACGGCCGCCCGACTCAGCGCCTCGGCAGCAAACGAACCCACACCCCCGAGGCCAAAAACAGCCACGCGAGCTTCTTTCAATCGCTGATAACCCGACTGTCCAATGAGGAGTTCCAAACGACTAAAACGATGTAACATCAGACGGCCTCCCTGTTTCACCCGACCCGCTTCCAGCGTACCGCTGCACCCAGCCATTCGCAACCCAAGACTTTTGCGGGGAAGCGAGGTTTCAGGGCACCGCTGATGGGTACGAAAAGAGGGGCCGCTCGTGAGCGACCTTCTTTTTCTCTATCACGAACGGCGGCGCGGGTTGTCCCAAAAAATTTTTGTAGAATCTTCATTTCGTAAGTCCTGGCTTCGCCCAGATCTCCGCGTGGGCCATGTTTCAGACATAAACCTAGACGTGATCAGCAGCAAAGGGATCCGCGGCTTCATTTTCGACCTCGATGACACACTGGTGCACGCGATGAACGCCACCGCCGACCCCGCCATTGCAGACTGGATTGACCAGTTGCGCGGACGCTTCGCCATTTATGTCGTCTCGAACAACTTTTCCGAACGCAGAGTCGCGGTTGCCTCAGAGGACCTGCGGTTGCCCTTTTTTGCAAAGGCCGGCAAACCGCGGCGCCGCTTCTTTCGAAGCGCCTTGCGGGAGATGCAACTGTTGCCTGAACAGGTCGCCATCGTCGGGGATCAGTTGTTCACTGATATTGTGGGGGGAAACCGGCTCGGTGCTTTCACCATCTTGGTCGAGCCCCTCTCGAAAGAAACCCGTTGGTACCGTCGATGGATGCGTTTTGTCGAGAACATCGTGCTTGATACTAAGAACAATCCGGGGCCGGGCCACCCCTCCCCCGACGATGGAGCTTCATCCCATCACTCTCCCCGGCGTTCATCCCACCGCTCACCCCTCGGAGGTCCCCCGTGACATCCTCCTCCCCCGTCCTCGATCCGCAAATCGCGGCCCAGACCGTGTCGGACAGGGTTCGATTGAGCTTGGATATAATTCCTCAGGTCGCCGTGGTGTTGGGTTCCGGCATCAAAGCGTTGGAAGATTTGGAATGCTTAGGTAGCATTTCATACGCCGAAATTCCAGGATTTCCCGAGGCGACTGTCGCTGGGCATGCGGGCGTTCTCAGCTGGGGACGCCTTGGAGCCGAGGGACCCGCCATCATGGTCGCGAGAGGGCGGTTTCACCTGTATGAAGGGCACGGCCTGTCCGAAGCCCTCTCGCTGGTGGAACTTTTCCACGCATTGGGAATCGAGAACCTGATTCTTACCAATGCCGCAGGGGGACTACGGGCTGATTGGACGCCAGGGGACCTCATGCTGATTGCCGACCACATCAATCTTCAGGGTTTTCAGGCCGGTTTGCCAACGAGCCCCTCGGACCCGATGTTGGCTGCAACGCGCTATCGAGCGGTAGAGACGTATCACGATGCCTGGAGAATGCGTTTGAAACAGGCCGCCATGGAAGCCAATGTACCGCTCAGAGAGGGAATCTACGTCGGACTTCTGGGACCATCCTACGAAACCATGGCCGAAAACCATTATTTGCTGACCGCGGGCGTCGACGCAGTCGGTATGTCGACCGTCCCAGAGGCTTCCCGGGCCGCGTCCTACGGTTTGAGGGTGATCGCGATCTCCTGTATTACCAATATCTCTATCACGCCCCGGGGGGCCGCAGAGACCTCGCATCAGGAAGTTGTTGACGTGGCGAAGGCCGCTTCGCAAAACATGGAGGCTCTGTTGCGGGCAGCTGTGCTCACCGCACCACAATCAGCGGGTTTTGTAGGGTAACAACACCTTCCGAAACATCGCTTCCTCGTTTATAATCAAGCGTTCAAGCCTGGAGCTGAGACGCCTTGTCCAATTTCCGACGGGGGACGCCGGTTGTGCCTCCCCGCCCCTCGGCCCTGCCGCCCGGCCGCCGGTCGCCAAAACTTACTCCCAGCCCGAACCGCCGAGAGCGCCTGCGACGGGCCTTTGGTCGTGTGGCCCTGCTGATCTTTTCAGTCCTGACAGCGGGAATTCTAGGAGCAATGGGCGGCCTGGCTGTCACTTTGTCGCGGCTGCCCGACGTCACCACATTGCAGTTCTATGTCCCCCACGAAACGACGAAAATCTTCGACAGAGAGGGTCACCTCCTCGCCAACGTTCACGGCGAAGAAAATCGGGTGGTCCTCCCACTGCACGATATTCCGAAGTCCCTCCAACACGCGGTCATCGCGATGGAAGACACAGACTTTTACGAACACTATGGAATTAACCCGAAGGGCATTGGCCGCGCCCTCCTTGTAAATGTGGCTGAGGGACACACGGTCGAAGGAGCGTCAACGCTGACCCAGCAACTGGCAAAGAACCTATTCTTGGAGCCAGCCAAAACGTTGCCGCGAAAAATTGCGGAAGCGTGGCTGGCGATTCAAATCGAACACCACTACGGCAAGTCACAAATACTAGAGATGTATCTCAATCAAGTGTACTGGGGGCACAACGCCTATGGCGTTGAGGCGGCTGCCCTGAACTATTTTGGTAAATCGTCCCGTAAGTTGACGTTGGCAGAAAGCGCGATGCTGGCTGGAATTTTGCGCGGCCCAGAGTACTACTCTCCTTACCGCAATCCCAAAGGGTCGGCCAAACTACAAAAATTGGTTCTGGACCGTATGCTCTTTGCTGGTTTCATCAACAAAAAACAACACTCGCAGGCGCGAAAGCAGGTCCTCAAGCATCCTGGCATCACAAGTTATGCCTACAAAGTGCCCTATTTTACCGCCTGGATGATTCAGCAACTCGTTGACCAATATGGAGCCGAACGGGTGATGAAAGGGGGATTGAGGGTTTATACAACGCTCGATCTTGATCTTCAAACGAAAGCAGAGCAAATGGTGCGTGATGCCGTCGGCAAAAACGCGCGCTACAACATTCATCAAGCAGCGTTGGTTGCAATTGAGCCAAAATCGGGTTTCGTCCGCGCGATTGTCGGAGGAACGGATTTCAAAAAAACCAAATTTAATCGAGCAACCCAGGCATTTCGGCCCCCGGGCTCCACTTTCAAACCATTTGTTTATCTCACAGCGCTGGCGGCTGGATACACCCCAGAAACGGTGATCGACGATGAGCCCATCAGCATCCCGATTGGCAATGGCAAGGTCTATTCACCGAATAACTATGACTACAAATTCCGCGGGCCGATCACCTTACGCCGGGCCCTGGAAGGCTCTGTAAACATCGTTGCGGTCAAACTGGGTCACGTAGTGGGTCTGAACAAAGTGATACAAGCCGCACAAGCCCTGGGAATCAACAGCAAGCTGGGAGAAAATCTTTCGCTGCCACTGGGAACATCAGAGGTGACCCCTTATGAGATGGCGGCTGCGTATGCGGTGCTCGCCAATGATGGCATGCGTGTGCCGCCGACCATGGTACTCAAAATTGAGGACCGCAACGGGCGCCTTCTTGAGGATAATCGCCCCCAACCTAAACGGGTCTTTGATGCGCAACCGGTGCGAATTCTTAATCAAATGATGAAGGGTGTCATTACACAGGGAACGGGAACGGCCGCTCGAATGGGGAGACCCGCTGCCGGGAAAACAGGGACCACGAGCGATGCACGCGACGTTTGGTTCGTCGGATTCACGCCAGACATGGCGTGCGCCGTGTGGATGGGCAATGATGATAACTCAAAACTGAACTACGGAAGCACAGGGGGCACACTGTGTGCCCCACTGTGGAGAGAGTTTATGGTATACGCCCACGCCAAAATCAAGGCCCGCGACTTTGTGAGCCCCAAGCGTTACAAGGAAAGATACGCGAACCGAAAAACGGGTGAATTGCTGCGTGAAGGGGAGCTGCCCGAGCCGATTGAAAGTCTTTTGCCGGAAGGAACTCTGGAGCCCACCGATGGCACTCCGGAGGCGCCCGTGCCAGAAGCGACTGCTGTGCCACAGCAATCCGAGCCGCGACAAGCCCCCGCGCCCGTGGCCGCTCCTGCATTGCCCCCTCCGGCACAGGCGGCACCTCCTCGCCCTTCCACACCACGTCCATTACCTCCTCGCCCAAAACTCCGTCCGATTGAAGCCCCTCAAGAGCCTGTGCCAGTCGAGACGCTCACGGATGAGAGCTTTTTTGAATCGGGTCCTGAGGGACGCATCGACGCCCCATGATTCTTCCCGATGGGCTCGTTATTTTATTGGGGCTTGGATTAGGAACAGGAATTTTATCCGGCCTCCTCGGAGTGGGTGGAGGTTTCTTGCTCGTTCCCGCATTGGCTCTGTTGGGATGGCCCATGGCCAAAGCAGTCGGTACAAGCTTGGCGTATGTCGCCGTCGTAGGGGCTGGGGGTGCCCTTGTTCACTTCCGCAATGGTAATGTAACCCCGACATTCGTCCTCTGGGTCGCCTTCCCGGCTGCTGTTCTTGCGCCCGCAGGGGCTGCCCTGGCGGCATTTATGCCAAATAATTTTCTCGCTCTATTCTTCGCGTTTTTTCTGGCCGCCATGGCCCTCTTTATGCGGAAGAAAAAACCGGACTTGCAAGATGGCGACCATTCAACTCCGCCGGCCAAAGGGCGGGCAGTGCTCCTCGGTGCCGGCGTAGGCCTCTTGTCAGGACTCTTTGGGGTCGGCGGAGGACTCTTGCTGGTTCCGGCCCAAGTTCAATGGTTGGATATTCCACTGAAGAGGGCCATTGGAAATAGTCTGGGAGCCGTTCTTCTGACCGGCCTGAGCGGGACGATCGCTCATATCCAGTTGGGAACGCTAGAGGCGACAGGGGGAAGCGCTTTGATCCTGGGAGGACTGGCAGGGGTTGGAATCGGTAGCCGCTTGATGCAGCGAATTCCAACTGAAGGGCTAAGGCTCTATTTTTGGATTTTTTTGCTGCTCTTGTCCGTGCTCACGGGCATTCGTAGCGTCCTCTCCTTGATACACTAAAGCCCCCGGCTTTCTCGGGGGCTCGACTTCGTTTTACTTGAGGGGTCCGGTTTCGCCCCTCTTTCGGGTCAGAAAGCCGAACAACCCTCCAGCTTGCTCTTGTTCGAGCGCATTGAGTTCCCCCGCATCGAGCCACGTGCCGTGACAATCGGCGCATTCATCCAACAAGATATTCTCATACTTGCGTTCGTGGAGGTCTCCCCCGCACTTAGGGCATTTCATCCAATGCAGGGTCTTCCGGGCTTCGCGCGCCTCCCGCTCCGTTCGGTGAGCCTCCGCGAGGACTTCATCCTCTTTTTTGCGTCGCTCCTGCTCTCGGAACCAATTTTCTTCATTCTCGCTGGGTGTCGTCAACTCAGAACTCCTTTCTGAAGAGTACCAAGCAGGATTGTACCCTTACAACAAGGCGCAAAAAAACCCCTGCCAAGGCAGGGGCAATAAAATTTCTACACTTGAATCGGGCTAAACAGCCTGCGCGGGCACGCCGTTCAATTGCTGCAGAGTAAGCGCTTCCTGTATGTGAGCAGGACGCACCAAACTCATCTCCACGAGGAGTTCCCCCAACAAGACCCTGCGCCCTCCAAGGGCCAGAAATTGTTGACGCTGGAGCGCAAAGTCCAACTGGGACGCGCTCATATAACCTTTTTCGATCAGATATTCACCCAACAGCTTGCGCTCAAGGACCTCACGCCGGTGGGACGCCGCATCCACACCGTCCTGCTGCCTCCGGAGTTCTTGTTCACGAAACCAAATCGCCTCATTCGAACTCGGTCTGTGCAACGGACACCTCCTCATCCTCGCTTGCTCCACCACAAAAGAGAGTGAAGCCGCCCCCCCCCAGTTGTCGGTGCCTCGTGCCGCCCGCACCAAGACACCTCTGCTCTTCATACCCAGCCTGACTGTTTTGTGACACAGAACACAAATAATTCGCGAGAAATTACTCAAGAATTCCCCCACCAGATCCGACAATCGGAACCACCCACGCATTGAACGCCGGAGAACGGGGGATGAGATTCTCGCTCCACAAGAGAAAATACTGACCGATTGAGGCGCAAAAGCCGTTAGGTCAGCCAGGGATGATACACCCATCGAAGGTAGTAGTAGACGGCTGCACCGGTCAGAAGATAGGAGTCCAGGCGATCCAGAATTCCGCCATGCCCTGGTATCGCGCTGCCGGAATCCTTGGTTCCGGCATCCCGTTTCAACAAAGATTCCGTCAAATCACCAATTTGGGCGACCAAACTGACTATCAAGCCGAGCGCAAGGCCATGAATGAGGGGCACCGCAAATATGCCTGCCCAAAACGTCCCGAGTAAACCTGCGCAAACAAAGCCAGTAACACTGCCCTCTATGGTTTTCTTGGGACTCACCGCCTCTAACAGCTTCGTGCGACCAAAAAGCCTCCCACCGAAATATGCGAAAATGTCAGTCGCCCAAATGCAGGTATTCAAGAGCACTGTAAATTGAAGTCCGAAGGGGTCGGGTAAATTTCGGACCAAAATAAGGTGGCAAGGCAAGAAGCCCACATATATCAAGGCAAACCAACTGGTTGCAATATCTGCAATGCCCGCGCGAGGCTTGCGACGGGCCAAAAGCCACACCAAGATGGTGATTGCACTGAAAGTAAAAATTGGGGCCAAATAAGTGGGCCCCATCAGCCCGGCGAGAATGTTCATCACAAGCACGGAAGCGGTGATGACAAGGGTGGCCGGAGCATAGCCTTTCAAAGAAAACAGGCGACACAATTCTCGCACGCAAAGCAACGCGAAAAACGTAATCATCGCTACGTGGGGAATACCGCCGAGCCAAATACCGCTGAGCGCAATGGCTACGAAGGCCGCCCCACTGAGCACACGTTTTTTTAGCACGACCGTGCCTCAATGGCGAGAACATCACCAAGCTGAGGCGCCACCGCCAAAATCAGACCAAGTTCGGTCCTTTCGACTCGCAGTACGCGCAACTGTGAGTTCTCGCAACTTATTAGACTGTCGTACTTACGGGATGCTTGGGTGCGAACCAGAGGAAGTAGGGTTTCCTCGGTGGCGTGAACGAGCGCCTGAGCCTCACCCAGCGGCAATCCAAGGAGCGCCGCAGGGTCGAGCATCAGACCTCCAGTACTTCCTTCTCTTTTTGGCTGAGCAGCTCGTCGAGTTCCCTCACAAAACGATCGGTCAGCTTCTGCACCTGGTCCTCCGCCCGCTTGCGCTCGTCCTCTGTGCATTCTCCGTTTTTTTCAAGTTTTTTCAGCGCGTCCATCTCATCACGGCGAACATTGCGGATGGCGACGCGCCCATCCTCTGCACTCTTTTTCAAAACCTTCACCAAGTCCTTGCGACGCTCTTCCGTCAGTGCCGGGATGTTCAGACGAATGAGTTGTCCATCCGTGTTCGGCGTCAGACCTAAGTCACTTTTTTGAATGGCCTTCTCGACCAGTGAGACAGACCCCCGGTCGTATACCTGAATTTGAATGGTGCGGGCATCAGGGGTGCTGATATTTCCCATCGACTTGATGGGTGTCTCAGCACCATAATAATCCACCGAAATACGGTCCAAGAGCGCGGCAGAAGCCCGGCCCGTTCGAATACTCGAAAAATCTCGCTGCGTCGCAACGATTGCCTTGCGCATTTTGTCTTCGGTGTTCTTGATGACATCCTGTACGGACATAAACCAAATTCCTCTCGTCACTCAATGATGAACAGCGGTGCCAATCGCTTCGCCGTGAAGTACTCGCTCCAGGTTTCCAACCGTCGACATGTCAAAAACGACAATCGGGATATTGTTGTCTTTACAGAGAGTAATGGCGGTCAGATCCATCACGCGAAGTTCCTGTTTCAAAACATCCCGATAAGTGAGCGCGTCGTATTTGACGGCATTGGAGTCCCTCATGGGGTCTTTGTCAAAAACCCCGCCCACTTTCTTAGCCATCAGCAAAACCTCGGCCCCTATCTCAGCCGCCCGCAGGCTCGCAGCCGTGTCAGTTGTGAAATAGGGATTACCGGTCCCCGCTGCAAAAATCACCACCCGACCTTTTTCAAGGTGGCGAAGCGCCCGACGCCGTATAAATGGCTCTGCCACCTCACGAATTTCCATCGCAGAAAGTACGCGCGTCTTAACACCAGACTTTTCCAAGCCGTCTTGCAAAGCCAAAGCATTCATGACTGTGGCCAGCATCCCCATGTAATCTGCCGTGGCGCGATCCATTCCCTTGGCGCTCGCAGCCATGCCGCGGAATATATTACCGCCACCGACGACGACCGCCAATTCAACATCGAGGGCGAGCGCCGCCTTGATCTCCGATGAGATGTGCTGCACCACTTTAGGGTCGATTCCATAACCCAGTTCGCCCATCAGAGCTTCGCCGCTTAATTTGAGCAATACACGTTTGAATTTTGGCTGCGCCACCAAGAGCCTCCTCAACTCTGGCAAGAAAAGGGGGAGCAAGACGCGAGTCCTGCTCCCCCAAGCATCGGTTTAGGCCTTCATATATGAGGCGACTTCCTCAGCAAAATTCTCTTGCTTCTTCTCCAGGCCTTCTCCAAGCCCGTAGCGCGTATAACGGGCAATAGACGCACCCGACTTCGCAAGCAACTCGTGCACCTTGACACCCGGATCCTTAACGAAAGCCTGGTCTACCAGACAGATCTGCTCGAAAAACTTACCAATGCGCCCCTCAACCATCTTTGCCCGGACATTTTCGGGCTTCGACTGCAAGTCAGGCTGCGCAAGCAGAATCTCTTTCTCTTTCTCCACAACATCCGCCGGTACTTCTTCGCGGCTGATGAATTGAGGCTGAGAAGCAGCGACGTGCATGGCGATGTCTTTCGCCAGAGCGGCATCGCCCCCCTGCAATTCGACCAACACGCCAATTTTCCCACCCAAGTGGATATAGCTTCCCAACGTGCCACCCGGGGCCGCCTGATACCGCACAAAGCGACGGATATCGATCTTCTCACCCGTCTTTTGGATGGCCTCTTTGATGCTTTCGTCGACCGTTTTTCCCGCATCCCAGCCGGAAAGATCGAGCAGATCAGCTCCTGTTCCCTCGTCAGAGGGCGCCTTGTCGATCACAAAAGAAGCGACCGCATTGACCGCCGCCAAGAAAGTTTCGTTGCGAGCCACGAAGTCGGTCTCACAGTTCACCTCGACCAAGGACGCAGCCTGGCCTGAAATGGCCGAACCTACCAAGCCTTCGGTGGCGATCCGCGAACCCTTCGCGGCGGCTTTAGCCATTCCCTTTTTGCGCAACAAATCAATGGCTGCTTCCATATCCCCGTTGGTTTCCGTCAGGGCTTTTTTACAATCCATCATGCCGACATTGGTCTTCTCGCGAAGTTCTTTCACGAGCGCGGCGCTAATCTCCGCCATGGTCTTTTCCTCCTGAGATTTATTGATTTTGGGAATCCGCGTTCGATGAGGTCTCCCTCGCGCGGAAAAGCTGTATCGCGCGGCGGATGGCCGCTTCACTGGTACCGAAGGATACCACGTTGAGCGAGGAATCGCCACTTTGGTACCGCCCGTGAAAACCAAGAAAATTGCCCGGGCATCCACCCGGGCAACCAGACCTACTGCAAGACCTTCGCTCGTTTAAACAGCAGCCGCCTCGGCCTCTGCCTCGGCAGCCACAGCGGCAGGAGCACTCTCTTGATGCTGCTCGCCTTGGCGGCCTTCCAGAACCGCGTCTGCCATCGCAGCCACAATCAATTTCACCGAACGGATCGCATCATCATTGGACGGAATGATGTAATCAACCTCATCCGGATCGCAATTGGTATCGACCATCCCCACGATGGGAATGCCCAGTTTGCGCGCTTCTTTCACCGCAATGTGTTCCTTGCGGGGGTCAACGACAAAAACGACGTCAGGACGGCCCTTAAGGCCCTTCATTCCACCCAGCAAACGCTCGAGCTTTTCACGCTCCTTTTCGAGCATGGAAACCTCTTTCTTGGGGAGGCGATCGAAAGTACCATCGGCCTTCATGCCTTCCAATTCTTTCAAACGTTGGATGCGCTTGGCGATGGTCGGCCAGTTGGTCAACATGCCACCGAGCCAGCGCTGGTTCACAAAATATTGGTCGCAGCGCACTGCCTCATCGCGAATGGCCTCCTGGGCCTGCTTTTTGGTGCCGACAAAAACCACTGTCTTGCCCTGCGAAGCAGCCTGGCGAAGGAAATTGTGGGCTGCGTCCAAATGACGACTGGTCTTCGCCAAGTCAATGATGTAAATTCCGTTGCGCTCCGCGAAGATGAACCGCTTCATCTTAGGGTTCCAGCGACGTGATTGGTGACCGAAGTGAACGCCTGCTTCGAGCAGACTCTTCATAGGAACGACCGGCATAGACTCTCAAAACCTCGTTGTTGTATCAGGGGGGTTACACATCCGCGGAGGCCTTGTTCCAGGTACCGGTGAACCGGACCCACCTGGTGCTTGTCCGCGTGTCGGTTGGCCTGGCAATCTTCAACAATTCGCCAAAGCCCGCTATTTCTTTAGTTACTTTCAAATTAGCAATTAAAGACAGCGAAACTTAATTTTAGCACGGTCCACGAGGAGGGCGCAACATCGCACAGCCCGGGCGATTTACGGAAGGGATGCTCCTCGGTATAATTCGTTGCCTCTTCATTTTCGTAACGGCGTTCACCCCGAGGCCTCTGCTCAAGCATCGTGGCCTTTGCAACAGATACGGAACTTTCATATGGCAGTCGCCTCTCCCTCGTCCACTTTAATCGGTCCCCGCACCCACCGCTGCGGGGATGTCACAGAGGACAGTACCAACCATACTGTGACCCTGTATGGCTGGGTGCAACGGAGGCGTGACCACGGTGGCGTGATCTTCGTGGACCTCCGCGACCGCAGAGGATTGGTCCAAGTTGTTTTCAACCCGCAAACAGCCCCTGAGGCTCACACGACAGCGGATCAACTTCGCAGTGAATTCGTCATCGGCATCAGAGGAGTGGTGAAACTCAGGCCGGAGGGTCAAGAAAATCCCAACCTGACGACGGGACGCATCGAGGTGTACGCAAGCGACCTGGTGATATTGAACGCGGCCCGGCCGACTCCTTTTCCTATCGGGGACGAGGGCGTCGACGAAATGTTACGCCTGCAATATCGGTACCTGGATCTGCGCTCTTCTCGCCTTCAAAATGCCATTTCGTTGCGGCATCAAATCACAATGACGGTGCGGAACTACCTAGACGCAGCAGGCTTTTTAGAGATTGAAACGCCGATGTTGACCAAAAGCACCCCGGAAGGTGCTCGAGACTATGTGGTACCGTCGCGGGTTCATCCCGGAGAATTCTTCGCGCTGCCTCAAAGCCCGCAGATATTCAAGCAAATTTTAATGGTGGCTGGTTACGATCGCTATTTTCAAATCGCACGGTGTTTTAGGGACGAAGACCTTCGCGCGGACCGGCAACCGGAATTCACGCAGATTGACATCGAGACCTCATTTTTAACCCAAGATGAAATTATGGAGATCAACGAAGGTTTAATGTGCCATTTGTTGGAGCGTTTTACCGGCGTCTCTCTGAAAGGTCCCATTCGCCGCATGCCGTATCAGGAGGCCATGGACCGCTATGGTTCAGACAAGCCTGACTTGCGCTTCGGTTTGGAGCTACACGACTTGAACAGCGCTCTCGCAACCAGTCAATTCAAAGTGTTCGCGGAAGCGATGGCCCAAGGTGGGCGCGTCAAAGCCATCTGCGTCCCCAATGGCGCCGAGATGAGCCGCGCTCAGATTGACCAGTTGGGTGAGTTCGCCAAACGCTTTGGGGCGAAGGGGTTGGCTTGGGTGAAGGTCCAAACCCCTGGAAACGGGGAGGACGCAAATTCCAAAACCGTGAACTACACACTCAACGGTGAATCGGTGTCGGCCACTTTTGCCTCTACGGTGATGAAGTTCATCACCTCTGAGGAGGCGGCCGCCATTGCGGAAACGACAGGTGCCAAACCTGGCGACCTCTTGCTGTTTGCGGCAGATCGACTGGCAGTAGTCCGCGAAGTTCTGGGGCGTCTCCGGCTGAAACTTGCGCACGATCTGAAACTGATTGATGAGGGACGCTACGAACTTCTGTGGGTCGTCGACTTCCCCATGTTTGAGTGGAATGCTGATGAACAGCGTTGGGACGCTCTGCACCATCCTTTCACTTCACCATTGGACGAAGACATCGACCTGCTCACGTCCTCGCCCGGTCAGTGTCGGGCCAAAGCCTACGACATGGTCTTGAACGGCACGGAACTTGGGGGTGGAAGCGTACGTATTCATCGCAGAGACATCCAAAACAAGGTTTTCCAGATGCTGGGACTCGCTGACGATGAAATATCAGAGAAATTTGGCTTTCTGCTGGAAGCGTTTGATTACGGCGCCCCACCCCACGGGGGGCTGGCCTTCGGGTTGGACCGAATTGTCATGCTGATAGCCGGTCTGGACTCAATCCGAGACGTGATCGCCTTCCCCAAAACCCAGTCGGCCACCGATCTGATGGTGCAGGCGCCGGGCCCAATCAGCCCGCGGCAAATGAAGGAACTGCACATTCGTACCGTGTCCTCATAAATATTCTTGGGAACACAATCAAGCCGGGATGAGTCTTTTTTAGAGTGGTCCCTAAAATTGTGTAGACTTGTCCGAGGGCACAGAACGATGAACCGCTTCGCTGCTAACGCTATTGGGAAATGTCACGCTATCGCATGGTTAGTGGCGACCGCTTCGTTCTGGAATCCTCTCGTTCAGCCGGCCGACGCCATCCCGCCGGAAGCCAACAACTCTCGAGAAACACCCGCCGCCTCGGCAAGTCCCACAGCACGCCGGGGGGCAACCCCACAAGATGTGCTCCAACTGGTTTCCCGTCAAGCCGGACGGCTTGCCTTCAAAGGGGTTCGCGTTCAACAAGTGATTCGGCAGGATATGGTACTCAACGCGCGAGCCCGCGTCGAGTACCTGAGCCCCGGTGCTCACCAATTTGCCTTAGACGCTCCAAAAGAGCTCGAAGGGCTTAACATGCTCGTTGAAAATCGTCAGTTGTCGATTCTTTTTCCAGGCAACGGCTTATTGTTTCAAGGTGACGTCCCTGAGATGGCCGATGAAGCCCGTGATCTGGTGCTTGGGACCTTGCTGCTCGATCAGGCAGCCTTGCAACGAAATTACCGCCTCACTGTCGATGAGGAACTCGATATTGTGAGTTTGTACCCTTGCTACAAACTCACTGCTGAACCAATAAAAGGATACGGTGTGGGCCAACCCCCGGGCCATCGGTTTTGGATAGCGAAGGAAAATGGGGCTATTTTGAAGGAGGAACGCTTTTGGGGACCTGCAGAAGCTTCTTATTTTCTGAGCCATTTCGAGAATTTCAGCACCTCTCGCAAGCCTGTTTTGAAACTGGAGGAACCCAAGGGCGTCAATAAACTAAAATTGGCGAAAGGAAGCCCCGCACAAATCACCCGCTACGCCAATCCAGACCAAGCCAAAGCTGACAAAAAGACCATCTTTCTTCCGAAGGAGCCCCCTGCTCAATTTGCTCTTCGGGCGGTTGAGGTGATGAGCCTCTACGGGACTGACCTCGTCTTCTTGCGGTACGATAACGGTTTGGCGCGCGTCGTGGTGACTTACCGCACCAAGCCAAATTTTTTTCTCACCCTGCTTGCGGGTGCCTTCGCCTTGGCATTGGTGGATAAAATCAGCGCGCTGAGTTATCACGCACCCAACAACTATGCCGTGGTCGAAAAAGGGGACTATCTGGTCTACGCCTACGGCGACCTCTACGTTGAAAGCTTGAAAGCGATTGCCAACAGCGTACCCATCCCCGTCGGCCCATCCGGAAATAAGCAAGTAAAGGCGCTCAACGAATTGCTTGCGCATACCCCGCCAACCCCATAGTGGCTCGCGTCTAACGAGATGAAGGCCCGCCTCGTCCAATCTGAGAAAACCCCGCGGAGGCCCCCTATCCACCTAACCGTGGGCTGGACATCGTTCGCCGGGTCGCTTCTCCTTCATCTCGCGATACCGATTTTCGCTCAGTATTTGAGCGGCGGCCAGAGCGCTTCGCACCCTGCGCGAATCGTGCAAGTTGAAAGGGTCAACAAACCGCCTTCGGCCACACCGACACCTCGCCCGCGTCCCCGGGCAAAAGGCGATCTGCGGGTGCCTGCCACCCCGGGCCCGACCCCCGCACCCACCTTCTCTCCCACTCCACCGGCAACGCCCCGTCCGACGCCGACGGTGCGCCCACGCCCAACACGCGCCCCCCGTTCAACACCAAAGCCACGTCGTTCACAGGCACCCAGCGAGGCAGACAAGTTCGCCAAAATGAGAAAGATTCCTTACTTCGCTCAGATGACCGATGAACAACTGCGGCACATTCCTCTGCCCCCTGGCATCAAAGACTGGGGAGAAATACAGGGGCTCAATCAGCAACTTGATTCTCTGCAATGGCTGTTCTTGCCGCCGGAGACGGGACCCGCCGCCACCCCTCAAGCCACGCCCTCGTTGTTGTGGAACCCAGAAGTGGCCGATCTTGCCCCCATTCCGTTTCCCTCTGCCGTTTTCAGCATCGGTCCCGATGAAATTGCGTCCGGGCAAGTCATCATGGTCGACCAACTGTTTACCATTACCCACCACCCCGGTGAACGGGAGGCCGAGGTCTCATATCAGCCCATTGCCACGGATCCCGTGCCGGTCGCGCGGCACTTCCGCGTGGAGTGGAACGAAGATATCTTGATGCTGTTAAAGGCCATTTTGGTAATCTGGCACGAGCAAATGCCGGCGGATGGCCAGGCATCTCCCACAGCCACTGTTAAATAAATTGTGGGCCGCGACCATTGCAGCCGTTCAGCCCCCTCGAAAGACAAATAGCCGGTTGAGGGCGTAGGACAACAAAGCCATCGGAGGAATCAATGCGCCCGATGCTAAAACCAAGGAGATACCGGCGTCCTTCGCCCAATGAAGGGCAGCTAGATTCAGGACGTACAACAGCAGATACGCAAACAGGAAACGAATTCCCTGACCAAGTCCTACTTTGGCGCGGAATGCCCAGCGACCGATGCTGTGGAAATTGAATAAAATGGCACCCACATTTGCAAGGGCCAACACCAACCATAGAGGAAACGGGAATTGAAGTAAGACCAAGAACAAGCCCCAGCCGAAGAGAGTATTTACTCCGCCCGCCAAGACAAAACGCACGCGCGGATTCTTCAGATATCGAAGAGACCGGGTCCGAACAGCTGATAATTTTGGTTCAAGCAGGGTGTGCAAAAAGTTCCGTTCCAATAGCCACAGGTCCAACGAAGCCTGCGCTTCGCCGTGCCTCCATCATCTCTTCAGCCAACGCAGGATATCGGGGACGTGATACGTAATGATAAGATCAGCCCCGGCCCTTCGTATCGCTGTCATTGCCTCAAGGACGACCCGTTCTTCATCCAGCCAACCATGAGACGCAGCAGCCTTAATCATGGCGTACTCCCCTGACACGTGGTAAGCCGCCAACGGCAGATGGGTTAACTGTCTCACGCGCCAAAGGATATCGAGATAGGGCAAAGCAGGCTTGACCATCAACATATCTGCGCCTTCCGCCAGGTCTAGCGAAGCCTCCCGAAGGGCTTCACGGGCGTTGGCTGGGTCCATTTGATAGCTTCGACGGTCTCCAAACGCAGGTGCGGAATCCGCCGCTTCACGAAATGGGCCATAAAACCCAGAGGCATATTTCACCGCATAGCTCATAATTGGAACACGCGAAAAACCGCCCTGATCGAGGGCCTGGCGTATAAAGGCAACCCGCCCATCCATCATATCTGAGGGAGCGACAATATCTGCGCCGGCCTCAGCGTGAGACAGTGCGGCACGGGCCAAAATTTCAAGCGTCGGGTCATTCAAGACCTCGTTCCCATCCAGCACACCACAATGACCGTGGGATGTGTACTCACAGAGACACACATCGGTTATCACAAGTAAGTCCGGCAAAGCGGCCTTCAATGCCCGAACACACGCGTGAACCGGACCATCGGGATCATAGGACGCACTGCCGTTTTCATCTTTCTGGGGCGGCAAACCAAAGAGAATCACGGCCCTCAGCCCCCAAGGCCACAACGCCTCGCAGTCCCGCACCGCCTCATCGACCGACAGTTGAAAAACCCCCGGCATTGACGAAACTGGGCGCCGTTGGCGACTTCCCGGCAATACAAACAGTGGGTAGACGAAATCTGAAGGAAGCAGAACGGTCTCTCGCACCAATTCACGCAGAACCTCGCTCTGACGCAAGCGGCGCGGACGAACAACAGGAAAAGTCACGCCCGCTACTCCACTGTCACCGACTTTGCGAGGTTCCGCGGCTGATCCACATCCAAGCCCCTCAAGCGCGCGATGTGATAACTGAGCAACTGCAGCGGGATCACATTCACCAAAGGTGAGAGTAATGGGTCAATGGCAGGCACATACAGCGTGTAATCGACGTGCTCTTGAATGGTGATGTTACCTTCCGTTGCAACGGCAATCACGACGCCGTCTCGGGCCTTCACCTCCTGAATGTTGGAGAGAACTTTGTCGTAGGTAGGACCATCCGTTGCCACAGCTACTACGGGCATTTCATGGGTGATGAGCGCGATCGGACCGTGCTTCAACTCCCCAGCCGCATAGGCTTCCGCGTGGATGTAGCTGATCTCCTTCAGCTTCAACGCACCCTCCAAGGCGGTCGGATAATTGAGGCCCCTGCCTAAAAACAAAAAGTCACGGAAGCCCGTAAAGCGATGTGCCAATTCTCGAATCCCACGGTCATTCTCAAGAATGCGAGACACCAATGCCGGAACACGCTTCAGTTCGGCCATCAAGCGTTTGGCCTCCGCGACTTCCAAAGCGCCACACGCCAAGCCCAAGTGCAGGGCAAGCAACTCAAAACCAGCCACCATCGAAGTGTATGCTTTAGTCGACGCCACCGAAATTTCAGGGCCCGCGTGTAAATACAAATTCCCGTGAGCTTCTCGGGCGATGGCCGAACCGATCACATTGACCAACCCCAGCACAGTTGCGCCCCGGCGCTTGGCCTCACGCACCGCAGCAAGGGTGTCAGCCGTCTCCCCGCTTTGCGTGACCGCAATGAACAATGTCTCAGAATCAATGACCGGATTCCGGTAGCGATACTCAGAAGCCAAATCGACTTCAGTCGGGATGCGAGCAATTTGCTCAATGAGATACTTCCCAACCAGGCCCGCATAATAAGCAGTGCCGCACGCCACAATAGCGATTCGCCGGAAGCCAGCAAGGGTCTCAGGCGCAATGCCAAGGTCATCCAGAAAGAGTTTCCCGTCTCTTTCGTCAAACCGACCGGCCACGGCGTTTGAGAGAGAGGTCGGCTGCTCGTGTATTTCCTTCAACATAAAATGTTCGAAGCCCGCTTTCTCAGCCGCCACCAAATTCCAGTCGATCCGGGCAATCGAAAAGGGCGTCTGTTCACGCTTGTCATCGTAGATGCGCACGCCATCCCGGCGCACCTCGGCGACGTGACCGTCCTCGAGGTAAACAATCTGCCGGGTGTAGTTCAGAATGGCGGGGATGTCACTTGCGAGGTAGTTTTCCCCGTCCCCCATGCCAACAATCAGCGGACTGCCTTTGCGGGCGCCGACCAAAACATCTTGATTCTGTTTATGTAAAACGGCGATGGCGTATGTCCCCTCGACTTGCTCCAGTGCGTCAAAAACGGCGGCCAGCAAATCGCCCTGATAGCGGCTCGCAATCAGGTGGGCCAAAACCTCGGTGTCGGTGTCTGAAGCGAACTTCACCCCCGAAGCCATCAACTGCGCTTTTAGGGCCCCATAATTCTCGATAATGCCATTGTGAACCACGACGAGGTCACCACTGGCATCCGTGTGGGGATGGGCATTGAAGGTCGTCGGCCTCCCGTGGGTGGCCCAGCGCGTGTGCCCAATTCCAATGGAACCTGTCGGTGGTTGTTCAATAATCTGCGCTTCTAAATTGCGCAGCTTACCCACCTCTCGTCGCAAATCGAGAGTGCCATCACTCGCGATCGCAATGCCCGCCGAGTCGTATCCGCGATACTCCAACCGCTTCAAACCGTCTACAATCACGTCGGAAGCACACTGGGTGCCAATATAGCCTACGATGCCGCACATGGGGGCCGATCTCCAAAAAGGATGTAAGTCTGGGAAACGGCGTCATTGTAACATCCGAAAGGCCCCACCGCGGAATTTACGCCCGAGGGACCGAGCGTCCGATATTTTCGTCGAATTCCGAGACCGTCTGATAAAATGAAGAGCGCGTGGGCCCTCAAACAACGCGACCGGTTGGAGGAAGAACGAGGCCCGTGCCCTTTCGGCTTGAGGTGGCTGTCGTGAAATCACTCACATTTAAAGAAATTCGTCAGGCTTATATCGATTTTTTCGAAGCGCGGGGCCACGTCCATCAGGCCAGTTCCAGTTTGGTTCCGCGGCGCGACCCGACCGTGTTGCTCACCACCGCAGGGATGCTGCAGTTCAAACCCATCTTTATGGGGCTCGAAAAGGCCTCACACACCCGCATCACGACGGTCCAAAAGTGTTTTCGCACCACCGACCTGGATAACGTCGGTCGGACTGCCCGCCACCATACCTTTTTTCAGATGCTGGGGAACTTTTCATTCGGCGACTACTTCAAGGCCGAGGTGATTCCCTGGGCGTGGGAATTTCTCACCACCCATCTTGGAATCCCCACAACGCGGCTTTGGGTGTCCGTCTTTCGGACAGACGATGAAGCCTTCAGAATTTGGCACGAGGTGGTGGGCGTGCCCTCAGAACGCATCGTTCGCATGGATGAAGCCGACAACTTCTGGGCGGCGGGCCCCACCGGCCCCTGTGGTCCTTGTTCGGAAATTTACGTCGACCTCGGTCCGGAATTCGGAAACGGAAACGTGAACGCACGACTGGGCGAAGATGACAATCGGTTTTTGGAAGTTTGGAATTTGGTGTTTATGGAATTCAACCGGGACGAATCTGGCCATTTGACGCCTTTGCCCGCAAAGAACATCGACACGGGGATGGGACTGGAACGAATCGCGGCGGTGTTACAGGGTGCTGCAAACAATTTTGAAACCGATATGCTCTTCCCAATTCTGGAAGCGGTCGCACATTTGGCGGGAGTTTCCTACCGAAATTCCCACGCCGCGGATGTTTCACTGAAGCTGATCACGGACCATTTACGCGCTGCGGCCTTCCTCATTGGAGACGGCGTGGTTCCTTCCAACGAGGGACGGGGCTATGTTCTTCGCCGCATCATCCGTCGGGCGTATCGCCACGGGCGATTGCTTGGCATCCCAGGAAGCTTTCTGCACACCCTGGTGCCTCTTGTCGCGTCACTCTATGGAGACTTCTACGTCGAATTGCGTGAGAAACAAGCGCACATCACGGATACCTTGGCAGAGGAAGAACGACGCTTCGGGCAAACCATAGACCGCGGAATGAGCTTGCTTGAAGACGCCCTGGCTGCCGTGGAATCGGAAGGTCACTTGAAGGGTGCCACCGCGTTCGAACTCTACGATACGTATGGATTCCCATTTGAACTGACAGTGGAATTGGCCGAGGAACGCGGAATTCGGGTCGATCACGAGGGCTTTGAAGCCGCCATGGAACAGCAGAGAGAACGTGCCCGCTCCGCGCGGGAAAAAGCCGGTATCACGTTCACCGCCGATGCAGAAATCGGAGTCACCACAGAATTTTTGGGTTACGAATCAACTGAACAGCAGGATACCGTGAGGGCGGTGGTGCCGATGGGCGCAGGTAAAGAAGGCGTCGTTTTGGAACGGACTCCTTTCTACGCTGAAAGCGGCGGCCAGGTCGGGGACACGGGGGTCTTTCTGCTCGGTGAGCACATCGACCCAGATGTCAGTTTCGCGAACCATGCCGCAAAGCTGGATGGGGCGACCCGTGTGATTCCGGTGCTTGATACCCAGAAACGCCAGGGGGCGATTGTTCATATCGTCGAAACAGGTCACGGGATGCAAGCGGGGGACAAGGTCACCGCCTTGGTCAACAGCGAACGCCGTTGGCACATTCGTCGCCACCATACCGCTACCCATCTGTTGCATGCGGCCCTCCGCCAAGTTCTTGGCACGCACGTCACCCAGGCGGGTTCTCTGGTCGGATCAGACATTTTGCGCTTTGACTTTTCCCATCCCCGGGCTCTCACGTCCTCCGAACTGACTGCGATAGAAACCCTGGTGAATGAAGAAATATTGACCAATACGGGGGTTCATACCGACGTGATGGCTTTCGAGCAGGCGCGTGACAGCGGGGCGATGGCACTTTTCGATGAAAAATATGGGGACGCGGTGCGAGTTCTGAGCATCGGAGATTTCTCCAAAGAGTTGTGTGGAGGCACCCATGTCCGGGCCACCGGAGATATCGGACTCTTTAAAATTACGAGCGAAAGTGGTATTGCGGCGGGGGTCAGACGAATCGAGGCGGTGGCCGGCTTGGCTGCCTTCCAGTACGTTCGGGGTATTGCCCAGGCGATGTCGGCAGTGAGCGACCGATTGAAAGCGGGGGCCGCTGAGGTCCCGGACCGACTCGACAAGTTGCAAGAGGCCCTGAGAAGCAGTGAAAAGCAGGTGGCGGCCCTTCGGGGTGAATTAGCGGCGGCCAAAGCGGCCAGCCTCATGTCTCAAAAACAGTCGGTCGAAGGTATTGCCTTGGTTGTTGCGGAAATGGAGGACATGACAGGCGAACAACTCCGTGCCGCGGCACAAAGCCTCCTGGCCGAACTTGGAAGCGGGGTTGTCTTGCTTGCGGGCACCGCACAGAGCAAGGTCAGCGCGGTGGCGTGCATCTCCGATGATTTGACGGGGCGCCTTTCAGCAGGAGACTTACTGAAGGTCTTCATGGAACGATTCGGCGGAAGGGGGAGCGGGCGTGCTCACTTTGCTCAGGGTGGGGGTGGAAATCCGGAGCAACTTTCCGCGGCAGTGGCGTCTGCCCCTGGCATTTTGCACGACCTCGTTCGAAGAGTACCCACGTAATGCAGTGGTCCGGTTTGACGGCACTGCTCCTGACAACAACCGTTATTGTGCAGCATGCCTTCTCCGATGCAGTGACCGCCCAGGCCGCACTGGAAATCAGAGACTTTGAAGCCATAAAGGCCTCGGGAGCCATTCGAGTGGGGGCCGATCCCACAGCGGGCCTTCCTTACGTCACCTACAAAAATGATGAATGGGCTGGCTTTGAAGTCGACATCGCGCAGGCGTTGGGTCGGCACATGAAGCTCGCGGTGACACTCGTTGACGTGCCGTGGAGAGAGTTGCAGCACGCTGTCATTGAGGGGAAAGTCGATCTCGCGTGTAATGCACTGGAGGTAAGGCAGGCTGAGGGTATCAGGTTCTCGAAACCTTACTATACGGCCTCACAGGCCATTATCAC
Organism: Candidatus Sericytochromatia bacterium; assembly: GCA_035284745.1. Classification (GTDB taxonomy): domain Bacteria; phylum Cyanobacteriota; class Sericytochromatia; order S15B-MN24; family JAQBPE01; genus JAYKJB01. The sequence continues at coordinate 1,736 of JAYKIL010000003.1, read as the reverse complement.
GGCAAAAAAGACCGTCGGAATTTATGGGGTGCAAGACCTCTCAAAGCGAAAAGTAGCGGTGACAACGGGTTCCGTCGCCGCAGCCATTGTCTCGCGACTGCGCCCTCCCGCGTTCATGATGCCTCAACGGGATACTGTGGCCCCGTTGCAAGCCATTGTCGAGAAACGCGCTGACGCGGCGGTTTTAGAATCAGCGATGGCGCAGGCATGGCTACGAAACCACGCCAAAGAATTTCAGGTGGTGGGGCGACCCATGCTACCCAAGGGCTACGGTATCGCGATGCGCGGAGGGAACGTTGAACTACACAAAGCGGTTGAACAGGCCATCCAAGGAATGAAACGCAGTGGTGAGCAAGAGAAAATTTTGCGCGACCATCACGTGTGGGACGTGCTCCAAGGGTCAGCAAAGGCCATCGTTCCCGCCTCCGGCCCGCTTCCCTCTCTACCACCCCGATCGCGCTGACACGAGGCGAACACTCACTCGAGGCGCGCACGCTCGCGCCGTTTGACCCGTTCAACGCGTCTTTCCCGCGCCTCAGCCTGCCGCTTAAACTCTTCCGGGGTCTCGGGCAAAATGGGCAGCACAGCCGCTGGCTTCCCTAGGTCATCGAGTGCTACGAAAGTTGCGTAGGCGGTGGTCGTTTGCCGTTTTTCTCCCGTCACGGGATTCTCAGAATACACCCGAACCCCAATTTCCATCGAAGAGCCGAAGGCCTCGTTGACTTGGGCCTCCAGCAAGACAATGTGCCCCAATTTAATCGGGTGCAGAAAGTGCAGCTCATCGATCGAAGCAGTCACCACGGGCCGACGCGCATGGCGAGACGCGGCGATCGTGGCGGCAAGGTCAACCAAAGCCATGACGCGGCCGCCAAAAATGGTTCCGTGAGGATTGGTATCGTTGGGGAGCACGTGCTCCGCCATCTCAACCTTAGATTCCCGAGGCGATTTCCCGAGCGTCACAAAAGACACCCCTTAACAATTTTATGACCCATTTAATTCCGAACCCGTTTGAAACTCTCTAATTTCAATCTTTTTCTCGTTATGAAGGTTAATCCAACGGGCCATGGCCTGTTCCTCTACGGACATATGGCCGCCGGTCAGTTGTTTGATCATATGATATCGAGCTTCCTCCGGTAAATCCCGAAGGGTCTGGCTGCTGCTTATCATGGGGCGCTGGAACCCCAGAGCTCTCATCAAAGCACGGGTCGCATCATCGTCCATTTCTTTCCATACCTCGGACGCTTGATAGGCGTTCGCGGAAATAAGGATTCTAGCCATACTAACCCCGGCACTGTGATCACCCAAATCGGTCAATATTCGGTCCAGTTGACCCAATTGGGCTGCAGCACGCAGGGTGTCTTGAACCTCTCCACGCTCTTCCGCCATCTCAAGCAGGCGTAACGCAGAGGAACGGAATTCCTTGCTGGTAAAGCCCTGCATCAAATCGGCCATCACCCGGGCCTTCTGCTCAGGAGTGGAGAGCCTAAATACCTCTGGTGAACGGTCTAAAGCAGAACTCAAAATGTCCGGCTGGCGATTCTCGCCACGGGCCAAGAAGTTCTCGAGATCAGCCCGTGCGCGCTCCTCTGCGGGAGTCCCTGGCCGCACGGTTGGCGGATTCACTGCCGTCGGGGGCTGTGCCGGCGCGGTGGCGGGCGGATTCACTGCCGTCGGGGGCTGCTCCGGCGCGGTGGCGGGCGGATTCACTGCCGTCGGGGGCTGTGCCGGCGCGGTGG
>JAYKIL010000002.1:0-42000 GCA_035284745.1 Candidatus Sericytochromatia bacterium | reverse complement strand
CAGTTGTCAAGGTTCTGGCTTTTCCCCCCAAGCCGTTTAAGAAACCGTTTAGATTTCGTTAAAGCAACCGGGCGGAAATTAATCTTCCCACAAAGAACCGACGCTGTCAACCATTTTTTTTAAGGCTCACACCCAGTTGATCAGGTCAGGCGTTCTTGCCCGCCCGACGACACAGTTCGAATGCCACAAAACTTGCCACATCTTCTGCGAATGTTCCAGGGCCAAACCCCGCATCATAACCCAACTCAGTAGCCAATTGGTGAGAAATTCGCGGCCCTCCTGCAATCAAGACCAAGCGCTCTCGTAAGCCCTCCGCCTCCAGCATTTCAGACAACTGCGTCAAATTTGTAATGTGAGCGTTCTTTTGCGTAACAATCTGGGAAACCAAGATTGCATCCGCCTGTTCTGCAATGGCACGGGCCACCAAGACCTCGTTCGGCACTTGTGCCCCCATGTTGATGGCGCGAATCATACGATAACGTTCGAGGCCATAATGCCCGCCATATCCCTTCATATTCATAATGGCATCAATGCCCACAGTATGGGCATCTGTGCCAATACACGCACCTATCACCGTCAAGCGACGTCCAAACTCTCTCTCCACCAGTGCGTCAATGCCGTCCATATCCAACACGGGAAACTTTGCCAAGGGAAGATCAATCGATGCGTAGTCCACGGTGTAAGGACAGCGCCCATACGCCACAAACATTGTCAGTGAAGGGCCCATGCTCTCGATGGTGGTGATTAATGGGTCATCCAGACCCATTTTTGATAGCAGCAGTTTAGCCGCTTCCTCCGCTTGGGGCCCGGCCGGAACTGGCAAACAGAAACTCAGCTGTACCGCCCCGTCATCCAGCGTGTCTCCATATGCCTTGATGGCCTGTAAATTGACAGAAGCCGGAGAATTTGACGACGACGAACCGGATGAAGACATGCGCATCGTCTAAAGCTCTCCTATCATTACGAAGCTAACCGCTGCGCCGTTGCCCGCCGTTCCAACTCGACCCAAAACGGATTGAGGTACCCAGGCGCCTTCTTTAAAACGCCCTCTAATCCTTTACCGCCGTCCGGCAATCGTTTCACATCAGCGAAACATCCCTCACCCAATGCTGAGACCAAACCCACCCGTTCGATATGCTCCAATTGAGCAACAGCCTCGCGCAAAACCTGGTTTGCCCTTTTTGCAATATGACCGTCCTGTTTCAGGTCAAACTCACCCATCAAATCGCGCGAAAAGTTCTCTACGTACGACATATTGCGAAGTGCAAGATACCGGTCGGCAACAAAAGGTGTGTGAATAGCCTCCGTCAAAATGCCCAACAGGCAGATGGTCTGACCCGTCATCACCGTCGCCAAGTTGTACATGGTCTGGTGCGCATAAGACTGAAAAATGTTACCTGTTATGTGTTTTGTAGGGGGCATATACTTGAGCGGATGCTGTGGAAAAATTTGCCGCACCAGTTGCGCCATCGCCAGCTCATCTAGAAATCCATTCTCCCGCTTCGGATCAATTTCAAACGCATGGCCCAACCCCATCAAATGAGTCGGAATTCCTGCTTCCTGCGCAAACCGCTCGTTGATAAATTGACTGGAAAGAACCGTGTGGCCGGCCTCAATCGCGTCCGCTGTGGTGAGATAGTTATCTTCCCCTGTGTTAATTAAAATTCCCGAAAAACCGTTCACCATTCGGGAAAAATACTGGTCCGTCAGGGTCCGGTACAAATTAATATCCCGAAAGAGAATTCCGTACAGCGCGTCATTCAAGAGCATATCGAGACCTTCTTGCGCTGCGAGAACTGAAATTTCGGGCATACACAAACCCGACGCGTAATTGGTGGCCTGCACATACCGCCCCAATTCCAAGGACACCTCGTCCAATGCCTCCCGCAACAAACGAAAATTTGCTCCGGTCGCAAATGTGCCCCCTGAACCTTCTGACGTCGGCCCATAAGGCACAAAGTCAAGCAGACTTTGTGCCGTCGCTCGGATGACCGCGATAATGTCTGCCCCTTGTTTGGCCGCGGCAACGGCTTGAGGCACATCTTCGTAAATACTCCCAGTGGCAACGATCAAGTAGCGCAGTGGGGTCGGCCCCAGCCCAAGTCGCTCCTTAAAGGCAGATCGTTCTTGGCGAGCCAGCGCCAAGGACTCAAGGGCGGTGAGCGCCCGCTCGTTGGCCCAGCCTTTGCGTGCCTCCACTGTCACATCATCACAGCCCCACGACGCATATCCACCCGCCGACGCGATATACTCCGCTGCCTGCTGTGGAGAAAGACCTTTGGACAAACAGACCCCTGCCAACCAATGGATGACCCCGTGGTCTAAGACCCCGGCGGCCTGCACCGCATCAACGACCCGATTGGGCCAAGGCACATCCTCTCCATCCACCCCATCAACACCCAGCAAGCGCAGCGCGGCTCGCTCGATAGAGACCGTCGTGTGGGCCCTGATGAAAACCATCATCCGCTCCACGATAGCCCCGGAGCGCTGCCGGGCTTCGTTGACCAGTTGCGCATCAATTGGAATGTACACAAGCAAATCTCCAATTCATCAATATTCTAAGCCGCTCGAAGCGCATTTGCATAGGCGGCATCGGCATCGGCATCGGCCCGCTTGACATCGAGCCACAGGATAGACACACTTGGTGTACGGAATGAATAATTGGCGCCGTGACACAAATACGAAATAGACTAAAAACGTTTCCTAGTCTTGATTTTAGAGAAAACGCTTAGAATATGTCCCTTCGTTTTGCCATTCTGGGCCTACTCGCTCGTGAACCCTTGACGGGTTACGATCTCCGAAAACAATTTCAAAGTAGCGTCAATTTCTTTTGGTCCGCCAAACACAGCCAAATCTATCCCGAACTCGCCGCCTTGTCTCGTGAAAAGCTGGTGACGTTTGAGGTGGTGCAGCAAAGCGCCAAGCCGTCGAAAAAGGTTTACAGCATCACAGCCGAGGGCCGCTCCGCCTTGGAGTCTTGGGTCGCGGCCGACCTCGAACCGAAGTCGATGCGCGACACCTTGGTGATGAAGGTTTGGACGCTCGGCGTCATTGAGCCAACTTTGGCCCTGAGCAGCCTGCGACAATATGCCTCCGAACTGGAAACCCGACAGGAACACTTGAAAAACTTAGCCGCAAGCCTGAACGAGAATAACCAAAACCCATTGCACCACGTGGGCCCGCGCCTGGCGCTTGAACTCGGCCAACAGCAGTGTGAACTTTATCAGCGCTGGTTGCAACAGACCATCGAACAGCTCGGCTAGGCTTCGGGTTGAAAACAACCGGCGCGATTACCAGTGGGGACCAACATCCACCACAGGCAAACCCGGAAACTCGTGTTGCATCACCGCCAGCAACTCGGCAGGATCACAGCTTCGCCCGTCGGGTGCCGTGGGATTGACGGTCAAGGCCGACGCCCGCAAGGGATTCAGAGAATAAAGTTTTCCGCCTCGCCTAAAATAGCGTTCGAGAAGTGTTTGCGCCGCCAACACGTGCGTCCCAGAAGATACGACAATAGCTGGGAGATGGGCCCCCTTCAAAAGGGTCTCAAGCAACCCATCAACTAACGCACCCGGAACAAACAAAGCCCGACAGCCTTGAGGCAGCCAATTTAAATATCCGGAGAAGTCACCCAGGAAAGTCGAAGCTAACCACGGCTTCAGGCCACGATCCATCACAGCGCCTGGAGACGATTGTTCCATACAGATTTTAGCCCATTCCAACGGCGGAGCCGGAAGCTGTAAACACTGCAGCACCCGTTGGGTTTCGGCCACCACCCCCGACAGGTCATCGGCAGTAACCAAGCCGGTTGCGAGCACAAAGCCCTCGACGCCACACGAGATAAATGTGCGCCGATCCGCCGCGCCATCCAGTAAAACCTTGTCAGCTCCGCAATTTAACAGCATTCCCAGAAGCAAAGTTGCCTCGCGCACCTTTACAGGCCCTGCCACTTCAACGAATCCAACCTTATCGACCCGATAAATTCCCACGGGGCCCAGCGCCGTTCGAAAAGGCGTCGACTCCAGCAAGCGCAGGGTCGCTTGCGAGTAAAGTGCTGATTCATGGGAAGTAGCGACCAGTGTCCCCATCGGAGGCCTTATCCGTGGCTTGGGACGATTGGTGATCTGATCGACCGCCTCGCCATCACGCCCCACAGAAGATAACCCGAGAACATGGCCTCTTTCCGTCAAGGCGTGTACGAGAAAATTTAACGCCGTCGTTTTGCCCGCATTTTTCGCCGTCCCTGCAATAGCAAGGCTTCTGAATGGCTCGCACACGTCTGCGAGTCGTTGTGTGTCAAGCCCACTCATCTGCTTCTCTCAGCGTCGCTGACAAGACCTCATCCCGCCTATTATGAAGTACGGGCCCAGTCCACTTGAACGGCCCGCTCGCAGGCAGGCACAACACTCGCGATAGCCTCTTCGAGAGAGGCGTCGATCCGCAGACCCGAAGCAAATTTATGTCCCCCGCCTCCGAATTGTTTGGCGATTTCGTTGACTGCGATCCGTCCTTTCGAGCGCAGGCTCACCTTGACCAATTCCGGGGCCACCTCTTTAAACAAAACGTAGACCTCACCGCCCTGAATTTTGGGCAGGTGTTGGGTAATCATCTCCATCGCTTGGTCGCTCTGGCCCGCCAAAGTCTGCATCTCACGCGTCAGGCACGTATAGACCACCTGGCCATTCACCCGGGTCTTGACCGCAGATAACGCGTGGCCATACACCTGCAAATCAGCTTGGCTTATTTGCTCGTGCAATTGCCGATTCACATCATCCGGCCGCGCGCCAGCATCCACCAACTTCCCCACGGTCCGATATAGGTCTCCCGTGCACCGATCAGTGACAAATCCGCCGCGGGTGTCAAACAAAATACCCGTAAAGAGGCATTCTGCCGTCTTTGCACACATTTGAACAGGTAAATACTCAGCCAACTGGGCCACGATCAACGAAGTGGCTGCCGCATTCGTATCTACATAAATCCATTCGGCGAAGCGTCCATTATCCAAGTGATGATCCAAATTCATCCAAATCGACAAGGCGCGAACAGGCTTCAATTGGCGGTGCTGTTCACCCCCATCCAAAAAGAGCACTTTCCAACGGTCAATATCCGCCGGCAATTCAGTGGACACAGGAAAACCTTCAGTTAGAAAATGGCAATTTTGGGGGACGGTTTCGTCACAATACACGACGACCTGTTTACCCAATTGCTGCAGCAACAGCGCCAAGCCGCAACACGAGCCAAAAGCGTCCGGATCAGGCGAAGTATGCGGCGTGATAAGAAAACGATCCTCAGCCAACAGCAAACCGGCCACCTGCGGCAAACCACTGACATTGCTGACTGCGTCCAAAACACCCTCCTCGCTCAAACCATGGAGCACAATAACATTTGCCCTGGGAGACACGCCATTCCTTTAAAGTGTCGGGTTTCAGAACTACCGGTTCATGACGTTCAATGTAAACGTCGTGGTGCTGCCCCCTCCCGCCCCAACCGCTGTTAGGGTCACAATGTGGGGACCATTCCCAGACTTTCGCGTATCCCACGAAAAAACGGGAGACACGCCAGGCGCAGCCCCCAACACCACCCCGTCTACCTCACACACCACACGCGTGGGAGCCCCAGACAAGGAAGCACGTATGTATGAAACACCGCCAACAATCGCACCGTCCATCGGCGCAACAGCCTGGAAAACGACGGGCCCAACTACGGCTTCCGGCCTCGCGGCATGGGCACGTGCCTCTTGATTCGCGGCGACAGCGGAGGCCCGGGTTTTACCCGCGGAACGAGGCGGAGCGGCGGTGTCTTTCATTTCCACGCGCTTTTCGCGCTTCAAGCGGGCAAGGAACGCCCGCTCGGAGTCTGTCAGAGTGGTTCGGGGGGCATCTGCCCCACGGGAAACCGCCACGGAGGCGGGAGGCGCCGGCGGGTGCGTGATGCGCCACCCCAGCCACGCCAGCCCCCCCACCGACAGAAGCGATACAACCACCCGAAAAAGAATCCCCGCGCCCGACCGCTCAGTATGGGCCTTGGCTGAAAATTCCGTCGGAAAAGCTTGCCGCAGGGCATCCTCATTTTCAAGAGCACAGCGCCCACAAATTCCTTTGGTATTGACACAGGCAGGACAAAATGGCCGTCCACAGACCAAACAGGGCCCTGTCGCTCTCATCTCCAAATGGTTCGAGCAATAAACCAGGTCATTTCGACGACTGCGAACGTTCGCTTCACTCGCCGGTAAACGCCGCGGGGGACCTGGGGGTAGAATCTCTTTCTTTTTCTCGGCTTCGGTTCCTTGCGGCAAACGCGAAAAAAATTTGACCGACCCTTTTCCGGTTGATTGGGGAATCTCAGCGTCTGAATTTTGACTTGTCAAACAGGGGCCACAGACTCCACGCTCACCTTCATCGCGACACGTTGCGCAAACCAGGCACTTACAGCGCAAACACGTCATCACCGCCCGCGTTTTCGAATGATATTTGCAAGTATCCAAGCACACCTCTCCTGAGCGCGAACCGGGCTCTCCCTTTGCATACCACCCCGCGGGGTTTTTTTTTCAATGGAACCTCCCCTTGGAGGCTTTATCCAGGCTTTTGACTGGCCGCAGCCGCGCGCAACGCTGCACGCTCAGCGCGATGGTCAATCCAGCAAGGAATCCCCCGCTCAGGGAAGGGAATTTCCACGCGGTCTAAATCATACGGCAGAATCACATTGCCCATCACGGCCTTCGCTTCTGCCAGCAGGTCTCGCGCCGCATGGCGAAAGCTAATGTGCGTCAGAGCCAAAAGCTTGACACCAGAGGCTTGTGCAAGCTCAGCGGCCTCCTTTGCCGTGCTGTGATAGGTGTCGCGCGCTCGTTGCTCTGCATCGTCGGCGAAGGTCGCATCGTGAACCAACAGGTCAGCCCCCAATGCAGCACGCGCTACATCCGGACAAGGTCGCGTATCGCCTGTCACAACAACCTTACGACCCAGACGCGGAGGCCCCAACACGTCCGCGGGATGAACCCAACCACGCGCCCCCAGAACAGACTGTCCTCTCTGAAGCGTGCCGAAATCTGGCCCTGGCACCACCCCCAGATTGGCTGCCACCTTCGCATCAAAACGCCCCGGTCGCTGAGGTTCGTGAAAAACCCAGCCCACGGAAGAAACCCGGTGGTCAGTCTGTATTGAGGTCATCGACCACCCGTCGAGAGGAATTTCATCACCGGGCTCCACTTGATGATACTCGACCGGAAAGGAAGTCATTCCAATAATTCGACGAAACAAACTGACCATGCTCAGGAGACCCTTCGGCCCATAAATCTGAACCGGCTCTTCCCTTCCCCACAACTCCCACGTCTTTAACATGCCCGGCAACCCCAGATAATGGTCTGCGTGAAGGTGTGTCAGGGCAATCCAGCCGATTTGGTTGATGCCAATACCGGCACGCATCAGTTGTCGCTGCGTGCCCTCACCACAATCAACCAAAATACGTTCAGCACCGCGCTTGATCAAAGTGGCAGAAAGACCACGCTCCGGGGTGGGAACGGCGCCCGAGGTCCCCAAAAATACCGCTTGCATTTCCACCGGAAAGCCCCCTTAAAATTTCAGGGCCCAGCGCAGCACAACAAAGACAAACGCTCCCAACGATGCCGTGATCGGAATGGTGAACACCCAGGCAAGCACCATATTGCCTGCAACGCCCCAGCGAACGGCAGAGACCCGCTTCGTCGCTCCAACTCCCATAATGGCACCCGACACGACGTGTGTCGTAGAAACGGGAAGCCCAAAGTGGGAGGCCGTCATAATGGTCAGTGCAGCGGCCGTATCCGACGCAAACCCATTGATGGGTTGCAATTTAACAATCCGCGTACCCATCGTCTTGATAATCTTCCACCCACCCGCACTGGTCCCTAACGCCATCGCCGCCGCAGCAGCCAGCTTCACCCATAAGGGAACTTCAAAGGTGGGAATGAGTCCCCCGGTCAACAGAGCCAACGTAATGATTCCCATGGCCTTCTGCGCATCATTCATTCCGTGTGAGAGCGCCATAAACCCAGCGGCCACGACCTGAAGCGGTCGAAAGAGATTGGTGACAAAGCTGGGAAGTGCCGAGCGAAATACCCACATCAACGAAACCATAATGGCGAACGACAGAATACCACCGATAATCGGGGAAGCCACCAGAAAAATAAAAATGCGCTCCACCCCCAGCCAGTGCAGTTTACTCCATCCAAATCCAGCCACCGCTGAACCAATGAGACCCCCAATAATTGCGTGAGACGAAGAACTCGGAAGACCCCACCACCAGGTGAGCAAGTTCCAAGCAATGGCGGACAGCAATGCCGCGACCACCACCCACTGCCCGGCAATGGCGCCCGATTCGATAATTTGCGTGTCAATAATGCCCTTGCCAATGGTTTTGGCCACCTCTGTCCCAATCAAGGCCCCGACAAAATTCAGCGTTGCTGCCATCAAAATCGCGGTCCGGGGTGTCAAGACACCCGTAGAAACACTGGCAGCGATAGCATTCGCAGTGTCGTGGAATCCATTGATAAAATCGAACACCAGCGCCAAGACAACCACCAGCGCAACCAACAGAAGTAGTTCAGGCATTCTTGAGTACGATCCCGTGCAAACGACCCGCGACATCTTCAGTCATGTCGATCGCCGACTCAATGGTGTCGTAGACTTCCTTCCATTTAATCACGTGAAGAACGTCGCGCGGCGAATCAAAAAGGGCGCTCAGCGCCACACGATTCAGCTTGTCGGCCTCGTTTTCCAAACGATTAATCTCCACAACGTGCGGGAGAATATCACGGTGACGCCTCGGACTTCTCAACAACGGAACCGCTTGGTCTATTTGTTCACAACAGCGCTCAAGCAATCTTACTTTGGTAATCAGAAGGTCTGTCGGGCTGTCGATGTGATACAGCAACAGGCGATCAGCCACCAACTCTGTGGAATCAATGATGTTATCAAGATCGATCGTCAACGCGTGAATGTCTTCCCGGTCTAAAGGCGTCACAAAAGTCTTGTTGAGCTTCTCTAAAATTTGGTGGGTGACTTTGTCTCCCACGTGTTCCGCATCAGTCAGCTTCTGAAAGCGTCCGGGCACATCGCGATAGTCTTCCACAAGGTCGCGGAGCAATCGCGAACCCGCCAAAACATTGCGCGCGGATGCCTCAAGCAAATCGAAGAAACTCTCTTCGCGGGGAATCAAGCGAAACACCGTATCAGCTCCTGTCCAGGCAAGGGTGACGAAAACAAAACGGGAAGGTTACCTTGCCGGAACCCAAATCATACAGCCATTTGCGCTATTCAGCACGCGATGAGACCGACTAACCCTCGCGGGAAGCCAGAGAGCGGCGGCGTGAAGCCAAGAATTGGCGCCCGTTTTGAATCACCTGCAGCACCGATGAAACCTCTTCCTCAAGGCTTCCCAAGACCTCGTCTGCGTATCCTTCGGCACCACGCATCAACTGCCGTGCCTCCCGTTCCGCCGAGAGAACAATTTGCTGCGCCTGTGAGCGAGCCTCCATCAGGTCAACGCCCGGCACGGGGGCCGAAGTCGAATCTGCCGGGCCCGCATTCCTGCTTGCAGCCTCTGAAGGAGACGATGCGCCCAGAACCCGAGATATGGAATTCTCAGGTTCAACGGTCTGAACCGGACGTAAAACACTGTTTAATTGTGAAGCAGGAAGAGAAGCCGCAGGCGCCCCCCCATTCGCCTCCGAATAGGGCGATTTGAGCGGGCGCAAAAAGCCCAAATTTTCCGGTGATGAATCGGTGGGATACTCTTTCACCCCCCGCGGCGCGTGAGCGGCGCGTTCAAACTGCTGAAACTGAGCCACCAAAGAGCCTCCGTCCAAACCCAGCAGCTTCGCGTACTGGCGAATGTAACCATAGGTATGAACCATCGCCGGCAGTCGGTCTACGCGGCCTTCTTCCAAAGCCTCAAGGTAATGCAGTTTGATATAGGTTCGCTGCGCCACCTCTTCGAGGGTTAACCCTTTACTGAGACGGGTTTCGCGCAACAGTTGACACACGTCAGTCACAGCGGTGAGCTCCAAAAAATTCGTCCGACAGCCTCATCATTCAACGCAGCGGCCCTACATTCTAGCACGTTGAATCACACAGCGAACCGTCCCCATTGAAGTTTTTTGATTGCAGAGCGTTCACGGGGCTAGTAAGATCATATCAGCCCTCTCGCTGCAAAGCCGCAAAGCTGCGGTTTCGGGCCACCCCATACGCCATGCTATCTAGCCTCTCGATTCAAAACTTTTTGCTCCTCGAACGGGTGCAACTCACATTGCAAACAGGCATGTGCCTTCTTGCGGGTGAAACCGGCGCCGGCAAGTCAATTCTCATTGACGCACTCGATGCGGCACTGGGTGCCCGCGTGAGTCTGGACGTCATTCGAAAAGGGGCCGACCGGGCAATGATTGAAGCCACCTTCAAGTGTGCAGACGGAAACCCGTGGCCCACCGAATTACAACGCTTGCTCAACGATGAGGGAATTAAGGAACAGGTGGCGGGCGAACTCACTCTGTGTCGCGAGATTACAGCCCGAGGAAGCAGATGTCGCGTCGATGGTCAGCTTGTAACCCAGTCCAGCCTGCGCCAAATCGGAACACAGCTCGTCACCATCGTGTCACAACACGAACACCAACGCCTCGGCGAAAGCGAATTTCAAAGGCATCTGGTCGACCGGCGAGGCCAGCACGAACACTTGGTCGCAGAAGTCGAAGAAGCCTACACTCAATTTTCGGAGCTTCTCGCCCAAAAGCACCAATTGCTGAATAATCAGCAGCAACGGGCGAGGGAGGAAGACTTCTATCGGTTTCAGCTGGCGGAAATTGACGCCGCCCAACTCACAGAACCGAATGAATATCGCGTTCTCAAGGCGGAACGATTGCGTCTGGTCAACGCCGAAACCCTGAAGCGCGCCTGTGAGCAAGGCTACCAAAGCCTTTACGCCGGTGAGCAGGAACCAAGCCTATACGACCAAACCTCCCGTATCGTGCATACACTGAGCGAAATATCTGAATATGATCCAGCGTTCAAACGAGCCACAGATTCGCTGGCCGGCGTGCAAGAGGTCATCCGAGATATTGCATCAGACCTGCGGCAACACCTCGACAGTCTCGAATCGGACCCCGCCCGCTTGACGCAGGTCGAATCGCGCCTTGACCAACTCACAGACCTCCTGCGCAAATGGGGACCAGACCTCTCCGCGGTGATAAACCACGCCGACGAACTGCGCGAAAAACTGGCAGCCATCCACCGCGATGAGGCGCATCTCACGACTGTAGACAGCGAATTGGCGGTAGCCCAGCACACCCTGGAGGCAGCCAGCCGCGCCCTCACGCTGGCTCGGCACCACGCGGCTGAACAGCTAGAACAGGCGGTCCAAGACCATCTGCGAGAACTCGAGTTACCTCGGGCAGCGTTTTTTGTCAGGCTGCGCCCCCATCCCCAGGGTAAGCCGTTCCGGACCTACGGTGCCGAGGACATAGAATTTGAGGTCAGCCTGAACGCAGGAGAGGTTGCGCGATCATTAAACAAAACAGCGTCTGGCGGCGAGATGGCACGGGTTCTCCTGGCAATCCAAAGCGCCCTGGCAGCCGTCGACGGTGTCAGCACCCTTGTGTTCGATGAAGTCGACACTGGAATCAGTGGAAGAGCTGCGCGGGCAGTGGCAGATAAACTTGCCTCGTTGGCCCGTCACCGGCAAGTCCTGTGCATCACACACCTTCCGGCTGTAGCGGCCATGGCGGACCAACACGTGCACTTAGAAAAACAAATTCGCAACGAGCAGACCTACGTACTGGCCAGAACTCTGGACGAGAGCGAACGCATACAAGAACTGGCCGCCATGGCCGGTGGATTCGCTGCCCCCGCCGCACTCGACCACGCAGCCGAATTACGTTCACAAGCTCAAAAATTTAAATCGTCACCAGTCTCACGCAAGGATTAACAACGACAGAGGAGCGATCGCCGTGGACGCAAAATTTCACCTGAAACGGGATAATTTTGAGGTGGAAGTGGCAGGGCCCGTCCCATTCGTGGAAAACCTTCTCCAGAACCACCTGGCCGCCTGGCTTTCATCGATGGGCTCCGAGCAATTGCAACACGGAACAGAATCGCCATCGGGTGCCGCTGAAGCGACAGCATTTCCCCGTGTTGACCCCAGGTTTCAACCCAAGGTCAATGTCACGCTCGAAGAATTCACGCAAATGAAGGAAGCCGTATCCCCAAGCGACCTGCTGATTGTTGCCGCCTACTACCTGGAAAAATACCGGCGACAGGAAAGCTTTGAACTCGGCGAATTACACGAGGCGCTTAAACTCCTTCCTGCCTGGGAGTGTCGTGAGACCCAAACAGAGATTGAGATGCCCATCGCATCAGGCTTCCTCGAACGTCTGCGAGATGGTCGCTATACGCTGACATTCAAGGGGCAGAATTACGTGCGAAACGGTTTGGCCTAGGCGCCCACCCCATGCTTGTCGCAGACAAAATATTATGTTAATCATGGGGCCAGCCAGAGGTCGAAAGAGAGCGGTTCATGACCCTTTCACGTGTCAAGCACGCCGGTCGTGCTCACCAAGAAAATTTTGAGCAAACGTGGTTGCATCCCGAAGCCACCCAGTCGATGGCCTCACGGGGGCGTAAAATACCTGAGGAGGATTGCCCTCTTCGCACGTCATTTCAACGCGATCGCGACCGTATCTTACACACCAAAGCCTTTCGTCGCCTCAAGCACAAAACTCAGGTGTTCATTGCACCTGAAGGAGACCACTACAGAACCCGCCTGACACACACCTTGGAAGTAACACAGATTTCACGCAGCGTATCCCGCGGCTTAGGGCTGAACGAAGACCTCACAGAGGCCATCGGCCTCGGGCACGACCTGGGCCACGCGCCGTTCGGTCACGCCGGTGAACGCGTTCTCGACAACCTGTTCGTACCCGATGGGTTCCGACATAACGAGCAAAGTGTGCGGGTCGTCGACACTCTTGAACCCTTGAACCTGACCGACGAAGTTCGCGACGGGATCTTGCACCATACCGGGCCTGGAGTGCCCTATACGCTTGAGGGACAGGTGGTTAAAATTTGCGACCGCGTGGCTTACCTAAACCACGACCTGGACGACGCCATACGGGCCGGACTGATCGATGAGAGTGCCCTGCCGGCTTGGGTTAGCAGTACCTTTGGTCGGACCCGGGGCGAACGAATTGAGGCGATGGTGCTGGACCTCATAGAACACAGCGACCTCGAGAACAGGCAGATACGCTTCAGCCAACAACGCCATGACCCCTTTTTAGAACTTCGCGCCTGGATGTTCAAGCATATCTATCTGGGAAGTCGGGCAAAACAGGAAGAAGAGAAGGCGATGGGCATTGTCGCGCGCCTGTTCCAATATTTTTCCAGTCGTCCAGAGGCCCTAGAAGAAGCGTGGGGCAAATCCGTTGCCTCGGCCCAACTCGCGCGAACCGCTGTCGACTACGTATCTGGCATGACCGACCGTTACGCCATCGCAAAATACCAAGAGTTGTTTTTGCCCACCCCGTGGCGCTTGAGTGACGAATCTGTTTGCATGTCCCTGTGAGCCTGATTCCCGACGACCCCATCGCCGAAATACGTTCCCGGGCCGACATAGTCGAAGTCATATCGTCCTATGTCGTCTTGAAGCGGAGCGGCAGAAACTTTACAGGGTTATGCCCCTTTCACCAGGAGAGAACCCCCTCTTTCAACGTCAATCCACAACGACAAATTTTCCGTTGCTTTGGCTGTGGCGAAGGGGGCGATGTCTTCACTTTCGTCATGAAGGCGGAGCGCCAAACCTTCGCTGAAGCCCTCAAGACGTTGGCTGACAAAACGGGCGTCGTGTTGCCGGAAAAGCGGCCCGATGCAGATGAACGGGCCAAAGTGCTCGAAGCCAATGAACTGGCGAGTGAATATTATGCGTGGCTGCTCGACCACGAAGACCACGGAGCCCAGGCTCGGGCGTACTTGGAGGCACGGGGCATTCCGGCGGCATGGCGGAAAAAATTCAAGCTCGGCCTGGCGCCGACCGGATGGGACGGCCTCCATGCCCACCTTAACGGGCGTCAGATATCCCCTGAAATTCAGGTCGCAGCCGCACTGGTAAGGACGCGGCAAAGCGGAAAAGGTTACTATGATTATTTTCGCCAACGCCTGATGTTCCCCATCGTCAATGAGTCAGGCGGGGTCGTTGGATTCGGAGCCCGCGCACTTGAGGCCGGCGACGAACCGAAATATCTCAACAGCCCTGACACCCTGGTTTACCGCAAGGGAAATTTACTCTACGGATTAAATGAGGCAAGAGATAGCATTAAAAACAAAGACCGCGTTCTCTTGGTAGAAGGCTACATGGATGTGATCACGGCCCACGTCCACGGATTTTCGGAAGCCGTGGGCGTGCTTGGAACGGCACTCACCCCGCACCAAGCAAGAACCCTGTTACGCTACTCTCCCTCACGACGGGTCATTTTGGCCTTCGACGCCGATCGCGCAGGTTTACAGGCCGCGGAAAGAGGCATCGGGACCCTCAGCGAAGTCAGTCAAGGGGTTGGCCTCGATCTTCGGGTTTTGAGAGTGCCCCGCGGAAAGGACCCCGACGCCTATTTAAGAAGCGCCGGCAGTGCTGAGTTTACTCAGCTGATTGATGAGGCTCCGGTCTTGTTCGAATTTTTGCTCGAGCAGGCTATCAGCCGGTTCGAAACTCAGCGCCCCGAAGGTCGCGCGCAGGCCGTCACTGCCGCAGTACCCATCTTGCGACAGATCGAAAATTATGTTTCTCAAGACCATTACGTGGGTTGGTTGGCCGAAAAAATTGCCGTCCGCCCTGAAGCCATCAGACTGGAAATTGGCCGTGGCATCAGGCATAATGTGGCGCCGGTCCGGGGTGTGGCTCCGTCCGCCAAGAAGTTCTCTGGGCGCGAAGCAGAGCGGCTGCTGCTGTATTACATGGTGGAACGTCCTTCCGTGCGCGCCCTTATCAGCTCTCGACTCGCTTCAATCCCATTTGCAACGGAGCACCAAGTAATTCGAGAGGCAATTCATCATCTTCCCGAACAGCTCGAGGAGGCCTCTGCTTGGCCGGCCCTGCTTGAAAAATTTCAAAACGACCCACCCACGCAAAAAATTGTTTCTGCGATATCGTTCGAAAACTACAATGCGTGGGTCAATGAACTCGAACCTGTCGTGGAAGACTGCGCACTCACCTTGGAAGTGGAGCACTGGCAAAAACACAAAGAGTCCCTCCTTCAGTCAATCAAGGGGGGAGAAGACATCTCCGGTGCGCAAACCCGCCGCCTGCAAGAAATTTTGCAATATCTCATTGAATTGGACCGTCGCCGGAGAAAATTAAGCGCTGGCACCGATGAAAAAGCCCCCCGCGCGGGAACATAAAACCCAATCGTCAGGATCTGAGGAGACATCACGTGGTAGAAAAAGCCGACACCTTAAATCGCAAGAATGCGCAAGAGGATCTGCTTGACGCGTTCTCAGGAGGTGACGGAGGTCCTCTGGAAGACGATTTGTTTGAACTCGCGGCGGCCACGCTCGAAGAGGTCGAGGCGCCTGCAGAAGCAGACCTGCAAGAGGTTTCAGATGAAGTCGACCTTGACCTTTCCGTGCCCAAGGGCATCTCGACGGACGACCCCGTGCGTATGTACCTGCGAGAAATTGGTGCGATTCCCTTGCTCAACACCGCGCAAGAGGTTGCGGTGGCAAAAACAATTGCCGCCGGCGGGCCCAGCGGCGAGAGAGCGAAGCGGAAGCTGGCCGAGGCGAACCTGCGATTGGTTGTCTCCATCGCAAAAAAATACGTGGGACGCGGCATGCTCTTCTTGGACCTCATTCAGGAAGGAAACTTGGGTCTTATCCGGGCTGTTGAAAAATTTGACCATCAAAAGGGCTTTAAATTTTCAACCTATGCCACGTGGTGGATCAGGCAAGCCATCACCCGTGCCATCGCTGACCAAGCGCGGACCATTCGCATTCCCGTCCACATGGTTGAAACCATCAACCGCCTGAAGAAGGTCACGCGTAAACTCGCCCAGGATCTTGGGAGGCGTCCGGAAGAAGAAGAAGTCGCCAAGGAAATGGAAGTCACGGTAGAGCGATTGCGAGAAATCATCAAGGTCGCCCAAGAGCCCGTCTCGCTCGAGACACCTGTTGGAAAAGAAGAAGATTCCCGGCTCGGTGACTTTATTGAGGACCGGGACACCGAAGCCCCTGTCCACGCGGTGACCCACGAATTGCTCCGAGAGGACATCTCCGATGTCCTGAACACTCTTTCCATTCGAGAGAGGGATGTTCTGAGGATGCGCTTCGGGCTGGAAGACGGCCGTCAGCGAACCCTGGAGGAAGTCGGGCAAAAATTTGGCGTCACGAGGGAGCGAATTCGGCAAATTGAAGCCAAAGCGCTCCGTAAATTACGCCACCCTAACCGAAACAAACGCCTGCGCGAATACATCGATTGACGACGCGAAAGCGTCTTAGACCTTCGGATATTGCTCAGTTTGTTCGTCTTGACCCCGCGAAAAGTGACTGTTAGACTTGGCTTTCCTCGGAAGCTTAGCTCAGCGGTTAGAGCAGGCCACTCATAATGGCTTGGTCGTGGGTTCGATCCCCACAGCTTCCACTGAATTTTTGCCCTGCCTGCTGCTTGCATCTCCCCTCTGCACTCGCCATGATTCCTTTACGACTCTGGGCGAGGAGAGAGACGATGCTCTTTAATAACCGAGAAGATGCAGGACGTCGACTTGCCACTCTCCTCCAGGGGCACAGCGATAACCAACCCGTTATCATTGCGCTGCCCAGAGGCGGGGTTCCTGTGGCTGGGCAAATTGCCGCTGCCCTGAGAGCCCCTCTCGACGTCCGTGTTGTAAAAAAAATCGGCGTTCCCGGTCAACCAGAATTAGCACTCGGCGCGGTGACATCCAACGGTACGACGGCTTGGAACACCAGCCTCGTCGACTGGCTACACATCAGCGCCGCAGATTGCGAAGGTTTACGCCTCAGCGCCCTCAAGTCCGCGGAAAAACAAGAAGCCGCATTCAGACAAAACTTTCCAGAAACCTCCACGGAAGGCCGCACTGTCGTGGTTGTCGACGACGGCGTAGCCACTGGCATGACACTGGAAGCAGCACTGAGAGCGTTGCGACGGGAGGCCCCGAAGCAAATCATTGTCGCAGCGCCTGTTATTTCTGCTGCAGCATCCCAGCGGCTCAAAAGTCTGGTCAACGCCATTTTTGCTCTGGACGTCCCGCAATTTTTCAGCGCGGTGGGCAGCTACTACGTCAATTTCGAACAGGTCGATAATTCAGAGGTCTATCAGACCCTTGCAAATTATCACCCATTAACGAGCCCTCAGACCACGTAGGGCTCGAGAGCCCTACTCTTCAGATGAAGCTTCCGGCGAATCGTTGTCACTGGTTTCCCTCAGAGCGCCTTCGGACTCCGATTTGGACGCGGCCCGACCCCGCCGTGCAGGAAACAGAACCGTCAAATTGGCGGGTTGAGGGGGCGGAGGATTCAGGACGCGATCCACCTGAGAGACCAAGGCTTCTCGTTGTTTTTCCAAAGCCACGAGCCCGCCGTCACGCAACGCGCGAATCTCTGAAGACGAGAAATAGGAAGTCTGCAATACTTTGCCTTCTCCCCAGACCGTCAAAGAGCCGCGCTCACGACCGCTGTAATCGAAGTCAACAGTCACACCCACATGTTTCAAAGACTTCCCCAGCGCCTGTTGCAACCATTTGAGAACATCTTCCACCGGTATTTGAGAACGCGCCAAAATCTACTCCTTTTCGCAAGGGAGGCGTTACAGAATACCATCCATTACTCAGGGATGCCCACAACGGGCAGTCGAATCGTAAAGGTTGAACCTTTTCCGGGGGTGGTCTGCACCTCGATGCGACCTTGGTGACGTTCTACAACCGAGTAGGCAGTGGTTAATCCCAATCCGGTGCCTTCTCCAATGGGCCGTGTCGTGAAAAACGGATCAAAAATTTTATTCAAATTCTCCGGCGGAATTCCACACCCCGTATCAGTAACCCTCACCACCAGGTCTTCGTTCTCTTGGAAGAGCGATACCGACACTGTCCCCTCACCGCTGATGGCCTGAGCGGCATTGGTCAACAAGGCCAAAAATGCTTGATTTAGCTGTTTCCCGTAAGCATTCAAGACGGGAACATCTGTCGCCGTCAGCTCATAAACGACCCGATCCCCAAATCGACCTTGGACCATTGAGACAGCGCTCTGAAGGCCTTCTTTAAGGTCTGTTTCCTTCAGCTCTGCTTCATCGTGGCCCGAGAATGTTTTGAGATCAGCCACAATTTTCTGACAACGAACGGTGCCTTTCACCACGCTGTCAATGGTTTTTTGGACATCGTCTTGCAGGTAATCGTAATCAATTTCCTGCTTAAATTTTTCAACGTCACGATCGGAAGGCATCTTGCGCTCAAAAACTTCAATCAAGCCAAACAAATCCTGCGCATACCCTTTGAAGACTTTAGTATTTCCGTGGATAAAATTGAGTGGGTTGTTAAGCTCATGGGCAACACCAGACACCATTTGACCGAGCGATGACATCTTCTCGGCTTGCACGAGTTGGCCTTGCATCTTCTTAAGTTCACGCACCGCCGACTCAAGCTCGGCGGTGCGTTGAGACACCTTCTCCTCCAAGCCTGCATTCAATTCTCGAATGGTCTGATAAGCCCGGGCATTCGCCAAAGCCAAGCTCACCTGGCCAGCTAAGCCCTCGAGCACGGATAAATCATTGGGGCCAAAGGTCCGTGCAACACTTTTCGAACTCACGTACAAAACCCCCATCACGGTCTCGCCTGCCCGCAGAGGAACACACATCACGGAACGCAAACGCAAATTCATAATGCTGTGTTTGGTTGCAAAACGCTCATCTTCGCGGACATCAATCAAAGCCACCGGAATCCCCTGCGCCAAGACTTGCTGAATGACACTTTGACTGACCTGAAGGTCTGGCACCGCGAGTCCTTGGCGATCCCGTGTGGCCAGGCGTTCAACCCCCCAGAAAACAGCGCCTTGCTCCGCCTCAGACACATCCAAGGCCTGTCTCAGGACCATATCAAGAATGGCGCTCATATCCAAAGTGGCGGAAACCGCCCGAGCCAATTCGTTTAACTGTTCGAGGTGGTGTTTGTCATCCAGCACCTCTCGCATCCGCTGGTCAGCAGCAAGGGCCAGTGACCAGTCGTGGCTGATGGTCACAATGCGCGGAATTTTTAGCCCCCCTGATTCACCCCCAAACCAGAGGCAACCCAACAATTTTTCGTCCAGTGTCAGGGGGAGGGCGTACCCAACACGCCCATCCTGTGACAACTCACACGGCTCGCCCTCATAACGGGCTCGCTCCAAAGGCATCCGAGCCACTTCGAACACCTCTTGCGGCGATGCCCCGAACACACACGAGCGACGCTCTCTACCATCCGACCCAAAAGCCTGGAAAAGCCCCCACTCAGCCCCTACCCAGCGCGCGGTCCAAGCGAGAAGGCTCTCTAAGTGCTCGCCTTCGAGCAACTCTGATCGGGCCCGAAGGTCGAACCAAGAGGGGTCAACAGCCTCCGTCGTTCGCACGTTTGGCGTAGATGACGGCGTAGAAGAATTTTGCAGTGCGAGAAACAACGAGCCATCATCAGTTAAACCAATTTCAAACAACTCCTGTCCGGCTTCGGTCGAAACACCCGGGGTGCGAAGGAACTCTTGCTTCAGGCGGTACAAACGGGCCGGAGCAATCGGATGGTCTCCCTCTATCACCTTGAGAAAAACCTGCTGACCCAGCAAGTGGTCTTGCGCCCGATACAGCGGGCCCATGCCGCCATCAGCGATGAGTTCAATCAATTCAAATCGGTCGTTGATGCGCCGTTGGGAGGGTGTCGTGAAGTTGCCAAACACGTGACTAGCCCCCCTTAAGAAAAATCATAAGGAGAGCCTGGATTTTCCGCCAATCCTGGGTCACATTCCCTCGGCAGAAAAACCCTAAAAATAGTTCCTTCCCCGACGACGGAGTGTACCTCGAGGCGACCGCCGTGTTTCTCAATGATTCGCTTGGTGATGGGTAAGCCCAAGCCAGTGCCTTCGCAGGGGCCCTTGGTTGAAAAATACGGTTCAAAAATCTGAGGCATCACGTCTGCTGATATGCCAGCACCCGTGTCGGCTACCTCTACAATCACTTCATCTCCGGTCACACGAGAGCGTAACGTCAGTACGCCTTTCTCCGGAATGGCCTGGCACCCGTTGACAATCAGATTCATAAAGACTTGCTGAATATGCCCGGTCACACCGGTAATCGGAGGAAGTTGTCCAAATTCCACGCGAAACTCAACCCGCGCGCGATACGAACTCTCAACCAAACGCACCGTGGATGTCAGCAAACTTCGCAAATCAATCAGGACGACCTCGTGCTGATTCGCGATGGAAAAGCGACGAAGTTCGTCAACCAAACTCCGTGCACGCGATGCGCCTTCTCGACAAGAAGCCAGGACCCGAGGCACTTCTTGAGTGAGATAATCCGCCTCTATCTCTTCTATGTACTCATCTACTTCCTTGGTGTTCACACCCAGGCTGCGATACATCTCAAGCAAACGGGCCTGCTGCTCGACATACTCTGCCAAAATTTGCAGATTAGCATTCACGATCGTTAAAGGATTATTTAGTTCGTGAATGACCCCAGCAACCAACTGCCCCAGGCTCTGGAGGCGTTCGGACTGCGCCAAACGTTGGGCTGACCTCGATGAAGTCGATGACGACGAATTCATACGCCCCCCATCGTGTTCAGCCCGCATGTCGGAATGGACGCCCAGACGAAGCCTCGGCGAGTAAATTCACATAGGCTGCACCCGGCGGTTCCGTGAGAATCACTTCCGCCTCAAACAGTCCGGCATTGCTCGTTCGGGTCGAAGTAACTTTTCCGTTGACCGTTACACCCACCTCCGCGCCGATGCTAGAGGTTAATACGGTCATTTGAATGGGGCTGTTGAAGCGAGGCTCCTCGTCCAAACCAGATAGAACGGCGCCTTGGCCGTGGATTTGTGCCACCACCGCCGCCTTCACCACCGAACCAGGGACCAGATAGCGGCCTTGATAGTTCACAGGCACCCGCAAAATCTCTGGAGGGTCCGCGACCCCGGGATCCCCTGCAGGATAGACGGCCAGGCCGGTTTCATTCTCCTCGTCGAGTAGAACACGTTGAAAAACGCGTTGCCCCCCGTCATTCTCAAAACCCAAGGTTCCAATACTGCCCAACGGGGCGATGCCCATCGTACGACCAATTCCTCCGTTCGGAAGGCGTTGGGCTTCCTTGTCGAAGTATAAAGTTCCATATTGATCCACAAAACGGACCCGGCCCACCAGGCGGGTCGCGCCAAAGGTAATTTCAACGGGTTGGTTCACGGCAGGAACCGGTATCACCAATGTGGCCAGGTTCTTCAAAAGCGCATTAAGGTCCAATGGCTTAAACATCACTGCATCCGCAACCGCCTTTATGGTGTTGAGGAGCTGCGGTGGCGTCGTGTCCCTCACCAATAGAATCACGGGCACCCGCCGGAACTGCGGATTCCGTTTCAAAAGGAGCAAGGTTTCAAGTCCGCTGGGGTCGGGGGTTTCAGAATCGAGAATAATCGCTGCTGGCTTCAGCGAATGCATCAATTGAAGAACTTTCTGCCCTGTATCGGCAGTCACCACTTCGTGCCCGTCGTTTTGCAAGACAGCGGAGATGGAGCGCCGGAACAAATCAGACTTGTCGGCCAGGATCAACTGTGACATAGGGTAAGGTCCGGATTCGATGCCACCAGGTTCGCAAACTGCTCGACCAACTCAGGGTCCAAGGCACCCCCCTTTAGCGCACGAAGCTTTTCGATGGCTAGGTTGGGGGCGAGACCCGGTGTCCCCGGTTGCCCTTGCACACGCTCCTCAAATGCGATTGCAATTTGCAAGATGCGCGCAATGAGGGGAATTTCAGCCCCACTGGTCCCGCGCGGCCCCGTCCCATCGAAACGCTCGCCCAGAACCCCCAGCAGAGGGGTGGCTTTGACAAAGAATGGCAACGGCATCAACAGATCCTCGGTGAAGCCCGCGGAATGCGCCAAACGCTGGCGGGAGACTTCATCGAGGCTCTCCGGGGAGGCATTCAAAAGCGCATCCGGCAGGACCAGAGCCCCCAGTTGATACACGTGCGCTGCCGCCTCCAACTGGGTCATCTCCTCGCCAAACAGACGCAACTCTCGCGCCAAAGCACTGGCATACCCCTTCACTCGCACGGCCCGGCCGGTGCAGTGGGGCGCCCGTTCCTCGAGTTTCGCGACCAAATTGGCGAACGTGGAGAGGACCATCGCCTCGTCATTGCGATATTCCGAGAGAAGTTTTCGATTATCCAGGGTCAGTTGGTACGACTCCAGCGAGCGCCTTACCACCAGTTTCATTTCATCAGGATCCCAAGGCTTTGCCAGGTACTGATAAATGTGTCCCGCGTTGATGGCAGCAATAATATCCTTCACGTCGGAGTATGCCGTCAGTAGAATTCTCACTTGGTCAGGATTACGCAAATACGCCGCGCCAAGCAACTCAGCACCCGTCATTTGAGGCATTCGTTGGTCGGAGATAATCATATCCACGTCCATGCTCTCAAGAAATTCCAGCGCTTCTTGTCCGCTGCTCGCCGAGAACACGTTGTACTCCCGCCGCAAAACACGCTCAAGCAGCAAGAGGTTATCGGGTTCATCATCCACGACCAAAATCGAATACTTCTTGGACACGAACACTCCTCGCAATCGTTCCCGTAAACTACCAATCCGTGGGTTTCTCTGTCACTTTCCGCGGTCACAGAATAGGTGTCGGGTCGCTACGCGTCAAGCGAACCAGCCGGCGTTGCGGGTCGCCCGGTCGAATCACCGTGGCCAGCACGCACCTGATGCCCTATCATGCGGGTTGCTCGCGCGAATTAACCCCTTCCTTGCACCTCATACCCAAAACGGAGCCTGGCATGAACACGCCTGATTCTCTCGCCCTTGTAATCCAGAGCGCTTTTGCTGACCGCGCGCACCTGAAGCGCCCCGAGGTGGTCGAAGCCATCCAGGCCGCCATCGAACTTCTCGACACCGGGAGAATCCGTGTAGCGACACCGTCAGACGGCGATTGGCTCGTCCACGAATGGGTAAAGGAAGCAATCTTACTCTATTTCGCGACCCAATCGCTGTCGCCCAGTCAGGCCGGTGATCTGGCGTTTTTTGACAAAGTCCCGACCAAGAAAAATTTGGAAGGATTGGGCATCCGGGTTGTGCCGCCGGGGGTTGCCCGTCATGGCGCTTTTCTGGAACCTGGTTGCGTCCTGATGCCAGGCTACGTGAATATTGGCGCCTATGTGGGCGCTGGCACAATGATCGATACGTGGGCGACTGTCGGCAGCTGCGCCCAAATAGGGAAAAATGTCCACCTGTCGGGCGGGGTTGGAATCGGAGGAGTGCTTGAACCACCGGCGGCACGTCCGGTCATCGTCGAAGATGATGCATTCATCGGTTCACGTTGTATCGTGGTGGAGGGCGTACGGGTGGAGACCGGTGCCGTCTTGGGCGCCGGGGTTGTTCTGACTTCATCAACGCCCATTGTCGATGTGACAGGCTCATCCCCTCGAATTATCAAGGGGCGGGTCCCTGCGAGGGCGGTGGTCATTCCCGGGATGATGCCGAAACAATTCCCCGCGGGCGAGTTCCAGGTCCCTTGTGCCCTGATCATAGGGCAACGGACCGCCAGCACGGACACCAAAACCAGTTTAAACGACGTACTGCGAACCTTTGAGGTGCCGGTGTGAGCGGTTTCCAGGCCAAAGGGATGTCCCTGGCCGAGCTGACCTTGGCGCTGTGTAGCGTTCCCTCCGTTACCGGCGACGAAGGCCCCTTGTGCCGCTGGATTGAAGAATACTTGGCCCAGAACTCTCCTAACACGCGCACCACGCGCATTGGAAACCTCCTCATCGCCACACCCCCTGCGATAATCGGCCGGCCGACCATCGGGCTTTTTGGACACCTAGATACCGTAAAACCCTCTCTAGACCAACCTCTTGGCGTTGACAATGGCCGTGTTTTTGGATGTGGGGCCGCTGATATGAAAGGGGGTCTTGCGGTCATGATTGACCTGTTGTGCGCGCACCACGCGCTGCAGAAGGCAAATCTGGTGGCGGTTTTTTACGACCGAGAGGAAGGGCCCGCCAACGAAAACGGACTCGAGGTCGTCTTCGAAAAGCGGGCGCTCCCGCCGATCGAATTGGGAATTTGCCTTGAACCCACGGACAACAAGCTCCAGTTAGGATGCGTGGGCGGGCTCCACGCCCTCGTGAATTTTTCAGGGACCCGTGCGCACAGTGCTCGTCCTTGGCAGGGAAGTAACGCCATCTACGCGGCAGTTCCTTTCCTTCAGCGCCTGAAGTCACGAGAACGTGTTGCAGTGCAATATGATGACCTCATTTTCTACGAGGTCATGAGTGCCACAAACGCCGCAACGAGCAACTCACGAAATGTAATCCCGGACAGGTTCACGCTGAATGTGAATTTGCGATTTGCACCCGGGAAGTCGGTGATGCAGGCGAAGGCGGAACTGGAGGCGCTGGTGCAAGGGGAGGCCACGATAGAGTGGATAGACGAAGCCCCGGCAGGCGATGTGTGTCTCGACCACCCTTTGGTTGCCGCCTGGCAACGGCAGGCCCATCTTGAACGTGAATCAAAACAGGCGTGGACCGATGTGGCGAGGCTCACCGCATACGGAATTCCCGCGCTCAACTTTGGGCCCGGTGAAACAGCTCAAGCGCATCAAGCGAGAGAATCTATCGCTGTCGCACATCTTCTGCAATGCCGCGACGCCCTTTTTGAGCTTCTGCGATAACAACACGGTAAGGATGCAATAAAAGCGAGGTTGCCGGATAACTTGCATTCTGGCATGATACGTTCGTGGGGGCGTGCTCCCGCGGCACGGAGGGATCTCCACGGGCCCGGATGGGTACGTTCTCCGTCCACACCCTCTTGAGAGGCGCGCAATCATATGGCTGACAAAGCAACAAAATACGCAGACAACGCCGCTGGCAAATATTACGTCGATGAGACTTGCATCTTTTGCAACCTGTGCGAATCCTTGGCACCCGATAACTTCCGAGCGGTTGAAGATGGAACCCACGACGTGTGTTATAAGCAACCCTCTTCCGCCGATGAAGAAGCGGCCTGCGAGGAGGCCATGGCGGGCTGTCCTGTGAATGCCATTGGCGACGATGGAGACATCGGCTAAACCGTCCTTACCCCGCACTGGCGGGGTTTTTTTTCGTATCCAGCTGTGAACCCCGTCTTCAACCAACTGGCGCCATCTGTCATCCGAGCTATCAATGCTCAAAAAGAGCCTGGTGACATCGACTTGGGCCTCGGTGAGCCGATCCTGCCCCCAGACACGCGCGCATTTCGCGACGCGTTGCGATGGGTCGAGGACAATGGATGCCCCTACACGCCGAACGCGGGCTTGCCGGCGTTGAGACAAGCCATCGCGCATCGGTACGGTTATCCAGGCCTCAACCAAAG
The DNA here is from genome assembly GCA_035284745.1 of Candidatus Sericytochromatia bacterium. Taxonomy (GTDB): domain Bacteria; phylum Cyanobacteriota; class Sericytochromatia; order S15B-MN24; family JAQBPE01; genus JAYKJB01. Next base: position 16,406 of record JAYKIL010000002.1, on the reverse strand, counting down.
TGAAAATGTTTGTGTGACCGTCGGCTCCCAAGAGGCCATTTTTCTTGCCATCAAGTCCGTGTGCGCACCGGGCGCCGATGAAGCCATCATCGTGGAACCTGCCTATCCCGCCTACGCCAAGATATGCCAGATGGAGGGAGTCCCTTATCGTCCTGTTTCCCTGCTTCCTGACAACGATTTCGCCCCCGACGCAGAAAAATTGTTAGAGGCGATCACGCCTGACACACGGCTTCTCATCTTGGCCTCTCCGGCCAATCCGACCGGTCGCGTGTGGCGAGAGGAGAATTACCAAGCCCTTGCAAGGGGCTTGTATCAAATCGGGGATCGGCGCCCCTATGTCCTCGTGGATGAAGTGTATCGCGAACTGTGTTATGTCACACCCCAGCCCCGTTCACTGGCCTCTTGGTACGACCGCACCTTGATTGCAGGCAGCCTCTCGAAAAGTCACTCCTTGACGGGCCTCCGCCTCGGTTGGTTGCTCGCGCCGCTCGACATCCAATCCGCAGCGAGTAAGGCCCATCAATTTATCGTCACGGCGGCCAGCACCTTCTCACAACAGGTCGCCCTGTCAATCTTCCAATCAGCGGAGCCGCTAGACACCACGCGCGCCCACTATGCGGGTCAGCGAGCAATCCTGGTAAAAATGCTCACGCAATATGGGCTGAAGCACATCGTCCCCGAAGGCGCGTTTTATGCCCTGCTAGCCATTCCACAAACCTTGGGGCAAAATTCATACGCGACCGCATTGGAATTGCTCAAACGCCATCGGGTGGTTACCATCCCAGGCAGCGCATTCGGCGCGGAGGGCTGGTTACGCATCTCGTGGGTGACATCCCCAGACAACCTCGCCACCGGCCTTGCAAGGATAAAGGAATATTTTCTCCACCCCGAAACCTGACACCAACTGGACACCAGTAAAGGAAACCGGACACCAAGCAACCGCCACAGACATCCGCGCCGCGTTGTGCAATAAGATTAAAGCGAACCCGTTTTCCCACACCCTGATTCCGACTTTCACCAGGTAGTCCCAAAAGACAAATTTTCAATGGAAAGGATTGGCTTCTATGCGTGCCTTTGAAACCATCACGGATTACCACGTGCACGTGGAGCGCGGCCCCTACACCCAGGCTTGGCTGGACGAATTCGTTGCCCAAGCGCAAAAGCAGGGGGTGACGGATCTCGGAATCTCTGAGCACGCCTACCGATTTTTTCAAACCAAACACTTGTTGTGGAACCCATGGGTTGCGCGCAAAAAAACAGAAGACCTTGATGCCTATATCGAGATGTTATTGGCCGCCCGCGAGCGAGGGGTCAACGTCAAGATTGGCATCGAGATGGACTACATGCCCGAGAATGGGGCCGAAATGAAGAAGTTCCTCTCGGAATATCCGTTCGATTATGCGATCGGCTCAGTTCATTGGCTTGGAGGTTTCGGCTTTGACCTTGAGGAGATGCGTGAGCAATGGAACGCGGGCAATGTTGAGGACATTCACGACACCTACTTTAGTATCCTTGAACAGATGATCCGCGATCGTCCGGTCGATATCATCGGCCACGCTGACGTCATCAAAGTTTTTGGATTTCACGCCCCGCGGGTCGCCAACACTTGGTATAAGCGCCTCACGCCCATGATCAAAGAAAGCGGAATGGCTGTTGAAGTCAGCACAGCTGGATGGCGCAAACCCGTCAAAGAAATTTACCCCGCCCCAGAATGGATTGCCATGCTCGTCGCGGCGGATGTTCCGCTTGTGCTCTCGTCCGACGCGCACCGTCCTGAGGACGTCGGGGCAGGATACCCCCAAGCCACGGACTTGCTGAGGGCCCTCGGCGTCACCCGCTTACACACCATTGAAAAACGACAACTGCGCGTGACGGCCTAACCTGTGACCTCTTATAAAAATAGCCCACCGGACACCATCCTGGTGTCCGGTGTCACATGATTCCCTGGACGCATATAACTCATTTTCTAAGCTGTGCAATCATCTTGGGATTTCCCGAGTCAGTATCTCGCCGACTTAAATTTTCCCAAAGGGAAAAATTCGGACACAAAGCCAAGATAATTATTTTTATCCGGAAAACCGGCTCGAGCGTCTCGGAGACTAATTAAGTAAAAATTCGAGGTCTGCCAACGTTAATTCAGAGCCCAAGTCAGTGCCGCCCAGGACATCTTGAACAATCTGTCTTTTTTGGGCCTGCAGGCTCAAGACTTTCTCCTCGACCGTCCCCCGCGCAATCAACTTGTAACTGAAAACCTGCCGGGTTTGGCCGATACGGTGGGCACGATCGGTCGCTTGATCCTCAACCGCCGGGTTCCACCAAGGGTCAAAATGGACCACGTAATCGGCGCCTGTCAGGTTAAGTCCAGTACCACCCGCCTTGAGACTGATTAAAAACACGGGCGTATTATCTTGATTGAAACGCTGGACTCTTTCTAGACGATCCTTGGTTTGACCATCGAGGTATGCGTAAGCAATCCCTTCTTTTTCTAGGTTTTCCCTCAAAATCGTCAGCATTTTCACAAATTGTGAGAAAACGAGCACGCGGTGGCCTTCAGCAATAATTTCTCGCAGCAATTCCATAAATTGTTCGACCTTGGAGGACGGCACCCGCGTTCCGTCTTTGAGCACCAACTGGGGATCGCAGGCCACCTGGCGCAGTCGCAACAAGCCCTCCAGGACATGAAAATGGGCCCTGCGAAGCCCCTTTGAGCGCACCTCTGCAAAAATGTGCCCCCGAACGGCCGCCAGTGTTTCGTCATACAAGCGGCGCTGTTCGGGTCCCAGTTCGCAATAAGAAACAATTTCTGTGCGGGGAGGAAGGTCCGTCGCCACGTCCTGCTTCAACCGACGCAGCAGAAAGGGGCGAGTCATCCGACGCAGGCGTTCGCGTGAGGAATCAATCTCATCGGGTTCTGTTTTGAGATAGGTCTGACGGAAAAGACGCTCGGAGCCCAGTAATCCCGGCATAAGAAAATGAAACAAACTCCAGAACTCAAGCAAGTTATTCTCGATCGGCGTACCCGTCAAACAAAGGCGACGCCTGGCTCGGATGCGACAAGCCATTTTCGCTGCCTGCGAGCGAGGATTCTTGATCTTTTGCGCCTCGTCCAAAATCGCGTAATTGAAGGGATGCTCAAGCAAGGTCGCCCTGTCACGTTGAAGCAATCCATAACTTGTGATCACCACATCGGCTGCGGGAAGCGACTCAAAACGGGTGTGACGATCGGCGCCGTGCAAAACCAGCACTTTGAGCCCTGGGGCAAACTTGGCAATTTCTTGCTCCCAGTTGTAGACCACGCTGGTTGGCGCGACCAACAGACTCGGACCAGGTGTCCCGGCCGCTTTTTCATGAAGCAGAAGCGCGATGGCCTGTATCGTTTTTCCCAGGCCCATGTCATCGGCCAAAATGCCGTGCAATCCGTAATCTCGCCAAAATGTTAACCGCGCCAACCCACGCAACTGGTAATGGCGTAACTCTCCAATGAATCCATCCGGAGAAGGAACTTCAGGAATCGCGTCCAACCCCTCGAGGCCATGCAAAAACTGTCGCCAGTCCACATCGACATCAACCTCTGTCGCCACCTCTAACAACTCGCGCGCCGAAGTTGCCAGATAATGTGGAAGACGCTGTACGAAGCCGCTGGCGTCGCCCAGGTCATCTGAGAACCCCAGGCTTTGCCCCAGTTGCATTTGCCGAGCCAACCACTCCTCAGGGAGGCGCCCGAAAGCGCCACTGCCCAGCCTGACAAAACGCGAATTCTGACGGAACGCCTCTCGCAGAGAAGCCCAGGGAACCACTTCGTCATCAATGCGGACTTGGGTTTTCAGATCAAACCAGTCAATGCCCGAACTGACCCCGACAGAAACGTGAGGTGTGCTTCGCCTCACCTGCAATTTCACCAAGCGTTCCTCACCATAAACATCCCACCCCTCACGCATCAATACGGGTAATTCATCCATCAAAAATTGAAGCGCAGCGTCACCCCACGCCCAATACTGGCTTGCGCCCCGTGCGTCCAACGCAGTCGCCCCTAAACGCTCTACCAAAAATTTCTCAGCCGCCGGGTCGCGTTCCCAAGCCCCCCAAACGCCGTCTTTTTCACCCCCAACCAGTGCCCGGGCGTCTGCCGGTGAGACCGGAGGCGACACATCGTAGCGAAAGGTCAGGCGCGCAATCAGGCGTTCGCCCTCCTCAGCCAGCATGAGACGTCCTCGGGGCGAGACCGCGGGATGCCGTTGCGTCGACTCCCAATTTATCTCGTCTGCGCTGCTCGCTGAAGTCAGGGCGCCCTCGCCGTCTGCGTCCGTGGCATCGGGCGCGATCTCCAGCAATGGACGCAAGCTTTCTTTCACCTGCAGCCACGGCGGTTCAAGCCCCACCAAACGCACGTTGGACCCCGCCACAAGGTGGCCGTCAATATCCCACAAAGCCTCATAAGGTCCGCCAACACTTCGAATGGGGAGATCGGGGCGAATCTCAAGGGCCGTCCTGCCCGCACCGAAAACGAAGGGACAACGCGCCAACAGCGCAAAAACGGGGTTCACCATGTCGTCGCGCAGGGGAATGCCGTGGGCGTGAGGTGATGAAAAATCACGATGGTGGGACCGGTAATACGGCTCCAACAGGTCGAGAATGCTGGCATCGACGGATGAGAGTGTCTCCCGCTTCACAGGGCTCCACAGTGCCAATGGGCGCGGCATGCCCGGCAGGCCATCGTCCATTACGATGGCGCGCTCAAGAGAAACCCACACGGCAAGATTACGCGCATACTGTTTCTCTAAGCGCTTGGGGGGAGGGGCCAGATGCAAATTGTAATAAAGGACGTCTTGTCCCGGCCGAGGCCCTGAAGAGACGTCTGCTGTTTGGAGAGGTAACGCCTTGGCAGGCGCCTGCAGATGCGCCATCGCCACCGCCATCGCGTGCTTACAGGGGGGCGACATCGGGCACGAGCAGGCCGCGTGAAGTTGGCGACCATCCCAACGAAGTGTGACCCGGACAGGCGAGAGGGGCCCCTCATCAACCTCGGCATCAACGACCAAATGTCCCGGCATCGGCTCAGTGACTGCCTTAAAATCCACCGCGCCGCGCTTCACATACGCGGCACCTCGGCGCAGAGTGGCAGGATCAGCCCATCGCTTAAGATCCCAATCTTGCATACCGTTTGTGCCGATCCTCTTCACGCACGCCGGCCACAAGCCCCGCTGAGAGACAAGAACCACCGCGAAAAGAGTATTGTAGCAGACTGTATGGCGTTTTAACGTGTAGCCTTCGGTAGATTGTTCTGCCAACCTCTTCCCCTGGCGATGATTAAATCGGTGATGAACGTCATTCTTTCCCGTGGCGCGGGTATGATACGGTTGCTGGGGACGATTTCTTTTCACTGTCCTTATCGGGTGACACCGGCGAAATGACATCTAAGACGTTTTGAGATTCAGCATTGGGAGGTGCGGAATCGCGGGACGGCGGGAGGTTGTTTAGTCGAAGAAGCCGATAGCCAGATGAAAGTGCGTTCAGTAGTCTCGTTAGGTGTTCGGGTTGCACACGCTTGTGCGACTGAAATTGAGGAGAGAGCGAACTGGTTGTATGCCCAAAGAAGACGTCATAGAAATGACGGGGACCGTGCAAGAGGCATTGTCTAACGGTATGTTCCGTATCGTGCTAGAAAATGGGCACGAGGTGTTGGGACATCTCGCGGGTCGAATGCGTCGCTTTCGAATCAAGGTTCTTTTGGGAGACAAAGTGAGGGTGGAATTGTCCCCCTACGACCTGTCTCGTGGACGAATTACCTTTCGGGAGAAACTGTCGTTCAATTCCGGTGGTTCGAGCGGTGGCTCGCCCCCGCCCGGTGGCCCCCCGCCAAAGTAGGGAGAAGTTGCAGTCGATAGTCTGAGGATGTGAACAAAAGAGCCAGCATTCCGCAGGACGATGCGGAGTTGAGGCGCACAGTCGACCGACTGTTGCGTCCGCCTTTAGAACGCGCCCTAGACCCTTCCTCTCGGGAAGGGCGATCGTGGCGTTTTTTTGATGTTCCGGCCAACTGGTTGATTTTGGTTTTGGCCTTGGTCAACTTGTCGTTGGTGTTGATCGATTACACCTACCTGGATTTGCGTCACTTCTACCAAGCGCAAGGCTGGCGCGAACTGGTTGATTCCTACGACCGTGTCAAGGGAATCGAGCCGCACCGAGTGACTTTGGGCTATCAGACAGCGGCGGAGAAAACCTTTCAAATACTGTCTGAGCGTCCCGCGTCGCCCGCGGCGAGGCAGGCAATACGGGACATGCAACAGAAAAGCGTGGCCATCTTGAAGGAAGACCCCTTTGTTACGGCGGGCTTACGAGGGGTGTCCGAACGCCTCAAATCGAAATTTCGCGAACATGCTTGGGCGCAAGGGGCGAGTGTCGCCGACCTCAAAATATGGTACGACCCCCTGAGCATTCAACGGCTTGAAGCCACTTTCAAGCTTCGTTCCCGCCCGTGGGACAAAATTTCCGTCACGACGGCTGTGATTGGTTCGCGGGCCGCCAACCGACTCCCCGAGCGCTCTTCACCAACGACCCGTCCATTGGACGGATTTTGGACAGCCGACAACCTAACCCCAGAACGGCTCGAGACAGAAAAGCGCTGGTTCCAGAGCCAAATCACCCCTCTGCTGGCCCGGAACTATTGGCAGACCTATGGTGAAGACGGAGGTCCGGCCGACCACTTTTGGGTCATCGATTGTATGTTTATCCCTATCTTCGCGGCAGAATTCATTCTTCGGGGCTGGGTTGGGGTTCGACGCGGTGTCTACCCTAATTTTCGTCTGTTCGTTCTCGCCCGCTGGTATGACGTGATTTACTTTCTGCCGCTGCTGCTTTACACCCTCCCCCCCTCGTTGCAGGGTCCCTTACACGCGGTCCGAATCATTTCGGTAGGAGCTCGTATGGAACGTCTCGGACTGATCAATCCCGTTGCCGTCATCAGCCCCTATGTCACAAAACCACTCGATATCGTGGCGGACTTGGTGAACGTCAAACTGCTCTCGAACTATCAACAGGGAATCCGTGAGTTTGAGCTTGAGAAGGCCCTTAATACGCTAAATCCAAAGCAACGTGCAGAACTTGTAGAATTAATCGAGGCCAATTTGCTGATGATCGTTGAAAAAGTTCTGCCTGATGTGCGTCCTGCTCTGGAATCGCTCGCAAATAGCGCGGCGCAACAGGCGCTTGAGAGCACGCCCGCCTACACACAGTTAAAGACCTTGCCGGTGTTCGGTCAACTGCCGGAGGAATTGCTCAGGCGCGCCATCGGCGACAGCATGGCACAGGCCCACACCACGATGCTTCGCGCAATCAACGATCCCCGCAACGTCGCTCTCACCAGGGCATTCATTAGCCAATTAACAGAATCGCTGCTCAAACATACCGCTCACGTGGGCACAGAAGAACAGGTCAAACGCGTTTTGCTCGAAGTACTCGAAGAGCAAAAACGCAAGCTTCTTGCTGGTTAAAGACTCCCGCACAACAGCGGCTTGTCATATGGGGTAGAATGTTGTCCATGAGTGAGAAACTACATTTTTTCGTGGTGATGGCCGCCACCCATGGATTGTACGGGGAGTCTTTCCTGCGCGAACTGAAGCAGCAGGGGCACAGGGTGGTCGTACTGACACGGGCGGACGCCTTGGGTTATGACTGGCCCCGCGACTTGATGGACGCACTATACGCCGTGCCCGACATTTTTGACCCCCTCGGGGTTGAGAATGCCGTCGGGTATCTGGCCCGCACCGAACAGATCGACCGCCTCATCGGATTGGGGGAATACGACATCGAGGTCGCGGCTCGCCTTCGGGAGCACTTGAGGATCCCAGGCATGGGAGAAACGACGGCGCGATATTTCCGCGACAAGCTTGCGATGCGGGAGCGTGCTCAAGGCAGGGGGATTCAAGTGCCTGCCTTCATAGGCGCCATCCACCACCCCGCGGTCGCCACATTTTTGGGTGATACGCCAGGTCCTTGGGTTCTGAAGCCCCGCATGGCCGCCTCATCCAAGGGCATTCAAAAACTGACTGAACGTGACGCCGTTTGGAACAGCTTGGATGCCTTGGGCGATCGTGCGAGTCACCATCTCATCGAAAAATACACGCCGGGAGACGTCTTTCACGTTGACGGCATCGTGAGTGGCGGGCAAGTGGTCTTCGAGGCGGCCCATCGCTACGGCAAGCCCATTCTGGACCTTCACACCCAAGGTGGGGTGTACACCAGTTGGCGACTCGAAGAGAAGAGCCCTGAGACACAAGCGCTTTATGCCCTCAACCGACGCGTCATTGCCGCCTTTGGAATGCTGGCGGGTGTTTTTCATATTGAATACATTCGAAGCCGCGAAGACGGAGAGTACTACTTCCTGGAGGCCAGTGCCCGAGTGGGGGCTGGCCTCATTGAGAATATGGTAGAAGCGGAGAGCGGCATCAATCTGTGGGCGGAATGGGCAAGGCTGGAAATTGGCGAAGTTGTCCCGCCATACCACGTTAAACGCAGTCAGGACATCTACGCAGGTGTTCTTGCGAGCGCGACCTCGGTCTCACAGCCCGACGTCAGCGCATATCTCAACGACCACATACAAGCATTGCCTGCCAAGCCTTACCATTTGGGACTATTGGTCACGGGTGAGAGCGAAAATCAAGTACGGGAAAGGCTCTTACCATTGGCTGAGCGCATCGAGCGCGAAATGACCGTTCGTATCGTTTAATTGGCCTTGGAGAACCCCGTTTTGCCGGCAACGCCTGACTATTACGATCGACTGGGTGTTTCCCGAACGGCCAGCGAAAAAGAAATTAAATTGGCCTATCGCTCGCTGGCAAAGCGACTGCACCCCGATCTTGGGGGGGACGCCGCCCAACTTGCCAAAGTGAATGAAGCGGCCGACGTCTTGCTCGATCCGAAGCGCAGAGCAGAATATGATCGCGCGCTGGGCTCGCGGGGCTCGGCGTCACAGGCGAAGGACCGCCCTCACAACCCAGCGCAAACGAATGGAAAAGTTACGGTAGCACTGTGTGATCATTGTGGGACTCTGAATCGCGTGAAAGAGAACCCCCGCAACGTGACCGTGCGCTGTGGAACATGCCAGCAAGTCTTAGGAACGCGACCGGAAAACTCTTCAGAGGATCCGTTTATCCCGTCGTCCTCGCAACCATCCGTCAAGGTGCGCTGCCCCCACTGTCAAATGAGGAATTCGCTGTTGGGAGGCACTTCAAAAGCCATTCGCTGTTTGGGCTGCGGCCAAGAATTCTCTCCCCATCAAACGGGGGATGGGGATTCTTTTGGGGGTTTGCTTGAAGACATTGGCGATTTCATCTTTGGTCAACTGAAGAAAAAAAAGACGAGCGCCGGTTTACATTATCTGGAAGATCAATTGCGAGGGTTGGCAGATGAAGTAAAGCGACGCCGTGAAGACATGGAAAAGCGCCTCTAAACCGATAGAGAAAATTGCCGAGCCCTCAACGGCAGAAAACTGCAGCGCAAAATCAGGGCGGCAATACTCGGGGCTCACCTGCCTCGCACACCGAGCAACTCTCGGGCAATGATTAAACGGCGAATTTCACTGGTGCCCGCGCCGATGGTTCCGAGCCGCGCATCCCGCCATAGGCGCTGAATGGCATATTCTTTGCAATATCCGTAGCCCCCGTGAATTTGCAAGGCCATATCCACCGTACGTTGAGCCGATTCCGAGGTATACAACAAAGCCGCCGCGGCTTCCTTGCTGCACCGTCTGTCGGCCAAAACGAGGCGCATCGCTTCTAGGGCCATTAAACGGGACGACATCACCGCTACAAACATATCGGCCAATTTTGCCTGTATGAGTTGAAAGTTGGAAATTTTCTCTCCAAACTGTTCTCGCTCTTGGCTGTAACGTAAACCCAAAGCCAAGGCTTCCTCTGCCACTCCGACCGCTAAAAAGGCATAAAAAGCGCGCTCAAGGTCCAACCCACTCATCACCACCCGGTACCCTTGATTGAGTTCTCCCAGAAGATTTTCCCTGGGAACCGGGGTCTGAGAAAAAGTAATTTCACCGGTGGGTGATCCACGCATCCCCACTTTGTCGAGTTTGCGCGAAACGCTAAATCCTGGGGCCGGAAGGTCCAAGCAAAAAGCCGATATTCCACGTTTTCCAGCGGAGGGTTCCGTCTTGGTATAAACAATCATGAAGTCGGCGATCGGCCCATTGGTCACAAACATTTTGGAACCGTGCAATATGAAATCCGCTCCTGAGGCGTCAGCACGGGTTGTGATGCCCATCGCGTCTGAACCGGCCCCCGGTTCCGTGATGCCCAAGGCACCAATTCGTTCCCCGCTGCACAAAGCTGGAAGCCATCGCCGCTTTTGAATTTCCGTCCCATTGCGCAAAAGATTATGTGCCACCAGATTCAAGTGTGCGCCGTAGGACAGCCCTAAGGCAGGGCTCACCCGGCTCAAAGCCTGACATACCAATGCCGCGGACAGATAGTCCCCGCCACTGCCCCCATAGGCCTCAGGAATCGCAATTCCCAAATACCCAGCACGCGCAAGTTTGGGCCAAGGATCGTCACTCCAGTGATCCCTCTCATCGTCTTCTGCAGCAGACGCGCCAAATTCAGCGCGTGCGAACTCCAGGGCCGCTTCGTAAACCAAACGATATTCAGGCCCTAAGGCATCCCAGGCGGTATCCAATACCAAACCCCTTCTCCGTTGCAGTGGTACCCGCGCGTGCGAAAGAACCGTGCTCGACGGTCATTATGGCCCGCGAGCCACAAGTTGACCAGTTCAGGCCAAACGGTTGCCTGTCTGAACTCGCTGCCACAGCAAAATCGACAAAAATAAGCCCAAACCCAATGTGGCAATGAGACCAGAGGGACTGACATTCCAGGCGACCGCCAAAACCATCCCCACCAGTGATTCTCCCGCCGCGATCAAGGCAGCCACCCACAACACAGAACCCATATGGCGGCAAAAGAGAGCGGCAGTGGCACCGGGAGTGATAAAAAAGGCGACGGCCAGTACGATACCCACTGCGCGTAAAGCGGCCACGGTTGCAAGCGCAACGGCTCCCAACAAGATGATATGAATGAGGCGTTCGGGAACCCCCACAAGCTTCGCAAAAACGGGGTCAAAAGTCGCAATCAAGAGCGGGCGATAGGCCACGGCCAGCAGCCCCAAAACAACCAACAAGGCCCCCAATGACAGTTCAAGGCTCTCAGGTTTCGCCGCGAGGGGCTCTCCATAGACCACACACCCTGGATCAAGATCAACGCCCCTCAGCAGGGAAAGCATGACGATCCCTGCTGCGAACATCGCGGAAAACACCACACCCATCGCAGCATCCTCCTTGAGGCGCGTATAGCGCACGAGAAGACCGATGCACGCTACGCAGAGTAACCCCGCAGCCACCGCACCGCTCACGAAGGCAGCGGCCGAAAAACCTCCGAGCAAATACCCCAACACAACCCCCGGTAAAATCGCGTGACTGATCGCATCAGACAGCAGACTCATACGGCGATAGATCAGAAAAACACCAATTAACGCGCACAGGACGGCCGAAACAGCCACCAGGGCCGTCGCATTCCAAAACCACGGCGCACCCAGGAAATTAGCCCAAGCAGGCATATTTCCTCCGAGAAAGGTTCCACATCAAGGCCATCACAAAACAAAAGGCAGCGGCGAGCACCATGGCCGCGCCACTGGCCCACGCAAACATGTGACTGAGTAAAAGCCCCCCCAAGGACGAAACCGCCCCCACGATGGCGGCAATGAGAAACATCGGGGCCAAGCGGTCCACCAATAAATAAGCCGTCGCGCCGGGAATGACCAACAGAGCAACCACCAATACGGCGCCAACAATCGGCAAGCTCACGACCACGGTTCCGGTGAGGGCCACCATCAAGATGCCAGTCAACGCGCCCACAGGAACACCTTGGGCCACAGCACCCACAGGATCAAACGTCATCCAAACCATCGGGCGATACGCCAATGTTAAAAAAAGAACCACGCCCGCCAACATCCAGGCGGCATGCACGACCTCACTCGGCCCAATCGCCAAAGCCCGACCAAACAAAAAAGTGGTGACTCCGCTGGTACCCATTTGATAACAGCTGAGTAAAGCCACCCCAGCGCCAAAAAAACCTGTAAAGACGATTCCGATGGCCGTGTCAGAGCGGTGCCGACTGGCACGGGGAATCCAGCCCACCAGTGCGGCAGCCATCAACCCAGTGACCACCGCCCCCGCAAAAATGGCAAAAAACGCCTTCCCTCCCCACAGGTAACCCAACATAACACCCGGCAAAACGGCATGCCCCAGAGCGTCTCCAAAAAGGGCCAACCGCCGCAAAATAATGAAACAACCCAGCAGTCCACAAGCTGCCCCCACCAACATCGTGCCGATGAGGCTGTGACGCATAAAGTCATAGCGCAACGTCAACACATCGGAGGTCAAGGCCCACCACGCCGGATCATCTGCCATTGTTAATCACGCGAGTCCCGCAAGCCCAGAACAGGTTTTCCACCGGCAAACATCAATACATTTCCGCCATAAGTGGTGGCGAGCAAATCAGGCACAAAAACTTCTGATACCGGGCCACACGCGACGACACGACGATTCAATAACAGCACGTGATTAAAATATCGCGGGGCGGTGTTTAAGTCGTGATGGACCACGACCACGGCCCCCCCCTGTTCACGAAGCTCATCCAATTCCCTCATAATCACACTTTCACTGGCTGCATCGACGCCTGCCAAAGGCTCGTCCAACAAATACAAAGCCGCCTCCTGCGCCAAAGCCCGAGCCAGAAAAGTTCTCTGCTGTTGCCCGCCGGATAGATCGCTGATACGCCGTTCAGCAAGTTCTGCCAAACCCACTCGTTCAAGAACTTCTCGGGCCACCGCCCGGTCGGCGCGGCCCGGGCGGGCCCACCACGGTGCGTGCGCATACCTTCCCATCAACACGACATCAAAAACGCTGGCCGGGAAGTCCCAATCCACCGAAGAACGCTGAGGCACATAGGCCACTTGCTTGCGACATTCACGCAAGGAGCCGCCCAACAACGAGACTTGCCCGGTGGCCCCCTCAAGCAAACCGAGCACGGCCTTGAGCAGGGTACTTTTCCCCGCGCCATTCGGACCGATCACCCCCGTCATCGTGCCCATCGGCAAGGAAAAATTGACACCATCGAGTACGAGATGTCCCGGATAACCCGCGCGCAAATCGACCACTCGCATCGCTTCAACCGGTGCCACAGTGGCGTCTGTCATTGCAAACCCTCCACCATCAACGCGACATTGTCACGCACCATTCCGGTATAAGTACCTGCAGAACTCTCGAGAACCCCCAGAGAGTCACTGTACAAAGGGCCCCCGACACGCACCCCTGTCTCACGCGCAACCTGCTCAATGAGACGTGAATTGACGGATGTTTCAACGAATACCATCGGAACACTGGCCCCACGAACGATTTCCACTACCCTGGCCATATCTCGGGTGCTGGCCTCAGACTCAGTGGAGATACCTTGCAAAGGAACCACCTCAAAGCCGTAGGCCTCGCCGAAATAGGCAAAAGCATCGTGACTCGTCACCAACTTGCGCCGCGCCTTCGGAATGCGACCCACTTGGGCCTGTACCCAGTCATCAAGCACGGTCAGTTGACGCTCATACAGCCTGGCATTCGCCGAAAAAGTGGTTTGCCCTGCGGGGTCAAATTCAGACAAAGCCCGCTCCACCCGACCCACCGCCTGTTTCCAACGCCGCACATCAAACCAGACATGCGGATCAGGAACTGACTTGTCCTGCGGACTCACACGGGTCTTCAGGCCTTCTGCCACGGCCACCAAACGCCCCTGGCTGCCTGATTGCCTGATCAGGTCGGGTAACCAAGGCTCCAGGTGAAGGCCGTTGGAAAAAATTAGCTGGGCCCCCGCCACGGCTTGGGCATCCGCCGGCAATGGCCTATAAACGTGGGGGTCCCCCCCCGGCGCCAACAAACCTTGCACGGACACGCGATGGCCCGCCACCTGCCGAACCATATCCACCACCATCGTCGTGGTACCGACGACTTTGAAAGGACCCTTGGCGCCCCCCCCCGATTGGCAGGCGAACAAGGGCGTCAAAAAAAGCAGCGCAAGTAAAGACCTCACGGCGCCCCCTCGGTGACCACGGGTTCCACAAATACACTGTCCGTCACGTGCACCCCCAAGGCGTGTTCGAGGTCGCTCACCCGAATGGTCAAAGGACCATCGAAAGGTGCCTTGTCCAAAACGTCGATCACGACGTGGGGATATAACCCCAAACGCCCCAGGTAGCGCAGGAGATCGGGATCGCTGTCTTTCACGCGCCGAATTCGCACCTGCTGCCCCGGCGCCATCGCTGTCAGTGTCTCATAGCGGACATTCGACATCACCCCATCCCGCGTGGGAATGGGGTCCCCGTGAGGGTCCTCTGTCGGCTCATTCAAAAACGCAGCCATCCGGGCTTCCATTTCCTCTGAAATGACGTGCTCTAGGCGCTCAGCCTCTGCATCCACCTCATCCCAGCTATAACCCAATGCCTGCATCAAATACAGTTCGATCAAGCGATGGTGACGAATGAGTTCCAAAGCGAGGCGACGCCCTCGCTCTGTCAATACGACCCCCTGATACGGGTGATGACGGACCCATTCAGCGTGGGCCAACTTCTTCAACATGCCACTCACGGACGCCGGGGTGTACCCCAATTTTTCCGCAATCGCCGTGTTCGTGACGACGGCGCCCCCATCTTGAAGCTTAAAAATGGCCTTTATGTAGTCTTGTATGGCAATCGAGGACTCACCGAGCAAACTTTGAGACTCGCCTGCCGGCGAATTGTTGCCAAGACTGATTTCATATTTAGGCATGCCTAAATATTAGAGACAGGCCAGCAAGAATTCAAGAGGCGGCTGGCAAAAGTTTTCCGGCCGCCTGCTCGTGCGCTCCCCACTATGTATCAGCGCAGCTGATATTGATTCATCAACTGGATGAGCACCGCACCATAATCAGGCGCCGTCGCATAGATTCCCGTAATGTCACGTGCGAATCGATCGGGATCCTTATACTTTTTCCAGTTTTCCATCGCTTTTTTGTAATAACCGTTGTGAAAAAGCTTCCCGTGCAATTCAACGGCTTCGTAGAAATTATTGTAAGCGGCAAATTTCGCATTGATATAAACCGATTTGCCATTGTATACCTCGCGCGTGCGGGTGACTTTACTCCCGGCCGGCCCGGTTCCCTTGACGCCAAACAGGTTATAGCCCGCCGCTAAAGATTTTCCCCAACCCGTTTCCAACGCTGCTTGCGCCAATGTAATCGCAGCTGGGACGCCATATTTACGCTCTCCCTCCTCTGCAGCGGGCCGCAACACATCGAAAAACGCCTGCCTGTTGTTTCGTCCCAGTTCAGCCAATTCTGCGGGGGTGATCCTTTTAAGACGCTGGATGGCAGCATCATCAGAATTCGCCACCGCCGCAACGGGATTTCCGACGGTTTGGGCATTGCCGGGGCGGGTTGGCTCTGAGTTGGCATTTGCCAAAAGCAACTCAACGGTCGCTTGCAACTGTCGAACCTGCTCGCGCAAGGCCACAAACTGCTGGAAAGCGGGATCAGACTGAAGTTGCGAATCAGGGTATTGCACAACAGGCGGCAACGCCGCGGGCCGGAGTGCCGGCAGCGGGGGCGGAGGCGGCGGTGGGGGCGGAGGCGGCGGTGGCGGGGGCGGTGACGCGGAGGGCGCCAAAGCCCCTTGGGACGTGCTCAGTGTCGCTGCATCTCCGAAAAAAGCAGCAGGATCACGCGGGGATGAGGCGGGCGCTCCCAAACGCGACATCCAGTCCCACAGACGCCCCGAGCGCAAGTCCCCCGCCCAAGGCCACGTCGTCCTTGTTCCAGAACCGCCCGTGGGCCATTCTGCCACTCCCCTCATTGGGAAACCCCCGTGTCGACGCCAGCCAAAATTTGACGCAGCCCAATGGTCGATGGTCATCGCCACCCTCCCTTTGTTCAGTTCATCATTTCCCAGTAAACTCCCACGGATTTATCCCGTATTAAGGGATAAAAGTGACGCTAATTTTGGTTTAAGGTTTTAAAAATCCACTGTGTTTGACCCCTGACGTCGGAAAAACCGATACCCCGTCAAAATCTGCCAAATATTCAGGGATTCTGTAGAAAACAGTGGCTGGGTGGGTATTCTGATGAGGCGAACGTGCGCCAACTTGGCACGTGGCGCAGGAACGTTCAATTTTTGGAAAGGCGATACACCGTGAATGCCTGGGCCGCTCTTGCCATGCTTTGGCCTTTGTTGGGGGCCGCCCAAGCGGTCCTGACCATTTGGAACCTGGCAAAATTTCAGGACCGAAATGGGCCCAGCACAAGGGGCGAACCGGCGCCCAAAGCCCCGTC
>JAYKIL010000001.1:0-62259 GCA_035284745.1 Candidatus Sericytochromatia bacterium | reverse complement strand
CGCTCGACCAGCGGGCCGTGGTTCCGCCGGCTCTTGTACTGCTAGATGGGCCGATGCGGGCCCACCAGCGGGCAAGCGCGGCGTTCACTGAAGCCGTGGAGCACCTGGGTGTAGCGCACCGCCTGCCGCAACAACTCTCGTTTCGCCATCATACTCATAATTGACCTCACTGCCTTTCTCCCTTCCGCTCCCGGCGAGCGTCAGGATGAGATTACTCGTGAGGCAAAACCGTGCGCTTGGTGACATTTCTGGTGATGCCGTGCGCCAGCCAATTCCCCATCGACCAGTGGCACAACCTTATCGGCGACCCGACTCTTGCCGACGCCATTCTCGACCGCTTAATCCACAAAGCACACAAGATTTCTTTGAAAGGTGCCTCAATGCGCAAAACCCGCACGAGAGAAGAAGATGAAGAAACGAAGGGAGACTGAAGTAGCAGACGCCCAAGTAGACCAAATCGATCACCCCAGGTAAAGTTCAAACAGCCAGTGTCGCTACGCGATGAGAGATGATCGATTTCCTCGGACTGGGTGATCGGTTTGACCGGAATCCGCAGATTTCGCTCGACAAGCTGCAGGTGGTCTTGGGACACGCCGACATCACGACCACCCGCGTGTACGTTCAGACTTCGGGTCTGGAGGTGGCGGTCGAAATGGCTGATTGGTTTTGATTGTTTTACCATCCAGCCATTTCCCGGGCTGCTGTCGCCTCATCGGCCATCAGGTACATCTGCGTCGTGGTGATGGACCGGTGCCCCAGGGCCAGTTGCAGGTGATTCAGGCTTTTGCCCGCATCAGCGGCCAGCGTCGCGAAGGTGCGACGCAGGCCGTGGGAGGTGATGTCGAGTTCAGAGCTGTGCGCCAGGCGCCGGATGCGCTTGGCGATGAGATCGCGGTTCAAGGGTCCGCCTTGCGTGTTGAGCAGCAGTTGAGGGCCGGCCTTGCGGTCGCGAAGGGGCAAATACTTCTGGAGTAACTCCAGCAGGCGGTCGTTGATGCCGACCAGGCGGGGTCGCCCTCCCTTGGTGCGGGTTACCAAAATGCGCCGATTGGCGAGATCCACCTGGGCGAATTCCAATTCTGCAACTTCGGACGCTCGCAGGCCCGCATACACCATCAGGCCCACGAGGGTGGCGTTCAGATGTCGCTCGTACGGGGTGTAGGCGCCCTTCAGCCAGATGGCGTCGAAAAAGCGGGCGACCTCCTCGCGCGTGCGCAGGACCGTTCGCTGCGGGGCCAGCAGGCGCTTGGGGCGACAGACTTTCAGGGCGTTGCGCACGGCCTCGTTGATGAGCCCACGTCGCACCAAGAAGCGCGCGAAGTTCATCAGCGCACAGTAGGTGTTGTGACGCGTGGAGAACTTCAAGACGGGAATGTCGGCCAAGACGGCTTCCAGGGCCCGGGGGGAGAGAATCTCGACCAAGGCCATCCGCGGGGCCAAACCCCGTTTGCTCAGGGTTCGCAGGTACTGTCGCAGGGTGCGACGGTGGGTGGTCATCGTGTCTTGCGCCAATGGGGCCGGGCCACAGGCCATGTCCTTTTCCCAGGCGGTGACCAGCGCGTTCAATTCAGCAGCCGGCAGTGGCGTGGGAGAAGGGCCATCAGGCGTGCAACCGATGCGCAGGGCCTCGATGGCTTCCACGGGGAAGCGGTAGGCGGCACCCACCCGGTAGGCGGGAATCTTGCCGTCGTTGGCCCAGGCTCGCAGCGTGGTGGCACTGACGTCCAGGCAGCGCGCAGCCTCAGTGGCGGTGTAGAAATCCTGGCTTGACATCGCTTCTAGGTCCTTCGAAAAACGCAAAAAACGCAGATTTCGAAAGCCGAGTGACGCTCCATGAAGAAGAGCCGGTTTCTTCTGAAACCGGCCCCACATCTAGCTCCGCCAGCTGGACTCGAACCAGCGACCTAGTGATTAACAGTCACCCGCTCTACCAACTGAGCTATGGCGGAAGGTGTCGCTGCCAAGAGCGACTGCGAGACTATACCAACCTCATCCGGGCAGTGTCAAGAGCGTTTGACCAAAACGGGGGTGCGAGCCTACTGAACTTGCTCTGATGAACTCAAGGCCTCCCGCACACGCTGTTTGGCGGTGGCATACAAGCTGCTGCGTTTCACAAAATAATCAGCCACCAAGAAGGTGCCGATGCCCAGCAGACCAGCGGCCAGCGTTAAGGCAGGGCCCGGGCCCATCACGGTTCCCAGAACGATGGTGCCCACGGTGGATGCCGCAGCACCGGCCGCGCCCCCCACCACGCTGGCCACCAGGTCGCCTGCCACGGCTGCCCCCGCCTGCGGGACGCTGGATTTTTTGAGCAAAACGGCGCCGGTGTTCCAACCCAAGGAAAAGATGCCTGTAAACAGCAAGGCGCCGCGGATGTTGCCAAGCACAGAGGCGCTGATGGCATGGGTTGCTGCCAACGCTTTGCCTGCGGCGGTGCTCTTGGCCGCCACCTGGGTGTATGCATCGGCCCCCAAACCCACTGCGTCCAGTTTTTCTGCCACACGTTTGAAGGCCTCGCGTCGTGCGGCAAGGTTGGGGTGTGACATTGGATAATGGGGTTCGGGAATCGGGGGCACGGAAAACGGCCTCACTGCCACGGGGGAACAAGAGATTCGTCGGTGGTTCTCGCTAGAATCTGCTTCTTCAGCTGTCAATTTACTGTTAATTTATTCAATTTTTAATGTCAAGATCGCCGCAACGTCTCTCTTTCGCGGGGTGCTTTGGCGGATCGTTTCTCACAAAAAAGCCGCCGCGCCGATAGGAGGGCGCGGCGGCTTTTCGTTTTTGTATTAGGACTTAGTGAACCAACAAGGTTCCTTCGGCCACCTCCCAGGTGCCGTCCGCCATTTTGGTCGAGAAACGCAACCAGTAGCCGCGTTTATCCAAATCGCTGGGGTCGATGCTGATCGAGCCTGTGAGTCCATCGGCATTGTAAGTGGCCCCAGACGTCGTGCCAAAGTATGGGTTGCCCCCGGTGCTTTGGTCGCTGGTTCGCAACGCATCGAAGACGTTCACGTAAGTGCACAAGCCCTTGCCCAGGTTCGTGCCCGTTCCCGTGAAGCGAATCGTCACAATCCCGCCGCCCGCCATGACCATCCGATCGTCCTCAATCTGGATAGGCAAGACATTGCCGGTGGGCGCCTTGCCCGATTCGCCCAGTTTTTTGTCTGCATCCGTGCAGTCGCTGCTGGCGATGGGCCCCAAAGTCGCTCCAGGGCGCGCACCTTCAAACCATGGGAACTTGCGCGGCTTTTTGATGCCCGGCTTCATGCCACCCAGCTTGAACTCAAATGGGCGCCCGTTGCGTAATCCCAGTTCGCCCTGGCCCTCCACCGTGCCATCCGGCTTGATAAATTTTCTCCACTTGAGCGGAGTGACGTGACCGTCCGGATTCTTGATGGTGCCTTCGAAAGTGACGGTGTGGCTGCCATCCGGTTGGAACTTCTTCGTGCGCGTTGCGTCGATGCCACGGCCGTCTGGTCCTTTGCCTGACAGTTTGTGCACAACTTCTTGAAGTTCACCATTGGCGTCGAAGCGTTGCTCGATGTCACTTTCGCGTTCGCCCTCGTTGCCTCCGGGGTTACCCGAAACGCCGTCGTCCCCGCCCACCTTGATCTTCAGGCGCATCCGGGGTTGGGCCCCTTCTTCAACTTTCCACGGGTTTTCCTTGATTCTCTGTGCAAGTCGAGCGGCCCACGGATCACCCCCAGGGCCCTCAGGGCGCGCGCCGGGCGCATTGCTTCCTGGCTGCCAATTCTCCCCTGGCTGACCCGGACCGCCGGGCTGTTGGGGCCCACCGGGTTGGACCGAACCGCCCGGGGGCTTGGGGCCGCCAGGCTGCGGTGAGTATCCAGGAGGCGCCTGGCGCGGGGCACCCCACGAGAAGTCCTGGGGCGGCGTCCAGCCCTGGTGTGGAGGCTGCTGAGGGCCGCCCGTCACCGGCGGTTGCGGTGGATAGGGAGGCTGCTGAGGGCCGCCTGTCACGGGCGGTTGTGGTGGATAGGGGGGCT
The DNA here is from genome assembly GCA_035284745.1 of Candidatus Sericytochromatia bacterium. Classification (GTDB taxonomy): domain Bacteria; phylum Cyanobacteriota; class Sericytochromatia; order S15B-MN24; family JAQBPE01; genus JAYKJB01. The sequence goes on along the minus strand of JAYKIL010000001.1, from coordinate 58,249 downwards.
GCGGGGGCCGGTAATCCCCTGGCGGGTTCGGTGGATAGGGTGGCTGCGGCGGCTGGTAATCCCCGGGCGGCTTCGGTTGACTGGGCGGCGGCGGTGGCGGCGGCGGCGGTGGCGGCGGCTGAAGTTTTTCGTCCATCCGCGGCTGTTCGAACTGCGCCAAGGCATAAGCGGTTTTTTCTGCGCCGGGGCCCGTCGGGACAGGCTCTGCTTGGTCGGCTTCGTTCTCCACCTGTTCCATCCAAGCATCCACTGCCATCAAGAATGACATCAGGTCTTCGGTTTCGGGGGCCACTTGCTCGGGCTGTTCAAAAATAGGAACACCGCCGGAAGTGGGGGGTTGCCAAACGGGGGCCACCGGGGCCATCGGGGCAGGTTGCACGTCACCAGAGGGCGGCGGGGGGGCGGCGTTAGTGCCGTCGGCCGACGCATTCGGACGTGCGATCGCGGCAAGCAGCGCGGGGTCCACGCTACACGCGGACAGAAGGGTGAGCGACAACGTCGCTGCGCACGCCTTGCGCCAAGGGGATGAGAACGATTTCATCGGTGAGCCTCATTCACTCATGGGGGGATGACGGTGCCTGTCGGCTAGACTTGAAAACGAGAAATAGCCTTAACAACATACAGGCAGCCAGCATTGTACCCTAACAGGGCCGCCGTTTATTCACAGGACGTTTCGGCCACTCTCGGGAGAGCGCCTCTATATTTTCGCGAGAGCGCCTGCATTGTGTTATTGTGATACCGATCATGCCCCCACGTTGCTCGCCCCATGCCTGACCGATTTACTTCTCGCGAGCCTGTTGCTCCTCTCACCGACGGCTCGACTGACTCCCCGGGCCTCGGTCCGACCCGTCTGCGTGCGAGGCGTCGGCGAAAGCCGAATTATCCCCTTCGTCGGATGATGGCCTTGGCGATACTGCTGGGCTTGGTGGGGGGCGTGGGAACCGGCATTTGGAATGTTGTCCGGAATGCGAGCAAGGGGCCTGTGATAGCCCCTGCGTGCGATCCTGCAGACCGTGTGAATGTTTTGGTCATTGGGATTGACCCCAAGCCTTTTCCCGTTTCTGGTGCGCCGCAAGAGTCGCGGCGCTTGGCTGATACGTTGATGCTCTTTAGCTTGGATGCGAAGGCCGCCCGGGGATATGTGTTGTCAATCCCTCGAGAAACCAAAGCAACCCTTGGGAACGCGGGAGAGGGCGTACTCGGTGATGCCCTGGCGGTCGGGGGATTAACTTTGGTTCGCGACACGATTGAGCAACTCACGGGGTTGACCATTCGTCACCACGTGGCGTTAGACCTCGATGCCTCGAAGCGAATTTTGAAGGAATTGGGACCGTGTGAGTTACACTTCAATCGCCCCATCAAGGTCGATGAAGAGAGTCTCGGTTTGAAACTCAACCGGGAGGCCGGCTGGCAGTTGTTGCAACCTGACGAGACCTTGGCTTTTGCGTTCCAGCGCACAGAAGATGAAATTGATCGCCTGGAACGTCAGCAAATGCTGGTGCGTATGTGGCAAGCAAAACTACACGGCACGTGGAATTCATTGTGGTTGAACCGCGCGTTCGAACGGGCTCACGATGTGCTTGAAACCGATCTCAATCGGCGCGACTTTGAGACCATTGCCGTGCAGTGGCGCCAAATGGCCGGTCGTGACCTCACGTTTGCCTTGCTTCCGGGTGATGCCAACGCCCGCGGCGAGTGGTTGTTGGCTCCAAAACGCTGGGATGCGCTGTTGCCACGTCTGCAAAAAGCTCCCGGCGCGACGGCGGTGCCCATTTTGAAACCAACCGTGGAGCTGCTGTACGACGAGGGACCGGAAGAAAAGGTGATCTTGCTGGCTGCGACTCTGCAAGAGGCAGGTTTTCAGGTCATTCGCCATGCGCGGGCATACCAGGTGTCGGACGAGACCCTGATTGTGGATCGCCTGCGTTCGGATGAACGTTCGGTGTTGGTGTTGGAGGCCTTGCTCGAGGCGATTGGGCCGGCGCGCATCGAGGTAACCTCCGATACCATGTCGCCTTACGGGGCGCAATTGACGGTACGTTTGGGACGGCGTTTTTTCCGGTGATGACCTCTGTGTCTACCCACGAGCCTGCCTTGCGGGCCCAGAGCGTCATTAAGGAATTGCGCGGGGGGGATGAGCCTGTCTTGGCGGTGCGCGGCACCAGTCTAACCATCCCGCGGGGACAGTTTGTGGCCATCACGGGGCCGTCGGGGTCGGGCAAAAGCACCCTGTTGTACTTGCTTGGCGCTCTCGACCGCCCGACGTCGGGTCGTGTGTACATTGATGGGCAGGATACCTCTTCGCTCGCTGATCCCGCCTTGGCAGCATTACGGCGAGAAAAAATTGGTTTCGTTTTTCAGTTTCATTTTTTACTGCCCGAGTTAACAGCGCTGGACAACGTGGCGTTGCCGATGATGTTGTCTGGGGTGGCGCAGCCTGCGGCGCGCGCGCAGGCAGAGGTTTTGTTGGACCGCTTGGAACTGAGCCATCGAAAGGCGCACCTTCCTCACGAACTTTCGGGTGGGCAGCAGCAACGCGTGGCCCTGGCGCGGGCACTGGCCAATAGCCCTTTGGTTTTGCTGGGGGATGAACCGACGGGCAACTTGGATACCGCCAACAGTTTGCGGGTGTACGAATGGTTGCGTGAGCATAATTTACAGCAAGGTCAAACGATTGTGCTCGTGACCCATAATCCTGAATTGGCGAGTGCCGCCGATCGGATCATCGAGTTGGTGGATGGAGCCGTTGTCAACGACTCGGCGCCCGAGCCGACCGAGGCCACCGTATGAGGGTCGCTGCCCAGGTGTTTTTGGCACAGGTGGAGGCCGCTTTCTCTCATTCTCCTCGCTTGGGTGAAAAACCCAGTGATGTCGAGCGCGCAACGGTGATGATGGCCGAGGGGGCGAATGACTCGCAGGGATTGATTGAGATGGAACGCGATGACATCCTGAGCTTGCTCGCCGATGTCCCCTCCAGAACATGGGATGTGCAGTTTTTTGAAACCAATGAGCATCGAGGGACACCGCTGAGTTTGGCATCTTGGTTGCACGCTGTGCGTTATGCCATCGTTGAGGTGGCGGGGGGCCCTGACCTGACCTTGCATGAAGTTTCTGACGCTGCTGAGCAACTCTATGGTGTTCTGCCATCGGATGTAGAGGTGGTGTTTGGTGCCGTGATTCGTGCCGAATTGGTGGGCCGCCTTCAACTTCGGCTCGTGGCAATTCAGCCGACCGCTGAGGGGGATTAAACGGCCAGAGGCAAGCGGGCCTCGCGGCGCTGGAACCAGGCTGTTATACTGGGTGGTCCTTTCGCTCTAGGAGCCGCGATGAGCACCGTTTGGCCCCACGTCGCCACTTTTATCAATCTTTTGACCTTTTTCTTCAGTTTTTCTGCGTTCAGCGTTGGCTTGTACATCTCTGATCGCGTAAAGCGCGCGCTGGGCCGAGGGACATTGGCACGGGTCGTGGATGCCTTCATTGTGGCGGCGGTGGGCTTGACGATTCGCACCGGCATCGAAGTGTTCGCTCACTTGCGTTGGGTTTCCCCGTTGACGGCCACGGTGATTGGTGATTTGGCCCTGCTGGCCATGGCGGGGGGGCTGTTCAGTGCCTACGTGGCCATTGAGAGATATTTCAAAAAAATGGAGTCTCGCGCAGCCCGGGAATCTCGCTATCCTCGCGATGGCCGCGCAGGGAGGGGGAGTGGGGGGTATCCGGACCTGCCTGCGTGAGCAAGCGGTGATGGGGGAACCACGCGGTGGAGGCTGGGGCCCGATGCCCCTTGTTTGCTGAAGAATGCAGACCAACCAGTGTTATAATGCTCAGGAGCCTTCGACGTAGAAAGCGCGGGAAACCGAATGATAGAAATGAAAGTTTCCGGGGTGATTCTTGATTCCTCCTCTCGCCATCCGATTGTGATGTTGCGAGATATGGAGGAGCGTCGGGCTCTGTTGATTTGGATTGGCGAACCCGAGGCCAACGCCATACTGATGGCGCTTGAGGGCATTCGTGCACCGCGCCCTCTCACGCACGACTTGGCAATTTTGTTGCTCGACAAGGTGGATGCGCGCCTCAAACGTGTCAGCATTACGGATATGCGGGAGCAAACTTTTTTTGCCGAACTGGAACTAGAGGTGAACGGTAAAACCATCACGTTGGATGCACGACCCAGCGATGCCATCGCGCTCGCTTTGCGAGCGGAAGCACCGATTTTGGTGTCACCAGATGTGGTGACGGCCAATGCCGTTCCCATCAATCCAGCGAAAGAAGAAGAAGAAGCCGAAGAGTTTCGTCAGTTTTTGCAAAACGTGAAGCCGGGTGATTTCGGTAAATTTAGCAAGGATTGAGCGCGAAAGTGCCGACGGCCGGCCGCGCCGACCCTGGCATCCGTTTCACGGGTTCAGTTGCGCGCGTGGAATCTGCTTGACCTGGTTGTGCCCGGCGTCGGCAATGTGCAGGTTCCCGGCCGCGTCGAATATCAGGGCCTGCGGGTCGCGCAGGCTGGCATCGGGGCCTTCGCCGTTGAAGAAGCGCCCCCCTTGGCCTGCCAGGGTGGTGATGATGCCGCTGGTGGCGTCCACGCGCCGCACCCGGTGGTTGTAGGTGTCGGCGATGTAGAGGTTTCCGGCCTCATCCAAGGCCACGCTGAGGGGGAAGTTCAGGCGCGCGGCGGTGGCGGGGCCGCCATCACCTGCAAAGGCCCCCCCCTGTCCGGGCGACCCAGCCACGGCTGCCACCGTGCCGTCCGCGGCGCGGCGGTAAATGACGCCATCGAGCACATCAGAGTAGTACAGCGAACCATCCGCCCGCGGCAGCAAGCCGTAGTAGGCCCCCAGAGCCTTGCGTGGCACCAGTTCCGTCACCGCGCCATCGACCACCCGCACGATCCGGCCGGTGGGCAGGGGCACGAGGGTCGCATCGGAGAGAATCAGGGCGCCTTGCGCATCACGGGCCACCTGCAAGGGTTTGAGCTCCGCGGGCAGGGGGACGGCACGCAGGAGTCCCTCGGCGTTGACTTCGTTCAGGCGGTAACGGTTCTGATCGCCCGAGGTGAAGAGAACCCCGCCGTCTGCGGTCGGTACCAACGCCGTGCTGAGATCGATCGCGGCGTCCAGGGCAGGCACGTCTTGAGCGGGTGTAACCCCTTGGTCGGGTGGCGCACCGTTGCCCGCCACCCGGCGGTACAAGCCATCGGTGCCGCGCCGCCAGATGATGCCATTGAGCCCATCGGCGATCAGCATCTGGCCCTGGGCATCGTAGGCCAACGCGGCGGGCCGGTTCAGATTCAGCTGGTCACCGCGCAAACCCTGGCCGGGCTCCAACTGGATGCCGGCCACGCGCTCGAAGGCACCGGTGGCCAACGTATAGCGCCAAATTTGCCCGGCGGTGTCCGAGGAAATCCATACGGCGTCTTGGTTGGCTGTCAGCCCGGTGGGTGCTTTCAGGGCTGTCAGCTCCAGCAGACGTTGCCACTCTCCATCCTTGAAGCGGTGCAAAGCGCCGTCCCCGTGCAGATAGAGGACGTTGCCCGCGGCGGCGGCCATGTGATAGTTGCCCGTAAAGTTACGCGAAGGAATGTCGTTGGCCGGTTGAAATTCGTCGCCCACCAGTCGCCCGAAGTCGCTCCCGTAGAAGGCGAAAATTTGCCCCTCGGGTGTGGAGGCCAGCTTGGCCGGCGTGCGCACTGCTCCAGCGTGGAGCAACGGGGTCAACGTTCCATCGGCCTCGGTGCGATAGGTGCCTTCGCCACACGCAAAGATACAGCGGCCCTGGTTGTCGCTGGCAATGGCGTGAGGGCTTGTGATGAGGGCGTCCTGAGCGCGCGTGCCTGCGGTCAAGGCCGGCCCCTTCTGTACCGGTGGTGCAAACAGGGTATTGGCCGCCACCTGGCGGTTGCCGGCCACGGTTTTCACCACCCCGCTCTGGGCGTCGATGCGGCGAATGCGATGATTTTTCAGATCGCAGAGGTACAGGTTGCCCTGGGCATCCGCAGTGAGCGAGGTTGGCGTGTGGAAGGCCGCCTGCAAAGCGGGGCCGTCATCGCCGAGAAACACATTCTCGCCCTCCGGGTTTGCCCGCAAGGAGCCATTGCCCGCGTAGGTGCGCAAGGTGCCATCCGGCGCAATGCGCCGAATGCGCCCGGACCACGTCTCGGAGAAGTACAGGCTGCCATCTGGCATCACGTGCAAGCGGTGTGGCGCGGCCAGGGCCACCTGCAATGCGGAAAGCCCCTCGCCCATGTTGCTGAGGCCCGCCACCAACAGGCTTTCGACGTAGCGCACCTGCGCGTCGAAGGCCTGGTCTTTGGTCCGCGCGGCATCGACCTGGGCGAGAACCACTTCGGGTCGCAGGCTCGGTAGATCCACGTCGTTTGGAAGCGCGACCGCTAATTTTTCTCGCGTTTCGGCTTCTACATCCCCCGGCAGTTTGTCGAGGATGTCCTGCCTTCCTTGCACGAACTTCTCGCGGATGTAGCCGATGGTCAAAGTGCTGTAGAGGTTCACATCCACCTGGCGGGGTGTGGTCGAACCCCCCGCGTTGGCCGGCAGGAAAGCCAAGGGGTCGCCCAAGCTGCTGGCAAAGCCCACCACCCGCAACAGCAGATTCGCTCCCCCCGGGGTTCGTTCGAACTGGAAATTTCCTTTCCCATCGGTCGCGGCCACGTAGGGTTCACCCTTGTCGTCGGCGACCCACTGGCCGGCCGCATCGACAATCACCACACGGGCCCCCTCGACGGCTTGATTCACGTCCTCTTGCCGGATGGCAAAGAATTTGGTTTTGCCTATCACGCTTCCCGCGTTATTGCCAAGGAGGTTTCCGCCGCGGTCACTGATCAGACTTCCCCCTTGTTCGCTCAGCAATCCGCCGGCATGATTCCCCAGCAAACGCGTGGGCAGCAACACGCTGCCTCGAAGGCGTCCGCCTTGGTTCGACAACACCGGCGCGACCAAGGCGGAACGGGCACCGAGCGCTTCACGCCATTGTGCGTTGCGTGTTTCGTCAGAGAGGCTCGTTTCCGCGGCGTTGGGAGGGGCGGAAGGGGGCTGGCCGAGGGGCTCGGATGCGTTTTGCTTCGCTCGATTTAACGGCCGTGAAGCCCCCTCTTTGCCGTTCAAATGAACGCTTTGGGGGACTGCGGCGCTCTGACAACTGACGAGAGCCAGGCTGAGCAAGACGATGGGGAAAGGACAACGGCGCATCAGGGAATCCTGCACTCAAACAGCGAATATCCCTCCTTACCCCAGTATGCGATGCGTCAAAACCGTCTCGTTCTAACGAGCGAATGCCCTATCGAAGCCCCAGGCCGCAGATTTAGAGGCGCTGCGTGGTCGGGCGATCGCGTGTTTTTCCCGTGAGGCTTTGGTGGGCGCAGGGCGGGTTTTGGGGCATGGGCGTCTGGGTACGTGGAAATGAGATGATCTACGCCGTCGGGCGAACAAGGCGCCGCATATGATCCTATCCCTGCCGTTTTTTTCGCCTTGGTCGCGTCTCTTTATTGCTGCCGTGGGCTTTTTGCCCGTGGCTGCGTTGGTGCCCTCGCTGGGGGGATGGGTGCCTTTGGCGTGGACGACCCTGTGTGTCACGGTTCCCGCGTGGCTGCTGCTGCTGTGGTACGCGGGGCGGAACACGCAACGTTTGAAATGTGTGGCTCTGGTCATTCTTGCTGGCATGGGGGCGACGCTCATTTACGATGGCGTGCGACTCACCCTGACGGAATTGGGCGGCCTGCGGGATGGAATTCCCAACATCGGACGGATGATGTTGGGTGATTTCCAAGCGCCGCTGGGCGATGTTTTTGTTCTTTCCTACTTCTATCGTTACTTGGGCGACGGCGGAGGGCTTGCTTTGGCTTATTTTGCTGGCCAGCGCTTTGCTGTGCGCACCGGAATGATTTTTGGCGCGTGTGTTTGTCTTTGTTTGTGGGCGACTTTGGCCGTCTTTCCCATTGCGCGGCAGATGCTGTTTCCCTTGACCCCCTACGCCTTGATGATGACGATGGTCGGCCATTTGGTTTTCGGCGGAATTTTAGGCTTCAGCTTGTCCCGTCTGATTTCGTGTGATGGGTCTGAGCAAAAAGCGCCAACGGCTTCCGTTGGCGCGGGGGAGATGGGGCCGTCCGGGGTGGACAGGCTCACTTCGTAAAGGACTTCCTAGTATTGGTGGGCCACTTTGACCAAGCTGTTTTCAGGAAGGTCAAACTCCAGTTTCAGGTAGTTCACCATACAGGCCACGGCCGCTTCGCGTGTTTCAGCGGTGAAGCAGTTGCTCAAAACCGTCTCTTTGTCATAGCTTACAGAGACCCAGAAACTTTGCATTTTTCTTTACCTTCCTGCGTGACCCACACAGCACAACTCACACCGGAGTTATAGGAGGTCACCGCAGAAAACTTGGTTGTATCAAGGTTAAAGTTGATAGAAATTTCTTTTCAAGATCTCAACGTGCCAACAGAGGATGCCATCAGAGCGTGGCTTTATTTGCGACATTGCGCGACAAATTGGCGATCGATGAAGTTTTTCCAGTGCCAAGCCCACGCGCCCTCGGCGTCGATCCTGCCGTAGGACACGATGGCCTCACGCGCGCCCGTCGCCAGCAGTGAAAGCGTGTGCCGCCGACGGGTTTCAGCAAACAGGGGCAGGTTTTTCAACATCCTCGGGAGATTCGTGGAAAGCAATCTTCCGTCTCGGACGGCCTGGACACCCGACTTGGCGTGAGGGGCCTGTAAACGGCTGGCGATATCACCTGCTGCCAAAATGGAAGGGTGTGACGTGCTTTGAAGGGTGGGAGCCACCGCCAAAAAGCCGTCCTCAGCCAAGGCCAGTCCCGATTCTGTGAGCCATTGGGGCAACTGTCGCCCGGTGGCGAGAATCAGCGCGTCAACGGCGATGGGATCTCCCCCTGCGCTGATCAGGCCGGGCGCAAGGGGGGTGGCCCGCCCTGAAACCATTTGGATGTCTCGGCGAGCCAGCGCTTTTTTTGCCCGCAGTTTCACGCCGGGGGAGTGACCCGGTAACAAACGCTCACAGCCCATCAGACTGATCGCGACGCTGGCTTTATTTCCGAGCAGTTTTTCCAGCCGGTAACTGGCTGCCAGCGCCACCTCGACACCGGCCGCTCCGGCACCGACAATGGCGAGGCGAGCCCTTCCAGATTCTTCGCTTTGAAGCATCACGGCCTCCCACCCGCAAACAAAAGCCTCTGAGGGCCCCGCGTGCAGGATGTGTTCTTCGTTTGTGTCGAAGCCAAACGATCGCGCATCGGCGCCGACATTGAGTGACAACACATCGAAGGCGAGGCGGCGGCCGGAAGCCAGGGTGATGGTTTGCGCTGTCGGGTCGAGGCGGACGATGCGATCGCAGACCAGGTTGACGCCCGCGTGCGTCGCCATCTCCCCGACACGGAGCCTTAACTCGTCCAGTGCATAGTGCCCGGCCATCCATCCGGGAAGCATTCCCGAATAGAGTGAATCCGCCGAGGGGGTCACGAGTGTTACTTCAGTGTGGGGCCACGGCTGTTGCTGAAGGGATCTCAACACCTGCAAGTGCCCGTGCCCGGCGCCCGCCAGCACCACGTGGTTCGACAAAAATGTCTCAGCCTCCTTCAATCCTCATCCTCAGACTTTCCCACATTGAGGGGGAACTTCACGGGGTGTCGGACGCCGCGAGGGCCTGTTAGAACCGCCCCTCTCCGTGGAAACATGGAAGGGACATGATGGGCCAGACGCGTGGAGTGGTTGCTTTTGGAAGCCTTCAGAATTTACTTTTCAGCCATCCCTTGTTTGGCGGATCGCGTGGTTGAACGCCTTGCCAGTGCCGTTGAGGAGGGTGTTGTTGAGCAGGGAGATGCCCAGGCTGTCAGGCGGGCCCATCAGGTCGCGGCAGGATCGGCGTTGGCTCGTTTACGGGAGGGTCGCTTGGTCTACCGTAATTTGTTGTTTCCTCATTTGAGTTATCGGTGTCAAGACTGCGGAGAAGAGGTGCAAGGGGCCTATTGGGAATTGGTGAATCCCATTACGAACGACCGGGGTGTGTTTCGGACCCGGTTGGTTCACGAACTGATCACGCACCGGCGTATGAGTTACCAAGAATCGGTTTTGAATTTCAGTGGCACCGTCGTGGCGCTTGAGGATCACACGTGGGACTTTCAGGCACTGCTGCGAATTCTGGATGGCCTCTCGACACCGCCGGCCGTGCTGGCTGAAATTCAAACCATGCTGCAGCCTGTCAAGCCATCTGCGTTGGCTGCCAAGAAGGGGGCTGTATGACCCCACCTGGTCCTGCTCAAGTGGATCCGCTGGCGCAAAGCAGCAACCCATTGCTGCCGATTTTGCACTCGGCCGTCCGCGTTCGGGCGACGGACCTTCATTTGAAAGCGCATATGCCGCCGAGAATGTTGCTGGACGGTCATCTGCAAGACCTTCCGGGCTTTGAGCACCTTCGGTTCGACCCGCTGGTGTTGCCGCAGATGATATTCGCCCTGTTGCCCCCCTCAAGTCTTGAGCTATTTAAACAGGAAAAAGAACTGGAAACCACTTTGGATGTGCCGGGTCTGGCTCGTTTTCGGGTGAATGTCTTCCTGAACGCCGGAACTGTCGCTGCTGTGTTGCGTTTGGTGCAGACGGGTGTGCGTTCGATGGACGCCTGGGGCTTGCCTCCCGTGCTGAAGCGGGTGGCGCTTGAGAAGCAGGGGTTGGTCTTGGTGACGGGTCCCAATGGCGCGGGGAAGACGGCGACCCTGGCCGCGATGGTCCATTTCGTGAACGAGACGCTCGCAGGGCATATTGTGACCCTTGATGATCCCATTGAGGTGGTGCATCCACACCGTCAATGTTTGGTCTCTCAGCGCGAGGTGGGAAAAGATACGCACAGTTTTAGCCACGGATTGCGCGCGGCCTTGCGCCAGACGCCACAGGTCATTTTTCTGAGCGATCTCAGCGAGCGCAGCAGCATCGAACTGGCGATTCGCGGGGCACAGGCGGGACACCTGATTGTGGCAGGCCTCCAAGCCAGTGATATCCGGCAGAGCCTCGAACGCCTTTTGTATGCTTTTCCTCAGGTGGAGCACACCTCTGTTTTGCTCGGTTTGGCGTCGGTGTTGAAGTGTGTGGTGTCTCAACACCTTGTGCCGCGTTGCGACGCCAGGGGTCGCATCGCAGTGTTTGAGGTGCTGCTGCAGACGCCTGAGGTGCAGGGTTTGATTCGGGAGGGTCGATTTGCGGACCTTGCCTCCGTGCTCGATGCCGCGCCTCCTGACACAGGGATGCAGACGCGCCGAGAGGGTCTTCTGCAAGCATTTCGGGCGGGCTTGGTGGATTACGCCACGTGTTTGGGGGCGTTCGATGATAAGCCGGCGATGGCGAAGGCCTTGGATGAGGTTTTACGCGCCATCCAAGAGGATGCGGGAGCGTTGGCGGGGCACGGCCGTCCGGCGCCGGCGCCTCGTGCGGCGTTGCATCGCGAACCGGGCAGTGATTACATCAAAGTGATTAAGGTGCATCAGACCGGCGGGGCCGATCGATCGCAGGGAAGAAAAAGCCCGTGAGTCGGGCAAATAAGGAGCGTTTATGTCGATAGTATTACAGTTGCAGACCGTGATACGCAGTACCGATGGTCGAGAGGAACAGCGGCCTGTGATGTCCTTGCTCCATACGCAGGTCTCAATGTCGGAGGTTCAAGCTGCGTTGGAGGCTGTGATCCCTCACCTCGGAACCCTTGTGGCGATTCCTCCAGCGGCGCACGAAGCCAATTTGAAAGGTGTTTTGCGCCGCGATTTATCGTCATTGATCTCAGACAACGCGGCTTCTGCTGACGAGCGCGTGATCCTTCGCGTGATCCGCGAGGCGCGGGATGAGGCGCGAACCCCCAACGCGGAGGTCTATGCCTTGCGCTATGAGGTAACGGCCGTTTAAACCTAACGGGCCCACACCGTTTGATGTGAGCCCGTCACTTTGAAGGAGTGGTTCTTACTTCTTCGCTTTAGCGGCTTTGGCTTTGGGGCCGCTGACGGCATCCTTGAGACCCTTGCCGGCTGCGAAGGCGGGAGCCTTGCGGGCGGGGATCTTCAAAACGCCACCGGTGCGAGGGTTACGGCCTTCACGGGCAGCACGCTCACGAACTTGAAACGTACCAAATCCGACCAAGGTGACCTTGTCGCCCTGGGTCAATGCATCCGTGATGGCTTGAACCATCGCATTGACGGTCGTTTCCGTATCTTTCTTCGACAATTTGGTAGCGCCCGCAACCTCGTTCACCAGTTCTTCTTTGTTCACCTGGAACCTCCTCAAAACGCGCTTTTTATTGGGAACCGCCGCTAACTTAGCACCGGCCCTGCGGAAGCACAAGCCCCCCCTCGCCGCCCCGATCAGGACGAGGTGCTGAAGAGTGTCGTCAGATAATCGTTTGCGGTCGTTTTTATTTTTGCGCCCATTTCAATTAAATGCTGTCTTTTGCTTGCCATATTCCCTTGCGCGACTCGCTTTCAGGTATGATGCTGAATATGAGCCCCACACCGACTGAGCCTCACTTGGAGCAAACACCGAGTCCTGAATACGAATTTCCGCTGTGGCCGTACCTTGATACGCTGTATCGTTGGTCCGAGATGCAGCCTTGGTTTGGGGCTGCTGTGCGCGAAGCGTGGGCGGAGTTTACGCACGGCGTGGAGCACGCGCCGAAGGATCTGCCAGAGGTCCACGATCCGGATCAGCACGACCGGATTCTGCGATTTTTATCGTGGTTTCATCTTGATCGGACGTTGAGTCGCGACGTCTCGCAGACGCCGTTGCAGCGGTTTTTGCTGCAGTTGGACGCTGATTTGACCCCGGAAGGGCGGGCGATTTTTTCGGCTCTCACACACACCCGCTACGGGGCGTTCAAGGTGGTGAAACAGTTTCGCGTGACGTGGTTGGAAGATTTGAACCAAGGGGGGCGTATTCAACTGCGCGAAAGCCCTCTGGGCGATGAATTGCAATCGGGGGATCTGGTGGTCGGGCGAATGTATCCCTATGAGGGCGTGTATGAAGGGGACCCCGACTTGCATATTGGTCATCTGATTGAATGGGGGCCTGGGCGTGTGTCTCCGACGCCGCCGGAGATTGAGGCCAAATATTTTTCATCCGTCGTGCCCGCAAAAGGGGGCGTGATGGATGTTTTGGATGCCCTGTTGATGCAGGTCGACAGTCCTTTGAGTGCAGAGGCTGTTTTTGACATGATGCGTGAGGCCCCGGGGGTTGAGAAATTTCTGGACAGTCTCTACAGCTCTCCAGGATATCGCTTGCGGTACCTGCATTTGCGCGATCGCGCGCTGTTTGAAGAGTTGCTTCAAGAACTTTGGGATACTTCCGGTCCCCTGCAGGATGCGCAACTGGGTGAGGTGGAGTCGACCCAGTTGTCTCGCTTGTGTCGCGAATGGGTGCGAGCGGTCGCAGAAGAGAATGCGAATGCGGTGGTCGCGTGTTTGGACCCCGAGGGTCTGTTGCCCCTGTACCTGGAATTATTTGGTTTGCCGAAATTAAAACGCCTGTTGGATGTCGCTGGGGAGCCTCCAGACGGTCCCGTGCGGGCGCGACACCAATTGCTGCCGCGAGATGGCGGGATCTTTACCACCCTGAGCTGGGGCAACGGGACCAACAAGCACGCGGTTGGGTTGGTGGCCCGTGCACAGGAGGATGGGGGATGGGCTCTGACAGACATTACCGTCCCAGAGCACGCATCTCCTGCGCTGATGATGGCCTTTGATAAGGCTCAGAATCTCGGTTGGAGCGAGGTGGCACCCCCTGACGAGGTCGAGGAGAATCTGCGCCGCGCCGTGTTTCACGTGGGCTACTCCGTTCACGATACGGTGGATTTATTTCGGTTGTGGCGGGAATTTAAGGCGGCTGCGTCTCCTGACCTTACGCAGCCGACCATTTGGGCGGCGGGCGTGGAATTGGCCGATACGCGGCTGCGAAATGAAAACGTGGATGTCAAGATCCTCGCCAAGAGCTACCGCGTGATGCCCCGTGCCATTGAGCAGGCCGCCGACGAGATTGAAAGCACCCTGTTGGCGCGCGCCGAAAGTCAATCGGGCCCGCCGGGAGCGTCTTGAGAAGCAATCAGGTCGGCCTCAAGTCGCGCGGGTTCAAGGCCCTTGCGGCCAGGGGCTTTGGCCCATCCGCTGATCCGTAAACCATCAGCGTCCCAATCGATACCCCCGGGAGCGGGCTGAAAGTTTTTGGGGACCCCTGGCAGGCTGAAATACTGGCGGACGCGAGGGTCTTCTCTGTCGGCCACGAAAAGGCGGTGGGCGTGAAGGCCCGCCATTAATTTGCCATCCGGACTGAATGCCCACTGGCCGGATGTCTCGGGAAGGAGCCGCGCGTAGCTGCTGTGACCGTCCCAAATCCATGCGCTGTGACCGATGGACAGTCCTTTGGTGTCGCCGGGGCCTCGCACCCACCAAGGCAGCCGGGATAATTCATTGCGCCGCATTTCGAAATGGACCAAGGGCTGACCACGACGGTTGACCCAGACTCCGGGGACTGTGGCGCTGAGGGCGTTTTCTCCTGTCAAAGCCCCCACGACCACCAGCGAGTCGGCGGTGGGGTCCCAATCGAATGCCAGGTGTCCACGATCTGAAATATGGCTGAGGTTTACCGGCCACACGCTTTTGCCGTCCCAAATATCGAGGCGTTGATGATCGCGCGATGCCCCCTGGGCGTAACTGGAGAAGGCCACCGCCAAGTTCGCGCCGTCGCCTCCGAGCGCCACATAAACGGGTGTGCCGGGCGTGGTCTGCCAGCGCGTGTTTGCGGTTGTGAGATCCCATAATTCAATGGTGCGTTCATCAGGACGCGCAAGAGCGACCACCGTACCCCCCTTGTGAAGGGCCCACGACTGCCCCAGTACACTGGACCAACCGGTTCCCAGCGGTTCGCGGCGTCCAGCCGGGGAGATGCGAGACAGTTGGTAGGTGTTTTCAGCGTGAGGGAGTTGCTCGTTGCGTTGATAGCGGAACAAAGCATACGACGAACCCGGGGGCACGATATGGCTTCTGGGGTAATGTGGGCGGGCGGGAGGTGGACTGCTTCGATCAGGCTGGGTGTAGCGAAGGCCTGCGAGCCTGATGTCAGCGACCCGTGCTGTCAATGCGCGTAAGCGACCGAGGCGCAGATCCCACGAGGCATCAGGGTCTAAGCGATGTAAGGCCCGCAGCAATGGTTCTTCCCGGGGGAAGCGACGGCCCAAGGCGACCACTGTGGGGATCTGCGCCCGCAGTTGTGCGCGAATCTGGCGTTTCAGCACAACAATCCGCAAGGCCCGCTCAGCCGCTTCATCAAACCGTCCGAGAGCAATCGACTCACGCTCGGCTTCAAGCATTCGATAATCCTGAACCACGGCAGCAATTGAGATGCTGCCCGCTGCCATCAAGACACCGAGCAGAATTCTGCGCAGCAGCCCGGATGATTCGGGCTCAACCTCAATCGAGGTAGAAGGTCGTAACGACTTTGTGGTTTTCCTGCGCGTAGCGAACAGCCTCTTGCAATGTATGGCTTGTGTGATACAGGAAGCAAATCAGTTGCTGACAATTCTCAATGATCTCTTGGTTGCACATTGAGGAGGCCTGAGAAAGGGTCAGCAGGCGTCTTTCTGGGTGTTCACGAATGGTTGGCAACGAGGCTAAAAGTTCCTGGCTTTCGGAGGTTTGCTGGGAGATGGTTTGCGGCAAAATCACCAGCAAATTTCCAGGGTTGGCCCGGCTTGCGCCCTTCACCACCGCGGCATTGGTGCCCCCCGCTCCGGAAGTGATGATGTGATTTCCTGTCAAAACCAACGCGTAAGCCAGCATCTCGATCAACTGCTGATGGGTCAACGACAAATGTCGACTGCCCAGGATCGCCACCTTTTTCGACCCTGTTGCTTGAATGGTCTGCAACTCTTGCATGAAGGCATCCACGGAGAGCGGCGTGTTCGTTACGCTAGAAACGTCCATAATCGGTTGCAGTTCCTTCGTTTACAGGGCCAAGCGGAAGACAAAACGATCATCATAGTAGCATGGGCTGGAAGCGTGAACCAGTGATACCTTGCACAGCCATCCAATGCGCCTGACTGGACGCTATTTCGCCGTCACACCTACAATAGAGACAGCGTTGCGATGCGCGCCGGGTCGTCTCTCTGAGTGTTTGTTTCTGTGTTCCTGGGGGTTGCGTGGCCGAAAATTTACTGGATGGATTGAATCCGCCACAGTTGCAGGCCGTCACGATGGGGCCGGGCCCCTTGCTTATTTTGGCCGGCGCGGGCGCGGGGAAAACCAAGGTGATTACCCATCGCATTGCCCATTTGGTCTCGCAGGGATACGCGCAACCGGATGAGGTTTTGGCCGTCACCTTTACAAACAAGGCCGCCAACGAATTAAAAGAACGGTTGGGCCATTTGTTGCGAGGGGACGCGGCGCCCGCAGGCCCGCTGTTCGCTCATCAAAGCTGGATGGTTCGGGGAATGTGGGTCGGCACCTTTCACAGCATTTGCGGAAAAATTTTGCGGATGGATCTCGACCAGTTGGGGGCGGCAGGATACAACTCCAACTTTGTAATTTTCGATGAGACGGATCAAGTGGGGGTGGTCAAGGGCGCTTTGAATCGTCTCGGATTGGATGACAAGGACTACCCGCCGCGCCAAGTCCTCAACAAAATATCAGGAGCCAAGAGCCGTGCTCTGACCCCCGACGCCTACTTTGAGACCGCCCGCGGGTATCAGGGTCAGCGGATCGCGTCGCTGTATGAAGAATACCAGCGAGAGCTCGCGCGCCAGAATGCCTTGGATTTTGACGACCTCCTGTTGTTAACTGTGCGGTTGTTGCGGGCTTGCCCGGAGGTCCTTGCGCGTTACCAGGCCCGTTTTCGCTACATTCTGGTCGACGAATACCAAGACACGAACCATACACAATACGAATTGATACGGCTTCTATCGGGTCGCCATCGTAACTTGTGTGTGGTGGGAGACGTAGACCAAAGCATTTACTCGTTTCGCAACGCAGACTTCCGAATTATTCTGCAATTTCAACAAGACTGGCCTGATGCGACGGTCATCAAATTGGAAGAGAATTATCGCTCCACGGCGACGATATTGGCCGCGGCGAATCATCTGATCCAACACAACGAGCAACGCTTTGAAAAAAATCTGTGGACCCGCAACCCACAAGGAGAAGCGATCGCGTTGTACGAGGCCATTGATGAACGGGATGAGGCGGAATATGTGTTGATGCAGATTCGCAAGCGCCGAGAGGGGCGCTCTTTGAATGACTTTGCCGTCCTGTATCGGACAAATGCCCAATCGCGAGCCCTGGAAGAGTTGTTTATGCGTTGGGGGACGCCGTATCGTCTCGTAGGAGGCGTTCGATTCTATGAACGCAAGGAAATCAAAGATCTTCTCGGATACCTGCGCTTGGTGCATAATCCGGCGGATGAGACGGCCTTTGTTCGTGTGGTCAACACGCCACGCCGCGGCATTGGGAAGACGACGGTTGAGCGTGTGGTTGAAGCGGCCCGTCGCTCCGGGATTCACGCGATCGCGTTGTTGAGTGATCCGGGCGCTGTGATTGATGGTCTCACGGCCAAGACCGCCTCAAAGTTGGTGCAATTTGCGGCCTGGATCAAGGGAATTAATCGGCAATCGGCCGGGATGGATTTGCCTGACTTGGTGCGACGGGTGGCCGATGAAAGCGGTTATTCAGCGGCCTTGCTTGAAGAGGGGACGGATGAAGCCCTCGGACGTCTCGAAAATGTCTCGGAACTCGTGAGTGTGGCTCAGGACTTCGTTGAACAGAGTGATGACACCAGCCTTGGGGCTTTCTTGACGCACTTGATGCTGCTGTCGGACGCAGACGCGAGTGGCGCTGAGGACGCGGAACGCGTGACCTTGATGACTTTGCATGCCGCGAAGGGCTTGGAGTTTCCGCTTGTTTTTCTTGTGGGCCTGGAGGAGGGCGTTTTTCCCCACAAGCGCTCAATGGATGACCCCGCCCAAATGGAAGAAGAGCGCCGATTGGCGTATGTTGGCATCACCCGCGCCAAAGAAGCCCTGCAATTGAGTCACGCCCGAAGCCGGACTGTTTTTGGGGAAACGCAGGCGGCGGTGGCGAGCCGTTTTTTGAGGGAGCTCCCTCCGGGAAGTCTTCAGACATCCATTTCTCCGTTACTGAAGATGCAGGCCCGCCTGCAGGCGGGCTCCGCAGGGCCTCCCCGACCTCCACGTGAGCGGCGGGCCGCTGCGCGGCAAAGCGAGCAAGACGTGGTCTGGATGCAAGATTGGGATCGCGCAGAGCCGGCCGCACGGGCGTGGGGTGGTCGGGGGGCTGCGAAGGGCGGACCTCCGACCGCGACGCCGGAAGTGACGGTGGGGACGCGAGTGCGTCACGAAAAGTTCGGTGAAGGGGTGATTGCCAGGGTGTTGGGTGAAGGTGAACGTGCGACGTGGGCGGTCTCGTTTCCTGGTTTGGGGCAGAAAATTTTAGACCCTCGCTTTGCGCCCCTGACGATTACAGGGGGGCCTGCGGATGGATGATGCGCTGGCTTTGAGCTCGATTAATCAAATTGTGGCGGAGGCGGTAGCCACTGCACAGGCGCGTCGTTCCGGCTTTTTGGCTTCGTTGAATTTAGAGGGCCGCGTTTTTGATACGGCAACGGGTGAACCCGCCAGCGCGCTGAGTCGTCAGGCATTGCATCAGGCGATCGCCGAGGTGGCCGCCGACGGCGTGTTGACCGATCGCGAACGGGAGCACATCCTGGACTTTCTGAAGAGGACCGGCCTGACCTTGATCCCCACCAACGCCGCCCTTCCTCCGATTGACTTTGACGGCATCGAATTGCCCGACATAGACCCGTGAGGACTGAGGGGTGCGTGCCTAAACAGGGGCCTTGATGGCTTCTTCACGATAATCCCCTTCATCCAACTGATTGATTCGTTTGACGTGACGGTGAAAAAACATCCGGATGCGATTGAGCAGCGTGTGGCTGTTGCTCGGCGTACACAACACGGGGGGGCCGAACCATAAGTCGAGTTCACCCCCTTCGGCGCCGACGACGAAGGCGTCATCAAGCAGTACAGGGATGACCTGACATTGTTCCAGTGCTTGCACGATCCAGAGCAGCCCGCTGCGAACCGGCGCACCCTCCCCCAGATAACTGGGCTCGGTCACTTCAGAATAAAGGGCCAGCGCCCGTCGGGCTCGCACCGAGGAAATGGCATCTGCAATCACGACGCCCCGCTCGCGACCGGTCAGCACGAACGACGACGAATAGGCCAAGCGGTGAATTAAGGGCCAGCGCTGGGCACGGGGCCCGACGACCACGGCCAAAGCACCCGGCAGACTGTTTAACAGCAAAAAGGGATCGTAATCGCCGTGGCGGTGACTCACCAAATAAATGGTGGGAACATCTTCTGAGGGCGCAGGTTCGTTGCGCCGCACAATAGAAATATTCGCAGACTGCAAAAATACCCGCGCGACCTCACGGCCCGCGCTGAGGGGATCGGCTTCGGGGTCGCGTCCGGTTTGCCACAACACCAGCGCGCAATTCAGCAGTGCCATGGGGCTTTTTAAGGCGAATTTTAGCCAAAACCGTTTACCCAAACGCCGCGGGGAAGCCGGCGGGCGTCCGAGCATGGTATTGGCCAGAAGTCGTTTAAACAGCCACGAGCCCCCGGTGTGGTGAAGACGCAATGCATTCAGCGCCAGGAGCAGGGCGTGTCGTTCTCCATTGCGGGCGGCTCCCAGGGATGTCCACAAGTCGAGACACCAGCTGACCTCGACCCGGTAGTCGTACAGCCAGAAATAGTAGGCCAGTTCGCTGTCAAAGAATTCTTCTTCTAAACGGTGGGGCCAGGCCTGGCGTGCTTGCTGCAGCCATTCTTGCCAACGGTTGCGTTCCGCCGCGAGCGGGGCCCATTGCTCGGTGGTGAGGGTTTTCTCTTGTCTTGACGGGGGGTCTCCCGCCGTCAAAGGGACCGGGGACAATAAAGTACGCCACACGGGCTGTTGTGACCACCCCCACAGCAAATCTTCGTGCCAGATGTGCGGTGATTCCAACTCTAAAAGCGATTGCAAGGTCTCGGACCAATTCGCTTTGCCCACGACCCCCCCGGGAGCCAAGGGAATGATCACCGGGGCGTGCCAAGGTCTTGGGAAAGCTTCCGGCCACCAAGGATCTGACAGCCAAACATCCAATGATAGGGGGGTCTCAACGGCGGCGGCTTGCGGGGTTAATCCGCAGATGCGCACCGCCGCGGGCAGGGTGTCGGGGGGCTCATCGCCGGGGAGAAAAAATAGGTACCATTCACAGTGCTCGGGTTTTCGCTGGATCCAGCGCCCAATCTCGCTGCAAACCGCCTCGCGTTGCGGAGGCGCCAAATTATACCAGGCGACCCCGATGCGCAAAGGACGACCCGACGGTTCGTCTCCTTCCACCAGAGCGGTTGGAATGATGTCGGCAAGTAATGTGGTGATGCTGTCGGGTCGAAAACCGGCAGATTCGAGCGTTGCCGCTTCACCAGAGTGTCTTGACACAGCACAAACCGATTCCGGCCATCTTTGCCCTTCGCGCAGTTCAGCCATCGCCTCAAAGGTGGGCGCCCAGAAACAGAGCCGGGGTTGTGGGGCGGGGAGGCTCTTGACCAAGGAAGACAAATTTTGGAGATTGGCGATCGAGAACACCACAATGGTCGTCAGGGAGCCATTCGCACTTTCTCGCGGCAGTTCCTTGAGTGCTTCGGTATAGGTGACCCGCCTCACCACGGCTTGGCCCGCAGCGGTGCGCTCGATTTGGTACATCAATTGCGCGACGTCAGGGGTGGCTTCTTCCAACAACCAAACAAGACGTTTTGAGGTGTTTACCATAGCGGGTTATTCCAGGACAGTCTTTCCCGTCCACGTATACCCGCCTGTCGTCTGAATATGTTCAGTTTTCCACACGGGGGTCAGTCTCTGCGGGGCGCATTTTTACTCGGGCCGCCGGAACTGTCTGCGATGAGGCAACAGGAGGGCTTAAAGGGCCGGTGTCTCGCTGGGCCAGCGCGAAGTCTAGGTAGTTGTTGGTGGGCGGCATGACCCTTGCGATTTGCTCTTGTTCTCGTTTTTTGCTTTGCCAGGCTTGTTTGACACGGCTGGTGAAGATTTTGATGTG
Source organism: Candidatus Sericytochromatia bacterium (assembly GCA_035284745.1). Taxonomy (GTDB): domain Bacteria; phylum Cyanobacteriota; class Sericytochromatia; order S15B-MN24; family JAQBPE01; genus JAYKJB01. The sequence goes on along the minus strand of JAYKIL010000001.1, from coordinate 37,101 downwards.
CGCCTTCAAATACAAAGGCAGTGTCAATTTCATCGGCCGTTTTTCAAAATAAGCGCCGAGAATCGTTTGTTGGAGGTCACGCTCATAGGCGAGTTCCAGAAGGATTTCACGCCGTTTATCATTCGCGAGGAAGTAGGTGTCGAGTGCTTCTACTTGTCCCAAGAAGTCCGCATAGCTTTCTTGGAAGCGACGGGGGTAATCGGACAAACGATCGAAGGTTGGCATGTGCTGATGTTCGGCCACCACTTCAGCGGCCAAACGCCCTGTCACCGCCGCAAAGTAGAGGCCGTCGAAGCTTGAGTGTGCGGCGATACCCGCGGCGTCCCCCACAAATAGGACCCGGTCCTGAATGAAACGAGGCGTGTTGCGCCAAGGGAAGTAATAGGCGCCGCGACCGGTGACCTGCGCGCCCTTGATCTGATGACCCACGCGATTTTTGAACCGCGTGGCCAGATCGCGGACGCGACGCCCGTAGCGACTGTGGGTGCTGATCCCCAAAACCCATCGTTCATCGCCCGGCAGCATCCAAGCAAAGCGCTCCGGCGCGATCTTCCGTCCCATATGAAGATGGACGGCATTCGGTGGGCGACGGACGCCCTCAGCCCAGGTGAGGTACTCAAGGTATGCAATGCCCATCTCCAAGGGGGGCAAGCCTAACTTGCGGGCCACGGGTGAATGGATTCCATCGGCGGCAATCACGACATCGGCCGAAATCCGTTCGCGGACGCTGCCGCCGATCGGGCTGATCTCAAGCACCGGGTAGTCCCCATCCCCGTGTAAAAATCGCCGGAAAAGGGCGTGTCGAATTTGCACGCCCGCCTCTTCCGCCCGCCGCCTCAGATAAGCGTGCAGCATGTCGCGACGCATCACCCCGGTGCTGCGTTCTGGTCCGCCCAGCGAAATAAAGGCAGCCCGCAGGCTCGGGGAGACCAAATTCAGTTCCGCCACACGCTCTGTCACAAGCAACTCGGGGGCCCCCAGGGCTTTCACGGCGTTGGGCGTCAGCAGCCCCGCGCACGGCAACAGGCGTTGAGGATGACTTTCGATGAGCGTGACGGCAATGCCCGCGAGGGCAAGGGTTTCCGCCGCAATCAGTCCGGCGGGGCCACCCCCGACGACGACGACCTGAAGCATTGAGCCTCCATCCGACAGGGCCATCAGTGCCCCGGTTAAGCGTTTATTATGCCTGAATGCTCAGAGGGCAGCAAATTCGACCCCCTGCGTGACGGAGGGGTTTGGCGCTTGAAGCCCTGTATACGTCGTTGTGATGGCGATCGCCGATTCGTCACCGCCGGAAACGGGTACTGTATAAAGAGCGCGCAGGTCGTCGACCAAGGACGTCTATGGGAAGTAGTTTTCAGTACAACGTGTTGGCTGGTTTTCGGGCGGTCGATGCCTGGCAGCAGACCATCGTACAGAATGTCCAAGGGCTTTTGCTGCCGGGCTACAACCGGCGCAAGCTTCACATTGGCTCGGCAGGCGGCACCGACCAATCGCCCAGCCGCGGGGCGACCCAGCAAGCGGGCAGTCGCAGTGCTTCGAGCGGTGGGGGCGATACGCTGGCCTTACAGGGCCACAGCATCATTTTCGAGCAAGGCACGATCGATCCGGTGGGCATTCCGACCTCGCTGGCCATTCGGGGTCCGGGTTTTTTCATGGTCGCTGAAAACGATCGCCCGGGCGCGAAGGTGTTTCTGACGCGCAACGGTGATTTTCGCTACGATGCTCGAGGCCGCTTGGTGAGTGCGCAAGGTCTGTTTGTGCTGGGCGGCAACGGAGCCGTGAATTTGGATGCCGATGGTCGGACCATTGGCGTGCCCCGTTTCGTGATTGATCCGGGTGACGGCACAGTGGATCTGCCTCAGGTCTCGCTGGCCAAGGTGCCCGCGCCGCACGCGTTAGGCTTTAGTGGTTATGGCAGTACCACTTATGAGGTGACGCCCGCCTCCGGGGCCATTCAAGTGTTTCCCAACGGCCGGCAACCCGAGGTGGGTTTTGTCCAGCCCAGTTCGATTGAGATGCCCAGCCGCGTGGGGTGGTCGGGGATTTTACAGGCTGAAACGTTTCAGGCCACCCAAACCTATCGGGTGTTCAAGGACATGCTCACCGAGTTCAACAAAACGGTTGATGACAGCATCAACCTGATACGGTGAACGCGGATGCGTCGCGGTGCGATAGCCGGTGGCCTCGTGCTGCTGTTCTTTACAGCGGCTTGCGCGGATGAATCTCTGCCGGTGGCAGCCAATGCACTCGCGGGGGGCGGGGCGCCGGCGGCATCAAACAGCCAACCGATCCTGTCGGGGATTGACCTGCTGAATCAAGGCGATCGCTTTGTTTCTTTGACCGCCCGGGCGAGTGACCCGCAGAATCGCTCGCTGACGTTTCGCTGGCAGGTGAGTGGCGGCAATTTGTCTTCGACCACAGGCCGTGCCGTATTGTGGCGTGTCCCTACCGAGGCCGGGACTTACACGGCGGCCTTGGAGGTAAGCAACACGGCCGGCGGAACGGTATCGGGCAGTCAGACCTTTACGGTGAATCCTCAAGGGCAAATCACCAATCAGGGCGCAATTGATGTTCAGCCCGTGGGGTTGGCGGTGCGTCAGGCCGCAGGCACTTTGGGGCCGGCATTTGCGATTCCTTCGCCCTTGAATGTCGCGCCGAATGGCAGCAACGTGATCCAGCCCAATGTCTTCGCCGCCGCCCCCTCGCCTGCCCCCGTGCTGCCGCCCATTTTTCAGCCGGCGGCCACCCCCGCGCCCGCTCTGGCACCTATTATTGTGCCCCAGCAACCCATAGCGGCCCCCACCGTGACGCCTCCCCCGCCCGTGATACCTCCTTCACCGCTGCCTTCGCCTTCTCCGGCTCCGCCTGCTCCCGGCGTGCCATTGCGGCCGGTGGAAGAGTGGCGGGTGTATCGTGACCCTGCACGGGTTTTGGTGCCGGGTGGTGGGAACTTGACGACGCTTCACTTCCAGAGTGCGCGGCGTGGCTGGTTTGCCGGGGGCAATCGGGTGTTGTTCTACGATCGGACGAGCGCCCAAGAGCCTGTTTTGCAACCGAGGAGCAATGGGATTCCCGGGTTGATGTCGATCAGCCGGATTCGTTTTGCTGATGACAATACAGGCTTTGTGTGTGGCAACCAGGGGCGGGTCTATCGCACGACAGATGCGGGTGTGACCTGGGTGGACGTGACCCCTCCGGGGGTGAGTTTGAGCAACGTGTTCCAATCGATGGTGGTCAGTAATGCGAACGTTGTCACGGTGTGCGATACGGTGGGCAGAGCGTGGCGTAGCGTGAATGCCGCAGGGGCGGTGGTCTCGTGGGAGGTGGTCTCGACTTTTCCCCCGGATCGGCCTCAGGATCATCCCAGCATCATTTATGACGGGACGGGCTTTCGCGGAGATGCGAGCCTCGCCTTTTTCGCGGGCAATGCGATTTATCGCTTGGATGCGGACGCGCCGGTTGAGGCGGATCGCTGGCGGCGCATTCTCGAATTGCAGGCATACAGGCCTGCGGGCACAACCGATGCGGACGGCCGGGTCGATTATGGAGATGGAGCAGCCCTTCAGATTCGCGCTGCGAGCGAAGGAGAATTGTGGGTGACCACCCAGGGGGGATCGCTGTATCGCATTACCAATGCCAATACGCCGACGCCGACGGCCGTTCGTTTCGCTCCCGGGCGTCTGCGTAAGCGAGAGGCGAATCAACCGGGCGTGGTGTTTTTGCCGAATGTCTCAACGGGGATTCCTGCCTTGGCTGTGACGGATCCAAACAATGTATTTTTGGGACATTTTGGAATTTATGACACCAACAACGCGGGCGTAAGTTGGCGCGCTTATCCGTCCTTGGGATTTCGCGTTTTGGCGATGCAGGTAGACTTCTCTACCGAAGTCGATGAAGCAGGTCGGTTTCGTGGGTGGGCGTTGCAGTCCAGCGGCGACATTTATCAGTACAAGATATACAACTAGGCGTGAAACGTTAAAAATCTTTAATCGGGTACATATTTAACGTCAGTTTCTTTCGAAACCCGCGACACCTCATGGTGGGATTGTTTGTCATTTTGTGAGGGCTGAAGTGGAAAATATGCCCCAAACCCAGTGGACGAGCTATGCTGTCCCCAAATTGCCGCCGCCGCCAACCTCCCCCGTTTCGTCCGTCGACCCTGTGGTCGCGGTGCGGCGCGATGAGGTTTTAATCGCTGGAGCGGGCCAAGGGGCGCAGACCGGGGCGCCTGATCTGGCGCATCTTGTCGCACGCCTCAAAGACTATCGTCAGATGCCAAACGCGGCATTGGAGGTCGCCCAGCTGCCCACTGAGCAGATGGTGCAAGTCGCTCAGGCGATTTTTCGGGACCCGAGCATGACCCAGGTAAGTTTGAGCGAATTGCTGGTGGCGGGACTTTCCAAGCGGGTGCCGGACCCTGCCGTTTTGGATACCCTGAGGCTGTTTCTTGACTCGCCAGCGAATCCGTTGGGCGGCGCCGCTTTGGCTGCGAACACGCGCGCGGCGATGGCGTTGATTCATTTTGGAACCATTCAAGATTTGCCTCGCGTATTGAAATTGCTGCCGTCAGATTTGGGAGGAAGTTTCAAACTTCGAAAACTGCTCATTGACCACATCGGCGCCAAACCAGAATGGGCTCATCACCCGGCGACCACTGACATCTTGATTGCGCTTGTGATGCGCGATCAATTTATGGTGCCGATGGATGCGGCACGGGTCTTGGGAAAAACCCCCAGCACCAAAGCGCGTGACGCGTTGGGAGAGTCGCCGTGGCTCTCAGGCGAGGCATTCGGGCCTCGGCAAGAACTTGAGGTATTGGGGTACCTCGCGCAGCACCGGGGTCCCTACAGCCCCCGAACGAGAGAGAACCTACGCCGCCTCACGTCGAGCACGAACGCGGCTGTGGCCCAGAAGGCCCAAGAGTTGCTGAAACGTTAGCATGAAGAGGCGTCTCAAATTTAAGTACGCGTAAAGTTTTGGGAGAAAGAAGTAAGCTTCATTGCGTGTCAACGACAAGCGAATAGGGTGAATCAAGCGTTTGAGTGAGCCGTGGGCTGGGAGGTGCACCGTGGGTGTTGGCGATCCAATTGAATTGGTCAATCTGGCGTATTCGAATCAGGCCAAGTTGCAGGAAAAGGCTGAAAACGCCCGTTTTCTTGGCGGGATTTCTGTTGGCGGTTTCGGAATACCGAACCAATTTTTGGGTTTGGACTTGCGTACGGCCGGGCAGAAGGCCGACCAAGCGCGCCCCGCGATGTATCTTGATCAGATGTTGAGTCTGGTCAAGAAGGTGGATGAAGCCCTCGATGCTTCCATCGCGCTTCCCAAGAGTTAGTTTGACTGCCAAAACGCCCGCTGTGGGTCGGAATTGGATTTGAGGAGTAACGCCGTATGTCAGATATGAATTCTGTGAATCAAACACACGCTACCCTGCCCAAGTATCGCTTGTTTCAGCAGCGTTCGCTGACATCGTCGACGCCTGCTGCTGGCTATGCCAGCGACGCATTTCAAGCCACCGGTCCGGTGGGTGGCAGCGGGACAGACCCAGCTTTGTTGGCGCAGACCGATCAGTTGATGCGTTCGCCGAATGCACGCGATAAATTTCAGGCCATCGTGAATTTGACCAAGGTGTCGCCGCAAGATGCCATCCCGCGTTTGCAGGCGCTGGCGACCGCGCAAGGCCAGGACCCCCAAGTGGTGCAACTCGCGAACGAGGCCCTGCGGGTGATGAGCCAAATGGTGCAAATGCCGCAGCAACCGCAACAATCGCCGCAACCGGTTCAGACATCCCCTGCCGCGTCGCCCGTATCGGCCAATCCGGCGCCCTCGACCTATCAGATGCAGCCGGTGACACAGCCTACCTACAATCCAGGTGTCAATATGGCGAATATGTCGCTGCAGGACGCTCAGTTTCTCTTTCAGACACTACAGACAAACTTGACCGATGAACAGTCGATTCGCCAAATAGCGGCGTTGGCACAGGCCCACCCACAACTGAAGGAGCCTGCGTACAACTTGCTGCTGAATCACGCCTATCATTCGGTGCATCCCAGCGTGGCAGAGGCCCTGAGGGCATTGGGTGGTTTTAACAATCCGCAGTTGGTGCCTTACTTGCAGATGATACAGCGACATCCGGCCCATGCTGCGGAGACGCGTGAAGTGGCCGTGAATTTGATGAGGCAGTTTGCTGCACAGGCTGCCAATCCGGCGACACCCGGCGCGGCGTCGAACAACCCGGGCGTATCGGTGGAATACATCCGCGCGATGGAGTTTGAACTTCGAAAAGGGGAAAACGAGGCGATGACGGCGATGCAGCAAATTCGCCAAGCATTGGGCCCGGATGCCCGTGCACAGGGGCCTCTGCGCCAGGAAATCGTGCGGGTCTTAATCACGCACATCGCGACGTCCAATCGGCCGGCTACGGTGGCCGCTGCGGCGCGTCTGCTGGGTGAAATGGGTGCGCGCGAGATGAACACCCTGCAATATTTGGATGCCGTGGCGCGCAATCCGGGACAGGCGATGGAAGCGCGTGATGCGGCCAAGAATGCGGTGACTCAAATTTTGAGTACGCCCGCGCAGTAGTGGAATTTGGCGGAGGGATCCGCCGTTCAGATCTTTGAAGGTATTTTAAATCTCCATTAAGTCACGCAGGAAACCGCCAAAATTCACGTATAAGATTCTTGTCTAGCACGGGAGTGGCGGCGGCAGCCCCCAAAACCCAGCAACCAATTTGGAAGGAGGATTCCAATGAGTCTCCAACAGGATATGGTCAATGCCCAGGCTAACTTGAACACGACCAGCAAAGGTTTGCTGGACAAGATTCTGGATGTGTCCGAGAGAGTCAAGGCGCTCAATCTGGCGACCGCGGCAGGTTCGGCTGAGTTGCAGCGGCTGCAGCTTGAAATTTCGAATTATCAGCGCGACCTCGAAGCTGTGAAGCAGATGCAAGAAAAATTGGCGAAGGCACAGGAAACCATTAACAAGTTCATTCAGCCGCAGTAAAGGTCTGATTGCCAAAAAAACGTGTGAGGGAAGCAATGTTCTTGCTTCCCTTCGTTTTTGGCGGGCCTGTCTCACGCCAGCGGTATCACCGTGAATCCTTCTTTTGACGCTGATTGACGGTTCCGGCTTGCGGGTATAAGGCCGAGGGGTATGGCGGGACGAGGAAAGGAGCGACGGCGATGAGCGTTTATGCAGCAGCCGCTGACGGCGCGCAGACGGTTCGCCGATACCAGCAACTTCGGCTGAACGAGGTTCTTGAGAATGCGCAAGGGAATATCGCTGACGCGGGGGAGCTACAAAAGCGTCAGCTGGACCTTTTGATCGCGAACCAGAATCTTCAGTTTGCCAATGACATCATGACCTTGGTGCTCAGAAACATCAGTCAATTGCAGCCTTGATGGTGAGCGTTTTCAGGAGTCCGTGTGAGCGATATCAGGGAGCAAATTAAAAAGGCCGAGTCCGAGCGGGATCGCTTGGCTCATATGCGTCAGGACATGATGCGGAGGCTGGTGTCTACCTCCAAGCAGGCCGAGGCAACGCTTCGGTATGCTGAGAAGGAGCTGCGGCGCGTCGAGTCGCTGCCGGCGTCTCCGGCGACCGAGCGGGAGACCTTGATGGCCCTGTTGCGTTGTGAGGGGGCCCGGAACAATTTGATGCTCCTTGAGAAGCTAAAGACGATGGAGATTGATCAAGCGCTCACTCCTTCGGCCTTCCAACACTTTGATGAGATCTTGGCGCGCACCCAGTTTATCGCTGCGGAATTCAACGTGGTGCGTTACGAGCCTATTTTGCGAGCCATTGATGCCGTTTTGGATCCGCAGAAGGAAGAGGGGGTGTCTCCTGAGAAAGTGGAGGAGGTTCCCCTGAAAGGCGGAACAGCCCCGGTTCGTCCGATACCCCCACCGCGTAAGTTGGGGGCGACAAGCGCGTTTCCATCCCCGCCGAACAAGGTGGGTTCGCCGCGGGCGTTGCCAGGGACGCGTCCCGGCACGCCGCCTCGCCCCGGCGGGCTTGGCACAGGCCCGTTGGCGCGCAACCCGGTAAGCCCGATGCAGCGCACGCGTGTGGGCACGGAACGGCTGTCGATGGAAAGTCAGTTGCAAGGGCGACTGGAGGGGGTCCTCAAGGAAGCCATCGCGGATGCGGAAGTGGTTGATAAGCTAAAGACCCTGCGGGATCGGGTCCGCGACGTTCAAGCCTCTCTGGCACCGTTGAGGGGGGATGCGCCCGGTGTGGTGTCGGAACTTTTGCCCGATGCCACCGCTGCGATTCGGCAGTTGTCTGGAAAGGTTTACATGGTGAACCGAGCCATTGCCGTGCTGGGCGATTTGGGGCAGGAATTGGCATTTGAGAGTCCTGTGGCGGACGAGAGCCTGACGCGTTTTTTGCAGGCCCTTGAAGAAGGTGATTCGGCGGGGAATTCCTCGGATCGGATGGAGCGCATCAAGGGGCTTTTTCGTCGCTGACAAGGTGTTGAGGTGCCGTGCGTCAACCAGAGTTATCCGAGGCCGAGATTCAAAAATGGACAGACTTTGCGCTCGAATTTCGGCGGGCGCAGCAGAAGCTACTGAAGCAAAAATTGCGTACCGAGCGCGAACTGGCCACGACCCACGAATTGCTCAAATTCTCCACGAAAGAGGGTTTTGCCGGTCGTTATCTTCAGTTTCAACGCTCGCTGCTTGAGGCCGTTTATAAGAATCTTGAGGCGCTGCCGTTGACAGTCGATGTTTACGAGCATTTCACTGCGATGCACTCTGCCCCTTACGCCGTGCGAGACATTGAGATCACGTGGTGCAAAATTCATATGGATGCCCTGGTTTACGGGGAATTGGCTCGCTTTTTTAACCAGAGATTGCAACCAGAGCCCGCAGAAGAAAATTGGCCGGACTTCCTGAACGAGCGGTGGGAGTCGTGGTCGACCCACACCGACGGGGTTTTGAAGTTTTTGACGGCTTGGGAGGCGCTCGAATATGCCCTTTCGAAAGCCGAGAACGACTGGCGCGAGGCCGCCGAGGCGCCTTCGATAGACAACCGTCTGAAATTATTGCAAGCGCTGAACGTGCCCGCCCTGAATGGCGTGGCTTACCGTGTGAATGCAGCGTTGCGTCTGTTACCGGATGGCGAGCGTGTCATGTCAAATTTCCGGGAGCAAATCATGCGAGGGGCGGCGGTCTCATCTGAGCCGACTGACAAAGTGGCCCTTCGGAACAGGATTCGCAACGCCTTGCGCCGCAAAGAATAGAGAGTCGTAGACGCGTGACCGCCTCGCCTTGTACTGTCGCACTTCGCTACCTGGATCTCCACGGGGTCCCGACGGAGGGGGGGGCTTTTCTCAACCTCCATGCGCCGGATGCGTGGTTGCTATGGCGTGGAAAGCCCGCCAAACGGCGAGACGTGGCTTGCGATGAATTCACGGAGGGTTTCCACGATGCCTGCACCCATTGGTTGCAGTCAGGGTCTGATGCGGTGGCGTCTAGCCCTCGCCTCGGCGAGCCTGAATGGCATTCTGGTGATGGCCGGCGCGGTATTGTTCGGATCGCGTTCCAGCAAACGACGACTCAGACTCCTTATTGGGTGCAATGGGGGGTGGAATTGTTGGACGAGGTGTACCAGATTTTGTGGGTGGTACTTTCTCTTGAGGACCGTCTGCTGACCTTTGATTTGGGTCACGCGTTGGCGGTGTCGGAGTTGGCATTTGTGCCCTCTCAGGAAAGCCTTCCGGCCCGTTGTTGGCTTGACGTCGCTTACCGGCGACAGTTTCATTTTGCGCGTCCGACCTTGCAAATGTTGCAAGACCAAAAATTTTCGTGTCATGGAACGGGCTCTTGCTGTCAGATCTATTGGGAGGTGACAGCGCCTCCGGAAGCGCAGGTACTTATCGACGCTTTACCTTGGGAGAGTCTCGGAGCCCCCCATTTGGTAGGGCACCAACTCGAAGTCAAATCGGACGATACCCTGTATGTGAAAAAGGGGGGAGCACGCTGCGACTTTCTCGATGAAAACACGCGTTGCCGCATTCATGCGGCCATCGGGACCCCTTTTTTTGCCGCGTGTGTGACCTTTCCATTTCGCTTTGCCGAAGCGCATCACGGCGTTGCTGTTTCGACCAGCTACCACTGCGGAAGCGCGAGCCAAAACTTTGGGTTACCGCTGGAAAGTCGACGGGAGGATATTTGGCGGCGTTTGAATCAAGTGGGATTGATGACATCGCCTGTGAAGGGCTATGTCTTGAGTCCTGGGCAAGTGGTGGATGGCGATCGGTACTCTGCTGTTGAGTCACGTCTCCTGGAGGCCTTGGCTGATGAGACCTTGCCAATGTTTCAACGCTTATGGGTGGCGGCGCGCACGCTCGAGGCCGAGGTTCACGGCGCGATGGTTCGCACCGAGGACTATCGGGTGGAATGTGTTCCTGAAATGACCGCCGCTGAGCAGATCTTGGCGGAGGCTTATGCCCCCTTTTGGCTGGGGTGCCTTGCGAAACTCCTTCCGGAGCTCAAGCCTCTTGCCACCTTGCGTCCCCGCGCCAAAGAGCCCCGCGATCCGGCCCGGGCGAGCCGTTGGCTCAGAAGCACGCTTCTCAGTAAGGACCTGGCTTACCAATTCGACCTGACGGTGGCGATGACCGCATTGGTCATATTGTATCTCGCGCTGTTGAGCTTTGAGAGCCAATCCGACAGCCTACCCGATGAGTCTTACTGGTATGTTTTGGGAACGATTTCAAATCACAACAAACTGGGCGAAATGTTCAGACTGGTTTTTGAGTCTGCGGAAAATTTCCGCACTGAAATGGGCGACCCTTTGGCACCGGTCATGTTTTTGGCGTGGTTGGCTCAGACCACTCATGCCTGCGAGACCCCCTGAAGGCGCGTGTTGCGAACAATTCTGGGCAACGCAAGTTTGAGCGGCGTGCCGGCGATAATATGACTATGATGGAACCAATCAATTCTAATGCTCCGTCGTCGTCCGTGACGGCCACCGCTAAAAAACAAACGAATGAACCGCGCAGAACGGGCCTGACGGGTCGTTTGATGGACACGGCCCTTTTCCAGCACGTGAAGGGGGTTGTTGAAGATGTGTCTTCGACGGGCACTCAGTGGTTTTCAAAACCACTCCAGCAGCTCAAGAGTATCGTCACCCGGATCTCTCACTTTCTTGGTTTGGGGATGTTGTCTGCCTTTATGCGTCGCGAGGAAAAGTTACGTGATGAGAGACAAGCGGAAGTCCGCGAACTCGAACGGGAAGACATTCTGAAAGCCAACAGGCAGATCGAGCGCCGTCAAGCGGAGCACCGCTCTGATCACGAGGGGTAAAGACGACGGCTTTACTGAGCTTTAATAAAAACTTGGGGTCATCACAAGAAGGTATCCGCGCACCCCTGCGATAAATGATCTGTATCGTGAAAGGGTTCTATGCGCGACTGGGGCTTGTCATTGAGAATGCCGTCTCCGCAAACGCTTGCGGGGGCCACCGCTTTTGGGCATCCGCAGGCTGCTGTCGGCCATCTGGGGGCTGCCCCCTCGCCGGTGTCCGCTTCCTACGGGGCAGATTCGTTTGTTTCACCGCCTCCTCCGCCACTTCCGCCGGTGCCTTTACCCCCTCCGCCTCCGCCGGTGCCTTTACCCCCTCCGCCTCCGCCGCTGCCGCCTCCGCCGCCTCCGCCGTTGCCTCGACCGCACAACCCCCTGATGAGGCAGTCACCGCCGGTTACCTGGCCAAAGCCTTTTAAACGGCCGGCGCCGTCGCCCCCATCTGACGTGAACGCGCCGCCCCCTGCACCGCAGCCAAGCCCGTCCTCTCTATCGTCGGCTGATGCCACGGTAAAGGCAGGAACCGTGCGAATTCGCTTCTGGGACGAACAGGAAGAAGATGGAGATTATATCCGCATCATGCTGAATGGTCGGGTGGTTCCCGGGCTCGAAAGTGTGCGTTTGACGAATCGGGGAACCGTTGCGAATTTGCCCCTTCAGCCAGGAAAAAATGTCATTACGATTGTCGCACTGTCAACAGGGGTGCGCGGTCCTTGTACCTCCGGGATTCAGATTTTGGACAATGTGGTCGTGGCCGGTAAGGCGCAAAGTCGTACCGACGACCTCGAAGTGGGGCAGTCCAGTCGCTTGGAACTCGATCGATTGCTGTAGTGGGTGACAGGCCCCGTTCCGAATCAGCGGGGTGAGAGCAAATACGCCATCAAATCTTTACGCCGGGCCCATTCCTTGATGCTGGGGGTTTCCAAGATGTGGCTCAACAAATTCTTATGTTGAAGGTGTGAATTAATCTGCCACCAGCCTTCTGGGGGTAGGGGTTCGCCGGGGCGGGTCATCTGAAAAATTGCCTCGCTGGCCCCGTGGAAAACCAATACATTGAGGTGATGGGCCATTCGAAGCCCGTGTGGCCGAGACACCGTTTTTCCGATCAGCAAGTGGAGTAAGATCTCCGTCAAAAAGCGCGTTTCCTGCGGAAACAGCGGGCGGGTTTCCGTGGGCTCAACAGCATCATCTTCCGTGAAACCCGCTCTCCAGATGTCTAGCGTGGCGAGCCATTCGGGGAGATCGTCTGCCTGCGGGGCGTAGGGGCGGTCGGGATATTTTCCACCCGTGTGGTCTTCTTCCTGGTCGAAAAGCAAACAGCCTTGCCAGAGGCGCTCGGCCAAGGGAAGTTCCTCTTGCAACAGAATGTTCACGAGAGATTTTTCCAAATGTCGGAAGTGTTCCCAGGACGTCGTTTTGTTTTCGTTGTCGATAAAATACGTCTGTTCTGATGTGTCGCGGGGGGTCAACGCCAATCGGGCGTAAAGGTCTTCGTGGCGTTCTTCGAGCAAAGGACCCAGTCCCCCGCGGAAACTGCTGCACGTCTGCGAGCCCGTGACATCCACGCCATCGGGGGTGTCGATGAAAAATATGGGATAGGTTGCGCAGACGTGAAATACTGCGCGTCCGCAGGCAGCGTGAATGCGACAGTGGCCTTTCTCGTCCAAAAATCGGCAGGTCTCATCACTGTTCTTTAACAACAGTTGTTTGTCGTCGGCCGCGGGTAAACGGGTTCCGGCGAGATGAGGAGCGTGGCGCTCCCAGGGAATCGCGTCGATCACGTGCTGTGCGTGGGCGGGCACCTTGACGTTAAACCCTATCCGACAACACGCGGATGAATTGTGACAGGCAAAGCGGGCGCCGGGCAGAATATCGAGCGTGGGTTTGCGATGGCCGTGCACACGGTACCAGCCAAGGTCGAGCCAAGTCCGTGGCGTGAGGAAACGGGCTCCTTCAATGTATGCCGCATCAGCCGCTGCCATCATGCGGCCCTGCGCAAACGACCACGATGCCTGCGTGGGTTGGACTGTCATCCAGCTGATGAGCCAGCGCCCTGCCTGGCACTTCCAACCCGTGGCGACGCAGAGGGGTTGCTCGGTGTTTGTCTCGTTGCAGCGAAACCACACAACAATATGGTCGCGATCGTCCGCCGCGATCGTCAAGGCTTCGGCGCCCGAGATGTGAGGGCGTCGAATGTGATCCGACGTTCGATTCTCACTCTCAATGGCATCCACCGCCGCGAAGGTGACCCCGAATTCGTCTTCATCAATTTCGACGCGCGGAACCACCTTCCCTTGGCACGCCACAAGGGCATCATCCGTGTAAAAGGCCAAAACCGCCTTACCCCCGAAACCTTCGTTGGCAAGATCGAGCAACGTATTGAAAAGTTCTGTGAACATCGTCTGCTGGTCTGCGATCGCACCGTTCACGTAAAAATCCTCACTCAGCAAAACCCTGTCTCGATAAAAATGTACCCGAGGCAGCTTGAAGCGATGCGGTGATGCAGAAAAAAAACGAAAGTGTCGTTTTAACTAAATTTTAACTAATAAAATCCTTAAGCTTAAGTCGGTTTCGATGTTTGCTGTCTATAACACCCTTGGTTGTGAATGAACTGTTCAATCGTCCGTGCGGGAGGAGACCCCCGATGTCTATCCAAAAAGTTGTCTTGACCACTTTGATGGCCTCACTGCTGGCAGGTTGCGGCGGTGCAGCGAATCAGGTTGCTTTGCCGGGCGATGGAACTTTTGGGGAGGACTTTGGGCCGGCAGGCGATTACGCGGCCGGTGATGATTCGTTGTTCCCTGCGGACGATTTTGGTGCCGTCCCGACCGGCGACGTTGCGCCGGTACTGACGCCGGCTGCCTCAGAGGGGGTGGGGCTTGACCCAACGGCATCTGACACCGTGACGTCGGGGGCGGGCTATGTCTTGCGAGGGGTCATACAAGATCCGGAGGGTCGTCCGATCGCCAAGGCGAAGGTATCGATCGGATCGCAGACGACCCTGACCAATGATGTCGGCGAGTTTGTGATCAGTGGCATTATGGACACTCAGGTGTGGGTCGATGTCACGGCGGACGGTTTTGAGTCGATCTCTCGCTACAACATTCCGTTCAGTGCAGAAAAGCCGTTGGCTGATAAGGCATTTACGCTGAACATTGGAGAATCAACGGGTGGGAACTCTCCGGTGTCGGGTCCTTATCTCGAAAACGAGGGCACCTTCGGGGCCACCCGGTTTAAGTCGGTGACGGCCATGGCTGTGGCGAATAACCAAGTGTATGTTCTGGGCAAAGTGTCGAAGTTCGTGATGCTGGAACGGGCGGTGGTGGTGGTTTACAATGCCACCACGGGGGATGAAGTGTCCCGATTCGGCGACTCTGTGATCAGCCGTTTGCCTCGTTCTGGAACGAGTTTGTCGGTGGATGGAACGAACGTGGTGGTGGCGGATGGGCGCGATCGCTACACGTTTGATGCCACGGGCAAGTTTTTGCGAAAAGCCCCTGGGAGTGCCTTTGAAGTCGCCGATGAGGTGAAGGATGAGACCAACAATTTGACCTACTCCCTGCGTTCTGGCACCCGGGTCTCAGTGAAGGGTTCCGGGATTGATCGGGTGATGGATCTGGACAATGTGAGTTCGGCCAAGGCGCTCGGATTGACGGTGCGAGGGACTTTGCTGGTGCTCGACAGCGGTGCCAAGGTGGTTCATCAATTTACGCTTAAACCGTAGCCGGCGACCTTGCGTCACTGAGGTGAATCTGCTACGATTGGCCCCTCAATTGGTTTCGGCCAGATAGCTCAGTTGGTAGAGCATGCGACTGAAAATCGCAGTGTCGGCAGTTCGATTCTGCCTCTGGCCACCATTTAACGTCTGACTGCGAAGTCAGGCGTTTTTTTCTGCTTTTTCACCCGTCCAACGGCTGAGGCAAAAGACGAGCCAGCCGGCCAACATGCCGGGCAGGCCCTCGTAAATGACGTCTTGCCACCCTGTATAGCGCCAAAGGAGGGCGACGGTGAGGCCGCTGCACATCATAAGAAGCGCCTCCCGTTCCCCCACGGTATGCCCTCTGGCCAAGACCCATAACAGTGGACCGAACGCGCTTGCGAGCGCGGACCACGCGAAGATCACCAGTGCAAAGACGCTGCTCGGACCCATCCACGCCAAGAACAAGGCGGCCAGAACCACAGCGATGGTGACGACCTTTAATTGAGAAGGGTGTTCGAAGCGCTGAGGCCATAGATCGTGGGTGATCGCCGCTGAGCAGCTCAAAACGAGCGAGTCGGCGGTAGACATGGTGGCCGCGAAGATGCCAGCCAATACGAGCCCAACGCCCGCAGGATGTAACATTTCTCGGGCCATCGTGGGCAGGGCCAATTCGGGGTCCAGCGTAGAGAGTTCCGGCAATATCAGCCGAGAAAATAGACCGACGCCTGCCGCGAGCCCATAGAACAGAACATAGAACCCGTAGTACCAGAGGCGCGCTTGCAGCAAATGGCGGGGGGTATCGAGGGTCATAAAGCGAACCATAATGTGAGGCTGACCGATGGTGCCCATCCCTGCAAACAGCCAACCGACGATGAAGAGCACGCCACTCACCCAAACAGGGCCACCCATACTGGCCGGGAACGGGTCAAGAAAGCCCGGAATATTCTGCCAGCCGCTCCACGCACCTTGAAGACCGCCCACCGCGTTGATGGCCGTAGAAAAAAGCACTCCCATCGCGCCCATCATCACCATCGATTGCGCGGCATCAGTCCAAATAGATGCTCTGATCCCTCCGGCCAGACAGTAAAGTGCCACCAAGATGGCAACAATGAGGGCGCCCGTTTCTGGTTGCCAGTGAAGGATCGCATGCAGTGCTTTCCCCCCCGATTTGAA
Organism: Candidatus Sericytochromatia bacterium; assembly: GCA_035284745.1. Classification (GTDB taxonomy): domain Bacteria; phylum Cyanobacteriota; class Sericytochromatia; order S15B-MN24; family JAQBPE01; genus JAYKJB01. The sequence continues at coordinate 20,916 of JAYKIL010000001.1, read as the reverse complement.
CTGGGCCGCTGCGTAGGCTCCCAAAAACAACAGCGTGATGAAAGCCCCTGCTCGCCGCAGCCACGTAAACTTGGGGTTTGCCCATGCGGCCAATGTGCCAGAAAAAGTGATCTCTTGGCACCTCACCGAGGCCTCGCGTAAGCGACGGTGAACAAAGAACGAGGTCAAGAAGTCACCCAGGATCCAACCCACCATCAGCCATAAGGAGGCGAAACCAAGGGAGTACGTGAAGCCCATTAATCCGATGAACATATAGCCCGAGTTATTTGTTGCAATCGCCGAAAGGCCCACCAAGGCGGGCGATACGTCACGGCTCGCCAGATAGTAATCTCCCTTGGTATGCCGGCTTCGTGTCGCAGAAGCGAGCCCTACGGTGGTAAACACCAGCATCGTGAGCAGAAATACAAATAAGGTCATGGCCCTCTCACCCCGGTGGGGTTTGTCGCACCCCCCCGTATACCCGCACAAACAACTATTGTTTTCTTTCCGCGGGTGTGCCACTTGCGGGGGCGGACCGGAATTTGGCAAAACGTCTTTGGGCGCCCCTTGGTATGATGGGTACCATTGGGGGAAATTGTTTATGTCTTATCCCGATACCGCCATGGCCCTCCTTAAATCGCGGGGATACCGGCAGACTCGGCCTCGTCGTCTCGTTTTGGAGGCGCTCGACCGTGCGCAGGTGCCCCTTTCGCCTTATGAATTGGCTGAATGCCTGCGAGACCAGGGTGAAAAAGGCGATGTGGTCAGTATGTATCGTATTTTGCAAACTCTCGAAGACAATGATCTGGCGCATCGTGTCCTTTCAACGGGCAAGTTTCGCAAATGTCAGTTGGGCCCGGAAGACAGCTGTCATCGCCACCAGTTGCAACACTGTCACCATAATTTGGTGTGTCGCGTGTGTGGGGCCATCGATGAAGTGCATTGCCCAGGGATGGAGTTGATCGAGCAGGTCATTGCTGCTCAGTCTCGTTTTGCCATCGAGTCTCATCGCTTGGAGTTTACGGGCTTGTGTGAAGATTGCCAGCAGGCAGGGGAAGCGCGTTTACCTGCTATGACTCGTCGCCACGAACACTGATCCGTGGCCCTCGCAATCACCCGGGGGGGTCCAAGCGACGGGCTTTTTGGAAAAACGGACTCCGATCGCCCGTCCCAGTGCTTCCCCGCTGTGGCGATCGCCGGCGTCGCACCAGCCTGCGTCGAGGAGTGCTTGGGATGCCTCTTTCGCCCCTTGGAGTAATTCGTTTTTGTGCCTCGGAAAAAATTCCCCCGCCACCGTGGCTGCGGCATACGCGATGGCTGCTGTCGCCGCGGCATAGGCGGGGTGATCGGGAGGAGGCAACGCGGGGTTCGTTCTTGAGAGCGCGGCTTGAGGAGGCACCTCAGCCATCAGAGGGTGCGCCCGCCACGCGTGAATGGCGGCATCTTGCATGGCCATGCTGGTGCAGGCCAGGATATAAGCGGTTTCCAATTGTCCTCGACTGTTTTTCATGCACAAAGCAGTCACACGTTCGTGCCACATCCGTGCTGGATCAGCATTCAGCCATTTCACCATCAGGTTCCGTTTCCGAATGGTCAGCCTGAGGGGTAAAGACGGCCGTTCGACGGTGCGTGGGACCCTTGGACGCGAATTGTAAGGGTGTTCCAGCCAGGTCTGCCATTGCCCGGCGTCCGGGCTTAACGCCCAGAGGGGTACCCGGTTGGCGCGCGGCTGTGGATCCTGTCGGAGGCGTCGCAGCGCAGCCCGGGCGATATGGTCGCCTATCTGCCAGCCGTTTTGAATATCCGTCGGGAAGGCCGTGCCATCTGCCACGTGCAACCAGGCAGTGGCGCGGGCTCGGCGGGTCAAGTTGTGGTCCCAATCGGGGAAGAAATCGCCAAGGATGAGGCTTTGGCCCGCGCTGAGAGCGGCCAGATCGTCGGGGTAATCAGCGCGCGCCCTGCCATGGTTGGGATCGCGGGGGCGATGGGGGGCGCGACGGGTGTTCATCTCAATGCAGCGCAAGATTTCATAGCTGACCACGCTGCTATAGGCCAGTGCCCGTGCGGCGCGGGGTGGATCCAAGCGGTCGAATGCCGCAATGGGTTCTTGTGCCCAACGATTCCAGAGCAGCAGGGGCGTGCTGTTTTTCAATGCGCTGAGCGCACGCCCAGCACCCGGAGGCGGGTTTTGTTTCCAGCGTTCAACCAATAAGCTATCCAGCCAGGCCGCGCGCGTCCAGCGGGCGGGCGGGGGCGGCACTTCAATGGGGCCATACCCGATAAAAGTGGGCCACTGCGAGATGTTTCGGGGGCTCGCAGGCGCAGGGCATGGTGCCAACGTGCCTAAAATCGTCGCCCACCCCAGCACCAGATGGAGCATGGGGTGCCGGAAGGCCGGCGGAGTGGGGTTGCGCAGCACAGCGGTCGATTACGGGCCAAGCAGGGCGCGTTGCGCATCAATGCGGCCGTGCCCGTATTCTTCGTCAAATCCGCTGGGCCCGAAATCTTGTGCGGTTTTTTCTAGTCTTTGCTGCACCTGGCGTGCCGTCCACTGAGGGAAGCGGCTGCGCAAAAGGGCTGCGACACCCGAAACGAAAGGGGCTGCCATGCTGGTGCCTTGTTCGTATTCGTAAGCCCCTGACTCATTGCCTTGTGCTGGGATACTGGAATAGATTTCGACCCCCGGCGCGGCGATCGACATCCAATGGCCGTAGAAGGAGAAGTCGGCCCGTTGGTCGTCGTCGGAGGTGGCTCCCACCGCCATCACGCCGGGAAATGCGGCGGGGTAATTCATCGTGTTCGCGCTGCGATGGCGTCCTTCCTCAAAATTTCCCGAAGCGGCGACCACAAGGACGTCCTTTTCCTGCGCGTAGCGCACCGCATCCCGCAATAACGCACTCGTGCCTTCGTCGCCCAGGCTCATGTTGACGATGGTTGCTCCGTGATCGACGGCCCAAAGAAGCCCGGCCACCACGTTTTCCACGCGGCCCTCGCGGCCCCGGGGGCCCATCACTTTGACGGGCATCACGCGACACCCCGGTGCGACGCCTCGAACCCCCGGGCGACCTTGGTTTTGGCCGACAATGATACCTGTGACATGGGTGCCGTGGCCTTGGTAATCTTGCGGACCGGGTTCATCGAATGTGGAATACCCCGGCACCAAGGCCCCCCGAAGATCAGGATGGTTCAAGTCCACGCCGGTGTCGATGACTGCGACAACAACCTTTCGATCGCCTCGCACAAAAGGCCAGACAGCCTCTAGACCGATTTTTTTTTGTCCCCACGCGCGCGCGGGATCATCCGGGGGGGCTTCGTTGCGAATCCTGAGAGAAAGGCTGCGCACGGAGGGGCGACGGGCGGGGAGTTGCCATATGCCATTCGGCTCAATCGAATCCACAAGGCCTGTGGCCATCAGCTTTCCGGCGATGTTGGAGGGGGCTTGTTCCGCCGAGAGCGCCACACTGGTGGCATTGAGGGCCGGGAATTGGCGGCGGGTTGCCAGGCGCAATCCTCCCAGGGCCTTTTGACGGGATGTGAGAAGACTGTTTGCCTTCCAGCGCACGATCGCGGAATGCGGATCGACGCGACGGGGCTGCTGTGTTTGACCACGCGGGGTCACGTCGGGACGTCCTGCCCACAGCGGGCTGGCGTGGCAGGCGGCTGTCACCAGAACGGCAGAAAGGAGCGCAGCGACGCGCTTTGTTCGCATGCTGGCTCCTTTCTGAAAAAGTGATAGCGGGGATACTCTTTTTATTATTGCCTAAATTAAGGCAAAGCTTGACTGGTTTTTAGGTTAAATTCGTCCCCATTGAAGCGTTTTTTATTCTCCTGCGTATTTTTTGAGTTCTCGGGTCACGCGTTCGACGACGATGTCGTCGAGGCGGCCTTCGCTAAATTGCTCGACGTTGGCTGATGCCGCGCCGCCGCCGCCGCTGTTTTCATCGCCGCCTCGGGTGACGAACATGTATTGTCCGCGGGTCCATTGGGCCAGTTGGCGCATGACGTATTCGCCCTCGGGGGCCAGGCCGGAGGCACCGATGGGGTAGAATTTGATGCCTTTTCGTGCGGCGATCCGCAGCGACTCCGTATACGGGGTGCTTTGGGGGTAGTCCGTATGGGGGGCTGCGTCCGCCACCAGGAAAGAAAGCCGCAGGGCGTCTTGCTCTCTCCAAGCCAAGCCGTTAACGCAGTCTTTCAGGGCGGCTTCCATATCTTCTGGGGTATCCCCTCCCCCTGCCGCGGAAAGGTCATTCAGGGCGCGGAGAAATTCTTGGGCGTCATCGGTGAACGGATTCATCTTGGTGACATAGGCTTCATCTTTGTCGCGATAGGCGACGAGGCCGAGGCGCAATTGCGGGTTTTGGGGGAGATTTTTGATGCGCTGGATGATCGATTCCATCGTGGCTTGGAATTTTGCGATCTCTCCGCCCATCGAGCCGGTGGTATCGATAACAAGAGCAAGATCCAACGGGATGGCCGTGCGCTGGGGTTCAAGGCCGTCTGTTAACTTCACCACCCAGGTGTCATCTTCGCGTTTCACGGTGGCTTGCCCTGTCGCGTTGTTCTTGCTCGCGCGCACCGTGAAACTGCCGCTGCTCATGGCCTCAGCCAACGGGTGTAACAGGGCCTGCCCATCCGCATAGGTGCGAAGCAGAACCTCACGCGGAGCGGCCCGGCCCATCACCGGGGCGGCGCTGGCTTCCCCATCAGCTTGTGCGCCGATTGGGTCCGGCATAAATTCGACCACGATTTCCGCATCGGGAACGACCCTTTCACTGGCGTCTTCCACGCGAATGACGACTCTTTCGCTGACATCGAGTTTGCGGGGTGGCATCCCTGCCGTGCTCCAATCGAACGCCCGCAGATATTTCAAGTAGTTGGAAAAAGCCTCATTGTCGTCCACTGAACCGGCTTTAAGGTCTCCAGCGCTCACCTGGGTAGGCGAGCCCACGTCAGCTTCAGGAAGCATCGGTGCGCCGCCAGGCGGCGGGGCCGGATTGATAGCCGAAGCAGCGTCGACCCCGATCAGTGGACTGCTTGTATTCACGATGGCTTGTTTCTGCATTTCGTTCAACGGGGAGGTTTTTGATGATGCCAAAGGATTTTCGTTGCCCGGCGCCGTACACCCGCAAAGGGCCACCGTGCAAGCCAATGCAACGGGAATCAAGTAGGATTGCTGTGCCATCACGGTCTCCTTGTTGCTGAGGGCTTTGTTTGCTCTCGGCCGGATTTTCTTCTCGCGCGGGGCCGCGGTGAGTGTCAATCGCGTCACCGGGATATCGTATACTTTTTTTGTATACCCGGCAGTGTGCGTTGTCAAGCAATATTTTTCGAGGCCAGGGGGGGGCGAGGGGGTTAAATGCCCACCGTGTGCCCCAGGTACGTTTCGAGAAAGCTTGTTTTGAATGTTGCGAAGGTGCCGTCCAGAATGCTGTGGCGAATCCGGCGGGTGAGTTGCACGATGAAGTGCAGGTTGTGGATGCTTGCCAGCCGATAATAAAGGAGCTCGTTGGCGAGAAATAGATGCCGCATGTACGCGCGGGTGTAGCGCTCGCAGGTGTAGCAGGTGCATCCGGGGCTGATGGGGGCTTTGTCCTCGCGAAAGCGGGCATTGCGGATATTCACCTTTCCTGTGGGTGTGTACAGTGCGCCGTGGCGCGCGATGCGGGTGGGGGCGACACAGTCGAACATATCGGCTCCCCGTTCGATGCACTCGAAGAGGTCCTCCGGTTCCCCGATACCCAGCAGGTGGCGTGGTTTGTTTTCAGCCAGGATGGGGCAGACCCATTCGAGAATCCGGTGCATATCCGCTTTGGATTCCCCGAGGGAGCCGCCAATGGCAAACCCGGGAAATCCCGGATGCTCTGAGCTGATGAGTGCATTGAGGTAGGCCGCGCTGTCGCGGCGCAGATCCTCATAGGCCCCGCCTTGCACAATGCCAAACAATGATTGGTCTGGATTATTCCAAGCCTCCAGGCTTTCCAGTGCCCAACGGTGCGTGCGCGCCAGTGCCTGTCGGGTGTAGGCGTAACTCGCCAAGGGCGACGTGCATTCGTCGAAAGCCAGAATGATGTCCGCCCCTAATTTTTGTTGAATATCAATTGAAACGGCGGGGGTGAATCGATGACGGGAACCATCCAAGTGCGAGCGGAAGGTCACGCCATTTTCATCCACCCGACACAGTTTTTCACCCGAGGCATTTCCGGGGCCCGCGTGACGACCGTTCCGAGCGGGGGCCTTGGGGTCTTCAGAGGGAAAAATTTTGGCGATTTTTCCCACCCCGTGTTCGATACCAAACCCGAGACTGAAAACCTGAAATCCTCCTGAGTCGGTCAGAAAGGGTCTTTTCCAGCCTGAAAAGCCGTGAAGGCCCCCCATCTCTGCCACCAGTTCCGCACCGGGGCGCATATACAGATGGTAGGCGTTTCCCAGGATAATCTGTGCCCCCAATGCGTCGAGATCCTCAGGCGTGAGGGCCTTGACCGTGGCTTTGGTCCCCACGGGCATGAAGACGGGGGTTTCCACGATGCCGTGCGGAAGGCTCAGGCGCCCGGCGCGTGCGAGCGTACCGGGCAGGCGTTTTTCGATTTGAAATTCCAAGGCCACGAAAAAGCCCTTTCGTCACTCAGTAAGCGGTTGTGCGGGTTAAATGATACGGTTTGAAGCGCTGATCCGCAGAGAGGCCCAGTTCCCAGAGTATCCAGTCGACTTCTACGGATGTGAGGGGACGGCCTCGCTGTGCCAGCGCGTCACGCAATTCTTCCACGCCGGCCAATGTCGCGGCGCGAATCTCTACTTCTTCCTCACTGTGGGGAGCCAATTCCTCACCGGCTTCGAGCTTTGCCACCAACGCCGGCGCATAACGCAAGATTCCCAGTGCTTCCAGTACCTGAGGAACTTTGTAGTCGGCAAAAGCCGTCAACTGATCCATGTCATTGAATTGGCCGAGCCCCTGGCGTTCAAAGGCCCCCCAAAGATCGGCGGGCAAAATTTGTGCCCGTTTGGCCAGTCGCACGTGGCGCCCCCGGTAGGGGCTTTCGTCCAAAAAGTTAGGGAATTCCTGCGGCAAGCGCTGCGAAAGCTTGACCGCGCTCTGTTCGCACGACGCAATCAGTTGCGCGAACTGCCCATTCCAGCGACCCAGCAAGGTTTGACCCACTTCGTGTAAGTGCGCGAGCCGGGCTTCAAACAGCGGAATTTCCCCTTGACCGGCAAGAATTTGCGCCAGCTGTTCGGCCGTGCAGGAGGCCATGAATTCGGCCTCGTACAGGGGAAGGCCGGATTCAATCGCCCGCTTCAGGGCCGCCGCCAAGGCCCAGTATCCGCGAAGAAAAGTTCCTTCGTATTCGATGCCCCAGCGCGTGGTTCCAGCCGGGGCCCAAAAACTAAAATTGAGCGCATCAAGCACCAACAGATAGTGAGCGGTTCGCCACGTGCCCTCGGTAAAGTGCCAGCGGTCATTCCATCCGGGAACCGACAGTTTCCGCCGCAGAATTTCGTCGGCAGCCTGTTCGATCCCCCGTTTTTCGATCGACACCCAACGGGCATGTCGCATCACGTGCTCAATGCCTTCTTTTAACGTGAACGGTTGTACCAAAATGAGAGCCCTCGAGGCAATGATAGCACAGCCCAATGGCGCGTGAGATCACGCATTGCGTCGAAATGCTGCAGAAGCTGGGTATCATGCGAATAGCAAGCCGTCAGCCGGCGGGCTTAGTTAGGGTGGTGGCGTGGAATCGGCTCATTATCGCAATTTGTTCTTGGATGAGACGTCCGCCAGATTGTCGCTGGTGGCGAAGCATTTGGGGCGTTTGGTGGCGAATCCGGATGCCTCAGATGCTTTGGCGGACGTGTTTCGCGAGGTCCATAGTTTCAAAGGCAATGCCTCAGCCGTGGGTTACCATCGCTTGGCTGAACTGGCCCATGCGATGGAAGACGTTCTCCAATTTTTGTCAGAGACGCGCCTGCCCCGCACGGCCCGCATCTTTGCTTCGTTGCTGGATGCGTGGGATTTGCTCGCCCGGGCATTCGGGGACCTTGCCAATGAGTCCGGGCTTGATTTCTCCTCGGCATTGCTCGAGTTGCACGCCATCAAGGAACAGGCATCGCCTGCTGCCTTCTCTCCGTCGACCCCGGAGGCACTGTGGCCGGGCAGTTCCTCTGGAGGCAGCGATTCACCCGTTCAAAGGTACCAAGTATGCGTCGAACTGGATGACGCGTGCCTGTTACGCAGCGCGCGGGTTTTGGCGGTCATTGCCAATCTTGAGTTGCTTGGGACGGTCCTCAACGTGAATCCCTCGCTGGATGACATTGAAGCGGCCCACGACCTGCAGACCTTCAGGCTTGAATTGGTGGCTTCTTCCACGGCCGAGGCCATTCACACGGCCCTGATGACGATGCCGGAATTGAAGTCGATTGAGGTGGTTTTCAGCCAGCCTCACGGGGCGTTTCCCCAGCCCGATGGAACTGGGGTTCGGTTTCAGCGGAACCTGCGAGAGGTTTTGGCCTTGTGTGAGCCCTTGGTGGCGTACTTGGCTTCGGATCTCGGGAAAGAAGTGGAGTTGCGGCTCGAATGTCCCGATGCCCTGTTGCTGCCCCAAGACACGGCCTCCAGTGTGAGTGACATTGTGCTGCAGTTAATTCGAAACGCGATGGATCACGGCATCGAGGGGCCAGAAACTCGCCTCGCTGCCTCCAAGACCCGGACCGCGCGTGTGTCGGTGGCGGTCGCGTTGGAGAATTCTTGCCTGCACTTGCGGGTCGAAGACGATGGCCGCGGTCTCGACTACGGCGCGATTCGTCAACGGGCGATCGATATGGGCCGCCTGTCAGACACCCAAGGGGAGGGGGTCGACACCGACGCGCTCAGCGATCTTATTTTGCAAGCGGGCTTTTCGACGGCTGCTGAAGTGAGCCATATTTCGGGCCGGGGCGTTGGCTTAGATATCGTGAGGCATCGCGTGGAGGCCCTGGGGGCTGAACTGGCCGTTCACAGTGTGGAAGGTCAAGGAACAAATTTTTATATTCGGATTCCGCTCACCGATTCTGTTGGGTGACCGTGTTTATAATGCGATCAGTCTGGGAGCATTAGACGCTGCTCTATTGCCTTCTCGACCGCTTGGGGTCTAAACCTTCAGGTTTATGACATTGAGCTTTCTGTTGGTTTCGGGTACATAAGAACAGGGGCGCGGCGGCTCGAAGGAGTGTTGCGGCGTCCGGAGCACGAGGTTGGGACGTATCGAAATGAGTTGGGGCGGGATCTTCGGCAGCGCTGCCTGCCTGATCACCCTGTTCATCGGCTTTCTCATCAATGTGCCGTTTGAGGTCATGGTCGGCCGGTGCGTGGTGGCTGGGTTGATGGGCTCTTTTGCGGGGGTTCTGATTGGGTTTGTGATGCCTGCATTGGTATTGAAACGGGCCGAGGAGGAAGACCCTCGCGGTGAGCGGGTTGATTTTACGGTCGGTGAAGACACTCAATACCGTCCGGGCGGTCCTCGACTGGCTTCGGTTGAACCGGAAATAGGGGGAGAGCCCTTGGCCTTCCAGCCCCTAGATTTCAAGTCATCGGCCAAACACGTGCAATCTTTGATCGCTGAATGAGGGTTTTTGTGAAACCGTTGCCCCCAAAAATGTGTTTCCTGGTTGTGGAGACGAGATTTTGACGACCTCATCGACCGCTGATCTTTGGCAGCAGTACGTTACCAATCCCGATCTCGCGACGCGAGAACGGTTGGTGCTAGAGTATCTGCCACTTGTGAAGTACGTGGTCGGCCGTGTGGCAGTGACTTTGCCCCCTACGGTCGATGCAGATGATTTGCTCGGGTATGGCGTCATGGGGCTCATTACCGCCATCGAGCGTTTCAGCCCAGAAAAAGGTTTTAAGTTTGAAACCTTTGCGGTGAGCCGTATCCGGGGGTCAATCATTGACGAATTACGATCCCAGGATTGGTTGCCCCGCTCTGTCCGCCAGAAAGCCAAAGAGATGGAGGCGACGGTTCGGGAATTGGAAAACTCTCTGGGGCGGACCGCGACCGACAACGAGCTTGCGCAGCGTCTCGGGGTTGCTGTGGATGACCTTCCAAAGAACCTTGCTGAAATTACCGCGCCCGTTTTGTCGCTGGATGAGCTGATTTCCGCAGGTGATGATGGCCACAAGGTCAGTTGGTTGGATACGTTGCCTGATGAGCGTTTGGGACCGGCGGCCCAGCTTGATCAGGAATCGATGCTCGATATCTTGGGCCAAGCCATTGATTGGCTGCCCGAACGCGAACGTTTGTTGGTGGCTCTGTATTATCACGAGGGCCTGACATTGAAGGAAATTGGACAGGTTTTGGGCGTGACCGAGAGCCGGGTGTGCCAACTTCATGCGCAGGCCATGGGGCGGCTGCGCACCAAAATCAACCAATTGGTTGTCGCTTAGCCCCGGCCACGTGCTCTGTTTGCCGCCTCGTGCACGGGACAGGTCTTTTCGACGCGGGCGTAAATTGACGGGTTAAGTTCGGTGCGAACGGAAAAAATGCGGTATAGACATGGCGTGTTGAAAATTGAGCGCTTGTCGGTATTCTCTTTGCTCTTCGCTCTGACTGCGTGCGAAACAGACGCTTCTGGAGGGTGGCTGTCTGGTGCCGTACCCACCCCTCCTGCCATTTCGACGCCTTTTAAGGGCGCCCAGGCGACCCCTACCCCGCGTGTGCTTCTGCCCCCGAAAATGGATTCTCCCCCGCCTGTTGCGACGCCTGCGCCCCCGGCGCCTATTCCCCCAGTGACACCCACGCCAAAGCCAATCAGTCCGGACCCTGGACGGGCTCGTTCGTCGGGTGAACCAGATGAGACATCAAGCCCAAGCTCGCTGCCCCGCGCGGATGACAAGGCATCTAACCCGCTTTCTTCGGACGCCTATCGCGTGACGGGCGAGCCTTTGGACATTTCCATCAGTGGGTCGGCTTATTTTGTTCTCAGCACCCGCGAGACTCCGAAAACATCAGACGATTTGTTGTTTACGCGCTATGGACACTTCAGGCTGCAACGAGAGGTATCGGGCCTCAGCGAAACGTGGCGTTTGCGGCACGCCGACCTGGGCTTGTATGTGGCAGGCCTGGCTGCCGCGTTCGGCGCCTCGGGCTCCCCAACGGAGGACCCTGAGGAGAATACGCAAGCCACGGGAATCCCGATGGGTGTCGTCTGGGCTGAAAGCACCGTGCCCATCTTGGCTTGGAGCTTGGATGCCGGGCGTAATGTGGATGCTGAAACGCAGACGCGCTTTGACCACACGGGTTTGGCCCGGGTTCGCGGCCAGATGCCCCGCAGCTCCGATTCAAAGGAGATGCGAATCTACCTGCCCTTAATGGATTTTGAGACACCCAAGGGCTTGATGGTGGCATCAGGCACTGCGCACGTGTATCGGTATTCACCGGCTGCGGGTCAGGCGCGCCTCGGTATCGCCGTGACGGGGCTTGACCGCCCCTTGGGGAACCGTCATTTGCTGCTGACCGGACGCCTTGAGACGTTTAAAGATGATGGTTTTTGATACGATTGCGGCGATTGCGACCGCCCAAGGTCCGGGCGCGGTGGCCATCGTACGCCTGTCTGGGCCCGACGCGCTCGCCATCGCCGATAGAATTTATCGCACGGTGAAGCACCGTGTGCCTTCAACGCGGCTGTCGTCTCGACCCAGTCACGGCGTATTTTTGGGTTGGCTATATCATCCCGTCACAGAGCAGATCGTCGACCAAGCCCTTGTTTTGTTGATGCGTGCGCCCAACAGTTTCACCGGGGAGGACGTGGTCGAATTTCAGGTTCACGGAGGGGCTGCGCCCACACGCGTGCTCGGCTTGATTTTGTCTCAAGGGGCGCGATTGGCTGCGCCCGGTGAATTTACCAAGCGCGCGTTTTTGAACGGACGACTTGATTTGACCCAGGCCGAGGCCATCGGAGATGTGGTCAGCGCCCACAGCGAGCGTGCCTTGCAGGTGGCGCTGAATCAATTAGATGGACAGCTCGCGAAACACGTGTTGACGGCCCGTCAGCATTTAACTGCTTTGCTCGCGCGCCTTGAAGCCGCCATCGATTTTCCTGACGAGGTGGATGATGTATCGCAGCAAGAGGCACTCCATTTGCTGGATGAGGCGGCAGGCTGCGTGGGCGGGCTGCTGGCAACAGCTCAGGAGGGCCAGATTCTTCGCGAAGGCTTGGCGCTGGCGATTGTGGGGCGACCCAATGCGGGCAAGTCTAGCCTTTTGAACGCCCTGCTGGGTCGCGAACGTGCGATTGTGACCGACATTGCCGGGACCACGCGCGATGTGCTGGAGGAGTCGCTGCAACTTGGAGGCGTTTGGTTTCGAATTGTGGACACCGCCGGCATTCGGGAGACCGAAGACAAGGTGGAGGCGATGGGGGTCGCACGTTCTAAAGTGGCACTGGAACAAGCGGATGTCGTGTTACTGGTGTGTGATTTGGACGCAGGCATTGACGCGCGAGAAAAAGAGTTATTGGCGGCCATTGGCGATCGCCCCGGCGTCATTGTGGGTAACAAGCTTGATACCGTGACGAACCCGGCTGTGGCTTACGAGCGGTTGTCCTCGCTGGGGGGCGAATACCCGGTGGCCTTGGTGGCAGCCCCACGCGGGGAGGGGGTGGCTGCCTTGTGTGCTGTCATTGTTCAAGAGGCCCTTCAAGGGAGCGCGTGTACCTCTGCGACGGCTATCAATGCGCGACATCGGCGCTGTCTTGAGAATGCGCAGGCGTGTGTTTCTCACGCTCGAGAGGCTTCTTTGAATGGTCTCCCGGCCGATTTTATCGCCATTGATGTGAAGGCGGCCATTGCAGGCCTGTGTGAGATGACCGGTGACGCCATCGCGGAGGACGTGATAGAGGAAGTGTTCCGCTCTTTTTGTGTTGGGAAGTAGAGGGAATGCCTCGGCATCGGTGTTGGGCCGGATGTGCCGGGGTATGCAAAAAACAAGAGGCACGTAAGGCTTCTTGAAGGGAATTGCGTGATGCAGACAAAGGGGCTCGGCGGCGCAGGGGTCGCTCTTTTTTTGCTTGTTTTGCTGGGATGCAGTGTGAATGTTGCAACCCGTGAAATCGTGCGTTCATCGCCCGTTCCGAGGGCCAAAAAAACCCTGCCCCCCACGCCGACCCCGAGTCCGAGTTTTGGCTCGGGCGCCGGTGGCGCCGTGATTGCGACGCCGACCCCGTCTGCGACTGCCTCGCAGCCTCTTCCTTCGCCGGTGGCAACCTCTACGGCGGTGGCATCGGCAACGATAGAGGGGCCTGCCGCCTCCGAAGATGAGGTGGCTTCTGCGACTGCATTTCCCTTTACGCAGGCGGGACAACGCTGGACATACGCCGTAAAGATCAATGCAACCTTGATCACGCCGGACGGCACGATGGTTTTGTCTTGCCAGGATGTGACGGCCACGGACGCCGGAATACGAACCCAATTTGAGATCAATGTGAAGGGTCTTGGCGCATTGGGGGGGGGGAGTTCACCGGCCCCTGTGAAAACCGATCGGGTGCAAAGACTTCCGCGCAACGGTGGCAATCCGTATGCCAACCTGATGGCCCTGTTATTCGATCCAACAGGCAAGGCCGAGGTGACCATCACGGATGTGAAAAATGTGAAGCAAAGCGTGGCCGTGAATGGCCGCACCTACCCTGATGCGGTGCGGCAAACCTTCAAGAGTCGGGTTGTGAGCAACGAAGCATCGAGCACGATTGACACAACCCTCGATTTTGACATGTATTTGGTGGCCGGTGAGGGGATGGTGAAAGAAGTGATGAAGGGGACCAAGGTGCCGCCCTCTCTGTTGCCAGCGAATCTCGCCAATCTTGGCGACATCCCATTTACGATGACGCTAGACTTTCAAAAACGTGACACCTTCACGCCGGAGGCGGACCCCGTGGCAAGTGGTGATCGCGACGCGAGTGGCACCGAGGACGCCAGCGGTTCTATCACGTCATAACGGCATTCAGCAGCAGCGGTGGATTCCTCCGAATTGCTCTGTCCAGGCTTTTTTTACGGCCTCTTTTTGACAATGGCATGAATGATGAAGCTTGTTCTCCAGGGAGGTCTCGCCCGAAATATCTTTCATCAGGCGCCAGATGAAACGAAGCGATGTCAGGGCCCCTGTGCCAAGCGCTTTTAACAAGATCCGACTCCCGCTGCCGTGGTGTGGTAGTCCGGTATGGTTTCAGAGTGGGGGGGGGTGGCTTGCCCCCGCACGATGCGCAGCCACAGGCGGATAGATAACAACAAGAGCAAGGCGGTTAACCCTAAAAACAGGGCCGTCATTCCTGTGTTGATAATATCGTTGCGCATCAGAACACGGGTGGCTTCTGCCTGGGTGGATTCAATCAACCCGGCGTTTAAACGTGTTTCAAGCAGTGCGCGGTGCGCTAAAAAGCCGATGCGCGGGTTGGCTGAGCATATTTTCTCAAAACCTGCCCAAAAGCATACGACGCAAAGCCACATCAGGGGGAGCCCAGTGATCCAGGCAAAGCGGGCCTGACCCGCCTTGAAAAGAAACGTCGTTCCGACACACAGGGCGATGGCGGCGAGCAGTTGGTTGGCGATTCCAAACAGAGGCCACAGCGTGTTGATACCCCCTAAGGGATCAACCACTCCTTGGTAGAGAAAGTAGCCCCAGCCCAAAACCACCAACCCAGAGGTCAGAACGGCGCTGGGATACCAGCTGGTTTCTCCCAACGGCTTCCAGAGATGCCCGAGTAAATCTTGCAGCATAAAACGTCCCACGCGAGTACCCGCATCCAAGGTGGTTAGAATAAACAAGGCCTCAAACATAATGGCAAAGTGGTACCAGAAGCCCATCATTCCCGATCCCCCCATGATCCCTGAAAACACCTGCGCCATTCCGAGGGCAAAGGTGGGGGCGCCCCCTGTTCGGTGGTAGAGCGACGGCTCACCGACCTGAGCCGCTAATTGTTCCATGTGGCCGGGCGGCAAGGAAAAGCCCCATGTCGCCACGGTCGAAGTCACTGCCGCGGGGGTTGTTCCCATCAGGGCCGCTGGGGCGTTGATGGCAAAGTAGACCCCGGGTTCAAGAATGCTTGCGGCCACCAGCGCCATCACCGCCACAAAAGACTCCATCAGCATCGCGCCATAGCCCACAGCCCGTGCATCAGTTTCGCGGTCGAGCAATTTAGGGGTGGTCCCTGACGACACCAGGGCGTGAAAACCGCTGATGGCACCGCATGCAATGGTAATGAAACAAAACGGGAATAACGCACCGGCGACCACTGGGCCGCTGCCATCAATGAACGAAGTGATAGGAGGAAGGTGCAGTGCGGGGGCGGTCAGAAGCAAACCGACCGCCATCAAAGCGACAGTGCCGACCTTCACAAAGGTGCTGAGATAGTCGCGCGGGGCCAACAGCAACCAAACGGGCAAAACGGAGGCGGCAAAGCCATAAATCATCAGCGCGATGGCCAGCGTGGTGGGGGCCACGGTGAACATCGCGGCCCATGCAGGGTGGTCTGCCACCCAATTTCCCCCGACCAAGGCCAGCCCCAGCATTCCCACTCCGACCAGGGAGCCCTCCAACACCTTACCAGGGCGCAAGATTCGCATGTACAGGCCCACCAGAAGGGCAATGGGGATGGTCGCGCTCAGCGTGAAGGTTCCCCACGGGCTTTGGGCCAGAGCCTTCACGACCACCAAGGCCAAAACGGCCAGCAGGATCACCATAATGGCAAGCACTGCAGCGAGCGTAATAAAACCTGCCAGGGGACCCAGTTCGTCTTTCGCCATTTGGCCGAGGCTGCGGCCATTTCGCCGCATAGAGCCCACCAAGATGATGAAGTCCTGAACAGCACCGCCCAGCACAACCCCAACAAGAATCCACAAAAGCCCCGGGAGATAGCCGAATTGAGCAGCCAATATCGGACCCACCAAAGGCCCCGCACCTGCAATCGCCGCAAAGTGATGTCCAAACAGGACAAATCGGCGTGTGGGCACAAAGTCTCGGCCGTTTTCCAAACGGTGGGCCGGGGTGCGCCTTTCGGCATCCAATTTGAAGATGTGGGTGGAAAGAAAACGGCTGTAGACCCGGTAACCAATGGTGTATGTGCACAATGCTGCCACGAGCAACCACAGGGCGTTCACGGCCTCTCCGCGGGCGGCGGCGATGGCCCCGAAGGCAATGGCCGCGCCCATGGCTGCGATGACCGTCAGGCCCCGGGCGAGCAATTTATTCGCACCCGGTCTCTCTTTCACCGCGTGGGGTCCTCTGGCAAGGGCCCCACGAGAATGGTGTGGGCGGCATTGGGGCGCACGTAACGCCTCAGTGCCGCGTTGACAGCCTGTTTTTTGACGCCCTCAATCAAGCCCGGATAACGCCCCCAGTAGTCGAGCCCCAGTTCGTGTTGGGCGATGACGTCGAGCGAGGCTGCCATGCCTTCATTGGTTGCGAGCCCGACGGCTTGTGAGCCTACGAAGGCGGATTTGGCGAATGTGAGTTCCTCGTCGGTGACGCCGGCCTGAATCAGACGGTGGACCACGGTATTTAATTCGGTCAACCCCTGGGCCAGGTTGGCTGGGTTTACGGTCAGAGAAGCCCACCAAGGACCCGGCCCGTGACCACCGCGCAGGACTGAAAAAGTGCCATAGGTTAGGCCCAGTTCGTCACGCAGACGCATTCCCAGACGACTGCTCAGGGGATCACCGCCCAATATATAGTTGCCCAATTGGGCGGCGTGGTAGTCCTTCTGGTGACGTGTGAGCGGTGTGGCGTGCCCGATTCGGACCTCGACATTGGTTTTGTCTGGCATCGAGACCACGATGCGACCAGGCTTTTCTGGGGTCGCGGGGCGGACGACGGGTTTTCTCAATGTGGCAGGGTGCCAATCAGCAAACAGGTTTTCCAATTTCTGGAACACCTCGCTGGCCTTCACGCGTCCGGCCAGAACCAGGGTGGTGGTGTTGGGCCCATAGAATTCCCGGTGGAAGTTCAGCAGATCGGCACGCTGTAGGCCCTCAATGGCGGCCACCCTGACTTCTGGCTGTTTCGGGCGATACGGGTGCCCTTCCGGGTAAATGGCCTGACCAAAAGCTCTTTCAACCCGTGTGCCGGGCTGATCCTCAGCTTGTTTCAGCGAGGCGATCCAGCGAGTTTTAAGCTTTTTTAGTTCCTCGTCTGGAAAGGTCGGCGCTTTCAACGTTTCAGCGAGTGCGGTGAGCAGTGTATCAAGGTCTCCCGCCAAAGCTTTGCCGCTGATATCCGTGAGGTGTCCTCCCCCTGAATAGCTCAACGACGCGGAGATTCGCTCCAGATCACCGGCCAATTGCAACTTACTCCGTTTGGCTGTGCCCGTATCGAGCAGCGCCGCGACCGCTGCGGCCACCCCATCTTTTTTGGCCGGTTCGTGCAACTGGCCGGCCCACAGATGCCCGCTCAGGGCCACAGACTGCGAACCCGGGTTTTCGAGCACGATGACGTTCAAGCCGTTCTTGAGCACTTTTCTCACCGGCGTTGTGAGTGTGCGTGCCGCACTGGGGCGTTTTTCAAAGTCGAACAAAGGAGCGGCTTTGACCCGCCCTTCGTTGGCCGTGGCGGTGCCTCCCCCCAGGTTCTTGGGGCGAGGTGGCAACGGACCGTCCGCTGTCGCGACATACCAGCCCACGCTGCGTTGATGGGGGACCAGATACTTTTGAGCGACCCGTTGAATGTCGGCGGCTGTTGTGCGCTCCATCTCTTCGAGCAGCGTAAAATTACGCTCCCACGTATCAATGGCTGCGAAGTATCCCAGGCTTTTGGCAAGCCCCGTCGTTCCTTCGTTTTCGTAGACATTGGCTGCCCGCGCTTGGGCCTTTGCTTTTGAAAGTTCTGCCTCTGCTACGGGTGTTGTCTTCAGTGTTTCCACCTCAGCCAACAAGGCGGCCTCCACGTCGGCGTGCGAGGCCCCCGGCTTTAAACTGGCACCCAAGCGGAAGAGGGAGGGATCACGTTGCAGACCGACATCACTCCACGCCGACAGCGCCTTCTCTTTCTCGACCAATGCCTGATACAAACGTCCCGTCACGCCCGTTGATAAAATCGCATCAAGAACCAGCATAGGAGCAATGTCTGGGTGCGAGACGGCCGGAATATGCCACGCCATCTGCAACAGATTCGTTTCGCCTCGCCGTCTGATTTCAAAGCGTCGTTCCCCGTCTTGGGGTTCTTCCGTCGTGTGCACCGCTGGAGGTGTTTTTCCCGGGGCGAAATGACTGAAATATTTTGCAATCATGCGGGCCGCTTCTTGGGTATCGAAGTCTCCGACCAGAACAGCCACCGCGTTGTTAGGCTGATAATAAGTATCGTAGAACCGCTTCAATTCGCGGGTCGGTACATTTTCGACATCAGAGCGCCAGCCGATGACAGGATGACTGTAGGGGTGGGAGCGATAGGCGGTACTTGTCAGCTGTTGGTAGAGCATGCGTGATGGGCTGCTCTCCCCCCGTTCGAGCTCGTTGCGCACCACGGTCATTTCGCTTTGGCGTTCTGAATCGAGAATGAGGGCATCGCGCATGCGCGCCGCTTCGACCATGAGTCCCAGTTCTAAACGATGAGAGGCGTATGTTTGGTAATAGTTGGTCCAGTCTGTCCACGTGCTGGCATTCATATCAGCCCCGTTCCGTCCCAGAAGTTGGGCTATTTGGCCTTTGCCCAAGGTCTTGGTTCCCTTGAACAGCATATGCTCAAGCAGGTGGGCTGATCCGGTCGCTCCCACTGGCTCATTTCGACTGCCCACTTTGTAGGTGACCACCCAACTCACAACGGGAGCGGCACGGTTCTCTTTGAGAATCACTTGCAAGCCATTCTTAAGGGTGAAGGTTGTGAGCGCCCCCGAACTCGTTTGATGGGTTTTGAGCTGAGGCACTTCAGACGGCAGGCGGTGGCTGGCCGTTGTGCGGCGTGTAGCCAAGGGTTTGGCGTCGGTGGTGGGGGCGAGCAGGGCGCTGGCAAGCAGCAGCGTCAAGAATGGATGGGCAAATCTCATGCGTGAGCGTCCTCCTTGGCAAAGTTTGCCCTACAATACCACGCACCCGAGCCCCTGCGGGCCCCACGGGCGAGTTTGATATGTCATAATACGGCCGTGAAAGGTCGCGAATGGCGTGATTGAAACCCCGGAGCAATTAAAGGCCGATATCCTGTCGTTGGTTGAGCGATATCACGCCGCGGCACATGCTAAACCGCCGTTTACGCCTGGGGTCAGTGCCGTGCCCTATGCGGGGCGTTGGTATGACGCCAGCGACATGCTGAACCTGGTGGACAGCAGCCTGGATTTCTGGCTGACGGCAGGCCCCTATGCGGCGCGCTTTGAGGCGGGTCTGCGCGACCTTTTTCAGGCGCACGATTGCGCCTTCGTGAATTCGGGTTCCTCCGCAAACTTGTTGATGGTGTCCGCCCTGTGCGCGATTGAAACCCCTCGCCTGTTGCGCGGGGACGACCCCCCCGCCTTGCAGCCTGGGGATGAGGTGATCACGCCGGCGGTTACTTTTCCTACCACCTTGACGCCCATCTTGCAAAATGGCCTGGTGCCTGTGTTTGTTGATTGCGAACTCGATACTTACAATGTGAATGCAGAGGCTGTCGCCGCGGCGGTGGGGCCGCGGACCCGGGCGATGTTCATTCCTCATACGGTTGGTTTGCCCGCCCACTTGGATGCGTTACAGGCGGTGGCGCGGGAACACAACCTCTGGCTGCTGGAAGATGGGTGTGATGCCCTGGGCGGACGCTGGAATGGCAAAATTGTGGGATCGTTCGGCGCGATGTCGTCGCTGAGCTTTTTTCCGGCGCACCACATTACCACCGGGGAAGGCGGGGCTGTGGTCGTGAACCATCCCCGTTTGCGCAAGGTGTTGCGCTCCTTGCGCGATTGGGGGCGTGATTGTTGGTGCGATCCGGGCGTTTCGGACACGTGCCGCAACCGTTTTGGCTGGCAAATGGGCGATCTGCCTGCGGGGTATGATCACAAATACATCTACTCGAATCACGGCTACAATTTGAAAGCCACGGACATGCAAGCGGCGATCGGGGTAGCGCAGTTGGCCCGCCTTGAGCAGGTGACCGCTCTCAGGCAGCGAAATTTCAGGCGCTATCAAGAGGGTCTGGCGGACGTGGCGGATGCCCTCATTCTGCCTCGCGTGTTTCCACAGGCCGACCCCTCGCCGTTTGGTTTTCCGCTGACTGTTCGTGAAGGACTTGACTGTCGGCGTTTGGTGGCACATCTCCAGGCGTCTAAAATAGAGACGCGTCAGGTCTTTGGAGGGAACATCTTGCGCCAGCCCGGGTTTATGAACATCCCACGTCGCGTCTACGGAAACCTTGAGGTTTCTGACCGCATTATGCGAGACACCATTTTTGTGGGGGTTTGGCCGGGTATGACGCTCGAAATGGTTGATTATGTCGTCGCTCAGGTGCGAGATTTTGTTCAACACGGGGGCTAAGACGGAAAAAGGGGTCAAAGACACGTGAAGGTCGCGATTCTGGCCGGGGGAATGGGCTCTCGGCTCAGCGAAGAAACAGAATTGGTTCCCAAGCCGATGTTGCCCATCGGCGATCGCCCCATTCTGTGGCACATCCTGAAGCACTTCGACCGTTTCGGGCATCGCGAATTTTGCCTGGCCCTGGGCTACAAAAGCGAGTATGTGAAGCGCTATTTTGTCGAC
The DNA here is from genome assembly GCA_035284745.1 of Candidatus Sericytochromatia bacterium. Lineage (GTDB taxonomy): Bacteria > Cyanobacteriota > Sericytochromatia > S15B-MN24 > JAQBPE01 > JAYKJB01. The sequence goes on along the minus strand of JAYKIL010000001.1, from coordinate 266 downwards.
TATCAAACCCTGGGGCGCTCATTTTCTTTGGGCTTGCGGGCAGGTACGATGACGCCTCAGGCGGGCGAAATAGAAGATTGGACGCTGCATCTGCTAGACACCGGCTTGAAAACGAATACGGGGGGGCGTTTGCGCCGAATGGCCCCATATCTTTCTGAGGGTCCCTTCTTTTTCACGTACGGTGATGGTGTGGCGAATGTGAATCTTGAGGCATTGCTGGCCCATCACCGGCGTTGCGGCAAACAGGCCACGCTCACTGCGGTGCG